>NZ_JBIUSU010000002.1:770238-1146204 GCF_044741545.1 Streptomyces sp. NPDC088157
GCCCGCCCCCCCCCCCGGGCCCCGGCCGCGGGGGGGCGCGGCGGGGGGGGGGGGGCGCCCCGGGCCCCCCCCCCCCGCCCCCCGCGCCGGGGGGGGGGGGGGGGGCCCCCCCCCCCCCCCCCCCCCCGCTTCCGCGTTCCGGCGCCCGGCATCGGCGTCGGCCTGGGTGTTCCGAGCGTCCCGGCATTCCGGCGCTTTGGTGTGCCGGGGTGCAGGGGTGCCTGGGCGCCTGGGTGCAGGGGTGCCGGGGCGCAGGGGTGCAGGGGCGCAGGGGTGCAGGGGCGCTTGGGCGCAGGGGTGCCGAGCGTCCCGTGCTCCGGTACTCCGGTGCTCCGTTGCTCCCCTGTGCCGGTGCTCCCCTGTGCCGGTGCTCCGGCGTTCCGGCGCTCGCGTGCTCCGTTCCCGTGCTCCCGTGCTCCGGCGTTCCCGTGCTCCGGCGTTCCGGTGCTCCGGCGTTCCCGTGCTCCGACGTTCCGGTGCTCCGGTGCTCCGGCGTTCCCGTGCTCCGGCGTTCCCGTGCTCCGGCGTTCCCGTGCTCCGGCGTTCCGGTGCTCCGGCGTTCGAGCCGTGCCATCCGGGGGAAACGACGGCGTCGCCGCCGGCCACGGAGGCGGGCGGCGACGACGTGGGTGCTGTCAGGAGCGGTCGCAGAGGGCGGCGGTGAGGGACTCCGCCAGGCTCTGGGCGGTGGACGGGTCGAACACGTCGGTCGCGTATTCCAGGAGGCCGGCCATACCGGCCGGGGAGCCGTCGGGCGCGAACCGCTCGGCGACCTTGAAGCAGAGGTCGAACTTGGCCACCCCCAGCTCCACCGGTGCGAAGCGGGCGGTGAGACCCGCGGGCTGCGGCGGCTCCGCCTCCTCCACCTGGAAGGCCAGCATCACCTGCGCCAGCGGGTGGTACGCCATGGACCGCGCCGGGTTGACCAGCTCGACCACGTACTCGAACGGCAGGTCCTGGTGGGCGAAGGCGCTCAGGTCGGCCTCCCTGACCCGGTCCAGCAGCTCGGCGGGGTCCGGATCGCCCGACGCGTCGACGCGCAGCACGAGGGTCTGGACGAAGAAGCCCACCAGATCGTCCAGCGCGGGGTCGCCGCGGTCGGAGACCACCGCCGCCACCACGACGTCGTCGCCCGCGCCGCGCCGCGCCAGCTGCTCCACGAGTGCGGCGTGCACGACCGTGAACGTGGTGGTCCGGTGCCTGCGCGCCCGCTCCCGCAGGGCGTGGTGGGCGGTCGGCGGTACGTCGAAGGGCACCGTCGCGCCCCGGCCGGAGCGGATTGCCGGCCGCGGCCGGTCCAGCGGCAGCGGCATCGTGCCGGGAAGCCCCGCGAGCCGCTGCGCCCAGTACCGGTGGTGTCTGCGCGGCGGTCCGTCCGCCGCCCCGGCGCCGTCGAGCAGGGCGCGCTGCCAGAGCGCGTAGTCCGCGTACTGCACCGGCAGCGGCGGCCACGCGGGGGCGGCCCCCGCCGTGCGGGCGTCGTAGGCGGCGAAGAGGTCACGCAGCAGGGGCCGCAGGGACACCCCGTCGCAGGCGATGTGGTGGGTGGTGACGAGCAGCAGGTGCTCCTGCGTCCCGGGGTCCGGCGCACCGGGGCGGCCATCCGCCGCGGGGGCGAAGAGAACCGCACGCACGGGCAGGTCGGCGGCCAGGTCGAACGGAACCCGCGCGGCCGCGCGGACCTCGTCGGCCAGGGCGTCGGCGCGTACCGGCTCCACGGTCAGGCGCGGTACGGCCGCCTCGCCCTCCAGCACGTGCTGGAGAACCTTGCCGTCCTCCATGCGCAGGACGGTGCGCAGCACATGGTGGCGGTCCACCACGTCGGCGAGCGCCCGCCGCAGGGCCGGCACGTCGATCCGGCCGGTCAGCCGGAGGGCGACGGGCTCGTTGTAGCCAGGGCCGGGGCCCTCGAGCTGGTCCAGCACCCACAGGCTCTGCTGGGCGAACGAGGCGGGGGCCGGTGCGGCGCCGCCGCGGGCGGTCAGCGGCGGACGGGCGGGCTCCACGCGGCGCAGCAGCGCGGCCAGTTCGGCGACGGTGGGGTTGCCCAGCATGTCGCCGAGGCTGAGCTCGACCTGGAACTCCTTGCGGACCCGGGCGGTCACCTCGCCGCCGAGCAGGGAGTTGCCGCCGATGTCGTAGAAGCTGTCGTGGGCGCCGACCGCGGGCAGGGCGAGCACCTCGGCGAAGATCCGGGCGAGCCGTTCCTCGTCCTCGCCGCGCGGCCGGCCCGCCGGATCGGCGTCGCCGAAGACCGGTGCGGGCAGCGCCTTGCGGTCGACCTTCCCGTTGGAGTTGAGGGGGAAGCCAGGGACGACGGTGAAGGAGGCCGGGACCATCGCGGGCGGCAGGGTGCGCCGCAGTTCCTCGCGGACGGCCGGACCGAGCAGGGCCGGGTCGACGCCGGTGTCGGGCACGAGGTACGCGTCGATCCTGCGGTGCCCGGCCTCGCCCGCGGTGACCAGGACGGTGTCCCGGACTCCGGGGGTGCGGCGCAAGGTGGCCTCGATCTCGCCGAGTTCGACGCGCATGCCGCGGATCTTGACCTGGTGGTCGGTCCGGCCGAGGTAGTGCAGACCGCCGTCGGAGCGGCGGCGGACCAGGTCCCCGGTCCGGTACATACGGCTGCCGGGCGGACCGTAGGGGTCGGGCAGGAACCGGTCCGCGGTCAGGTCCGGACGGCCCGCGTATCCCCGGGCCAGGCACGGACCGGCCGCGTACAGCTCACCCGCCACCCCCTCCGGAACCAGCCGCAACGCCTCGTCCAGCACATAGATCCGCGTGTTCCACACCGGCAGGCCCAGCGAGGCCGTCCGCGGCCATCCGTCCTCCCGCTCGGGCAGCACGCAGGAGGTGACGGCGTGGGTCTCGGTGGGTCCGTAGTGGTTGTGCAGGCGGCGGCCGGGACGCCGGCGGAAGAACTCCCGGACGGCGTCGCTGAGCACCAGCGCCTCACCGGCCTGCGCGACATGCGTGAGAGCGGGCAGGGTCCGGCCCTGCTCCAGCGCCGCCCGGCACAACAGCTCGATCACGATGTTCGGAGCGAACAGATCGGTCACACCGTGCTCCTCCAACCACGGCACGAACGCCTGCGGAGCACGCCGCACATCCTCCGGGACGACGGCGAGCGCCGCGCCCGACAGCAGGGCGGAGAGCATCTCCTGGATGGAGATGTCGAAGCTGACGGAGGTGAACTGCACGGTGACCCGGCCGGGCCCGCCGGGCAGTTCGTCCAGGTGCCAGGCCATCAGGTTGAGCAGGGCGGCGACGGTCATCAGCACGCCCTTGGGACGCCCCGTGGAACCCGACGTGTACAGCAGATACGCACCCGCGTCACCCACCGCCACAGGCCGCGCGCCCACCGGCTCCACCGCACACCCCGTCAACTCGTCATCCAGAACCAACAACGGCACACCCCACCCCTCGAACCGCGCCGCACCCACCGCATCCGTCACGATCACCACCGGACACGCATCCCGCACCATCAACCGCACCCGCTCACCCGGCAACTCCGGATCCAACGGCAAATACACACCCCCCGACTTCAACACCCCCACAAACGCCGTCACCGCCAACTCCGAACGCGGCAACGACACCGCCACCACCGACTCCACCCCCACCCCACAACCACCCAACGACCACGCCACCCGATCCGCCCGACCATCCACCTCCCCATACGACCGGCACACCCCACCCTCCACCACCGCGGTCCGGTCGGGCCATCGGGCCGCGCCCTCCTCGAACCAGCGGGCGGGGGTGGCGGCGCGGGGCGTTCCGGCGTGGCCGAGGTCGACCAGTCCGTCCTCCTCTCCGGGCAGCAGGATGTCGAAGCCGAGGACCGGGGTGTCTGGTTCGCGGACGGCACGCGTGAGGAACCGGGCCAGCCGGTCACAGAGCGTCTGGGCCCGGTCCGGGGTGAGCGCGGCCGCCGGGTAGGTCAGTTCCAGGCGCGGCGCGGGCCCGGTGCGCAGGGTGAACCAGAGTTCCTCCGGCCGGTCGGGGGTGTCGTCGACGCGGGCGCCGACGCGGAAGAGCGGCCGGCCCGGTGTACCGCGTAGCGCGTTGACGGCGTCCGCCACCTGCCGGTGGGGGACGCCGTCCTGGTCGGCCGCGGCCTGCAATGCGGAGAACGCGGCGGCCACGAGGGTGCGCAGTCCCCGGGCGGGGTCGGCCGCCACACGGTGGACCGCGGCCTCCCGAGGGTCGCCGGGTACCGGCGCGCCGAGGGGCAGGTCGGTGCCGGCGCGCAGGACGGCCAGCAGGCCGGCCACGGCGGCGGTGAACACGGTGGCCGGCCCGGTGCCGGTCGAGTCGGCGAGGCGTTCGACCGCTCCGGTGAGACGGGGATCGAGCCGGCAGCCGACCGTGGCGGTGCGCCCGCTCGCGTCCGGCGCGCCGAGGCCGGGGAGGTCGAGGTGCTCGGGCAGATCGGCCAGGGCCCCGTAGCGGGACGGGACGGGTGCCGGGGCCGGCGGGGCCTGTTCGGTCAGCTGGGTCGGCATGGTGTCTTCTCTCGTTCCGGCCGCGGCACCGCGGCCTCCGGGGCGGGATGCTGTGCGAAGGGGACGGAGCCGGTACGGGGGCGCGCCGGGTCAGCTGACGAGCACGGCCTTCATCACCGCTCCGGAGGCGACGTCGGCCAGGGCCCGCGCGTTGTCCTCCAGGGCGTAGGTGGTGACCAGCCGGGCCAGGTCGAACCGGGCGGTGAGCGCGGGCAGCAGGGAGACGTACTCGACGAGATGGGCGCCGGTGAAGGCCCAGGAGCCGATCACGTCGAGCTGCCGGTACACGATCTGGTGCGGGTTGACGGTGGTGTCCCCGCTGTCGGTGTACTGGCCGACGACCAGGTAGCTGCCGCCGCGCCGGGCCAGCCGCAGCCCCTGGCCCACGGCGCCGGGGACGCCGGTGGCCTCGATGACGAGGTCGGCGCCGCGCCCGCCGGTGAGGGCGGTGACCTCGGCCAGCGCCGCCTCCTGGTCGGCGGTCTCGACCACGTTGACGTGGTGGTCGCCGATGCCGGCTGCCGCGGCCGCCTCCAGACGGGCCCCGGGGCCGCCCGCGATGATCACCCGGCCGGCTCCCGACAGCTGGGCGAGGGCGGCGGCGGCCAGTCCGACGGGTCCGCTTCCCTGGACCACCACGGTCTCGCCGAGCCGTACGGGCCGGCGCTCGAAGAGGGCGTGGACCATGGTGGGCCCGGCGCAGGCGAAGGCCATGGCGGCCACCGGGTCGACGCCGTCGGGGAGCTTGACCACGGTGGTGCCGGGCCGCAGCGCGATGTACTCCGCCCAGGAGCCGGAGAGGCCGGGCTCCTGGTCCACGGGGCGGTTGACCCCGTAGGTGCGGCGCTGTTCGCAGAGTGTGGGTTCCCGGTGGATGCGGCAGGGCACGCAGGTGCCGCAGGCGATGGAGGAGGCCCACATGACCTGGTCACCGACGCGCAGGCGGGTGCCGTGGACGTCGGTCCCGGCGCGGGTGCCGATCTCGTGGACGGTGCCGAGGCCCTCGTGACCGAGGACGAGCGGCGTGGGAACCTCCAGGTGGCCCTGCTGGAGGTGGAGGTCGGTGCCGCACACGCCGCCGTAGCGGGCGGCGACGATCAGCCCGCCTTCGGGTGCGGCCGGGACGGGCAGCTTCCGGAGTTCCAGGGGCTCGCCGAACTCGGCGAGGACGACGGCCCGCGCGACGGCGTTCACAGCATCCCCTCGAGTTCCGCGATGAGGTCCTGGTCGGCGATCTGCAACGGGGTGGTGTCCCGTCCGACGACGTAGGCCGGGCGGGGTGCGCCGAGCGGGCGCGGCACGTTGGCCGTGTCGTTGTAGGTGGCGATGAGCAGCCGGCGGGGGAAGGGGGCCATGTTGGACGCCGACCCGTGCACGATCTCGGGGTCGAACAGGACCACCGTGCCGGCGGCGCCCTTGGCGCTGAACAGTCCGTGGCGGTCGACGAGGGTCTTCATGTCGCCGGGGGTGAGGGCGATGTCCTCGGGGTCGACATGCTGCTCGGAGGCGGCCGGACCGGCGCCGCGGCCCTTCTTGACGAGCCCGTCGCGGTGGGATCCGGGGCAGAAGATGACCGGCCCGTTGAACTCGTCGACGTCGTCGAAGAAGACGCCGACGTTGACGAGCCGGGGCTCGGCGAGGTTGTCGGCCATCTGCCAGGCGGCGAAGTCCTGGTGCCAGGACCAGCCGGTGCCCGCGAACGGGGCCTTGGCGTTGATCTTGAACTGGTAGATGTAGGCGTCGCTGGCGAGGAGCTGCCGGACCGGGCCGAGGACGCGCGGGGAGCGGATGAGGCCGGCGAACTCGGGCTGCCGCAGGTGGGAGGCGTACACGGCGCGGATCTCGTCGCTGTCGCGTTCCACGACGCGCTGCTCGCCGGGGATCTCGCTGTCCCGGCGGAAGGCGGCGCACAGGGCGTCGATCTCGTCCTGGTCGAAGAGTTTGTCGAGGATCAGGAAGCCTTGGCTGCGGTAGGTGCTTATCTGCTCGTGACTGAGCTGCATGTGATCACTCTGCTCACAGACGGAGGGAAAGATCAGGACCAGATCTCGAGCGGACCACGACCGGTCACGCCCAGAAAGAACGAGAGGCTGACGCGACGGCCGTCGCCGCCGGGCGCGTTGACCGCGTGGAGGTTGCGGGAGTCGAAGAGCACGGCGTCCCCGGCCCGCGGTGCGACCGTGGCGACCGGCTCGCCGTCCACGACCGCCTCGTCGTAGCCGTACCCGTCGCGGTACGCCTCGTCGGCCGGCCGCCAGCGGCGCCGGTAGACGCGCGTCTCGCCACCCGTCTCGGGCATCGACAGGTACCAGTTGAGGGTCAGGAAGCTGACGGGCGTCTCGTCGAGGATCCCGGGGAACTCCCGCACGATCTCGTCGAAGTGCAGCTTCGCCCCGCTGGAGATCTCCCGGATCATGCCGGCGAACATGTCCTGGCCTCGGGAGCGGGCGGGGACCACGTCACCGCCCCAGGCCCGGGCGACCCGGTCGACGGCCAGCTCCAGCGGGTCGCGGCCGTGGTGCAGCCGGCCGCGCAGTCGGACCGCCTCTTCGGCGATCCGCCAGTAGTCCTCGGTCAGAGTGTGCGTGCCGTAGAAGTCGTAGGCGGCCGGGCCGATCTTGGCGATGGGCGGGAAGATGAGGTTCTCGTCGTAGGCGCCGAACTCCCGCTGGTCCAGGCCCTCCATGATGGAGGCGCACTGCTCGGGCGTGGAGAACCCGCGGACACGGACGGCGCCCAGGGTCCCGACGGCCAGCCGCAGGATGTGGTCGCGGGTCAGCTCGTCGACGCTCTCGGCGTCGAAGAGGGTGAAGATGGGTGAGGCGTTGGTGCTGACGTCGAGCAGGTCAGGCATCGCGATCCTCCATGAAGCGGCGCAGGCTCAGCGGGCGCATGTCGGTCCACAGCTCCTCGATCCGGGTCAGGCAGGCCTCCTTGGGGGCGGGGTCGCCGACGGCCTCCCAGCCGGCCGGAACCTCGCGGTCGGCCCGCCACACCGAGTACTGCTCCTCGTGGTTGCGGACGACGAGGTACGGTTCCGCGGCGGTCAGGGTCTCGTCACTCATGGACGCCTCCTACGGTGATCGGGATCAGGGGGGTGGCGGCGAGCTCGCGCGCGCCGTCCTCGACGGCCAGGTCCAGGCCCACCGCGTACGCGATGAAGTCCCGCTCGCCGCGCTCCGTGGAGCGGGCCAGGGCCAGCGCCGCGTACCGCCGGTCGGCCTCGTCGCGGTCCTGGGAGAGCTTGAACCGGCCCACCAGCTCGTCGATCTCGAGTTCGAAGCCGATGATTCCGCCGACCAGGCGGTCGATGCGGGGGTCCTCGGGGCGCAGCCGGTTGTCGGTCTGGGAGTGCTCGGCGATCCCGATGAGTCCGCGGACCAGCTCGTCGCGGTCCTCGATGACCCGGACCCGGCCACGGACGTGCACGGCCATGGAGTTCCAGGTGGGCAGCGGGTCGCTGGCGAACACGGTCGGCGGCATGTAGGCGTTGGGGCCGTGGAAGACGGCCAGCATCCGGCGGCCGTCGAGCAGGGCGGCGTGTTCGTTGGCCCGGTCGAGGTGGCCGAAGAGGACGCCCTTGGCGCCGCGCGACGGGTCCAGGACGAGCGGCAGGTGGGTGGCGAACGGCTCGCCGTCCGCGCCGGCCGAGATCAGCGTGGCGAAGCGGTAACGCTCCATGAGGGCCTGGAGCTTGTCCTGGTCGTGCTCCAGGTACCAGCGGGGCGGGTAGGCCGCGGTGTCGGCGGGACGACCGGTGGCGTGCGGGTGACCGGTGCCGTGCGGGTGACCGGTGCCGTGCGGGTGACCGGTGCCGTTGGCCGGCCGGGCTGCGCCGGGGTACTGCCCGCCGAGCGCCGGGCAGCCGCCGAAGTCGGGGGCGGGCAGCCGGTCGGCTATCCCGTCGACGATCTCCTTGGCCCGGAAGGGCAGCAGCGACAGCAGGGTGTCGCCGAGGCCGAACTGGGACTCGCCGAACCCCTGGAGGTAGAGCCCGGCCCGGAGGTCCGGGACGGTACGGGCCCGGTAGTCGCGGTCGAGGGAGACGTCCCGCCCGTTCTCCTCCATGACCAGGTAGGGCAGCACCCCGTCGAAGACGGCCGGGTCCAGCGTGCGGTCGTAACCGGTGGCCAGGACCACGCCGTCGCAGGGGAGCCGCTCGTCGGGCCGGCTGCCCAGGCGTCCCTCGATCGCGGCGACCAGCCCGTCGCCGTCCTCGTGGACGGCGGTCAGCCGGGAGAAGGGGTGGATGTGCAGCCGGCGCCGGCCCTTGACCTCGTCGAGGTAGTCGGCCTGGAAGAGCCGTTCGAGCAGGTCCTCACGGACGACCCCGTAGTTGGCGTCACGCAGCTGCCCGGCGACGACGGAGCGGTTGCCCGGGTCCATCCGGTAGAAGGAGTCGGCGCCGTCGGAGTAGAACTGCTCGTTGACGAAGGGGCTGTTGTCGGTGGGCTGGAGGGTGTACCCGGAGACGATCAGGTGCACCTCGGCCCGCCGGTAGTGGCCCAGCAGATACTCCGCGATCTCGCCGGCGCTCTGACCGCCGCCGACGACGACGAAGCTCAGGCTCTGCTCGGGGTCCTTGAACTCGGCCGGGAAGCGGGTGAGGAAGTCGCTGGAGTGCACGACGGTGGGCACCCGGGCGATCCGGGCCGACGGAAGTGCCGGACGGCCCCCGCCCGCGTGGACGACGTTGCGGGCCCAGACGGTGCTACGGCGGCCGGTGGCCACGTCCTCGGTCTCCACCCGGAACAGGGAGAGGCCGTCGGCGCCCGCCACCCGCTCGGGGACCACCCGGTCGACCTGGGTGCCGAAGCGCACCTGGTCGGTGAAGTGCCGGGCGACCCACTTGAGGTAGTCGTCGTACTCGATGCGGGTGGGGCGGAACTCCCCGAGGTTGACGAACCGCTCGAGGCGGCCCTTCGCCCGGGTGTACTGGAGGAAGGAGTAGGGGCTGGACGGGTTCCGCAGGGACACCAGGTCCTTGAGGAACGATATCTGCATGCGGGCGCCGTCGATGAGCATGCCCGGATGCCATTCGACGCCCGGCCTGCGCTCGATGAAAAGGCAGGACAGCGGCAGTTCCTGTTCCCGCGCGCAGACGGCCAGGGCCAGGTTCGACGGCCCGAAACCGATGCCCACCAGGTCGTACGGGACGTCGGCGGCCGTTCCCACGGGCGACGCGTGGCCGCTCGTCTCGCCATCGTTTCTCACGAAAGATCCTCCAGGTTTGTGGTCCGCTCGTGGCGGCGTACGCGGGCTGCCCGGGGTGGTGCCGAAGACAATGCCGTACCGCCCGGACCTGCCGATCGACTGCTCTGCACGGTCGAACACGGGCGGTGCGCGACGGTCCGGGCGGGGGTGTCCGGCCGGGCTCCCGGCAGGCGTGGCGGCCGCGCCGTCGGCACGGCGCCGCCGGGAGCCGGACGGGCGCCCCTACACGCCGAGGCGCGCCTTGACGTCCGCGAAGTACGGGATGTGCCGGTAGTCACGAGCCTGTGCGTCGTAGCTGGTGTATCCGTGGGTGAACTCCAGGAGGCGGGCCTTGACGGCCTCGACCGGCTCCTGGTGGATGTGTGCCTCGATCGCCTCTATCTCGGAGAGGAAGGCGCGCAGCACGCAGGGGAGGTCGGGGGTGAGCCGGATCCGGCCGTCGACGAGGCGGATGCCGCCGTGGCTCTCGAGGTAGTTGAAGAGCAGCTGCGAGGCGACGGCGTCGTAGTTGGGCCGCGGGATGCCCTCGACGGCGTACCGCAGCAGCCGCTCGGCCAGGATGAACTCGTAGGCCGCCTGGGCCTCGGCGGCCGGCAGCTCGCCGTCGTGCAGACAGACGAGCATGCCCGAGACGTCGACGCGCAACTCCTCCAGGCCGGCCAGCGCCTTCGACTTCTTGGCCGGCAGGAACTCGGGGATCGGCATGTCGCCCTGGCGGTGGTGGTATTCGTGCAGGCGCACCCACCAGGACGAGGCCTGCTCGATCTTGAGGTCGGGAGCCCCCTGGATCAGCGGGAAGCTGCCCGGCTCCATCACCTCGTCGACGAGGAGGCGGGTGACCTTGTTGTGACGTGCGACGAACTTGTCGATGAAGTAGAAGATGAGGTCGTCGGGGCGCTGGATGCCGTCGAGGTGGTTCTCGGGGAAGAGCGCGACGACGACGCGGGAGCCGAAGCCGGTGGTCTTGCCGGTGATGTTGACCGGCATGGTGTTGCTGGCGTAACGCTCGGCCAGGTACGGGTCGGTGGGCAGGGTGTCGTAGGTGAGGTAGTCCAGGTTCAGGCGCGGGAAGTAGGTGGCGTCGAACAGCGAGAAGACGTGCCGGTCCACCCGGTTGTTGATGTGGGCCTTGGTGGCCTCCAGCCGGCCTCCGGGCCGGAAGGTGTCCAGGTCGTCGAGGAACGCCTGGACCGCGGGGAGGCGGCGCAGGGATCGGCTGCAGCCGATCCGGCGCGACAGCTCCTTGAGTTCGCTCTCCTCACGCAGGAACGCACGCTCGGGGAGGCTCGCGCGGATCGTCTCAACCTCCGCGAACACCTCGGTCATGTCTGCCATGGGTTGCCTTCCGGGAGAAGTTGGGGCGGTACGACGGGTCACCCGCGGGAGGCGTGGTGCTGCGGGCGGGGCTCAGCAGGCGGTGCGGTGGCGCTCCTCGAGCGTGGCGGCGAACTCCGCCCAGGCGTGGGCGTATTCGCGGGCCAGGGTGGCGACCGAGTCGATGTTGTGGGAGGGCACCCGGTCGGCGATCTCGGGGCACGCGGCGACGCTGTGGTGGCACCGGTCGAGCCAGCGCACAAGCCGTCGGCCGATGTTGTTGTAGCGCAGCGAGGGGTCCTTGGTGAGGGCGGCGATGATCGCCGCGGGATCGGCCGGGGCCTCCCGCTCCGGCTCGGGCCGGGGCGCGAGCTCGGGCCTGCGCTCGGGCTCGGTGTCCTGCGGGGGTTGGACCCGTCTGCGCGTCGGCACGGGTTCCTCGCCGGCCTGGACACGTTTACGGACGTCGTGGACGGTCGACGGCGAGACGCCGACCTGCTGGGCGATCTCGCGGATGGAGGCCTGGGGATCGCGCAGGAGCAGTTCGTAGGCCCGCATGCGTCCGGTGGAGCCGTCCACCGGACGGGCCCGGCCGTCCTTGCCCACGCGCACCGCGCCGGTGACCCCGGCGGCGGCGGACAGAGAGCTGCGGATACGGCCGATGGTGCCCGCCGACAGCCCGGTGAGCGAGGCGATCATGCGGTTCGACAGGTGCGGGTGCCAGGAGACGAGCCGGGCGGCCGCGGCCGTGCACTCGGCGCGGGACAGCGTCAGGCCGCGGCCGTGGCGGGTGTTCAGGCGCAGGGCCAGGACGAAGGCGTCGGCGGCGGACCCGTGGAACATCCTGGCGGGGATCTCCTCACGGCCGGCCATGGAGGCGGCGCGCACCCGGTGGTTGCCGTCGACGACCTGCAGCGTGGGGCCGTGCACGATGATCGGGTGCAGGGTGTCGCCGGCCGCGGCGAGTACGCGGCAGTGCTCCTCGTTCACGCCTCCGGTCCGGGGTGAGCCGGAGAGGCGCAGCGCACGGAGGGGGACGGGGACGACCGGCAGGTGGTCCAGCCGCGGCGCTTCGGGGCCGAGGACGTCGATGACGGGTTCGCCGGCCGCGGCCGTGCGCTGATCCGTGGACGCGACGGTGCCGTGGGCTCGGGATTCCGGCAGGTCGAGGGAGATCTTCACTGGTTCCTCCGGGGCGGTGCCGCCGTGGGCGTGGAAGGGCCCCGTCGCCGGGGTTCCCGGCGCGACGCGGGGTCCCCGCGGTTCAGTGGTCGGACAGCCGGACGGCACAGGATTCGATGGAACAACCGGCCAGGCCAGGGGTCACCACCAGCATTTGCGCGCTCAGCGCGAGGGCGGATTCGGCGACCGCGCCCTCGTTCCTGCCCTGCATGAAGAGAACTGCGGAATAGCCTTCGCTCGAGGCGACGACTCGTACGTGTTCGAGCCCGTCGGCTTCCCTGGTGTGCGCCCAGAACGCGTCGGTCAGCGCAGCCGCGTCGATGCGCCGGTGCTTCGGTTCGGGGCCCGCGCTCAGCGTGACGATTGCCGCGTACATGACATCCTCCGGTCGTGGGAACAGCCACTCAGCCCCAGCCGAACCCGTCGCCGTCGCCATCGCCGTTGGCGGAGGCGGAGGCCGAGCCGGCACTCAGGTCGGCGACAGCCACCGAGGAGAGCTCCCCCGAGCGGACGGAGGCGCCGGCCGAACCCGCGGCCGGCAGCGCCATGCCGACGACGCCGACGATCGCGGTGACACCGAGGAGAGTGCGGGACATGAGGAGAGAAGGGGTCTTCACTGGTGGTCCTTCCAGGACGGCCGGGCGGTGCGATCACGCGCCGGACCGATGGGGTGGCGGGAGGTGTTTCCGCATGTGGAGCGGTGTTTCTGCGTCTGGATGAAATAATGGCCCGGGGGTGACGGCGGTGTCTGTACCGGCCGCGTTGCACCAACGTGCCTGGCACCTTGGGGCCGCCACCGGCCCTCCCGTCCGCCCGCATCACCTCGCCGGTTGTCCCGGTGTCCCCATGTGGTCATGCAGCAACCTGCCATCACCATTCCAGCGGGATTCCAGCACGCCTCCAGGCGGCCTCGACCATTCCGCCCCACGACTGCCCCCTCGTCGCAGGCCTCCCACCACACTCTCCTCGGCGACAGCGGCGGTCCGAAGGAGGCGGGCCGACCCCCGGCCAACACGTCGACCGCGGCCGACCCCCGCGCCGACGCCGACACCGGCACCTGCCGGTCGCCATCGGCACGGGAAACGCCAAGGGGCCGGCTCCGAGAAGAGCCGACCCCATTCGACCTGCGCGTCTGCCAGGCCACCCACGTGGTGTTGCTTCATCCGCCCACAGTCAGCACCACGTCAGCACGGGAACGCGGAAGGGACCGGACTCGTCAAAGGCCGACCGGCTTCCGACCTGCACGATGATCAGTAGTGGTAGCGGGCGGCGAGGACGACGATCTCCTTGTCCGTAACCAGGTAGACGAGGCGGTGCTCGTCGTCGATCCGCCGCGACCACGCCCCCGGCAAGTGGTACTTCAGCGGCTCGGGCTTGCCGACCCCCGTGAAGGGGTCACGCTTGACGTCCTCGATGAGCTTGTTGATCCGAGCGAGCACCTTGCGGTCGTTCCTGAGCCAGGACGTGTAGTCCTCCCAGCCCTGATCCTCAAAGACAAGCCTCACACAGCACCCGCAGCGGGATCCGCCGCATCCGGATCGATCAGCTCGCGCTCCGACACGTTGACGTTGCTCAGAGCGTTCTCGTACGCCTTGAGCAGTCGCCGTGCGTTCGCCGGGGAGCGGAGCAGGTACGAGCCCTCGCGCAGCGCCGCATAATCCTCGGCTGAGACGAGCACGGCATTGCCGTGCTTGGAGACGATCTCGATGGCCTCGTGATCGTCGTTGACCTTCTTGATCAGCGGGAAGAGAGCCTTGCGGGCTTCGCTCGCGGTTATGGACATGAGCCGACTCCCTCTTTCAAGTAGTACCGAATAACGTACCACTCCCAGCCGCCCAGAGGTGCGAGCCGCGGACGTCAGCCGCACCATCGACAAGGCGAACGGGTCGTGTGGGTCGTTCACGTCGGACACCGCTCCACGGTCTACGACACGTGAGATCTGGCCATGGCTCGACACGAGCCGCCGCCAACCCATCTCCTCCCAGCACGAACTGAAGAGAGGTGACGTGGGGTGCCGGTGAGTGATGCCAGACCAGAAAAGCCGGCAGGCCGTCAGCACGGAAACGCGGAAGGGGTCGGACTCATCAGAGCCCGACCCTTTC
The DNA here is from genome assembly GCF_044741545.1 of Streptomyces sp. NPDC088157. Classification (NCBI taxonomy): domain Bacteria; kingdom Bacillati; phylum Actinomycetota; class Actinomycetes; order Kitasatosporales; family Streptomycetaceae; genus Streptomyces; species Streptomyces sp. NPDC088157. The sequence continues at coordinate 784,553 of NZ_JBIUSU010000002.1, forward strand.
CGACCTGCATATTTGTCGAAGCTGTCCGACGTGCGGCAACGGGACAGCTACACGTTGAAGCGGAACTCCCCCACAGGGCTTTGACCTGCAGGTATGTGGGCGCGTCCCAGCACCGTCCCAGCACGGGAGCGGCGACAAAGTACAAGAAGATCCGGGACGCCCGGACTATGCGCCACCGATGCAGGCTGCACAGCACCCCCAGCACTGTAATAGTTCCTGTACTAGACTGACCCTCATGAAGTCACCCCGCCCCGGCGGCACGGAGAACATCTCCGTCTCGATGCCCTCGGAACTCCTCGGCGCGCTGCGCACCCGTACCGGCAAGCGCGGCGTGTCCGCCTACGTGACGGCGGCGGTTCGGCATCAGCTCGCCATGGACGGCCTCGCCGAAATCGTGGCCGCCTACGAAGCCGAGCACGAGCCGCTGAGCGAGGCCGAAGTTCAGGCCGCGCAGCGCGAACTGTTCGGTGACGCACCGGCGTCCTACGCGTCTGACGACAGCGCCGCATGAAGGAGCCCGCGGCCAGGTCCCTGGTGCTCGACTCCCAGGCACTGTCGCTGCTCCTGCGCAACGATCGCCAAATGATCACCCGCATCGAAGCCGCTCGGCGCGTAGGCGTGCCGGTCCTCGTGTCGGCCCTGACGGTGGTGGAGGCCGTCTACGGGAAGACGGATACCGCCCGGCTGCACTGGGTGCTCTCCCGCCTCCAGGTCCAGGACGTCACCCAGGCGGACAGCCTCACCGCGGTACAGCTGCTGAGCGACGCCGGCGGCCTGCACGGCCACAAGTACGCCATCGACGCCCTGGTCACCGCGATGGCACTCCGCTCCCCGGCACCCGTCCTCGTACTGACCTCGGACCGCGACGACTGGTCGAAACTGTGCGGCGATCGCGTACAGATCAAGGACGTCTGACCGAGCGTGCGGGTGCGGTGGCCCCCTGCAGGCCACGCCCTTTGCACCACTGGGACCTGCCGGACGCTCAGTGTGAGAGCAGCGCGCCGAGGTCGATCTTCCCGCTCTGCACTTGCGCGTCATGGGGCTCGTTGAGTCCGCCGTCGGTGATGTACAGCCGCTTCCCGCGCACCGCGGTGGCGGTGGGCGAGGCGAGGCCGTCCGAGGCGGTCAGTACGGTCCTGGTGGTGCCGTTCGGGTAGACGACCGCGATCTTGTTCTGTGTGTTCAGCGCGGCGAACACGAAGTTGGAGTGGTCGCTGAGGAAGTTGAAGTCATCGATGCCAGTGAGGCCGCTGGTGACGGTGTGAACCCGGCCCGGAGCTCCGGTGGTTGTGACGGGGATCCGCAGCAGGGTGCCCTGGCTGAGGTTGGAGACCCATACGGCGCCGTTGTGGAAACGGAGTCCGTTCGCACCGTACGGCACGGGTGCGGACGCCTTGATCGCGAGGGCGGGGTCGACCAGCCACGCGGTCGCGGGACCGCCGGAGACCGGGACGGCCCAGACGGTGCCCAGCCGGCTGTCGGCGACGTACAAGGTGCGCCCGGCCGGATCGATGGCCAGACCGTTGGGGACTCCGCCTGCGGGCAATGCCGCGATGCGGTGAGGAGTGCCGCCGGGCGGCAGCTTCCACACCCCGTTCCGGGAGGCGTCGGAGGACCACATGTTGTAGTAGACGGTGCCGTCGTGGCCGCGAGTGTTGCCGGTGATGCCGTCGCCCTTCTGCCCGGTGACCAGCACCGCGCGGTGCCCGGACGGTGCGATCCGCACCAGTGCCGGCCGTTCGCCCGCGGGCGTGCCCACCATCGAGACGGTCAGTGAATTGTCCGGGGCGACGGTGATGTTCTCGGGCACGTCGCCGGTGGCGAAGTCGAAGGCGGCCACGGTCTTCACGTGGGTGACGGCGGGCTGCGCGTCCGCGTGTCCGGTCGCGGCGGACGCGTACGGTGCCGAGAGGATGACGGCTGCGGTCGCGGAGATCGCCGCGAGCTTGAACGGCTTCTTCATGGCGATCCGCCCCCTGAGTGCCTGCGATTGCATGTGAACTTCTCCTGGTGGGCAGGGCCTTCCTGACGAAGCGCCTTGAACGACGCTCCGTCAGGAACGGGCCGATGGAGGCTGGTGACTTACCGGTTGATGGTCTTCTGCTGCGCTGCGGTGTACCGCTCGCCCTTGATCTGCACCTGGGCAACGGCTTCTTCGATACGCCTGAGGTCCTCGGAGGTCAGTTCCACGTTGTCGGCGCCGATGTTCTCTTCGAGACGGTGCAGCTTCGTCGTGCCCGGGATCGGTGCGATCCACGGCTTCTGCGCCAGCAGCCACGCGATGGCGGTCTGAGCCCGGGTCGCCTGCTTGGCGTCCGCGATCTCACCCAGCAGCGCGATCAGCGCGAGGTTGGCCTCACGCGCCTCTTCCTCGAAGCGCGGCAGCACGTTACGGATGTCGTTGGCCTCGAACTTCGTGTCCTGACTGATCGCGCCGGTGAGGAAGCCCTTGCCGAGCGGGCTGAACGGCACGAAGCCGATGCCCAGTTCTTCCAGGGTCGGCAGGATGGTCTCCTCGGGCTCGCGCCACCACAGCGAGTACTCGCTCTGCAAGGCCGTGACCGGCTGGACCGCGTGGGCCCTGCGGATGACGTCCTCACCCGCTTCGGACAGGCCGAAGTACTTGACCTTGCCTTCCTGGATGAGATCCCTGACCGTGCCGGCGACCTCTTCGATCGGCACGTCGGGGTCCACCCGGTGCTGGTAGAACAGATCGATGCGGTCGGTCTGCAGACGCTGCAGGGACTGCTCGGCGACCAGCCGGATCCGCTCCGGCCGACTGTCCAGCCCCGCCGTGGGGTTGCCGTCCTTGAACCCGAACTTCGTGGCGATGGAGACCTGGTCGCGCACCGGCGCCAGGGCCTCGCCCACCAGCCTTTCGTTCGCCTCTCCGTACCCCTCCGCGGTGTCGAAGAGCGTCACACCGCGCTCGGCGGCCGCCCGGATCAGCCTGATGGCCTCACCCGTGTCCGCGGCCTGGCCGTAGCCGAAGGTCATTCCCATGCAGCCGAGCCCGATCGACGACACTTCGAGCCCGCTGTTTCCCAGTACACGCTTCTTCATTTCGTTCTCCTTTCGATTGGCCACGAGCGACGACAACGCCCTGGCCGCTGTAGGTCCTGATGGTCGTGAGGTAGACGGGTCGGCGCGGGGTCAGCTCGCGTCGGCGCCCTCGACGATGTTCTTCAGCTGGGTGATCGCGGACATCGCATTGGGCCAGCCGGCGTAGAACGCGATGTGGGTGATGGCCTCGACCAGCTCGTCCTTCGTCACCCCGTTCTCCAGCGCCTTCGGCAGGTGGAAGGCAAGCCGACGAGACGGCCGCCGTCGACGCCAGGCCCAGCCTGCCCAGGCTGGTGTCGAAGGCACGCAGGGTCGCGTCGCGGCCGAAGTCCGAGAGCCACAGCTTGGTGGTCACGAAGACCTCGCCGCGGTCGACGCCGGAGGCGACGATGCCCTCGCCGACCTCCTTCTCGTTGCCGTAGACGGCGGCGGTGTCGATCAGTCGGTAGCCGTGCTGGAGCGCGGTCGTGACCGCGGTGGCGGTCTCCTCCAGTGGGTTCTGGAAGACGCCGAGGCCGAGCGCGGGCATCCGCACGCCGTTGTTCAGCGTGATCATCGTGCTCTTGCCAGTCATGGTGGTTCCTCGCATGAGCGGGGACGGACCGATACGAGGTTCGACACCGGTCGGCCCCACAACGGGGCACTGACCATGCAACCGGGAACGGACACGATGAGGGAGTCTCCGCTGTGAGGGGTAACAGCAGGGACCCCCAGCGGCATATGCGCAGGCCAAAGCCCCGCCCTTACTGCCGGCGGCAGCCGGAGAAGGCGGGGCTGTGGACGTCGGTTCAGTTCTCGGAGTCCGCCTCGGCGGCCTGCACAGCCGCGGCCTCGGCCGTGGCGGACCAGCTCGCCAACAGGTTCAGCGCGTCCGCGGCCGCGGAGCCGGGGGCCGCGTTGTACAACGCCACGACCAGCCCCGAGCCGTCCGGCAGGTTCATCGATTCGAAGCTGAGCTCCAGCTCGCCGACGACCGGATGCCGGAGGCGTTTCGTCCCGTCATGGAAGACGTGTACATCGTGGGCGCCCCACATCACGCGGAAGGCGTCGCTGCGGGTCGACAGCTCACCGATCAGGTTCGACAACTCGCGGTCGTACGGGTTCTTGCCCGCCTCGACCCGCAGCGCACCCACAGCGCCCCTGGCGATGCGTTCCCAGTCGACGTAGAACCGCCGGGCCGCGGGGCTGAGGAACACGAACCGCACGGTGTTCGCCCCACAGACCGGATCGGCGTACATCTCCGAGAACAGTGCGCGACCGAGCGGGTTGGCGACCAGAACGTCGAATCGGTGGTTCTTCACGAACGCCGGCATGCCCGGCATCCCGTCAACGATGCGCTGCACGCTGGGCCGCACAGCCGGCCGGACAGTCCGGCGCCGCACACGGGCGGGCGTCGTGTTCGCCGCTCGGGCCAGGTCGTACAAGTGCGTGCGCTCCGTGTCGTCGAGCCGCAGAGCCTGGGCCAGCGCCTCCAGGACGCTGTCGGAGACACCGCTGAGATTGCCGCGCTCCAGACGCGTGTAGTACTCGACGCTGACCCCGGCGAGCGTCGCGACCTCGTTCCTGCGGAGCCCGGCCACCCGGCGTTGTCCGTACACGGGCAGACCGGCCTGCTCGGGCGTGATCTTGTCACGGCGAGACTTCAGAAACGCACTGATTTCGGCGCGGTTGTCCATGAGGTCAGGGTAGGTTCGCCGCACACCAACTGAGAGACCCTGTCATTACCCCTCACAGCAGTAACCCCCAGCGCCAGCCCCTTCCGGTAGCGCGGAGTCGCAGGTCAGAGGGGTTCGCCGCTGGTTGCCTCCCCGCCCCCGGGCGGGATGCGGATCACGGGAAGGGACCGCGCAAGCCGACGGACCTTCCGGACGAGTCGCCACCACAGTGCAGAGGGATGCCATCCGCCCGGTTCCGGACATCAAACCCCCTGGAAGCCGACCAGCAACAGCGGTGCCTGAGGCAGCCGACCAACCAACAGGCTCCAGGCCGGATCAGCCCCGAGGAGGCCGGCGTGACGGTCTTCGGCGGTGAGCGCCGCGTCCCCGGGGCTGCGCCGCGAGGAGGTTCCCCAGCTCGCCGACGTGAGCACCGTTTACTGCACCCGAAGAACAAGGGGCCCGCCCCCGAAGAGTCGGACCCCTTCTGACGTGCATGTTTGCTAGATCAGCGAAGTGGTGTTATGCCACCCGCTACACGTTGAAGCGGAACTCCACCACGTCCCCGTCCTGCATGACGTAGTCCTTGCCCTCCATGCGGGCCTTGCCCTTGGCGCGGGCCTCGGCCACGGAGCCGGTCTCCACCAGGTCGGCGAAGGAGATGACCTCCGCCTTGATGAAGCCCTTCTGGAAGTCGGTGTGGATGACGCCGGCGGCCTCGGGCGCGGTGGCGCCCTTCTTGATGGTCCAGGCCCGGGACTCCTTGGGGCCGGCCGTCAGGTAGGTCTGGAGGCCGAGGGTGTTGAAGCCGACGCGGGCGAGGGTGGCGAGGCCGGGCTCCTCGGCGCCGACCGACTCCAGCAGCTCCATCGCGTCGTCCTCGTCCAGCTCGGCGAGGTCCTGCTCCAGCTTGGCGTTGAGGAAGATCGCCTCGGCGGGGGCGACCAGGGCGCGCTGCTCGGCCTTGAAGTCCTCGTCGACCAGCTCGTCCTCGTCGACGTTGAAGACGTAGAGGAAGGGCTTGGTGGTGAGCAGGTGCAGGTCGTGCAGCAGCTCCTCGTTGCCGGAGCCCTGGACGATGCCCGCGGAGAAGAGGGTGTCGCCCTTCTCCAGGATCTCCTTCGCCCCCTCGACCGCCGCGACCTTCGCCGCCACTTCCTTCTTGATCCGCGACTCCTTCTGGAGACGCGGCAGGACCTTCTCGATCGTCTGGAGGTCCGCGAGGATCAGCTCGGTGTTGATCGTCTCGATGTCGTCCTTGGGCGAGACCTTGCCGTCGACATGGACGACGTTCTCGTCCTTGAAGGCGCGGATGACCTGGCAGATCGCGTCGGACTCGCGGATGTTCGCGAGGAACTTGTTGCCGAGACCCTCGCCCTCCGAAGCGCCCTTCACGATGCCGGCGATGTCGACGAAGTCCACCGTCGCCGGGATGATCCGCTGCGAGGAGAAGATCTCGGCCAGCTTCGTGAGACGGGCGTCCGGGACGCCGACCACGCCGACGTTCGGCTCGATCGTGGCGAACGGGTAGTTGGCCGCCAGCACGTCGTTCTTGGTCAGGGCGTTGAACAGGGTCGACTTGCCGACATTCGGCAGACCGACGATTCCGATCGTGAGCGACACGTTGCGACTTCCCGTGGTGAGAGGGCCGGAGGGCCAGTCCCGAAGTGAAAGGGCCGGGGGCCAGAGAGCTGACCGGTCCACCAGTTTACGGCGTGCCCGGCGCCGGCCCGGCTGGCCGGTCGAACGCATGGCCAAGCTCCGCCCCACGGCGTGTCCGATACCCGATTCGACACATAAAACGACCTAAGTTGGTGCAGTGGAGCAACACAGGACACGCCCCCGGCCCCAAGGCACCCGCCGCGACGTCCCGCCCCTGCCACCGCTGCCGCCGCAGGCGGGCGGGGAAGCGAGCCGCAGGCCGCCGCGCCCGGCGGGCGGGGGCGCCGGCCGCGGGGATGCCCGGTCCGCCGCCCCGCGCTCCGACGGACGTCGTCCCTCCCCCGCCGGGCGACGGCCCGCGCCGCCCCTGGTGCGGACGGCGCGGACGGTGCGCCGGATGCCGAACCCCCGGCTCACCGGGCTGGGCGGCGGGCTGTTCAGCGCGGTGCTGATGTTCGCGGTCGGGTGCCTGGACGAGCTGCTGTTCGATGCCTCACTGACGGTGTACAGCGTGCTGTTCCTGCCGGTGTGCCTGCTGACCGCCCTGTGGGTGCGCGGAAGCGACCTGCTGTCCGCGCCGGTGGTCGCGCCGATCGCCTTCGCCGTGGGGCTCCTGCCCGTGTCCGAGGGCGGGAACGGCATCGGGGCGCGTCTGATGGGGCTGGTGACAGCGCTGGCCACGCAGGTCGGCTGGCTGTACGGCGGGACCATCGTGGCGGGAGCGACCATCCTGGCGCGCGGACTGCGCAGGGCGGCTGCCCGCCGACAGAGCGCGAACCGTCGCTAGCCGCCGCTAGCACCGCCGGCCGCCGCTACTCCCCCTTCGCCGCCCGCATCGCCGCTCCCACGATTCCCGCGTTGTTCTGCAGCTGGGCCGGCACGATCTCCGCCCTGATGTCCTCGATGAGGTGCAGGAACTTGTCGGCCTTGCGGCTGACGCCGCCGCCGATGATGAACAGCTCGGGCGAGAAGAGCATCTCGACGTGGGCGAGGTACTTCGTGACCCGGCGCGCCCAGTGCTCCCAGGTCAGCTCGCCGTCCTCCCTGGCCTTGCTGGAGGCGCGCTTCTCGGCGTCGTGCCCGTGCAGTTCCAGGTGGCCGAGCTCGGTGTTGGGGACGAGCACCCCGTCGACGAAGAGGGCGCTGCCGATGCCCGTGCCGAACGTCAGCAGGATGACCGTGCCGCTGCGGTCGCGGCCGGCGCCGAAGGAGATCTCCGCGACGCCCGCCGCGTCCGCGTCGTTGACCACCGTCACCGGCAGGCCGCCCAGCCGCTCGCTGAACAGGGCGCGCGCGTCCGTGTCGATCCAGCTCTTGTCGACGTTGGCCGCCGTGCGGATCGTGGCGCCGCCGGTGACCACGCCCGGGAAGGTCAGGCCCACCGGTCCCGTCCACCCGAAGTGCTCGACGACCTCCCGCACTCCGTCGGCCACGCCCTCGGGCGTGGCCGGGTGCGGGGTGAGCACTTTGTGACGCTCTTGGGCCAGGTCACCCTTGTCCAGGTCCACAGGGGCGCCCTTGATCCCGGATCCGCCGATGTCCACGCCGAAGATCTGCATGGCCCTACGTTACGACGGTCGACCGACCGTCACTCCGCCGAGGTGCCGGGTCAGCTCCCGTCCGCCGCCGCACCGGACACTGTGCCGGAAGCCTCCGCGTCGGATTCCGCGCCGCTGCCGCCGCGCGCGGCCGCCAGTGCCGCCGCCTCGTCGCGCAGGTCACGGCGGAGTTCCTTGGGCAGCGAGAAGGTGATGTGCTCCTCGGCCGCCTTGACGAGTTCGACGTCCCCGTAGCCACGCTCGGTGAGCCAGGCCAGGACCTCCTCGACGAGGACCTCCGGGACGGAGGCGCCGGAGGTGACGCCCACCGTGGTCACGCCCTCCAGCCAGGCCTCGTCGATCTCGCTCGCGAAGTCCACCAGGTAGGCCTCGCGGGAGCCGGCGAGCTTGGCGACCTCGACGAGCCGCTTGGAGTTGGAGGAGTTGCGCGAGCCGACCACGATCACCAGTTCCGCCTCCGCGCCCATCTGCTTCACCGCGAGCTGACGGTTCTGCGTGGCGTAGCAGATGTCGTCGCTGGGCGGGGAGATGAGCTGCGGGAACTTCTCCTTCAGCGCGTCGACCGTCTCCATGGTCTCGTCGACCGAGAGGGTGGTCTGCGAGAGCCACACGATCTTCGACGGATCCCGGACCTCGACCTTGGCGACGTCCTCGGGGCCGTCGACGAGCTGGATGTGCTCGGGCGCCTCGCCGGAGGTGCCGATGACCTCCTCGTGGCCCTCGTGCCCGATCAGGAGGATGTCGTAGTCCTCGCTCGCGAAGCGGACGGCTTCCTTGTGGACCTTGGTGACCAGGGGGCAGGTCGCGTCGATGGTGGCCAGCCGCCCGCGCGCGGCCTCCTCGTGGACGACCGGGGCGACTCCGTGCGCGGAGAACATGACGATGTTGCCCGGCGGGACCTCCTCGGTCCGCTCGACGAACACGGCGCCCTTACGCTCCAGGGTCTGCACGACGTACTTGTTGTGGACGATCTCGTGCCGGACGTACACCGGCGCCCCGTACTGCTCCAGGGCCTTCTCGACGGCGATCACGGCACGGTCGACGCCCGCGCAGTAGCCCCGGGGAGCGGCGAGCAGGACACGGCGGCGGCCAGGCGAAGCAGTCATGTGTCCCATCGTAAGGCCGCGTCCGGCCACCCCCGGCGTACCTGGGGCTGCCGCCCCCGCACCCCCGCACCCCCGCGTAGGCCCTGGACGGGTCTCGTGTCCGGGCACCCCGCTCTCGGCATCGCTCGCGGCTTCGCTCGAGCGGGAGGGCCCCATGACAGGCATGACAGACATGACAGATATGACGCGCGTACCGCGCGTGCCGCGCATGACGGGCTGTTCTGCCGCGCCCGGTGTCTCGAAGGGAGCTGACCGGGGTTGTCGGTGGTGGCCGATACTCTCGAGCGCATGGCTGTGAACACGTCCGCGGACGCCCCGTTGCCCGTCGGCGAGGTCTCGCGGCTCATCGGAAGCTGGATCGACCGCCTCGGCGCTGTATGGGTCGAGGGACAGATCACCCAGTTGTCGCGACGCCCGGGTGCCGGCGTGGTGTTCCTGACGCTGCGGGACCCCTCGCACGACATCTCGGTGGGCGTGACCTGTTACCGGCAGGTCTTCGACGCGGTCGCGGACGTCGTCGGCGAGGGCGCGCGGGTCGTCGTCCACGCGAAGCCGGAGTGGTACGCGCCGCGCGGCCAGCTGTCGCTGCGGGCCGTCGAGATAAGGCCGGTGGGGGTCGGTGAGCTGCTGGCGCGGCTGGAGCAGCTGAAGAAGGCCCTGGCCGCGGAGGGGCTCTTCGCCCCCGCGCGGAAGAAGCCGCTGCCCTTCCTGCCGCAGCTCGTCGGGCTGGTGTGCGGGCGGGCGTCCGCCGCCGAGCGGGACGTCCTGGAGAACGCCCGGCACCGCTGGCCGGCCGTCCGCTTCGAGGTGCGCAACGTCGCCGTCCAGGGGGTGCACGCGGTGACGCAGGTCGTCCAGGCGGTGAAGGAACTGGACGGCCTGGACGAGGTGGACGTGATCATCGTCGCGCGGGGCGGTGGAAGCGTGGAGGACCTGTTGCCCTTCTCCGACGAGCAGCTGGTCCGGGCGGTCGCGGCCTGCCGTACGCCGGTCGTGTCGGCGATCGGGCACGAGCCGGACAACCCGCTGCTCGATCATGTGGCCGACCTGCGCGCCTCGACCCCGACCGACGCCGCGAAGAAGGTCGTACCGGACGTCGGCGAGGAACTGGAGCGGGTGCGGATGCTGCGCGGGCGGGCCCGGCGATGCGCCGAGGCGTTCCTGGAGCGCGAGGAGCGCGGGCTCGCCCACGCCCTCGCGCGGCCCGCGATACAGGATCCGCACCGGATGATCGACGAGCGGGCCGACCACGTCTCCTCGCTCGTCGACCGGTCACGTCGCACGCTCGGGCATCTCCTGGACCGCGCCGACTCGGAACTGACGCACACGCACGCGCGCGTGGTGGCGCTCTCGCCGGCCGCGACGCTGAAGCGGGGGTACGCGGTGCTGCAGAAGGCCGACGGACATGTGATCCGGGATCCGGCCGAGGTGACGGCCGACGAGACGCTGCGCGCACGGGTCGCCGAGGGCGAGTTCACCGTGCGGGCCGGCGCCGACCACCAGGACGGCGCCGACGCGTAGCCACGGCGACGCGTAGGACCACGGCGACAACAGGCATGGACGGGACGAGACCACCGGGAATGGGTGCATGACGAGCAAGACGGACGAGGCGCTCGGGTACGAGCAGGCCCGCGACGAGCTGATCGAGGTCGTACGACGGCTGGAGGCGGGGGGTACGACGCTGGAGGAGTCCCTCGCCCTCTGGGAACGCGGTGAGGAGCTGGCCAGGGTGTGCCGGCGCTGGCTGGAGGGTGCGCGGGCCCGGCTGGACGCGGCGCTGGCCGAGGAGGGGGAAGCGGAAGGGGAGGAATGACCGGGCCGGGCCGGCCGCGAAGCGGATCAGCGCTACGGATCGCCCCGGCTCGGGTTCCGTACGGCGGGATCGGCGCCCCCGGCTCTCCCCGTTCCTGTGAAGTGGATCACGCACTCCCAGTACTTGTTGAACTTTGAACCTTCCCTCGCGTACGGTCAGTGCCGTCAGCCGATCCGGACCACGGTCCGGTACTCGGATCCGGACGCCACTCCCGAGGAAGTCCCCCCATGTCTTTCGCTCTTGACGCCGCCGCCCAGGACCTGCTGTTCCGCGAGGCCCACACCGCGAACACCTTCACCGACGAGCCGGTGACCGACGAGCAGATCCAGGCGATCTACGACCTGGTCAAGTACGGACCGACGGCGTTCAACCAGACCCCGCTGCGCATCACCCTGGTCCGCTCGGCCGAGGCCCGCGAGCGCCTGGTGCGGCACATGGCCGAGGGCAACCAGGCCAAGACCGCCACCGCCCCGCTGGTCGCGATCCTCTCCGCGGACAACGAGTTCCACGAGGAGCTGCCGTCCCTGTTCCCGGCCTTCCCGCAGGCCAAGGAGCTGTTCTTCGGCGAGCGTCCGGCCCGTGAGGGCTCCGCCTCGCTGAACGCCGCCCTGCAGGCCGCGTACTTCATCATCGGCGTCCGCGCCGCCGGTCTGGCCGCCGGCCCGATGACCGGCGCGGATCTCGAGGGCATCCGCAAGGAGTTCCTGGACGGCGACCACACCCCGCTGATGGTCGTCAACATCGGCAAGCCGGGCGAGGGCGCCTCCTACCCGCGTTCCCCGCGCCGGGCGTACGACGAGGTCGTCACCACCGTCTGACAGCACCGTTTCGCAGCGGTGAAGCGTGAAGAGGCCCCCGGCACACGGCCGGGGGCCTCTTCACGCTTCAGGGGCTGCGGCGGCCCTCAGGGCGCCGCGCCGGCTCGGGCGGGCCTCAGGGGCACCGACTCGGGCGGGCCAGGGGGCGCTCACGCCAGTTTCAGCGCCTCGGCCATCATCGACAGCTGCGAGAAGCCGCCCGTGCCCGCCACCACGGTGGTGGAGCCCGCCGCGCCCTGGAGAACGAGTGCGTCGTAGCGGCCACCGGTGTAGTGGGTCCAGGTACGGCCGGCGATCTGCTCGGTGACCTTGGTCGCGGTCGAGCCCTGGCTCGCTTCCTCGATGAACTCCGGGCGCTGCTGAGTGGACTGCTCGATGGTCACGTACTCACCGTCGGGAGCGTGGAAACCGAGGTGCCAGGCGTCGAAGTCGTCGCCCTGGAAACGCACCGAGGTCGCCTTCCAGGTGTCGGGCAGGCCCTCGGGCGCGGCCACCGGGTACGAGGCGGCGCGGCGCGCCGTGAGGAGCTCCACGCGGTAGTCGACCTGCTGGACGTCGCGGGGGCGATCGTCGTGCGGGACGAAGAGGTATATGACCCACGCCGCGATCATGATCACTCCGAGCGAGAGGATCATGTCGCGGGCCGTCTTCTGCTTGCCGTTCGAACCTGCCACGCCCCCTATCGTCGCAGGTGCCCGATGCGCTCATCCGTGGGGTCCCCTGCTCATTTTGTCGGACTGACGATAGAGTCGGGTTCGAACCCTCATCCGGCCGTCGTCGTATCAGAAAGGTGCGCTCCGATGACCGAGCATCATCACTTGCCGTCCGAACTCGATGTCCCCTCCGAGGCCCCCGACCGCAACCTCGCCCTCGAACTCGTCCGGGTGACCGAAGCCGCCGCCATGGCCGCGGGCCGCTGGGTGGGACGCGGCGACAAGAACGGCGCCGACGGTGCCGCGGTGCGCGCCATGCGGACCCTCGTCTCCACCGTGTCGATGAACGGCGTGGTCGTCATCGGCGAGGGCGAGAAGGACGAGGCCCCGATGCTCTTCAACGGCGAGCGCGTCGGTGACGGGACCGGGCCCGAGGTCGACATCGCGGTCGACCCGATCGACGGCACCACGCTGACGGCCAAGGGCATGCCGAACGCGATCGCCGTCCTCGCCGCCACCGAGCGGGGCGCGATGTTCGACCCGTCCGCCGTGTTCTACATGGACAAGCTCGTCACCGGCCCCGAGGCCGCGGACTTCGTCGACATCGACGCACCCGTGGCCGTGAACATCCGGCGGGTCGCCAAGGCCAAGCGGGCCACGCCCGAGGACGTCACCGTCGTCATCCTGGACCGCCCGCGGCACGAGGGCATCATCGAGGAGATCCGGGAGACCGGTGCGCGCATCAAGCTGATCTCCGACGGTGACGTGGCCGGCTCGATCCTGGCCCTGCGCGAGGGCACCGGCGTCGACCTGCTGCTCGGCATCGGCGGCACGCCGGAGGGCATCATCTCGGCCTGCGCCGTGAAGTGTCTGGGCGGTGTCATCCAGGGCAAGCTGTGGCCCAAGGACGACGAGGAGCGGCAGCGGGCGCTCGACGCGGGGCACGACCTCGACCGCGTGCTGACCACCGAGGACCTGGTGACCGGCGAGAACGTGTTCTTCGTCGCCACCGGTATCACTGATGGTGAGCTGCTGCGGGGAGTCCGGTACCGGTCGGAGACCGCGACCACCGACTCGATCGTGATGCGGTCGAAGTCCGGGACAGTCCGGCGGATCGACTCCGAGCACCGCCTGAGCAAGCTGCGGGCCTACAGCGCCGTCGACTTCGACCGGGCCAAGTAGGTCCGTCACGCACGGCGTGAGAGGGGCACCCCCGGTGCGGTGGGGGTGCCCCTTTCGCGTGCCCCCGAGGGGCCCGCGGGTGCCCCGAGGGTCTCCGTACGTCCTAGCCTGCCGCCGCTATGCGGCCCGACGTCTGCGCCGCCTTCTTCAGTTCCACGTCGCGGCGACGGCGCCGGGCGAGAGCCACCCGGCGTTCGGCGGCGGTGAGGCCGCCCCAGACGCCGTAGGGCTCGGGTTGCAGGAGCGCGTGCTCGCGGCACTCCACCATGACGGGACAACGCGCACAGACCCGCTTCGCGGCCTCCTCGCGGGAGAGCCGGGCGGCCGTGGGCTCCTTGGAGGGAGCGAAGAACAGGCCCGCCTCGTCCCGCCGGCACACCGCCTCGGTATGCCAGGGGGCGTCTTGGTCCCTGTCGCGCGCTGGTACCCGCTGGGCCGGGACAGCGGCGACCTGCAGGGACGAATGCGGCGGTTGCAGCACGGGTCTACTCCTGACGACGGCTTCGCGAGCGAGAGACGATGCAGCAGGCCTACCCGCTGTGCGCGCGCCTATGCACTGAGTTCCCGACCGCCGCGCCCCCCGGGCGGCCGCCCGCACCGCCCCGGCGGTCCTGCGCTGAGGTTCACGGCCGTCAACGGTCCAGGTGTTTGCGCAAACTCCTGTCGACCTTGTCCTGAACCCGATCGAGAATGTCCGCGACGAGCTTGCCCCGCTTCGGCCGGCCCTCGATGTTGCCCAGCACCGCCCAGCCGTCGACATAGACCACCGGGGCGTCGGACTGGGGCGAATCGAGCGCGTCCACCTCGAAGTTGCCGAGCACCGCGCCGCCGGTGCCGCGCAGCGAGACGTTCTCCGGGACGCGGACCTCGACGTTGCCGAAGACCGAGAACGCCTTGATCACGACCTGCTGGTACTCGAAGAGCGCCTCGGTGAGGTCGATCTCGACGGTGCCGAAGACCGCGTACGCGTGGATACGGCGCCCCGCGCGCCAGCGGCCCCTGCGGACGGCGCTGCTGAAGACCGCGACCACGTTGTCGTCGGGATCGGCGGGGATCGCGCCGACGGTGGGCCGACTGGGGGCGGAGGACGGGGTCGCCCGGCGCTCGTGCGCGGCGGGCAGGTCCCGGACGAACGCCTCCAACTCGCCGACCGTCTTGGCGGCCAGTACGCCCTCGACGCGCTCGGCGTGCTCGTCGGCGGTCAGCCGGCCCTCCGCGAGGGCCTCGCGGAGCATGTCGGCGATACGGTCACGGTCGGCGTCCGAGGCGCGCAACTCGGCGGCCGGCGCGGGTGCGGCGCTCTGCTTCTGAAGGTCCACGAGAGGAGCGTACCGAAACACGATAGATCGCGATAGCCCCACCCGGGAAGGCGTGTCGCCCTCACCCCCGGACGCGTGCCGTCCTCGCCCCCGAACGCCCGTCATCCGCGCGGCCCTCGAACTGAGCCTTACCTCACAGGCTCGCCGTCAGCGGCAGGTTCTACGCTGGTGGGCGCCCGCCGATGGAGGCGGCCGCTGTCTGTCGAGTGAGGAATGGGCGAGATGCCTGAGTTCGCGTACACCGATCTGCTCCCCATGGGAGAGGACACCACCCCCTACCGGCTGGTGACCGCCGAGGGTGTCTCCACCTTCGAAGCCGACGGGCGGACGTTCCTCAAGGTGGAGCCCGAGGCGCTGCGCAAGCTCGCCGAGGAGGCCATCCACGACATCCAGCACTATCTGCGTCCGGCCCACCTCGCGCAGCTCCGCCGCATCATCGACGATCCGGAGGCTTCCGGCAACGACAAGTTCGTCGCGCTGGACCTGCTGAAGAACGCGAACATCGCGGCCGCCGGCGTGCTCCCCATGTGCCAGGACACCGGCACCGCGATCGTCATGGGCAAGCGCGGACAGAACGTGCTCACCGAGGGCGGCGACGAGGCGGCCCTGAGCCGCGGCATCTACGACGCGTACCTCAACCTCAACCTGCGCTACTCGCAGATGGCCCCGCTGACCATGTGGGACGAAAAGAACACCGGCTCGAACCTGCCGGCCCAGATCGAGCTGTACGCGGCCGACGGCGGCGCGTACAAGTTCCTGTTCATGGCCAAGGGCGGCGGTTCGGCCAACAAGAGCTTCCTCTACCAGGAGACGAAGGCCGTCCTGAACGAGGCCTCCATGATGAAGTTCCTGGAGGAGAAGATCCGTTCGCTCGGTACGGCCGCCTGCCCGCCGTACCACCTGGCGATCGTCGTCGGCGGCACGTCGGCCGAGTACGCGCTGAAGACCGCGAAGTACGCCTCCGCGCACTACCTGGACGAGATCCCGGCCGAGGGATCCGAGCTGGGCCACGGCTTCCGGGACAAGGAGCTCGAGGAGAAGGTCTTCGAGCTGACCCAGAAGATCGGCATCGGCGCTCAGTTCGGCGGCAAGTACTTCTGCCACGACGTGCGCGTGGTGCGTCTCCCGCGACACGGCGCGTCCTGCCCCGTCGCCATCGCCGTCTCCTGCTCCGCCGACCGTCAGGCCGTCGCGAAGATCACCGCCGAGGGCGTCTTCCTGGAACAGCTCGAGACCGACCCGGCGCGCTTCCTGCCGGAGACCACGGACGAGCACCTCGACGAGGCGTCCGACGTGGTCCGGATCGACCTGAACCAGCCGATGGACGAGATCCTCGCCGAGCTGACGAAGTACCCGGTCAAGACCCGGCTCTCGCTGACCGGTCCGCTGGTCGTGGCCCGCGACATCGCCCACGCCAAGATCAAGGAACGCCTCGACGCGGGCGAGGAGATGCCGCAGTACCTGAAGGACCACCCGGTGTACTACGCGGGTCCGGCCAAGACGCCCGAGGGTTACGCGTCCGGCTCCTTCGGCCCGACGACGGCCGGCCGGATGGACTCCTACGTCGAGCAGTTCCAGGCGGCCGGCGGTTCCAGGGTCATGCTCGCCAAGGGCAACCGCAGCAAGCAGGTCACGGACGCGTGCGGCACGCACGGCGGCTTCTACCTCGGCTCGATCGGCGGTCCGGCCGCCCGGCTCGCCCAGGACTGCATCAAGAAGGTCGAGGTCGTCGAGTACGAGGAGCTCGGCATGGAGGCCGTCTGGAAGATCGAGGTCGAGGACTTCCCGGCGTTCGTCGTCGTCGACGACAAGGGCAACGACTTCTTCCAAAACCCGGCGCCCGCGCCGACGTTCACCAGCATCCCGGTGCGGGGGCCCGGTCTGGTGTGATCGACGTGATCCTGTGACGGACGTCCGCCCCTGCTCGGCGCAGGGGCGGACGTCGTGTCATGTCGGGTCAGATCTGGCCGGTTGGTCGGTCGGTCGGTCGGTCGGTCGCCACAGATGGTGGGGGCGATGCCACGAATTCCTGGAAGTCCGTCTCCACGGCTCCTCCCTTCGTGTCACTCCTCCTCGACATGGACGGCCCGGGTCTGCCGCACCGCCCCGACGAGATCCGGGTCACATGCCGGACGCCATCCGGACGGCCCAGTCCCCGGAACATCCCGGCCGCCCCGATCGCTGTACGGGACATGAGCGAATACCGGATCGAGCACGACTCCATGGGCGAGGTACGCGTCCCGGCGGATGCCAAGTGGCGGGCCCAGACGCAGCGGGCGGTCGAGAACTTCCCCGTCTCGGGGCAGCGCATCGAGCGTGCGCACATCGAGGCGCTGGCGCGGATCAAGGGGGCCGCCGCGAAGGTGAACGCGCGGCTCGGGGTGGTCGACAAGGACATCGCCGACGCCATCCGGGAAGCGGCCGCCGAGGTCGCCGAGGGCCGGTGGGACGAGCACTTCCCCGTCGACGTGTTCCAGACCGGGTCCGGGACGTCGTCCAACATGAACACCAACGAGGTCGTCGCCACCCTCGCCTCCGAGCGCCTGGGCCGGGCCGTGCATCCCAACGACCATGTCAACGCCTCGCAGTCCTCGAACGACGTCTTCCCCTCGTCCCTGCACATCGCGGCCACCGCCGCCGTCACCCGTGATCTGATCCCGGCCCTGGAGCATCTGGCGGCATCCCTGGAGCGCAAGTCCGCGGAGTTCGCCGACGTGGTGAAGGCGGGGCGGACGCATCTGATGGACGCCACGCCCGTGACCCTGGGCCAGGAGTTCGGCGGGTACGCCGCCCAGGTGAGGTACGGCGTGGAGCGGCTGAACTCCTCGCTCCCCCGGCTCGCCGAGCTGCCCCTGGGCGGTACGGCGGTCGGCACCGGCATCAACACGCCCCCCGGCTTCTCCGCCGCCGTCATCGAGGAGATCGCCCGCGCCACCGGGCTGCCGCTGACCGAGGCGCGCGACCACTTCGAGGCGCAGGGCGCGCGGGACGGGGTCGTCGAGACCAGCGGACAGCTGCGGACCATCGCGGTGGGTCTCACGAAGATCGCCAACGATCTGCGGTGGATGGCCTCGGGGCCACGTACCGGCCTCGCCGAGATCAGCCTTCCCGACCTCCAGCCCGGCTCCTCGATCATGCCCGGCAAGGTCAACCCGGTGATCCCGGAGGCCGTGCTGATGGTCGCCGCGCAGGTCGTCGGGAACGACGCGACCGTCGCCACGGCGGGCGCGGCGGGCAACTTCGAGCTCAACGTCATGCTGCCGGTGATCGCCAAGAACGTGCTGGAGTCGATCCGGCTGCTCGCCAACGTGTCGCGGCTGCTCGCCGACCGGACCGTCGACGGGAT
This sequence comes from Streptomyces sp. NPDC088157, assembly GCF_044741545.1. NCBI lineage: Bacteria > Bacillati > Actinomycetota > Actinomycetes > Kitasatosporales > Streptomycetaceae > Streptomyces > Streptomyces sp. NPDC088157. The sequence goes on from NZ_JBIUSU010000002.1 coordinate 802,729, forward strand.
CGTCGCGCACCGCGAGCGCGCCCGTGAGTACGCCGAGTCCTCGCTGTCCGTGGTCACGCCGCTGAACAAGTACATCGGGTACGAGGAGGCCGCGAAGGTCGCCAAGAGGGCGCTGGCGGAGCGGAGCACGATCCGCCAGGTGGTGCTGGAGGGCGGGTACGTGGAGCGGGGCGATCTGACGGTCGAACAGCTCGACGAGGCCCTGGATGTCCTGCGGATGACGCACCCGTAAACCCTCGTGCCCATTCGCGCCCCCGGCGTGAGAACCGTGACGCGCGCCGCAGCGTCGTATGCCTATGGCACCTAATATCTGTGCATGGCAGACGGTGGAGTGGTGAGACGTGTGGGAACGGGTGGTGCGGCACCCTTCTGGGAGCCCGGGAGCCGGATCCTGTGGCGCTACCGGGAGAACGGCGGGGCGCGTTTTCACATCGCCCGGCCGGTCACCGTCGTGCGCGACGACGAGGAGCTGCTCGCCGTGTGGCTGGCCCCGGGTACGAGTTGCGTCAAGCCGGTGCTCTCGGACGGCACTCCGCTGCACCAGGAGCCGCTGGCCACCCGGTACACCAAGCCGCGTACCGTTCAGCGCGGACGCTGGCTCGGCACGGGTGTGCTGAAGGTGGTCCGGCCCGGCGAGCCGTGGTCGGTGTGGCTGTTCTGGGATCAGGGCTGGCAGTTCAAGAACTGGTACGTCAACCTGGAGGAGCCGCTGGTCCGTTGGGACGGCGGGGTGGACTCCGAGGACCACTTCCTGGACATCTGTGTCTACCCGGACCGTAGTTGGGACCTGCGTGACGAGGACGAGTTCGCGCAGGCCCAGCAGGACGGGCTGATGGACGCGGCGGCGGCCGAACAGGTGCGGGAGGCGGGTCACAGGGCGGTGGAGGTGATCCGTGCTTGGGGGCCTCCGTTCAACGAGGGCTGGCAGCACTGGCGCCCGGATCCGTCCTGGGCCGTACCGTTGCTGCCGGAGGACTGGGACCGTACGCCCGCGCACATGTCCACATGAGACCCTTGATGCGCCCCCGGGCAACAAACGTAGGATCGTCCTCCGCAAGGCACGCTGGCAGTAACTCCCGGAGCAGACGCCGGGTCTGACCGAACGTCACCGAGGGGCGGCAGGACGTGAGCGAGGGGTACGAGGGCAGGACCGGCGGGACGTTCGTCGGCCCCCAGGGCCGCGCGCGGTCCACCGGTGACACAGGAACAACCTCTGACCACGCGGGAATTCCGTTCCGGGGGCACGTATTCCGGGTATCGGGTTTCCTGCGGGACCAACTGCGCGCGCGGCGCGCAGCCCCGGACGGACGGATTCGACACGCGTGACGGAGCAGCCCACCTCCTACGAACGCCCCCAGGGCGTCGACCCCACGGACCCCCGTGGGGCACTGCTGCATAATCAGGCGCCGGCGCCGGGCCCGTCCGCCTTACCGCCCGATGCCTCGGGTACGACGACGCCGCGCGGCAACGGCGGAAAGGGCGGCATGGGCGGCCAGGGAGCCACGGGAATGGATGCGGCCGGTTCGGAGGCCGGTTCCGGCACCGAGCACTCCCAGCCGTCGGCGTCCGACGAGGCGTTGGGGACACCCCCCGCGCGGGCGAAGCCGAACGTCGGGGACCACCGGCCGCGTCCCGCGCCCGAGTCCATCCCGGCCCAGCCGGGCGCCGACGTCCGCCCGGAGCGTGGTCCCGACGGGCAGGACCGGCGTGCCGGAGGGGCGCTGCCGCCCGGCCGGCCGACGCCGATGCGGCGGGACGGCGACCGGCTGCGCTTCGTGGGCGCCGCGACCCGGCGGATCGCCCGTGGCCTGGACCTCGACGAGATCGTGATGGGGCTGTGCCGGGCCACCGTGCCGACCTTCTCCGACGCGATCCTCGTCTATCTGCGCGACCCCCTGCCCGTGGGCGACGAGCGGCCCGCGGCGGACCGCATCATGCTGCGGCTGCGGCGCACCGACCGCATCCCGGAGGAGCGGGACACCGAGACCGGCTTCGCGGCCCTGGCCCTGCCGCCCCCGGAGCCGGCGGAGCTCACCGCCGAGTTGTCGGCCTCGGTCGGGGACATGTGCGAGGTGCGGCCGGGCGGAGCGCTCGCGGAGGTACTGCGCGGGGTGCGCCCGGTGTTCGCGGACCATCCGGCCGCACGCGCCGCGCTGCCCGAACTGCTGGGCGAGGACAGCACCTTGGCCATCCCGAGCGGCCAGCGGGCCGTCCTGGCCCCGTTGCGCGGCCGCCGCCGGGTGATCGGCGCGGCGGTGTTCCTGCGCCGTCCGGAACGGATCCCGTTCGAGAACGACGACCTGCTGGTGGCCGCCCAGCTCGCCACGCACAGCGCCCTGGGCATCGACAAGGCGGTGCTGTACGACCGCGAGGCCTACATCGCCGACGAGTTGCAGCGCACCATGCTGCCGGAGACCCTGCCGCGCCCCACGGGCGTGCGGCTCGCGTCCCGGTACCTGCCCGCGGCCGAGACCGCGCGGGTCGGCGGAGACTGGTACGACGCCATCCCGCTGCCGGGCAGCCGGGTGGCGCTCGTGGTGGGCGACGTCATGGGGCACTCCATGACGTCGGCGGCCATCATGGGGCAGCTTCGGACGACGGCCCAGACCCTGGCCGGCCTCGACCTGCCCCCACAGGAGGTCCTGCACCATCTCGACGAGCAGGCCCAGCGGTTGGGCACCGACCGGATGGCGACCTGCCTCTACGCGGTCTACGACCCGGTGGCGCATCGCATCACCATTGCCAACGCGGGGCATCCGCCGCCCATCCTGCTGCATCTGGGCGGCCGGGCCGAGGTGCTGCGGGTGCCGCCGGGCGCGCCGATCGGCGTCGGCGGGGTCGACTTCGAGGCGGTGGAGCTCGACGCCCCGGCCGGGGCGACGCTGCTGCTGTACACCGACGGGCTGGTCGAGTCCCGGCTGCGGGACGTGGCGACCGGGATAGAGCAACTGCGGGAGAAGCTCGCCGCGACGGCCCAGCTGACCGGCCCGGATCATCCGCCGCCGCTCGAAGCCCTGTGCGACGAGGTGCTCGACATGCTCGGCCCGGGCGACCGCGACGACGACATCGCGCTGCTCGCCGCCCGGTTCGACGGGATCGCGCCCAGCGATGTGGCCTACTGGCTGCTGGAACCGGAGGACGCGGCTCCCGGCCGGGCCCGTCGGCTGGCCCGGCAGGCGTTGTCCCGCTGGGGGCTGGAGGACATGACCGACTCCGTCGAGCTGCTGGTCAGTGAGGTCGTCACGAACGCGGTGCGGTACGCCACACGGCCGGTGTCCCTGCGGTTGCTGCGGACCGACGTGCTGCGCTGTGAGGTCGGCGACGACGTGCCGCAGCTGCCTCGGCTGCGGCAGGCCCGGGCCACCGACGAGGGCGGCCGTGGGCTGTACCTCGTGAACCGGCTGGCCCGGCGCTGGGGGGCCACCCGGCTCAGCACCGGCAAGGTGGTCTGGTTCGAGTTGAACCGGAGCTGAGCGAGGCGAAGAAGCGCGAAGGGAGGGTGCCCGGAGATCTCCGGGCACCCTCCCTTCTGTTCCGCCGCCGGTCCTCGCTACTGGCCGAAGAGCGGATCCCCCGGCTCGTCCGACCCGGTCGAAGGGTCGTCCGTGCTCGGTTCCGTCGACGTGTCACCCGTCGGCGAGCTGGACGGGGACGAACTCGTCGACGGGGACGAGGACGGGGACGAACTCGTCGACGGGGACGAGGACGGGGACGAACTCGTCGACGGCGAGGCGGACGGGGACGAACTCGTCGACGGCGAGGCGGACGCGGACGGCGACGCGGTCTGGACCGCCGCGCCCTGGTCGGTGTCCAGGTCGAACTTGGTGACCTTGGTCGAGACGCCGAAGGTGTACGCCGCCCAGATCTGCGCAGGGAAGCCGCCACCGTTGACGCGGCCCGCGTCCGAGGTCAGGCCGTTCGTCGCACCGGTGAGCGGAACCTGGGGGTGCGGGGCCTTCGCGGACTCGCCGAACAGGCCCACCGAGGTGACCAGGTCCGGGGTGTAGCCGGTGAACCAGGCCGACTTGTTGTTGTCGGAGGTACCCGTCTTGCCCGCGACCTTCTGGCCCTTGCGCAGCGGGTTGTCCCGCACCGACTTCTTCGCCGTGCCGTCGTCGACCACGCCGGTGAGCACCGAGGTGACCGAGTCGGCGGCCTCGCGGCTGACGACCTGCTCCCCGATGGGGTCGGTGTGCTTGAACGACGGGTGGGCGCTGTTCTCGGCCGACTTGATCAGCGCCGGGGTGACCTGCTTGCCGTGGTTGTCGAGGGTGGCGTAGACGCCGGCCATCTGCAGGGGGCTGGCGCCCATGGTGCCCAGGGTCTGGGCGGGCACGGCCTTGAGATCCGCGGTGTCCATGCCGAGGTTGCTCGCGACCTTCAGCACCTCGGGCATGCCGACGTCGACGCCCATCTGCGCGAAGACGGAGTTGATGGACTTGTTCAGCGCCGTCTGGACGGTGACGTCGCCGTAGTCCTGGTCGTCCTCGTTCTCCGGGGCGAAACCGATGTCGCTGCCGACGACCGGGCGTTTGCTGGTGCCGTCGTAGATCGTGTCGGCGGTGATCTGGTCGCCGTCCTGCGTCTTGGCGTCCTCGTCGAAGGCCGCGGCGAGGATGACCGGCTTGAAGGTGGAGGCGGGCTGGTAGTCGGTGCGGGTCGCGTTGTTGAGGTAGTGGTCGGTGTAGCTCGTGCCGCCGTACATCGCCTCGACGGCGCCCGTCTTCGGGTTCACCGACACCGCGCCGGCCTGGACGTCGCCGTCGACCGGGCGCTTCTTCTTGTTCAGCTTGCTGGTCAGCTGATCCTTGACCGCGGTCTCCAGCGCCTTCTGCTTCTTCTTGTCGATGTTGAGCTCGATGTTCCAGCCGCCCTTGCTGACCAGAGCGGCGGCCGCCTCGTAGTCGTCGGCGACCTTGGTGGCGACGAGCTGCCTGGCCAGCTCTGCGTTGGCCGCGTCGACCAGGTAGCCGATCTGGCCCTCCTTGCCGGGTGCGGCCTTGGGCTCCTTGGGCTCCGGGAACTTCATGGCCTGGCGGTCGGCCTTGTCCAGCCAGTCCTGCTCGACCATGTTGTCGAGGACGTAGTTCCAGCGGGCCGTGACCAGGCGCTTGCCGGTGTCCGAGGCGACGGCCCAGTCGTACTGGCTGGGCGCCTGGAGCAGCGCGGCCAGGTAGGCGCCCTGTTCGACGCTGAGCTTGTCGGCGTCGACGCGGTAGTAGGCCTGGGCGGCCGCCTGGATGCCGTAGGCGCCGCGGCCGTAGTAGCTGGTGTTGATGTAACCGGCCAGGATGTACTCCTTGGACTCCTCCCGGTCCAGCTTCAGGGAGATGACCAGTTCCTTCAGCTTGCGCGTGACGGTCTGTTCCTGGGTCAGGTAGTAGTTCTTGACGTACTGCTGGGTGATCGTCGAACCACCCTGCGCACCCTTGCCCATGAGGGTGTTGAGGACACCGCGGGCGGTGCCCCTGAGGTCGACGCCGGCGTCGGTGTAGAAGGTCTTGTTCTCGGCGGCGACGAAGGTGTGCTGGACCGGCTTGGGGATCTTCGAGAGGTCGACGTTCTCGCGGTTGATCTCACCGTCACGGGCGAGGATCGCGCCGTTGCCGTACTTGTAGACGTTGCTCTGGAGGTCGGCGTCGGGATTGCCCTTGGGGATCGGCGTGCTGATGTACAGCCAGAGGAAGGCGCCGACGACGACCACGACCAGGCCGAGGAAGGTGCCGAGGATCTTCTTCCAGGTGAAGAGCCGGCGTATGAAGCTCTTGTCCTTCTTGCCGGCCTTGCCCGCGGCGCCCTTGCCGCCCTTCTTCGCGCCCCTGCGCGCGGCCGCGCGGCCGCCGACCGCGGGACCGGTCTCGGCGGGTGCCGCGGACTCCGACCTCGTGGACTCCGACCTGGGTGGCGCCGACCTCGTGGGGGCCGACTCCGTCTCCGTCGAACGGCCCCTGGGCGCGGCGCGGCGCCCACCGCGCTGTCGAGCTCGTCTCTCGTCCGCTCGTCCCATGAGTCCGCTCGCTCCGCTTCCTACTCGGCAGTCACACCAGTGCCCGGGGGCAGGGGCAGGTCAGCTCAGAAAGCTAACACCGCTGTCTATGACGCAGGGGCCTCGGCCCGGCCTCCGCGGGGGGTGAGAATCAGCACCCCGAGCGAGGGAACCGACCGAACCTTCCCACCGAATCCGACGTACGAGAGTGGCACAGGGTTGCCATGAGACGCTAAAGTGATATCACTTAGCTAGAAGGCTGTTAGCAGAACAGCCGGTCTTGAGAAACGGGGATCCGCCATGTCCGCACCCGACCCCTCGGCCACCGCCGAAGTCGCCACCGACACCGTCGACACACCCGACATGCCCGCCCCGCGCGTGAAGGAGTTCCCCGCGCACAGCGTGGCCGGCGGACTCGCGCTGCTGCTCGGCCTGGCCGGACTGCTGGCCGGCGCCGGGATGATCGCCTTCGGAGCCCAGGTGGACGCGACCGGCCCCAAGGCCGCGCTGATCACCCTCGGCATCGTGGTCGCCCTCGCCGCGTTCCTCGCGATGTGCGGACTGAACACCGTGTCGCCGGGCGAGGCCCGCGTGGTGCAGCTCTTCGGCCGCTACCGGGGGACCATCCGCGAGGACGGACTGCGCTGGGTGAACCCCTTCACCTCCCGCGAGAAGATCTCCACCCGGGTCCGCAACCACGAGACGGCCGTACTGAAGGTCAACGACGCCTACGGCAACCCGATCGAGCTCGCCGCGGTCGTGGTGTGGAACGTGCGGGACACCGCGCAGGCCAGCTTCGAGGTGGACGACTTCCTGGAGTTCGTCGCCACCCAGACCGAGGCGGCCGTCCGGCACATCGCCATCGAGTACCCCTACGACTCGCACGACGAGGACGGCCTCTCACTGCGCGGCAACGCCGAGGAGATCACCGAGAAGCTCGCCATAGAGCTGCACGCGCGCGTGGAGGCGGCCGGCGTCCGGATCATCGAGTCCCGCTTCACCCACCTCGCGTACGCTCCCGAGATCGCCTCGGCGATGCTCCAGCGCCAGCAGGCGGGCGCCGTGGTCGCGGCGCGCCGGGAGATCGTGGACGGGGCCGTGGGGATGGTGGAGGCGGCGCTCCAGCGCATCGCCGAGCAGGGCATCGTGGAACTGGACGAGGAGCGGAAGGCGGCGATGGTGTCCAACCTGATGGTGGTGCTGTGCGGGGACCGGGCGCCCCAGCCGGTGCTGAACACCGGAACCCTCTACCAGTGAGTGATCCCGCCGGGGGTGCGACCCCCCAGCGTCGGCCGCAGCAGCGCAAGCAGGTGCTGCTGCGGCTGGATCCGCTGGTGCACGACGCGTTGGCCCGCTGGGCCTCGGACGAACTGCGTTCGGCGAACGCGCAGATCGAGTTCCTGCTCCGCAAGGCGCTGAAGGAGGCGGGGCGGCTGCCGGGAGACGCGGGGCCACTGCCCCGTCGCGGGCGCCCGCCAGGCGGCTCCGCCCCCGGTCCCCCGTCGGCCTGAACGGCCGCGTCCTCGAACTCCCCGAAGGGGCATTCCCGGGACGGGCCGAAACACCGGCCCCGCCCGTAGCAGAACGGTGACAATCGGCCCTCACCTGGGCACTCGTACCCCCTGCGGCCACCCATGCACGCCGCGTATACACACCGGGTATACACCGCATGTACAGTCCTTCCCATGTCCATCGGTCACACCCTCCTGGGACTCCTGGAGTCCGGGCCCCGCCACGGTTACGACCTCAAGCGGGCCTTCGACGAGAAGTTCGGTCACGACCGGCCGCTGCACTACGGCCAGGTCTACTCGACGATGTCGCGCCTGCTGAAGAACGGGCTCGTCGAGGTCGACGGCATCGAGGCCGGCGGCGGTCCCGAGCGCAAGCGGTACGCGATCACCGACGCCGGGATCACCGACGTCGAGCAGTGGCTCGCGACGCCCGAGAAGCCCGAGCCGTACCTCCAGTCGACGCTGTACACCAAGGTCGTCCTCGCGCTGCTGACCCACCGGGACGCGGCCGACATCCTCGACACCCAGCGGTCCGAGCACCTGCGCAGCATGCGCATCCTCACCGACCGCAAGCGGAACGGCGACTTCGCCGACCAGCTGATCTGTGACCACGCCCTGTTCCACCTCGAGGCCGACCTGCGCTGGCTTGAGCTCGCCGCCGCGCGCCTCGGCAAACTGAAGGACGCGGTGATCGCGTGAACGCCCCCGGGGGATCCCTGCTCGCCGCCGAGAACCTGCACAAGGCCTACGGGCCGACGCTGGCGCTGGCCGGCGCCGAGTTCTCCATCCATCCCGGCGAGGTCGTCGCCGTCATGGGCCCGTCCGGGTCCGGCAAGTCGACGCTGCTGCACTGCCTCGCCGGGATAGTGACGCCCGACTCGGGTTCGATCATGTACGACGGTCGTGAGCTCGCGACGATGAGCGACGCCCAGCGCAGCCAGCTGCGGCGCTCCGAGTTCGGGTTCGTGTTCCAGTTCGGGCAGCTCGTGCCGGAACTGACCTGCGTGGAGAACGTGGCGCTGCCGCTGCGGCTGAACGGCGCCCCGCGCAAGCAGGCCGAGCGCACCGCCCTGGGCTGGATGGAGCGCCTGGAGGTCGACGACCTGGCCAAGAAGCGGCCCGGTGAGGTGTCCGGCGGTCAGGGGCAGCGGGTGGCCGTGGCGCGCTCGCTCGTCACCAGCCCGCGCGTGGTGTTCGCCGACGAGCCGACCGGCGCGCTGGACTCGCTCAACGGCGAACGCGTGATGGAGCTGCTCACCGAGGCGGCCCGGTCGGCCAACACGGCCGTCGTCCTCGTCACGCACGAGGCACGGGTGGCCGCCTACTCCGACCGCGAGATCGTCGTACGGGACGGGAAGTCGCGGGACATGGAGCGCGTCGTATGAGCCTGCGTCAGTGGGCCCGGGACCTGGGCCTCGGAGTCCGTTTCGCCTTCAGCGGCGGACGGGAGGGGTGGATCCGGGCCGTCCTGACGGCCGTGGGCGTCGGGCTCGGAGTGGCCGTGCTGCTGCTGACGACGGCGGTGCCGGCCGCGCTCGAGGTACGCCACGACCGCGAACAGGCCCGGCTGGACTGGCCGTTCGGCGAGAAGCAGCCCACCAAGGCCGACGACACCCTGCTGATCACGGATGTCGACACCACGTTCCGTGACAAGGACGTACGCGGCCGCTTGGTGGAGCCGGAAGGAACGCGCGCCCCACTGCCGCCCGGCCTGAGCCGGTTCCCGGCCGAGGGCGACATGATGGTCTCGCCCGCGTTGAAGAAGCTGCTCGCCGCCGACGGTTCGGCGCTGCTGCGAGAACGGCTGCCGTACCGCGTCGTCGGGACCATCGGTGAGAGCGGGCTGGTCGGGTCCCGGGAACTCGCCTTCTACTCGGGCGCCTCCGGACTCGCTCCGCACGTCAACGGCGGAGGGGTGACCCGGCTGAAGGAGTTCGGGAACCCCGACCCGGAACCGTCGGACGAGCAGACCGACCCGGTGCTGCTCCTGCTGATCCTCGTGGTCATCGTGGTGCTGCTGATGCCCGTCGCCGTGTTCATCGCCGCGGCCGTGCGGTTCGGCGGCGAGCGGCGCGACCGCAGGCTCGCGGCCCTCAGGCTGATCGGTTCCGACGGCCGGATGACCCGGCGCATCGCGGCGGGCGAGGCCATGGCCGGCGCGCTGCTGGGCCTGGTCCTCGGCACGGTGTTCTTCCTCATCGGCCGCCAGGTGGCGGGTTCCGTCGAGGTGATGGGCATAAGCGTGTGGCCGAGCTACCTCGACCCCTCCCCCGCGCTGGCCGCGCTGGTCGCCCTGGCGGTGCCGACGGCCGCCGTGCTGGTCACTCTCTTCGCGCTGCGCGGTGTGGTGATCGAACCGCTCGGTGTGGTGCGCACGGCCAAACCCGCACGCCGACGGCTGTGGTGGCGGCTGCTGCTGCCCCTGGGCGGCGTCGCGATGCTCTACCCGATGATCGGGCAGGGCCACGCCAACGGCGACTTCAACCAGTACCTGGTGAGCGGTGGCGTCGTCCTGATCCTCGTCGGCATCACCGCGCTGCTCCCGTGGCTCGTGGAGACGGTCGTCGCCCGACTCGGCTCCGGTGGCGTGGCCTGGCAACTGGCCGTACGACGACTTCAGTTGAGCAGCGGCACCGCCGCCCGGATGGTCAACGGCATCGCGGTGGCGGTGGCCGGGGCGATCGCGCTCCAGATGCTGTTCGCCGGCGTGGACGGTGAGTACACCAAGGCCACCGGCAAGGACGTCACCCGGGCGCAGATGCAGGTCGACGTACCGGACGGCGCCCCGCTGGCCCCGACCGCCCAGAAGTTCGCCGACACCAAGGCCGTCCGCAAGGTCACCGCCCTGTGGGAGGGCTACCTGGGCGACACCTCATGGAAGACCGAGGACGGTCCGAACCAGCTCGCCCAGCTGACCGTCGGCGACTGCTCGGCCCTGCGCGAGGTGGCGAAGCTGCCCACGTGCAAGGACGGCGACGTATTCGTCCTCGACGGCGACGAGTACTCCGACGACGGGCCGAAGCTGAACCAGCCCGGCAAGAAGCTGTACCTCGAGCGGTCCACCCCCGAGGGCAGCAAGGAGACCTTCTGGACCGTCCCCCCGGGCGTCACGCAGGCCCAGTCGATGAAGGGCCTGACCGACTACGAGCGCGGCGGCTTCCTGATGACGCCGAGCGCGCTGCCCGAGGCGGCCGCGGAGCTGGTCACCGGTGAGATCTACCTGTCGATCGACGAGTCCGTGCCCGACGCGTACGAGTACGCCCGTAACACGGCCTTCCAGGTGGATCCGCTGGCCCGCCCGATGAACTGGTCGGCCACCCAGCAGGACGTCAAGTTCACCTCCATCCGCACCGGGCTGCTCGTCGGCGCCGCCGCCGTGCTGGCGCTGATCGGGGCGAGCCTGCTGGTCTCCCAGCTGGAGCAGCTGCGCGAGCGCCGCAAGCTGCTGTCGTCCCTGGTCGCCTTCGGCACCCGGCGCCGCACGCTGGGCCTGTCGGTGCTGTGGCAGACGGCGATCCCGATCGTGCTGGGACTGCTGCTGGCCTCGCTGGTGGGGATCAGCCTGGGCGCGGTGCTGCTTCGGATGACGGACACGCCGGTGGGCGTGGACTGGGCGAGCGTGCTGGCGATGACCGGCGTCGGCGCTGCGGTCGTCCTGGTGGTGACGCTGCTGAGCCTGCCGCCGCTGGTCCGACTGCTGCGGCCGGACGGGCTGCGCACCGAGTGACCGCGTCACGGAGCTCGGCGTGAGCACGAGAACGCGCCCGGGCTGAGCCCGGGACGAGCCAACGGTCCCTCCCCGCTCGGGGAGGGACCGTTCCGCGTTCACAGCTGGTACTCCCGCACCACCCTCCGCACCTGCGCGAACAGCATTCCGACGTTGACGGACTTACGGCAGACGACCACCGCGACGACGTCCTGCTGCTCGGTCATCCGCACGAACAGGTGAGTGAGGTTCTCGCTGTTGACGAGGATCTCCTGGAAGAAGTGGTTCTCGCTCTGGACCCCGCGCCGCTCCTTGAAGACGTCCTCGATCATCACGACCGTACGGCCCTGGAACAGGTCGAGCGTCGCGCCCGCCAGCAGGTCCAGGACCTCGGGCGGATGGTTGTCGACGGTCTCGTAGGAGAGCAGCATGCCGGTGGCCATGTCGACGACGCCGGAGGCGACGCAGTCGGGGGCATCCGTACGCAGTGATTTGACCAGGCCCATCACCTGATCGGAGAAACCGGGGGTCATACGCTTCGTCGCCATCCCTTCAGACTCCTTCGGCGGTCTTCACAGTCGTCTCGGTCCAGCCGGCACTGCCGGCCCTCTCGGCCCTCTCGGTCCTGTCGGTCCTGCCGGTGAGGATCAGATCGATGCGGCGCAGGGCGGGCTGGGTCGCCCGGTGCAGGCGCTCCACGTCCATGCCCTCGTCGCCGAGGACGACCATCAGCGCGGTGTCGCCGACCGCGTAGAACGCGGCGCAGCCGTGGCTGCCGTAGGCCACCGTGCGGTGCAGGGCGCCGCGGGCGGTCGCCTCGGCGGTGCGGCGGGCGAGCCCCAGGCCGGCGGCGGCCAGGGCGGCGAGGCCCTCCGGGTCGATGGAGTCGGCGGTGTCGGCGGCGATGAGCAGTCCGTCCGACGCCGCCAGCGCCGTGTCGGTGATGCCGGTCACCTGCTCCCGCAGGCCGCGCATCTCCCGCGCGAGGGCTGAGTGATCCATATATGCAACTCCCCTATTTCTGATCGCGTGTGGCCGTCTGTTTCTGTGGGGCCTACGTGGGGGTTCAGGTGCTGCTCTACGTGGGGTCTTCCGCTGGGTTTCCGCTGCTGTTCTCCGCGTGGGTCTGCTGCTTGTCTCCTGCGGGGGGCTGTCATCTCGCGGGCTGTCATCTCGCCGTCGGATTCCGCAGGCGGAAGAACTCCTTCCAGCCGGTGCCGTTCCGTTCCGGGGTGAGGGCCTCGTTGATGCCGCTGGCGCCGGGACTGCGGCGGGGCAGGCCCGTCGCCTCCGGCACCGGCGGCGGTGGGGGCGGGGCCGGTTCGCGGGGGCGGATGCCGGATCCGTCGGACGGCAGCCGGACCGGGATCGGCCGGGGCGCTTCACCGCACTCCAGGAGCCCCTCGCCCAGCATCCGGGCCACCTCGACGGTGACGGTGTAGACCCCGCGCCCGGTACGGAAGGCGAGGTCGCGGGCGGTGCGCCGACCGTCGGCGTGGGCGAGCAGCTCGCGTTGCAGCACGCCGAGCCGGGCCGCCGCGTAGGACAGGGAGGCGGGCACGGGCCGCTCCCGGTCCGGGCGCACCGGGTACGGCAGCTCCAGCAGCGCGCCGAGCTTGCGGGACGCCGTCTGGAGCAGCCGGGTGGGCGGCTCGCCCACCACGACCGGAGCGGGCGGCGGCCCGGCCACCGGGCCGCGTTCGCAGCCGTCGACGCTGCCCGCGACGACCGCGAACGCGGCGTCCTGGAGAGCCATCGCGCAGACCACCCGGAGCTGTGCGGCCCCCGCGTAGCCGTGGGCGATCAGCCCGGCGGCCGGCCAGCGCGCGCCGCCCGACTCACGTACCAGCCCGGCCCACTCCTCGCCGCCGATCCGGCCGGAACGCAGCAGCAGCGCCTCGGGCGCGGGCGCGCCCGGCGACTCGACCGCGACGACCAGCCCGCCGTGCAGATGGAAGGTGCCGCCGGGCGAACCGAAGACGCGCACTTCCCCGGTGAAGCCGTCCCGGCCGCACGCGGCAAGGTCGCGTGCCAGCAGCTCGTAGCCCGACATCACTCCCCCAGGGCCTCTCGCACATACGCCTGACGCGTAGCGCTGAGGAGGGAATGTGTATCAGTCCGGGCGCATATTCCCGGGAGGGATTTCCGACCTGCCCTCAGCTGACGGAAGTTGCTCCGCCGATGGGCTCAATTCGCTTTGTCGAGAGCCCATTTGACCGATTGGAGGACGCCCGTTTTCCTCAGTGCGCCTCGTCCTCGGGCGTCGGAGAGGGCGCCTGAGAGGGCGCCGGGGACGCCTTCGGGGAAGCCGCCGCCAAGGCCGCGGGGGCCGCCACCGGCGCCACGTCCGCCGCTGTCGCGCCCCTGGGCCGTGGCGCGTTCCGGAGGGTCTGCTCGCGGGAGTAGCTGTGCAGATAGCCCACCACCGTGTTCGTCACGGCCACCAGGGGCACCGCGACGATCGCACCGCCGATGCCCGCCACCATGCCGCCCGCGGCGACCGTCAGGACCACCGCCAGCGGGTGGACCCGTACCGCGCGGCCGAGGATGAACGGCTGGAGGATGTGGCCCTCGATCTGCTGGACGGCGAGCACGACCGCCAGGGTCATCACCGCGGTGAACACGCCCTGCGTGACCAGCGCGACCACGACCGCCAGCGCGCCGGAGGCGACCGCGCCGACGAGCGGGATGAAGGAGAACAGGAAGATGAAGACGGCGAGCGGGACGGCCATCGGCACGTCGAGGAAGTAGATGCCGAGCCCGATGAAGATCGCGTCGATCAACGCGACGATCACCGTGCCGCGCACATACGCGGTGAGCGTCGCCCAGGCCCGCGGGCCCGCGCCGGCCACACCGGGCCGGGCCGCGGCCGGCACCAGCTTGAGCGACCACTCCCAGATCCGCTTCCCGTCGTAGAGCAGGAAGATGGTCGAGAAGAACGCCAGGAGGATGCCGGTCAGCCCCTCGACCACGACGGTGACGCCCTCCAGGCCCGCCGAGGTGATCGAGTCCGTGTTGTCGCCGATGGCGTCGCGCAGGTTCTTGGCGATGCCGTTGATCTGCTTGTCGGTGACGTGGAAGGGGCTGTTGAGCAGCCAGCGGCGCAGGTCGTCGATGCCGTCCTGGACCTGGTCGGAGAGGTTGTCGATGTTCGCCATGACCTGCCAGGTCACGAACCAGCCCATCAGGCCGATGACGACGAACCCGAGGATCGCCGTCAGCGCGGTGGCGGCGCCCCCGGGAACCCCCGCCCTCTTCAGCCGGGCCACGGTGGGCTCGAGCAGCGCGGTGAGGAGCAGAGCGACCACGAAGGCCATGACGACGAGTTGGACCGCGCTGATGACCTTCATGAGGACCCAGACGGTCCCCGCGAGGACCAGCAGCCGCCAGCCGGCCTCGGCGGCGACCCGGACCCCCCACGGCACGGCCTGCGCGGGATCGGGACGCGAGGCGAGGGGCGGGGGTTCCTCCGGGTACGCCTCGGGGGACGGTGCGGCGACGTCGAGCGGCTTCGGTTCCGGCTCGGCGGTGCCCTCGCGTCCCTCCCGCTCGACCTCGGCGCGCCGTTCGTCGAGCCGCTCACCCATCTCGCTCAGACCGGCACCGAGCCGTCCGAGCCACCCTGGAACTCGCGACATGATCCGTCCTCTTCCCCCGTCTTCCCCCACCACTCCCCCTGGAGTCGTCGGTCCCCGGCCGTACCGACCGTACAGGGCGAAAGCCCCTCCCCCTATGACGGGGAGGGGCTGTGCGGGGTTGAGCGGCCGTGGCGGCTCCGGCTCAGTAAGAGCCGTTGGCCAGCCAGAAGTTCCAGGCGTCACAGGGACTGCCGTAGCGGTCGTTCATGTAGTTCAGGCCCCACTTGATCTGGGTGGCCGGGTTGGTCCGCCAGTCGGCGCCGGCGGACGACATCTTCGAGCCGGGGTAGGCCTGGACGAGACCGTAGGCGCCGGACGAGGGGTTGACCGCCCGGTAGTTCCAGGTGGACTCGTGGTCCACGATGTTGCTGAAGCACTGGAACTGACCGCTGGGCACCATCCCGCGTGCGATCGCCTGGACCTCGGCGACGGTGTACGACGCCTGCTGCGGGAAGTCGCCGGCCGACGAGGTCGCGGCGAGGTCGGTGCTCGCCTTGGTCGCCGCGGCCGCCTTGTCCTTCTTGTCCTTGGCGGCCTGGACGGCTTTCGCCTTGTCCACGGCGGCCTGCTGCTTGGCCACCGCGTCCTTGGCCGCCTGCTTACGGGCGGATTCCTCCGCCGTCTTCCTGGCGGTGGTGTCGGCGGCGATGGCCTGGACGTCGGCCTGGTGCGTCAGCGAGGCCGTCTGTACCTGGGCCTGCTGGCCTACGGGTAAGTCCGAGAGGAGGGTCGAATCGCCCGCCGTCGCCTCGGCGTCGTCGCCCGGCTGGGCCACGCTGCCCTGGGCGACTCCCATGACAGCGCCCACAGTGGTGACCGCCGTGGCCGAGGCCACGGCGAATCCCCGGGCCGATATCCGGCTCACGCGGTTTCCTTCTGTCGTGCCGACGGGTGGAGTACTGGGCGACCAGGGCCGCACGGGCTCAGTACCAGTGGTTGGCCTGCCAGAAGGACCACGCCTCACAGGGGCTGCCGTACCGGCTGTCCATGTAGTTCAGGCCCCACTTGATCTGGGTGGCCGGATTGGACTGCCAGTCGGAGCCGGCGGACGCGTACTTGCCGGCGGGCAGGGCCTGGAAGAGTCCATAGGCACCCGACGAGGCGTTCACGGCGTGGTAGTTCCAGCTGGACTCGTGGTCCACGATGTTGCTGAAGCACTGGAACTGGCCGCTGGGCACCATCTGCGCCGCCATCGCCTGGATCTGCGCGATGGAGTAGGAGCCCTGGATCGGGAAGTCGCCCGCGCTACGGCTGGCCTTGGCCTTGGCCTCCGCGCGGTCCTTGGCAGCCTTCTCGGCGGCCTCCTTCTTCGCGATCGCGGACTTGGCGGCGGCCTTTCGGGCCGCTGCCTCGGCATCCTTCTTCGCGCCCTCGTCCGCGGCGATGGCCTGTACGTTGGCCTGCTGCGTGAGGGACGCCGTCTGCACCTGGGCCTGCTGGCCCACGGGTATGTCGGCGAGGAGCGTCGCGTCGCTTGCCGTCGCTTCTGCGTCGTTGGGCTGCGCGACACTGCCCGAGGCAACGCCGACGACGCTTCCGACAGCGGTGACCGCCGTGGCCGAGGCCACTGCGAATCCCCGGACCGAGATCCGGCTCACACGGTTTTCCTTCCAGCATCGCCCGCTTCGGTGACCCTGGCGGACGCAATCGTGCCCCTGACGCTGGTCTCCGCACTGCGGGGTCACAGGAGACACGGGCCCGGTGGGCGACTCCCGGTGAGGGAGAGCCACGTGATGCACGGGCGGCATGCGACGGTCGGTATGGAGTTGAAGGTGATGCTCAAGCGGTGCCGTACTGCTGGGGGCACAGATGTGTCGCATGCGGGGCCTGACAGGACTGAGACTTTGCCGTAACCAGACTGCGCAAGGCAATTCCGAGTTGCGTGTGAAAGCTCACACCTGTGGGGACCCCTGGGATTTCGCGAAACCCCCACAAACGCCGGCGCCGCCCGACTAGGCTCACAGCCTTTGTCGGACGGCGCCAACTACCGCTTGGCCCCCGTCAATTGGGGCGGGTCATTCAGATCTGCCCATCCTCCAGCATTTCGGTCACAAGCGCCGCGATCTGGGACCTCTCGGACCGGTTCAGCGTGACGTGTGCGAAGAGCGGATGCCCCTTCAGTTTCTCGACGACGGCGACCACACCGTCGTAACGCCCGACCCGGAGATTGTCCCGCTGCGCGACATCGTGGGTCAGAACCACCCGGGAATTCGCGCCGATTCGGGACAGAACGGTGAGAAGCACATTCCGCTCGAGGGATTGTGCCTCGTCGACGATCACGAAGGCGTCGTGAAGGGAGCGGCCCCGGATGTGGGTCAGGGGCAGGACCTCCAGCATCCCGCGCGCGGTGACCTCTTCGATGACCTCGCGGCTGGTGACCGCGGACAGCGTGTCGAAGACCGCCTGCGCCCAGGGACCCATCTTGTCGGCCTCGGACCCGGGCAGATAGCCCAGTTCCTGTCCGCCCACCGCGTACAGCGGCCGGAAGACCATCACCTTCTGGTGCTGGCGGCGCTCCAGGACCGCCTCCAGACCCGCGCAGAGCGCGAGCGCGGACTTGCCGGTGCCGGCCCGGCCGCCCATCGACAGGATTCCCACGTCCGGGTCGAGCAGCAGATCGAGCGCGATGCGCTGCTCCGCGCTGCGGCCCTTGATCCCGAACGCCTCCCGGTCGCCGCGCACCAGACGGACGTTTCCGTCGGCGGTGACCCGGCCCAGGGCCTTGCCCCGCTCCGACTGGATGGTCAGACCGGTGTGCACGGGAAGGTCGGCGACCTCGGGCACGTGGATGTGCCCCTCCTCGAAGAGGATGTCCACCTGCTCACCGGACAGGGTCAGTTCGGACATTCCGGTCCAGCCGGAGGAGCCCGTGATGGCGAGTTCGGCGCGGTACTCCTCCGCGAGGAGGCCGACCGAGGACGCCTTGATCCTGAGCGGGAGGTCCTTCGACACGACCGTGACGTCGAAACCCTCGGCCTGGAGATTGCGGGCGACCGCGAGGATGCGGGAGTCGTTGTCACCCAGGCGGTAGCCGGAAGGCAGCACGCTGGGGTCCGAGTGGTTGAGCTCGACACGGACGGTGCCGCCGAGTTCCCCGATCGGGATGGGGGCGTCGAGGCGACCGAACTTCACCCGGTAGTCGTCCAGCAGGCGCAGTGCCTGCCGGGCGAAGTAGCCGAGTTCCGGATGGTGCCGCTTGGCCTCCAGTTCCGTGACCACGACGATGGGGAGCACCACCTCGTGCTCGTCGAAGCGGGTCAGGGCGTTCGGGTCGGCCAGCAGGACGCTGGTGTCGAGAACATAGGTGCGCCGGTCTGGCATACGGCGCTTTGTGCTGGTCACCACGGAAGGACGTACCCCCTCGGATGAGGTCGGGGAGCGACGGAGTGGAGCTGGACCGGTCGTCGGCCGCTTCGCACGGGCCGAGAACCGGCCCCCCGCTGCTTCTTCCGTGCCGTGACCGCACGGTCGGGCTGGTGCAAAGGGCCTCCCGGGCGGACGGCCCCGTGCCGTCCGCTGAGATCCGACACCCGTGGTTCGGGCGTCGACCTGCTTGGCTTATGCCCTCGAACATGCGCCGCCATGCCACGGCATATGACGGCGTGCCGGTGAACTCCTTGTTACATCCGCCCCGAACGGGGTACACGGGACGCCCTCGAAGAGCGTCCGCCGGCCTGTGCCTCAGCCGCCGTAACGGCGGTGGCGCGCGGCGTAGTCCCGTAGGGCACGCAGGAAGTCCACCTTGCGGAAGGCCGGCCAGAAGACCTCGCAGAAGTAGTACTCCGCATGGGCCGTCTGCCACAGCATGAATCCGGACAACCGCTGCTCGCCGCTGGTGCGGATCACCAGGTCGGGGTCGGGCTGGGCGCCGGTGTAGAGGTGGCGGCCGATCAGGTCGACGCTGACGGAGTCCGCGAGGTCCTCCATCGAGGTGCCCCGGTCCGCCGCGTCCACGATCATCGAACGCACGGCGTCGGCGATCTCCTGGCGACCCCCGTACCCGATGGCGACGTTGACCAGTATCCCGTCGACGTGCGCCGTGGACTCCTCGGCCACCTTCAACGCGGTCTGCACATGGGAGGGGAGGATGTCGGGGGTGCCGACGTGATGGACACGCCAGCGGCCGTCGGCGGCGAGGGTGCGCACGACGTCCTCGATGATGCCGAGGAGCGGGACGAGTTCGTCATCGGGGCGGTCGAGGTTGTCCGTCGACAGCAGCCAGAGGGTGACGACCTCGACGTCCGTCTCCGTGCACCAGCCGAGGAACTCCTCGATCTTCTCCGCGCCGGCGCGGTGGCCGTGCTCGGTGGTGGAACCCGAGGCCTTCGCCCAGCGTCGGTTGCCGTCCATGATGACGCCGATGTGCTTCGGCACCTGAGCGTGGTCCAGGTGACCTTCCACCCGGCGTGCGTACAGCCTGACCAGAAGGCCGCGCAGCTTGTCGCGCAGGTTCACGTGATTGTCAGCCCCTCCGTACGGTGCGGTCCCCGCGGGGCGCAGCCTACCCCTGCGGGGCCCGGAGCGTTGACTGGGGTGGGAGGCGGGGCCCCCGTCCCGGGACCGTACCGACGAGCGCGGCGACCGGACCGGGGACAAAAAAAACGGGCCGGTCCGTGGGGGGGAGACGGACCGGCCCGAGGGGGGGTTTCCACCATAACCCTTCGTAAGTGATGCTGCGTGCATCGGCGCGCCACAACTACTCTCCGAAGTCGCCCGGCGACGCGCCGGTGGCCAAGGAAGGCGTTGTTCGTGGGTGTTCATGGCCGGAACACAGCGGATTCTTAGGAGAATGGGCCCGATTGCCGTGGGAAGTAGAGGTTTTGGAGCGGCTTGAGCCACGGTCGGCCACTTGTCCCTCCATCCCTCCGACGGGCTACTCGCCGACGAACGTCCGCTTGACGCGGGTAGCGCATCGTGGCCCCCCGATGCCGGGACTCCGGGAGGCGGGGGTCGGGTGCGGGGAGGCCGTGAGCGGTTCCCGGCCAATTCGCTGACGGACCGTCCACGGCGCGCCGAAACGTCGGCACGACCGGGCTCGGCGAGGCCGCACTCGGCACGACCGGGCTCCGCACGACCCGGCTCCGCACGACCCGGCTCGGCACGACCGCGTTCGGCACTACCGGGCTCGGCGTGTGCGCGGTGGCCGCGCTACGGGCGGCGGGCCTCGAAGAGGTGTCGGGTGCTGTGCGCGACGAAGGGGCCGTCTGCCTCGATCTGATCGTGCAAAGCGCGGAGTCGGGGCCGGTAGGCCTCCACGGTGAAGCCCGGGACCATCCACACCACCTTGCGCAGGAAGTGGACCACCGCGGCGATGTCGTGGAACTCGACGCGGAGCCGTTCCGTCCGCAGGCCGACGATCTCCAGCCCCGCCGCCTCCGCCCCGGCCCGCTCACACTCGGGATGCCGGGAGCTGCTCACCTCCTCCGGCTGCGGCCCGAGGAAGTACTCGACGAGCTCGAAGACGCTGCGCGGGCCCACGTGCTGGGCGAAATAGGTCCCGCCGGGCTGGAGCACGCGGGCGATCTCGCCCCACAGGGGTCGCACCGGATGCCTGCTGGCGACCAGGTCGAAGGTGGCGTCCGCGAAGGGCAGCGGGGCGTCCTCCGGGGACGCGACGACCGCGATGCCGCTCGGGCGCAGCAGCTCGGTGGCCTTGGCGACGTTCGCCGGCCAGCCCTCCGTGGCGACAGTGAGGACGGGGGCCTTGGGAGCCACCCGGCCGAGCGCGAAGTCCAGGACCTCGCCGCCCCCGGTCTGCACGTCGAGCGCGGCGTTCGCGCCCGCCAGCCGCCCGGCCAGCGACATCGCGTACCCCCAGGAGGTCCTTGCCTCGGTGGCCCGCCCCTCGAACCAGGAGAAGTCCCACCCTTCGGTGGGAACGGCTGCGCCTTCGGCGAGGAGTTCTTCGAAGGTGGGGCGCCGGTCGTGGTCGTCGTCCTTCATGAGGCGATCGTCGCAGAGGCAGGGGGGCGGGCGCCGGTGCTTTTCCCGCGGGACGGACAGTCACCGACGCGTCGTACGAAGGTCGTACGCGGCCTGCGCCACGGTGCGGCTGGGACGCCTTCGGTCAGGACGACCCTCCCGTCCGGGGCGGTCCGGTCCGCGGCCGCGAACCGGCGACGACCTCCCTCAACCGCACGTCGTCGACCGCCGCCCGCTCACCCTGATGCCACCGCGTCGGTTCGACCCGCCTCGACCGTGACCCGCGTGCCCGCCCGCACCCCCCACCCCGCCATGGCCCCCGCCTCCGCCTCCAGGACGTGCCGGGCGCGCAGTCGCGGTCGGCCCAGGCGGCCGGGGCGCATCGTGCGGACGGCGAGGACGGTGAGGTCGCGGGACAGGTAGGCGACGTCGATGGGGATCCGCATACGGAAGGTGTGGATACCGGAGGCGGGGGACAGCAACAGCGCGCCGTCGAGGGAGTCCCGGCCCAGCAGCCCCTTGGTGCGGGCCCGGTAGGAGGTGGCCACCTCCAGCGGGACGGTCGCGATCGCCCCGCCGTCCCCGTGCACCGTCAACCGACCCCGCCCGTCGCGCCACCGCCTCATGTCCCACCCTTCGCGTCCCTCACGGCCTACCCTTCCCCACGTCCGGTGAGTCCGCCCGCACGCCGAATCTGCGAGGTGCGTGATGCGCAAGATCGTCCTGATCGTGTCGGTGTCCCTGGACGGGTACATCGAGGGCCCCGATCACGACATCTCCTGGCATCGCGTCGACGACGAACTCCACCAGCATTTCAACGACCTCGTCCGTGGACTGGGCGGCCTGCTGTCCGGCCGGGTCACCCACGAGCTCATGGCCGGGTTCTGGCCCACGGCCGACGCCGACCCGGAGACCCCCGCGGTCATGGCCGAGTTCGCCGGCATCTGGCGGGACATCCCGAAGTACGTGTACTCCCGGACCCTGCGGCACGCCGACTGGAACACGACGATCGTCCGCGAGGTCGTCCCCGAGGAGGTCGACGCGCTCAAGCGGCAGCCGGGCGGCGACCTGAGCCTCAGCGGGGCCAATCTCGCCGCGGCCTTCCTCCGCCACGACCTCGTCGACGAGATCCGCCTCTACGTCCACCCGGCCCTCATCGGCCGCGGCACACCCCTCTTCCCCCAGACCGACGCCACGACCCTCCTCGAGCTGATCGAGACCCACACCTTCGGCAACGGGGTCGTACTGCTGCACTACCGACGGGCGCCCGGCGAAGAAGTGACGGCCGGTACGGAAGGGGCCGGCAGGCACGAATGAGCCGGACATCCCGGCTGACCTCGCCATCGGCGAGTGAGTCGGTCTCTGCCGCTCAGCTCGTCGTGCGGGGGAACGTGACCTCCACCCGGCGGTTCTTCTTGCGGCCGGCTTCGGTGGAGTTGTCGGAGATGGGGTACTGCTCCCCGTAGCCGCGGACCTCGAAGGTGATGTTCGGGTCGTTCAGATCGCCGGCGAGTTCCGCCTGGACGGCGTCCGCCCGCTGCTTCGACAGGACGTCGCCGTGAGCGGAGGAGCCCAGGTTGTCCGTGAAGCCGAAGACCCGGACCACGGTGGTGTTGTTCTGCTTCTTGATCTCCCCGGCGATCGTGGCGATACGGGCCTTCGCCTCGGTGCCGAGCTTCGCGCTGTCCTTGCCGAAGAGGACCTCGGCCTGGAGCGCGAACGTCACGTCCGCGTTGGTGTCCTCCCGGCGTTCGTCACCCGACTCGTCCTCGACGACCTGCTTGATGTCGAGCACCTTGGGCTCGGCGAGGGTGCCGCCCTCGGGGAGCTTGAGGTCGGGGTCGTTGGGGTCGACCTCCACGGGCGCCGTGGCGGTGGGTTCGGTGCCGGGCGGGACGCTGGGGGTGGTGTCGGCTTCGGCGGCAGGGGCCGTGCCGATGATCACGAGGGTGGCCACGGCCACCGCCAGAGCGAGACGTGGGGTCATGATCGGCCTCACCCGGAGATCTTGATGACCCCGCTGGGGAACAGCGGGAGTTGGAAGGAGACGTCCGTCGAGCTTGCGGGAGGCGCGGGGAACTGGAGGAAGACGTCGATGGATTCGCCGGCCTTGAGGGTCGAGAAGCCGGTGGTCGTGAGGGGGCGGCCTTCGGTGTCGCGGAGGACGTAGTAGCGCTTCTTGCTCTTGGAGTCGACGAGGGTGGCGCCGCCCAGGGACAGTCCGTTGTTGATGATCTCGGTTTCGTTGCCGCTCAGGGCGGACGGGATCACCGCTTCGGCCCCGCTGTCGTTCTTCAGGGCGCCGTTGACAGTGACGAAACCGCCTGAATCGCGCACGGCGGACGTGATCTGGAGCAGTAGCCCGCTCGGACCCTTCAGCTCGGCGATCGGATCAGCCGACTCCCCCTCCTGCGGGTTCGGCTGCGATCCACCGGTCTGCGAGGCGGACGACGAACTCTGCGGCTTCTTGTCATCGTCGCCCCCGCCGCCGCAGGCGGTCGAGCCGACTGCCAGCCCGGTCACCACCGCGAGCGCGACCATCCCCCTGCGGGCTTTCGCAGTGAACCGCATGCTCATCACTCCGCTTCTTTCTGCACTCGTCGATCGCACATCAGTCGGTGGCCAGGTGGACGTCGAAGAGATCCTCGGGTCCGGGCAGATCGGTGAGATCGGCCGGGTCCAGCTCCCAGTCCTCACCGTTGCAGGTGAGCGTCGGCAGCACGTCGTCCTCGGCATCCTCGCCCGGCGGTTCACCCGACGGCTCGACCGGCGGCTCGGACGGCGGGTCGGACGGCGGGTCGGACGGCCGGTCGGACGGCGGGTCGGACGGCGGGTCGGACGGCGGGTCGGACGGCGGGTCGGACGGCGGGTCGAACGTGCACAGGGGCTCGATCACCGCGGTGGCCGAGGCGTGTGCCTTCGTGGTGCTCGTCACAGGAATCACGGAGTCACCCGCAGACTTGTTCGCCTGGACTGTGACCTCGTAACTCAAAAGGCCTTTCGGTACGCAGTGAACGTCGCCCGCATCGTTCAGCGCCGCCAGCTGGTCCGCCCGCCAGCATGCGTCGTCCCCGCCGTTCCCTTCGAAGATGCCCTGCCACTTCGTCGGGTCCCGGACGTCCGCCTCCCACAGATCGGCGAGGCCGTCCCTGGTCTCCTGAGCGGCCGCCAGCGCTGCCGCGTCCGCCGCGGTCTGGGCGCCGTTCCGGTTCACCGCTGCCTGGCCCACCGCGAAGTACGCGAACGCCAGAAAGAGCAGGCCCGCCACCACCGTGATGTAGATGGGGAAGACCTGCCCTGCGTCGCCGTACGTCCGCTTGCGGAGTTGTGTCAGGGTGCCACCTTGGTGATCTGGGCCCTGAGTTTGTCCACGATCGTCTGACCCAGGTTCGTGTTGGCGATGAGGACCACGATCGCCACCACCACCGCGATGATGCCCAGGTACTCGACGGCGGTCTGTCCCCTGTCGTTGTCGGCGCGGCGTCGTACGGCCCGCGCCGTCGTGTTCGTCCAGCCGCTCACCCGGACCTTGGCCGCGACGGCGGTCTTCAGCAGCAGGTCGCTCATGGCGTTCCTCTCCGTTGGTGGCGTGACCGGCACCGTATGACCGTGCGGCCGCCTCGGAGAAGGGCCCGTGGGCCCAATCCCGGGCCCAGGGGGGAGTCCGTCGGAGTCTCATGAGGTCACCGCCGTGCCCAGCCACTTGGCCGCGGCCTCGGAGCGGCTGCTGCTGTGCAGCTTGGCGAAGATGCGGTTGATGTGGTTCTTGACCGTCTTCTCGCTGATGAAGCAGGTGGCGGCGATCTGCTGGTTGTTCATGCCCGACGCGATGAGGTCCATGATCTCCGCCTCCCTCGCGCTGAGTCCGAACCTCGCCCTGGATACCGGTGACGACTGTCTCACGGTTGGTTGCAACTGCGAAAGTGCTTCCGGGGAACTCGCGTAAAATAGGGGAGATGAGTCCGCTTCGGCGTGTGCAGTCGCATCGCTTCGCAGGTGCGCCAGTACGGCTGTCGCCGCCGTCGGGGTGAAGTGGGCCCGGCCCCGGGTGACGTCCCGCACCGCCGACACCAGCTCCTCCACGGTGAACTCCCCGTGGACCAGGTAGCCCCCGGCGCCGCCGCGCAGGGCCGCCTGGACGATCTCGGCCTCGTGGCTGTACGTCAGCATCACGACCCGGGCGATCCCGGCCAGGTGGGGCAGCGCCGAGAGGCCGTCCACGCCGGGCATCCGGACGTCCAGGAGGACGACGTCGGGGCGGTGCCGGAGCGTCGCCTCGTAGGCCTCGCGGCCGTCCGCCGCCTCCGCGACGACCGTGATGTCCTCCCGGCCGGAGAGCAGGGCGGTCAGGCCCGCGCGGACCACCGGGTTGTCGTCGGCCACGACCACGCGCACGGGAGTAGGGCGAGGTGGTGGCGGGAAGAGCGGCTGCTCGACGCCGGGGCGGGGGAACGGTCGGTCCGGCATCAGGCGACCTCCTCTCTGGGTGGGGCGGGTCACGGGGTCGGTGGAGCGAGCGCGGTCAGGGGGAGTTCCAGGCGCACCTCGGTGCCCCGGGAGTCGTGGCCGTGGCCGATGCGGATGCGGGCGCCGACGGAGGCGGCCCGCTCGACCATGCCGACCAGGCCGAAGTGGCCGGTCCGGCGCAGCTGTTCGAGGGTGGCGTCGGGCGGGAGGCCACGGCCGTCGTCGCGGACGCTCAGGGTGAGGAGTTCTCCGTTCACGGCCGCTCGTACCTCCACGTGGGTCGGGGCCGCGTGGCGGTGGGCGTTCTCCATGGCCTCCGAGGTGATCGTGAGGAGCTGACGGGCCACCGCGGGCGGGACGGGGAGCGTGGCGCGGTCACCGGAGGCGTGGTAGCTGACCGGCAGGCCCGTCCGGTCCCCGAACACGTCGGTGCGGGCGGCCAGTTCCGGCAGGATGTCGACGACCTGCGCCGGGTCCGGCACCTCGCGGAGGTCGGTGAGGAGTTCGCGGGACTCGGCGGCGGCGCGGCGCGCGGCCCGGGCGACCAGTTCGGCGTGTTGCCGCACGATGACCGGGTCCATGCCCGGCGAGCCCGCCGAATGGGCCAGGGCGTCCGCCGCGAGGGCCACCCCGTGCAGCGTCTTGGCCACCGAGTCGTGCATCTCGCGGGCCAGTCGGGCGCGTTCGGCGGCGACCGCCTCGGTGCCGGCCAGGCGGGCCTTGACGGCGGTCAGCGCCTGGGTGGCCGCGCCGAAGCGGAGCATGAGGTGGCGCAGCGACGAGCCCATCGCGCCGGTGATGACGCACAGGCCCGGCAGCAGCAGCCTCTCGGCGGGGCTCACGCCGAACTCCCGCACAAGGGTCGCGTGGACGAGCAGCAGGATCAGGGACTGGAGTGACGCGAAGCAGGCGGCGCCCCGCCAGCCGTAGACGATGCCGGCCAGCAGCGGGGTGCAGACACTGACGTAGGCGAGCGTGGTGTCCGGCCCCGCCGAGATCAGCAGCAGGGTGCCGAACAGGGTGTCCACGGCCAGCAGGGAGGGGTGGCGCAGAAGGAGGGGGCCGAAGCGTTCCCAGTCGCGGAAGAGAACGTACGAGCCCATGAAGGTGACGACCACGGCCGCGCCGACCAGGCGGGTGCCCAGGCCCGGGGCGGCGTTCAGGAGCGCAGCGGGGGCGGCGAGCGCGATCATCGCCAGCCGGAAGCCGAAGACCTGGCGGCACATCGCCTGCAGGGCGTTGACCTGGAGTGACACGTCCTCCTGTATCGGCACCCCGGCGGCAGCGTCACCCACCGGGACGCTCACCGCCCCGGTGGCCGCGGGCCCGCCGCTCACCGACCCGCCACTCACCGGTCCGGTGGCCGCCGAGCCGTTGGCCGCCGGTCCGCCGCTCACCGGCCCGGTGGCCGCCGAGCCGTTGGTCACCGACCCGCCGCTCACCGCCCCGGTGGCCACCGAGCCGGTAGCCGTCGCCGCCGTGCTCACCGAGGCCGTGGCCATCGCCCCCGTGGTCACCGAGTCGGTGCCCACCGGGCCGCCGCTCGCCGGGGCCTTGGTCTCCGCCGGGGCCTTGGTCTCCGCCGGGGTCTTGGTCTCCGCCGGGTTCGGGCGGCCGCGCCTCAGTACTCCGCCGCGTGTCCGTGTCGTCGCCGTCGTCATGGCTGTCATGTCGTCCGCCTACTCGCCCGTGATCGAGCTGAAGTCCGTGCCGGAGCCGAGCAGCATCCCGGCGCCGAGGAGGAGCATCGTCGCCGGGACCATGAACGTCGTGATCATCAGCGTGGCCTTGGGGACCGCTCGGGCCGCCTTGCGGCGGGCGTTCTGCGCGTCCGTCCGGCGCATGTCCTTGGCGATCGAGACGAGTGTGTCGACGATCGGCGCGCCGAGTTCCTCGCCCTGTTGGAGCGCCGTGACGAACATGGCGACCTGCTCGGAGTCATTGCGACGGCGCAGTTCCTGGAAGGCCTCGCGGCGGCTCACGCCGAGGTCCATCTGGCGCAGCGTGATGCGGATCTCGTCCGCCCACGGGCCCTCGTACCTGGACGCCACCCGGTCGAGGGCCTGCCGGAAGCCGAGGCCCGCGCTCACGACCACGGCGAGTACGTCGAGGAAGTCCGGCAGGGTCCGTTCGATGGCGTCCTTGCGGACCCTGATCGCGGACCAGATGCCGACCTCGGACCAGAACACGCCGAAGGCGAGCATCAGCACCGCGATGAAGAAGCTGCCCTGGAGCAGCGCGGCGAACGCGCCGAGGGCGCCGATCGCGCCGTAGACCGCGCGCCGGGCGGCGTAGCGGTCGATCGTGAGGCCGCCCGGGTTGCCCGCGAGGTCGATCCTGCGCCGGTACCGGGTGACCTGCTTGGGGCCCATCAGACGCAGGACGGCGGGCGCGTACCGCATGCCCATGCGGTCGACGAGCGAGCCCACGGCGCCGGTGCGGGTCGAGCCGACCTCCAGGGCCAGCGCGAGGTCGGTGGGCAGCTTCACGTCGGCCCGGTACATGCGGATGCCGGCGAACATGCCCCAGACGCTGAGGCCCACGGCGAGTGCGAGCAGAAGTTCCATCCCCTACGCCACCTCCTGCTCAGACGTCGATACGGGACATGCGGCGGATGAGGACGAAGCCGACCGCGTAGAGGCCGAACGCGATGATCACGCAGGCCTGGCCGACGGCCGATCCGGTCATGCGGTCCAGCGTTCCGTCCTCGACGCTGTTCATGAGGAACAACGCCCCGACCCCGAGCGCCGGCACCGCGTAGGACGTCATGTGCACCTGCGACAACTGGGTCCGCACCTCGCGCCGGGTCTCCTTGCGTTCCTCCAGGGTCTCGGTCAGGTTCCGCAGGGCCCCGACGACCTGGCCGCCCGCGCGGTTGGAGAGGACCAGGGTGGTGACGAGGACGACCAGTTCGCGGGAGGGAAGCCGGTCGGCGAGTTCACCCAGGGCGTCGTCCATGGAGTGGCCCACCGCCAACTGGTTGGCCACCTTGGCCAGTTCCTCGCCCGCCGGGGCCTCCAGCTCCTCCGCCGCCATGCCGATCGCGGTGCGCAGCGCCAGGCCCGCGTGGGTGGCGTTGGCCAGGATGCGGGCCAGTTCGGGGAGTTGGTTGATGAACTTCTCGATGCGTTTCTGGCGTTGCCAGTTGAGGAACTGCCAGGCCGCCCAGACGCCCAGGAGGCCGGCGATCGGCCCGAAGAAGGGGGCCAGGGTGGCCTGGCCGATCAGCCACAGGCCGGTCACCGTC
Source organism: Streptomyces sp. NPDC088157 (assembly GCF_044741545.1). NCBI lineage: Bacteria > Bacillati > Actinomycetota > Actinomycetes > Kitasatosporales > Streptomycetaceae > Streptomyces > Streptomyces sp. NPDC088157. Next base: position 831,206 of record NZ_JBIUSU010000002.1, read on the forward strand.
GCCAGCATGGAGACGAAGAACTCACCCGGCGTCACGTCGAGTCCGGTCGCCGCCAGTTTGCGTTCCAGCCTGCGGCCCGGCTCCGTGCGGCGCAGTCGGCGGTCCAGGCCGCGGAACCGGCGCCGGCGGCCGGTGCCGGACAGCCCGCCGGTGTAGGAGAGGCGTTCCACCAGCTCCGCCCGCCGGGCCCGGCCCTGCCCGTAGGCGTGCAGGCCCGCGACGGCCAGCGCGCAGGTCAGCAGGGTCCCACCGGTGGTGAGGGCGATCAGGGTGTCGAGGTCCATCAGCGTTACCGGGCTTCCCTTGTCGTCAGTTCGTGTGCCGCGTGGGCGACCCCGAACGCCTGCGGGATCGGCTGGCTCGCCATGTACAGGCGGTCCGCGGTGCGGCGTGGGAGGGGGAAGTACTCGAAGGCGCCGTGGACCCGGCCGTCGGCGGACATCGGCCGGGCGTTGAAGCGGGCGATCGTCGCCAGCCGGTACGGCTCTCCGCCGTGGCTGTCGAGGAGGGCTATCTCGGTGATGCGGCGGGCGCCGTCGGCGAAACGGGTGAGCTGGACGACGACGTCCACCGCGCTGTTGATCTGGTCGTGCAGCGCGACGAAGGGGATCTCGACGTCCGACATCGAGGCGAGGGTCTGGAGGCGCATCAGGGCGTCCTCCGCGCTGTTGGCGTGGACGGTGGCCAGGGAGCCGTCGTGGCCCGTCGACATCGCCTGGAGCATGTCGAGCGACTCGCCGCCGCGGACCTCGCCGACCACGATCCGGTCCGGGCGCATCCGCAGGGAGTTGCGGACCAGGTCGCGGATGGTGATGCGGCCGTTGCCCTCGACGTTCGGGGGCCGTGACTCCAGGCGGATCACGTGCGACTGCTGGAGCTGCAGTTCCGCCGAGTCCTCGATGGTGATGATGCGTTCGCCGTCCGGGATCAGGCCGGAGAGCGCGTTCAGCAAGGTCGTCTTGCCGGTGCCGGTCGCGCCCGAGACGATCACGTTGAACTTGGCCTGCACCAGGCCCGCCAGCAGGTACAGCATCTGCTCGTCCAGCGAGCCGAAGCCGATCAGTTCGTGGAGGGTGAAGGAACGCGGGAAGCGGCGGATGGTGAGGGTGGGGCCGGTCAGCGACAGGGGCGGGATGATGACGTTGACCCGTTCACCCGACGGCAGCCGCGCGTCGACCATCGGGTTGGTCTCGTCGACCCGGCGGTTGACGGTGGAGACGATGCGTTCGATCGTCTGCATCAGCTGGTCGTTCGACGCGAAGCGGATGGGGAGTTGTTCCACCCTGCCGCTCCTCTCGACGAAGATCGCGTCGGGGCCGTTCACCATGATCTCGGTGATCGAGGCGTCTTCGAGGAGGGGCTCCAGGATGCCCAGGCCGAGTGCCTCGTCGACGACCCGGCGGATCAGCTGTGAGCGTTCCGTCGTCGACAGGACGGGGCCCTCGCGGCTGATGATGTGCCCCAGCACCCGCTCAAGCCGCGCCCGGCGCTCGGCCGCCGCCAGCGAACTCATCTCGGCGAGGTCGATCTCCTCCAGCAGCTTGGCGCGGTAGGAGGAGACCAGGTGGCCGTCCTCGCCCCGGCCGCCGTTCTCCTCGGGCGAGGTGATGCGTGCCCGCAGGCTCATCTCCGGTGCCTCCTCGTGGACTGCGTGGACTGTGTGGACTGTCCGGAGCGCGTGGACTTCAGTGGTCGACGGGCATCGTGGCCGTCTTGTGCGCCTCGCCGAAGTCCCCGATGCCGGGGATCACGGAGGGGATGGTGACGGTGGAGGTGACCCGCACCTCGTCGCCGAGGTACGCCGACGAGCAGCTCGCGTTCAGCCAGCTGCTGGCGGCCTGCGCGCAGTCCCCGGCGAAGTCCTCGCGGAGCGACGCGCTGCGCGCTCCGGCGCGCGCCGCCGTCCCCGCCTGCTGCGCCGCGTACGCGATCAGACCGAGCTGTACGGCGGCCAGGGCCACGAGGAGGAGGAGCGGAAGGAACCCGAGGTACTCCAGGGCCACCTGGCCCCGGTCGCCGCCACCCCGGCGCCCACCCCCGCGTCCGGCCCCGCGCCCGGCCCTGTCCCTGCCGGGGCACCTGCCCCTGCTCTCGCTCCCGCGCCTTCGACAGGACATCTCAGTCGTCCTCTTCCTCGACCGCGCCCGCGTGACCGTGCACGGTTAACGGGAAGTTGATGGTGCCGGGGAAGAGGACCGGGACCTTGAGGGAGACGTCCGCCGTCACGTACCCCGAGGACGAGCAGCTCACCGTGGCCCCGGACCGCCACGCGTCCGACAGCTTGTCCAGCCCCGCCTGTTCGCACACTGCCTGCCGCTCCCCCCGGTGCGCCGCCGTACCGGCCCGCACCGCCTCGTCGGCAGCATTCCCCGCGAGCGTGAACGTGTACCCCACGAGGACGAACTGCCACACCACCACCAAGGTCACGATGATCAGTGGTGTCATGCCGAGGAACTCGATGGTGACCTGGCCCCGGTCGCCCGCCCGATGTCGCCGCATCCCGTTCACTCCCTCCGCCGCCGGAACCCGGCCGCGCCCCGGTCCCCGCCGCGGGCCCGTCCGCCGGCCCTGCGCACGAGGGCGGTCTCCGGTGCCTTGACCAGCCCCAGCTCCCCCGCGAGCGCCCACAGGGCCTGCCGGACGGCGCCCTTCGCGTCGAGGGCGTGGACGCGGCCGGCGTCCACCGCGGCCTGGAGTTCCCGGAAGTTGGCGGGGACCGTGGTCGCGGCGATCGCCGTGCCGGTGATCTTCTGGATGAGCGGCGGCTGGATCTCCGTACCGCGGGTGTGGCGGTTGACGACGACGGTCGTCTCCTCGGCCTTGCGGATCTGGAGCCGGTCCCACATGCGCACGGTGCGTTTGGCGGCGCGGACGGCGACGACGTCGGGGGTGGTGACGAGCAACGCCCGCTCGGCCAGTTCGACGACGGCCGCGCCCGCGCCGCTCAGCTGGGCGCCGCAGTCGACGACGACGACCTCGTAGCGGGAGCGCAGGACGCCGATGATCTGGCGGGCGGCGCGGTCGGTGACCTCCTCGCCGCGTTCGCCCTCGCCGGGGGCGAGGAGGAGGGCCACTCCCGAGTCGTGGCGGAAGACGGCCTCGGCGAGGATGCGGGGCGAGATGTCGGTGATGGCGGCCAGGTCGACGACCGAGCGGCGGAACTGGACGTCCAGGTAGGAGGCGACGTCGCCGGACTGGAGGTCGAGGTCGACGAGGGCGGTGGTGCGGCCGGACGCCTGGGCGGCCAGCGCGAGCTGGACGGCCGTGAGGGTGGCTCCCACGCCTCCCTTCGCGCCACTGACCGTGACGACGGTGCCGCCGACGCCGGTGAACACCTCGGCGCCGTGGCCGAGATGGCGTCGTACGCCGACCGACCACTGGGCGACGGCCTGGACGCGGTTCGCCAGATCCTCGTAGCTCAGCGGGAGGGTGACCAGGCCGCGGGCGCCGGCGTCCATGGCGGCGGCGAAGAGGCCGGGGCCCGCGTCGGTGGTGACGAGGACGACGCCGACGGCGGGGAAGCGCAGGGCGACCTCGCGGACCAGTTCCAGTGCCGGTACGGGGCCGATGCGTTCGTGGACGACGACGACCTCGGGCAGTTCGTCGACCGACTCGGCCGCGAGCCGGGCGAGGGTGTCCACGAGCTGTGTGGAGTCGGACACCGGGGCGACCGGCTCGGCGTCCGGCAGCTGGCTGAGCAGGGTGGTGAGGGAACGGACCGCGTCCGCGTCGCCGACGGCCGGGAGGATCCTCGTGGGCATGGGCGGCGGCCTCTCACTTGTCCGTGACGAGTTCGTAGGTACGGTCCTGGTCGGGGACCGTGGTGTCGCCGCCGGGTGCGACGAGGGCGAGGCGGACGCGCTTGGCGAAGGACTCGGCGTACGTGATGCGCTGGGCGTCGAGGGTGGACAGCGCGAAGGTGATGGGGACCGCGTCGGTGGGCGACTGGCTGCGGTCCTTCTCGTCCGGCTCCAGGGCGGTCAGTTCGCCGACGTCGAGGACCCGGGCGTTGGTGACGATGATCTTCGACTGGTCGGGATCGCTGGCGCGGGCGCCCTCGAAGGTGGCGTAGACGTTGACGGACGAACCCGGGGTGATCTTGCCGGCCACGCCGGTGGCCGCGTCGATCATGATGGCGACCTCCTGCTGGCCCGGCTGGAGCGCGGGCTGCTCGACGATCATGTCGCTCTGGAGCAGGGAGCCCTTCTTCAGCGTCGTCACGGCGATCTTGCCGCGGATGGCGGCCAGGTCGGTGACGGCGTTCTCCGACAGCCAGCGCTCCGGCATCTCGATCTTCCTGAACTGGCCCGCGCTCAGGGTGGTGTAGGGCGCGACGTCGGAACGCAGCTCGTACGCGGTGACCTCGGGGCCGACCTTGGACTTCACGTCGTTGATGACGGACAGGACGCCGGCGAACGCGCCGAGGGCGCACACCACCGACAGGAGCAGGAGAATCACGCCGCGGCGCTGACGGGAGTTCATTGGCCCTACAACCTCGTTGGGGGTCGGGTCGAGCGGACGGGAACAGGCGTGCGGGTCGAGCTGCTTCAGCCGCCCGCGGTGAGCGCGCGGGCGGCGGGGCGGGCGGTGAGGTCGGCGGCGGGCGGCGGGGTCGCGGAGCAGAAGACGCAGCGGTCGCCGATGACGTCGATGCCGCACCAGTGGCAGACGCTCTGCCGCACGGACGTGACCAGCTGGTACAGGACGGACAGGTCGGGCAGGTAGGCGCAGAACTCGATCGCCTTGCCGGTGCCCCACCAGTCGGCGGACTCGGCGGGCAGTCGCGTCTCGCGCAGTCCCTGCACCTTCCAGGCGGGGGCGAGGACGTCGGTGACCCAGTCGGACTGGAACTGCCCACGGGCGACGAGCAGCCAGGTGCCGAACTCCGGTCCGGGCAGGGCCGTTTCCGGGGTGGCCTTGACCAGTTCCGGCTGCGGGTGAGCGAGCACGCCGAACTGACTGCCCGGGACCCATGACCTGGCATGCGACTTCAGGCCGACCACGGGCACCCGGTCGAGGCGGGCGACCGAGCCGAGGAGCGCGCCCGCGTGGAGGTAGTGGGTGAGCAGCCGGCCCGCGGAGGCGAGGACGCCGGGGCCGAGGTCGCAGGAGGCCAGCTGGCGCAGCTGGCGGGCGAGGACGGCCACCGCGAGCGGCGGAAGGTCGGGGCGGAAGAGCGCGATGCGGTCGCTCTCGAGGAGGGAGCGGATGGTGTGCAGTCGCTGCTCCACTGCGGCGGGCGCGGCCCGCGAGTAGAGGACGATCACGTGTCCGTACTGGTCGACGAGGGCCTGGACGGCGGCGAGGGCGCGCTCCAGCGGCTGCTGGTCGAGGCCGGCGAGAACGGCGGCGGGCAGCGTGCGCTCGTCCTGCGGCGGCAGCGCCAGGTCGGTTCCGGTCACGGCAATGGCTGTTGGCACGCGCAGCTCCCCGATTCCCGCGGTCCCGGCCCACCGGCGTTACTCCGGTGCACCGGGGTGACTTCATTGCGTGACTACCTCAGCACTGTATCCACGCCCCTGTGGCCGGAGAACAGCTTTCCGTGACTGGCAAGCAACTCTTCTTCGCGCAAGTCACGGCAAATCGGGGCAGGTTAGGCATGCCCGCCTCCACCGCCCCTGCACAGCTGGACCTCTTGACAACAGAATTGGTCTGGACCAACTTACTGTCATGTCCCCACTCAAACGAACGACACGACTCTGGTCGGGAGCCGCGGGCGTCATGGCCGCCGCCCTCGCCCTGTCCATGACGGGCGCGGCTCAGGCGTCCGCCGCGGACCTGAACAACGCCAAGAACGCCGGCTTCGAGTCCGGCATCGCCAACTGGACCTGTTCGGCGGGCAGCGGCACGACGGTCTCGTCCCCGGCGCACACCGGCGCCGCCTCGCTGAAGGCGACACCGGCCGGACAGGACAACGCCCGGTGCTCCCAGACCGTGGCCGTGAAGCCCAACTCGACGTACACGCTGAGCGCCTGGGTCCAGGGCGGCTACACGTACCTGGGCGTGACCGGCACGGGCACGACGGACGTCTCGACCTGGACGCCGGACTCGTCGGCATGGAAGCAGCTGTCGACCACCTTCACCACGGGCGCGTCGACCACCTCGGTGACGGCGTACACGCACGGCTGGTACGGCCAGGCGGCGTACTACGCGGACGACGTGTCGGTGTACGGCCCCGACGGCGGCGGAGGCGGCGACCCGGCCCCGACGGTTCCGGGCGCGCCGGGCGGCCTCGCCGTCTCCGGTACGACGTCGTCGTCCGTGTCCCTGTCCTGGAACGCGGTGTCCGGCGCGACGGGGTACTCCGTCTACCGCGGCGGCACGAAGGTGACGGCGGTGACGGGGACTTCGGCGACCGTGACCGGCCTGGCGGCCTCGACGTCCTACAGCTTCCAGGTCACCGCGACCAACGCGGCGGGCGAGTCGGCGAAGTCGACGGCGGTGAGCGCGACGACCTCGACGGGCAACACCGGGGGCGGAACACTGCCCAGGCACGCCGTGACCGGCTACTGGCAGAACTTCAACAACGGCGCGACCGTCCAGCGGATCTCCGGAGTCTCCTCCCAGTACGACATCATCGCCGTGGCCTTCGCGGACGCGACGACGACGCCGGGCGCCGTGACCTTCAACCTGGACTCGGCCGGCCTGGGCGGCTACACCGTGGACCAGTTCAAGGCGGACATCAGGGCGAAGCAGGCGGCCGGCAAGAAGGTCATCGTCTCGGTGGGCGGCCAGAACGGCACCGTGTCGGTGAGCGACCCGACGTCCGCGACGAACTTCGCGAACTCGGTGTACACCCTGATGCAGACGTACGGCTTCGACGGCGTCGACATCGACCTGGAGAACGGCCTGAACGCGACCTACATGTCGCAGGCGCTGCGGTCGCTCTCGTCGAAGGCGGGGTCGGGGCTGATCCTGACGATGGCCCCGCAGACGATCGACATGCAGTCGACGTCGAACGGGTACTTCCAGACGGCGCTGAACGTGAAGGACATCCTCACCGTCGTCAACATGCAGTACTACAACAGCGGTTCGATGCTCGGCTGTGACGGCAAGGTCTACTCGCAGGGCTCGGTGGACTTCCTGACGGCGCTGGCCTGCATCCAGTTGCAGGGCGGCCTCTCCCCGTCCCAGGTGGGCCTGGGCCTGCCGGCCTCCACGAGCGGCGCGGGCAGCGGCTACGTGTCGCCGACCGTGGTCAACAACGCCCTGGACTGCCTGGCCAAGGGCACGAACTGCGGTTCCTTCAAACCCTCGAAGACCTACCCCGACCTGCGGGGCGCGATGACCTGGTCGACGAACTGGGACGCGGCGGCGGGCAACGCGTGGTCGGCATCCGTGGGGCCGCACGTGCACGGACTGCCGTAGGGCTGCGCGGGATCCCGCGCAGCCGGTGACGGGTGACGGAGGGCGCCGCCTCACGGGACGACCGTGAGCGGCGCCCTTCGGCGCGTTCCGCCGTCCTCAGTACCCCGTCCCCCAGTGCCCCGCCCTCCAGTGGCCCGTCGTTCAGTGCTCCGCCGCCCATGCCCGCCGCCCAGTGGCCCGTCGGTCAGTGGCCCGTCGGCCGGTAGTACCCGAGCACCCATGCCAGCTGGGCGAACCAGCCCCGCATCCGTTCCCTCGGCTTCGCCGTCACCACGCACTCGTAGACCCTGCTGTCCACGTGGACGACGGCGACCATGAGCGCCTTGCCGTTGGGGCTCGTCCGGTAGTGGACGCTGCGGATCTCGGGCCAGGGGAAGTCGACCGTGATGTCGTACATCTCGAAGGCCACGCCCGACGCGTCGACGACGACCGAGTTGTGCTTGTCGACCGCGAGGAACTCCGGCCCGGACGGCGGCGGGCTCGGCTGCGGGGCGTACTGCGGCGGGGGCGGGCCGAAGCCCGGCGGAGGGTACGGCGGCGGCTGGTCTGTCACAGCGGAAACGTACCTCCGCGTTCCCTGTGCGCCCACTTCCGGGCTTCCCTGAAACATTTCCCGCGCCCCACCGCATTAGTGAGGTGAGGACAGCAAGGCAACCGACGCAGGGGGAACATCCATGAGGCAGACGGCCCGTGCGGACGAGTACGCCGAGTTCGCGGCGGCGCGTGCCGGGCATCTGTACCGCTCGGCGTGTCTGCTCACCGCCGGCGACACCCACCTCGCCGAGGATCTGGTTCAGGAGACCCTCGGCAGGCTGTACGTCCGCTGGGCGCGGGTGTCCCGGGTCGACAACCCGGCCGGGTACGCGCAGACCGTCCTGACCCGCACCTTCCTCGCCCACCAGAGACGGCGCAGCAGCAGCGAGCGGGCGGTGGAGACCTTCCCGGACGTGGCCGACGGCAGAGGCACCGACACACCGCTCCGGCTGACGCTGATGCAGGCCCTCGGGCGGCTGCCCGCCAAGGACCGGGCGGTCGTGGTCCTGCGGTACTGGGAGGACCGCTCGATCGAGGAGACCGCCGACGCGCTGAACGCCAGCTCGTCGGCCGTGCGGACGCGGTGCTCACGGGCCCTCGGACGCCTGCGGGACCTGCTGGGCGAAGACATCGGCACATACGCCCGCCCCTGAACCGCCCGGCCCCGCGCACCTCACCCGCACACTCGCGTTCTTCCGACTCATCTCGCCGACTCACCTCGCCGAAAGCGGTGGTTCACCATGCCCGTCCACCAGTACAGCGACCCCTTCGAGGAGCAGCTCTCCACCGCCCTGCGCGCGGCCGGCGGCACCTTCGACAGCCCCGCCGCGCTCGTCGCCGCCGGTCGGGCCCGGGGCGACCGCATGCGGCTGCGGCGCAGGACCGCGATCGCGGGGGGAGCGGCGGGCCTCGCCCTGGTGGGGGTGGGCGGGGCACTGCTCGTGCCCTGGGGCGGCAAGCCGACGCCCGCGCCCTCCTCCGTCGCCGCGTCCGGCAGCGCCAAGCCGGTCCACTCCCGCGACGACATGGTCGACACCCTCCAGCAGCTGCTTCCCGAGGGCGAGTTCAGGAGCACGGAGGTGCGTGGCACGGGCGACAAGCTGCCACCGCTGGTGGCGGGCGTGTTCGACGACGGCAAGGGCGAGGGATCCGTCTCCGTGGGCCTGGGCCGGATCCCGGCGGACGCGGGTGAGATCGATCCGTCCACCGCCGTGATGCCCTGCCCGGAGGGAGAGCAGACGGTCCTCGACAGCTGCAGGACCGAGCTCCTGTCCGACGGGTCCGCGCTCACCGTCTACCAGGGCTACGAGTACCCGGACCGCCGCGAGAACCTCAAGTCGTGGGGCGCCGACCTGGTCACCCCGGCCGGGCAGCATGTGAGCGTCAGCGAGTGGAACGCCGCGGCGGAGAAGGGAAAGCCGGTCACCCGCCCCGAACCACCGCTGACTACGGGCCAGTTGAAGACGCTGGCCGCGGCCTCGGAGTGGCGCCGGATCGCCGACGCCATCCCCGCGGAGGGGAAGAAGCCGGTCTCCCCGTCGGGCTCGTCCGCCCGCCCCGCGGAGATGGCCGGCTGGCTCATCCTGCGCAAGCTCACCCTCCTGCTGCCCAAGGGCCTGGAGACGGTCAGGAACGGCAGCCAGGAGACCGGGTACGGCTACCTCGTCGTCGACGACGGCAAGGGTGCGAGCCTCGTCCAGGTCAACGTGCAGCCGGACATGTCCGATGTCGCCGACGAGCTGTACGGTTCCGACGCCGAGACCCTCTCCGACGGGACGCGCGTCGCGACGAAGCAGGGGCCGGGCGAGAAGGGTGGTGCGGGCGTCGTGATGTGGACCGTCGACACCATGCGCAAGGACGGTATGCGGGTGGTCGTCAGCGCCTTCAACGCCGCCGAGCAGGACAAGGCCGCGACCCGTGCGAAGCCCGCCCTCACGATCGAGCAGCTGCGGGCCATCGCGCTCAGCCCCCGGTGGCAGGCCACCGAGGACTGACGGCCGGGGACCGCGGATGGACTGGCCCTCGGGCTCAGGCTCGGACGCCGGCCAGCAGGTCGAGGATCTCGCGCGTCGTGCCCGGCTCGCCGATCAGCGGGAAGAGGTACGACACGCTGTGCCGGTGCGCTTCCGCGTCGATGTCGGTCATCGCGTCGACCGCGAACGTGACGTGGTAGCCGTGCTCGTGGGCGGCGCGGGCGGTCGACTCGACGCCGAGGCTGGTCGCGATGCCGGCCAGGACGATCTGGGTGACCCCCCGCCTGCGCAGCTGGATGTCGAGGTCGGTGCCGTGGAACGCGCCCCAGTTCCGCTTCGTGACCAGGATGTCCCCGTCGTGGCCGGCCAGCGGTTCGGCGACGGGACCGAGGTCGTAGGGACGCGAGCGGCCGCCGGCCAGCCGTACCGCCTCGCTGCGGCCGGGCACCGCGTCGGCGCCGTCGGGTGAGGTGGACATGCGGACCAGGAGGACGGGAGCGCCCGCGGCACGGAAGGCGTCGGCGAGTTCGGCGGCCCGGGCCACCACGTCCGCCGCCGGGTACGGCTCGGTGGGGGCGGCGAGCGTGCCGGCCTGGAGGTCGATCAGCACGAGCGCGGTCTTGTCGTCCAGCACGGTCACAGCCACGGCGAGGGCACCTCTCCCAGGGGATCAGCAGCCTAGAAGAGATGCTTGCCCAACTCAAGCTTGCCAAACTCAACCAACCGCCCGTGGTGCCGGCACGGGCGGTTCCGCACGGAGCGGGCAGGTCAGAAGAACTCCGACCAGGGCTGGTCCCAGACCTGCTTCACGCACAGCACCAGGAACAGCAGCCCCGCCAGCGCCAGCATCGCGTTGCTCAGCGATCCGTTGCGCCACTCCCGGGGTGTGCGGGAGGAGTTGAGCAGCCACAGCAGCGTCCCCGCGAGGAACGGCAGGAAGGCCGCGCCCAGCACGCCGTACAGGATGACCAGGCGGAACGGCTGACCCTGGAAGAGCAGCACGATCGGCGGGAAGGTCAGCCACAGCAGATACGCGCGGAAGGGCCAGGAGCGTTCCCGCGCGCCCGAGGCGACCTCCGTCCCGTTGGCGTCGCCGTGGCCGCGGTAGCGGGCCACGAAGTCGGCGAACATCAGGCTGACGCCGTGCCAGACGCCGATCAGGGAGGTGAAGGAGGTGGCGAAGAAGCCGATCAGGAAGAACTTGGCGGTCGCCGTGCCGTACTCCGCCTCCAGGATGTCGCTCAGCTGGACGAGCCCCTTGTCGCCGCTCGCGATCGCCACGTTCGCGGAGTGCAGCAGTTCCGCGCCGACGAAGAGCATGGCGACGACGAAGATGCCCGTCGTGACGTACGCGACCCGGTTGTCGAGCCGCATCACCTTCATCCAGCCCGTGTTCGTCCAGCCCTTGGCGTTGACCCAGTAGCCGTACGCGGCCAGGGTGATGGTGCCGCCGACGCCGCCGATGAGGCCGAGGGTGTTCAGGACGGAGTCCTTCTCGTCCGGCAGGACCGGGAGGAGGCCCGCGAAGGCGTCGCCGAGGTTGGGCGTGACCCTGATCGCCAGGTACACCGTGACCACGAACATGACGCCCACCAGGACCGTCATGACCTTCTCGAAGACGGCGTACTTGTTGAACCAGACGAACACCAGGCCCACCAGACCGCAGGCGACGGCCCACGCCTTGAGGTCCATCACGTCCGGGAACAGCGCCTGGAGCGGCAGCGCGCTCGACGACATCGCCGCCGCGCCGTAGACGAAGCCCCAGACGACCACGTAGACGACGAAGAACCACGTCGTCCACCGGCCCAGGCTCGCCCAGCCGTCGAAGAGGGTGCGACCGGTGGAGAGGTGCCAGCGGCCGGCCGCCTCGGCGAGGGAGATCTTGACCAGGCAGCCGACGACCGCCGCCCAGAGCAGGGTGTAGCCGAAGTTGCTGCCGGCGATGAGTGTGGCCACCAGGTCGCCGGCGCCGACTCCCGTCGCCGCGACCACGATGCCCGGGCCGATGTACTTCCAACTGGACTTGCGGGGGGAGGTGTCGCCGTCGATGTCGGATGAGGCCTCGGTGTGCGTGGAGTTTCCCTTGGGGGGTCCCGTGGTGTCCGCCATGAAGGTCAAGAAAGCCCAAAGCGGCCGGTCCGGCAAGGGGGCGTGCGTCATCTCCACCCGATGTGCTCACACACCGTCAAAACCACGAATACCGGGTGGTCGGCGCGGGCGCGGATACACTGCGCGGCCGGTCGTCGGCCGGTTTCCGCACGATTCCGGCCAGCGGCCCCTTGTCGTCTCTTGACCTGCTCATGCCACGCCTCGACGATGTCGGCACCGCACCGCCGCACACAGCCCCCCACAATCCGGCTCCCCACAAGGAGAGTTCATGCGACTTCGCATTCGCGGCTCAGGCGCCGGCGCCACAAGCGCCCGCGGCGGCAGACGGACCGCCGTCCTCGCCGCACTGCTCACCCTCGCTCTCGCCGCACCCGTCTCGGCGACGGTCACCGACGCGGCGGCGGGCAGCGCTCCCAAGGCGGCGCCCTCCGCCGACGACATCCGTCAGTACGAGATCCACGTCCGCCACAGCACCCCCGAGACGCGCACCGCGATCGCCCGCTCCGGGGTGAGCGTCGACGAGGCCGACGAGGAGACCGTCGTGGTCTCCGGCCGCGCGGACCAGATCCGAAAGCTCCGCTCGCAGGGGTACGAGGTGTCCCTGCTCGGCTCGGCCCCGGACCGGGTCGCCGAGGACGAGGTGCGGCTCTACGACTTCCCGTCCGCCGACTCCAAGTACCACAATTACGCCGAGATGACGGCGGAGATCGACCAGCGCATCGCCGCCTACCCGGGCATCATGAGCAAGCGGGTCATCGGCAAGTCGTACCAGGGCCGGGACATCGTGGCCGTCAAGATCAGCGACAACGTCGCCACCGACGAGGCCGAGCCGGAGGTGCTGTTCACCCACCACCAGCACGCCCGCGAGCACCTCACCGTGGAGATGGCGCTGTACCTGATCCGCGAGCTGGGCGCCGGCTACGGCTCCGACTCCCGGGTCACCAACATGGTCAACGGCCGCGAGATCTGGATCGTCCCCGACCTCAACCCGGACGGCGGCGAGTACGACGTGGCGACCGGTTCCTACCGCTCGTGGCGCAAGAACCGGCAGCCCAACTCCGGTTCCTCGTACGTCGGTACGGACCTCAACCGGAACTGGAACTACAAGTTCGGCTGCTGCGGCGGCTCTTCGGGGTCCACGTCCTCCGAGACCTACCGGGGCGCGTCCGCCGAGTCCGCGCCCGAGGTGAAGGTCGTCGCCGACTTCGTGCGCAGCCGGATCGTGGGCGGGAAACAGCAGATCACCGCCGGGATCGACTTCCACACGTACAGCCAGCTGGTGCTCTGGCCGTTCGGCTACACCACCGCGGACACGGCGACCGGGATGACCGCGGACGACAACGCCGCGTTCAAGGCCGTCGGGCAGCAGATGGCCGCGAGCAACGGGTACACCGCCGAGCAGTCCAGCGACCTGTACATCACGGACGGGTCGATCGACGACTATCTCTGGGGTACGCAGAAGATCTTCTCGTACACCTTCGAGATGTATCCCTCGTCCGCCTCCGGAGGCGGGTTCTACCCGCCCGACGAGATCATCGAGCGGGAGACCTCCCGTAACCGGGACGCGGTGCTCCAGCTTCTCGAGAACGCGGACTGCATGTACCGGTCCATCGGGAAGCAGAGTCAGTACTGCGTCTAGTCGGCGGCTTTGGCGTCGGCGGCTTTGGCGTCGGTGTCCTTGACGTCGGTGTCCTTGGCCTCGGCGCCCTTGACGTCGGAAGCCCCGGTCTCGGCGTCCTCGGCCTCGATGTCCTTGGCGTCGGCCTCCTCGGCCTCGACGGACTCGTCCTCGGCGTCCGCTTCCCCTTCTTCGAAGTAGGCGTCGAGGACGGCGTCCAGCTGCTCCTCCCACTCCTTGAAGCGGGCCCTGGCCGTCGCCTCGATCTCGATCGGGTACCAGCGGCGGTCAGGCGTGTGCACCGTGATGGTGAACCGCTTGCCGAAGCGTGGCGACTCCGTCTCGATCGCGCCGATCTCGTCCCAGCGGAACTCGCAGGACTCCTCGTCGAGGCGGAGCCGGACACCCTTGGCGTCGGCGGCGATCCGCGCCCGGCGGTCGGAGGCCTCGAAGACGGGCCCCTCCACGGGCTCGTCCGACGCTTCCGGCTCCTCCGACGACGCCGGCTCCCCCTTCCGGTCCTCGGGCTCGACGGCGTCGACGCCGTCGTCCTCGGCCGGACTCGCGTCCTCCGGCTCCGCGGTCACGGGCGACGTGAGCCCGGGGATGAATGCCGGGTCGAACCCGGCGCCCTCCAGGGGCTGGCTGCTCGAACCTATGCGCTGCTCCACAGCGGGCAGTATGGTCGAAGATCCTGTGCCGGACACAGTCAGCCCCTGACTTCGTTACGGGAGACCTACACGAAGAGGCTCAATCCGGCCGCCATCACGAAGCCGGCCAACGACAGCACCGACTCCAGCACGGTCCACGTCCTCAGGGTGTCGCGCTCGCTGATGCCGAAGTACTTGGCCACCATCCAGAAACCGCCGTCGTTGACGTGCGAGGCGAAGATCGAGCCCGCCGAGATGGCCATGATGACGAGCGCCACGAAGGCCTGCGAGTGGTCGCCCTCGGCGAGCAGCGGCGCCACGATGCCCGCCGTCGTCACGATCGCCACCGTCGCGGAGCCCTGGGCGACCCGCAGCACCACCGAGATCAGGTAGGAGAGGACGATCACCGGCAGGCCCACGTCGTTGAAGGTGTCCGACAGGGCCTGTGCCACCCCGCTCGCCTTCAGGACGGCCCCGAAGATCCCGCCCGCGCCGACCACCAGCAGGATGTTGCCGACCGGCTTCAGCGAGGCCGTCGAGACCGTCTCCAGCGACTTGCGGGACCAGCCGCGCCGGATGCCGAGCAGGTAGTAGGCGAGGAGCAGGGCGATGGTCAGCGCCACGAACGGGCTGCCGAAGAACTCGATCACCGAGCGGCCCGTGGAAGGGCCCAGGGCGATCGAGGAGAACGTGGCGGCGAGGATCAGCACCAGCGGCGTGCCGATGATCCCGACGACCGTGCCCAGCGGCACCGGGTCCTCGCGCGGGACCACGCCCTGCGCCCGCTGCTCCTCGACGACCGCCTGCTTCGCCTCCGCCGCCGCCTCGACCATGTCCTGCGGTACGGCGACGAAAATGCGGCGGCCGATCCACGCCGAGAACACCCAGGCCGTCAGCACCGCCGGGACGCCGCAGACGACGCCCATGAGGATGACCCAGCCGAGGTCGACGTGCAGCAGACCGGCGGCCGCGACCGGGCCGGGGTGCGGGGGCAGGAAGGCGTGGGTCATCGACAGGCCCGCGAGCAGCGGAAGGCAGTACAGCAGGATCGATCTGCCGCCCCGCTTGGCGGCCGCGTAGACGATCGGGGCCAGCACGAAGATGCCGACGTCGAAGAAGACCGGGATACCGAAGATCAGGCCGGTCAGACCCATCGCGAGGGGCGCTCGCCGCTCGCCGAAGACGCCGAGCAGCCGGGAGGCCAACACCTCGGCTCCGCCGCTGACTTCGAGGATCGCGCCGAGCATCGTGCCCAGGCCGATGATGATCGCGACATGCCCGAGGATGCCGCCCATGCCGGACTCGATGGTGGAGACGGCGTCCGAACGCTGGACGGTGCCGAACAGTTCGGTCACGGAGAGGCCGGCCAGCAGGCCGACGGCTATGGAGACGGCCAGGAGGGCCACGAAGGGCTGGAGTCTGACCCTGATGATCAGGAAGAGGAGGAGGGCGATGCCGAGGGCGGCGACGGTCAGGAGGCCTGCGGTGCCGTCGATCAGGAGCAGCAGTCCGCCGGTGTGGGGCGGGGCCTCGGCGGGCGCGGGTGCGGCGAGCGGATAGGACAATTGGGGGTCCTCTGCTGGGGTTCACGGAGCTTTCGGGCAGGGGGTGTCGCGGCACGGCGCCCCTTGTGGACGGGGGTGCCGTGCCGTGCGGCGTCACGGCGTGCGGGAGTTGTCGGAGGCTGTCGGCGCGTCGGCCGCGAGCGGCGGTCGGACGCGTCGGTCCGGCGCGTAGGTCGGGTGCGCAGGTCCGCGCGTCGGTCCGGTGCGTAGGTCCGACGCGTAGGTCCGGTGCGTGGCCGAGGAGCGCGAGCGTGTCAGCCGAGGACGGCGGGTCCGTCAGCCGAGGACGGCGAGGGCGTCGATCTCGACCAGGAGCCCGGCGGGGAGGCCGACGTAGACCGTCGTGCGGGCCGCGGGCGGGGCGGTGAGGGGCTGCTCCTCGAAGTACGCGTTGTAGAGCTCGTTGAACTCGGCGAAGTGTCCCGTGTCCGTCAGGTAGACACGGATCATCATCACGTCGTCCCAGCTCGCGCCGCCCTCCTCCAGGATCGCCTTGACGTTGGTGAGGGTCTGGAGGGTCTGCTCACGCAGGGTGGGACCCGCGGGCGTCGGCGGCCTGCCCTCCTCGGCGGGCAGGAAGCCGACCTGACCCGCGACCTGGAGGATGTTGCCCTTGCGCACACCGTGCGAGAACTTCGCGGGCGGGGTGGTGTGGGTCTTGGGGGTGAGGGCGGTCTTCTCGGTCATGCGTTGTCCCTGTCTGGAGCTGATACGGGCGTCCTGCCGGAGTACTCGCCGCTGATGGCGTCCGCCGCGCGGCGCACCAGCGGGAGCAGGGTGAGGAGTTCGTCGGCGGTGACGACGACGTTCGGCGCGGAGACCGACATCGCGGCGACCACCCGGCCGTCGGTGCCCCTGATCGGCGCGGCGACACAGTTGATGGACTCCTCGTGGCCACCGAGGTCGGTGGCCCAGCCCTGTTCGCGGACCTTCTCCAACTCGCGCAGGAAAGCGGGCGCGTTGGGGGTCGATCGGGCCGTGTACAGGGGGTAGTCGAGCTTCTCCGCGATCACCCGCCGCTCGGGCTCGGGCAGGTCGGCGAGGAGCAGCTTGGCGACGGCGGCGACCGTGATGGCGACGGGCTTGCCGATCCGCGAGTACATGCGCACCGGGTAGCGGCTCTCCACCTTGTCGATGTAGAGGACCTCGCCCTCCTCGTACACGGCGAGGTGCACGGTGTGCCCGCAGGTCTCGTTCAGGCGGGCGAGGTGCGGATGGGCGATCTCGCGGATGTCGAGGTTCTCCATCGCCTCCTGGGCGAGGGCGAAGAGACGGGCGCCCAGGCGGTAGCGCTGGTCGGACTGGCGGTAGACGAGGCCGTGCTCGTGCAGGGTGCGCAGCAGCCGCAGGGCCGTCGACTTGTGCACGCCGAGGCGATCGGCGACCTGTCCGAGGTCGGCGGGGCCCTCGGCGAGCAACGGCAGGATGCTCAGGGCTCGGTCGACGGTCTGGCTCATGGGGTGCGTACCTCCTCGTCGGCCCGGTCTTCGGTGTGCGTCCAGCCGGGGCCGAGTCGAAGTCTCCCCCACGCCTGCGGGTCGAGGGCCGCCAGGCGGTCGGCGTGTGCGCGCGCCGGGGGCACCGCGAGGTCGCCGGGGACGGTGAGGGCGGCGGCGGCCATCAGGTGTCCGTGCCGGAGGCGGTCGCGCAGGGGCAGTCCCCGCAGGGTGGCGGAGAGGAACCCGGCGGCGAAGGCGTCCCCGGCGCCGACGGCGGCGACGACGTCGACCCGCGGGGCGGGAACGTGCAGGACGCGCCCCCTGTCGAAGACGGTCGCCCCGAGCGCCCCCTGTTTGACGACCAGCACCTCGGGATCGGGGAACGCGGTCCGTACGGCGTCGACGCCGTCCAGACCCCACACCTCGGCCGCCTCGTCCTCGCCCACGAACACCAGGTCGGCGCCGCGGGCCAGTTCGAGGAGGACCTGGGGGCTGTTGCCGTCCGTCCACAGCCGGGGCCGGTGGTTGACGTCGAAGGAGACGAGGGGCCGGCCGGGCCCGGGGGCCGTCAGCTCCCGCAGCAGGCCGAGACAGTCGGCGGAGAGGGCCGCGGTGATCCCGGTGAGGTGCAGCACCCGGCCTGCCCGTACGGCGTCGAGGCCGACCGTGTCGACGGACATCGCGGAGGCCGCCGACCCGGCCCGGTAGTAGGCGACCTCGTGCGCCTCGGTGGCCCGGTCGCCGGCGGTGCGGAAGTAGACGCCGGTCGGGCGGGCGGGATCGCGTCGTACGGAGGTCACGTCGACCCCGTAGGAGCCGACGGTCTCGACGAGGTGGTCGCCGAACCCGTCCGTCCCCACCCGGCTGACCCAGCGCACCGTGTGTCCGGCCGCCGCCAGCGCGCAGGCCACGTTGGACTCGGCGCCGCCGATGCCACGGTCGAAGGACGGCACGTCGGCGAGGCGGCCCGGCCGGGAGGGCAGGAGGGCGACCATGGACTCGCCGAGCGCGACGACGTCGACGACGTCGGGGGCGTTGCAGGGTCCGGTGGCGGTCACGATCGTCGTGGCTCCCGTGCTGGTGCGGGTGAGTGAAGCGAGATGGGGGTCCGCCCCGGCCGAAGGCTGGGGGAGGATCCGTTGACCCCGCGTTGGGCGAGATGTTAGACAGCCGTAAGCGATACACGCAATGGACGTTGCACATTCTGCAACGCACCTGATCGGGAGGTTCCATGGGTACCGAGGCACTCGAGGCGCTCGCCGGACTGGCCGGGGAACGCGTCGACCACCGCTTCAAGGGCCTCCCGCCGGACGCCGACGGCCTGACCGTCGGTGAGCTGGCCGCCCAGCGCCGCAACCTCTTCACCGACGGCTTCGCGACCCCCGTGCTGGCCCTCTCCGCCGAGCGCCTCGAACACAACCTCGCCCTCATGGAGACCTACGCGACCCGCCACGGACTCGCCTTCGCCCCGCACGGCAAGACGTCCATGGCCCCGCAGCTCTTCCGGCGTCAGATCGACCGCGGCGCCTGGGGCATCACCCTCGCGGTCCCCCACCAGGTGCGGGTGGCCGTGGCGTACGGAGTACAGCGGATCTTCCTCGCCAACGAACTCGTGGACCCGGCGGCCCTGCGCTGGATCTCCGCCCGGCTCGACGCCGACCCCGGGTTCCGCCTCGTCTGCTACGTCGACTCGGTGCGCGGGGTCGAGCTGATGGACGCCGCCCTGCGCGGCGCCGGGCGCCCCCTGGACGTCGTCGTCGAACTGGCCGCCGGCGAGGGAGCCCGCACCGGGGTCCGCACGGAGGCCGAGTGCGCGGCGGTCGCGGACGCGGTGGCCGCCGCGCCGGCCCTGCGACTCGTCGGCGTCGCGGGCTACGAGGGCGAGGTCCCGCGGGCCGACCCGGAGCGGGTGCACGCCTGGCTGCGCCGCCTGGTCGCCCTCGCCGTCGACCTCGACAGGGCGGGACGGTTCGCGGACGCCGAGGAGATCGTGGTCAGCGCGGGCGGCAGCGCCTGGTTCGACGCGGTCGCCGACGTCTTCGCCGAGATCCCCGGGCTCTCCCTCCCGGTACTGAAGCTGCTGCGCTCGGGCGCGTACGTCTCGCACGACGACGGCCACTACCGCAGGCTGACCCCGTTCAACCGGGTTCCCGGGGAGGGCGCGCTCGAGCCCGCGTTCCGGCTGTGGACGCAGGTCGTCTCCCGGCCCTCCCCCGACCAGGCGTTCGTCAACGCGGGCAAGCGGGACGCGGCGTACGACCTGGACCTGCCCTTCGCCCAGGTGATCCGCCGCGAGGGCACGGAACGCCCCGCCACCGGGGTCTCGGTGACCGCGCTCTCCGACCAGCACGCCTGGCTGCGCACCACGGCCGAGGCGGACGTCGAGGTCGGCGACTGGGTCGGCCTGGGCCTGTCGCACCCCTGCACGTCCTTCGACAAGTGGCCGCTGATCCCGCTGGCCGAGGCGGACGGCACGGTCGTCGACTACATCCGCACGTTCTTCTAGACACCGGCGAGAGACCTGGCAGGAGGTACGGCATGGAAGACCTCGTCATCCGGGACGCGGACGTCGTCGACGGCACCGGCGCGGACTCCTACCGCGCGGACGTGCTGATCGACGACGGCAGGATCGTCTCGATCGTGAAGGAGGCGGCGGCCGCCGGCTGCCAGCGCCCCAGGGCGGTACGGGAGCTGGACGCGGAGGGTCTCGTCCTCTCCCCCGGATTCATCGACATGCACGCCCACAGCGACCTCGCCCTGCTGCGCGACCCCGACCACAGCGCCAAGGCCGCGCAGGGCGTCACCCTCGAGGTCCTGGGCCAGGACGGGCTGTCGTACGCCCCGGTCGACGACCGGACCCTCGAAGGGGTCCGCCGGGCCATCACCGGCTGGAACGGGTACGGCGACGACCTCGACTTCGACTGGCGTTCGGTGGGCGAGTACCTGGACCGCCTCGACCACGGCTTCGGGGGCCGGGGCATCGCCGTCAACGCGGCGTACCTCGTCCCGCAGGGCACGGTCCGCGCCCTCGTCGTCGGCTGGGAGGACCGCCCGGCCACCGACCGGGAACTGGACCGGATGCGTCGGCTGGTCGCGGAGGGGCTGGAGCAGGGCGCCGTCGGCCTGTCCTCCGGACTGACGTACACACCCGGCATGTACGCCCGGGGCGCCGAACTGACCGAACTGTGCCGGGTGGTGGCGCGCCACGGCGGCTACTACTGCCCCCACCACCGCAGTTACGGCGCCGGCGCCCTTCGGGCGTACGCGGAGATGGTCGAGCTGACCCGCGAGGCGGGCTGCCCGCTGCATCTCGCCCACGCCACCATGAACTTCGGCGTGAACGAGGGCCGAGCCCCGGAGCTCTTGACCCTCCTGGACCAGGCCCTGGACTCCGGCGCCGACATCACCCTGGACACCTATCCCTACACCCCCGGCTGCACCACTCTCGCCGCTCTGCTGCCCAGTTGGGCGAGCGAGGGCGGACCGCGGGAGATCCTGCGCCGCCTCGCGGACGACGACACGTGCGCCCGCATCCGCCACGACCTGGAGGTGACCGGCGCGGACGGCTGCCACGGGGTGCCGGTGGACTGGGACACGATCGAGATCTCGGGCGTGGGCGACGAGCGGCTGGCGGACCACGTGGGCCGCACGGTCCACGCTTCGGCGCTGCTGCGCGGCGAGGAACCCTGGACGACGGCCCGCCGCCTCCTCCTCGAGGACCGGCTGGCCCCGACCATCCTCCAGCACGTCGGCCACGAGGAGAACGTCCGCACGA
Source organism: Streptomyces sp. NPDC088157 (assembly GCF_044741545.1). NCBI lineage: Bacteria > Bacillati > Actinomycetota > Actinomycetes > Kitasatosporales > Streptomycetaceae > Streptomyces > Streptomyces sp. NPDC088157. The sequence continues at coordinate 852,237 of NZ_JBIUSU010000002.1, forward strand.
TCATGCGTCACCGCGTCCACACGGGCGGCTCGGACGGCGTCCTGACGGGCGCGAAGCCGCACCCGCGCGCCTACGGCACGTTCCCGCGCTATCTCGGCCACTACGTGAGGGAGACGGGGATCCTGTCCCTGGAGGAGTGCGTGGCCCATCTGACCGGCCGCCCGGCGGCCCGCCTGCGCCTGCCGGACCGGGGTCTGATCCGCGAGGGCCACCGCGCCGACCTGGTGCTCTTCGACCCCAGGACGGTGGCGGCGGGCTCCACCTACGAAGCCCCCCGCACCCTGCCCACCGGCATCCCGCACGTCCTCGTCGACGGCCGCTTCGTCATCGAGGACGGCCGCCGGACGGACGTACTGGCGGGGCGGGCGGTCCGTCGCAGTCCCGTGTGACGGACCGCCCCTCCGCCGCGCCCTACGGCTTCGGCAGGGTGCACCCGCTCGCGCTCAGGTTGAGCTGGTTGCCGGTCGTGAAGCAGGCCGGGATCAGGTAGGTCTCCTGGGCGTAGTTGATGCCCTGGCGGACCGTGACGTTGCCGCTCGCGTCGACCTCACAGGGGTTGTTCTCGGTGCAGCGCGCGCCGTCCTCGTTGCCGGTGTTGTTGACGGCGACGACCTTGCCGGTGGACTGGTCGATCACCGGCGAGCCGGAGGTGCCGCCGATGGTCTGGCAGGCGGAGGTGTAGCGGACCGAGTCCTTCCAGGTCCAGTCGCCCTCCTTCAGGCGGTACACGAACCCGTCGATGTTGCAGCTGTAGAGCCGCTTCCAGTAGCCGGACGCCACGGTGATGGCGGTGCCGGCGGTCGGGTGGGTGTTCTGCACCGTCAGCGCGGAGATCCCGTACGAGTTCTTGATCGTGGCGTAGGTGCTGGTGAGCTGGTAGATCGAGACGTCCGTGTCGGTCATCGTCCCGTAGGCCAGCTTGCTGGCGCGCAGGGTCGCGACCCGGGTGCCGGCGGAGTTGAGCAGGCCGAAGGTACGGCTGGAGGCCTGGTTGACGAGCACCTCGCCCGGCTCCGGGAAGCCGGTCGACAGGCAGTGGCCGTTGGAGAGCACCAGCGCCGGGTCGGTGTCCAGGGAGTTCGGGAAGCGGACGACCGAGCCGGAACAGTTGCTGAGCGCGACGGTCCCGGCGAGGTTGACGGCCTGGAGCGTCGGCGCGGCCGCCTTGGTGTCCGCCTTGACCGCGATCGCGGAAGCCGAGGTCGCGGAAGCCGAGGTCGCGGGCTTCGCGCTCACCGGCGCGGCGACCGCGGGTGCCGCCCCCGCCCCGGCGATGGCCAGGGCGAAAAGCGCGGCAACGAGAGGCTTTCTCATGTGGGGGTCCCCTCTTACGACAGGGCGACCGGAGATCTTCCGGCCGCCCGTTGTTTTGTCATGCGCATTGTTAGTGCGCGAAGAGGAGAGAACAAGGGTCGCTTTTCAGCCGCGGGGGCCGGTGCTCATCGGACACGCTGGGCTACCCGCCCCTTTTGCCCGACCCCCGCCCCTTCCCCGGGTTGCCCTTCCCGGACCGGGACGGCGAGGCGGAAGACGCGACGTCCGCGGGCCCGCTCGCGGCGGCACCGGCCGACGACACGGCGGAGGGCGCCCCGGACGTCGCCACCCCGGAGGACGCCACCGCACCGGCCGAAGCGGACGGAGCCGGCGCCGCGGAACCGGCGGAGCCACTCGCGGACGGGACCGGCGCGACGGGGGAAGTCGCCGCGTCGCCCGGCGCCGAGCGCACACCCGACCGCCCGCCCTGCTTTCCGTCCGGGCTCTGGGCCGGATCACCGGAGAAGGAGACTCCCGCCACCACCGCGGCCAGTGCCACCGCCCCCACCGCCCCCGCCGCCATCACCCGGCGGGAACGCCACCCGCCCGTCCGGCGCGCGGCGCGCCGACGGTCCGCGCGACCGCCGGCCGCTCCCTCGGCGGAGGGAACGCGAGGCAGCTCGGCCGTCTCGTCGTACGCGTTCTCCCACCCGTGGGCCGCCGCCGGATCGGCGTACCGGTCGTACGAGGACGGGTCGGTCTCGGCGTACGGGTGGTACACGATCGGCTGCACCCGGGGCGTGCCGCCTTCAGCTGGCCTGGACATGGCCGCGGATTGTAGGGACAGGCGGGGCTCCTGGGACAGTCGCCGGCGATACCCATCCAAATCACCCGTCTCACGTGGCGGAAAACACGCCCCTTGACGCGTTACCGGGCCGTAAGCTCCCAGACATGCAGGTGATCCAGTCGACCAAGCTCGCCAACGTCTGTTACGAGATCCGGGGTCCGGTTCTCGAGGAGGCGATGCGCCTGGAAGCGGCTGGTCACCGCATCCTCAAGCTGAACACCGGCAACCCGGCGGCCTTCGGTTTCGACTGCCCGCCGGAGATCCTGGAGGACATCCTCCGCAACGTCTCGACCGCGCACGGCTACGGCGACGCCAAGGGTCTGCTGGCCGCGCGCAGGGCCGTCGTGATGCACAACCAGACACTCGGCATCGAGACGGACGTCGAGCACGTCTTCATCGGCAACGGCGTCTCCGAGCTGATCGTGATGGCGATGCAGGGGCTGCTGGACGACGGGGACGAGGTCCTGGTCCCGGCCCCCGACTACCCGCTGTGGACCGCCGCCGTCTCGCTCTCCGGCGGCACGGCCGTGCACTACCGGTGCGACGAGCAGGCCGACTGGATGCCCGACCTCGCGGATGTCGAGCGCAAGGTCACCGACCGCACCAAGGCGATCGTCATCATCAACCCGAACAACCCGACGGGCGCCGTGTACGACGAGGCGATGATCCGGGGGCTCACGGACATCGCGCGCCGGCACAACCTCCTGGTCTGCTCGGACGAGATCTACGACAAGATCCTCTACGACGGCGCCACGCACACCCCGACCGCCAAGGTCGCCCCGGACCTGCTCACCCTCACCTTCAACGGCATGTCGAAGGCGTACCGGGTGGCCGGCTACCGGGTCGGCTGGATGTCGATCTCCGGCCCGCGCGCGCACGCCGACTCCTACATCGAGGGTCTGACGATCCTGGCGAACATGCGCCTGTGCGCGAACATGCCGGGGCAGCACGGTGTGGTGGCCGCGCTCAGCGGACGCCAGACGATCAAGGATCTGGTGCTGCCGGGCGGGCGGCTCAAGGAACAGGTGGACACGGCCTACGAGCTGCTGACGCAGATCCCGGGCGTCACGTGCGTCCGCCCGAAGGGGGCGCTGTATCTCTTCCCGCGCCTGGACCCCGCCGTCTTCAAGATCAAGGACGACCGGCAGATGGTCCTGGACCTGCTGCGCCAGGAGAAGATCATGGTCGTCCAGGGCACCGGCTTCAACTGGCCGGAGCCGGACCACTTCCGGGTGGTCACCCTGCCGACGGCGACGGATCTGCGGGACGCGGTGGGCCGGATCGCCCGCTTCCTGGACGGCTACAGCCAGCCCTAGCAGGGGTTTCATGAACGCCGCAACTTTAGACGAGATCTAAGCTAGGATGGTTTCCTGACAGCACAGGAGGCCATCCTCATGTACGAACCGATCCGCACCCCTTCTTCCCGTGGGTCTGTCCACACCACGATGGCCGGCACGCCCTCGGACTACCCCCACCGCTCCCGCGAGGAGGAGCTGGACATCCAGCTCGCAGCTCATCTCGCGGCGCTGCTCGCCGTCACCGACGAGCTGCGCGCGGCGGCGCCGTCCGCCGACCTGGACACCGCGGCCACACGGCTCGCGCACCAGGTGACCCGGTTGCGGGGAGGGCGGACGCCGGTCCGCTCGACCCTCGCCGCCGGCCCGGCGGGCCCGCACCTCGCGACCCTGCACGAGCGCGCGCACGCCCTGGCGGGCCGCGCCCTGCTCGTCGCCGCGTCCCGCGCGGACACGGCGGCGGCGATCCTGGCGGCCCGGCGCATGGACGCGCACGCCGCCGCACTCGCGGAGACCAAGGAACTGAGCACCGCCGGCTGAACCCCCTCCCGGGCCCCTGCCAGGGGCTCCCCACCGGGGGACCGTGAACGGCCCCGGTCCGCGTGCACCCGCAGCGACGCGCGGACCGGGCGCCATATTTTTTCGCCCTGGGTCGGAACCTCCCCTTCCTGTTGCGTTCCGGGTCACCCCCTTCACCCCCCGTTCACCCGGACCACCCGGGAATGTGGGGTTCCGCGAGCAGGCTCCCCCTGTGGGACGAATCGCAGGAATCGTCCTCGCGGCGCTGCTGATGGCGGGTGTGGTGGTCGCCGTCGTCGCGGGCCGCAGCGATGAGGACACGGCAACGAAGACCGTGCGGATGGTGATCGGGTCGGAGAAGGCGGAGTCAGGAGCCACCGGAGCGACACCTGGAACGCCAGCTGACGCTCCTCCAGGAGGAGGCCGAGCGGCTGGCGGCGGGCCTGAGGGACACCGAGGCGCGGCGGCAGGAGACGCATACGCGGTACTTGCAGGAGCGCTCGCCCGACCAGCGCCCCTCATAGGCGAAGGCCTGTCGTCGTCTCCTCGTCGGGGCGGACGGGGAGTGACGACAGGCCATGGCCACGTACGCCGTTGTACGCGGCTCGCCGATTCCACCGCGGCCGGCCGTGACGATCACTGGTCGGGGCTCCCCCACTGCCCTGAAGGCGTGGGAGGCACCCGGTGCCGGCCGCGGAGTCTTTTCGGGGCGGGCGTCAGCCCAGGCGCTGCACCAGCGCGCGGTACTCGTCCCACAGTTCCTTCGGGGTGTGGTCGCCGAAGGTGTTGAGGTGCTCGGGGACCAGTGCGGCCTCCTCGCGCCAGACCTCCTTGTCGACGGTGAGGAGGAAGTCGAGGTCCTTGTCGTCGAGTTCGAGGCCCTTGGTGTCGAGGGCGTCCTTCGTCGGCAGGATGCCGATCGGGGTCTCGACGCCGTCGGCCTTGCCCTCCAGGCGCTCCACGATCCACTTCAGCACGCGGCTGTTCTCGCCGAAGCCGGGCCACACGAACTTGCCCGCCTCGTTCTTGCGGAACCAGTTGACGTAGTAGATCTTCGGGAGTTTCGCCTGGTCCTTGCCCTTGGCGACGTCGACCCAGTGGCCCATGTAGTCGCCCATGTTGTAGCCGCAGAACGGCAGCATGGCGAACGGGTCGCGGCGCAGTTCGCCGACCTTGCCCTCGGCGGCGGCGGTCTTCTCGGAGGCCACGTTGGCGCCGAGGAAGACGCCGTGGTTCCAGTCGAAGGACTCCGTCACCAGCGGGACCGCGGACGCGCGCCGGCCGCCGAAGAGGATCGCCGAGATCGGCACGCCCTTGGGGTCCTCCCACTCCGGCGCGATGATCGGGCACTGCGCGGCGGGGACGGTGAAGCGGGCGTTGGGGTGGGCGGCCGGGGTCCCGGACGCCGGAGTCCAGTCGTTGCCCTTCCAGTCGGTGAGGTGGGCCGGGGTCTCCTCCGTCATGCCCTCCCACCAGATGTCGTTGTCGTCGGTGAGGGCGACGTTGGTGAAGACCGAGTTGCCCCACAGCGTCTTCATCGCGTTGGCGTTGGTGTGCTCACCGGTGCCGGGCGCGACGCCGAAGAAGCCGGCCTCGGGGTTGATGGCGTACAGGCGGCCGTCCTCGCCGAAGCGCATCCAGGCGATGTCGTCGCCGATCGTCTCGACGGTCCAGCCGGAGACGGTGGGTTCCAGCATGGCGAGGTTGGTCTTGCCGCAGGCGCTCGGGAACGCGGCGGCGACGTACTTGGACTCACCCTGCGGCGGGGTCAGCTTGAGGATCAGCATGTGCTCGGCGAGCCAGCCCTCGTCGCGTGCCATCACCGACGCGATGCGCAGGGCGTAGCACTTCTTGCCGAGCAGGGCGTTGCCGCCGTAGCCGGAGCCGTAGGACCAGATCTCGCGGCTCTCGGGGAAGTGCGAGATGTACTTGGTCCGGTTGCAGGGCCATGGGACGTCCGCCTCGCCCTCGGCCAGCGGCGCTCCGAGCGTGTGCACGGCACGCACGAAGAATCCGTCGGAGCCGAGTTCGTCCAGCACCGGCTGTCCCATGCGGGTCATGGTGCGCATGGAGACGGCGACGTAGGCGGAGTCGGTGATCTCGACGCCGATCGCGGAGAGGTCGGAGCCCAGCGGGCCCATGCAGAAGGGGACGACGTACATGGTGCGGCCGCGCATCGAGCCGCGGAACAGGCCCTTCTCACCGGCGAAGATCTCCCGCATCTCGGCGGGCGCCTTCCAGTGGTTGGTCGGGCCGGCGTCCTTCTCCTGCTCGGAGCAGATGAAGGTGCGGTCCTCGACGCGGGCGACGTCGGTGGGGTCGGAGGCGGCGTAGTAGGAGTTCGGGCGCTGGACCGGGTCGAGCCTCTTGAAGGTGCCCTTCTCGACGAGCTCTCCGCACAGTCGCTCGTACTCGGCCTCGGATCCGTCACACCAGACCACGTTGTCCGGCTGCGTCAGTTCGGCGATCTCGTTCACCCAGGAGACGAGTTCCTGGTGGTGGGTGGGGATGACGGGGGGAGCCGCGATGTCGCGCGCCACGATTGCTCCTAAATGAGGGATTTTTTGTTTGGAGGCCCCGTGGGGGCTGCGACCCGGATGCTTCGGATGATGACCTTGGCGCTCATCCGGTGTCGACCGCACTCATTTGATCATCCGATGGTACCGCCCATATGTCCAGAGGGCCTCACAGGTGAGCGGAGTGAGGATGGCCACGTGTAGGGGCGACGTTTTGCGTTCACGTGACGTTCGACCGAAGGCCCTTTGGCACAACTCACGGTTCTTGACACAACTCACGTGAGACGATGGCCACTCTTCACCCTTCGGCACGCCGGACCGATCCGCTACCTACGGTTCCGTAGGTACGATTCGGCGCATGACTGCGTCCGTCCCCGACGCGCCAACGGACACGCCGCCCGCCGGCCGCGGTCCCGTCGCGCTCTCCCTGCCGCATCCGGTCAAGCCCAAGCTCCGCGGCTGGCTGCATCTGGGCATGTTCCCGGCCGCCCTCATCGCGGGCCTCGTGCTCACCGCCCTCGCCGACTCCACCCGTGGCCGGATGGCCTGCGGCATCTTCACCCTCACCGCGTCCCTGCTGTTCGGCGTCAGCGCGCTCTACCACCGAGGCGACTGGAGCGCGCGCATGGACGGCGTCCTGCGCCGCCTCGACCACGCCAACATCTTCCTGATCATCGCGGGCACGTACACGCCGCTGGCCATGCTGCTCCTGCCGGACGACAAGGGCCGGTGGCTGCTGTGGGGCGTCTGGGCCGCGGCGGTGGCCGGCATCCTCTTCCGCGTCTTCTGGGTGGGCGCCCCGCGCTGGCTCTACACCCCCTGCTACATCGCGATGGGGTGGGCGGCCGTCTTCTTCCTGCCGGACTTCATGCGGGCGGGCGGTATCGCCGTCATGGTCCTGGTGGTCATCGGCGGGCTCCTCTACAGCGCGGGCGGCGTGATCTACGGCATCAAGCGACCGAACCCGTCACCTCGCTGGTTCGGCTTCCACGAGGTGTTCCACGCGCTCACGGTCGCCGCGTTCGTCGTGCACTACGTCGGCATCTCACTGGTGGCGTACCAGCACGGATAGCGTGCCGGCGTCCCTTTCGCGCCACCTCGGCCACGGCTTTCGAGCCGTGGCCTTTTTTTGTGCCCGGAGCACGATGAATATTGACACCAACTATCTTTTGAGAGCTACTCTCATTTCATGGTTACTCTCACGAACTCCGCCGCGGCGGGGTCCGACCCCCGCCGCTGGTGGGCCCTCGGCGCCCTGGTCGCCAGCATGCTCACGCTCGGTTTCGACACGACGATCCTCAACGTGGCTCTGCCGACGATGGCGGAGCAGCTCGGCGCCGGCACGGGACAGCAGCAGTGGATGGCGGACGCCTACGTCGTCGTCTTCGCGGCCCTGATGCTCCCGGCCGGTCTCCTGGGCGACCGCTTCGGCCGGCGGAGAATGCTGATCACCGGGCTCGGCGTCTTCCTCGTCGGCTCGCTGGTCGGCACCCTGGCCGGGGACGTGAACGCGGTGATCGCCGCCCGCGCCGTGATGGGCGTCGGAGCCGCGCTGGTCACGCCGCTCGCCCTGTCGGTACTGCCCTCGCTGTTCACGCCCGAGGAGCGCACCAAGGCCGTCGGGATCGTCTCCGCCGGTTCGACGCTCGGGCTGCCGCTCGGACCGATCATCGGCGGCTGGCTGCTCAACCACTTCTGGTGGGGCTCGGTCTTCCTCATCAACATCCCGATGGCCGCGATCGGCATCGCCGCCTGCGTCTTCCTGCTGCCCGAGACCCGCGACCCGGCCTCCCCCAAGGTCGACGTCGTCTCCACCGCGCTCACCGCGGCCGGTCTCGGCGCCCTCATCTACGCGATCATCGAGGCGCCCACCCGGGGCTGGGGCGACCCGCTGGTCCTGGCGATGGACGCGGCGGCCGTCGTACTGATCACCGCGCTGGTGCTGCGCGAGCGCCGGGCCGTGCGGCCGATGCTCGACATGGGGCTGCTCTCCCACCGCGGCTTCCTGTTCAACACGCTCGCGGCGACCCTCCTCATGTTCGTGCTGTCCGGCCTGCTGTTCGTCCTGCCGCAGTACCTCCAGGCCGTCCTCGGCAACGACGCCCTCGGCACCGGTGTGCGGCTGCTGCCGATGATGGGCGGTCTGATCGTCGCCGCGCGGGCCGCGCAGCCCGTCGTGGCCCGGTTCGGGTCGCGGGCCGTGGTGAGCGCGGGCCTGGTGGTGCTGGCCTTCGCCGCCCTCCTGGGCAGCCGTACGACGGTCGACTCCGGATACGGCTTCACCGCGCTGTGGCTGTCGATCGTCGGGTTCGGCTTCGGCTTCTCGATCGTGCCCGCGATGGCCGGCGCCCTGGGCACCCTGCCCACCGACCGCGCCGGCAGCGGTTCCGGCCTGCTGATGACCCTGCGCCAGGTCGGCGGGGCCATCGGCATCGCCCTGCTCGGCAGCCTGCTCGCGAGCACCTTCCGCGACCGCCTCGACGTGACCGGCCTGCCCGCCGGGACCGCCGACACCGCCGGGGACTCGGTGGTCGCGGCCCACGTGATCGCCGGGAGGACGCACCTGCCGGATCTCGCCGCCTCCGCGAACGCCGCCTACGTCCACGGCATGGGCCTGGTCCTGCTGGTGTGCGGCCTCGCCGCCCTGGTCTCGGCGCTGCTGGCTGCGGCGTTCCTGCCGGGAACCACGCGCGCCGAAGACGTCGGTGCCACGGGCCCGGAGCCCGAGAACGCCGGTCCCGGCTTGGTCGGCCCCTCGGCCGATGCCCGACAATGAGCCCCATGACGGCCGCACACACCAACCCTCCCGCCGAGCACCCCCAGCCGGGCCTTCGTGAGCGCAAGAAGATCAAGACCCGCGAGGCGATCCGCACCGCGACCTACGCGCTGGTCAGGGAGCAGGGGTACGACGCCACGACGATCGACCAGATCGCCGAACGCGCCGAGGTGTCGCCGTCGACCGTCTTCCGCTACTTCCCGACCAAGGAGGACATCGTCCTCACCGACGAGTGGGACTTGGTCCTCGTGCGGGAACTGAAGACCCGGCCGGCGGACGAGCCGTGGTCGCAGACCGTCAGGTACGTGATGCTGAAGGCCGCCCGCATGGGCATCAAGGACGATCTGGAGGTGGCGCGGCTGCGTACCCACCTGATGGTCCAAATCCCCGCGGTGCGCTCGCGGATGATGGAGGGCATGTCGGTCACCGGCCGGATGTTCAGCACCGCGATCGGCGAGCGCACCGGCCTCGACCCCGACAGCCTGGAGGTCCGCGTCCACACGATGTCCCTCATGGGCGGCCTGATGCAGACGTCCATGTACTGGGCCGAGCACGGCCACCAGGACGACTTCGAGGACCTGCTCGTGCGCAGTCTGGACGTCCTGGAACACGGCCTGCCCCAGCGCAAACCCTGAGACCGGCGCCGCTCCCCCGTGCCATCCTGACCGGGTGAACGCATTCGAGATCCGCGTCGAAGTCGCCCCCGAGCTGGCACTCTTCGTCCCGCACGCCCGGCGCGCCGGCGCCACCGCGCTCGCCGTCGACGGCGTCTCCACCCTCGGCCATGTCGTCGAGTCCCTGGGGGTGCCCCTCACGGAGGTCGGCACCCTGCTCGTCGACGGCCGCGCGGTACCGGTCTCGCACATCCCGGCCGCCGGCGAGTCGGTGGCCGTCCGCCCGGTCGCCCGCCCCCAGCCGATCACGGGCGCCCCCCTGCGCTTCCTCCTCGACGTCCACCTCGGCACCCTGGCCCGCAGGATGCGTCTGCTCGGCGTGGACACGGCGTACGAGTCGACGGACATCGGCGACCCGGCGCTCGCCGCCCGCTCGGCGGCCGAACAGCGCGTGATGCTCAGCCGCGACCGGGGGCTGCTGCGCCGCCGTGAGCTGTGGGCTGGCGCCTACGTCTACAGCACCGACCCCGAGGAGCAGCTCCGCGACGTCCTCGACCGGTTCGCGCCGCAGCTGCTTCCCTGGACGCGGTGCACGGCCTGCAACGGCCTGCTGAGGCAGGCCACCAAGGAGGAGGTCGCCGACCAGCTGCGCCAGGGCACCCAGCAGTCGTACGACGTGTTCGCGCAGTGCCTGTCCTGCGGGCGGGCGTACTGGAAGGGCGCGCACCACGAGCAGCTGGTGGCCATCGTGGAGCGCGCCCTGGCGGAGTTCGCGAGCTGACCCGGTCGGCTCAGGCGCAGGCTCTGTTTGTCGGCATTTCAGCCGGTGACCACGGTGGTCAAGGCCGAGCGCAGCCGCTCGGGGTCGGTGGTCGGGGCGTCACACGTGAAGTTGCGGCACACGTACGCGGTCGGTTCACCGTTGGTCAGCGGGCGGTCGGCGAGCAACGGGAACTCGTCACTCCCCGTGGTGCCGAACGCGACGACGGCTCCCGGAGCGGTACCCAGAAGCGCCGTACGGTGCAGTGGTTCCGAGGCCGGATCAGCCGTGGCGGGCACGACCACGGCGACCTCGCGCGGCCCGTCGAGCAGCGCCTCGGCGGTGGCGAGTCCCCATCCGATGAACCGGGGCACGCGCGGTCCGAGCGCCTTCACCACGCCCAACGCCCGCTCCGCCGCGGTGCGATGGGGGTCCGATCCGGTGTGCGCGGCATAGCTGAGCAGCGCACCGGCGGCGGCGGTCCAGCCGGAGGGAACGGCGTTGTCGGTCGGATCCTGCGGACGCCGGATCAGCTGCTCGGCGTCGGCCGCGGTGTCGAACAGCGAACCGGACCCGCCGTCGACGAACCGGGCGAGGACGTGGTCGAGCAGGAATCCGGCGAACTCCAGCCAGACACCCTCCCCGGTGACGGAGGCGAGGGCGAGGAACCCCTCGGCGACGTCGGCGTAGTCCTCGAGGACACCGGCGTTGGCTCCGACCTGCCCGTCCTTGCTGGTGCGGGAGATACGGGCCTGGTCGTCGAGATGCAGCCGGACGAGCAGATCGGCGGCGCCGACCGCGGCCTCGACCAGATCCGGCCGGTCGAAGTAGGCGCCCGTCTCGGCGAGCGCGGCGATCGCGAGCCCGTTCCAGGCGGCCACGACCTTGTCGTCCCGGCCCGGGGCGGGACGTCCGCCGCGCTCGGTCAGCAGCCGTTCCTTGATCCCGGCGATCCTCTCGGCGTCGAACACCTCTTCCTGCTGCGGGAGCTGGAGGACCGAGGAGCCGTGCTCGAAGGTGCCCTCGTCGGTGACGCCGAAGAAGCGGACGGCGAGCTCGGCGTCCTGCGGCCCGAGCACCTCGGTGAGCTGCTCGGGCGTCCAGACGTAGTACACGCCCTCGACGTGCTTCCCGCTCCCGTCGTCGCTGTCGGCGTCGAGCGCGGAGGCGAACCCGCCCTGCTCGGTCCGGAGTTCGCGCACCATGAAGTCGGCGGTCTCGAGAGCGACCCGACGGGCGAGCTCCGAGCCCGTGGACCGCCACAGGTGGGCGTAGACGCGACAGAGCAGCGCATTGTCGTACAGCATCTTCTCGAAATGCGGCACGATCCAGTCGCGGTCGACGGAGTACCGGGCGAACCCGCCGCCCAGCTGGTCGTAGATGCCGCCCCTGGCCATCCGTTCGCAGGTGTCCCGCGCCATCTGGAGCGCGCCCTCGGCTCCGGTCCGCGCATGGTGGCGCAGCAGGAACTCGATCACCATCGACGGCGGGAACTTCGGTGCGCCGCCGAACCCGCCGCGCTGCGGGTCGTACTCCCGGGTCAGCCCGAGCAGCGCCTGGGAAAGCTCCTGCTCGCCGGGAGCCCGGCTGTCCCCGTAGGAGATCTCCCGCCCCGCCAGATCCCGCACGATCTTCCCGGCGACCTCGGCGACCTCGTCCCGCCGCTCGGTCCAGGCCTGCCGCACCCCCTCCAGCACCTGCCGGAAGGAGGGCATGCCCTGCCGGGGCGCGGGCGGAAAATACGTACCGAAGTAGAAGGGCTCGGCCTCGGGCGTCAGGAACACGGTCATGGGCCAGCCGCCCTGCCCGGTGGCCGCCTGGACGGCCTCCATGTAGACGGCGTCCACATCGGGACGCTCCTCGCGGTCGACCTTGACGCTGACGAAATGCTCGTTGAGGTGGTCGGCGGTCTCCTGGTCCTCGAAGGACTCGTGCGCCATCACATGGCACCAGTGGCAGCTCGAATACCCGACGCTCAGCAGCACCGGCACGCCCCGCCTGCGCGCCTCCTCGAAAGCCTCCGTCGACCAGGGCCACCAGTCGACGGGGTTGTCGGCGTGCTGGAGGAGGTACGGGGACGTCTCATGGGCCAGTCGGTTCGGCATGGGGTCCATCCTGCCGCAGTACCCCGTCCACGAGGCGTCAGGCGCCGGCGCGTGGCGACGCCCTGCTCCGCGAGACGGCCGGAGGTCCGCCGCCGCCCTCCGCCCCCTGTCGTCGCGGGGCCGCCCGCCGCACACTTGACCAAGGAAAGCTGTGACCTCCGGAGGGGGACGGGACATGCGGGACGGCCATAGGGCGGAAGCCGAGCGGTTGTTGGCGCGGGCCGTGGAGGAGGAAGTGCGGCGGTCCGGCGGGCGCAGCGACCGGCAGGTGCTGATGACGCGGGCGCGCGGCGCGCTGGACGTCATGGCGCAGACGGCAGCCGAGGAGTACGAGGCGTACGCGCGCGCCCTGGAGGAGACCGAGGCCCGGCAGGTCAGTTTCGGGCAGCGGTACGCGCGTGAGGGCGGGCGGACTCCCCTGCTGGTGGCGGGCGTTGCCGCCGTCACGGCGGCGGTCGCCGACCTCGCTCTGGGCACCGGGCCGGGTACGGCTCTCGGGGCCGGGGTGACCGTGGGGGTCGTCGGCGCCGCGGCGACCGTCGTGAAGGTGGCGGGCTCCCATCTGCCGGCCGCCCATCACCGGGCCGGCGAGGCGGGGCAGCCCGGGGGCGCCGAACAACTGCGGTTGCAGTGGCTCACCGCACTGGAGGTGCGGGGCATCCGGCCGTTCCTGGATCAGCAACGGATGCTGAGTGCGACCACCGGGCCGAAGAAGGCGCCCGGACCGCAACTGCGCGGCACGGACAAGAGCGCGGCGGCGCGCGGGCGGACGGTGCTCGCGCAGTCGTTCGCCCAACTGCCGGAACCAGCGGGCCCGTTCGCCGGACGCCGGACGGAACTCGCGCAGATCCGGCAGTGGGTGCAGGCGGCCCGGGCCAGCACACAGACCCGGCCGACGGTCGTCGTGCTGCACGGACCCCCCGGCAGCGGCCGGACCACCCTGGCGGTGCGGGCCGCGCACGATCTGCGGGACCAGTTCCGCGGCGCCTGTGTGGTGGACCTGCGCGGCGACAGCGCGGAGGAGACACCGCTGCCCACCCGGGACGCCCTGCTGCACCTGCTGAACCGGCTCGGCGCGCCCCGCGAGCAGCTCCTCTTCCGTGAGCGCTCCTCCCCGGACCAGCAGGTCAAGCGGCTCAGCGAGCTGTACCAGCAGCACCTGACCGGCCTCCCGGTCACGGTCTTCCTGGACGACGCCTCGGACCCCGAACAGGTCCGCGCACTCGTCCCGGAACGTTCCGACAGCCTGGTCCTGGTCACCACCCGGACCCCGCCCGCGCTGCCCGCCGAGCTGTCCGCTTGGGTGCACGAGCTCGCGGTGCGGCCCCTGGACGCGGCGGGCGCGGAGGAACTCCTGGGCGCGGCCGCTCAGGACTCCTCGGGTCCCTACGACGCCGAATCCGCCGACCGGATAACGCAGTTGTGCGGCGGGCTGCCACTGGCGCTGCGCGTCGTCGGCTCCTCCCTCGGCCCGCGCTCACCGCGCGCGCTGGCGGCCGACCTGGGGGCGTACGGCCCGGTGGAGCCGGTCGAGCGCGCCCTGTGGCTGCGCTACAGCGACCAGCCGGACGCGACGCGCCGTCTGCTGCGCCGGCTCGCGCTGGCCGGGCGCGCCTCGCTGGGGGCCGCCGCGGCGGCCGCGCTCCTCGCCACGGACCGCGCGGAGGCCACCCGCCACCTCACGGCCCTCGCCGACGCCGGCCTGGTCGACCACGTCCGCGGCGACCGCTACCGGCTGCACGACCTGGTCCGCGCCTTCGCCCAGGCCCGTCTCCTCGACGAGGAGGAGCAGACCGAGCGGTCGGCCGCCCAGGAACGCCTGATCGTCAGCTACGCCGAGCTCGCCGACTCCGTCCTGCGGCTGGTCGACGGCAACATGTCGACCCGCTCGGACCGCTTCACCCCGCACGGCTTCACCTCCCTGGACGAGGCGCTGCGCTGGCTGGACGACGAGTCGAGCTTCATCACGGCCGCACTGCGGCACTCGGAGGGCGTGGACCAGAACGCCGTACTGAGCCTGCTGGGCGCGCTGTGCGACTACTGCCTGCTGCGCGGCGACCTCTACCGGCTCGGTGAGATCAGCGAGCTGGCCCAGTCGGTCGGCCAGGACCTGCTGGTCCGGTCCGTACAGTGGCGTACGGGCATCGCGGCCCGTCAACTGGGAGAGCTCGACAAGGCCCGTACGACGCTCAGCTCGGTCGTCGACCTCTATCTCCAGGCCCACCACGACGCGGGTGCGGCGCGTGCCCTGTGCTCGCTGGGCATCACCCTGCACCACCAGGGTCAGCTGACGGAGGCGTCCGCGAAGCTGCGGGAGGCGATGGACCTCCAGGCCGCGCCCGAGCTGGCCACGGACCGGGCCTGGACAATGCACGCGCTCGCGGCGGTGGAACGGGACAGGGCGCACCTGGCCGAGGCCCTCGACCTGCTCACCCGCTCCCTGGTCCTGCACCGCGAGGGCGGCTCCGTGCACGGTGAGGCATGGGCGCACTTCCAGCTGGGCCAGCTGAACCTGCGCCGCGGCGACGTCCCGCGGGCGGAGGACGATCTGCGCAGGGCCCTCGATCTCTACGGCCGCACCCGCGACGCCCGCGGCGAGGCCTGGGCCCTGACCCAGCTGGCCCGGGCCCGTCTCATCGCCGGGGACCCCGGCCCGGCGGCCGAGGACCTGCGTCGGGCGTCCGCCCGGCACCGGGACAACGAGGACGCCCGCGGCGAGGCCTGGACGGTCTACTACCTGGGCCTGGCCCTGGAGGAGACGGGCGACCTGGACCACGCCGTCCGCGAACTGGAACGCTCCCGTTCCCTCTTCTCCCGCATGCGGGACGTCTACGGCCTCGCCTGCGCCCGGCACCACTCGGCCCGGGTGACCCGCGACCAGCGCGCCGCCCAGACCGGTTCCCTGCGCAACTCCGGCTTCGCCCGGCAGCTTCTGGTCGACGCCCGCGCCGACTTCCAGCGCATCGGCGTCGCCCACGGCGAGGCCTGGACCTGCCTGGAGCTCGCGATCGTCGACGCGGGCAACGCCCGTACGCAGGCGGCCCTGGCCCTGTGCGAGGAGGCGACGGGCCTGTTCGCGTCGTACGGCGACCGGCGCGGCGAGGACTGGGCGCGCTTCCTGCGCTGCACCCTGCTGCCGTATGCGGCCCCGGGCGGCGTCGAGGTCGGCACGGCGGTGGCCCAGGAGGAGCTGGCCCGGCTGAGCCACGAGGCCCACCCCTTGCGTGACGCCAGGCTGAGCGAATGCCTGGAGGCCTACGGCCTGCTGCTGGAACGCGGCATCCGCCTGGAGTCGGGCTGGCAGGCCTGGCGCCTGGGCCTGGTACCGGGCAGACACGGACGAGAGGTCATGGGCGTAGCGGTGGGCACCGAGTAGACAGCGGCCGGCGATGCGGACGGGCGTGGGGAGGCGAAAACGCCGGGGACGCGACTGTGGGTTCGGTGCGTTCGGGTGCGGGGAGCCCTCGCCGGGCGGTCGGGGTAGCGCAGCGGGGCGCGGGGCGGGGCGCCCGCACCCGCTCCGCGCCCCGCCGAAACCGCAACGCCCGCACGTCACGCACCCGTGGCGCCGCGCGCTCGCCTCATGACGTCGAGGAGGGCTTCCCCGTCGTCGTGGCGGACGTCGCGGACGTCGCCGCGCCGGTGGCGGAGGTCTTCTCCGAGTCCGCCGGCTCCTTGAAGTCGACCTTGCCCATGTGCTTGCTCATGGACTTCATCAGGCCCCACACCGCCACCGCCATCGCCGCGAAGACGATGAAGCCGAGGACGCCGGGAGTGACCTTGTTCTCGTCGACCTCCTTGGCCAGGGGGACGAGGTGCGTCATTGCCAGGCTCACGCTTGCGCTCATGTCAGGCATTGTCGCGGATGCCCGCAAAGAGGTCGGCCTCGGGGAGGGAAGTATCCACGCGGGCCTTCGCGAGCTCGTACTCCTCCGTGGGCCAGACATCCTTCTGGATCTCCATCGGAACCCGGAACCAGCCGCCGTCGGGGTCGATCTGCGTGGCGTGGGCGATCAGCGCCTTGTCGCGGATCTCGTAGAAGTCGGCGCACGGGACGTGCGTGGTGAGCGTGCGCTCCTTCTGGCCGAACTCCTCCCAGCGCTTGAGCCACTCCCCGTAGGGGGACTCCAGGCCGCGGTCGAGCATCGCCTGGTGCAGCGCCTCGGTGCGGGGCCGGTTGAAGCCCTGGTTGTAATACAGCTTCAGCGGCCGATAGGCGGGCCCGAACTCGCCCTCGGGGTACTTCTCGGTGTCGTCCGCGCCCTCGAAGGCCACCATCGAGATCTTGTGGGTCATGATGTGGTCGGGGTGCGGATAGCCGCCGTTCTCGTCGTAGGTGGTGATCACCTGGGGACGGAAGGCGCGGATCTGCCTCACCAGTTCGCCGGCCGCCCGGTCGACGTCCTCCAGCGCGAAGCAGCCCTCGGGCAGCGGCGGCAGCGGGTCGCCCTCGGGCAGGCCCGAGTCGATGAAGCCGAGCCACTCCTGCTTGACGCCGAGGATCTCGCGAGCCTCGTCCATCTCCTTCTTGCGTACTTCGTGGATGTGCTCCTCGATGTACTTGTCGCCCTGAAGCTTGGGATTGAGGATGGAGCCGCGCTCCCCGCCCGTGCAGGTCACCACCAGCACGTCCACCCCCTCGGACACGTACTTCGCCATGGTGGCCGCGCCCTTGCTCGACTCGTCGTCGGGGTGCGCGTGAACGGCCATCAGTCGCAGCTGGTCAGTCAAGACTCAATCCTCGGTAAGTCGGCGCCCGGTGTGCACCGGCGCGATCGCAGGCTTCTATAGTGACCGAATCGGGGGGCGAATAATTCCGCGCCGGGAGGACGATCATGAGTACGGCGAGCACGCGACTGCCCGAGGGCCGCTACGGCCGTTCCTCGGACGAGCGGGCCGACCACAAGCTCAAGATCACCGGCGCCGTGCTGGGCGCGTTCCTG
The DNA here is from genome assembly GCF_044741545.1 of Streptomyces sp. NPDC088157. Taxonomy (NCBI): domain Bacteria; kingdom Bacillati; phylum Actinomycetota; class Actinomycetes; order Kitasatosporales; family Streptomycetaceae; genus Streptomyces; species Streptomyces sp. NPDC088157. Next base: position 869,866 of record NZ_JBIUSU010000002.1, read on the forward strand.
CTCGTTCTGATCGGCTACTTCGCCTACCACTACGTCGGCCAGAACAAGATCAGCGCCGAGGTGATCACCTTCAAGGCGACCTCGGACGAGGCGGTGGAGCTCCACCTGGAGGTCCGCAAGGACTCGGGCGCGAGCGGCTACTGCACGGTGCGCTCACAGGCGGCCAACGGCACCGAGGTGGGCCGGGCGGACTTCCGCTTCTCCGGTTCGGACACGCGCATCGACCGGACGGTCACGCTGCGTACGACGGCGAAGGGCACGACGGCGGAGCTGCTCGGCTGCCACGCCGACTGACGCCGGGGCGCCCGGGCACGGGGGGCATCCTCCGCAATAGGTGCAGGCTGACCTGCGTCGACGTAATTCTGATGCCTTATGTCCTCCCCCTTCGGCCACCGAATTGTTAGGCTCGTGGTTTCGCCCATCACCTGAGGAACATGCTTGTGGGTGGGCGATGCTTTGTATTCCCAGTACCGACGAGGAGCACCTGTGACCCAGACCAGCGAGTCCGTCACCTGGCTGACCCAGGAGGCGTACAACAAGCTCAAGGTCGAGCTTGAGTACCTTACTGGTCCTGCGCGCACGGAGATCGCCACCAAGATCGCCGCCGCGCGCGAGGAGGGGGACCTGCGCGAGAACGGTGGGTACCACGCGGCCAAGGAGGAGCAGGGCAAGCAGGAGCTCCGTGTGCGCCAGCTGACCCAGCTTCTCGAGAACGCCAAGGTCGGTGAGGCTCCGGCTTCCACGGACGGCGCGGTGGCGCCCGGCATGGTCGTGACGATCGCCTTCGACGGCGACGAGGACGACACCACGACGTTCCTGCTCGCCTCGCGCGAGTACGCGAGCTCCGACATCGAGACCTACTCGCCGCAGTCCCCGCTGGGCACCGGCGTGATCGGCCACAAGGTCGGCGAGGACGCGGAGTACGAGCTGCCCAACGGCAAGAAGGCCTCCGTGCGCATTCTCAAGGCCGAGCCCTACAGCGGCTGACCGGCCACTGTCCGTCACGCCTGCCATGACCGGCCCCCGGCGCCCGCCGCCGGGGGCTTCGTCCTGCCCGGATCCCTCAAGCGGGGGCGTCGTCAGGCCCGGGCGTCGACAGGCCCGCACCTCTCACGCTGTTGCCGAGCGGTACTTGCGGACCGCCAGCGTCCGGAAGATCACGATGATCAGCACCGAGTAGATCAGTGAGGCCCAGACCGGGTGCTGCATGGGCCAGGCGTCGGACGGCGACTGGCCGGGGTTGGCGAAGAGCACCCGGCAGGCCTGGACGGTGGCGCTGAACGGGTTCCACTCGGCGATGTGTCGCAGCCAGGGCGTCATGTTGCTGGTGTCCACGAACGCGTTGGAAATGAAGGTCACCGGGAAGAGCCAGATCAGTCCGCCGGAGGTGGCCGCCTCGGGGGTGCGGACGCTCAGGCCGATCAGGGCGCCGATCCAGGTGAACGCGTAGCCGAGCAGGAGCAGCAGCCCGAAGGCGGCCAGCACCCGGGCGGCGTTGGTGTCGCCGTCGGAGCCGACCCGCCAGCCGACCAGGACGGCGACCACCGCCAGCACCAGCAGCGTGAGCGCCGTCTGCACGAGGTCCGCGAGGGTACGGCCGGTGAGCACCGCGCCGCGCGCCATGGGCAGCGAGCGGAAGCGGTCGATGAGGCCCTTGTGCATGTCGTCGGCGATGCCCGCGCCGGCGCCGGCGGTGGCGAAGGTGACCGTCTGCGCGAAGATGCCCGCCATCAGGAAGTTCGTGTAGTCGGCGGCGCTGGTGCTGCCGCCGATCTGCATGGACCCGCCGAACACGTAGGTGAACAGCACCACGAACATGATCGGCTGGATGAGCCCGAAGATGACCATCTCCGGGATGCGGGACATCCGGATCAGGTTGCGCTTCGCGATGACCAGCGAGTCACGGACGGACTGTCCGAGGGGATGGGCGGGCTTGGGCGCCGCGCCGCGTGCGGCGTCGGTGACGGCACTCATTCGGCGGTCTCCCTCTCGGTCTGTCCGTTGCGGCGGTTCTCTTCGTTCTCCTCGGCCTTCAGCTCGGCCACGTGTCCCGTGAGCGAAAGGAAGACGTCGTCGAGGGTGGGGCGGCGCAGGCCGATGTCGTCGATCTCGATGCCGCGGGTGTCCAGCTCGCGGATGACCTCGGCGAGGAGCTTGGCGCCGCCGGCGACGGGCACGGTGAGCTTGCGGGTGTGCTGCTCGACGGTGGTCTCGCCCTTGCCGAAGCCGGTCAGCACCTCGGCGGCCGTGGCGATGTGCTCGCGGTCGTGCACCACGACCTCCACGCGCTCTCCGCCCGTGCGGGCCTTGAGCTGGTCGGAGGTGCCGCGGGCGATGACCCGGCCGTGGTCGACGACCGCGATGTCGTGCGCGAGATGGTCGGCCTCTTCGAGGTACTGCGTGGTGAGCAGCAGCGTCGTGCCGCCGGAGACGAGGCGCTTGATCACCTCCCACAGCATCTGGCGGTTGCGCGGGTCGAGGCCGGTCGTCGGCTCGTCCATGAACATCACGGGCGGCGAGACGACCAGTGCCGCCGCCAGGTCGAGGCGGCGGCGCATGCCTCCGGAGTAGGTCTTGGCGGTGCGGTCGGCGGCGTCCGCGAGGTCGAACTGGTCGAGGAGCTCGGTGGCCCGGGCCTTCGCCGCGCCGGCCTTCATCTGGTAGAGCCGGCCGACCATCTGGAGGTTCTCGCGGCCGGTGAGGTATTCGTCGACCGCCGCGAACTGGCCCGACAGGCCGATGGAGCGGCGCACCTCGTTGGGGTGCTTGAGCACGTCGAGGCCGGCGACCACGGCCCGGCCGCGGTCGGGGCGCAGGAGTGTGGTCAGACAGCGGACCGTGGTGGTCTTGCCCGCGCCGTTCGGTCCGAGCAGGCCCAGCACCGTGCCCTCGGGGACGTCCAGGTCCACGCCGTCCAGAGCCTTTACATCGCCGAAGGTCTTCACCAGGCCTTCGGCGTAGATGGCACCTGGCATATCAGTCTCCACGTCGTTGAGGATTCTTCGGAAGCCTAGGTTTGTACTTTTCGTTCCGCCCGACAGCACGCGAGGGAGCGGCGTGACACACACCATAACGCGATGTATCGCGTCTCACAACGGTCTTTCTCGAACGAGTGACGAAGGGCGCCCCGACCTCGGACAGGGCGTCTGAAGCTCCCGGACGACCTCAGTCGATGACGGTGTAGCCGGCGTCGCGCAGCGCTCGACCGACCTCGGCGCAGTGCGCCGGCCCCTTCGTCTCCAGGTGCAGTTCGACCTCCGCCTCGGTCAGCCCGAGCCGGGGGTCGGTCCGCAGATGGCTCACGTCCAAGACGTTAGCGTCCACCACTGACAACGTCCCCAGAAGTGCGGCGAGAGCGCCCGGCCGGTCCGTCAGCCGCAGACGTACGGCCAGGTAGCGGCCTTGCGCCGCCATTCCGTGCCGCAGGACGCGCTCCATCAGCACCGGGTCGACGTTGCCGCCGGACAGCACCGCGACGACCGGGCCCTCGAAGGCGTCGGGCGCGCTGAGCAGGGCGGCCACCGGGCTCGCCCCGGCCGGCTCGACGACCAGCTTGGCCCGCTCCAGGCACAGCAGCAGCGCCGCGGCCAACTCGTCCTCCGTCACCGTGCGCACCTCGTCCACCAGGTCGCCGACGAGGGCGAACGGCACGTCGCCGGGCCGGCCGACCTTGATGCCGTCGGCCATCGTGGCCGGGTTGCGGATGGACACCGGGTGCCCGGCCGCCAACGAGGGCGGGTACGCCGCGGCCCCCGCCGCCTGCACCCCGACGATCCGCACGTCCGGCCGCAGCGCCTTCACGGCGACCGCGATGCCCGCCGCCAGGCCCCCGCCGCCGATCCCGACGACGATCGTGCGCACCTCCGGGCACTGCTCCAGGATCTCCAGGCCGACCGTGCCCTGCCCGGCGATGACGTCCGGGTGGTCGAAGGGGTGGATGAACACCGCGCCCGTCCCGGCCGCGTACTCCTGCGCCGCGGCCAGCGTCTCGTCGACCACCTGACCATGCAGGCGCACCTCGGCACCGTACTCGCGGGTGGCGCTGATCTTCGGCAACGGGGCGCCCTGGGGCATGAACACCGTGGAACGCACGCCCAGCACGGTCGATGCCAGCGCCACACCCTGCGCGTGGTTGCCCGCGCTCGCCGCCACGACCCCGGCGGCCCGCTCCTCCGGCAGCAGCCCCGCGATCCGGACGTACGCGCCGCGCAGCTTGAACGATCCCGTCCGCTGGAGGTTCTCGCACTTGAAGTGCACCGGCGCGCCGACCAGCTGGGACAGGTGCCTGCTGCCCTCCATCGCGGTCGTCCGCGCCACGCCCGAGAGCATCTTCTGGGCTCCTCGCACATCGTCGAGGGTGACGGGGCGCAAGGAGTCAGCCATGCGGTAGCTCATGACACCAGCATCGCAGTTCACAGGCGGGAACAACCGCTGTGACCAACCTCCGAGACCGGTTTCCGCAGCGCCGGTACGACCCGCCTTCCAGCCGCGTACTCTGTCCCCCATTCCAGCAGCCCCTTCATGAAGTGAGCCCCCGGCCATGCCCACAACACCTGAAATGTCGATGGACATGACGACCGTCGGTGACAGCGGTCTTCTCGACACGCTGCAACACGAGGTCGCGGTGTTCGCCCGCCGTGCCGAACAGACCCGGCTCGGCGGCGTCGGACAGGTGCGCAACTCCATGGACCGCGCCGCGTACCTGCTGCTCAACCGCCTCGACAAGGAAGGCCCGATGGGCGTCAAGGCGCTCGCCGCGAGCATGGGCATCGACTCGTCCACCGTCACCCGGCAGGTGGCCCCGCTCGTCGACACCGGCCTGGTCAAGCGGACCTCGCACCCCGAGGACGGCCGCGCCGTGGTGCTTCAGCTGTCCCCGCGCGGACAGTCCCGTCTGGAAGAAGTACGTTCCTCCCGGCGTCAGTTGATGGCCGAATTGACGGAGGACTGGGCACCGGAGGAGCGCGAGGCCTTCTGCTCGCTCCTCACCCGCTTCAACACCGCGCTGTCCTCCCGGATGGCGGCCCAGGGCCTACCGGGCGCGGAGCCGTCGTCGGCCGCTTCCTGAACCAGGGGCACGCGCGCGTGCGGCGACTTTCCGGCGGGCGTGCGCGGCTCTTGACCGAAAGCCCGCCCCTGGCCTCATATGAGACCGGGGCGTATGGCCCTCCAGGGGGACGCCGTCAGGCGGGAGGCTCGGTGTGCGAGAGAGGCGTGCGGCCCAGGAAACCCGCCGGGCACGGGAGTTCGAGGCGTTCGTCGCCGGAGCCGGCGGGCGGCTGCTGCACGCCGCGACCCTGCTCACGGCCGAGGCCGCGGAGGCCAACCCGCGCGCGCGACGGCTGCTGACGCTCGCCCTCGCGCACACGTACGCGTGCTGGGACCGGCTGCACGGCGAGGACCCCTACAACCGGGCCCGCGAATATCTGGCCACCCGTTTCGCGCACGGGGCCTGGCACCAATACGGCGCCCGGTCCCTCGGCCGTGTCCGCCCGCACTCCGCGGTCGGCCCGCTGGCAGGGCTCACCCCTCAGGAACGCCTCATCGTGGTCCTGCGGCTCTACGAGGGCGTCGCCGAGGAACAGGTGGCGGCCCTGCTCGGCCTGCCCGTGGAACGCGTCCGGACGGTCTGCGACCGGGCGACGGCGACGCTTCTGCATCCGCCGCGGGACCCGGCGCCCGCGGTGCGCCGGGCGAAGGCGGCGGCCTCGTGAACCGGCCCGAGCGGGAGGCAGCCGTCCGCCGGATCATGGAGCGGACGGCGCCGCACGTGCCGACCGAGCTCCACGCCGACGTCGTACGCCGGGGCAGCCGCATTCTGCGCCGCCGGACGCTCGCACGGCGGCTGCTGTGGCTGCTGCTGTGCGCGGCGACGGTGGCGTTCGTGGTCTGGGCGGTGGTGGCCCAGCCGTGGGTGGAGCCGCCGTCACAGACGACTCCACCGCTCACCGGCTGGTGACTCCCACGGGCCGCCGGCCGCCGGCCGTCTAGCCGAGAGCCTGCTGAAGGTCCTCGAGGAGATCGTCGATGTTCTCGATGCCGACGGAGAGCCGGACGAGGTCACCGGGGACCTCCAGCGCCGAGCCGGCCACGGACGCGTGCGTCATGCGCCCCGGGTGCTCGATGAGGGACTCGACGCCGCCCAGCGACTCGCCGAGGGTGAAAACCTTGGCGCGGTTGCAGACCTCGACGGCCGCCTCCTCGCCGCCGGCGACCTGGAAGGAGATCATGCCGCCGAACGCCCGCATCTGCTTGGCCGCGACCTCGTGACCGGGGTGCTCCGGCAGACCCGGGTACAGCACGTTCGTCACCCGCGCGTGCCGGGTCAGCATGTCGGCGACCCTGGTGGCGTTCTCGCTGTGCCGGTCCATGCGCACCGAGAGCGTCTTGGTGCCGCGCAGCACCAGCCAGGAGTCGAAGGGCCCGGAGACCGCGCCCATCGCGTTCTGGTGGTAGGCCAGTTCCTCGCCCAGCTCCGCGTCGGCGGTGACCAGCGCGCCGCCGACGACGTCCGAGTGGCCGCCCATGTACTTGGTCAGGGAGTGCACGACGACGTCCGCGCCGAGCGCCAGGGGCTGCTGGAGGTACGGCGTGGCGAAGGTGTTGTCGACGACGAGGCGGGCGCCCGCCTCCCGGGCGATCTGGGCGACGGCGGCGATGTCGGTGATGCCGAGGAGCGGGTTGGAGGGGGTCTCCACCCAGACCGCCTTGGTCTTCGGGGTGATCGCTGCCCGTACGGCGGAGGGGTCGCTGGTGTCGGCGACCGACCACTCCACGCCCCAGCGCGCGACGACCTTCGCGAAGAGCCGGAAGGTGCCGCCGTAGGCGTCGTTCGGGATGACCACGTGGTCGCCGGGGCTGAGCAGCGTACGCAACAGGCAGTCCTCGGCCGCCAGTCCGGAAGCGAACGCGAGACCTCGGCGGCCGCCTTCGAGGGCGGCGAGGTTCTCCTCCAGGGCGGTCCTGGTCGGGTTGGCGCTGCGGCTGTACTCGTAGCCGCCGCGCAGCCCGCCGACGCCGTCCTGCTTGTAGGTCGAGACCTGGTAGATCGGCGGGACCACCGCGCCGGTGAGGGGATCGGCGGTGTTGCCCGCGTGGATCGCGAGGGTCTCGAAGTGCTGACTGATGTGCCTGTCGCTCATGGGCACCGAGCGTAGTCCGCTCGCGGGCGTGGTGCGGGGCGGCGGGAGCGCGCAGGCCGGGGCGGACGGTCCTCCCCGGAGGTTTTCCACAGGGTGCGGGGGCGGGTTGGCCAATTGTCCGCGCGGTCTGGTTCGCTTGTGGCATGGAGATTCTGTTCGTCCTGATGGCGCTGCTCATGGTCGGCTTCGTGCTGCTGCCGTTCCTGCGGCGCAGGCGAGGCATGATCGAGCAGGTCCCGGCAGGCCACCCGGACGCCGCGGACCCGGCGACCTACGGGTTCGTGCGCACGGAGGAACTGGACATCCGTATGCCCGGCCTCGACCAGGACCTGCTGGACGTCCTGGACGTGGTGCAGCACACACAGGACTACCGGGCCGCGCAGCAACTTCTGGCCGGCACGGAGGCGGCGGGCGAGCTGCGCTGGCAGCGCGTGCAGGCCTTCGCGGGCGCGGCGGCGCTGGAGCTCCAGCAGCGGCCGGGCGGTGTCGGTGAGCTGCCGGGCGGGCAGTGGCTGCGGGTGTGGCGCACGGAGGCGCCGAAGGACGCGGGCGGTGCGGCGGTGCACGCCGAGTTCCTGGTGCAGCAGGCGTGGCGGACGTCGACCCGGGGCACGGACGACTTCCGGATCATCATGGAGGAGGCGAAGGACGCCTGCGGTCAGGCGGCGCTCCTCGCCCCCGGTGATCCGGTCCCGTACATCGTCGAGTTGTCGGTGGCCCGCGGACTCGAGTACTCGCAGAAGGAGTTCGAACAGCTCTGGCTGAAGATCCTTGACCACGCTCCGGCGCACATGGGGGCGCATCTGGCGGCCCTGCACTACTGGTGCGAGAAGTGGCACGGCTCGCGCGAACTGGCGTACTCGTTCGCGGAGGCGGCAGCGGCGAGGGCGCCCCGGGGCTCCCTCCTCGCGGCGATGCCCCTGTTCGCGGTCTTCGAGCACCTTCCCGAGGTGAACCTGGTCAGCGGCTTCTACCAGAGCGAGGTCGTGACGAAGGCGATGCACGGCGCGCTGTTCGCGGTGCACGCGGCCCGCCACGACGACCCGATGCTGGCGCACGTCCGCCACCTGCTGATCTTCTTCCTGGTCCGCTCCGAACGCTGGTCGGAGGCGATGAACCAGCTCATCCACGTGGACGGCCATGTGGGGGCCCTCCCGTGGACCCTCTCCCCCGACCCGGCCGGCGAGTTCGCGGTCTACCGTGCGCTGGCGGTGGCGGGCTACGAGGCGAACGGCGGCAGCCCGGCGACCCTGCCGCACTGACCCCGGGGAGCCGGGGCGGCGCGGAATGCGCCGCTCCCCGTGCCCGTTGTCACGCACGGACCCCGACTCCCTGGAGACCGCATGTTCCTGCACAGCCGTACGCCCCAGCTCCCGACGCCCGAGCAGGCTCTGCAGGGCCGTCCGAAGCCGGTGTACTCCGTGCCCGACCGGCACACCGTCCTCGGCAACCCGCTCCTCGGCCCCTACCCGGAGGGCCTGGAGGTCGCCGACTTCGGCCTGGGCTGCTTCTGGGGAGCGGAGCGCAGGTTCTGGCAGCTCCCGGCAGGCGTGTGGACGACCCTGGTTGGCTACCAGGGCGGCCACACCGAGCACCCCACCTACGAGGAGGTCTGCTCGGGCCTGACCGGCCACACGGAGGTCGTCCGCGTGGTCTTCGACCCGGCGGTGATCTCCTACGAGAGCCTCCTGAAGACGTTCTGGGAGTCCCACAACCCCACCCAGGGCTTCCGCCAGGGCAACGACGTGGGCTCCCAGTACCGCTCCGCGATCTACACCCACTCCCCGGCCCGGACCACGACAGCCGAAATCTCCCGCGCGTCCTACCAACAGCGCTTGACGGCCTCGGGCTACGACACGATCACCACAGAGATCCTCCCGGCACAGGAGCGCCCGTTCTACGCAGCCGAGGGCTACCACCAGCAGTACCTGTCGGACGCCAAGAACCCGGGCGGGTACTGCGGGCTGGGCGGGACCGGCGTGTCCTGCCCGATCGGCGTGGCGAAGGCCGACGGATGAGCAGCGAGACCACATCCACACACGCCTCCGCGCCGACCGGCGACTTCGAGGGTTTCTCGGTCGCGGAGCGCTCGGCCCGGTACGCCGCCTCCTGCTCGCCGTGATCCTGGCGCTGTTCGGGCACTGACCGAGCTGGTACGGCACGGCACCGTGAGCAGCGATTCCGGTATGACTTGAGTACCCATAGGGTGCATCCGTGACTGCCACGTTGAGTTCCACGAGAGCCCGCGCCGCGCTTCGCACGACGGCGCGTGCCTCCGCGGAGTTGCTGCTCATATTCCTGATGCTCGCGGTGGCCTTGTGGATCCTGGGCCGGATGTGGTCGGTCGTCTGGCCGCTCGTGGTGGGGCTGCTCCTGACCACACTGACCTGGCCACCGACCCGTTTCCTGCGTCGCCGCGGGTGGAAACCCGCCCTCGCCGCGTCGGTCGTGACGGTGCTGTTCCTCCTCGTCGCCCTGGGTGTCGTGGCACTGATCGCGGTACCGGTGGCATCCCAGTCCGGCGAGTTGACCGACGGCGTGGTCGATGGCATCCAGAAGTTGCGCGAGTGGGCCGCGGGACCGCCGTTGAACATCGGTGAGGCCCAGATCAACAAGGCCTTCGACACCGCGGTCTCCCGCGCGCAGGACGGCCTCGGCAGCATGGTCGGCACGGTCGTCACGGGAGTGAGCACCGTGGTGAACGGCCTGGTCACTGCCGTTCTGGCCCTCTTCCTGATGTTCTTCTTCCTCAAGGACGGCCCGCGGTTCCTGCCGTGGCTCGCCCGTCAGCTGCCCGGGCGGCTCGCCACCGACGTCCCGGTCGTGGCCGCGCGCGGCTGGGACACCCTGGGGGCGTTCGTGCGTTCCCAGGCGGTTGTCGGCCTGCTCGACGCCGTCCTGATCGGCCTGGGCCTGTGGATCCTGGGGGTACCGCTGGTGCTCCCGCTGGCGGTGCTGACCTTCGTCTCCGCGTTCGTGCCGATCATCGGCGCCCTGTTCGCCGGTTTCGTCGCGGTTCTCATCGCCCTGGTCTCCAACGGCCTGACGGACGCGCTGATCGTGCTGGCCATCATCGTCGTGGTGCAGCAGCTCGAGGGCAACGTGTTCCAGCCCATGATCCAAAGTCGTGGGCTCGGCCTTCACGCGGCAGTGGTCCTGCTGGCGGTGACGTTGGGCGGCAGTCTGGCCGGCATCGTGGGCAGTCTGCTCGCAGTACCGATCGCCGCGCTGATCGCGGTCGTCTGGAACTACGTGCGCGAGCAGCTCCTGGAGCCGTCGCCTCCGGGGGCCGACGAGTCGGACGCCGGCGCCGCCGTCCCGTCCTAGGTGTGCTGTCCCGGGACGTTCGTGACGGGCGACACGCCTTGAGCGGTCCTTGAAAGGGGTGAGGGCCTCTCGTTCGGATCAGGCCGGGCTCGCGTGCCTGGCACCGTCCCTTGCCGTCCTGATCCGAACGAAAGGCCCCAGGTCCACGTGTGTACGGCTCTGTCGCCGTCTCCGGTGGGCGGCGGGCCGACGGCTTCGGGCGTCGTGATCGGTGTACGGCGGGCAGGCGATCACCTGCTCACCCGGCCGGTGTTCCTCGACCGGCCGACCCTGCTAGCCGACGGTGAAGTCGGTCGCCTCGCGGTCCAGTGTCGTGGTGCCGTCCTGCGCGGTGGCCAGGACAGCGACGTGCCAGACACCGCGCGGCGACGACTCGGCATCGGAACCGGTGACCTTGACGGTGTAGGCGCAGCGCACGGTGTCGGCGCCGGAAGGCTTGCAGACGGCCGACTCCACGTGGGCCATGTCCTTCGCGGTCAGTTCCTTCTTGGCGAAGGACGAGCTCTCCGGCCACGCCAGCACCTTCACGCTCTTCACTCCGGAAGACGCCGTGACGTCGGTGACGAAGGTCAACGAGCCGTCGCGTTCGCCGACGGGAGCGGTGTAGCGGGCAGCGCTGTCCGTCAGCGCCGGAGGCTGCTCCCCGGCGTGGGCGAGGGCGAAGGCGCCGGCACCGCCGAGGACAACGACACCGGCGGCCACGGACAGAGCAATACGTCGGGACATGAGATTCTCCGCAACTGTCTTCAGCTGGATCGGGCCGGCGCTTCACGTCTGCGCCGCTTCACCGATACTCGCCGCGCAAGGCCCGTCGGGCATGAGCCCACCTACTCAACACGGCCTGAGTAGGCCCACCGGACGAGAACCCCGCGCCCGTCCCGGAAGGCGCGGACAGGCAGATCCCCGTCGGGGTCGGGCAGGCCGCCGGGGATGTCGGGCCGTTCGGGACTGGCGTCGGTTCACCAGTCGTGCACGGTTCCGTCCAACAGCCTGTTGACCGGCAGGTACGCCTGCTCGTACGGGAAGTGACGGGCCGCCTCGGTGTCGAGTTCGACTCCCAGGCCCGGGGTGTCGGACGGGTGCAGCAGTCCGTTCTCGAACCGGAAGGAGCTCTGGAAGACCTCCAGCGTCCGCTCGGAGTGCTGCATGTACTCCTGGATGCCGAAGTTGTGGACGGCCAGATCCAGATGGAGCGCCGCGGCCATGCCCACCGGGGAGATGTCGGTCGGGCCGTGCATCCCGGACCTGACGCCGTAGACGTCCGCGAGATCGAGCAGCTTCTTCATGGCGGTGACACCACCGGTGGGGGTGACGGCGGAGCGCACGTAGTCGATCAGCCGCTCGCTCAGCAACGTGGTGTAGTCGTACACCGAGTTGAAGACCTCGCCGATCGCCAACGGTGTCGTCGTGTGCTGCCGGATCAGGCGCAGCGCCGCCTGGTCCTCCGCGGGCGTCGCGTCCTCCAGCCAGAGCAGGTCGTACGGTTCCAGCGCCTTGCCCAGCTGAGCGGCCTGGATCGGCGTCATCCGGTGGTGACCGTCGTGCAGCAGCGGCAGTTCGGGACCGAACTCCGCCCGGACGGCCTCGAAGACGGACGGCATGTGCCGCAGATACGCACGCGTGTCCCAGGTCTCCACCGCCGGGAGGGGCCGCCCGCCGGTGGCGGCGCGGCGCGCGGGCTCGTAGTCGTAGCGTTCTCCACCCCCCGCGCCGGAGGCGGCCACCCCGTACACCGAGGTAGAGGTACCGCCAGGTGTCCTCGATGCGCGAGGCGTCGCTTCCGAGGATGAGGGGGACGACATGGCTGTCCAGATAGGCCTGCACGGCCAGTTCCCGGCCGTTCAGTGTGGCGTCGCCGAGGCCGGTCACGCCGTCCCCCTGGCCGCGGTGGTGGCGGGACTGCTGGCAGGGCTGCTGACCTACGCCCAGTCGGGCAACTGGCCCGGATCGCTCCTGGCGGCGCTCGGCGCCGGCGGCGCGGCGCTCGTGAGCCTTCCGCTGCTGCTCTGAGGCGAGCCGGGGCCCGGTCGCAGCCTGCCTCTTCCTGTGCGAGCCTGAGTTCATGATCAGGAAACCACCTGGCCGTCGGCCCGTTCGGGCCAGGACACGGTCGGTGGCCGCCGGGGCGGGGGCGCTCGAAAGGAGCTGATCCACATGAATCCGGTCGCCGGGTCACCCGTCCGGCTCGAGGCGTTTCTCGATCCTCGGTTGTCCAGATGGCTGTGGCTGGTGAAGTGGCTCCTCGCCATCCCGCACTACATCGTGCTGTTCTTCCTGTGGATCGCGTTCTTCTTCGTGACCGTGGTCGCGTTCTTCGCCATCCTGTTCACCGGCCGGTACCCCCGGTCGCTCTTCGACTTCAGTGTCGGCGTGCTGCGCTGGAACTGGCGCGTCGGTTACTACGCCCACACCGCGCTCGGCACCGACCGGTACCCGCCGTTCACCCTCGCCGAAGTGGCCGACTACCCGGCCCACTTCGACGTCGCCTACCCCGAGCGCCTGTCCCGCGGCCTGGTCCTGGTGAAGTGGTGGCTGCTGGCCATTCCGCAGTACATCGTCGTGGGGATGTTCGTCGGCGACTGGGGGTGGGGCTGGGGAGAGTCGGACTGTTGGCACGGCGGGGGCCTGGTCTACTTCCTCTCGCTGGTCGCCGTGGTCATTCTGGCGGTCACCGGCCGTTACCCGGTTCACCTCTTCGACTTCCTGATCGGGCTGGCCCGCTGGGTCGCGCGGGTGGCCGCCTATGCGGCGCTGATGACCGATGTGTATCCGCCGTTCCGCCTCGACATGGGCGCGCAGGCCTCGCCGCCCCCGCTGACGAAGACCTCGGCAGGCGGCTCCGGCGACTCAGGACCGTAGCGGCTGGAGCCGCCGGAGGTATTTCGGTTGCCTCCGACGGTTCGGTGGGGGCTGAATGACGGGCATGGCTGACATTCAGGGCTCGTACGACGATCTGTTCGCCGCGGTGCCCACCGCACTGGCCGCGCTGCTGGACGGCGGAGACGCGGGCGGCTCGGTGGCCGTCTTCGTGGACGGTGAGCCGGTGGTGGATGTCTGGGGCGGGTCCGCCGACGTGGCGCGCGGAATCCCGTGGCAGCGGGACACCCTCGTGAACGTCTACTCCGTCACGAAGACGATGACGGCGCTGTGCGCGCTGGTTCTGGCCGACCGGGGCGAGCTCGATCCGGACGCACCGGTCGCCCGGTACTGGCCGGAGTTCGCCGCGGCGGGCAAGGAGGCCGTGCTGGTACGGCACCTGCTCTCGCACACCGCGGGGCTGCCCGACTGGGACGGCCCGGTGGCGGAGATCTACGACTGGCCGGCCGCGACGGCCCGACTGGCCGCGCAGACTCCGCAGTGGAAGCCGGGCAGCGCGGCCGGGTACCACTCGCTCACCCAGGGATTCCTCGTGGGCGAGGTCGTACGCCGGATCACCGGCCGGAACCCGGGTGAGTTCTTCGCCGACGAGATCGCAGGACCCCTGGACGCGGACTTCCACATGGGGTTGTCGGCCGAGCACGACCACCGGGTGGCGCCGACGGTCCCGCCGCCGTCCCGGGACGAGGACTACACGGCGAGTGCGCCCGGCGCCCCGGCCACGCCCGCACCGGGTTCCGCCATCACCCCGACCGCGATCCGGGTCCGCGACGGCAACAGCGTGGCCTGGCGCCGGGCGCAGATCCCGGCGGCGAGCGGCTTCGGCAACGCCCGCTCGGTCGCCCTCGTCCAGTCGGCGATGGCCTGCGGGGGTTCGGTGCGCGGGGTGCGGCTGCTGTCGCGGGCGGGCTGTGACCGTGCCTGGGAGGAGCAGTTCAGCGGCGAGGACCGCAGGCTGGGCATGCCGATCAGCTGGGGCCTGGGCTACGGGCGGTTCGGCGGCACGTACGGGTGGGGCGGCTGGGGCGGTTCCACGGTCATGATCGAACCCGAGTCGCGCCTGGTGGTGGCCTACGTGACCAATCAGATGCGGGAACCCGCGGAAGACACCCGGGGACTGGACATCGTGATGGCCGCCTACGACGGTCTCCAGGGCCTCCGGGCCGATGGCTGAGGGGGCGCGCCCCGCCCCGGACCGGCGGAACTTCGTGAGTTACTTGCCCGAGTCGTCGATGAACCCAGGGGGGAAGTGCGCGTGAGCAGCGTTACGCGGAGCGGTGGCGGCCAGGTGTTTCTGATCGGTGGCGGGTGGGACGAGACGGTCGCCGACGTCGTCTACGGGCCGTTTCTGCGCGCCGCCGCTTCTACGGCGTCCGGCCCCGGATCCCGCCCCGAATCCGGGACCGGCTCCGGTTCCGGTTCCGGGAGCACGACCGGTTCCGGAAGCACGACCGAATCCGGGACCGGCTTGGGGCCGACCCCCCGCATCCTCTGTGTGATCGTCGACGAGGGCGACGGAGCCGAGCAGTTCGCCCGGTACGACGTCGCGTTGCGGAAGGCCGGGAACTGCACGCCCGTAGCGTTGCTGGTGCCGGTCGGGGAGCGGGTGGACGCCGGCGCGGTCCCCGAGGACGTGGACGGGGTGATCGTCTGCGGTGGGCTGACGCCCGCGTATCAGGAAGCGTTCGCCGGGGGCCGCACCTCGCCGCCGACGCCGCCGGCCCTGCCTTCCTCGCTCGCCCGTCGTGGCGTCCCCTATGCCGGGTTCTCCGCGGGAGCCGCGATCGCCGGGCGGGACGCGGTGGTCGGGGGGTGGCTGATGGACGGGGTCGCCGTGTGCCCGCCGGACACCGCCGAGGATCTCGAGGAGATCGAGGTCCGGCCCGGGCTGGGGCTCGTGCCGTTCGGGGTGGACAACCATGCCGCTCAGTGGGGGACGTTGGGGCGGCTGGCCGCGGTCGTGGCGGGTGGACGGCTCGCACACGGGGTGGCCATCGACGAGAACACGCTGGTGGAGGTCGGGGGCGAGGGCGGCGAGGGTCGCGCGCGGGTGGCCGGGCTCGGACGGGCCCATTCCGTGCGTCCCGCTCCGGGCGGCGGAGTCCTCGTACGGTCCTACGGCGACGGCGAGTCGTTCCCCGTGGCCTGAGTCCGGGGCCCGGGACCGAAAACCAGGCCGGCGCCTCACGCCTGCGCCCCGATTCTGCCGGGGCTCTGCCGTGGGCCGCCGGCTAGGGGCCGACGGCAGCCCTCAGGCGCCCGGTACCCGTGCCGCCAGAGCCCGAAGGGCCCCCGGCGCAGTCGCCGAGGGCCCCACTCCACTCACGGTCGGGAAGCCGCGAGGACCGTCGGGCCCGGCACGGGTCCGGCAGGACGAGAACCGTCACCGACCCGTCGCGAGGTCCGTCGCGAGGTCCGTCGCGAGGTCCGTCGCGAGGTCCGTCGCGAGGTCCGTCGCGAGGTCCGTCAGATCGTGGACGTGTCGATCACGAAGCGGTAGCGGACGTCGCTGGCGAGCACCCGCTCGTACGCCTCGTTGATCTGGTCGGCGCTGATCAGCTCGATCTCGGCGCCGAAGCCGTGCTCGGCGCAGAAGTCCAGCATCTCCTGGGTCTCCTGGATGCCGCCGATGCCGGAGCCGGCGAGGGTCTTGCGGCCGGCGATCACCGAGAACAGGTTGAGCGCGACGGGCTCCTCGGGCGCGCCGACGTTCACGAAGGCGCCGTCCGTCTTCAGCAGGGACAGGTAGGCGTCCAGGTTCAGCGGGGCGGAGACCGTGGAGAGGATGAGGTCGAAGGTGCCCCGCAGTTCCTCGAAGGTCTTCTCGTCGCTGGTGGCGTAGTAGTGGTCGGCGCCCAGCTTCAGCCCGTCGTCCTTCTTGCGCAGGGACTGGGACAGCACGGTCACCTCGGCGCCGAGGGCGTGCGCGATCTTGACGCCCATGTGGCCGAGGCCGCCCATGCCGAGGATGGCGACCTTCTTGCCGGGGCCGGCGTTCCAGTGCTTGAGCGGGGAGTACGTGGTGATGCCGGCGCAGAGCAGGGGCGCGGCCTCGTCGAGCTTGAGGCCGTCGGGAATGCGGACGACGTAGTTCTCGTCGACGACGATCTTCTGCGCGTAACCGCCGTAGGTGGGCTCGCCGTCCTTGCCGACGGCGTTGTACGTGCCGACGCTGCCGCCGGTGCAGTACTGCTCGAGGCCCGCCTTGCAGTTGTCGCACTCGCGGCAGGAGTCCACGAGGCAGCCGACGCCCACCCGGTCGCCGACGGCGAACCTGGTGACGCCGGGGCCGACCTCGGAGACGACGCCCGCGATCTCGTGGCCGGGCACCATCGGGAAGATCGCCTCGCCCCAGCCCTCCCTGGCCTGGTGGATGTCCGAGTGACAGATGCCGGCGAACTCGATGTCGATCAGGACGTCGAACTCGCGCACCGGTCGGCGTTCGATCGTCGTGCGCTCCAGCGGAGCCTTGGCGGCGGGTGCGGCGTACGCGGCTACGGTGGTCATGCCGGGGATCTCCTAGCGGGGGGTTCGTGTTCCGGCCTGCCTTTGGGCCGGTACGGCGGCCAGCCTGCCCCATGGCGTGGGATTCACCCAGGCCACGCTTCTGCGTACGTCTGCTGTGCCTACCACTGGCGGGGTCAGGATGGTGTGCGTACGACCGTGAATACTGGACGGCATGGACGAACGCCCCGAACCGCCCGGCGCCTCCCTGGACCGGCGTGCCGAGCTCAGCGAGTTCCTGCGCACCCGGCGGGCCCGGCTGAAGCCCGAGGACGTGGGGCTGCCGGACTTCGGGCGGCACCGCAGGGTGCCGGGGCTGCGGCGCGAGGAGCTGGCGCAGCTGGCCGGGGTGTCGGTGGCGTACTACACGCGTCTGGAGCAGGGCAACGGGCGGAACGTGTCGGCGGAGGTGCTGGACTCGATCGCCCGCGCCCTGCGGCTCTCCGACGCCGAGCACGCGCATCTCACCCATCTGGCGAAGCCGAAGCACAAGAAGAAGCAGAGCGGGCGGCCCCAGCAGGTACGGTCCGCGCTGCTGCAACTGCTGGACACGATGGACTCGGTGCCGGCGTACCTGGTCGGGCGGCGCTCGGAGATCCTGGGCTGGAACCGGATGGCGGCGGCGGTCTTCGGCGACTGGGCGGAGCTGCCGGTGGCGGAGCGCAACTGGGCTCGGCTGGTCTTCCTGCGCCCCGACTACCAGGACCTCTTCGTGGACTGGGAGCAGAAGGCGATCGACATCGTCTGCGTCCTGCGCATGGACGCGGGCTGCTATCCCGACGACCCGCGGCTCTCCGCGCTGGTGGGCGAGCTGTCGGTGAAGAGCGAGGACTTCCGGCGGCTCTGGGCGACCCATGACGTCAAGGAGAAGAGCCATGGGGTCAAGGAGTTGAGGCATCCGCTGGTCGGCGAACTCTCCCTGCACTTCGAGGGGTTCAGGCTGGCGGGCGACGGCGAACAGTCGCTGGTGACGTATCACGCGGAGCCGGGGTCGACCTCGGCGGAGGCGTTGCGGTTGCTGGCGAGCTGGGGCGCGGACGCGACGCGGGCGGGAACCGGCGCCCAGACACCGTCCGCCTGAAAGTCCCCCTCCCGCCGGCAGTCGCCTGCTCCACGGCCGGACTCCAGTCTGCCGGCCGTCGCCTCTCCCACGGCCAGTCTCCCCTCCGAACGGCCGTCGCCTCTCCCACGGCCAGTCTCCCCTCCGAACGGCCGTCGCCTCTCCCACGGCCAGTCTCCCCTCCGAACGGCCGTCGCCTCTTCCCCGGCCGGACTCCTCCTGTCGGCAGTCGTCCCTCTCGCGCCGCCGCGGGCCTGACCCGTGGCGGCGCCTCAGCGGCCCCCGGACCCTGAGCGGGCGCCCGGGTCACGGGCCCGGCCGAGCCGCGTCCGCCCGGACAGGCCACGTCCGCCCGGACAGGCCACGTCCGCCCGGACGGGCCACGTCCGCCCGGACAGGCGTGTCAGCCCTGGTAGGGCGGAGCCGCGCCCCATCCCCACTTCGGCACCGGCTGCTCGGCCGGCGGCTTGGCGTCCGGGCCGGAGAAGTGGACGGCGAGCCGCGTGCCCCATTCCACGTAGGCGAGGAACGCCGACCGGAACTCGGCGTCGGTCGGCAGACCCGCCTCGTCGGCGGCGTCCTGGATGAGGTTGACCCAGCGGCGGCGCTGGGGCTCGGTGATGTCCCGTCCGAAGTGCTTGGCCACCATGTGGCTGTGGCCGCCCTGGGTCGCCGAGTAGGCCCCCGGCCCGCCGAAGACCTCCGCGAGCCAGAGGGCGACATGCTCGGCGTGCTCGGGGGCGAGGCCCGCGAAGACCGGCGCGAGCAGATCGTCGCGGAGCACCTTGGTGTAGAAGGCCTCCGTGAGCCGGGCGAAGGCCTCCGCCCCGCCGGCCCACTCGTACAGCGTGGGCACGGCGGAGCCCGTCCCGCGTACCGAGGTGGCCTTGTAGTGCCGCATCTCGTCGATGGCCCCGACGTACGGCCGGATCTCCGCGAGGAAGGCGGGGAACAGGTCCGAGGTGCGGAAACCCTCCAGGTGGTCCTCGGTCGACGTCCAGGTGATCCGCAGGATGAAGTGTCCGAAGTCCTCCTCGCAGCGGGCGAGTTCGTAGTCGACGCAGTGCGGGGAGGCGGCGAGCTCTCGCGCGGCTTGGGTGTACGCGGCCAGGAACTCCGCGGACCGCTCCTGCGGGACGCGGTACCGGATGTACTCGACCGTGGTGCGGGGCGTGGCTGTCTCGGGTGCCGTCATGGGGCCACGCAAGCACGAACAGCCCGCCGGAGGCTCGCCTTCCGGCAGGCGTTCGCTCAGCGCTCAGCGAACCGGCGGCCCGATCGTCCGGTGCCCGGCCGCAGGGCGGTCACCGGACGCGCCGCGGGACACGCTCACTTCGCCGCGGCGTTCTCCTTCACCGTGATCCTGCCCTTGCGGATCGTGGCCAGGCGCGGAGCCTTCTTCGCGATCGCGGAGTCGTGGGTGACCATGATGAAGGTCAGCCCGTGCTCCTTCCACATGGTGTACAGCACGTCCATGATCTCGTCGCGCATGCTCTCGTCGAGGTTGCCGGTGGGCTCGTCGGCGAGCAGCACCTTCGGCTGCTTCACCAGCGCGCGGGCGATCGCGACGCGCTGCTGCTGGCCGCCGGACATCTCGGACGGGAGGTGTCGGAGGCGCTCCCCCAGGCCTACGGACCTCAGCGCCTCGGCGGCCCGTTCGCGCCGCTCCTTGACCTTCACGCCGAGCGGGACGAGCGCCGTCTCGACGTTCTCCTGCGCGTTGAGCGTCGGGATGAGGTTGAAGGACTGGAAGACGAAGCCGATGTTCTCGCTGCGCACCTTCGTCAGCCTGGCCTCGGAGAGCTTGGCCAGGTCGACGCCGTCGAGGACGATCTCGCCCTCGGTGGGCCGGTCGAGCGCGCCGATCATCTGGAGCAGCGTGGACTTGCCGCCGCCCGTGGGGCCCTGGATGACGAGCCGGTCGCCGTCCGCGATGGTCAGGTCGACGCCGTCGAGGGCGTGGACCGTCTCCTTGCCCCGGCTGTAGCGCTTGGTGACGCCTCTGAGTTCGTACATGGGGACAACAACTCCTGGGTTGCGTATGAGGGTTGGGGCGGTGCGGCTACTCGACGCGGCGCAGCGCGTCCGCGGGGCGCAGCCGCGAGGCGCGCCAGCCGCCGAACGCTCCCGCGATCAGACCGCCGGCCACGGCGAGGCCCACCGCGATGGCGACCGTCGTGACGCTCACGGGCGCCGTCAGCGCCACGTCGAGGGTTTTGGCCGCCGCCTGGCGACCGGGACCGCCGAAGCCGCCGCCACCGCCGGGGCCGCCCTGGCCGCCACCGCCGCCCAGCTGGGCCTGGAGCGTGGGACTGATCGCGGTCACGACGTACGCGCCGGCCAGGCCCAGCGCGATGCCGAGGGCGCCGCCCAGCAGACCGTTGACCATGGCCTCACCGACGACCTGCCGGGTGACCCGGCCGGACTTCCAGCCCAGCGCCTTCAGCGTGCCGAACTCACGGACGCGGCGGGAGACCGCCGAGGAGGTGAGCAGACCGGCGACCAGGAAGGCGGCGATCAGGACCGCGATGGACAGCCACTTGCCGACGTTGGTGGCGAGCGAGGAGGCCGTGGAGAGGGAGCCGGAGACGGTGTCCGCGAGGTCGGCGGAGGTCGTCACGGTCGTGCCGGAGACGTTCTTCTGGATCGTGGACTTGACGCTGTCGATCTTCTGGGAGTCGGTCGCCTTGACGTAGATCGTCGTGACCTTGTCCTTGGAGTCGCTGAGGGTCTGGGCCTGGGTCAGCGGGATGTAGACGTTGGCGGCTGCGTCACCGCTGTCGGCCGTGGCCACGCCGATCACCGAGAACTTGACACTGCTGATGGTGAGCGTGGAGCCGACCTTGAGCGACTTCTCCTTGGCGTACGCGGAGTCGAGGACGGCGACCTTGCCGTTGTTCTCCGAGGTCTTGAAGGTACGGCCGCTGGTGATCGTCGAGGAGGTCAGCGGTCCGAGCGCCGGCCGGGTGACGTCGGTGCCGTAGACGGAGTAGCTGTTGACGTCGAAGTTGGCGCCGCCGCCCCGCACTTCACCCTGCGGCTGGCCGTTGCCGCCGCCGCCCTGCCGGCCGCCGCCGCCCGCGTTGTCGTTCTGCTGGAACTGGCCGCGGGTGAACTGGCCGTTGACCTTGAGGACCTGGAGGCTCAGGCCGCCGACCGCGTCGGAGACCCCGCCCTGCTTGCCGACCTTGGTGACGGTCGCTGTCGACAGGGTCTGGAAGCCCTGCACCATGACGCGGTCGGTGCTCTGCTCCGCGTCGGAGTCGTCCTGCGCGTCGAACTGGAAGCGCGGGCGGTCCGAGGCGCTCGCGGTGGGCGAGGCCGCCTTGGTGACCGTCATGTCCGTACCGAGGCCGTACAGGGACTGGAGGACCTTGTCCTGGGCCTTCCCCATGCCGGAGGACACGGAGGTGACCACGATGACCAGCGCGATGCCCAGCGCGAGCCCGGAGGCGACGACGAGGGCCGCTTTTCTGCGGCGGCGCAGTTCGCGCCTCAGGTAGGTGAAGAACATGGCCGCACGGTAGGTACGGCGCGTGATGAAGGGATAAGGCCGAAATAAGAGAATGATGAGAAGGCTGTGACCGGCCCCGGAAACACCGATGCCGCCCCTGAGGGCGGCACCGGAGAGCTGTGCGAGAACTGTCGGGCCGACCCGTCGGGTCGGCCGTCGGATCGTCAGGAGCTACCTCAGACGGCCGAACCGGCCTTCCACTGCGCCCAGTCCATGTTCCAGCCGTTGAGGCCGTTGTCCGGGGCCACGGTCTTGTCACCGGTGTTCTTGACCACCACGACGTCACCGACGATCGAGTTGGTGTAGAACCAGTAGCCCGCCGTGCCCGAGTCGTTGGCACCCTTGGTGTCGGACAGGCCCACACAGCCGTGGCTGGTGTTCACCGAGCCGAAGATGGACTTCGCGCCCCAGTAGTTGCCGTGCACGAAGGTGCCGGAGTTGGTGAGGCGGATGGCGTGCGGCACGTCCTTGATGTCGTACTCGCCCTTGCCGTCGTCATCGGTGAAGCCCACGGTCGCGCCGTTCATGCGCGTCTCCTTGAACTTCTCCGACATCACCATCTGGCCCTCGTACGTCTTGTTGTCGGGCGAACCGGCGGAGATCGGGATGGTCTTGATGACCGCGCCGTTGTGCGTGATCTTCATCTGCTTGGTCTTCGCGTCGACGTAGGAGACCTGGTTGCGGCCCACCTTGAAGGTGACCGTCTTCTGCTGGACGCCGAAGACGCCGTTGGCGCCCTCCACTCCGTCGAGCGCGAGCTTCAGCGTGACGGTGGAGTTCTCCTTCCAGTAGTCCTCCGGACGGCAGTCCATCCGCTGGGTGGAGAACCAGTGGCAGACGACCTCCTGACCGCTGGTGGAGGTGACCGTGACGCCCTTCTGCACGGCCGCCTTGTTGGTGATCTCCTTGTTGAAGTTGATCGACACGGGCATGCCCACGCCGACCGTCGAGCCGTTCTCCGGCGTGAAGTTTCCTATGAAGCTGTTGTCCGGGGAGACCGTGGTGAAGGAGGCGTTCTCGTGTGCCACGAGGCCGCCCGAGTCCTTCGCCTCCGCCGCCACCTTGTAGGTGGTGGAGCGCTCCAGCTGGGCGTTCGGCTTCCAGCTCGTCTTGTCGGCGGAGAGCGCGCCCTCGACGGCGGTGCCCTCGGAGGTGGTCATCGTCACCGCGGTGAGCGTGCCCTTGCTCACCGTGACAGCCGCGGAGTTGTTGATGGAGGCGTTGTCCGAGCCGTCCGCGGGCGTGATCTTGATCTGGGCCTCGGAGGACTTCTTGGCCGCCGCCTCGTCGGCCTTGGCCTGCGAGGAGCTGCCCTTGCCGTCGGCGGCGTCACTGCCACCGCCGGAACACGCAGAGAGCACCAGAACCCCGCCGAGCAGGGCGGACGCGGTCATCAGACCCCGACGCCGCCTACTGTCCGTCATCACACGCTTCTCCATCGTTGCCGAATACCAGAACCCAGAGAGTCCCCGTCATGAACATCAACGCTACGACCGGTTCGTCCCGTTCCACATTCCCGAAGGTGTGGGGCACGCCACGTTCGCGGCGCGCGGATGGTGCGGGTGTCGGTTCGTGCGTCTGCTGAGACGACGAAACCCCGGTCGGCGGTTGCCGTCCGGGGCCTACGAGTTTCCCGGAACGCTCAGCCGATGCGGTCCTCTTCACCGTCCGCCTCGCCATCCTCGCCGACATCGTCCTCGTCCAGGTCCCACTCCGGCGAATCCGGGTCGTAATCGATCCGCTCGCTGGACCAGGAGGCCTGCTGGAGCTCCACCCCGGGGACCTCGCCCACCAGGTCGAACGGGTCGACGAGATAGGCGAGGGCCTCCGCGGTGTCCTCCGTCACAGCGCCCTCGGTGTGCGCGCGCTCGGCGTCCGGGACCTCCGCGTCGTCGGCGAGCCGCCGCAGCGCCGCCTTCGTCACGGCGTCCTCGTCGTGCACCTCGAGGAGGATCTCCACCCGAAGCCGTACAAAACGTGATGTCTCTTCAGTACTCATGGCCGGAGCGTACGGCTCACAGCTCCCGTAACTTTCCCGCGACCCGTGACTTTCATTAGCATCGGACCACACGGCCAATTCGCCAGCGCCACAAGGGGATCGATATTCCGTGTCATCCGCTCGACGTCCGTTGCTGACCGCCACCGCCGCGGGGACCCTGCTGGGCGCCCTGTGGTTCGTCCCGTCCGCGAACGCGTCCCAGGACACCCCGGTCAGAACGGTCACGACGACACAGGTCACGACCCAGGCCCGGGCCGCGTCGACCACCACGACCGTCACCACCGCCGACAGCGGGGCCGCCGACTCGACGGGGACGACAGCCGAGTCGGCGGCCGAGACCACGGCCGACGACGGCATCCGCCTCGCCGACACCGGAAGCTTCGACACGACCCCGTACGTCGTCGGCGGAACCACCCTGCTCGCGCTGGGCGCGGGTTTCGTGGTTTATTCCGTTCGCCGGGAACGTCTGGGTTTTTGAATTAACTTGACTGTTCTTTGACAGGTTCTTCATAGTTCGCCCATGAAGAGATCATCGGGGGCGCGGCTGTGCGCCACGGCCGCAATAGGCGCACTGTCGCTCTCCCTCCTGACCGCGTGTTCGGACGAGGGATCGAAGGACACCGCGGACTCGAAGGCGTCGTCCTCCTCGTCCGCCGCCTCCTCCTCGTCGGCTCCGGCCGCGAAGGCGCTCACCACGGCCGAGCTGGAGAAGCTGCTGCTCACGCAGGCCGAAGTCAAGGGCTACAAGGTCGACTCGGGCAATGACACCCTCCCGGCCTCCAAGGCGCAGGTGAAGACCGACAAGCCGGCATGCGACCCGCTCGCCTGGGCCACGGCCGCTCTCGCCCCGGGCGACACGGACGCGAACGCCAGTAACACGGTCTCGGAGGACAAGGCGTCGGCCGCCACGGCTCCCGAGGACCTGGCGGACGCCTTCGACGTCGACATGACGTTCGTGGGTCTCTCCTCGTACGAGGGCGACGGCGCCGAGAAGGCCATGAAGGCCGTCTCCGACGGCGTGACGGCCTGCGTCGGCGGGTACGGCCTCGCGGCCGACGGCGAGAAGTCGAAGGTCACCAAGGTCGCCGCCGAGAAGGGCGCCACGAAGGGTGACGAGACGGTGGCGTTCACCGAGGACGTCGACATGGACGGCGAGGGGACGGCCACCTTCCACACCGTGGTGGTGCGCAAGGGCAACACCGTCGCCTCGTTCTACACGGTGAACTTCGCCGCGTTCGCCAAGGGCGGCGACATGGGCGCCGTCCCGGCGGCCGTCGTCGACGCGCAGGTCGCCAAACTCAAGTGACCCGCTGATCCGCTGACCCGCCCACCGGCCGACCCGCTGGTTCGCCGACCCGCGCGACGCGCAGGGCCCCGCCGTCACATCCGTGCGGCGGGGCCCCGTCGTTCTACCGCAGCGGCCCGGTGACCGTCTCCACCGCGGCGACGAGCCGTCCGTCGCGGACGAAGGCGTCCGCCGCCGCGAGGTCGGGCGCGAGGAACCGGTCCGGGCCGGGGCCCTGCACCCCCGCCTTGCGCACGGCCTCGATGACCGCCCGGCTCGCCGGAGCCGGGGTCAGCCCCTCGCGCAGCTCCACACCGCGCGTGGCGGCGTACAGCTCGACGGCGATCACGCGGGTGAGGTTGTCGACGGCGGTGCGCAGCTTGCGGGCCGCGGACCAGCCCATCGACACATGGTCCTCCTGCATCGCGGAGGACGGGATCGAGTCGGCGGACGCCGGTACGGCCAGCCGCTTCAGCTCGCTGACCAGCGCGGCCTGCGTGTACTGGGCGATCATCAGCCCGGAGTCGACGCCGGGGTCGTCCGCGAGGAACGGCGGGAGGCCGTGGCTGCGGTTCTTGTCCAGCAGCCGGTCGGTGCGCCGCTCGGCGATGGAGGCGAGGTCGGCGACGGCGATGGCGAGGAAGTCCAGGACGTAGGCGACCGGCGCGCCGTGGAAGTTGCCGTTGGACTCGACGCGCCCGTCGGGCAGCACCACCGGGTTGTCGACGGCCGAGGCCAGCTCCCGCTCGGCGACGAGCCGGGCGTGCGCCATGGTGTCGCGGCCGGCGCCGGCGACCTGCGGGGCGCAGCGCACCGAGTAGGCGTCCTGGACCCGGGGCGCGTCGTCCTGGTGGTGGCCGGTGAGTTCCGAACCCGCGAGCACGGCCAGCATGTTGGCGGCCGAGGCGCCCTGTCCCGGGTGCGGGCGGATGGCGTGCAGTTCGGGGGCGAGCACCTTGTCGGTGCCGAGCAGCGCCTCCAGGCTGAGCGCGGCCGTGACGTCGGCGGACTTGTAGAGCATGTCGAGGTCGGCAAGGGCCATGACCAGCATGCCGAGCATGCCGTCGGTGCCGTTGAGGAGCGCCAGGCCCTCCTTCTCGCGCAGCTCGACCGGGGCGATGCCGTGCTCGGCGAGCAGTTCGCCGGCGGGCCGTACGGCGCCGTCCGGGCCCTCCGCGTCGCCCTCGCCCATGAGCGTCAGGGCGCAGTGCGAGAGCGGGGCCAGGTCGCCGGAGCAGCCCAGGGAGCCGTACTCGTGCACGACCGGGGTGATGCCGGCGTTCAGGATGTCGGCCATGGTCTGCGCGACCTCGGGCCGGACGCCGGTGTGCCCGGAGCAGACGGTCTTCAGCCGCAGGAACATCAGCGCCCTGACGACCTCGCGCTCGACCCGCGGGCCCATGCCGGCGGCGTGCGAGCGGACGATGTTGCGCTGGAGCTGGGCGCGCAGCTCCGGGCTGATGTGCCGGGTGGCGAGGGCGCCGAACCCGGTGGAGACGCCGTAGACGGGCTCGGGCTTGGCGGCCAGCGCGTCCACGATCCCGCGGGCCGCGGCGAGGGCCGCCACCGCCTCCGCCGAGAGCTCGATGCGGGCGCCGTCGCGCGCCACGGCGAGTACGTCGGACGCGGTCACCCCGGACGTCCCCACCACCACAGTGTGCATATCCATATTCAGGAGCGTACGCAGTGAAGACCGGGATGTCACCAGTGGGTACCCGGTTCACCCCTTACCGATTGGGTCACACCCTCGAGTGATCGGGTCACACCCTCGGCGACCGCCCCCTCAGCGCCGGCCCCTGAACCGCCGCCGCTCGGCCGTCCGCTCGTGGGGCGGCTCGTCGGCGAGGCGCACGACGGGGTCGTCGGGGCCTTCCCGCCCGGCGACCACCGGCCGGGCGGCCCGCACGGCCTTGGCCCGGTACTGGGCGGCGTCGGCCAGCCGGAACAGCCGGCGGGCCGACGTCACGGGCCCGATGGGGTCCTGGGTGGAGGCGACCCCGCAGGCCACGCCCTCGCCGAGCTCCAGCTCGCCGGCCCGGCGGCAGAGGTCGTCGGCGACCTTGACGACGCCGTCGGCGGGCGACCCGACGGCCAGCAGACAGAACTCGTCGCCGCCGAGCCGGGCGGCCAGCGCGCCGGGCAGCATGGCCCCGCACAGCGACAGCACCGACCCGAACCGCTCCAGCAGCCGGTCGCCGACGGCGTGCCCACGGGTGTCGTTGACCCGCTTCAGCCCGTTGAGGTCGCACACGACGAGGCTGACGACGATCCCTTCCACGCGATGCCGCTCGACCGCCTCCTCCAGCCTCACGTCGACGGCGCGGCGGTTCGCCAGACCGGTGAGGGCGTCGGTGAAGGCGAGGCGGCGGGCCTCCTCCAGCCGCTCGGTCTGGGCGAGCCCGGCGGCGACGACGGCGGCGAGGACGGTCGCGAAGTCGGCGTCCGCCCGGTCGAAGACGAGGGTGCCCGCAGGGCGGGCCACGTACAGCTCGCCCCAGGCACGGCCGTGCAGCACGATCGGCGCGACCACGCAGGAGCCCCGGCCCCGTCGGCGCAGCGCCGCGACCCTCTGGTGGCAGTAGCCGGGGCGCCCGGCGGCGGGCCCCTGCGCCGTCTCCACCCAGGCGTTGGGCTCGCCGCCGGCCACCCAGCGCTCGTGCAGGAACTCGGTGATCTCGGGGAACTGGTGCACCGGATAGGCCTCGCCGTCCGGGAACTCGTCCTCGTCGGCGGCCCGGTCCCCCACGTTCACCAGGACGCGCAGCCGCCCGAGGTCCCGCTCCCACACGGAGAGCGCCGCGAAGCCGCCGGTCAGCGCGCGGCAGGCCCCGAGGGCCGCCGCACGCCAGGACTCGCGGGGGGTGTGCGCGGCCGCCATCCCCTGCGCGAGCGCCACCACGGCCTCCAGGCGTCTGTCGTCACCCATCTCCCCAGGCTAGGGACATTCAGCCTGAAAGGGGACACCGAAGGGCCACGGAGAGTGAGAAGCGCACCTCCGCCCGCGTGTCGGGCTCCCGGCCGCCATCCCCTCGCTCACTCACGGGCCCGCCCGCTCGCACCCCCACACCCTCACTCACTCACCGGGCCACTGCGGCTTCCGCTTCTCGTTGAAGGCCGCCACTCCCTCCGCCCGGTCCCCGGAGAAGGCCACCGACCGCCATGCCGCGTCCTCGACCTCGAGCCCGGCCCGCAGGTCCAGCCCCTGCCCCAGGCGCAGCGCCCGCTTCGCCGCCCGCAGCCCCACCGGCGAGTTGCCGCCGATCCTCCCGGCCAGCTCCAGCGCCTCCGTCCGGTCCCGCCCCTCCTCCACCAGGACGTCCACCAGACCCAGTTCCCGCGCCTCGGCCGCCTCCACCCGACGCGCGGTGAAGACCAGCTCGGCCGCCCGGGCCGCCCCCACCCGGCGCGGCAGCAGCTGGGTGCCGCCACCGCCGGGGATCACGCCCACCGACACCTCCGGCAGCCCGACCACGGCCGTGGGGTCGGCCACGATCACGTCGCAGGCCAGCGCCAGTTCGAAGCCGCCGCCCAGCGCGAAGCCGTGTACCGCCGCGACCGTGGGCACCGGAAGCTCCAGCACCCCGGTGTACGCGCCGCGCGTGAGCGGCCTCTGCCGCAGCAGTTCGGCGTCGCTGAGGGAGTTCCGCTCCTTCAGGTCGGCGCCGACGCAGAACGCCCGCTCGTGCGTCGAGGTCAGCACGACCACCCGTACGTCCCGGTCCCCGCCCAGTGCCGCGCACGCCCCGGCGATCGACCGGGCCATGTCGGTGGAGACGGCGTTCATGGCCTTCGGACGGTCGAGGACCAGCTCGGCGACGTGCCCGCCGTCCCCGTGCCGCCGTACGAGGACGAACTCCCCGAACCGCTCCTCGCCCATGACACCGCTCCCGACACCGCTCACGACACCCTCCGGTTAACGCGGGTTAACAACGTTCACCCGATCATCGCAGCCGGGACCGGGAGACGAAAGAGCGGACCGGCTCCCCGCACTCCCACGGTTCGGGCCCCGCCGACCCGTTCGAGTGACATGTCGCCCAACTCCCCCCGCACCGCCCACCGGAGCGCATAACGTGCGTCCGCCCCGGCGCATCGGGGGCGCGACCGCATCGGGGAGGGAACGCGATGACGAGCACGCCGGTGAGCACGTGGACCGAGCACTACGAGACGACTCAGGACGAGTCGGCGGCTGTGGAGGCCGGCGGGCCGTGGGCGCCGCGCCCCCGGGGCCGGCACCGACGTCCCCGCCCCCGCAAGGTGCTGTTCGCCGCCGGCGGCCTGGCGCTGGCCGCCGGGGTGCTGAGCCTCGTCCGGCTGACCCCCGACCCGGGCGCCGCGGCCGGTATCGGCACCGCGGAGGCCGAGCCCCAGCCCGAACCCGTCGCGAGCGCGGAGACCGACATGGGCACGGACACCGGCGTCGACACCGACACCGGCACCGATGCCGACCGCGCCGACCGCTCGGCCGGTCCGGGCACCCCCGTCGCACCCGGCCCGACCGCGCCCAGCGCGATGGGCGGGGCGAGTCCCGCCCCGGCAGCCAGGGGCGGCCTGATCCCGGGCGTCCCCGGTTCACCGACCTCCGTCGCCCTCACCCCGGGCGTCACCTACACCCCGGCCGCGCCCGTACCCCGAGCCCCGGCGCCCCCGAGGACCACCGCCCCGCGGCCCACGTCACCGGCACCCGCGCCCGCCCCGGCCACGGCCGCACCCGCGCCCCAGCCGGAGAAGCCCGCCGATCCGCGTCAGCCCGGCGTCTGCGTTCCCGTCATCGGCCTCTGCGTGGACCCACTGGGCGCTCCCGTGCCGAGGCTCTAGGTGTGCTGTCCCGGGACGTAGCGCCGGCTGCCCGGAGGGCAGGACTCGCGGCGTCATGGCGGTGCCCCGCGCGAGCGCAAGGCGCGGAGTCGCCCTCCTACCGGGTGCACGTGGACGATCCCGACCACGCGGCCGGGGGGCGCCCCTCCGGAGGAGTGCCTGCCGGACGCCCCCACCGGCGGAGTACCTGCCGGCCGCCCCCACCGCGGAGTGCCTGCCGGGCGCCCCAACCGGGGAAGTGCCGGGAGCCCCCACCGGCGGAGTGCCTGCCGGCCGCCCCACCGGCGGAGTGCCTGCCGGGCGTCGCGAGCCGGGCGGGACTTCGCGGACACGGCCCGGCCCCGGGCAGCGCCTATCCGTCGGCGCCGTTGCGTCGGGTCAGCAGCCAGGGTTCGACCACGCCGAGACCACGCACCGGTCGCTGCCACATCGGCTGGAGCGCGAACCGGTACTTCGGCGGCTCCTCGCCCTCCTTCTCCGCGGCGGCCGCCTCCTCCGCCGCCTCGGCCTCCGAGGCCGGGGCGTCGCCGGTGCGGATCAGCTCCTCGGCGAAGGCGCTGTCGACGAGGACGGCGTCACGGGGGGCTATCGACGTCAGCCGCGACGCCAGGTTGACCGTCGTGCCGAAGACATCGCCCATCCGGGTGGTGACCGTGCCGAACGCCATGCCCACGCGCAGTTCGGGCATCGTCTCGTCGTTGCTCATGGTCTCGACGAGGAGCAGCGCGATGTCGGCGGCGATGCCCGCGTCGTCGGCCGCGTACAGCACCTCGTCGCCGAGCGTCTTGATCAGGCGTCCGCCACGGGCGGCGACCAGGTCGGCGGCGGTCGTCTCGAAGGCCTCGACCAGTTCGCCGAGTTCCTCCTCCTCCATCCGCCGGGTCAGCCGGGTGAAGCCGACGAGGTCCGCGAAGGCGACGGCCAGACGCCGGTCGACCATCTCCTCGTCGTCGGCGGCCTGGACGACCCGGCCCGCCGAGGCGGCGAGCTGCCGGCGCCAGACGTAGACGAGGAACTCCTCCAGCTCGGGCAGCAGCAGTTCGACGATGGGATACGTGACCTCGGTGCGGGTCATCCCCGGTTCGGGCGGCTCGGTCAGCCCCTCCAGGAAGGAGTCGATCTGCCACTCCGCCAGACGGGCGGTGGTCTGCCCGGTGGACCGCGCCACCTGCACGGCCATCGCCTCGCTCAGCAGTCCCGCCTCCACGAGGCCGGCCAGGCGCCGCAGGGCGAGGACGTCGGCCTCGGTGAGCGCCCTGGCCTGCCCGATGTCGGCGAAGCCCATGGCACGCCAGAAACGCGACGCCAGCTCCATGGAGACACCGGCGCTGCGGGCGGCCTGAAACGGGGTGTAACGCCGCTCGGCGCCGAGGATGAGCTGTTCGAGGCGCAGGGCCAGAGGATGCGGGTCCTCACCGGGGTCGTCCGGCTCGCCGGGATCGGCGGCCGGCAGGTTTCCCCGGCCGTCCGCGCCCGCGCCGGAGCCCGTGTCGTCGACGGTCACGCCTGCTGCCCTTCCGATCTTCCGCGGTCAGGTATCGACCGGCCTCAACTCTACGGCAGGTGTGCGCCAGCTCACTCCGTTCCGTTCGACCGGGGTACGAGGCCCGGCGTTCACGTCACGCCGGCCTCAGGTGCACGATGTCTCCCGCCCCCACCGGCTCCTGTACCCCTTCCTTCGTGGCGATCACAAGCCGTCCGTCCCCGTCGACCGCGACCGCCTCGCCGACGATCGACCGGTCCCCCGGCAGCTCGGCCCGTACCGTTCGTCCCAGCGTCGCGCACCCGGCCGCGTACGTCTCCTGGAGACCGCTCGCCTCGGGGTCGCCGCCCGCAGCCCGCCAGCGCCCGTACCACTCCTCCAGCGATCGCAGGACGCCCCGCAGCAGCGGGTCCCGGTCCGTGTTCGCCGCGCCGGCCAGGGCCAGCGACCCCGCCAGGGGCACCGGGAGCTCGTCCGCCCGCAGGGTGACGTTGAGGCCGACGCCGACCACCACCGCCTCGGGCCCGGCCCGCTCCGCGAGGATGCCGCCGGCCTTGCGTTCCTCTCCCCCGACGGTCACCAGGAGGTCGTTGGGCCACTTGAGTGCCGTGTCGACGCCGGCCGCCCGGGACAGCCCCGTCGCCACGGCGACCCCGGTGAGCAGCGGCAGCCAGCCCCAGCGGGCCACCGGCACGTCGTCCGGGGTGAGCAGAACGGAGAAGAACAGCCCGGAGCGCGGGGGCGCCGTCCACCGGCGGTCCAGCCGGCCGCGTCCCGAGGTCTGCTCCTCGGCGACGAGGACCGCGCCTTCGGCCGCCTTGCCCGCAGCGGCCGCCGCCACCAGGTCGGAGTTGGTGGACCCGGTGCTCTGCACCACGTCCACCTGCGACCACAGCCCGCCCTCCCGTACCAGCGCCCGGCGCAGTGCCTGGGCGTTGAGGGGCGGACGGTCCAGATCGGACCACCGGCTGCCGCCGGCGTCTGCTGCATCTCGCGGTGTCATGCAAGCCACCCTAGGTGTGTTGAATGCCGCACTGCCGATCCCCAGGGCCAGCACTACTCTACGGATGAGTAACCGTCCCCCCTTTTGAGCAGGCAGGGAGCCACATCCCGATGTCCGAGCCGGAAGAGCGCCACGAGATCCCAGGGATCGACATCCACACGACCGCGGGCAAGCTCGCGGATCTCCAGCGCCGCATCCAGGAAGCGACGCACGCCGGTTCGGAGCGTGCCGTCGAGAAGCAGCACGCCAAGGGCAAGCTGACGGCCCGTGAGCGAATCGAACTGCTTCTCGACGAGGGCTCCTTCGTCGAGTTGGACGAGTTCGCCCGACACCGTTCCACCAACTTCGGCCTGGACAAGAACCGCCCGTACGGAGACGGCGTCGTCACCGGTTACGGCACGGTCGACGGCCGTCCGGTCGCCGTCTTCTCCCAGGACTTCACGGTCTTCGGCGGTGCCCTCGGCGAGGTGTACGGCCAGAAGATCGTCAAGGTCATGGACTTCGCGCTGAAGACCGGCTGCCCGGTCATCGGCATCAACGACTCCGGCGGCGCCCGCATCCAGGAGGGTGTCGCGTCCCTGGGCGCCTACGGCGAGATCTTCCGCCGCAACACCCATGCGTCCGGCGTGATCCCGCAGATCAGCCTGGTCGTCGGCCCGTGCGCGGGGGGCGCGGTGTACTCCCCCGCGATCACCGACTTCACGGTGATGGTGGACCAGACGTCGCACATGTTCATCACCGGTCCCGACGTCATCAAGACGGTCACCGGCGAGGACGTCGGCTTCGAGGAGCTGGGCGGCGCGCGCACCCACAACTCGGTGTCGGGCGTGGCGCACCACATGGCCGGCGACGAGAAGGACGCCGTCGAGTACGTCAAGCAGCTGCTGTCGTACCTGCCGTCCAACAACCTCAGCGAGGCCCCGGTGTTCCCGGAGGAGGCGGACCTGTCCGTCACCGACGAGGACCTGGAGCTCGACACGATCGTCCCGGACAGCGCGAACCAGCCGTACGACATGCACACGGTGATCGAACACGTGCTGGACGACGCCGAGTTCTTCGAGACGCAGGCGCTGTTCGCGCCGAACATCCTCACCGGTTACGGCCGGGTCGAGGGCCACCCCGTCGGCATCGTCGCCAACCAGCCGATGCAGTTCGCGGGCTGTCTGGACATCACGGCCTCCGAGAAGGCGGCCCGCTTCGTCCGCACCTGCGACGCCTTCAACATCCCGGTCATCACGTTCGTGGACGTGCCCGGGTTCCTGCCCGGCGTCGACCAGGAGCACGACGGCATCATCCGCCGCGGCGCCAAGCTGATCTACGCCTACGCCGAGGCCACCGTCCCGCTGATCACCGTCATCACCCGCAAGGCCTTCGGCGGCGCCTACGACGTCATGGGCTCCAAGCACCTGGGCGCGGACCTCAACCTGGCCTGGCCGACCGCCCAGATCGCCGTCATGGGCGCCCAGGGCGCGGTCAACATCCTGCACCGCCGCACGATCGCGGAGGCGGCGGCGAGCGGTGAGGATCTGGAGGCGGTGCGGGCCCGGCTGATCCGGGAGTACGAGGACGCCCTCCTCAACCCGTACGTCGCGGCCGAGCGCGGCTACGTCGACTCGGTGATCATGCCGTCCGACACCCGCCGGCACATCGTGCGCGGCCTGCGTCAACTGCGCACCAAGCGGGAATCCCTCCCTCCGAAGAAGCACGGCAACATCCCCCTCTAGGAGCCGTCATGACGATCAAGGTCGTACGGGGCAACCCGACGCCCGAGGAGCTCGCCGCCGCCCTGGCGGTGGTCCGAGCCCGCGCCGCGGCGGCAGCGTCCACACCGTCCGGCGCGGAAACCCCGAGGGACGCGTGGTCCGACCCGTCCCGCATCGCGGGGCAGCGCCTGCCGCACCCCGGCCAGGCGTCCTGGACCCGCACCTACTGGCCCAGCTGAGGGGCGATCCTCCCGAGGCGCGCAGGGGCAGCCGATCCGCTCTCAGGGCGCGGCAAACCGCGCGGCACCCCCACCGGCCCGCAGCCGACGAACAACCGAACATCCGGTGAACGGCTGCGGGCCCACAACTTGAGTACGGGTACTCAGGCGCGGGCCCCCGGCCACGCCCCACGCTGGTGGCATGCTGTGGTCCGACCCTGAGAACGAGCCCCCCGAGGAACTCCGCGAGATGCAGGAAACCCTGCGGAGACTCGGCCTCTTCCTCGCGTTGGCCATGGTGATAGCGATGATCGTGCTGGGTCTCAGGTAGAGCGCGCCGCGCCGCTAGGCTGACCACATGCGCCGACTCGTCCTCGCCTCCCAGTCCCCCGCCCGACTGAACCTGCTGCGCCAGGCGGGCCTGACCCCCGAGGTCATCGTCAGCGGCGTGGACGAGGACGCCGTCACCGCCCCCACCCCGGCCGAGCTGGCGCTCGCCCTTGCCGAGGCCAAGGCCTCCGTGGTGGCCGCGAAGCCCGAGGTCAAGGGCGCGCTGGTGATCGGCTGCGACTCGGTGCTCGACCTGGACGGCGAGGCGCTGGGCAAGCCCTCGGACGCCGTGGAGGCCCTCGCGCGCTGGAAGGCGATGCGCGGCCGGGCCGGGACGCTCCAGACCGGCCACTGCGTCTACGACACCCTCAGCGGGCGCTACGCCTCCGCGACCGCCTCCACCGTCGTCCGCTTCGGCGAGCCGACGGACGAGGAGATCGCGGCGTACGTCGCCTCGGGTGAGCCGCTCCACGTCGCCGGGGCGTTCACCCTCGACGGCCGCTCGGCCCCGTTCATCGACGGCATCGACGGCGACCACGGCAACGTCATCGGCATCAGCCTGCCCCTCGTGCGCCGACTGCTGGCGCAACTGGGCGTCGGCATCACGGAGTTGTGGGCGCCGTCGGAGGCGTGACCGGCGCCGGCGCCACCGGCGGGCCGCCGCCGTCGCCCTTGCTGTCCTGGGGCTGCTCGGCGGCAGGCCGCTCCTGGGCGTCGTACGTCATCAGGAGCAGCACGATCAGGGTGAGCACGACCACCATGAACAGGAACTGCGTCCAGCCCAGCAGGCCCCACGCGAAGGCGCCCAGCAGGCCGTGCACGACCGCGACGCTGATCAGCAGCACCCGGCCGAGCCCGGCGGGCGCACGGTCGCGCAGGGCCACCAGCAGGGCCACCACGGCGCACAGGGCGAAGTAGAGGCCGAAGAGGATCCCGCCGACCTTCGAGGACGTCGACATGACGTCCGGGTCCAGACCGGCCAGGGACATGTCCTGCCGGTCCACCACGACGCCCATGAACCAGTTCAGCGCGGCGACGCCGAGCGCCTCCGCGAAGAGCACGACCGCCACGATCCATGCCACCGGTCTGCGCACCACCGGTCCCCACCCACTTTCGACCCCGA
This sequence comes from Streptomyces sp. NPDC088157, assembly GCF_044741545.1. NCBI lineage: Bacteria > Bacillati > Actinomycetota > Actinomycetes > Kitasatosporales > Streptomycetaceae > Streptomyces > Streptomyces sp. NPDC088157. The sequence goes on from NZ_JBIUSU010000002.1 coordinate 905,249, forward strand.
CCCGAGCAAGCGTGTTGCCGCCTCACGTACGTTCGAGACACCCCGAACGCTACTAACGGGTAAACGGCGGGACAAGGGTTTCGCGCGCGGCAAAGAATCATTGGGCCATTCGTAGGGACTCCACAAAGAAACGGAGTGTGCCGCAGCACGCCCTCACAGAGACCTTGACCACATCGGAGGGCTAGGGTTTGCCGGAGGAGTGCTGCGTACGGCGGTACTACAAGGGATTTCGCGGTCGAGTGAGCCTGGCATCACGCTCCGTGTGGGCAAGCTCACCTTTGGGGACGGGTCGAATAGGCGTGTCGGCAGTCCCTAAACTCGGCTTGTTTCAAGGAGGGAGCCTCAATCGTGCGCAAGGTGCTCATCGCCAACCGTGGCGAAATCGCAGTCCGCGTGGCCCGGGCGTGCCGGGATGCCGGTATCGCGAGCGTGGCCGTATATGCCGACCCGGACCGGGACGCTCTGCATGTCCGCGCAGCGGATGAGGCGTTCGCCCTGGGCGGTGACACTCCTGCGACCAGCTATCTCGACATCGAGAAGGTGCTGAACGCGGCGCGGGAGTCCGAAGCCGACGCCATCCATCCCGGCTACGGCTTCCTCTCGGAGAACGCCGACTTCGCGCAGGCGGTCCTGGACGCGGGCCTGATCTGGATCGGCCCGCCCCCGCAGGCCATCCGCGACCTCGGCGACAAGGTCGCCGCCCGGCACATCGCCCAGCGGGCCGGCGCGCCCCTGGTCGCCGGTACGCCCGACCCGGTGTCCGGCGCCGACGAGGTCGTCGCCTTCGCCCGGGAACACGGCCTGCCGATCGCGATCAAGGCCGCCTTCGGCGGCGGCGGTCGCGGCCTGAAGGTCGCCCGGACGCTGGAAGAAGTCCCCGAGTTGTACGACTCGGCCGTCCGCGAGGCGGTCGCCGCGTTCGGCCGGGGCGAGTGCTTCGTCGAGCGGTACCTGGACAAGCCCCGGCACGTGGAGACCCAGTGCCTGGCCGACAGCCACGGCAACGTGGTCGTCGTGTCGACCCGTGACTGCTCGCTCCAGCGCCGCCACCAGAAGCTGGTCGAGGAGGCTCCGGCGCCGTTCCTCTCCGAGGCGCAGGTCGCCGAGCTGTACTCCTCCTCGAAGGCCATCCTGAAGGAGGCCGGCTACGTCGGCGCGGGCACCGTCGAGTTCCTCGTCGGCGTCGACGGCACGATCTCCTTCCTCGAGGTCAACACGCGCCTCCAGGTCGAGCACCCGGTGACCGAGGAGGTCGCCGGCATCGACCTGGTGCGGGAGATGTTCCGCATCGCCGACGGCGAGGAGCTCGGCTACGGCGACCCGGAGCTGCGCGGTCACTCCTTCGAGTTCCGGATCAACGGCGAGGACCCGGGCCGGGGCTTCCTGCCGGCTCCCGGCACCGTCACCACGTTCGCCGCACCGTCCGGCCCGGGCGTGCGGCTGGACGCCGGCGTCGAGTCCGGCTCCGTCATCGGCCCGGCGTGGGACTCGCTCCTCGCCAAGCTGATCGTCACCGGAGCCACGCGTGAGCAGGCGCTCCAGCGGGCGTCCCGCGCGCTGGAGGAGTTCCAGGTCGAGGGCATGGCCACGGCCATCCCGTTCCACCGCGCGGTGGTCACGGACCCGGCGTTCGCCCCGGAACTCACCGGCTCCGACGCACCGTTCACGGTCCACACCCGGTGGATCGAGACCGAGTTCGTCAACGAGATCCCCGCCTTCGCGGCCCCGGCCGACACCGAGGCCGAGGACGACACGGACCGCGAGACGATCGTGGTCGAGGTCGGCGGCAAGCGGCTGGAGGTCTCCCTCCCGTCCTCGCTCGGCATGAGCCTGGCCCGCACGGGCCTCGCGGCGGGCGCCAAGCCCAAGCGCCGCGCGGCCAAGAAGTCCGGTCCCATGGCCTCCGGCGACACCCTCGCCTCCCCGATGCAGGGCACCATCGTCAAGGTGGCCGTCGAGGAGGGCCAGGAGGTCAAGGAGGGCGACCTGATCGTCGTCCTCGAAGCGATGAAGATGGAACAGCCCCTGAACGCGCACCGCTCCGGCACCGTCAAGGGCCTGGCCGCGGAGGTCGGCGCGTCCATCACCTCGGGCGCCGCGATCTGCGAGATCAAGGACTGACCTCAGGGATCACCCGTGTCGAGGCGCCCGGCCCCCGGGCGCCTCGCCGCGTTCAGAGCCTCTGTCGGCGGCGGTGCGCAGCTCGCGGACCGCGGCCCGTCCAGCCCACCCGGCCCATCAAACCCACCCGGCCCAGCCAGCCCGTCCGGTGTTTGAGGACGAGGCCCGTTCAGGGCCGGACGGGGGTCTGGGGGTGGAGCCCCCGGGTCACCCGTGCCGACGACCGCCCGAGGTCAACGGCGGCGCATGTCCGCGACCCGAGCCCGCTCCCCGCCAGGGGTCTCACCCAGCATCGAGGCCGCCCGCAAGCCCGCGGCGGCGCCCGGCACCTGCCCCCGCCGCGGCGCGGGCAACGGCACGTCCCGACGATGCTGCTGATGGCGCGCCGGGACCGCATCACCCCCCGGGCTCCCCGACGCCCCGGCCACGGCGATCTGCACCCCCTGGTCCGCCAGGGCCTGCAACTCGGTGGCGGCCCGGTCGTCGTGCGCGGGCGGCTCGTCGGTCACCAGGCGGGTGATGACGTCCGTGGGCACGGTCTGGAACATGGTGTCCGTGCCCAGCTTGGTGTGGTCGGCGAGGACGACGACCTCGGCCGCGGCCTGCACCAGCGCCCGGTCCACGGACGCCGACAGCATGTTGGACGTGGACAGCCCGCGCTCCGCGGTCAGTCCGCTCCCGGAGATGAAGGCCCGCGACACTCTGAGTCCCTGGAGGGACTGCTCGGCGCCGCTCCCCACGAGGGCGTAGTTGGAACCGCGCAGGGTGCCGCCGGTCATCACGACCTCGACCCGGTTGGCATGGGCCAACGCCTGGGCGACGAGCAGGGAGTTGGTGACGACGGTCAGTCCGGGCACCCGGGCGAGCCGGCGGGCCAGCTCCTGTGTGGTGGTGCCCGCCCCGACCACGATGGCCTCGCCCTCTTCGACGAAGTTGGCGGCGAGGTCCGCGATGGCGGTCTTTTCGGCGGTCGCGAGATGGGATTTCTGCGGAAAGCCGGATTCTCGCGTGAACCCACCCGGCAATACCGCACCGCCGTGTCGGCGGTCGAGGAGTCCTTCTGCCTCCAGTGCGCGCACGTCCCGCCGTACGGTCACTTCGGAGGTCTGGACGACGCGGGCGAGCTCACGGAGCGACACGGCCCCGTTCGCTCGCACCATTTCGAGGATCAATTGACGACGTTCTGCAGCGAACACGAAACTGACAGTAACGCGGACGACCGTCTGCTTTCAGCTCTTTGCGCCGAATAGTAGAAGTTGTTCGCACAGAGGGACGGGGAGTGGTATAGGGCGCAGTTCCGGCGCCCATGGCTCCCGCACGTCCGGCAACCCGGCGACGACCCACCGTCAACTCCCGGTGACCGGCGGGGAGTCGAAACCGGCCGTCAGCCCTCGTCCGCCGTCTTCCGGGTGTGCAGCTGTCGCGCCACCTCCGCGATCGACCCGGAAAGGGACGGGTACACGGTGAACGCGTTCGCGATCTGTTCGACCGTCAGATTGTTGTCGACGGCGATCGAGATGGGGTGGATCAGTTCCGAGGCGCGCGGCGCCACGACCACACCGCCGACGACGATCCCGGTGCCGGGCCGGCAGAAGATCTTGACGAAGCCGTCGCGGATGCCCTGCATCTTGGCGCGCGGGTTGCGCAGCAGCGGCAGCTTGACGACCCGGGCGTCGATCCTGCCGCCGTCCACGTCGGCCTGGCTGTAGCCGACGGTGGCGATCTCGGGGTCGGTGAAGACGTTCGAGGAGACGGTCTTCAGGTTGAGCGGGGCCACCGCGTCGCCGAGGAAGTGGTACATGGCGATCCGGCCCTGCATGGCCGCGACGGAGGCCAGCGCGAAGATGCCGGTCACGTCACCGGCCGCGTACACACCGGGGGCGGTGGTCCGGGAGACCTTGTCGGTCCAGATGTGGCCCGACTCGCGGACCTTGACGCCCGCCTCCTCCAGTCCCATCCCCTCGCTGTTGGGAATGGCGCCGACCGCCATGAGGCAGTGCGAGCCGGTGATGACCCGGCCGTCGGACAGGGTGACCTCGACGCGGTCGCCGACCCGCTTGGCGGACTCGGCGCGCGAGCGGGCCATGACGTTCATGCCGCGGCGCCGGAAGACGTCCTCGAGGACGGCGGCGGCGTCCGGGTCCTCGCCGGGCAGCACGCGGTCGCGGGAGGACACGAGGGTGACCTTGGAACCGAGGGCCTGGTAGGCGCCGGCGAACTCCGCGCCCGTCACACCCGAGCCGACCACGATGAGCTCATCGGGGAGCTCGCCGAGGTCGTAGACCTGGGTCCAGTTCAGGATGCGCTCGCCGTCGGGCTGGGCGTCCGGCAGCTCGCGCGGGTGGGCGCCGGTGGCGAGCAGGACGGCGTCGGCGGTGAGGGTCTCCTCGGTGCCGTCGGCGGCGCTGACCACGACCTTGCGCGAGCCGTCGAGGGCCTGCATGCCCTCCAGCCGGCCGCGGCCGCGCAGGACCCGCGCGCCGGCCCGGGTGACGGAGGCGGTGATGTCGTGCGACTGGGCGAGCGCGAGCCGCTTCACCCGGCGGTTGACCTTGCCGAGGTCCACCCCGACGACCCGGGCCGCCTGCTCCAGCGGCGGCGTGTCGTCGGCCACGATGATCCCCAGCTCCTCGTACGAGGAGTCGAAGGTGGTCATCACCTCGGCCGTGGCGATCAGGGTCTTCGACGGCACGCAGTCGGTCAGCACCGACGCTCCGCCCAGACCGTCGCAGTCGACGACGGTCACCTCCGCGCCGAGCTGCGCGGCCACCAGCGCCGCCTCATAGCCGCCGGGTCCGCCACCGATGATCACGATCCGAGTCACGTACTCCATTGTCCCGCACGGGCGTCGGTGGTACTGCCCCGGGGGGCCCGCGGGGCCGCCACTGTTACGAGAGTGACGCGTGCGCGCGCTGCCGTACTCTCCTTGCATGTCGCTCTACGCCGCGTACGCCGGCAACCTCGACGCGCGGCTGATGTCCCGCCGCGCTCCCCACTCGCCTCTGCGCGCCACCGGCTGGCTGAACGGGTGGCGGCTGACGTTCGGCGGCGAGCAGCTGGGCTGGGAGGGCGCGCTGGCCACGGTCGCCGAGGACACGGTGGACCCCGGCGCGCAGGTCTTCGTGGCGCTGTACGACGTCGCCCCCATGGACGAGGACTCCCTGGACCGCTGGGAGGGCGTCGGCCTCGGCATCTACCGGCGCGCCCGGGTGCGGGTGCAGACGCTGGAGGGGGAGGAGTCCGCCTGGATGTTCGTGCTGAACGGCTACGAGGGCGGACTGCCCGCCGCCCGCTACCTGGGCGAGATCGCCGACGCGGCGGAATCCGCCGGAGCTCCACACGATTACGTGATGGAGCTGCGCAAGCGGCCCTGCTGAGCGCGGCCGACTCCGGACTCGGTGAGCGTCGGCACACGAACGGGAGAGCGCGATGACCGGCAGGACCGCGTACACCGTCTTCTACACGGAGCAGGCGGCAGCGGCGCGCGACCGGCTGGACGAGCCGCAGCGGGCCGCGTTCGAGAAGGGCATCATGATGCTCGCCGCGGATCCGTTTCCCGCCCTGTCCCGGCCCGTAAGCTCCACCGGTGACGACCGGACGATCCGGCTGACCCGGAACATCCTCGTCGAGTACACGGTCAGCGTCGGCAGGCTACTGATCTTCATCGTCGAGGTCTTCGACGACACGGACATCTTCGTCACGGGCGAGTGATCGTCCCGGCTCCCTTCGTTGGAAACGACAAGACAACGATCGCCATCCCGTTGGCCCAGTCATCTACGCGCGTAGGCCCGAACCGGCTACCCTCAGTCGCGTGAACGCATCTCTTCTCCCGGACGACATCCAGGGCGACCCCCACGCCGCCGCCGACGCCGCCGCCTCGCGGCTGCGCGAACTGACCGGCGCCGAGACCCACGACGTCGCCCTCGTGATGGGCTCCGGCTGGGCACCGGCCGTCGACGCGCTGGGCGCTCCCGACGCCGAGTTCCTGGTCACCGAGCTGCCCGGTTTCCCGCCGCCCGCGGTCGAGGGCCACGGGGGCAAGATCCGCTCGTACCAGATCGGCGCGAAGCGGGCGCTGGTCTTCCTGGGCCGTACGCACTACTACGAGGGCCGCGGCGTCGCCGCCGTCGCCCACGGAGTCCGTACGGCGGTGGCGGCCGGCTGCAAGACGATCGTGCTGACGAACGGCTGCGGCGGTCTGCGGGAGGGCATGCGTCCCGGGCAGCCGGTGCTGATCAGCGACCACATCAACCTCACGGCGACGTCCCCCATCCTCGGCGCGAACTTCGTGGACCTGACGGACCTCTACTCCCCGCGGCTGCGCACTCTCTGCAAGGAGATCGACGCCACGCTGGAGGAGGGGGTCTACGCCCAGTTCCCCGGCCCGCACTACGAGACGCCGGCCGAGATCCGCATGGCCCGGACCATCGGAGCGGACCTGGTCGGCATGTCCACGGTGCTGGAAGCCATCGCGGCGCGCGAGGCGGGGGCCGAGGTGCTCGGCATCTCCCTGGTGACCAACCTCGCCGCCGGCATGACCGGGGAACCGCTGAACCACGAGGAGGTCCTCCAGGCGGGGCGGGACTCGGCGACACGCATGGGCTCCCTGCTGGCGCAGGTGCTCGGCCGGCTGTAGCAGCGGCCCCTTCGCGGCCCCGGTCCCTGCGACCCGGCCCGTCCGGGGTTCGCCCCTCCCGGGGAGGTCCCACGGCGGGGACGGTCCCCGGCGAGGAGGTCCCCCGGTGAGACCCCTCGGCGGAGGAGGCCCCGGATGGGGAGGTCCCCCGTCGAAGGAGGCCACCCGTGAGGATCCCGGTGAGGAGGTCCCCCACGGAGGAGGCCGTCGTGAGGGATCCCGGTGAGGATGTCCTCCGGCGGGGAGTGTGAGGACGAGGCCCTTTCCGGGCCGATGGGGGTCTGGGGGCGCGACCCCCGGGTGCCCGCACCACGAGACGACGAGAGGTTGACCCCAACGTGCACGACGTCATCGCCCGCGCCAACGCCTGGCTCGCCGAGGACCCCGACCCGGAGACCCGCGACGAGCTCGCCGAGCTCATCGAGGCCGGGGACGACACCGAGCTCGCCGACCGTTTCGGCGGCACCCTCCAGTTCGGCACCGCCGGCCTCCGCGGTGAGCTGGGCGCGGGGCCCATGCGCATGAACCGCTCGGTCGTCATCCGCGCCGCCGCCGGCCTCGCCGCGTACCTCACCAAGAACGGCGGGACCGGCGGAGTCGTCGTCATCGGCTACGACGCCCGCCACAAGTCGGAGGACTTCGCGCGCGACACGGCGGCCGTGATGACGGGCGCGGGATTCCGGGCGGCCGTGCTCCCCCGCCCCCTGCCCACCCCCGTCCTCGCCTTCGCCATAAGGCACCTGGGCGCCGTCGCCGGGGTGGAGGTCACCGCCAGCCACAACCCGCCGCGCGACAACGGCTACAAGGTGTATCTGGGGGACGGCTCGCAGATCGTGCCGCCCGCCGACGCCGGGATCGCGGCGGAGATCGACGCGATCGACGCCCTGAAGGACGTGCCGCGTCCCGAGGCCGGCTGGCAGACCCTCGACGACGACGTCCTCGACGCCTATCTGGCCCGCACGGACGCCGTCCTCGCCCCGGACTCCCCCCGTACGGCCCGCACGGTGTACACGGCGATGCACGGCGTCGGCAAGGACGTCCTGCTGGCCGCCTTCGCCCGCGCGGGCTTCCCCGAGCCCGTCCTCGTCGCCGAACAGGCCGAGCCCGACCCGGACTTCCCGACCGTCGCCTTCCCCAACCCGGAAGAGCCCGGCGCGATGGACCTCGCCTTCGCCAGGGCCCGCGAGACCGCCCCCGACCTGGTCATCGCCAACGACCCGGACGCCGACCGCTGCGCCGTGGCCGTGCCCCACGAGGGCGACTGGCGCATGCTGCGCGGCGACGAGGTCGGCTCCCTGCTGGCCGCCCACCTCGTCCGGCGCGGCGCGCGGGGAGTCTTCGCGGAGTCGATCGTCTCCTCCTCCCTCCTCGGCCGCATCGCCGAGAAGGCGGGCCTGCCCTACGAGGAGACCCTCACCGGCTTCAAGTGGATCGCCCGCGTCGACGGCCTGCGCTACGGCTACGAGGAGGCCCTCGGCTACTGCGTGGACCCCGAGGGCGTACGCGACAAGGACGGCATCACCGCCGCCCTGCTGATCACGGAACTCGCCTCCTCCCTCAAGTCCGAGGGCCGCACCCTCCTCGACCTGCTCGACGACCTCGCCGTGGAGCACGGTCTGCACGCCACGGACCAGCTGGCGGTGCGGGTGCAGGACCTCTCGGTCATCGCCCGCGCGATGGAGCGGCTCCGCGAGCGGCCCCCGACCTCCCTCGCGGGCCTGGCCGTCACCAGGGCCGAGGACCTCACCCGGGGCACGGACACCCTGCCCCCCACCGACGGCCTGCGCTACACGCTGGAGGGCGCCCGGGTCATCGTCCGTCCCAGCGGCACCGAGCCGAAGCTGAAGTGCTACCTGGAGGTCGTGGTCCCGGTCGCCGCCCACGCCGACCTCCCGGCGGCCCGCGGCACGGCGGACGACCTGCTCAGCGCGATCAAGCGGGACCTGTCGGCGGCGGCCGGCATCTGACCCCGGAACGGAACCCCGAACACCTGCGGGGCACGCACGCCCCGCGGGTCTTCGGGGCGTGCGTGCGTAGGCGTGGTTCGAACGGCCACCCGCGCCATACGGGGGCGCTCGGACCTGCCCCGCCCGCACCGCGGGTTTCTCGCCGACGGCCCCGCCGCACGAGTCTCGTGCCCTGCCGCGGCACGACGAACTGCCCGCGGCATGGGGGCCCACCAATTCTGCGAGGGCACACGAGTCCCAGCGGGCCCTGCGGGGACACGCCCTGCGGGAGCATGCGGGCCCTGCGCGGCCATGCGGGCCCAGCAGGAGCATGCGCGGACACGCCGACCCAGCGGGAACATGCGCGACTTCACGCCGACCAGCAGGAGCACGCCCGCGAACACGCCGCCCCAGCGTGAACATGCCCGAACACGCCGACCCAGCAGGAGCATCCCTACCCGGGGGGGGCATACGCGGGCATGCGGGCCCAGCGGGGACATGCGGGCCCTGCGGGAGCATGCGCGAACACGCTGGCCCTGCGAGGGCACGGAAGCAAGCACGAACACGCCGGGACCCAGCGGAAGCATGCGCGAACACGCGGGCCTGGGACCCGCTGGGCTCACCCCTCTGCCCCGCCCCGCGAACCTCGCCCCGCCTTCCGCCTTCCGCCTTCCGCCCTTCGCCCTCGCCCTCGCGCACCCCCACCCCCACCCGCACCCGCACCCGCACCCGCACCCGCACCCGCACCCGCACCCGCACCCGCGAGCTTCGCGCCCCCGTGTGCCCTCGCGCCCCGTGTGCCGTCGCGTCCTGGTCGACGCCCGTCAGGGCAGGAACAGCACCGCCGCGCCGGCGATGCCGATGGCAGCCGCCAGAGGCCACAGCGCACGCCCGTGCTGCCGCTCGTCGGCCAGGCCGACCGGGCGGGCCGCGAGGTCGTGCCACATCGCGGTGATCTCGGCGGCGGTCCGCTCGTACGGGTGCACCAGGCCGATCCGGCTCTCCAGCCACGGCCAGCGGGGCGAGGCCACCCGCCACTCCTCGAACGAGTCCTGCCTGCTGTGGATCCGCAGCCGGGCGCCCTCGCACTCCACGGCCCGGACGTGATCCCAGGCGAGGTGCCGGGCCCCGCCCAGACCGTTGAACCACAGGCCCTCGCGGTCTGCGGTGACCCGCCAGGCGATCCGGCGCGGCAGCAGCAGGGAGGCGCCCAGAGTGGCGCCCAGGCCGGAGACGTGCCCCCACCATCCGGAGCCGTCCAGGTAGAGCGAGAGGAACAACAGCGCCAGCCCGACGGCGAGCCAGTCGGCCCATCCGGCACGCCACCGCCGCACCTGCACGAGGGCGGTCCGCTGGCCGGTCCGCTCGGCGACGGCCGCGGCGGCGGCCCCGCGCAGTTCCTCCTGCCGGGCCTCCCGGACGGCCTTCCCCTGCTCCGCCCTGGCCCTCCACCGGAAAGCGACGCCCGTGACCGGCCGCACGGGCCCCACGGACACCTCCACCACCGGCGGCTCACCGGCCTTGGCCGCGGCGGCGAAGAACACGACCTCGGCACCGTCGTAGGGGGCCCCGTACAGAACGGCCTCCCGCAGCGGCCCGACGCGCTCGTCGTCGATCCGCGAGATCAGCTCCCGAACGCCCTCGTCGACAGCCTCGTCGTCGTTGCCGTCGTCGTCCTCGATCTTCGTACTCGCGTCGACCTCGGTGATCGAGACCGTGAACAGGGGTCGCAGCGCGGCGACGTCGTCGGCGGCGAAGACCTCGTTCTCGACGTCGCCGTTCTCCCGCACGAGCACGCGCAGTACGGGGACGGGCGCCCGGCGCAGGCCGACGGCCCGGCGGCGGGCCAGCCCCGCGGAGAGCAGCACGGTGAGGCCGAGCCCGGCCAGGCACCAGCTTGCCGCCGCGACCGTGTCCCGGCCCTGGGTCAGGTCCCAGAGGCGCGCGGTGGCATAGAGGGCCCCTCCGGCGGTGACCGTGGCGAGCCCGGCCCACAGCAGGAACGTCCCCCGCTCCGCCCGGCCGCCCGACGTCTCGGGCACGCCGGACATCCCCGGCGCCCGGGGCAGCTCGGCGGTCACTCCCCCGGCGGCCTCCAGGAACGCCGCCCGCTGCCGCTTCCGTGCGGCCAGCCGCAGGCATACGGCCACCCAGACGCCCACGAGGGCGGCCAGGAGCCCGAGCCGCCCGAACCGGGCGAACTCCCCCAGCGTCAGAACGACGACAGCGGCGAAGGGTACGAGGGCCAGGGCCACCTCGGGCCGCAGCACCAGCCACACGAGGTGCAGGGCGACCAGTGCGGCACCCCAGGCGGGCAGTCCGACGGACCGGTCCAGCAGTCCGGCGCCCGCCACGGCCACCAACGGCAGCGCCAAGAACACGGACGTCCGCGCCCGCACGGGCACCCAGCGCGGCGGCAGCCCGCGCGTCCAGCGCCCCGCCGACTCGCCCTGCCAGGACCGGCACCCCTCGGGTATCGCCGCCCCGGGCAGCCGCAGAACCTCAGCAGAACGCGTACTCATGGCTCCCCCGGCCTGCCGGCCCACCGGATCTCCGGCCCCACGGAACGGCCGTCAGGAGCGGCGGCCGCGGCAGGGGGCCGACCGCCGTGCCGCCGCCCGCGCCCGGTCGGCCCGACGCCACGTGCCGACGACGACGGAGGGCCCCGTGATCCACGGCAACACCCCGATCACGATCCACCCCGATCCACCGCACCTCGAAACCCACCCCAAGCCCCCGGAACCTCACCCCACGGCCAGCAGAATCCCCAGCACCACGGCCCCCGCCACGGCCGGTCCCAGGATCTCCCAGGCCCACCGCACGGTCACCTCGCCCTGCGCGCTCTCCTCCTTCTCGCGCGCCTCCCACAGTTCCCGCAGCTCGTCCATGACCCGGTCGGTCTCGGCGCGCACGGGCCCGTCCGACACGGGGCCGGCGCCACGCGACAGCCCGCCGCGGAAGCCGGTGAGCCCGCCGAACCCGCTGATTCCGCTGTCCTGCCCGGGGGTCCGGCCGTCCCGCCGCGCGGCCCGTTCCGCCGCCGCCCGCGACTCCCGCTGGTTCGCCCGCTTCCGCGCCCGCAGCGAGACGGGAACGGACCACAGTTGGAACTTCGCGCCCGACGCGGCGACGACCTCGTTGGAGTAGCCGGACCGCAGCGAGGCCACCTGCCCCCACGGCAGCACGATCACCCGGAACGGATTGCGCACCCGGAGCCGGTCCCGGCCCGAGAACACCGCGGGCCGCAGCGTGAAGGCGACGATCAGCGGCACCACCAGGATCAGCGACGCGAGTGCCAGCCAGGGCGTGCTCCCGTGCCCCACGAAGATCGCGTCGAGGCCGAGCCAGCCCACCAGGCCCAGCAGCAGCACGCCGCCGCCCATGCCCGCGGGCGACCGGTAGATGCGGTCCTTGGTCTCGGGTGCCGGCTGCGGCGCGGGTGACTGGTCTTCCGGGGTCGTCATGGCCCCGATTCTGCCCGACGCCCACCGGCCCGCTCATCCGCAGCCCCGCCGTACACGAGGAGCACGGATGCATCCGCCGGGGTGTACACCTGCTACGCGCGTAGATATGCTCGTCTGGTGACCATGCCCACCAATGCACCTGCCCCCACCGGAGAACGCCCGGGAGGTACTCCCGGCGCTCACGCACTCATGGACGTGACCGCGTCCGACGGCTCGCTGCGCCGCTTCCTGCACGGGCTGCCCGGCGTCGACACGGTCGGCCTGGAGGCGCGCGCCGCCGCGCTCGGCACCCGTTCCATCAAGACGACCGCGAAGGCGTTCGCCATCGACCTCGCCATCTCGATGGTCGACCTGACGACGCTGGAAGGCGCGGACACCCCGGGCAAGGTCCGGGCGCTCGGCGTGAAGGCGGTCCACCCCGACCCGACCGACCGTACGACCCCGGCCACCGCCGCGGTCTGCGTGTATCCGGACATGGTCGCCACCGCCAAGGCCGCCGTCGCCGGCTCCGGCGTCAAGGTCGCCTCGGTCGCCACCGCCTTCCCGGCCGGCCGCGCCGCCCTCGAGGTGAAGCTCGCGGACGTCCGCGACGCCGTCGCCGCGGGCGCCGACGAGATCGACATGGTCATCGACCGCGGGGCGTTCCTCGCGGGCAAGTACCTGAAGGTGTACGACGAGATCACCGCCGTGCGCGAGGCGTGCGGGACGTCCGCCCGGCTGAAGGTCATCTTCGAGACGGGCGAGCTGTCGACGTACGACAACATCCGCCGGGCGAGCTGGCTCGGCATGCTCGCGGGCGCCGACTTCATCAAGACCTCGACCGGCAAGGTCGCCGTCAACGCCACTCCCGCGAACACCCTCCTGATGCTGGAGGCCGTGCGCGACTTCCGCGCCCAGACCGGCGTCCAGATCGGCGTGAAGCCCGCCGGCGGCATCCGCACCACCAAGGACGCGCTCAAGTTCCTCGTGCTGGTCAACGAGACCGCGGGCGAGGACTGGCTGGACAACCACTGGTTCCGCTTCGGCGCCTCCTCGCTCCTGAACGACCTGCTGATGCAGCGTCAGAAGCTGGCCACCGGCCGCTACTCCGGCCCCGACTACGTGACGGTGGACTGATCACCATGGCCTCTGTATTCGAGTACGCACCGGCTCCCGAGTCCCGCTCGGTCGCCGACATCGCCCCTTCCTACGGCCTGTTCATCGACGGCGAGTTCGTGGAGGCCGCCGACGGCAAGGTCTTCAAGACCGTCTCGCCGTCCACCGAGGAGGTCCTCTCCGAGATCGCCCAGGCGGGCGAGGCGGACGTCGACCGCGCGGTGCGGGCGGCCCGCAAGGCCTTCGCCAAGTGGTCCGCGCTGCCGGGCTCCGAACGCGCCAAGTACCTGTTCCGCATCGCCCGGATCATCCAGGAGCGCAGCCGGGAACTGGCCGTCCTGGAGACGCTGGACAACGGCAAGCCCATCAAGGAGACGCGCGACGCCGACCTTCCCCTGGTCGCCGCGCACTTCTTCTACTACGCGGGCTGGGCCGACAAGCTCGACCACGCGGGCTTCGGCGCGAACCCGAGGCCGCTGGGCGTCGCCGGCCAGGTCATCCCGTGGAACTTCCCCCTGCTGATGCTGGCGTGGAAGATCGCCCCGGCGCTCGCGACCGGCAACACGGTGGTCCTGAAGCCCGCCGAGACGACCCCTCTGTCCGCGCTGTTCTTCGCGGACATCTGCCGTCAGGCGGGCCTGCCCAAGGGCGTCGTCAACATCCTTCCCGGCTACGGCGACACGGGCGCCGCGCTGGTCGCGCACCCCGACGTGAACAAGGTCGCCTTCACCGGCTCCACGGCCGTCGGCAAGCAGATCGCGCGCACGGTCGCGGGCAGCCGCAAGAAGCTCACGCTCGAACTGGGCGGCAAGGGCGCCAACATCGTCTTCGACGACGCGCCGATCGACCAGGCCGTCGAGGGCATCGTCAGCGGCATCTTCTTCAACCAGGGCCAGGTCTGCTGCGCGGGCAGCCGACTCCTCGTCCAGGAGTCGATCCAGGACGAGCTGCTGGAGTCGCTCAAGCGCAGGCTCTCCACGCTCCGCCTCGGCGACCCGCTGGACAAGAACACCGACATCGGCGCGATCAACTCCGCCGAGCAGCTCTCGCGCATCACCACGCTAGTGGAGCAGGGCGAGGCGGAGGGCGCCGAGCGCTGGTCCCCGGCCTGCGAACTGCCCACGTCCGGTTACTGGTTCGCGCCGACCCTCTTCACCAACGTCACCCAGGCGCACACCGTCGCCCGCGACGAGATCTTCGGCCCGGTCCTGTCGGTCCTCAGCTTCCGCACGCCGGAGGAGGCCGTCGCCAAGGCCAACAACACGCCGTACGGCCTGTCGGCCGGCATCTGGACGGAGAAGGGCTCCCGCATCCTCGCGGTGGCGAGCAAGCTCCGCGCGGGCGTGATCTGGTCCAACACGTTCAACAAGTTCGACCCGACGTCGCCGTTCGGCGGCTACAAGGAGTCGGGCTTCGGCCGCGAGGGCGGCCGCCACGGCCTGGAGGCGTACCTCGATGTCCGATAAGACCGACAAGACCGAACAGCAGCGACTCAGCGTCTTCAAGACCTACAAGCTGTACGTCGGCGGGAAGTTCCCGCGTTCCGAGAGCGGCCGGGTGTACGAGGTGACCGACTCAAAGGGCAGGTGGCTGGCCAACGCACCGCAGTCCTCTCGCAAGGACGCCCGTGACGCGGTCGTCGCCGCGCGCAAGGCGTTCGGCGGCTGGTCCGGGGCGACGGCGTACAACCGGGGCCAGATCCTCTACCGCGTCGCGGAGATGCTGGAGGGCCGCAAGGGCCAGTTCGTCCACGAGGTCGCCGACGCCGAGGGCCTGTCGAAGTCCAAGGCCGCCGAGCAGGTCGAGGCGACGATCGACCGCTGGGTCTGGTACGCGGGCTGGACCGACAAGATCGCCCAGGTCGTGGGCGGCGGAAACCCGGTCGCCGGCCCGTACTTCAACCTCTCCTCGCCCGAACCGACGGGCGTGGTCGTGGTTCTGGCCCCGCAGGAGTCGTCCTTCCTGGGCCTGGTCTCGGTCGTCGCCCCGGTGATCGCGACCGGCAACACGGCGATCGTGATCGCGAGCGAGCGCTCCCCCCTGCCGGCGCTGTCGCTCGGCGAGGTGCTGGCCACCTCCGACGTGCCCGGCGGGGTCGTCAACGTCCTCTCCGGCCGTACGGCGGAGATCGCGGCGCCCCTCGCCGCCCACCAGGACGTCAACGCGATCGACCTCGCGGGCGCCGACGACGTGCTGGCGAAGGAGCTGGAGATCGCGGCGGCGGACAATCTGAAGCGCGCCCTTCGTCCACAGCCTGTGGGCGACTGGTCGGCGACCCCGGGCACGGACCGCATGACTGCCTTCCTGGAGACGAAGACGGTCTGGCACCCCACCGGTTCACTGGGCGCCTCGGGCTCGTCCTACTGAGGGCACTCGCCCACCGGGGGCCCCGCGGCAGGGGTCCCATGAGACGCGGAAGCCGCGTCGCCCCTCCGTCCGGGGGCGGCGCGGCTTCCGTCCGTGTGCCGTGTGGCGGCGGCCGGGTGCGCCGGCGTCAGCCGCCGAGCACCTTGGTCGCCTCGCCCAGCACCGGGATCGAGCCGATCGACTGCGCCTGGGCCACCGGCCCGGTGAGCATCTGGGAGGTCAGCGGCTTGAAGTCGGCGAGCTGGGTGCCGACGCCGTTGTCCAGCGGGTCGACCCCGGTGCCCGCGAGGGGATTGGGCTTGAGGCCGGAGACGGCGCCGGTGACGTACGACAGGGAGCCCAGCGCCCCCTGCACGCCCGCCTGGGGGTCGAGATGACCGACCGAGGTGGGCCTCGTCCGCACCACGTCGACGACCGGCTCGCCGGTGGCCGCGGCGGCGGTTCCGGCGCCGGCGCCCAGCGCGACTCCGGCGGTCGCGAGGGCGGCGAGGGCGCGCCGGCCGGTGGAGGTCTGGGGAGATGCGTGTCGGGCCATCGCGGTGCCGCCTTCTGCTGCTCAAGGTGATCGGGTCGACACGAAGGGTAGTTGAGGTGTGACGCGCGCATCAAAGCCGACCCGCGGGGTCGTTGACGGCCGGGGGCATGCCTCACACTGGTGTCCCGTGACCTCCCCTCCGCCCATACCGACGCGAGTCGTGCTGCTCTGCGGCCCTTCCGGCTCCGGCAAGTCCCTGCTCGCCGCCCGCTCCGGCCTTCCGGTGCTGCGGCTCGACGACTTCTACAAGGAGGGCGACGACCCGTCGTTGCCGCTGGTCGCCGGGAGCTCCGACATCGACTGGGACCACCCCGGATCGTGGGACGCGGACACGGCCGTCGCCTCGATCGTGGAACTGTGCGGCACGGGCCGTACGAACGTTCCCGTGTACGACATCTCGCTCAGCGCCCGCACCGGCGCGGACGCGGTCGACATCGGGCGGACCCCGCTGTTCATAGCGGAGGGCATCTTCGCCGCCGAGATCGTCGAGCGGTGCCGGGAGCTGGGCGTCCTGGCCGACGCGCTGTGCCTGAGCCGCGGCGCGGTGAAGACCTTCCGCCGCCGTTTCCTGCGCGATCTGAAGGAGGGCCGCAAGTCGGTGCCCTTCCTGTTGCGCCGCGGCTGGCGTCTGATGCGCGCCGAACGCTCCATCGTCGCCCGCCAGACCGCGCTCGGGGCGCACGCCTGCGACCGCGACGAGGCGATGGGCCGCCTCGCGGCAGCGGCAGCGGGCCGCCGCACGACAGCGGAGAACACCGCGACCGTCAAGTGAGCGACCACGACGGCGCGCGACCGGGTCCGCGGGAGCGGCGCCGGTTCGGTCGTGAAAACGGGTGAACGGGACTGGATGGACCCCCCGGCCCTCCAGCCCCGCTCACTCGGTGCTCCCCCGTGTCCCCCCGGGGTGGTGCTTCCCCCGTGCTTGCGCGGTACCGCTCCGCCGAACGTCCCCCGTCGGATCCCCCCGGTACCGCTTCCCCCGTGTTTCCCCCGTTACCGGCTCCCCTGAGCGGAGCCGGCCCTTCCCCCGTTCACCCTCAGGCGACAAGCTCCCCGAAGGCGTCTTCCTCGTCACGGCCGAAGCTGAGGACCTCGTCCTCACGCAGCCGGCGGAGCGACCGCCAGATGCTGGACTTCACCGTGCCGACACTGATGTCGAGGATCTCCGCGATCTCCGGGTCGGTGCGGCCCTCGTAGTAGCGGAGGACCAGCATCGTCCGCTGGAGTTCGGGGAGCCGGGTCAGCGCCTGCCACAGGACCGCGCGCAGTTCGGTGCCGCGCATCGCGTCCGTGTCGCCGGGCGTCTCCGGCAGTTCCTCGGTCGGGTACTCGTTCAGCTTGCGGCGGCGCCACGCGCTGATGTGCAGGTTGGTCATGGTCCGGCGGAGGTATCCGCCGACCGCGGCCTTGTCACTGATGCGGTCCCATGCCCGGTACGTCGAGAACAGCGCGCTCTGGAGCAGGTCCTCGGCCTCGAAGCGGTCGCCGGTGAGGTGGTAGGCGGTTGCGTACAGGGAGGCGCGGCGCTCCTGGACGTAGGCGGTGAACTCCGCCTCGCTCAGCGAACGACGCTCCCCCGAGTCCTCCCTGTACGCGGCTCCCCCGTGGGCCGCGTGTTCCCCCGTGTCGACCACCGTCATGAACGTGCCGTGCTGACGCCCGGTGCCGCGACCGCACCCCCGCCCGGCCACAGCACCGGACTTCTCGGAACCCCGGTTCACGTCGTGCAGACGCGTGACGACCGCGACTGCGTTGGTGCTCATACCGTGCAGCGTGTTCATCTCGCGCCCCCCGTCGTGGACTTACCGGTGTTCGGTCTCGCTCCGGTCCGGCTCCGCTGTCGTTCCGCGTCGCCTTGCCCGTGACCAAAAGATTGCCCGGGCCACTTCATCGCCGTGTCCGCCGACTGTCACAGACCTGTCACAGGGGCCTGTCAGGGGAACACCACAGCGCGTCCAAAGGCTTGCGCGGTACCGCAGTTGACCTGGTCTGCGCAGGTCGCCACGGGGCCCCGCCGGGTGACTCCCGGCATGGCGCTGTTCGACTCCCGCCCCCGCGTTTCCACGCGCACGCGGTAGTGACTACGCCCCTCCCCGGCCTCCCCCCTCCCGGCCTCACGCGCCTGCCCGCATCCGGGCCGGTCCGGATGCGGGAGGGCCAGGTGCGCGAGGGCCGGATGCGCGAGGGCCGGATGCGCGAGGGCCGGGTGGCCTGCGCGTTCCGCGGACGGACGCCGGCCCGCGCGTCGTCGTCCGCGCCGGGACGACGCCCGGCGGCTCGGGCCGACGGGCGGATCACGGTGACCCGGGGCCGTGTCCGGACGGCGGTCCCGCCGGGCCGGTACCTCCTCGGCCGCCGTGCCGATCTCGTCGTCCGGGACCCGCCGTGGCTGCCCGGCCGGCCCTCCGCGGCTCCGGAACCGGGCGTCCACGACGAGAACAGCACGATGCCGGGCGGATTCCTGACCGGTCTCGGGAAGCACCCGAGGCCCGACGGTGAGGGCCGGCCGATCCGGTCCGGTCCGGCCGAACGGCTCGGTCGGTGCGCCGCGCGAACTGCTCGGATTCGTCGAAACCGCAGGTCTGCGGGTTGCGGACCGTACCGATGTGCGGTCCGTGCACAGTCGTTCGCGGCACGTGTCCGCCCCCCTGCACGCCGCCCGCGCCGCCGAGACCACCTCCCCCGGCGCCTCCTCCCCACCCCACGGGTCGAACGACAGGCCCCTCATGGGCCAGAATGAGCCCGTGCCTTCCCTGTTGCTGATCGAGGACGACGACGCCATCCGTACGGCCCTGGAGCTCTCACTGACGCGCCAGGGACACCGGGTGGCCACCGCTGCCAGCGGTGAGGACGGTCTGAAGCTGCTGCGCGAGCAGCGGCCGGATCTCATCGTGCTGGACGTGATGCTGCCCGGCATCGACGGATTCGAGGTGTGCCGGCGCATCCGGCGCACCGACCAATTGCCGATCATTCTGCTCACCGCGCGCAGCGACGACATCGACGTGGTCGTCGGGCTGGAGTCCGGCGCCGACGACTACGTCGTCAAACCCGTGCAGGGCCGGGTGCTGGACGCCCGGATCCGGGCCGTGCTGCGGCGCGGGGAACGCGAGTCGAACGACTCGGCGACCTTCGGCAGCCTCGTCATCGACCGCGCGGCGATGACGGTGACGAAGAACGGTGAGGACCTCCAGCTCACCCCGACCGAACTGCGGCTGCTGCTCGAGTTGAGCCGGCGGCCGGGACAGGCGCTGTCCCGGCAGCAGTTGCTGCGGCTGGTGTGGGAGCACGACTACCTGGGCGACTCACGGCTGGTGGACGCCTGTGTCCAGCGGCTGCGGGCCAAGGTGGAGGACGTGCCGTCGTCCCCAATCCTGATCCGTACCGTGCGTGGCGTCGGCTACCGCCTGGACGCCCCTCAGTGACACAGCCGCAAGGGGGGCTCCGCGGCTGGTCCGCGGCGCGCAAGGGAAGACTGTCGCGGCTGCGTCTCACCAGCCTGCGGCTGCGGCTCGTCGTCGTCTTCGGGGCGGTGGCGCTGACCGCCGCCGTGTCCGCGTCCGGCATCGCGTACTGGCTCAACCGCGAGGCCGTGCTGACGCGTACCCAGGGTGCGGTGCTGCGGGACTTCGAGCAGGAGATGCAGAACCGGGCGGGTTCGCTGCCCGAGCATCCGTCGCAGGACGAGCTCCAGCACACCGCCGGGCAGATGGCCAACAGCAGCCAGCGCTTCAGCGTGCTGCTGGTGGGCGAGGACTCCGGGGGCAAGACCGTCTTCGGGAACTCGGGCGGGCTGAACGGGTTCGCGCTGGAGGACGTGCCCGAGTCGCTGCGCACGGCGGTGAACAAGCGGCAGGACGTCACGGGCGGCAACAAGTCGCCGTACCACGTGTACTGGCAGCGGGTCGTGGACCACGGCACGCCGTATCTGGTGGCTGGGACGAAGGTGATCGGGGGCGGGCCGACCGGGTACATGCGCAAGTCGCTGGAGCCGGAGGCCAAGGATCTCAACTCGCTGGCCTGGTCGCTGGGGATCGCCACCGGACTCGCGCTGATCGGGGCCGCGCTGCTCGCGCAGGCCGCCGGGACGACCGTGCTGAAGCCGGTGCACCGGCTGGGCATCGCGGCGCGGCGGCTCGGAGAGGGCCGGTTCGACACCCGGTTGCAGGTGTCCGGGACGGACGAACTCGCCGATCTCTCACGGACCTTCAACCGGGCGGCCGAGTCGCTGGAGAAGCGGGTCGCGGACATGGCCGCGCGGGACAACGCCTCGCGGCGGTTCGTCGCCGACATGTCGCACGAGCTGCGGACGCCCCTGACCGCCATCACCACCGTCGCGGAGGTGCTGGAGGAGGAGCTGGACGCCGAGTCGGGCAGCATCGACCCGATGATCGAGCCCGCGGTGCGGCTGGTGGTCAGCGAGACGCGACGGCTGAACAACCTGGTCGAGAACCTGATGGAGGTCACCCGCTTCGACGCGGGTACGGCGCGGCTGGTCCTGGACGACGTCGACGTCGCCGACCAGATCACCCACTGCATCGACGCGCGCGCCTGGCTGGACGCGGTCGACCTGGACGCCGAGCGCGGCATCCACGCCCTGCTGGACCCGCGTCGCCTGGACGTGATCCTGGCCAACCTCATCGGCAACGCGCTCAAGCACGGCGGCTCGCCGGTCCGCGTGTCGGTGTCGGCGGCGGACGACGCGGTCGTCATCTCCGTGCGCGACCACGGGCCCGGCATCCCCGAGGAGGTGCTGCCGCACGTCTTCGACCGGTTCTACAAGGCGAGCGCCTCCCGGCCGCGCTCCGAGGGCAGCGGGCTCGGCCTGTCCATCGCCCTGGAGAACGCCCACATCCACGGCGGCGAGATCACCGCGGCCAACTCCCCGGAGGGTGGCGCGGTGTTCACGCTGCGGCTGCCCCGGGGCGTCCTGGAGGTGGTGGAGCAGGCCGGTGAGGAGGGCGAGCGGGCGGTGCGGTCCGTGCCGCCCGCGCATTCCGTGCCGCCCTCGCATTCCGTGCAGTCCGGGCCGTCCGGGCAGGACAAGGGGGACGCGTCGTGACCATGGGCCGTGCGACCGTACGTCGGCTGCTCGCCGTTCCCGTGCTGGCCGGCCTGCTCGTCGGCTGCGGGATCCGGGCGACCGAGGTGCCGACCGACTTCGGGCCGGCGCCCTCCCGGGTGCACTGCTCGCTCACCGAGCCGGACGTGACGACCCAGGCCACCCGGGCGGGCGTGCCGGTGCAGGTGTTCCTGCTGTGCGGTTCCTCGCTGGTGGCCGTCGACCGGTCCGTGCGGGTGCCGAACGGCGCGGCGGACTTCGAGCGGCGGGTGCTGGTGGCGCAGGGCCTGCTCGACCAGCTCGCCGAGTCGCCGTCGGCCGCCGAGAAGGAGGCCGGGTACACGACGGACCTGCGCGGCGGCATGACGGTGCGCGGGCCCGGTCCGAAGGATCCGGACGACGCGCTGCGGCTGAGCACCCAGCCCGGCGACCTGACCTCGTACGCCCTCGCCCAGCTCGTCTGCACCTTCTCCGACTCGGCGGCGGCCGAGGGCGACGGCTCGGTGGTCCTGGGCGGCCCCGGCTCCGACCCGCTGCGCCGCTACGCGTGCACCGACGAGGTCCGGTCCCGCCCCGGCAGCACGGAGCCCCCGTCATCGGTGGTCACCGAGACCGGCTGAGCCGCCGTCGCGCAGGAGTGTCCGACGATCGGCGGACCAGGGGCCGCCCGGTGTGGCGGACGCCTCATGACACGCCCGGCGGTCGTGGTCGTCGCAGGTCACCGTCTGTCGAGGGGCGGTGGCCGGAGCGCGGGGCGGGCGACCGGTGCCGGTGTCACGGGACAGGCCGGAACCGATCGTGCCGGGGGGCGCGTCTTGGGGGGCGTGCAGCGTCAAGGCTCCATCGGCGGCAGCGCCGCGATCCGCATCCGCGCGACCGGGATTATCCTCCTGGCCGCCCATCTCGTGTTCGTCGCCTGGGTCGCGCTGCGCCCGCTGAACGTCCCCTGGGTGGTACCGGCCAATCTCCACCCGTTCGACGGGATCCGGGCCGACCTGAGACTGGGCTGGCCCGAGGCGGCCCGGCGGATCGGCGAGGGGCTGGGGCTGCTGGCCCCGCTGGGCTTCCTGCTGCCGCTGGTGCACGGCAGGCTCCGGGTGTCGCCGCTCGCCTCCCTGATCCGTACGGTCACGGCGGGCGCCCTGCTGGCGCTGGGCATAGAGCTGCTCCAGACCGGGGTGCCCGGTCAGGTCGTGGACGTCGACTCGATGCTGCTGAACACCGTGGGCGTGGCCCTCGCGCATGTCGCGGTGGTGCCGGCGGTGCGCGGGTGGCTGCGCCGCAGGGACGAGCGCCGGGAGCCTGCCGCGGTCCGTCAGGAGGAGGCCGCTCAGGGGCTGACCCCGAGGATTACCAGGGTCGGTGTCGCACCGTAGAGCGACGCTTCGTCCCCTTCGTCACCGTAGCGTTGACGTCAGATGGAGCAGCCGCAGGGGCCGCCTCCGTCCCCCACTCTCGACTTCGCTCGAGCGGGTGGGGCCCCCATCGCTCACGAAGGAGCCGCAGATGTCCAGCCTCACTCGCCCCACCCACGGCCGCATGATCGGCGGAGTGTGCGCCGCGCTGGCCCGGCGCTTCGGCACCTCCGCGACCACGATGCGCGTGATCTTCCTGCTCTCCTGTCTGCTGCCCGGCCCGCAGTTCCTGCTCTACATAGCGCTGTGGATCCTGCTCCCGTCCGAGGACAAGGCGGCGCGCACGGCCTGGTGACGGTCGTCCGCAGCAACGCCGTTGGGGCGCACCCGGTACTACCGGGTGCGCCCCAACGGCGTTGGCGCGCGTGACGGGCGGCGCCGCTCAGCCCAGCGGGAGGCCGTTCACCGGCAGGCCGTGCGTGGGCAGGCCCTGAAGCGGCAGACCACCGAGCAGACCGGCGACGGGCGCGGTCGGCCCCCCGGCGAGCAGCTTCTCGGCGACCGGCTGGGCGGCGGCCAGGCCCGCGCCGAGGGCCGGCTGGGCCTGCGACAGCGCCTCACCGGCACCGGGCAGCGCACTGGCCACGCTCTCCGCCGGCAGCGTCCTGTTGATGCCGTCCAGGGCCTGGGAGGCGTCCGGGACGGCGGGGGCGGCGTTCGCGGCACCCGCGCCGACGGCGGCGAAGGCGGCACCGAGAGCGGCGACACCGAGGGTCTTGGCAGCAGACTGCTTCATGATGAATGCGTCCTCGAATGGGATACGGGGAACTGAGCGGTTCTCGACCGTAAACACGGAGAGGGGTCGGCGGCAAACATCGAAATGCGGACGGATTGTGAACACCCGCCAGCGTCCCGCGCTCCGGGAAACCCGGCGCTCAGCCTTCCGTGGCCACAGAACCACTGGTGGAGGCGGTCTGCTGGAACAGCCATTCGGACTTCAGCTCGGAATAGCCCGGCTTGATCACGTCACTGATCATGGCAAGTCGTTCATCGAAAGGAATGAATGCTGACTTCATAGCATTGACAGAGAACCACTGGAGATCGTCGAGCGTATAACCGAACGCGTCGACAAGGTGCTCGAATTCCCGGCTCATGCTGGTGCCGGACATCAGACGGTTGTCCGTGTTGACGGTGGCCCGGAAGTGGAGCCGGCGCAGCAGGCCGATGGGGTGCTCGGCGTAGGAGGCGGCCGCTCCGGTCTGGAGGTTGGAGCTGGGGCACAGCTCCAGCGGGATGCGCTTGTCGCGGACGTAGGACGCGAGCCGGCCGAGCTTCACGCTGCCGTCGGCGGCGACCTCGATGTCGTCGATGATGCGCACGCCGTGTCCGAGCCGGTCGGCGCCGCACCACTGGAGCGCCTGCCAGATGGACGGCAGCCCGAAGGCCTCGCCGGCGTGGATGGTGAAGTGGTTGTTCTCGCGCTTCAGGTACTCGAAGGCGTCGAGGTGCCGGGTGGGCGGGAAGCCGGCCTCCGCGCCCGCGATGTCGAAGCCCACGACCCCCAGATCCCGGTAGCGGTTGGCGAGTTCGGCGATCTCCAGGGCGCGGGCCGCGTGCCGCATGGCGGTGAGCAGGGCGCCGACGCGGATGCGGTGCCCGTTGTGCCGGGCCGTCCGTTCACCCTCCCGGAAGCCCTCGCTGACGGCCTCGACGACCTCTTCGAGGCTCAGTCCGCCGTCGAGGTGCTGCTCGGGGGCGTACCGCACCTCGGCGTAGACGACGCCGTCCTCGGCGAGGTCCTCGGCGCACTCGCGGGCGACGCGGACGAGCGCGTCGCGGGTCTGCATCACGCCGACGGTGTGCGAGAACGTCTCCAGATAGCGTTCCAGCGAACCGGAGTCGGCGGCCTCCCGGAACCAGACCCCGAGCTTGTCCGGGTCGGCCTCCGGGAGTTGGCCGTAACCGGCGTCCCGGGCGAGGTCGACGATCGTGCCGGGGCGCAGCCCGCCGTCGAGATGGTCGTGCAGCAGAACCTTGGGTGCCCGCCGGATCTGGTCCGAGCTCGGGGTGATGCCCGTCTGGGTGCTCTGGCTCGTCATTTCCGCACTCTAACTCCTACGCGCGTAGACGGCGCGTTGTACAACTCCGCCGATATGTAACGGTGACCGCACGGACGGGTGGAGTACATCGACGCTTCTGACACTGTTCTGTCATGGCACAGGATGTGACGCCGGTTCGCACGGTCCGGCTCGGGAGGGCGCTCGGCCCGGCGCCGACGGCGGTGAGCGGGGTGGTGCTGCTGCTCCCGGGCGGCGAGGAGGTCTCCAGCCGCAGACCGTCCACCGTGTGGACGGCCGGCTTCGTGCGGGGGCTGGGGCGCGGGCTCGCCCGGGCGGGACGCGAGGAGGGTCTCGTCATCCATACCGTGCACTACCGCTACCGAGGCTGGAACGGCAGCGAGGCGCATCTCGCGGCCGACGCGTCCTGGGCGGCCGACGAGGTCGTACGGCGTTACGGGGACGTCCCCGTGTGCCTGGCCGGCGTCGACATGGGCGCGCGGGCCGCACTGCGGGCGGCCGGTCACGAGGCCGTCAACTCCGTGCTGGCGATCGCTCCCTGGCTGCCGGAGGAGGACATGGCCGCCGCACCCGAACCGGTGAAGCAGCTGGCCGGGCGGCGGGTGCTGATCGCGCACGGCACGAAGGACGAGCGCTGCGACCCCGAGCTGTCGTTCCGGCTCGCGGCGCGGGCGAAGAAGGCGAACCGGGACGTGTGCCGGTTCGAGGTGCACGCCGACGGCCACGGACTGCATCAGTACCGGAGTGAAGTCCTCGCGCTGGCCGAGGACTTCGTCATGGGGGCGCTGTTCGGACGGCCGCTCTCCCGGCCGGTGGAGGACGCGCTGGCCGCCCCGCCGCCGCTCGGACTGCGGATGCCGCTGGCCGTCGGGTTCGGCAAGTCGTTACGGCGCCGGGGACGCCTCTGAGGCGCTGCTTCAGTGCGGCAGCAGATTGCCCCTTCTCGACAGCAGGAATTTCTTGAAGGCCGCCACCGGAGGGGTGTCCGGGTGCCCGTCCAGCCAGGCCACCCCGATCTCCCGGGCGGCGCGCGGGGCGGTCACCGTCAGCTCCACCACCCCCGGCCGGGCCACGGCCGGCGGCGGCAGCAGCGCCACGCCGAGACCCGCCGCCACCAGCCCGCGCAGGGTTTCCGCCTCTTCGCCCTCGAAGGCGATCCGGGGACGGAACCCGGCCTCCTTGCAGAGGTCGTCGGTGATGCGGCGCAGGCCGTAGCCGGGTTCCAGGGTCACGAAGGTCTCGTCGGCGGCCTCGGCGAGACGGACTCGTCTGCGGGCGGCGAGACGGTGGTCGGCCGGGACCACCAGCCGCAGCTTCTGCTCGTCGAGGCGGCGGCCCACGAGGTCGGGGGCGTCCGGGACCGGCGAGGTCAGACAGAGGTCCAGCTCCCCCGCCCGCAGCCGCTCGAGCATCGCCTCGCCGTAGTTCTGGACGAGGCTGAAGCGGACGCGCGGATGATCGGCGCGGAAAGCGTGGATCAGACCGGGGACGGTCTCGGCGCCCATGGTGTGCAGAAAGCCGAAGGCGACCTTGCCGGTGGCCGCGTCGGCGTCCGCCCGGACCTCGTCGGCGGCCCGCTCGATCTCGTCGAGGGCGCGCTCGACGGAGCCGAGGAAGGTGCGCCCGGCCGGGGTGAGGGAGACCGTGCGGCCGTGGCGGGCGAACAGGTCGACGCCCAGGTCCTGTTCGAGGCGGACCATGGCCCGGGACAGCGTCGACTGCGGGACCTGCATCTCCTGCGCGGCCCGCGTGACGTGCTCGGTACGGGCGACTCCGGCGAAGTACGCGAGCCGGGGGGCCAGCAGCCTCCCCATGTCCGCCATGTCTTCTGTGTCACTGGACGGTGACAGGCGACCCTCTGACCTCTGCTGATGCACCATGGGAACGATTATGACGATTCCATGCATTGGACGGATGAGCGGGGGCGTACGTAACTTCGAGGCATGTCTCCCGCCAGTACCGGGGCGTCCACGCTCGTGGGCGCCGCGTCCCCCGCTCCCGTCTCCTCCGACTCCCGTATGGCCCCCGGCGACCCCGGCTACCGCCGGATGAGCTTCGCGCTCTTCCTCGCCGGTGTGGCGACCTTCGCCCTGCTGTACTCGACGCAGGCGCTCCTGCCGCTGATCTCCGGTGACTTCGGGGTGGCGGCGAGCCGGGCGAGCTGGACGGTGGCGGCGGCGACCGGCGGGCTGGCGCTGTTCGTGCTCCCGATGAGCGCCCTGTCGGAGCGCTACGGCCGCCGCACCGTGATGACGGCCTCGCTGGGCGTCGCGGTGGGCGTCGGCGTACTGGTCCCCTTCGCGCCCTCCCTGGGCACCCTGGTCCTGCTGCGGGCGGTGCAGGGCGCGGCGCTGGCCGGGCTTCCGGCGTCGGCGACCGCGTACCTGGCCGAGGAGGTCCGGCCGAAGGCCCTCGTCACGGCGATCGGCCTGTTCGTGGCGGGCAACAGCGTCGGCGGGATGAGCGGCCGGGTCATCACCGGCTGGGTCGCCCAGGAGTGGGGCTGGCGGGTGGCCGTCGGGGTGATCGGCGTCCTTGCCGTGGCCTGCGCGGTCGCCTTCCGGCTGCTGCTGCCCGCGCCGAAGCACTTCAGGACGGGGTCACTGGCGCCCCGCGTCCTGCTCCGCACGGTCCGCGAGCACCTCGCCAACCCGCTGCTGTGCCGCCTGTACGCGATCGGCGCGCTGTTCATGACGGTCTTCGGCGGCGTGTACACGGTGATCGGCTACCGGCTGACGGAGGCCCCGTTCTCCCTTCCCCAGGGCATCGTCGGCTCGATCTTCCTGGTGTACCTGGTGGGCACGGTGTCGGCGTCCACGGCGGGCCGGCTGGTCGGCCGCCTGGGCAGGCGCGGCGCGCTGTACCTGGCGGGTGGCACCACGGCCGGCGGACTGCTGCTGTCACTGGCGGACTCGCTGGTTCCGGTCCTGCTGGGCCTGGTCCTGATCACTGCGGGCTTCTTCGCGGGGCACGCGGTGGCGTCCTCGGCGGTCAGCAGGACGGCGACGACCGGCCGCGCGCAGGCCTCCGCCCTCTACCAGTCCGCGTACTACATCGGCTCCAGCACCGGCTCCACGGTGGGCGCGCTGGCCTTCCACTCGGGCGGCTGGGCCGGCACGGTCGGCGTGGGTGTCCTGGCGGTGCTCGGCGTCGTGACGATCACGGTGTTCGGGACGCGGGCGGCCCGTCGGGAGACGCTGGTCGCCGCGCACTGAGCATCCCGCGGCCTCCCCCTGCTCGGGGCCGGTTGTCAGTGGTGGCACGTAGCCTCCGCGCGACGACCGGCACGAGCAGGGGGATTTTTGATGGAGTTCCGGATCGACCGCGGTGACCTCGTCGAGGCGGTGGCCTGGGCGGCCCGCGCGCTGCCCGCCCGTACGCCGGTGCCCGTGCTGGGCGGGCTGCTGCTGGACGCGGCGGCGGGGCGGCTGAGCGTGTCGGGGTTCGACTTCGAGACGGCGGCCCGGATCGAGACGGACGCCGAGGTCGGCGGGGCGGGCCGGGTGCTCGTGCTCGGCCGCCGGCTCCTCGACATCTGCAAGGTGCTGCCGGACGGGCCGGTGAGCTGCGCCCTGGACGGCACCCGGTTCACGGTCGAGGCGGGCGGCACCCGTTTCGGCCTGTCGACCCTCCCGCGCGAGGAGTACCCCACCCCGCCCGAGCCGCCGCGGGTGTACGGCACCGTGGAGGCGGCCGCGTTCGCGACCGCCGTCGCCCAGGTCGCGGTGGCCGCGGGCCGCGACGACACGCTCCCGGTACTGACGGGCGTCCAGCTGTGCCTGGAGGGCGACGAGATGACGCTGTCGGCGTCGGACCGCTACCGGTACGCCGTACGGCGGCTGGAGTGGAAGCGGGAGGCGGCCGCCGAGGGAGTGGCGGAGGCGCTCGTGCCGGCCCGGCGGCTGCTGGACGTGGCACGGTCGCAGGCGCGGTGCGGGACCGTCCGGGTCGGGCTGGACGGGGCCTCGGGGAGCGGCCCGATCGGGTTCGAGGGCGGGCGGATGCGGACGGTGGTGCGGCGGCTGGACGGACGGCTGCCGTCGTACGGGAAGCTGTTCGACATGGCGGGGGCCGCGGTCGCCGAGGTGGAGTGCGGGGCGCTGACCGAGGCCGTGCGACGGGTCGCGGTGGTGGCGGAGGCGAACAGTCCGGTGCGGCTGGACTTCTCGGCGGAGTCCGTCGTGCTGCGCGCCGGGTACGGCGACGACGTGGCCACCCAGCGGCTGCCCGCCGGGATGACCGGTGCCGAGGAGGTGACGGTGGCCTTCAACCCGGCGTATCTGCTGGACGCGCTGGCCTCCTTCGAGGCGCCGAGGCTGCGCGTGGAACTGCTGGGGACGGGACAGCGTGCGCTGCTGGGCCCGGCGGACGCGCCCGGGACCCACCGGCACCTGCTGATGTCCGTGAAGCAGCTGGTCTGACCACGGCCTGGCCAACCGCTTGACCTGCGCTTTCAGCGACTCGGCGGGCCATTGTCAGTGGGCTGCGGTAGCTTCCGAAGTGCTGGGCGCGAAGGCGCGTGAACAGAACGGCCACAGGGGTGGGTGGACGATGGGCAACAGCACCGCGACGACGACGGACATCGACGTCGCACTGGAGAAGCACCGGACGGAGCTGACCGGCTACTGCTACCGCATGCTCGGCTCCTCGTTCGAGGCCGAGGACGCGGTGCAGGACACCCTGGTGCGCGCCTGGCGGAGCTACGAGAAGTTCGAGGGCCGCTCCAGCCTGCGCTCGTGGCTGTACCGGATCGCGACGAACGTCTGTCTGGACATGCTGACGGCCGGCAACAAGCGGGCCCGGCCGATGGACCTCTCCGAGCCCACCCCGCTGGCCCGGGCGGCCCTCTCCCCCCGCCCCGACAACACCTGGCTGGAGCCGATGCCGGACGCCCGTGTGCTGCCGACGGTGGAGGACCCGGCCGAGGCGGCGGTCGCCAAGGAGTCGGTGCGCCTCGCGTTCATGGCCGCCTTGCAGCAGCTCCCGCCGAAGCAGCGGGCGGTGCTGATCCTGCGGGAGGTGCTGGCGTGGAAGGCGAGCGAGGTCGCCGAGCTGCTCGAGACCTCGGTCGCCTCGGTCAACAGCGCGCTCCAGCGGGCGCGGGCGACGCTGTCCGAGCGGGAGGCGTCGGGCGCGGACGCGGCGGTGTCCGACCCGTTGGACGAGGAGCAGCAGAAACTGCTCGAACGCTATGTGGCGGCCTTCGAGGGTTACGACATGACGGCGCTGACGGCTCTCCTCCACGAGGACGCCATCATGACGATGCCGCCGTTCGACCTGTGGCTGACCGGCCACGACGACATCACGGGCTTCATGACCACGATCGGCTCCGCCTGCGAGGGCTCGCGCCTGCTGCCGGTCCAGGTCAACGGTCTGCCGGGCTTCGCCCAGTACAAGCCGGACCCCGACCGGGGCGGGTTCACCCCGTGGGCGATCCAGGTCCTGGAGATCTCAGACGGCCGCCTCACCGGGTTCCACTTCTACCTCGACACCCAGCGCTGGTTCCCCCTCTTCGGCCTCCCCCTCCACCTCGAAGCGGAGACCGACGAGGTCGAGCAGGGCTCGTAGGGCGGGGTCGGGGGCGCGCAGCCGTATGTGTCCCCCGGCCCGCCGGGCGGCCAGCTGGAGCCGCGCCAGCAGGTCGACGGCGAGGAGCCCCGGCGGGCCGATCCCGGCGACGTCACAGACGACGACCGGGGCACCGGGCGCCTCCATCAGCGCCCGTACGTCGTCGGCCAGCTCTGTCACCCGGGGACGGGTGACAGGGCCGGTCAGGGTGAGTACGGGGGGTGTCGTCGCTTCCACGATCGGTAGACCGGGGCGGGCAGCCCAACTCATCGGTGCGGGAGAGCCCGCAGGTCAGGCGATGCGTTCCAGCACCACCGGGGACGCGGTGAACTCGGTGCCGGCCGCACCGATGTCGTAGGAGCCGGTCACCGCCTGGAGCGCGTACTCGAAGCGCTCCGGGGTGTCCGTGTGGAGGGTCAGAAGGGGCTGGCCCTCCTTGACCGTGTCGCCGGGCTTGGCATGCAGTTCGACGCCCGCGCCCGCCTGCACCGGGTCCTCCTTGCGGGCGCGGCCCGCACCGAGGCGCCAGGCGGCGATGCCGATGTCGTAGGCGTCGAGACGGGTCAGGACGCCCGAGGCGCCGGCCTTCACGACGTGCTGTTCCCTCGCCGTGGGCAGCGCGGCGTCCGGGTCCCCGCCCTGGGCCGCGATCATGCGGCGCCAGACGTCCATCGCCGAGCCGTCGGCCAGCGCCTTCGCCGGGTCCGCGTCCTTCACGCCGGCCGCGTCGAGCATCTCGCGGGCGAGCGCGATGGTCAGTTCCACCACGTCCGCCGGGCCGCCGCCGGCCAGGACCTCGACCGACTCGCGGACCTCCAGGGCGTTGCCGGCGGTGAGGCCGAGGGGGGTGGACATGTCGGTCAGCAGGGCGACCGTCTTCACGCCGTGGTCGGTGCCCAGGCCGACCATCGTCGACGCCAGCTCACGCGCGTCCTCGATCGTCTTCATGAAGGCGCCGGTGCCCACCTTCACGTCCAGGACCAGGGAACCGGTGCCCTCCGCGATCTTCTTCGACATGATCGACGAGGCGATCAGCGGGATCGCCTCCACCGTCCCGGTCACGTCCCGCAGCGCGTACAGCTTCTTGTCGGCCGGGGCGAGGCCGTCGCCCGCCGCGCAGATCACCGCGCCGGTGCCGTCCAGCACCGACAGCATCTCGTCATTGGAGAGCAGCGCGCGCCAGCCCGGGATCGACTCCAGCTTGTCCAGGGTGCCGCCGGTGTGGCCGAGGCCCCGGCCGGAGAGCTGCGGGACCGCGGCGCCGCAGGCCGCCACCAGCGGGGCCAGCGGCAGCGTGATCTTGTCGCCGACACCGCCCGTGGAGTGCTTGTCGGCCGTCGGGCGGGACAGGGCGGAGAAGTCCATGCGCTCACCGGAAGCGATCATCGCGGCCGTCCAGCGGGCGATCTCGCGGCGGTTCATGCCGTTGAGCAGGATGGCCATGTTGAGGGCGGCCATCTGGTAGTCGGCGACCTCGCCGCGGGTGTACGCGTCGATGACCCAGTCGATCTGCTCGTCGCTGAGCTCACCCCGGTCCCGCTTGCTGCGGATGACGGAGACGGCGTCCATGGCCATGGCTTTCCTTCCGGTGGTGCACGGTGGTGCGACAAGACGTGGGAGAAAGTGCGCGGCCCCTCTGCGCCAGTCAGAGGGGCCGCACGGAGTTATTCGGCGAGGTGGTCCGGGCCGAAGGCCTGCGGGAGCATCTCCGCCAGCGGCAGGATCCCGGCCGGCGTCTCCAGCAGCAGCTCGGGGCCGCCGAACTCGTAGAGGAGCTGGCGGCAGCGGCCGCACGGGACGAGGATCTCGCCCCTGCCGTCCACGCAGGTGAAGTGCGTGAGCCGCCCGCCGCCGGTGTTCTGGAGCTCCGAGACCAGCCCGCACTCGGCGCACAGGCCGAGTCCGTAGGAGGCGTTCTCGACGTTGCAGCCCGACACGGTCCGGCCGTCGTCGACGAGCGCCGCCACACCGACCGGGTAGCCGGAGTACGGGGCGTACGCCCGGGACATGGCGTCCCTGGCCACGGTACGCAGCCGCTCCCAGTCGACCGCGGCGGCGGGCGGGGTCACTTGCCCTGCCCCTTCCGGTACGGCATGCCGTCCGCCTTGGGCATCCTGAGGGACTGGGCGGAGAGGGAGAGCACCAGCAGCGTGACGACGTACGGCGCGGCCGTCACGACCTGGCGCGGAACCTCGTCCGTGCTGACGTACCAGACGAACATCAGGGCCGAGACCAGCGCGGTGACGACGGCGGGGACGTACTTCTTCTGCCACGCCAGGTAGGCCGCGCCGAACACCAGCACGATCGCCAGGAGCAGGATCAGCGCGTGCACGTTGGTGGTGCCACCGCGCAGGTTGAGGCTGTCGGTGTAGCCGAACAGGCCCGCGCCGAGGGCGAGGCCGCCCGGCATCCAGTTGCCGAAGATCATCGCGGCGAGGCCGATGTA
This sequence comes from Streptomyces sp. NPDC088157, assembly GCF_044741545.1. Taxonomy (NCBI): domain Bacteria; kingdom Bacillati; phylum Actinomycetota; class Actinomycetes; order Kitasatosporales; family Streptomycetaceae; genus Streptomyces; species Streptomyces sp. NPDC088157. The sequence continues at coordinate 937,919 of NZ_JBIUSU010000002.1, forward strand.
GCCGCGGCCCGCGGTCTGGCCGTCGAGATAGACGTTCGAGGCCACGATGGACAGGAACGCGCCGCCGAGGCCGGCGAAGCCACCGCTGATGATCACGGCGATGTACTTGTACTTGTAGACGTTGACGCCGAGGGACTCGGCGGCCACCGGGTTCTCGCCGCAGGACCGCAGCCGCAGGCCGAAGGCGGTCCGCCACAGCACCCACCAGGTGGCCGGGACGAGGGCGACGGCGATGACGGTGAGCGGCGACAGGTCGGTGATCAGACCGCCGACGAGGCCGGCGATGTCCGAGATCAGGAACCAGTGCTTCTCGTTGAGCGTGTCCAGCCAACTCGATAGGCCAGGGATGTCGAAGGTGCCCAGCGAGTCGATCGGCGGGGACTGCTTGGAGGATCCCTGCGGGGCGTTCTCGAAGGTGAACTTCGACAGGTAGCGGGTGGTGCCGAGGGCCAGGATGTTGATGGCCACACCGGAGACGATGTGGTTCACGTTGAAGGTGACGGTCGCGACGGCGTGCAGGACGGCGCCGAGCGCGCCGCCGATGATGCCGAAGACCACGCCCGTCCACGGGCCCCACTGGTAGCCGGCCCAGGCGCCGAACCAGGTGCCGAGGATCATCATGCCCTCGAGGCCGATGTTGACGACGCCCGCGCGTTCGGCCCACAGGCCGCCGAGCCCGGCGAGGCCGATGGGCACGGCGAGGCGCAGTGCCGTCGACATCTGGCCGGTGGAGGTGATGCCGTCCGCGCCGGTGATGAGGCGCACGACCGAGGTCAGCACCAGGACGCCCGCGATGATCAGCAGGAGGACCGGGAGCGAGATACGGCGGCCGCCCTTGCCGGGCTGCTTCGCCTTCGGCTTGGCGATGGTCGTGGTGCTCATCAGACCGTCACCTCCTTCTTGGTGTTCTGGGCGGCGGCGAGCTCGGCGCCGACGCGCTTCTGCTGACGGCGCAGACCCCACTGGCGTACGGCCTCGTACGAGATGACGACCGCGAAGACGATGAGGCCCTGCATGATCGTGGCGATCTCCTTCTCGTACGCCACCGGGGTCGCGTAGTCGAGGGCGGGAGAGGCCTTGTCGAGGAAGGCGATCAGGAGCGCGGCGAAGGCGATGCCGACCGGGTTGTTGCGGCCGAGCAGGGCGATGGTGATGCCGGTGAAGCCGAGACCCGTGGGGAAGCTCAGGCTGTAGGTGTGGGCGTCGCCGAGCAGCAGGGGCAGGCCGGAGAGGCCCGCGATGCCGCCGGAGATGAGCATGGCGGTGAGGACCATCTTCTTGGCGTCGACGCCGGAGGCCGCGGCGGCCGTCTCGGACTCGCCGGTGGCACGCAGGTCGAAGCCGAAGCGGGTGCGGTTGAGGACGATCCAGTAGACGATGCCGAGGGCGATGGCGAGGAAGACCAGGCCGTAGATCTCGCCGACGTCCGCGCCGAGGTCGATGCCGGGGACCCAGCCGGAGTCCTTCATGATGCCGGTGGTGTTGTTGTTGCCGACCTGCACGCCCCAGATGTTGTCGAGGGTGAGGTAGCCGATCAGGCTGGTGGCGATCGCGTTCAGCATGATCGTCGCGACGACCTCGCTGACGCCCCGGGTGACCTTCAGGACGCCCGCGATGCCGGCCCAGAACGCGCCGGTGAGGACGCCGACCAGGAGCAGCAGCGGGATCTGGAGGAAGGCCGGCAGGGCGATGTTCGCGCCGACGACGGCGGTCATCATCGCGGCGAGGCGGTACTGGCCGTCGACGCCGATGTTGAACAGGTTCATGCGGAAGCCGATGGCGACCGCGAGGGCGGCGACGTAGTACATCGAGGCCTGGTTGACGATCAGGACCTGGACGTCGGAGTAGCCGGCCTGCTCCAGCATGAGCGTGTACGGCTCGATCGGGCTCTTGCCCGAGGCGATCAGCACGACCGAGGTCAGCAGGATCGCCGCGACGAGCGCGATGACCGGACCGGCCACCGCGAGGAGCACGCGCTCCTTGTCGAACTTCTTCATCGGGCCTCGTCCTCCGGACCGGCAGCTTCCTCGGTGGTTTCCGCGTCGTCCACGTGTTCCAGGTGACCGGACGCGGCGCCGGTCATGGCGGAGCCGAGCTCCTCCGGGGTGATGGTGGCCGGGTCGGCGTCCGCGACCAGCGTGCCGTTGTAGATCACGCGCAGGGTGTCCGACAGGCCGATGAGCTCGTCGAGGTCGGCGGAGATCAGCAGCACGGCCAGGCCCTCGCGGCGGGCCTCGCGGATGCGGTCCCAGATCTGGGCCTGAGCGCCGACGTCCACACCGCGGGTGGGGTGGGCGGCGATCAGGAACTTCGGGTTGTGGCTCATCTCGCGGCCGACGATCAGCTTCTGCTGGTTGCCGCCGGAGAGGGAGGCGGCGGTGACGTCGATGCCGGGGGTGCGGACGTCGAACTCCTCGACGATCCGGCGGGTGTCGGCCTGGGCGCCCTTGATGTTCAGCCAGAAGCCCTTGGCGTTGGGGGCCTCGGTGACATGGCCGAGGATGCGGTTCTCCCAGAGAGGCGCCTCCAGGAGCAGGCCCTGGCGGTGGCGGTCCTCGGGGATGTAGCCGACGCCGGACTCACGCCGCTTGCGGGTGCTCCAGGGGGTGATGTCCTCGCCGAGGAAGGCGATGGTGCCGGAGTCGGCGTTCTTGGTGCCGATCAGCGCGTCGATCAGCTCGGTCTGGCCGTTGCCCTCGACGCCGGCGATGCCCATGACCTCACCGGCGTGGATGGTGAAGCTGACGTCGTCGAGGGCCTTCTTGACCTCGCCGCCGAGAGCGACCTCGGGCGAGATCATGCCGCTGACCCCGCCGGCCGTGGGCTCCGCCTCGGCGCCCAGGGAAGCGCCGCCGCTGGCGTACACGGTGAGGCCGGCGACCTGGATGACCGGCTTGTCGGTGACCGTGGACTCGGCGGTCTCCGGGGTGGGCAGCTCGCTGCCGACCATCATCTCGGCGAGCTGGCGGGGGGTCGTCTCGGCCGGGACGGCCGTGCCGACGGTCGTGCCGCGCCGGATGACGGTGATCTCGTCGGCGACGGACAGCACCTCGCCCAGCTTGTGCGAGATGAAGATGACGGACAGGCCCTCGGACTTCAGCTCGCGCAGGTTGTCGAAGAGCGCGTCGACCTCCTGCGGGACGAGGACGGCGGTCGGCTCGTCGAGGATGAGGGTCCTGGCGCCGCGGAAGAGCACCTTGAGGATCTCCACGCGCTGCCGGTCGGCGACGCCGAGGTCCTCGACCAGGGCGTCGGGGCGCACGCCGAGCCCGTAGCGGTCGGAGATCTCCTTGATCTTCCTACGGGCGTTGCCACCGATGCCGTACAGCTTCTCGCTGCCCAGCACCACGTTCTCCAGCACGGTCAGGTTGTCGGCCAGCATGAAGTGCTGGTGGACCATGCCGATGCCGCGTGCGATGGCGTCGGCGGGGCTGGAGAAGCTCACCTGCTCACCGTCGATCGCGATGGTGCCCTCGTCCGGCTTCTGCATGCCGTAGAGGATCTTCATCAGCGTCGACTTGCCGGCGCCGTTCTCGCCCACGAGGGCGTGCACGGTGCCTTTGCGGACGGCGAGGTGGATGTCGTGGTTGGCAACGACACCGGGGAAGCGCTTGGTGATCCCCGCCAGCTCAACCGCGATCGTCGACTGTGCGGTGAGCGGAGGGCTGCTGGACGCGTCGATGGCGCACTCTCCTTGGAAAAGGGGTCGCTCTACGCGCGTAGCGCCCCTGCTTTAAATAGTGCCCGGATCAGGTCGATCTTGAATGATCTTGATAGCCGTCCTGGGGGCATCCTGATCAAGTCTCGATCTGTTCCGAGCATTCTGCCGCGCGAACGGGGCGCGGGGAGGACATCCTTCCCGCGCCCGGTTCCGTGGCCGTAACGCTGCCATTACAGCGCTTCTTTGGCCAAGGCCTCTGACAGAAGGTCAGGAGGTCTTCACCGTGATGGTGCCGTTCTTGATGCCCTCTTCGGCCTTCTTGATCGCGGCCTGGATGTCGGCGTTGCCCGCGAAGGCCGGGTTCGAGTTCGACACGCTCACGCCGCCGTTCTCGAGGCTGCCGCGGACGACGCCGGTGGCCGGCTTGCCGTCGTGCACGGACTTGGCCAGCGTGTAGACCGCGCCCTCGACGTTCTTCATGGCCGAGGTCAGGATCGAGTCCTTGTACGCCTTCAGCGCGTCCTGCTTGTACTGGTCGGAGTCGACGCCGATCGCCCAGACCTTGTGGGCGTTGGCGGCCTTGATGACACCCTGGCCGGACAGGCCGGCGGCGGCGTAGACGACGTCCGCACCGGCGTCGATCTGACCCTCGGCGGCGCTCTCACCCTTGTCGGGGCTGGAGAAGCCACCCTCGGCGGCGGTCTCGGTCAGGTACTGCGACTTGACCGTGACGCCCTTCTTGGTGTCCTCGACGCCCTGCTTGAAACCGGCCTCGAACTTGTGGATCAGCGGGACGTCCACACCACCGACGAAGCCGACGGTGTTGGTCTTGGTGGCCTTCGCGGCGGCGACGCCGGCGAGGTAGGAGGCCTGCTCCTCGTGGAAGACCAGGTCGGCGACGTTGTCGGCCTTGATCTGCTCGTCGTCGACGATGCCGAAGGTGGTCTTCGGGTACTTGGCCGCGACCTCCTTGACGGCCGGCGCGTAGGCGAAGCCGACGCCGATCACCGGGTTGTAGCCCTGCTTGGCAAGGCTCTCCAGGCGCTGCACCTTGTCCGCGTCGGACTCGCCGTCCTGCGGCTCGACCGCGGTGGACTTGTAGCCGAACTCCTTGTCGGACTTGTCCAGGCCGGCCGTGGCGGCGTCGTTGAAGGACTGGTCGCCCTTGCCGCCGACGTCGTACGCGAGCGCGAGGCCCATGTTCTTGTCACTGCTGCTGGAGGAGGACGACGACGTGGAGGAGCTTCCGCAAGCGGAAACGGTCACGGCGAGAGCTGCGGTGGCAACACCCGCAACCGCGATTCGGGACACCCGGCGCATGGAACTTGACTCCTTTGTGCAAGCGCCCAAACCAGGCGCTGGTTCCGCCGCAGCGTAACGCGCGTAGACCTGACGGAAAAACCCTTCTGTCCGGTCCGTTACCGACCTGTGGCCACAGTTGCGGTCAAGGTTACGGACAGCAGTACGCCCCTTGCGGGAGGCAAGGGGCGTATGGGCTGCAAGGACGCCCGGAAGGGCGTAGCGAGGGCCCCGTGGAGCGTGCTTCGGACCGTTACTTGGTGTTTACCGTGATCTTGCCGTCGATGATGTCCTTCTTGGCCTTGTCGACGGCCGCGACGACGTCCGTCATCGCCTTGTACTTCGGGTTGGTGTCGGCGAATCCGACGCCGTCGTTGGAGAGGCTGCCGCGGACCACGCCGGACAGCGGCTTGCCGTCGACGACGGACTTCACGAGGTCGTAGACGGCGCCGCCGACGTTCTTCAGCGCCGAGCCGAGGATGTAGTCCTTGTACGCCGCCAGCGCGCTCTGGCTGTACTGGTCGGAGTCGACGCCGATGGCCCACACCTTCTTGGCCGCGGACTCGGTGATCACGCCCTGACCGGACAGACCGGCCGCGTGGTAGAGGACGTCGGCGCCCGCCTCGATCTGGCCGCTCGCCGCGTCCTTGCCCTTGTCGGGGCTGGAGAAGCCGCCCTCCTGCGGGGTCTCGGTCAGGTACTGCGACTCGATCTTGATGCTCGGGTTGACCGACTTGGCGCCCTGGATGTAACCGGCCTCGAACTTGTGGATCAGCGGGATGTCCACACCGCCGATGAAGCCGATGTGCGCCTTCTTGGTGGCCTTGGCGGCGGCGACACCGGCCAGGTACGAGGCCTGCTCCTCGTGGAAGACCAGGTCGGCGACGTTCTTGGCCTGGACCTGCTCGTCGTCGATGATCCCGAAGGTGATCTTCGGGAACTTGGCGGCGACCGCCTTGACGGCCGGCGCGTAGACGAAGCCGACGCCGATCACCGGGTTGTAGCCGGCCTGCGCGAGCTGGGTCAGCCGCTGCACCTTGTCCGCGTCGGACTCGCCGTCCTGCGGCTCGATGTCCTGGCCGCTGATCTTGAATTCCTTCTCGGCCTTCTGGAAACCGGCGTAGGCGGCGTCGTTGAACGACTGGTCGCCCTTGCCGCCGATGTCGTAGGCGAGGCCGATGCCCTTGCCCGAGTACGTGCCGCTGCTGGATTCCGAGTCGCTCGACTTGGAGTCGGTGCTGGACTTGCCGCAGCCGGCGGCGGCGAGCGCGACGACCGCGACGGTCACCGCGGCCTGGGAAAATCTCGTCCTCCGAGACATCAGACGCATTGCAAGCACCCCTTCATCCCCACGGCGCCGTGACCGGCCCGCTTTCCCCTTGGTGGCGCCGTACGGGAGAGCTCCCCCAACAAGCCTTTCCCGGTGGCGATTCCGGCGCACAGTAACGCGCGTAGACGCGGAGGGGAACGGGGTTCTCCGTGGCCGTTATCGATTCGTGCCGACGCCGGGTTACAAGTGCCTCCCCGGCGTTACGGGTGGGTGACACAAGGGGATGAAGGGGCGCCTTTCCGGCACCCCTTCACCGGGGTCCTCAGTGGGCGCGCGTCTGCGCGTCCAGCAGCGCGGCCGCCGTGAAGAGCTCCACGCCGACGGTGATCGCCGACTCGTCCGCGTCGAAGTCTCCCTGGTGCAGATCACGCACCGTGCGCTCGCCGGGGGTGCGGACGCCGAGCCGGGCCATCGCACCGGGCACCCGCTCGAGGTACCAGGAGAAGTCCTCGCCGCCGAGGCTCTGCTCGGTGCCCTCCACGCCCGCCTCGCCGCGCCGGGCGACCATGGCGTCCCGCAGCAGCCCGGTGACCTCCGCGTCGTTGACGACGGGCGGGACGCCACGGACGTAGGTGATCTCGGACTTGGCCCGGTGCAGGTTGGCGACCTCGTCGATCGCCGCGACCACGATGTCCGGGGCCTGCCGCCACGCCTCGATGTCCAGGCAGCGGACGGTCCCGGAGAGCTCGGCGTGCTGCGGGATCACGTTCGGTGCGTGGCCGCTCTCGATCCGGCCCCAGGTGACGGCCAGCCCGGCCCGGGTGTCGACACGCCGGCCGACCAGCGCGGGAACGTCGGTGACGACCCGGGCGGCGGCCGTGACCAGGTCGGTGGTCAGGTGCGGGCGGGCGGTGTGGCCGCCGGGCCCGTCCAGGGCGATCTCCAGCCGGTCGCAGGCGGAGGTGATGGCGCCCTCGCGCAGTCCGACCGTGCCCGCGTCGACGCGGGGATCGCAGTGCACGGCGATGATCCGGCCCACTCCGTCCAGCGCCCCGTCCTCGATGGCGTCGGCGGCGCCGCCGGGCAGCACCTCCTCGGCGGGCTGGAAGATCAGTCGCACGGGCCGCGGGAGCCGGCCCTGCCGGTGCAGCTCGGCGAGGACGAGCCCGGCGCCGAGCACGACGGTGGTGTGCACGTCGTGCCCGCAGGCGTGCGCGCGGTCCGGCACCGTCGAGCGGTACGCGCTCTCGGTCTTCGTGTCCGGGATGGGCAGCGCGTCGATGTCGGCGCGCAGGGCGAGGACGGGAACGCCGTCGGCCGCCGCGCCCGACGCGCCCCCTCCGCCCACGGTCCCGATGTCACAGATGAGGCCGGTCCCGACGGCCAGAACGCGCGGCTTGAGGCCCGCCTTCTCGAGGCGGGCCTTGATCGCGGCCGTCGTACGGAACTCCTGGTTGCCGAGCTCAGGGTGCATGTGCATGTCGCGGCGGAAGGCCACGAGCTCTGCGCGCAGCGCCTCCGGCAAGGTGCCGGGAAGGGCGCCGGGAAGTGCACCGGGGAGCGCGTCTTCCCCTGACGGATCGGCCTCGGACTCTCGGGACATCAGTTGCTTCACCCTCTGAAGGGTAGGACGCCGGGGCGGTCAACTGACCCGATCAACAAAAGTTCAACCCGTTAGGCGAAGAAAAGTTGGCCGCGCGGCGCATGGCTGCTGTGGGTGGTGGGTAAACTCACCGGCTTTTTGGCCGGCACCCACACTTCTTCCTTCCTCTCACGGATACCACGGACCGCTGGAGAAACGCTGGACTTGTCCACTTGGCGGGACCGATCCCGGAATCAGCACCTCTGTGCAGCGGGGTGGCCACGCTGGGCGACGGCACCGGGGCAGACGGGCATGGTGCCGTCACACAGAGAAAGCTTCGGCGGGTTCGGCCGTTGGGACGAGGAGCGGGGTGGTGCGGGGAGCGGGAGCGGGGAGCGGGAGCGGGGAGCGGGGAGCGGGAGCGGGGAGCGGGAGCGGGAGCGGGGAGCGGGAGCGGGAGCGGGGAGCGGGAGCGGGAGCCGGGAGCGGGAGCCGGGAGCGGGAGCCGGGAGCGGGAGCCGGGAGCGGGAGCCGGGAGCGGGAGCCGGGAGCGGGAGCCGGGAGCGGGGAGAGCCGCCGCCCCGGCGGGTGGCGGCTCTCGGTGGCCGGGGGCTCGGTCCTGCTCAGACCACGCTCACCGCGGCCAGCCGGTGCACGTCCTTGGCCGTGCCCGTCACCCCGGACAGGAACCCCTGGGCCCTCGGCGAGGCGTGATCCGTCAGCCAGGCGGGGTCGATGTCGCAGACCGCGACGCGGACGTCCGTGCCGGACAGGGCGAGCGGCAGGGTGTGGACGACCGTGGACGGGAAGCTGAGGACCGTCCGCCCGATGGGCCCCCGGCGGGCGATCAGTTCCAGCGGGAGGTCCGGGCGGACGACCTCGAGCCCCGTCTCGACGGCCAGCCGGTGGAGTTTCTCCGCGCTCTCCCGGCGGTGGGCGAAGTAGCGGGTCGCGCCATGGGCCTTGGCCAGTGCCCGGACGGCCTCCAGGTAGCGCTCGGGGTCCACCACGCCGGTTTCCACCAGCGAGGTGCCCACCATGTCCGCGCTCTTCGTGACGCGCGGCGGGCCGAAGCGCTCCCGGGTCCAGGCGAAGACGTTGGACGTGAGCGTGACGCCGTCCGGGGCCTGCCCCATGGGCATGGAGGAGAAGACCTCGACCCGGCGGTCCGCGGTCGGGGTGAGGCGGCGGCGGGCCGCGGAGGAGACCGGGGCGAAGAACATGTCACGAGGGCCGGAGCGGCCGCCCTTGCGGTGCCAGCGCACGAGGCGTTCACCGCGGGCCAGCTGGCCCACGAACTCCATCGTCGCCGTCCCGTCGTCCACCACGACCAGTTCGCTCGCCCTGGTGATGGTCAGCAGCAGCTGGACGTAGCGGGAGAACGGGTCGCCCATCACCATGCGTTCCGCGCGCCGCAGCAGCCGGGTGAGGCCGCCGATCGTGCGGAAGGGCGCCGTGGCGCCGCCGCGGGCCTCCTCCCAGCGGACCGTGTGCCCTTCCCGGCGGGCCAGCTCGGCCATGCGGCGCAGCTGGCCCCGGGTCATCGGGTCGGTCGGGGACAGGACGACGAGCGTCAGCCCCGCGCCGGGCTCCTCCCCCGGGTGGAGTTCCCGGGCGTGCGCCCACTCCAGGACGTTCAGGAGCTGCACCGGACTCTCGACGAAGGCGAGGGTGTGGGGGGTGGGGCCGGTGTTGTTCCCGGCGCGGGGACTCATCGTCGGACGACCATCCTGTGAGGCGCTCGGAGAGGTACTCAGGTCACACGGCGACCGGTTCGCCCGCCGCCGCCGCGATCTCCGCCTCCGCGACGGCGCCCGACACCCGGCGCAGCTTCTTCATCGGGCCGAGCTCGGAGTCGTAGACCTTCTTGACGCCGTCGCCGAGGGAGGCCTCGATGGTGCGGATGTCGCGGACGAGGCGGTGGAGGCCGCCCGGCTCCACGGAGGCCGCCTGGTCGGAGCCCCACATGGCGCGGTCGAGGGTGATGTGCCGCTCGACGAAGACCGCGCCGAGGGCGACGGCGGCGAGGGTGGTCTGCAGGCCCGTCTCGTGGCCGGAGTAGCCGATCGGGACGTTCGGGTACTCGCTCTCCAGCATGTTGATCACGCGGAGGTTGAGCTCCTCGGCCTTCGCCGGGTAGGTGGAGGTGGCGTGGCAGAGCAGGATGTTGTCCGAGCCGAGGACCTCGACCGCGTGGCGGATCTGCTTCGGGGTGGACATGCCGGTGGAGAGGACGACCGTCCTGCCGGTGCCGCGCAGGGCGCGCAGCAGTTCGTCGTCCGTCAGCGAGGCGGACGCCACCTTGTGCGCGGGGAGGTCGAACTTCTCCAGGAAGGCGACCGCCTCGGTGTCCCACGGGGACGCGAACCAGGCCAGGCCCTTCTCCTTGCAGTACTCGTCGATCTGCCGGTACTCGTCCTCGCCGAACTCGACGCGGTGGCGGTAGTCGATGTACGTCATCCGGCCCCAGGGCGTGTCGCGCTCGATGTCCCACTGGTCGCGCGGGGTGCAGATCTCGGGCGTGCGCTTCTGGAACTTGACGGCGTCGCACCCGGCTTCGGCGGCGGCGTCGATCAGACGGAAGGCGTTGGCCAGGTCGCCGTTGTGGTTGATGCCGATCTCGCCGGTGACGTAGACGGGGTGGCCGGGGCCGACGGGACGCGAACCGAGGAAGCGCAGACGGGAGTTGATGCCGGTGCTGGTGCTCATGGCGGAACGTTCCTTACTGGGGGAGGGTGTCGAGGGAGGGGCCGAGGATCCAGCCGGCGATCTCCCGGATGGCGCCGTCGCCACCGGGGACGGTGGTGACCGCGCGGGCGGCGTCGCGTACGACGTCGTGGGCGTTCGCGACCGCGACCGGCCAGCCGACGAGCGCGAAGCACGGGAGGTCGTTGACGTCGTTGCCGACGTAGAGCACGCGCTCCGGCGCGATGCCCTGTTCCTCGCACCACTGCTCGAGAGCGAGGTCCTTGCGGTCGATGCCGTGCAGGACCGGGAGCCTGAGCTTGCGGGCGCGGGCGGCGACGACGGGGTTCTGTTCGGTCGAGAGGATCAGCATTCGCAGACCCGACCTGCGCAGGGCCGCGATGCCGAGTCCGTCGCCCCGGTGGACGGAGACGAACTCCCGTCCGTCGGAGTCGATCAGCACCCGGTCGTCGGTCTGGGTGCCGTCGAAGTCGAGGACGACGGCGTCGATGTCTTCGGCCGCGGGGAGGCGGGCGGGGGAAGCGGGTGCGAGGCGGGTGGAGGAAGCGGGTGCGAGGCGGGTGGAGGAAGCGGGTGCGAGGCGGGTGGAGGAAGCGGGTGCGAGGCGGGTGGGGGGAGCAGCTGGGAGGCGGGTGGGGGGATCGACTGCCGGGGCGGCGGGGCTGTCGGCGTCGAAGAGGGGCGCCAGTGCCCTTGCCCGCGCCAGGTCGTGCGGGGCGTCGATCTCCAGGACCCGGGCGGGGTCGGTGCGGACGAGTTCCGTGCGGCCGAAGAAGCGGTGCTGGTGCTTGCGGAAGCCGGCCGCGTCCATCGCGTAGGCGGCGCCGGTCTCCAGGAAGTCCTGGGGGCGGTCCTGGCGGCGCGGGCGGACGGACTTGTCGTGGTTGACGCCGTGGCCGCCCTCCTCGGCCTCGTCCGCGTGCCGCCAGACGAAGCCGTGGAAGGGGGCGACCGTGACGGCCGTGTCCGCGCCCTGTTCGACGACCGCCCCGGCGACCCCGTCCACGTCCTCGCGGACGAGGAAGGGGCTGGTGCACTGGACGAGCAGGACGACGTCCACGGGGGCCCCGTGCAGGGCTTCGTGGGCGTCCATGGCGTGCAGGACGGCGGCCTCGGAGGTGGCGGTGTCGCCGGCGATGGCGGCCGGACGCAGCACGACCTCCGCGCCCGCCTCGCGCGCGGCCACCGCGATGGCGTGGTCGTCGGTGGAGACGACGACGTCGGTGACGAGCCGGGTGGCCCGGCACTCGCGGACCGCGCGGGTGACGAGCGGTACGCCGCCCACCGGGGCGAGGTTCTTCGCGGGGACGCCCTTGGAGCCGCCGCGCGCGGGGATCACGGCGAGCACACGGCGCGCCCCCGCTGGTGAGTCGGACATGAGCTTCTCTCCTTGCAGGGTCACAGCTCCCCCATCCGCCGGACGACCGGCGCCACCCGCTGCACCCCGTGCCGGTAGGCGCCGCGTGCCGCCCGGCGCACGATCCGGCGGACCGGGCCCGGCTCCTTGTCGGCGGCCGGTTCGCCGGGCAGCGGGCTGCCGTCGGGGCCGAGGTGGTGGCGGGCGAGGAGGCCGGGCAGATAGCCGGGCGCGGTCGCCGGCGTGTAGTAGGGGGTGAGGGGCGGCAGGCCGCCGGGGAGGCCGAGCAGTTCGGTGATCCGCCCACGCGCCGCGTCGAAGGCCGTCGCGTACGAGCCGTCCACCGCGACGCCCTGCCGGGTCACCCACTCCTCGTCGGGGGCGGGCCGGTGCCCGGCGTCCAGCTGGTCCCACGAGGCGAGGCAGCCGGAGCCGACGAAGTGGTGGTTGCCGAGCGCCTCACGCACTCCGAGGTCGGTGAGGACGACCGTGGGAATCCGGCGGTGCAGGGACTCCAGGGCGGCCGTCGAACTGACCGTGACCATGAGGTCGGTGCGGTCGAGGATCTCGCCCATGTTTCCGTACACCAGGCGGAAGTTGGGCGGCGGATCGAGCTTCTGGGCCAGCTTCTGGTAGGGCAGCTCCTCGATGTGGGTGGTGTGTTCACCCGGCTTGGAGCGGAGCTTCAGCAGCACTTCGCGCTCGGGGTGCAGACGCGCGTGCCGCACCAGCCGGTCGAGCAGGTAGGCGCGGTCCCTGCGGTTCTCCGGCACGGAGGGCTGCGCGGCGAAGACGACGGTGCGGGGCCCGCCCCCTTGTTCCGCGCCGGGGTCGTGTCCACCCGTGTAGGGGGCACCGCCCAGGAACGGCAGGGCCACCTCGGTCACCGACGAGGCGTCGGCGCCCACCCCCTCGTACACGGCGCGGAAACGCTCCGCGTCCTGGCGGGAGTTGGCGAGGACGAGGTCCGCGCCGTGCCGCAGCAGCAGGCCGTCGGCGAGCTTCTCGTAGACGACTCCGACATAGCCGGTGACGACGACGGGACGCTCGCCCCGCCCCTCCCAGACCCGCCTCAGGCCGTGCAGGAGCGCCTGGACGCCGCCGCCGACCAGCGCGAGGACGAGGACGTCGTACGAGGTCCTGGTCATGACGCGCAGGAACTCGAGTGCGGTGACCTCGCGCAGCGAGTCGGCGTGGACGCCGACCTCGGTCAGCTGACGGGGGGTGGGTGTGGCCCGGCCGCGCAACAGGAATCCGTCCAGGACGGGGGCGGCTTGCGCCCCGCTCCCGGTTCCGGCTTCCATGGAGGGCGCGATCCGCGTCGCGGTCAGCGCACCCCATTTCCACCGGGTGTCGGAGTCCGCGAGGACGGCGATCCGTGGGGGGTTGGCAGTACTTGCTGGCACGGCCAAGACGCTAGAAAGCAAAAGTCTGGCTTTGCCCAATCACCCCTCAACAAAAAGTTAACAGCGAGCCACCGAACGCCGAACTGGGCCGGGAATTCGGGAAATGTGCAGGGGGTGCACCATTCCGACACATCGATTTCACCCCCCGTATCCGCACCGGAAAGTTTCGCTGCCGGGCATCCTTCTAGGGTTTCGCGGGTGCCCAAGCTTTCCGTGATCGTGCCGTTCTTCAACGTTCAGCGATATGCGCCTGACACCCTTGCGAGCCTGCGTGCGAACACGCGCGAGGACTTCGAGTTCATCCTGGTCGACGACTGTTCGACCGATGCGACCTCGGACATCCTCGCCCGTGCGGAGCGCGAACTGCCGGGCGCGGTGCTGGTCAGACACGAAAGGAACGGAGGGCTGGCGACCGCGAGAAACACCGGAATCGACAAAGCGCATGGTGATTATCTGACTTTCCTGGACGGTGACGACTGGCTCGCGCCCGGGTATTTCCCCCGGCTTCTCGCCTGCATCGAGGAGTTGGGCTGCGATTTCGTCCGCACCGACCATGTGCAGTGCACCGGGCGGGCGCGGACCATTCACCGCGTCCCGCACGGCAGGCGCGCGACGGTGATGAACCCGAGGGAGGCGATCCTGCCCGCCGACCGGTCCACTTCGGTGGACTACGCCTACGCCTGGGCCGGCGTCTACCACCGTCGGCTGGTCGACCGCGGGCTGCTCCACTTCACCGACGGCCTGCGGACCGCCGAGGACCGCCCGTGGATCTGGAAGCTACACCGGGAGGCGGACACCTTCGCCGTGGTGGGCCTGCTGGGCGTCCACTACCGGCGCGGTGTGGCCTCCTCGCTCACCCAGATCGGCGACGTACGGCAACTGGACTTCGTCCGCGCCTTCGACCAGGTGATCGAGGAGACCACGGCTGACGCCGAGGGCGCCGGGCTGCTGCCCAAGGCGGTGCGCACCTACTGCGCGATCATGACCCATCACCTCGGCTCGATCGAGAGGTTCGAACCCGCCGTGGCCCGGAAACTGCGCTCACTGTGCGCCGCCGCCCTGAAGAGGATGCCTCAGGACGTGCTCGCGGAGGTCATGGACTCGATGGACGTGCAGCGGGCGGGGGTGCTGCGGCGGGTGCGGCGCAGGCCGGTGGCGGCACGCACGGCGGCGGCACGCAGGGGGGCCGTCTGATGCCTCGCACCACCCGGATCTTCTGCGTCTCGACCCTGTACGGCGCCGCGACCCTGGCCGCGGCCCTCGACGCCGGGCTCTTCGAACCGACCGACCGTCAGCTGCTGCTGGTCACCAACAACGCGGTCAACCCGGAGATCACGCCCTCGGTCGACGCCATGCCGGGCTTCGCCCGGATCCGTGAGCGCTTCGACGAGGTGCTGTCCTGGAACGAGACCATCTCCCCCTTCCACCCCGGCGCCTGGGGTCCGCGCGGCGACGACATCCCCCTGTGGGAGCGGTACGTACGGCTGCTGTGGGACCTCGGCGACGACGAGGTCCACCTGGCCGTGGAGTCCCTCCAGGTGAACCCGGCGCTGGCACTGTGCCAGCTGTTCACCGGCGCGCCCGTCGACGCCTACGCCGACGGACTCATGAGTTACGGCCCCACGCGCGACAAGATCGATCCGCTGGTCGGCACCCGCGTCGACCGGCTGCTGCACCTCGATCTGGTGCCGGGCCTCACTCCCCTGCTGCTGACCGAGTTCGGCGTGCCGCCGGTGCTGGTGCCGTCCGAGGCGTTCCTGAAGGTGCTGAGCGAACTCGCCTCCACCGAAACCGAGCCGGACACTCCCGGGGAACGGCCGGCCCTGCTCCTGGGGCAGTACCTCTCGGCGCTCGGCATCATCGGCGACGCCGAGGAGGAGGCGCTGCATCTGGACATGGTGCGCGGCGCCGTGGCACTCGGGCACCGCAGGCTCGTCTTCAAGCCGCACCCGGTGGCACCCGCCCGCTGGTCCCGGCTGCTGGAGGACGAGGCGGAGAGGCTGGGCGCCGAACTCGTCCTCCTCGACCGTCCCGTGCTCGCCGAGGTGGCCTACCAGCGGCTGCGGCCCGCCCTCGTCGTCGGCTGTTTCTCGACCGCGCTGCTCACCGCCGCCGGTCTGTACGGCCTCCCGGTCGCCCGGGTCGGCACCGGCACCGTGCTGGCCGGGCTCACCCCGTACCAGAACAGCAACCGGGTGCCGCTCACCATCGTCGACGCGCTGCTGCCGGACCTGGCGGACGGGCAGGCGGTGGAGGCATGGGCCATGCCGTCGCCGGAGCGGGTGGACGAACTGTCCGCGCTCCTGAGGACCGTCGGCTACGCGATGCAGCCCAGGATCTACCCCGGGCTGCTGGGTGAGGCGGAGCGCTATCTCTCCACCCACCTCGACCCGCACACCTGGCGCTACTTCAAGCGCCGGCGGCTGGCGGCGCTGGCCCTCCCCGGTGCCGTACCGAACCAGCTCGCCTTCATCCCGCGCAACGCGACCGTGCGCCGTCTCGCACGGCGGGCGCGGGCCCTGAAGCGGGCGACGACCGGAAGCAGGACATGACGGTGCGGCCGTTCATCCGAACGTCATTCGCACGCCGTCCACGGTCAGCCGTCACTCGTCCCTCACCTGTCGGAGCTGCCCGGCGTCCAGTCGCCGACGCGACGGCGACGACCGCCGCGTACGACGGAACACACCTCACGACTCCCACGGAAGGTCTCCAGGATGAGCGCGGCTGACCAGGCGGCGGCACCGGCCCCGCCATTGGTTCCGACGACACCGGCCCCGCGGCTGGACCTTCTCCTCCCCGACCGGGCTCCGGTCCGGCCCCGGGCGGAGAGCCGGCTGCGCACCCTGGACGGACTGCGCCTGCTGGCAGCCCTGATGGTCTGCTTCTACCACTACGCCGGCAAGAACGGCGAGGTCGCGCAGTCCTGGCACCAGTCCCCGTCCGTGAGGTTTCCGACGCTGTCGCAGTTCGCGACCTACGGCAGTCTGGGCGTGCAGTTCTTCTTCCTGATCAGCGGATTCGTGATCTGCATGAGCAGCTGGGGCCGGAGCATCGGCGACTTCTTCCGCTCCCGGGTGGCCCGTCTGTACCCCGCGTACTGGGCGGCGATCGTCCTGGTCACCGCCGCCGGCCTCGCCCTGCCGGTGGTGGCCTCGCCGCTGCGCTCGGACGAGATCCTCACCAACCTCACCATGCTGCAACAGCCGATGGGTGTGCCCCGGGTGCTGGGGGTGGACTGGACGCTCTGGGTGGAGGTGCGCTTCTACGCCCTGTTCGCGCTGTTCGTGGTCTGGCGGGGCGTGACCTACCGCAGGGTGGTGATGTTCTGCTGCCTGTGGACGCTGGCCGGCGTCTTCGCCCGGGTCGCCGACAACCCGCTGACCGACGAGCTGGTGATGCGCGACCACGCCCCGTACTTCATCGGCGGTCTCGCCCTCTACCTGATCCACCGCTTCGGCAACAGCCTGCTGCCCTGGGGCATCGTGGTCTTCAGCTTCCTGCTCGGCCAGCGCTACTCGGTCACCGCCCTGTGGCACCCCGGCCCGCAGGGCGCCTTCCACCGCAGCCCGTACGTCATCCAGCTGATCGTCCTCGTCGCCTTCGTCGCCGTCGCCGCGGTGGCCCTGGGCCGGACGAGCCGGGCGAACCGGCGCTGGCTGACGGTGGCCGGGGCGCTGACCTACCCCTTCTATCTGATCCACGAGCACCTGGGCTGGTTCTTCATCCGGGTGCTGTACCGCGACTTCGGGCTGAGCCCGTGGCTGACGTTCGGCACGACGGTGCTGTCGATGCTCGGCATCGCGTGGCTTCTCCACCGCTTCGTGGAGAAGCCGCTCGGACCGCGGCTGAAGCGGGCGCTCGCCGTGCGGCGGGAGGCGCCGGAGTAGACCCGCGGGCCGGTGGGCTGGTCGCGCGGTTCCCCGCGCCCCTGCGGGACGCGGGTGCCTACGCCGATCCGGAGTCTTTCGTTTGGATCAGGGCGGATCAGGCACCAGGGCTCGCGACCCCTGGTGCCTGATCCGAACGAGAGACCTAGCCCTGACGTGCCGTCGACCGGATTCGGCGTACCGCTCGCCGCACCGCCGGATTGCGGCGCAGTGCCTCCGCGCGGACCGGGCCGCCGCCGGGGAGGCGGAGGCTCGTGAGGCGGCGGCGCTTGAAGTAGCGCTGGTACGGGGACGGGCCGGTCAGATGGGCGGCGAGCCAGGCGGCCGTCTCCGCGCGCAGGGCGTGGTGCTTGCGGGACTGCATGCAGTACCCCACGGCCCGGATCAGGGGCGTCAGCTCCTCGGCCGCTCCCGCGAGTTCGACGGGGGCGCCGGGCTCCGCCCGCTCCGCGTCGGGCAGCGCCGCGTCGATGATGGTGAGCGGGACGCGGTTGCTGTTCTCGTACGGCGTGATGCGGCCCAGGAGCAGCTCCGTGCCGACGCGGGCGACGGGGATGCCGTAGAAGGCGGCGGCGGTCATCAGCGCCGTGGAGAAGCAGCCGATGACCAGCTTGGGCTTCAGGAAGGCGAAGACGGTCTCGGCGAGGATCGGCTCGTTCAGCACGGTGAGCCGCACGCCGAGTTCCCCGGCGGCCGCCTCCAGGGACTCGCCGTAGACGGCGGGCGCGCTCGGGTGCGGTTTGAACAGGACGTCCTCGTGGCCCGCGCGGGCGGCGGCACGCAGCATGCGGATGTGCAGCCGCTCCTCCTCGTCCTGGGTGATCAGGTCGATCGCGGAGAGGTACTGGCCGAGGAGTACGGCGGTGGCCGGACGGTCGGCCGGGAGCCGCTCGGCGAGAACGTGGGCGCCGGACTCGCCGATCCGCGCGAGGACGTCGACGATCGCCTCACCCGGCACCGCCTCGGGCCGGACTCCGTACTCGGACAGGAGCATCGGCCGCAGACCGGGCACCAGGTCGAGGTGGAGCACGCGCGCGATGCGGCTGCTCAGGCCGTGCGGGATGCGGTTGCGGGTGGGGCCGTAGCTCATCAGGCCGTCCGCGTACACGTGGATCGGGCTGTCCGCGAAGATGTCGGCGATCGCGCGGGAGGGGTTGGCCTGGATGGACTCGCAGGCGATCTCCACGAGTTCGTCACCCAGGTCCCAGGCGAGACGTACGGCCTTCTCCCAGAGTCGGGTGTCCTGGGCGCGCGGCGACCAGCCGGCCGGGTGGTGCGGGGAGATGAACTCGTTCCAGGAGTACACCTGGTCGAACTCGGGGCGCAGTCTCTCGAAGCCGGCCATCCGGTCCAGCGGGGTGCCGACCTCCGGTGCGGCGGCGGTGTTGCTGACGACGAGGATGCGGCGGACGCCCTCGCGCGGGCCGAACTGCCCGGCGCGGATCGCGGCGGTGACGGTCGCGGCCGCGTACTGGGTGGCCGAGCAGAACATCTGGATCACGCCGCCACACCCTTCATGCCGCCGCGGACCCGGCGCAGCACGTGTACGCGTTCCTCGCCCATCCCCACCACGGCCTCGCTCAGTTCCTCCTCGGTCATCGCGCCCAGCGCCTCGGCGGCCAGCCGCTTCAGCTTCGCGGCCACACTGCGTTCGAACCGGCGCCGGTCGAGCAGCTGGTGGGCGATGACGACGCAGAAGTTGCGCAGCGCCTTCCCGCGCAGCCGGCCGGCCTCGGGATCGTCGGCGAGCTCGGCCAGGACGAGGTCGAAGGAGCGGAAGAAGTCCAGCTGGCGCACGTCGCCGATCTGGGTGAGCGAACTGGCGATGCCCCGGCGGTAGAAGACGCCGTGCAGACTGGCGACGGCGTAGGAGTCCGCCCTGCGGTGGAGGTCCCAGATCCACGGCCGGTCCTCGGCGGTGCGCAGCCCGTCGTGGAAGCGGAGCATGCCCCGGTCGAGGAGCCGGCGGTGGTACACGCCGGCCCAGGCGTACGGGTAGTCGACCATCGTGGTGTCGTCGACGGGGAGGATGGAGGTACGCGGGTCGAGCGGGGTGTGGCGGCGGCCCTCGGGCGCCCGGTGGACGGCCCGCTCGATCCCCGTGACCTGTACGTGGTCGGTGCGTACGAAGTCGACGTCGAACCGCTCGACGGCGTCCACCAGTTGGGCCAGATGGCCCGGCGCCAGCCAGTCGTCGCCGTCGAGGAAGGTGAGGTAGCGGCCTTCCGCCACGTCGATGCCGGTGTTGCGCGCGGTGGCCAGTCCGCCGTTGTGTTCGTGCCGGATCACTCGGCTGTTCCCGAGCCGCTCCGTCAGGGCGAGGAGCGCCTCATAGGTCCTGTCCTTGGTGGATCCGTCCTCGACGAAGATGAACTCGAAGTCGTCCCGCGCGTTGTTGACCAGGCTGGTCACGGTCTCGGGCAGGTACGACTCGATGTTGTAGCAGGGGACGACGACGGACAGGGTCGGTGTGTTGGCCACGTGTGCGCACCTGGATTCTCAGCGGGAAGTCAAGTGATCCTAAGAAAACAGGATCGGCATTCGCATGTCCCATCGCCGAAACCCAGGTGAATTCGGAGTGACATCCGAATCGGGCCGGAGAATCACAGATGAAGAACTGGTGAGCCGACCGCTCGCCCTTTCCACCGCCCCGTATTCCCGCGGAATTCGATGCTACGTTCGCGCACGTGACCGATATATCCACCTCACCTCCGCCCGCCGCCCAGCGCGGGCAGAGCCGGCCCGGACCGGCATCGCGTCGGCTGCGCCTCACCTCTCCCGCGGGATGGACCACCGTCGTCACCACCGCCGCGCTGCTGATCCACACGACCCTCACCGCCGGCGTCTTTCTCGACATCCGTTATGTACTCGCCGCCCTGCGGACGACCGGGGCGAGCGGGCTCTCCCCCTCCGAGATATTCGCCCACCGGCCCTTCTTCTACCGGTGGCTGCTCCACGGTCTGGACTCCGTCACCGGCGGACCGGACGCGGTGCGCGAAGCCCTCCTGCGGCTCATCGGCCTCGCGCTGTGCGCGGCCGCCGGTCTTCTGCTGCACCGGGCGCTTCGCCGGCGCATGCCCGAGCGGGACGCGCTGCTCGTCTCGGGCCTGCCCGCCCTCACCCTGGCCTTCGCGCCCGTCATCGACTACCTGCAGCCGGAGTGGTTCGCGATCGTCTTCGCGACGGTGGCCGTCGCCGCCGCGCTCGGCGTCCGCGGCCGCCCGCGGGCCGCCGTGCTCGCCGCGCTGCCGCTCGGTCTCGCCGTGCTGATGAAGTACTCCACCGCGGGCACGGCCGCGATGGCGCTCCTCGTGGTCTTCGCCGTGGACCGCGTACGGGGCCTGCTGCTGGCCGCCGCCACCGCCGTCGGCACCGGCCTGCTGTTCGCGCTCAGCGCCTGGTCGGGCTCGCGCGAACTCCAGTGGCTGCGCGACATGCCGTACATCAACGCGCACGCGCTGGGCAACGAGCCGGTCGTCCTCCCGGACCTGCTGCTGCGCACCGCCGACTACCTGGGCGACCGCATCGCGCTGACGCCGGTGCTCGCGCTGCTGCCCGGAGCGCTGCTGCTGTTCGCCGCCACGCTCTCCTCGCGCCGGCAGCGCGTCGAGGCCGTGCTCGTCACGCTGCTGCTCCTCGTCATCGGTCTGGCCGTCGTGGTCTACCAGGGCAACTGGTTCGCCTACCACGGCGAGAGCCTGCCGGTGGTGGCCGCGGCCGTGACCGGCCTCGCGATCGGCCGCTGGTACGGCGCCCACGGCCGGCCTCCGCTGTGCCTCACCGTGCTCGCCCTCCTGTACGGCGCGCTGGCCCCGCTGCTCGCCTTCGTCCGTGCGGACGTCGACACGGCGGTGCTCGCCTGGCTCGCCTCGGTCGCTGCCCTGCTCGCCGGCGGGCTGGACCTGCTGCGGGTGCGGACACCGCGTCCGCGCGCCGGCCGCGTCCCGGTCGCCCTGCCGGTCCTCGCGCTCGTCGTGTGCCTGGCCGCGACCGTGTGGCCCACGTCCGGGGTCCGGGTGATCGAGGGGAACATCGTCACGACCAACGCCGAACTCAAGGTGCAGGCGCGGTCGGGGCGGACGGCGGCCGAGCAGGTCGACGCCCGGCTCCCGGCCGGGGTGCCCGTGCTGTACCTGACCTTCGGCCAGCAGGCGTACTACATCGGCCACTCCACCGCCTGCCGGTACCCCTTCCCCACGTTCTTCAACGTGCCCAAGCGGCTCACCGAGGTGCCCTCGCTCGAGTCGACCCGGGAGAACGTCCGCTGCATCACCCAGGAGCACCCGGCCGCCTACGCCGTCTACCAGCCCGGCTGGCTGTCCCTGGGCGTGATCGACCCGCGGATCGCCGCCGACATCCGCAGGGCGTACGAGTGCCCCCAGCCGGAGGGGCGGCAGCTCGTGGTGTGCACCGCGCGCCGCTGAGACGCGTACCGCGTACCGCGCACCCGGCGGGCCCCCGGCAGGCCCCGGCAGGCCCCGGCGGTGAACTCCTCCGCCGGGGCCTGTTCTCCGGAGCCTCATCCCTGGGCCCCGCTGTCCGCAGCCTGTTCGCCGCGACCTGTCTCCCTGCGGCAGGTCAGGCGACGCCCGCGATGCGCGCCGCCTTGTGACCCAGCTCCACCGAGTAGCTCTGGCCCCGGTCCTGCGGGTAGATCTGCGCCATCGTCGCGAGCGTCACCCGGCTGAGACCGGTCCGGTGGCCGGGGATCAGCGCCTTGTACCCGGGGGTGACCACAGGCTGCGCGAAGGGCGCCCGGGAGAAGTGCCAGTCCTGGATCCAGGAGCGGTCGAACTCCGGGTTCAGCCGCTTGAGCCAGGGCAGATACCGCTCCAGCAGCTCGGCCGGATCGGTGGTGAAGCGCCAGTCGTCCCGCTCGACGTAGTTGCCCACGTAGAGGATGTGACGGCCCCCGTACTGAGCCGGGTCGACCATCCGCGTGTGCTCGACGACCGCGAGGAAGGGGAACTCGGGCTCGTTGATGTTGAGCCAGTAGTACGGGACGGCGCTGCGGTCCAGCTCCAGGACGAAGCAGGTCGCGCCCAGGTACTGGTTGCGCCGGACGGCGTCGTCGGCCGGCGCGTCGACGGCCTTGGCGAAGGCGGGCTGCGGAGCGGTGACGATCAGGTGGTCGAAGGCGTACGAGGCGCCGTCGGCGGTGCGCACGGTGACCGGCCCGTCGTCGCCGTCCTGGCGGATCGTCTCCATCCGCTTTCCGAACTCGACCCTGCCGCCGCGCTCGGCGATCCGGTCGGCGAGCGTCGCGTACACCCGGTCGAACCCGCCGTCCAGGTACCCGAGTTCGAAGGTGCGGCAGTGCACGCGCGCCCACAGCCAGGCCATGGACACCTGGTCGGCGCGGTCGCCGAACTTCCCGCGCAGCAGCGGCTCCCAGACGGCCTCGGTGGCGCGCCGCCCGGCCCACTTGTTCAGCCAGCTCAGGGCGGTGCGGTCGGTGAACCGCTCCCCGTCGCGCACGACCTTCAGCCACGCCGAGGACAGGCCGAAGCGGACTCCGGCGGGCAGGCCGTACAGCGGGGAGGTCAGCATCTCCAGCGGCGTACTGAAGGGGTGCGTCCGCCCGCCCCGGTACACACCGGTGGTGGTCCTGTGGAAGCGCAGGTCGCCGCCCAGGCCCAGCTCCTCGATGAGCTCGATCATCTCGCGGTCGCTGCGGAAGATGTGGTGGTAGTAGCGCTCCAGCGGCACTCCCCCGACGGGGATCGACGCGGCGAGCCCGCCCAGTTCGTCGGCGGCCTCCAGGACGGTGACCGCGTGACCCTCCTTGACCGCGTCGTACGCGGCGGTGAGGCCGGTCGCTCCCGCGCCGATGACGCCGAGATTCATGCGAAGCTCCACTTTCTGTTGAGCGCGAACTGGAAGACCAGCACCAGGGGCAGCGAGCCGGCCTTCACGAGGTTCGGGTCGATTCCGAGCCCCCGGGAGAACACCGCGAGCAGCACGAACGTCAGGGCGATGCCGGTCAGGCCGACGGCGTAGAAGCGCAGATAGCGCGGCAGCGGACGGTCGCGCTTGCCGAAGGTGAACAGGGCGTTCAGGACGAAGTTGTTGGTGATGCCGAGGCTGGTGGAGAGCACGTTGGCCAGCTGCTCGTGCAGTCCGGCCACGTTGTGGAGCAGCAGGAACGCGCCCAGGTCGAGGAGGACGCCGCTGCCGCCGACCAGCGCGTACGTGATGAGCTGCCGGAGATCGCGGGCGCCGGCGCCCTCCGGGGAGCCGCTCCCAGCAGGGGAGTCGGCGCCCCGTGCTGTGTCGTTGCCCTCGGACTCGGTGCCCCGCGGGCCGGGCCCGGTGCGCGCCGGAGGGCCGGAGCCGGCGCCCGTACGGGAGCCGGTGGCGCGCACCACGCGCTCAGCGGACATGGCCGGTGCCGTCGCCGCCGGCCTCCACGTCCTGCGCCACGTCGTGCGAGATGACCTGCCGCACGGTGTACAGGGGCCGGCCCTGCACCTCGTTGTACGTACGCCCGACATAGCTGCCCAGCACGCCCAGCGACAGCATCTGCACACCGCCGAGGAACAGCACGACGACCATCAGCATCGTCCAGCCGGAGACCGTGATCTCCGGTCGCAGCATCTTCATGGCGAGCGCGTAGCAGATCCCGATCAGGGAGAGCGCGAGCACCGCGAAGCCCAGCTTGGTGATCATCCGCAGGGGCGCGGTGGAGAAGCCGGTCAGCCCGTCGATGGCGAGCCGCGCCATCTTGCGCAGCGGGTACTTGGTCTCTCCGGCGAACCGCTCGTCGCGGTCGAAGTGCACCTCGCTCTGCCGGAAGCCCATCGAGGCGACCATGCCGCGCACGAACCGGCTGCGCTCCCTGAAGCGCCGCAGCTCGTCGGCGGCGCGGCGGTCCATGAGCCGAAAGTCGCCGGTGTCCAGCGGGATGTCCACGTCGCTGGAGGACCGCAGGAGCCGGTAATAGGCGTGCGCGGTGGCCTTCTTGAAGAAGGTGTCCTGTCGGCTGCGCCGACGGGCGTGCACGATCTCCGCGCCCTCCCGCCAGGCGTCGATCAGCTGGAGGCTGACCTTCGGCGGATCCTGGAGGTCGGTGTCCATGACGATGACGGCATCGCCGCGCGCCTCGTCGATACCGGCCGTGATGGCCATCTGGTGCCCGAAGTTGCGCGCGAAGTCGACGACCCGGACGCGCCGGTCGTTCTTCGCGATGTCTTCCAGAATGGCCGGCGTGCCGTCGGCGGAGCCGTCATTGACGTAGATCAACTCAAAGGTGAATTCCGGGCGTTCACCCAGGGCCGCCACGAGTTCCTCGTGGAAGTGGCGGATTCCGTCCTGTTCGTTGAAGACGGGAAGTACATAGGAGACGAGCGCGGCGCCACCACGCTGACGGGGCGCGCGGAACTCCTGCGCCCGTCTGGATATGTCAGGCATTCGGCGAACGTAGGGGCGCGATATGAACGCGACTCGAACGCGCGATGAGTGGTGCAATGCGGTGAATCGACTTACGGAGCCGGCCCGCGCCCGGGCGGGCCGTCAGGCCTTCGGTCAAGGAATCCCGTACCGCGCGGAGATTCCGGCCACGACGATTTCCAGACCCTCCTCGAACTGCCGGTCGTAGTCCTCGAAGATCTCCGCGCCCGCCTTCGCCGACAACGGGAACTCGGCGAGCAGCCGTGCGCGCTCCTCGACGTCGAACCCCTCGCGCCGCTCGCCCGGCAGCGGCTGCACGCCCTGCTCCTCGGTGACGAACCCGATGGTGAACGCGTACGCGGTCGACGAGGCGCGTACGGCGTCGGCGAAGGTGAAGCCGGCGGCCGTGAACAGGCGCAGGGTCTCCTCCATCTGCACTGCGTGGTCGTTGCCCGTGAAACGGGAGCCGCTGAAGACCTTGGCGCCGTCGCGGTGAGCGAGGAGCCCCGCGCGCAGCCCGTGGTTGGCCTTGCGCAGCCGGTCCCGCCAGGTGTCGGCGGGATCGAGCGCGGTGCCCGCGACCATCCGCCGGTACATCTCGGTCGCCATCTCGTCCAGCAGGGCCTGCTTGTCCTTGAAGTGCCAGTACAGAGCGGGCGCCTTGACGTCCAGCTCCCTGGCGATGGCACGCAGGGTCAGCCCGTCGAGACCTGCCTCGTCGAGGAGCCTGAGCGCGGTGTCCGCCACTCGCTTGCGGTCGAGGGGGGCGCGTCGTTCGGTACTCACGCTTGACAGCTTAACGCCGTTAAGGCCACTCTCGTGGAACGACGGAACTTAACGACGTTAAGGAGAGTTGCATGGATATGGACAGCTATGCGGACGTGGACGTCCTGATCGTGGGTGCCGGCCCCACCGGCCTCGCCCTCGGCATCGACCTGGCCCGGCGCGGAGTGGACGCGCTGGTGGTGGAAGGCGGCGACACCCTTGCCCCCGGCTCCCGCGGCAAGGGCCTCCAGCCACGCACGATGGAGGTCTACGAGGACCTCGGCGTCCTCGATGAGATCCTCGCCGCCGGTGGCCCGTACCCGGTGGGCATGATCTGGGCGGACGGCGAGCAGGCCGGCGAGCACGCGATGTTCGACCCGGCGGAGGACGGCGAGGTGGGCTGCCGCTTCACCATCCCCTGGATGGTCCCGCAGTGGCGCAACCAGGAGGTCCTGCTGGCCCGGCTGACTGAGCTGGGCGGGACCGTGGCCTTCGGCCGTGAGGTGGTGCGGCTCGAGCAGGACAGCGAGGGTGTGACGGCGCACTTCGGCTCCGGCGAGCCGGTCCGCGCCCGGTACGCCGTCGCCGCGGACGGCGGCCGCTCGGCGGTGCGCCGCGCGCTGGGCATCACGATGAGGGGCGAGACACTCGACCCGGACGCGGCCCTGGTGGCGGACGTGCGGATCCCCGGCCTGGACCGGACCTGGTGGCATCTGTTCCCGCCGAGCGGGCCGGACTCGGGGTTCCTGGCGCTGTGCCCGCTGGCCGGGACGGACCAGTTCCAGCTGGTGGCGCGGCTCCCCGGCGGGACGGATCCGGACCTCTCCATGCAGGGCATCCGCGAGCTGGTCTCGGAGCGCACCCACCTCGCACCAGGGGCGGTGACGGAGCTCTTCTGGGCGTCCGACTTCCGCCCGCGCGCCGCCCTGGCGGAACGCTTCCGCGACGGCCGGATCTTCCTCGCCGGGGACGCGGCGCACGTCCACTCCCCGGCCGGCGGCCAGGGGCTCAACACCAGCGTCCAGGACGCGTACAACCTGGGCTGGAAACTGGGTGCGGTGCTGAGCGGGCGGGCGCCGGAAGCCCTGCTGGACACCTACGAGGAGGAACGGCGTCCGGTCGCCGCGCACGTCCTCGGCGTGTCGACGGCGATCCACCGGGACGAGGCGCGCAGGGGCGCGGGGACGCGGCAGTTGGGCCTGCACTACCGGCACTCGTCACTGAGCGAGGAGACGAGGCCGGCCCCGGGTTCGCTGCGCGCCGGCGATCGCGTCCCGGACCTGACGGTCGACGGCGTCCGCCTCTTCGACCGGCTCAGGGGCCCGGACTGGACCCTGCTGACGTTGGAGGACGGGGTGTTCCTGGTCCGCCCGGACGGTCATGTGGGCTGGGCGGGCGACACGACGGAGGGCATGGACCGCTACGCGGCGGCGGCCGGCGCCTGAGCGTCAGCCGTCGAGAAGGGTGTCCGCAGAGCAGTACGGCCACGGCATCCTCCTTCTCGGGGATCACTCTCCACGAGGGTGACCGGCTGCGCGCGGAGGCCGCCCTCGATCACCATCCGGGGGAACCGCCCAGCTCAGAAGGCATCCGACGGCACGTACGTCCCCCAGACCTCCCGGAGGGCGTTGCACACCTCACCCACGGTCGCCCGGGCCCGCAGCGCGTCCTTCATGGGGTACAGGACGTTGTCCTCACCCTCGGCCGCCTTCTTCAGGGCGTCCAGGGCCGCGTCCACCGCCGCCCGGTCGCGCTCGGCCCGCAGCTTCGCGAGGCGCTCCGCCTGCTGGGCCTCGATGGCCGGGTCGACGCGCAGCGGCTCATAGGGCTCCTCGGCGTCGAGCTGGTAGCGGTTGACGCCGACCACGACCCGCTCGCCGGAGTCGGTCTCCTGCGCGATCCGGTAGGCGGACCGCTCGATCTCGGACTTCTGGAAGCCGTGCTCGATGGCCGACACCGCGCCGCCGAGGTCCTCGACCTTCTTCATCAGCTCGACGGCCGCCGCCTCCACGTCGTCGGTCATCTTCTCGACGACGTAGGAGCCGGCGAAGGGGTCGACGGTCGCTGTCACGTCCGTCTCGTAGGCGAGCACCTGCTGGGTGCGCAGGGCCAGGCGCGCGCTCTTGTCCGTGGGCAGCGCGATCGCCTCGTCGAAGGAGTTCGTGTGCAGCGACTGGGTGCCGCCCAGGACCGCCGCCAGGCCCTGCACCGCGACCCGGACCAGGTTCACCTCGGGCTGCTGGGCCGTCAGCTGCACACCCGCCGTCTGCGTGTGGAAGCGCAGCATCAGCGACTTGGGGTTCTTCGCGCCGAACTCCTCCCGCATCACCCGCGCCCAGATCCGGCGCGCGGCACGGAACTTCGCGACCTCTTCCAGGATCGTCGTACGGGCCACGAAGAAGAAGGACAGGCGGGGCGCGAAGTCGTCCACGTCCATTCCCGCCGCCACCGCCGTACGCACGTACTCGATGCCGTCCGCCAGCGTGAAGGCGATCTCCTGCGCCGGGGACGCGCCCGCCTCCGCCATGTGGTAGCCCGAGATCGAGATGGTGTTCCACTTCGGGATCTCGGCCCTGCAGTACTTGAAGATGTCGGCGATCAGCCGGAGCGAGGGCTTCGGCGGGAAGATGTACGTCCCCCGCGCGATGTACTCCTTCAGCACGTCGTTCTGGATCGTGCCGGTGAGCCGGTCGGCCGGCACGCCCTGCTCCTCGCCGACCAGTTGGTACATCAGCAGCAGCAGCGCCGCCGGCGCGTTGATCGTCATCGACGTCGACACCTTGTCCAGCGGGATCCCGCCGAACAGCACCCGCATGTCCTCGACCGAGTCGATCGCCACGCCCACCTTGCCGACCTCACCGCTCGCGATCGGCGCGTCGGAGTCGTGGCCCATCTGGGTGGGCAGGTCGAAGGCGACCGACAGGCCCATCGTGCCGTTCGCGATCAGCTGCTGGTAGCGGGCGTTGGACTCCACCGCCGTGCCGAAGCCCGCGTACTGGCGCATGGTCCAGGGGCGGCCGGTGTACATCGACGGGTAGACGCCCCGGGTGAAGGGGTACCGGCCCGGCTCGCCCAGCTGCTCGGCCGGGTCCCAGCCCGCCAGGTCATCCGGCCCGTACACCGGCTCGATGGGCAGTCCGGACTCCGACTCACGCGCCATGGGTGTGATGCCTCCCGCTGAGCAATACCCGTTGCTTCGACTGATCGATCGGCCTGTCGGCCACTCGCCCCGCTTCGCCAGTTACCCGTCAGTACAGCCCGGCCTTCCGACGGACTGTATCGGCGGGCGCGCACCCGGTGGAGGGGGACACTCTTTGACCTTCCTCACAGAGTGGCGGCGACGGAGCGGCGACGCTTTCGGTCCCCACAATGCCGGTCCGTTCGCCAGGCGTCATCCGGGGGGAACATCTCAGTCATGCGGATGCGGAGATCGATCGCCGTCCTGGCCGGCACGGCGGCCCTGGTGACGGTGTGCGGCTGTAGCGTGCAGGCCCCCGACTCGGACGGAAAAGCGCGCCCGCCGGCGTCGCCCGACGCCGGCGGGCGAACGGCTTCACCGCCGACGGCGACGGCGACGGCAGGCCCGGCCGGGACGACCACCGGCGGCAGGCCGAGCCGCCCGGCCACCAGCGCCCCGCCGCCCGCCGTCCTGTGGTCGCGCGGCGACACCGGACCTGACGTCCGCGAGCTCCAGGCCCGGCTGCGCCAGGTCGCCTGGCTCTTCGAGGGGCCCACGGGGACGTACGGCGACCTCACCGAGCAGGCGGTGAAGGGGTTCCAGGGCAAGCGCGGGCTGCCGAGGACCGGGAAGACCGACACCGTCACCTGGCAGCGGCTGCTGGGGATGACGCACGAACCCGGTGAGTGGGAGCTGTACCTGATGGGCGGCCGGCCGGCCGCCGCGCCCGATGCCCGATGCCTGTCCGGACGGGTGCTGTGCATCGACAAGACGACCCGCACCCTGCGCTGGATGATCGACGGCCGGACCCTGACGACGGTGTCGGTCCGCTTCGGCTCGCAGTACACGCCCACCCGGGAGGGGGTGTTCCACGTCTACTGGAAGTCGCGGGACCATGTGTCCACGCTCTACGACTCACCGATGCCGTACGCGATGTTCTTCAGCGGCGGGCAGGCGGTGCACTACTCGTCCGACTTCGCGGCGCGGGGGTACGCGGGGGCCTCGCACGGGTGCGTCAACGTACGGGACGAGGCGGCGATCGCGAGTCTCTTCGCGCAGGTGAGGAACGGCGACAAGGTCGTCGTGTCCTGGTGAGCGCGAGGGCCTGCGAGGGGTGAGGAGGCGAGGTGTTTGGGGCGCGAGCGGGACCGGGGGAACGTGTCCCGCCCGCGCCGAGCGCACGAGCCGGAAGTACGGGGGGAACCCCGGCTCTGTGCAAGGGCCGATGACCAGTCGGCTCACTTGTTACTGCGCCCCGGCCCCCGAAAACGTCACACCCCTGGCGAAGAAAGTTTTCGTGATCCGCGAAGCCGCAGGTCAGTGGCGTTGCGAGGACGAGTTTCCGCCCGACCCGCCCGAGTGGCCCGACCCGCCCGAGTGGCCCGACCCGCCCGAGTGGCCGGACCCGCCGGACCATCCGGAGTGACCGGAGTGACCGGAGCCGCCCGATCGGCCGCTGCCGATGCCGTTACGGCCGTCACCGCCATGGCCACCAGGGCCATGGGCACCGCCGCCATGGCCACCGCGGCCGTCTCGGTCACGGCCACCGTCATCGTCGTCATCGGAACCGCCGCCCGAACCGCCCTTGTCGCCCGAGCCCCCGTCGTGACCTCCGCGTCCGTCCTGGCTCTTGCCGCCGTTCCGGCCGGCCGTGCCGTTCGAGGTGCGGTCGTCGCCGCGGGGGTTCCCGGCCGGGGTCCCGTCGAGGACGCCCGCGCAGTACTTCGGCACGCGCGTCGGGCCGCCCGCGAGGTGCTCCAGGGTCCGGCGGCGCTCGGTGTCCAGGGTGCGGCCCGCGCTCAGGTCCCGGCAGGACGAGGTCACGCCGGTCGGCCAGGTGCCGCGGGAGCCCGGGGCGGCCGTGGCGTCGTCGCCCGTCCTCCCCTTCCCGGCGTCCTCGCGGCCGGTGCCGTCCGTGCCGTCGTCCGGGGACGCCGAGCCGGTGTCGCCGCCCGAGGCGTCCGGTGCGGGTGAGGCGCGCGAGTGCTCGTCCGGGGGCACGGGCGCCGACACGGAAGCCACGGGGCGGGCCGGTCCGACGCCGTCGAACGGGGTCGGCAGGACACCCGTCCCGGCCGCGATCCCGCCCACCATCCCGGCGGCCAGCGCGGCGGCCAGCCCCAGACGCGCGGGCCGGCCCCAACGGGTACGGCCTCCGGCCTCCGGGACCGGGCCGCCGATGCGTACGAGTCCGGCGTCGGCGGCGGGCACGACACGGAGGCGGTCGGCGGCGGCCGTGGTCTCACCGGCGCTCGCGGCGGGGCGGCCGCCGGGACCGGCGTGGCGGGCGAGGTCGGCGCGGTCCGCGTGGGCCTTGCGGAAGGCGGCCAGGGCCGCGGCCTCGCCGGGGAGTTCCTCGTCGGCGTGCAGGAGCTCGGCGGCCGGCGCGGAGAGCGCGCCGAGGGTCCGGGCGAGCCGCTCGGCCTCCTCTGCGGCGCCACCGACAGCGTTGTCGGGTGACTCACCGCGCAGCAGACGCTCCGCCGTTTCGCGATCGAGCCACCTGTCCTGCTTGTCGGCCATCACATGTCCTTCTGCGTCCGCGCGCGCGTATGCGTCACACCGGCGGACGTCACCGCGCGCGAGCGCGGTTCTCGCTGAGGCGGCAGCGCGTCGAGCACGCCGGCCGTCTCCGGATCCTCGCCGAGCAGTTCGGCGAGCTTCTTCAGGCCGCGGTGCGCGGCCGTACGCACGGCTCCGGGCCTCTTGCCGAGCGTCTCGGCGGCCGTCTTGGCGTCCAGGCCCATGACGACCCGCAGGACGACGGCCTCCGCCTGGTCCTGCGGCAGCCGGGCGATGAGGCCGAGGGTGCGGCCGGTGGCCAGCGCCTCGATGGCTTCGCCCGCGGTGTCGGACTCGGCGGCACGACCGGTCAGTTCGGTCTCGTCGCCGACCGTCGCCGGGCGCCGCCCGCGCATGCGTACGTGGTCCAGCGCGCGGTTGCGGGCGATCCGGGCGGCCCAGCCTCGGAAGCGGTCCGCGTCACCGCTGAACCGCTCCAGGTCCCGGGCTATCTGGAGCCAGGCCTCGGAGGACACGTCCTCGGCGTCGAGATCGCCGACGAGCGTCCGTACGTACCCGAGCAGCCGCGGGTGCACAGCGCGGTACACAGTCCGGAACGCGGTCTCGTCCCCGTTCTGTGCCGCGAGCACCGCGGCTGTCAGCTCCGCGTCGTCCCCCACGTCGTGGTTCCTCGGTCGATGGTTCACGGTCGGTGACCGCAGGTCGGTGCGGTGGTCCGCCGCTTCGCCGTCCGGCGCGAAAGGCACGTTACGACCTGAAACAGCCGCCCGTCCACGTCCGTGGAACATGCAACTGACTCGTGACGCGAGCGGGTGCTCCGCAGGTGTGACAGAAAACGCACTCATGGCGCTGTAGGGAGTACGGGCCGCCGCGCGGCCCGTGCCGCGCGACGGCCGGGGCCTCTCCTGTGGGGGGTGGCGGCCTCGGCCGTTGCTTTGGCGGCAACCGGTTACTCGCCCTCGGCCCCGCCCTTGGCGGCCCTGGCGGTGTCCTCGGCCCTGCCGGTCCCGTCGGCGTCGGCGGGCTTCCCGGCCTTCGCCTCCTTCTGGCTTTCCGTCGGCTCCGGAGTGTTCCCGGTCTTCGAGGTCGCGTCGGCCTTCACCGTCCTGTCGGCCTTGGGCGTCCTGTCGCCCTTCGGGGCCTTCTCCCCCTTGGGCCCACCCTGCGCCGCGCAGTACGCCGCGACGTTCTCCTCGCCGCCCGCCGCCGTCACGAGCCGCTGCCAGGACGTGGAGTCCATCGCCCTGCCGCGCCCCCGGACCTTCTCGTAGGCACGGCAGTGGGCCTCGGTGTCCTTGGCGCTCACGGGACGGTCTTGGTCGGCGGGGGCGGCCGGGGGCGCGCTCACGGAGGGGCCGGTGGACCGGGCCCCGGACGCGGTCGCGGTGACCGGCCGTTCCGGGCGGCCCTCGGCGTCGGCGCGGCCGTCCGTCGCGGAGCCGATGGCGGCGAAAGCGACGCCGCCCAGGGCGAGGCCGGCGACCAGCGCGGAGAGCGTGGCCTTCAGCGAGCGGACCGTGTGCCGCCGGGCCCGGGGCCGCCAGTCGTCCCGGCGCCGGGTACGGGCCCGGTGCGCGCCCGCGTCCCGCGCGGCCCGGAAGGCGGCGACGGCCCGCCGCTCGCCGTCGCTGCCGCCGTCCACGTCCGGTACGAGGTCGGCACGGGCACCGGTCCCGCTCGGATCCCGGGCGAGAAGGGCCTGCGCGAGCAGCGCCTCCAGCCCCGGCTCCGTCGGCCTCGCCACGTCGTGGGCAGCGGCGGTGTCGGCGGCAGAGCGTCCTGCGGGGTGCTCACGCCGACGGCTGTGGCCCGCGCCGTCGCCCGGTCGTTCACCCATTCCGTTTCCGCCTCTGTCCCGTCCGTCCGATCAGACCGTTCGGCCTGGTGGCCGCATCCGTCACTGATCCATACGGTTCGCGGCCCGCGCCGTTCATATCGACTCCCCCAGCGTTCGGGGGCCGCCATCCGTCACACCTTCGCCCGTGCCCTCCTCGCCGAGTTGGCGGGCCAGCCGCTTCAGACCCCGGTGCGCGGCCGTACGGACCGCGCCGGGGCGCTTGCCGAGGACGCGGGCGGCGGCGGGCCCGTCCAGGCCGACGACCACCCGGAGCAGCACCGCCTCGGCCTGGTCGCGAGGCAGCCCGCGGACCAGTTCCAGGGCGTGTTCGGTGGAGAGCGACTCCAGCGCCTGGTCGTGGGTGCTGTGCGGGCCGGCCAGGTCGAGGACGACGTCCTGGTCCAGCGCCGCCGACCGGGGCCGGACCCGCAGCCGGCGCAGATGGTCGAGGGCCCGGTGCCGGGCGATGGTCGCCGTCCAGCCGCGGAAACCGGCGCCGTCGCCCTTGAACCGCCCCAGGTCCCGGGCTATCTCCAGCCAGGCGTCGGAGGCCACGTCCTCGGCGTCGTCACCGACGATCCCGCGCAGATAGCCCAGCAGTCCGGGCTGCACGATCCGGTACGCCACGGCGAACGCGGCCTCGTCGCCGTCCTGGGCCCGCGTCACGGCCGCGCCCAGTTCCCCGTCGTGCGGGTGCGCGCGCCGGGATTCCCCTCCCTGGCCCAAGACTGTCCTCGTTCGTGCGGAGTTCGTTCCGGCGCGCGACTCCCCCGTCGGACACCGGGTCCGAACGCGGCCGCGCCCCCACGGTCATCAGCGTCGGGCCTCACAGAAGTGTCACAGCGCGCGGTCAGGCGGCCGCCCGCCGGGCACGGCCGTGCAGGGTCAGATAGAAGGTCCGCAACGAGTCCTCCGCGCCTCCGGTCCCGAACCGGTTGACGACCTTGCCGAGCGGATTCCACACCCGTCCGTCCGGCATCCGCACCCCGACCGACTGGCCGAACCAGCCACGCTGGACGTCGTCGAGATCCACCCAGGTCCCGCCGGCCCGCCTCACGAGCACCTCACCGACGTACGCCCCCAGCCCGACGAGCGCGTCCTGCACCCGCTCCCGCTCCGCCCCGCCCTTGCGCAGCCCGTCGACCAGGAAGTCGGCAACGCGCAGGCTGGCCACGGAGTAGTCGAGCGGCAACCGCTGCCGGGCGACGACCCACGCGACGAACCCGGCGGCGCAGGCCCGCATCTCCGTCGCGCCCGGAGTCCCCTCGTCCGCCTTGCTCCCCATGGACCCCACCCTTCGCTCACACCGGGGGCCCCAGCGGCCGGGCCCCTCGCTGTCCCAGCGGTCGGCGGCCCCGAAGCATCACAGGCCACGCAGGTGTCCCTGATCACGTCCGAGCCCGGGCGGCGGCCAGCCACCCATCACCGCGTGAACGACCTGCGGGTCAATACACCTGGCCGCGGAGGCCCCGCGTCGCGTCGCGGCACAGCAGCCGCAGGGAGCCGTGGCCGGCGAAGCAGCGGCGGGACTCGTCCAGGGGCTCCCAGAGGCGGCCGTCGGGGGTGCGGACCCAGTGGTCGCCGCCGGCTCCCCACCACTCGGCGCCCGTCTGCCGGACGATCACCTCGCCGGCGTAGGCGCCGAGCCCGCGCAGCAGGTTCGCCACGGCGGCGTGCGGCGAGCCCTCGCGCCGTAGCTCCTCGATCATGCGGTCGACGCGCCACAGGCTCTGTGGTGAGTGGTCGAGGTGGGGGCGGATGGTGTCGGGCGCGGCGGCCACCGCCTCCGCCGCCCACCGCACGGGTTTCGCGGCGGCGGAGGGGCGGGGGGCCGGCTGTTCGGCCCGGTCCGTCCGGTTCGTCTTGTCGGTCTCGTCGGTCTGATCGGTCTGGTCGGTCTGGTCGGTCTGGTCGGTCGTCCTGCGCGTCACACCTGGAACAGCGAGGTCGGCGGCGGTGGCGTCACTCGTTTCCGGGGACTTCGCGGGACCGGTGCAGGACCGACCCACCTTCCCCGCACTCCGCTCACTTTCGTCCGCGGGCCCGTCGCGAGACCACCGCGCGCAGCACCCGGCGCCCTTCGGTGGAGACCTCGAGCGCGCGGCGCAGTCCGCCCGCGCCGTGGCCCGCGAGCACCTCCAGGACGGTGACCTGGCGGCGCAGTTCGGCGGCGACGAGGGGCGGCATGCCCTCCGTACGGCCTTCCCGGCGGGAGTCGACCGAGGAGGCGTCCTCGGCCGGGTCGAGGAGGCGGTGTATCTGGAGCGACGCGACGGAGCAGGCGTCGGCCCAGAGCCGCACCTCGGCGGTGGAGCGGTCGTCGGGGGCGGCGGTCAGCATCCGGCGGGCGAGGCGCCCGGCCTCGTCGCCCTCCTCGGCGGCGGACGCCAGCTTGCCGCGCGCCTGTTCCAGCAGATCGCCCCAGTCGGCGGCGTCGGAGGCCTCCGTGAGGTTCCCCCACAGCGGTCGCAGGATCTCGTCGTCACCCCCGAGCAGTGGTACGCACCGATCCAAACAAGCCAGCCCGCTGGCAGCCAGTCCGCGTTCGTCGGCCTGAGCAATCAGTTCCACCAGGCTCATCCACGCCTCCCTCGCCAGGGCACCGACCTTACGGAGCCCGCACTTCCCCTTACTGCGTGCGACGGGCCAGGAGTGTCACAGGAGGTTGGTTTCGGCCAACTCGGAGTCAGTCCGGCGGGTGGTCGAGGAGTTGCCCGGGCGTTCAGCCCAAGTGGTCGGCCAGCGCCTTGAACTGGGTCCAGGTCAGCGGTGGTGTGCCCGCGTCCCACAGTTTCTGCGAGGTGGCTCGCAGGGGCATCCGGATGCCGGCCGCGACCTGGGCCTGCGTCTGGGAGTTCGCGAGGTCGCACCAGACCGAGAAGGAGCCGCCGAGGATCTGGGCGTCGTACTTCGCGGCGACCGGGGTGGTGCCGCGCAGCACCCGCGGGGTCCACTGCTGGTAGATCCGCTGCCCGGTCGGGTAGGCGAAGTCGTTCGGCTCGCCGAGGACGTAGTACAGGTATTCGTCGTTGTAGTTGAGGACCTTGCGCCCCGCGCTCAGGTACTCCGTCGGGGTCCGCGCCCCGATCTCCTTGCCCGTCCAGTACGCGACCACGAGGTCGGAGGCCGGCTTGACCGACGTACCCCGGAAGAACCCGTCGTTCCACACCCGCATGGTCCGGTCGTGGGCGCGGACGGTGTCGGCGCGGTCGTTGAGCCAGCCGGTGGTGAGGTCGGCGACGCCCGCGCCGGAGCCGTAGCGGGCCGTCGCGGCGGCGGCGAGCTGGGGGTAGGAGGCCGCCGGGCTGGACACCGTCAGGGCCTGGTACTCGTCACCGCCGAGGTGCCAGTAGGCGCCGGGGAAGACGTCGGCGTACTCGTCCAGGAGGTCGTCGAGGAGGCTCGCGGAGTCCTCCTTGGAGATGTCGATCGCCCCGCGGGTCGCGACCCCGCTCGCGTTGCGCAGCTGCAGCTCCGGGTGGGCGGCGAGGACGGCGCCCAGGTGCCCGGGTGAGTCGATCTCGGGCACGACGGTGATGTGCCGGCTCGCCGCGAGGTCGACGATCCTCTTCACCTCGGCCTTGGTCAGGTGCTGGCGGGCGACGATCTCCGGGTGGCTGTCCGACTCGATCCGGAAGGCCTGGTCGTCGGAGAAGTGCAGGCCGAGCTGGTTGTACTTCAGGTCGCCGAGCTCCCGTACCCGGTCCTCGATCCAGGCGGCCGTGAAGTGCTTGCGCGCGATGTCCAGCGTGAACCCGCGCTGCGGCTTGGCCGGCCGGTCGCGCACGACGCCCTCCGGCGCCGTGCCGCCGGCGTGCACCTCCTGCTTGAGGGTGCGGGTGCCGTAGAAGACGCCCGCGTCGGAGGGCGCGCTGACGGTGACCCGCCCGCCGCGCACGGTCATGGTGTACGACTCCGGGTTCGCGCCCTCGTCGTCGTTGAGCGCCAGCCGCAGGTCGCCGGCACGTACGTCGTCCTTCTCCCCCGCGTACGTCAGTCCCAGCTCACCGGCGACCAGCCGTCCCTCGTCGGCGAGGGCGGCGTCGCTCACCACCACCCGGCGGGTGGACTGCGGCTTCCAACCCGGGCCGCGCGCCGGGGTGTGGGCGCTGACGGCGGGGATGGTGCGGGGGGTGGTGGAGAGGGCGTAGGAGCGGCTGGGCGTCGGGCTCGCGGCCCGGGCGGCGGCCGAGGCGGCGCTGTCACCGGCGGCGGACGTCCCCGGGGCGGCCCGCCGGGAGGCGGCCGATCCGGCGGGTGTCGTGGTGTCGTCGTCCGACGAGGCCCACACGCCGAGTCCCGCGCCGAGCGCGACGACCAGCCCACCCGCCAGCAGTGCCCGCGTCACCACCTGCTGCTGCGGCTTCCTCTGCGGCGTCCGGCGCCGGTGCCTGTGCCTGCTCACCCCGCCAACCGTACGACCCCCGGCCGCCCCGAGCGCGTCGAGACCGGCGTGGCGAAGTCCACGACACGTTCCGAAACTCTCTCGTTCGGGTGAAATTCAGGCATCAGTCGTACACGTCTTGACCACTCTCGATAACGTGACGACACACCCTTCACTGCATCCCCTGCCACACCACACGTGACGTGAGGATCCACGCTGCCTGCGCACCGTCTCCCCCCTCTCTCCGGCCGCCTCGCCATACCGGCGCAGACCCGGACCTCACCCGCACCGCTGCTGGACGGTTTCAACACCGCACCCGCCGACGAGGCCCACCGCATCCTCCTCGGCTGTCTCCGCAGCCTGCGATGGGCCCACCGCGTGGCAGATCACCGCCCCTACCCGACGCTCGACGCCCTTCTGGCCGCCTCCGACGAGGCCGCGTACGACCTGAGCCCGGGCGATCTGGCGGAGGCCCTGGCGGCCGAGTCCCTCCCCGCGCTGCCCGAGGACGCGTACGGCGCGGCGCACATGGCGCTGAACGCGGCGCACGCGGCCTACGAGGCCCGATTCGGGCACGCGTTCGTCATCTGCCTGTCGTCCGTCCCCCCGGACGAGTCCCTGGACCACGTCCTGGCGGGCATCCGGTCACGATTGACAAACGATCCCGAGGACGAACGGGTGGTGGCCGCGGAGGAACTCCGGCGCCTTGGAAAGGCCCGGCTGGTGAGCCACCTCAGGGGCGCGGGACTGTGACATGTGCGGCTCCACCGCGGGGCGCGACCAGCCACAACGGATCCGCGCGCGGCGCATAACGCACAATCCACCCCAGAAGCCCGGAACGCTAACCCAAACGCATGCCACTTTGATCACACCGGTAGGCCCCCTGTAAGCGCCGAGCCACCGGCTAGCTACCATGCTGGGGGCCGGTGGACCGTACCCGGCCGGGCCCGTCCGACACCCAAGCCGGCAGGCCCCAATCCCCGCTCCCGGAGGGTTCTTCCGTGCCGGCTGGAACGCTGTACCGCGGCCGGGAAGGAATGTGGTCCTGGGTGGCTCATCGAGTCACCGGCGTCCTCATCTTCTTCTTCCTGTTCGTTCACGTGCTGGACACC
Source organism: Streptomyces sp. NPDC088157 (assembly GCF_044741545.1). NCBI lineage: Bacteria > Bacillati > Actinomycetota > Actinomycetes > Kitasatosporales > Streptomycetaceae > Streptomyces > Streptomyces sp. NPDC088157. The sequence continues at coordinate 976,275 of NZ_JBIUSU010000002.1, forward strand.
GCCCTCGTGCGTGTCTCCCCCGAGGACTACGACAAGGTCGTAGCCACCTACAAGACGCCGATCGTGGCGCTGCTGGAGTACGGCCTCGTGGCCGCCATCCTCTTCCACGCGCTCAACGGCCTGCGCGTCATCGCCGTCGACTTCTGGTCGAAGGGCCCGCGCTACCAGAAGCAGATGCTCTGGAGTGTCGTCGGCCTGTGGCTGGTGCTGATGCTCGGGGCGATCTACCCCGTTCTCGGCCACGCCGCTCGTGAACTGTTCGGGAGCTGAGACCAATGGCCACCACTGAAACCACCGCCGCCGGGATCGGCCCCGTCGAGGGCGGCACCGTCTACGGCGTGGACAACCCGGCGCCCTTCATCGAGGCCCCGCGCAAGCGCACCAAGAAGACCCCGAAGTCCACCCGTGGCAACTTCGAGATGGCCGCCTGGCTGTTCATGCGCCTGTCCGGCGTCGTGCTGGTCGTCCTGGTCCTGGGCCACCTGCTGATCCAGCTCGTCCTGGACGGCGGCGTCTCCAAGATCGGCTTCGCCTTCGTGGCCGGCCGCTGGGCCTCCCCGTTCTGGCAGGTCTGGGACCTGCTGATGCTGTGGCTCGCCATGCTGCACGGGGCGAACGGCCTGCGGACGGTCATCAACGACTACGCGGAGCGCGCGAACACCCGGCTGTGGCTGAAGGGCCTGCTCTACACCGCCACGGTGTTCACCATCCTGCTGGGCACGCTGGTGATCTTCACCTTCGACCCGAACATCCGCTAGGCGCACGGGACCGAGGGACTGAGAGAACCACTCATGAAGATCCACAAGTACGACACAGTCATCGTCGGCGCAGGTGGCGCCGGTATGCGCGCCGCGATCGAGTCGACGAAGCGCAGCCGCACCGCCGTGCTGACCAAGCTCTACCCCACCCGCTCCCACACGGGCGCCGCGCAGGGCGGCATGGCCGCCGCGCTGGCCAACGTGGAGGAGGACAACTGGGAGTGGCACACCTTCGACACGGTCAAGGGCGGTGACTACCTGGTCGACCAGGACGCCGCCGAGATCCTGGCGAAGGAGGCCATCGACTCCGTCCTCGACCTGGAGAAGATGGGCCTGCCGTTCAACCGGACGCCCAACGGCACGATCGACCAGCGCCGCTTCGGCGGTCACAGCCGCAACCACGGCGAGGCCCCGGTCCGCCGGTCCTGCTACGCGGCCGACCGCACCGGTCACATGATCCTCCAAACGCTGTACCAGAACTGCGTGAAGGAGGGCGTGGAGTTCTACAACGAGTTCTACGTCCTCGACCAGCTGATCACCGAGGTCGACGGGGTGAAGCGGTCCGCGGGCGTGATCGCGTACGAGCTGGCGACCGGCGAGATCCACGTCTTCCAGGCGAAGGCCGTGATCTACGCCTCCGGCGGCACCGGCAAGTTCTTCAAGGTGACGTCCAACGCGCACACGCTGACGGGAGACGGCCAGGCGGCGGTCTACCGCCGTGGCCTGCCGCTGGAGGACATGGAGTTCTTCCAGTTCCACCCGACCGGCATCTGGCGCATGGGCATCCTGCTGACGGAGGGCGCCCGCGGTGAGGGCGGCATCCTGCGCAACAAGGACGGCGAGCGCTTCATGGAGAAGTACGCGCCGGTCATGAAGGACCTGGCGTCGCGTGACGTCGTGTCCCGCTCGATCTACACGGAGATCCGGGAAGGCCGCGGCTGCGGCCCCGAGGGCGACCACGTCTACCTGGACCTCACCCACCTGCCGCCGGAGCAGCTGGACGCGAAGCTCCCGGACATCACGGAGTTCGCGCGCACCTACCTCGGCATCGAGCCGTACACGGACCCGATCCCGATCCAGCCCACCGCGCACTACGCGATGGGCGGCATCCCGACGAACGTCCAGGGCGAGGTCCTGCTCGACAACACGACGGTCGTCCCGGGCCTGTACGCGGCCGGCGAGGTCGCCTGCGTCTCGGTGCACGGCGCCAACCGTCTGGGCACGAACTCGCTGCTGGACATCAACGTGTTCGGCAAGCGGGCCGGCATCGCCGCCGCCGAGTACTCGCAGAAGGCGGAGTACGTCGAGCTGCCGGAGAACCCCGCCCAGCAGGTGATCGACCAGGTGGAGCACCTGCGCGCGTCCACCGGCACCGAGCGGGTGGCGGAACTGCGCCGCGAGCTCCAGGAGACCATGGACGCGAACGTCATGGTGTTCCGCACGGAGCAGACGATCAAGACGGCGGTCGAGAAGCTCGCCGAGCTGCGCGAGCGCTACCGGAACGTCTCGATCCAGGACAAGGGAAAGCGGTTCAACACCGACCTGCTGGAGGCCATCGAGCTGGGCAACCTGCTCGACCTGGCCGAGGTCATGGCGGTGTCGGCGCTGGCCCGCAAGGAGTCCCGCGGCGGTCACTACCGCGAGGACTACCCGAATCGCGACGACGTCAACTTCATGCGCCACACCATGGCGTACCGCGAGGTGGGCGACGACGGCACCGAGTCCATCCGTCTCGACTACAAGCCGGTCGTCCAGACCCGCTACCAGCCGATGGAGCGTAAGTACTGATGGCAACCCCGACTCTCGACAAGGCGGACGCGGCCGGCGCCCCCGAGCCCGGCTTCGCCGACTCCCCGTACATCACGGCCACCTTCCGCATCCGCCGCTTCAACTCCGAGGTCTCGGCGGAGGCGGTCTGGGAAGACTTCCAGCTGGAGATCGACCCGAAGGAGCGTGTCCTCGACGCCCTCCACAAGATCAAGTGGGACCAGGACGGCACGCTGACCTTCCGGCGTTCCTGCGCCCACGGCATCTGCGGTTCGGACGCCATGCGGATCAACGGCAAGAACCGCCTCGCGTGCAAGACGCTGATCAAGGACCTCAACCCCGCGAAGCCGATCACGGTCGAGCCCATAAAGGGCCTGACGGTCCTGAAGGACCTGGTCGTCGACATGGAGCCGTTCTTCCAGGCGTACCGGGACGTCATGCCCTTCCTCATCACGAAGGACACGAACGAGCCCACGCGCGAGCGCTTCCAGACCGCCGAGGACCGCGAGCGGTTCGACGACACGACGAAGTGCATCCTCTGCGCGGCCTGCACGTCGTCCTGCCCGGTGTTCTGGAACGACGGCCAGTACTTCGGCCCGGCGGCGATCGTGAACGCCCACCGCTTCATCTTCGACTCGCGCGACGAGGCGGGTGAGCAGCGCCTGGAGATCCTGAACGACAAGGACGGCGTCTGGCGCTGCCGCACGACGTTCAACTGCACGGACGCCTGCCCGCGTGGCATCGAGGTCACGAAGGCGATCCAGGAGGTGAAGCGAGCGCTCATCACGCGCCGCTTCTGAGTCTCCCGGCTTCCGAGCCCTGTGACACGGTGAGGGCCCCGCTCCTGGTGGAGCGGGGCCCTCACCGTGTTGCCGCGCCGGTGTCAGCCGCGCAGGACGCGGCCCTGCTTGTCGGTGCGGTCGTTGCTGGTGAGGAACAGGATGCCGTCGATCAGCGCCCAGACGCCGAGGCCGCCGCAGGTGAAGAGCTGGGCGATGCCCACGCCGACGGAGCCGACGTAGAAGCGTCCGATGCCGAGGGAGCCCAGGAAGAGCTGGAGGATACCCGCGACGATCTTGGACTTGTCGGAGTACGGACGACCCAGCGGGTCGACCCCGTAGGGGGCCTGCGGGGTGGGGACGGTCATGAGAACTGCTCCTGAAAATGCCTGCGGGCGACCGGGACGGCCTGCTCCGAAAGGGGGCGTGCAGGAGGGATGCGACGCGAGAGACACCCGCGTCGACCGACGTCGACCGATCTCGACCCACGCCCCGCACGGCCTCGGCCATGCCAGGACGTCCCCCCTGTGACAAGTAAGCCTAGATAAAACAAAGGGTAAAGAGGGAGTACAGATGATCCATCGTTCCTGATCCGTGATCAAAATCAGTCAACGAGGTTGCGGATCACCGTCCATGCCACCGCGATGCCGAGGACGACCGTCAACGCCCGTGGGCCGAGGCGCGGATGCCAGGCGCGGCCGTGCAGGCCCGCCCACATCCAGCGGGCCAGCAGCGCGAGCGCGTACGGCGAGGCGAGCAGCAGGACACGGTTGTCGAGCCAGGCCTGGGCGAGGTGGCCGTGCATCAGGTCGTACACCATGCGGGTGCCGCCGCAGGCGGGGCAGAGCAGGCCGGTGACGAGCCGGAAGGGGCACTGCGGGAGCCAGTGGCCGGGCTGGTGCGGGTCGGTGACATACAGATGGGCGGAGCCCGCCGCACCGGCGGCGAGCACCGTGAGGGGGGCCGCCGCCGGGTGCCGCAACAGGGCGGAACACCTCACGGAGAGGCGCTCCGCGTCAGCCACGCAGGATCCGTCCGTCGGAATCGGTCTTGTCGTCGCTGACCAGCAGGATGATGCCGTCGATCAGCGCCCAGATGCCGAGCCCGCCGCAGGTGAACAGCTGGGCCAGGCCGATGCCGACGTCGCCCATGTAGAACCGGCCGACCCCGAAGCTGCCCAGGGTGAGCTGGAGCACGCCCGCGACGACCTTCGACTTCTCGGAGTAGGGGCGGCCCATCAGGTCGTACCCGTACGGGGCCTGGGGGTCGCCGGTGAAGGTGCCGGGGGGTATGTAACCAGGGGCGGGATAGCCCGGTCCGGGGTATCCGGGCCCTGGGTACCCGGGGCCCGGGTACCCAGGCTGGGCGTAGCCCGGGTATGGCGGGCCGGGCTGGGGGTAGCCGTACGGGCCCGGACCGGGCTGGCCGGGCCGGCCCGCGTCGTAGGGGGCGCCGGGGCCCGCGGTGGGGTAGCCGTAAGCGGGCGGCGGCTGGGGGGGCTGCCCGGGCTGCTGCGGTGGCTGCGGCTGCTCGGGCTGCTGCGGTGGCTGGGGCTGCTGCGGCTCCTGCGGTGGCTGGGGCTGCTGCGGCTCCTGCGGTGGCTGGGGCTGCTGCGGCTCCTGCGGTGGCTGGGGCTGCTGCGGTGTTTCGGACAAGGCGAGTTCCCCCGAGGTCGGATGATCGGATCATCCGTGGATGAGACGAGTGCAGGACATCTTGCAGGAGAAAAACAGCCACGCCGAGACCGGGGTGCTCCTGACCGGATTTCGGGCCCGCCGCACCTAACCTGACGACATGTCAGATGACCAGTCGTACGAGCTGCTCGGCTTCGACAACGTATTGCTGCCCGTCGGCGACCTCGGCGAGGCCGTCGACTTCTACGAGCGGGCCGGGTTCACGGTGGGGCTGCGGTTCGACGAGGCCGGGATCGCGCTCCTGAAGATCGGGGGCGAGACACCGGGGATCCTGCTGCGATGGGAGGAGGCTCTGGCGCACCGGCCGCCGCCCTGGCCGGCCATGCGGGTCTGGCTGGAGGTGCCGGACGCCCGGGGCGCGGCCCGGGCGCTGGCCGACGCCGGCATCACACCCCTGGGCACGCCGTTCTCCACGGCCACCGGATGGACCGTCGAGGTCGCCGACCCCTGGGGCAACGTCTTCGGGTTCACGGACTACCTCAAGCGGCCCGAGCTGGCGAGGCGCTAGCCCTGCCCCACTTCAGTTGAACGTGTTCAAAACAAGCGCTACAGTCATCCTCGACAGCGTTTTGAACGCGTTCAAGAAAAGGTGGGGAACATGGACCGCACGGTCATCGCCTACGTCGTCTACCTGGTCATCAGCATCGGCCTGACCGTCTGGGTGGCCAGGACCCTCAGTCACAACGGACGGATATTCCTCGCCGACGTGCTCCAGGGGAACGAGAAGCTCGCCGACGCCGTCAACCACCTCCTGGTGGTCGGCTTCTACCTCGTCAACCTCGGCTTCGTCGCCCTCTACCTGAGCGGCGACGCCACCATCGAGGACACCCGCGGCATCTTCGAGGCCCTGTCCACCAAGCTGGGCGTGGTGCTGCTGGTGCTCGGCGCGATGCACCTGGCCAACGTGTACGTGCTCAACCGGATCCGGCGGCGCGGGGTCATGGAGCGGGAGCAGACCCCGCCGGTCGGCCCGCAGGGCTGGACCGCCCCCTCGGCGCCCGCCGCCGGGGCGTGAGCACGATGGTCGCCGACCGGGCCGCGGCCGGCCGGGACGCCCGGCGCGTCCCGGTCCGCGGGCTCACCGTGCTCCACGACGCCGACTGCTCCCTGTGCGGCTTCCTGCGCGACTGGCTGGGCCGGCAGCCGCAGCTGGTGCCGCTGGACTTCGTCCCGGCGGGGTCGGCACAGGCGGCCGCCCGCTTCCCCGGCCTCGACCACCGCGCGACCCTCGACGAGATCACCGTCGTCGGCGACTCCGGCCAGGTCTACCGGGGCGCCGCGGCCTGGATCGTCACCCTGTGGGCGCTGCGCGAGTACCGTCCGCTGTCCCACCGGCTGAGCACCCCCGCCGGGGCGAGACTGGCGCGGGGCGCCGTGCTCGCGGCCGCCAAGTGGCGCGACGGGCAGGGGCAGGCGGCGGGCTGGGGCGGGGGCGTGTACCGCCGCGGCGACGGGTGGTCGTACGACCCGCGGCTGGGCTGGACCTACAACCCGCCCACCTGTGCCGACGGCACCTGCTCCACTGGCTAGGCTCCTGTACGTGCCCGCGAACAACGACGGTCCCGCCGAGGCCGCTTCCCCGACCGAGCCCCATGAGGCCGCTCACGCGGCCGGACGTCATGAGGCCGCCCCCGCGTCCAAGTCCGAGCAGACCCGCGCGCTGATCCTGGAGACGGCGATGCGGCTGTTCCAGGAACGCGGCTACGACAAGACGACGATGCGGGCCATCGCCAAGGAAGCCGGGGTCTCGGTCGGCAACGCGTACTACTACTTCGCCGGCAAGGAGCACCTGATCCAGGGCTTCTACGACCGGCTCGCCGCCGAGCACCGGGAGGCCGTCCGGGACGTTCTGGCGCGGGAGACCGGCCTGGAGGCCCGGCTGGCGGGGGTGCTGCGGGTCTGGCTGGAGGTGGCCGAGCCGTACCACGAGTTCGCGGTCCAGTTCTTCAAGAACGCCGCCGACCCGGACAGCCCGCTCAGCCCCTTCTCGACCGAGTCGGAACACGCGCGCGTGGAGGCCATCGCCGTCCACAAGGAGGTGCTCGCGGGGTCGAAGGCGAAGGTCCCGGAGGAGCTGCGCGAGGTGCTGCCCGAGTTGATGTGGCTCTCCCAGATGGGCCTCGTCATGTACTGGATCTACGACCGTACGGAGGGGCGCGAACGCAGCTACCGGCTGGCCGGGCGGGGCGCCCGCCTCACCGCGCGGGGTGTGGCGCTGGCCCGGTTCCGGGTGCTGCGGCCGCTCGTCCTCGAGGTGCACGACCTGTTCACGGACTTCCTGCCCGGCATGAGCAACGCCCTGCCGGACCCGGCGAGGAAAGAACCACCGGGCCCGGCCGAGGAGTGACTCAGCCGACCTCGGCCCCCTCCTCCAGCTCCACGTCGTACACCAGGGGCTCCCCCGCGACCGTCAGCTCCCGGGTGCGTTTCAGCAGGGGCGGCTCGGCCGTCGTCACCAGCAGATACGTCCCCGGAGCCGGGACGGAGAGGATGTACGAGCCGTCGGCGAGGGAGGTCACGCGGTCCCGTTCCCGTCCGCCCTGCGACACCAGCGTGACCGTCGCGCCCTCCACCGGGTCACCGGCCGTGTCACGGACGAAGCCGTGGACGACCGAGGCCGGGCCGTCGCCGGCCGCGACCGACCGAGCCTCCTCCTCCTTCGGCTCGACCGCGAGATGCGGCAGCCGCTTCTCCAGCCACGCGGGCAGCCACCAGTTGGAGTCGCCCAGCAGGTGCATCGCGGCCGGCACCAGCGCCGTACGCAGGATGAACGCGTCCAGCGCGACCGCGGCGGCGAGGCCCACGCCCGCCATCGCCGCGCCCGAGTCGCCGCTGAGCACGAAGGCGAGGAAGACGCAGACCATGATCAGAGCGGCGGAGTTGATGACCCGGCTGGTCTCCGCGAGGCCCACGCGCACCGCGCGCGCGTTGTCCCGGGTGTGCACCCACTCCTCGTGCATCCGGCTGACCAGGAAGACCTGGTAGTCCATCGACAGACCGAACAGCAGGGACAGCATGATGACCGGCAGGAAGGCGTTGATCGGCCCTTCCTTGCCGAGGCCCAGCAGCTCCAGGCCCCAGCCCCACTGGAAGACCGCGACGAGGACGCCGAAGGAGGCCGCGGCCGCGACCAGGTTCATCACGGCGGCCGTCAGTGGCACCACCAGGGAGCGGAAGGCGACCAGGAGCAGCAGGAAGCCCAGGCCGATGATGGTGGCGATGAAGAGGGGCAGGCGGTCGCCGGTGATCGTCGCGAAGTCCTTGGAGACCGCGGTGACACCACCCACGTGCGCCTCGGCCCCCGCCTCGGGGATGACGTCGTCGCGCAGACGGTCGATCAGGGTGTCCGTCTGCTCGGACTGCGGCGAGGTCGTGGGCACCACCTGGATGACGGTGACCCCGCGCGCGGGCGGCAGCGCGGCCACCTGGGCGACGCCGGGCGTCTTCTCGATGCCCCGGGCCAGAGCGGTGGCGTCACCGCCGTCCACGACCACCTGGAGGGGGCCGTTGAAGCCCGGCCCGAAGCCCTCGGCGAGCAGGTCGTAGGCCTTGCGGGTGGTCGTCGAGGCGTCGTCGTTGCCCTGGTCGGTGGCGCCGAGACGGAGCGACAGCACGGGGAGCGCGAGAACGGCCATGACGACCAGCGCGAGCGCCGCGATCGTCCGCGGCCGGCGCTGCACGCCCATCGACCAGCGGGCCGCGGGACCGCTCGCCTTCTCCGGCTCCGGCCCTCCCCCGCTCTCGGCTTCGCTCGAGCGGGAGGTGCCCCCGTCGGCCAGCAGGCGCCGCTGCTTACGGCTCAGCACGCGCGCGCCCAGGAAGCCGAGCAGCGCGGGCAGCAGGGTCGTCGCGGCGAGGACGCTCAGCACCACCGTCAGGGAGGTGCCGATGACGACGCCGTCCAGGAAGCGCAGGTTCGTCACCAGCATTCCGGCGAGCGCGATGCACACCGTGCCGCCCGCGAACAGCACCGCCCGGCCCGAGGTGTTGAGGGCGACGACCGTCGACTCCTCCGGGTCCAGGCCGCGCAGGACGCCCTTGCGGTGCCGGGTGACGATGAACAGGGCGTAGTCGATGCCGACGCCGAGGCCGATCAGCGAGGACAGCAGCGGGGCCAGGTCCGGGATGTCGGTGACATGGCTCAGCAACTGGGTCGAGAACAGGCCCATGCCGACGCCGAAGACGGCGACGGCGAGCGGCAGCAGCATCGCGTACAGCGAGCCGAAGGCCAGGAACAGGACGACCGCGGCCGCCGCGAGGCCGACCATCTCGGCGAGGCCGGTGGGCGGTTCCTGCACCCGCTGGACGGCCTGGCCGCCCACCTCGACCTCCAGGCCGCCCTGTGCGGCGCCCCGCGCGGTGTCGACGACGTCCTGGACGAGTTCCTTGGGTACGGCGTTCGCCTGGTCGGTGAAGGTGATCTGGGCGTAGGCGATCCGCCCGTCACCGCTGATCTGCGCCGTGCCCCCCGAGTACGGGCCGGTGACCCCGCCCACGCCCTTCATCTTCGCGATCTCGTCGAGCGCGGGCTGGACCCGGGACCGCACGTCCTGGTCCCGGACCGAGCCCTCGCCGACCTTCCACACGACCGTGTCGGTGTCGCCCGCGCTCGCCGGGAACGCCTTCTCCATCAGGTCGTAGGCCTTCTTGGAGTCCGTGTCGGGGAGGGAGAAGTCGTTCGCGTAGTCCGTGCCCGCCGTCGAGGCCGAGAATCCCAGGCCGAACAGCGCCCCCGCCCAGAGCAACAGGACCACCAGCCGGTGCCGATAGCACCAGCGTGCCAATGCCGCCACGCTCAATCTCCTTCAACAGATCGTCGGTCGGTCCCCCAGGTCCTGGGCAACAGGATCGGCGGCGCCACGCGTGCGTGGACATGTGACGACCATGACTCTCAAGGAACTCCAAAGCGTGAACCGGCGCGATCGTCGGTGGGTCCGCCGATACTGGGGGCATGACGACGGCTTCCGGCACCGTGCTGGTCGTGGAGGACGAACCGAGCATCGCGGACGTCCTCGCCATCGCCCTGCGCTACCACCGCTTCGAGGTCATGACCGCGGGCACCGTCCGCGAGGCGCTCGCCCTCGCCGACCGCACCCGGCCGGACGTGGCCCTGCTCGACGTGATGCTGCCGGACGGCGACGGCCGGGCGCTGGGACGTGAACTGCGGGGGCGCAGGCCGGACCTGGCGCTGGTGTTCCTCACCGCGCGGGACGCGCCGGCCGAGATCGTCGGCGCCCTCGGCTTCGGCGACGACTACATCACCAAACCGTTCGACATCGACGTGGTCGTCGCCCGCATCACCGCCGTGCTGCGCCGCACGCGGTCGGTCGACGTCCTTCCGCAGCGGCCGCCGCTGCGGTACGGCGACCTGGAACTCGACGAGACGACGTACAGCGTGCACCGCGCGGGGCGCTCGGTCGAGCTCACCCCGACCGAGTACGCGCTGCTGCGCTTCCTGGTGCGCAACGGCGGCCGGATCGTGCCCAAGGAGCAGCTCCTGCGCCACGTCTGGCAGTACGAGCACACCCCGCCGGAGTCGACGGTCGTCGAGACCTACATCAGCTATCTGCGGCGCAAGCTGGACGTGCTGGGACCGCCGCTGATCACCACGCGGCGGGGCGTCGGATACGGGCTGGCGTGAGGCGGATCCACCGGCACGGCATCCACTCGCTGCGCGCCAAGCTGACGGCGGCCAACGTGGGGCTCCTCGCACTCGGCATCGTCGCCGCCACCGCCATCAGCCTCATGGCGATGCGGCACTACCTCCTGGACCAGGTCGACTCCGAGCTCGCCAAGACGCGTACGTCCCTGGGGAGTTCGCAGCTCACCCTGCGGCAGATCGACTCGCTCAGCGTCCTCGGTTTCGTCCGCGACCGGCTGGTGCCCGAGTACTCCGCCGACCGGCCGGCGCCGGACTCCGTGTTCACCGCCGTGGACGACGGGGGCAAGGCTCTGGCCCTCTTCGGCATCGCGCCGACCGAGGCCCAGGTCGGCCTCGCGGACGCCGTGGCCGACCCTGCCGCGCTCGCACGGGACGCCGACCCGCACGACGTGACCGTGCACGACTCCGCGTACCGGGTGACCGCGACGCGGCTCACCGACGGCACGTACGTCCTGCTGGCGACCTCCACCGAAGCCCTCCACAAGGGCATAGCGAAGGCCCTGAAGCTCGATCTGGCGGTCGGCACGCTGCTGCTTGCCCTGCTCGCCTGTCTGACCCTGTTCAGCGTGCGACGGCGGATGCGGCCGCTGGAGGACATGGTGGAGACGTCGACGGCGATCGCCGAGGGCGACCTGACCCGGCGCGTGCCCTCCAGCCACCACCCCACCCAGGAGGTCGAGCAGCTGCGGCTCGCCCTGAACTCCATGCTCCACCAGGTGGAGACCGCGTACCGCACGCGCGAGCGCAGCGCGGCCCAGCTGCGCCGCTTCGTGGCCGACGCCTCGCACGAACTGCGCACCCCGCTCTCCGCGATCCGCGGCTATCTCCAGCTGTACGACCAGGGGATGCTGGTCGAGCCGGAGGAGCGCCGGCGGGCCTGGGACCGGATGAACGGCGAGGTGGACCGGATGGGCCGGCTCGTCGACGAGCTGCTCATGCTGGCCCGCCTCGACCAGCGGCCCGAACTGCTGCTGCGGGGCGTCGACGTGAGCCGTCTGGTGCGGGACTCGGCGCAGGACCTGCGCGCGCAGCAGCCCGGGCGGCCGGTCACCGTCGAGGCAGACGGGGCCGTGCTGGTGCGGGCCGACGAGTCGGGGCTGCGGCAGGTGCTGGGCAACCTGGTGGCCAACGTCCGCACGCACACCTCGGCCGAGGTGCCGGTGCGGCTCGGGGTGGAGCGGGCCGACGGAGTCGTACGGCTGTCGGTCGAGGACGACGGGCCGGGGCTCGGCCCGGAGGACGCGGCGCGGGTCTTCGACCGTTTCTTCCGGGCCGGTGGCGGCGCGGGCAGCGGGCTGGGCCTGGCGATCGTGCAGGGCGTCGTTCAGGCGCACGGCGGCGAGGTGAGCGTGCGGACGGCGCCGGGTGAGGGACTGGCCGTGACGGTGACGCTGCCGACCCGCCCGAAGGCCTGCCTCTGAGGGCGCCGGGCCCCTCCGGGGCCGGGTGCCCGCCCGGTCCGACGGGGGCGCGTGCCCAGCTCACGGGACCGAGCCCGCGGGCAGGGAGGGGACCCGGTCAGATCCAGTCGAGTTTCCAGAGGCGGAACACTCCGTCGCCGTCCGCCAGGAACTGGCCGCCGCCGATGTCCGTGCTGGTGACGACATACTCCTTGCGCTGCCACAGCGGGACGACCGGCACGTCCTCGGCGATGACCTGCTGGAGGCCGCGGAAGTCGCCGGCGGCCCGGCTGCGGTCGGCGAACTGCCGGCTTCCGGCGATGTAGTCGTCGACGGCCTTGCTGCTGTAGCCCGTGTTCATGGTGGAGTCGGTGCCGACGAGCGGGCCCGCGAAGGTGTCCGGGTCGGGGTAGTCGGCGACCCAGCCGACGGCGTACGCGTCGAGTTTGCCGGTGGCCCACCGCTTCTGGAAGTCGGTCCACTCGTAGCCCTTGACGTCCACCTTGAACAGACCGCTCGCCTCCAGCTGCCGCTTGAGCTCCCTGGCCTCGGCCGCCGCGGAGCCGCTGCCCAGGCCGTAGCCGTAGGTGAACTTCACCGGGATGCCGACGCCGGCCGACTCCAGGAGCTTGCGCGCCTTGGCGGTGTTCCGGTCCGGGTAGTTGTCGAAGAAGGAAGTGGTGTGGCCGGTGATGCCGGCCGGGATGAGCGAGTACAGCGGCTCGACGGTCCCGTCGTACACGCTCGCCGCCAGCTGGTCGCGGTCGATCAGCCAGGCCATCGCCCTGCGGACGTCCGTGTCGTGCAGCGGTGCGCCGGAGCGGGTGTCGAAGTACAGGTTGCGGGTCTCGGAGGAGTCGGCCTCGTATACGCGCTGATCGGGGTCGCTGGTGTCGAGGGCGGCCAGTACGGCGGGCGGAAGCTGACGTGTCGCGGCATCGACGTCCTTGGCCTTCCAGGCCTTCTCCAGGGTGTCGGGGTCGGAGTAGTAGCGCAGCTCGACGGGTGAACCGGTCGACACGGCGCCCTTGTAGTGCGAGTTGGGCGACAGCAGGACCTTCTTGCCCTTCGTGTACCCCGTCAGCTCGTAGGGGCCGGTGCCGTCGACGCGGTTGCCGATGCGCAGGGCGCCCGCCGGGTAGCGGGTGTGGTCGACGATCGAGCCGGCCCCGGTGGCCACCTTGAACGGGAAGGTGGCGTCGGGTGTCGACAGGTGGAAGGTGACGGTGAGGTTCTTGGCGTCCACCGACTTCAGGGTGGAGAACAGGGAGGCCGGGCCGACGTTCGAGTCGATCTTCTTGACCCGGTCGAAGGAGAACTTCACGTCCTCGGCGGTCACCTTGTCGCCGCTGCTGAAGGTGAGGTCGTCGCGCAGCTCGCAGGTGTACGTGGTGAGACCGCCCTTCGCGAAGGAACAGCTCCTGGCCGCGTCGGGCACGGGCGAGGCGCCGCCCGGCGCGTACGTCAGCAGCGACTGGAAGACGTTGCTGAACAGGGCCCACGAACCGGCGTCGTAGGCGCCCGCCGGGTCGAGCGAGGTGACGGTGTCCGTGGTGCCGACCCTGATGGTCGCGCCGCCGCTGTCCTGCGACGGCAGTAACTGCCAGCCGCCCACTCCGACGACCGCGAGAACCAGCAGCGCCATGAGGATCCGCATGCGAACAGATCGCATGGTGATGTCCTGCCTCCCCAGGCCGCAGGACGGGCCCAGTCCCCAGAAAAAGTGCCGCTCCCCTTGGCGGCGGGGCTCACCCAACCACACCTGTTTCGCACGGGGGAAGAGGCTTCTGGCGAGATGGGAAAGAACTTACCGACGCCTTGTTTCGGACGGGTTTCACAGCCTGTGCACAGGTTTTTGACCGACCGTCAGGCGTGCGTCGAGGCCAGTTCGACGACGGTGATGTCGGAGGGGGCTCCCACCCGTGTGGGCGGGCCCCAGGCGCCCGCGCCCCGGGACACGTAGAGCTGGGTGTCGCCGTAGCGTTCCAGGCCCGCGACGGTCGGGTTCGCGGCGGCCGCGAAGAGGTTGCCGGGCCACAGCTGACCGCCGTGGGTGTGACCGGAGAGCTGGAGGTCGACGCCGTGGCGTACGGCGTCGTGGATCTGGACGGGCTGGTGGGCGAGGAGCACGCACGCGCGCGTGGTGTCACGGTCGCCGAGCGCGCCGGCGAAGTCGGGCCCCTGGCCCTCGCTCTCGCCCGCGATGTCGTTGACGCCCGCCAGGTCGAACCAGGGCAGCTCCGCGCGGGCGTTCTCCAGGGGGTTCAGGCCGAGCCGCCGCACCTCCTCGACCCACTGTTCGGCGCCGGAGAAGTACTCGTGGTTGCCGGTGACGAAGAAGCTGCCCTGACGGGCCTTCAGCTGCGCGAGCGGGGCCGCCGCCGGGCCCAGGTCCTTCACACTGCCGTCGACCAGGTCGCCGACGACCGCGATCAGGTCGGGCTGCGTCGCGTTGATCGTGTCGACGACCTTCTGCGCGAAGCCCCGGCCGAGGACCGGACCCAGATGGATGTCACTGACGACCGCGATCCGGTAACCGTGGGCGCCGCGCGGAAGCTTGGCCAGCGGCACCGTGACCCGCTTGACCCTGGGACCACGCAGCACGCCGTAGGTGCCGTAGCCGACCGTCCCGACGGCGACCGCGGCCGCCGCGCCACCCACCGCCCGGGAGACGAAGAGCCGTCGGGAAGGGGCCGAGGGGGCCTGTGCGGGGTCCTCGGGCTCCGGCTGCTCCGGGGAGGGCGCCGCCCCCACCGGGACCGGCTCCGGCTGCGCCACGGGCGTCCGGGCGGACGTCCGCCTCTTCAGGAAGCGGTCCAGCAGGGGCCGTACGGCCTCGGCCGCGATCACGGCCAGCAGGAGATAGACCGACAGGGCCATCCACAGGAAGCCCGGCCAGGCCATGACGCGCTGGAGCCAGAAGGGCGCGCCGGTGCGTTCGGCGACCAGGGCGCCGATCGCCAGGACCCAGCCGCCCGCGATCAGCACCGCGCCGCCGCGGCGTGCCCGGCCGGGGCCGCGGGTGGTGTCGCGGAACAGCCGCCGCCACAGGTACCAGTTGGCCGCGACCAGCACGGTCAGGGCGAGCAGCACGAAGACGATCACCATGGTTATGACACCCGCCGCAGTGCGCGCAGCCCACGCAACCCGATGGCTCCGACGACCGTCCCCAATACGAAGGAGACGACAGCGAGCGTCAGGTGCACCCAGAAGTACGCCGTGGGGTCGCCGTCGTCGAACGCGAGTCCGCTGCTGTCCTTGATCAGGTTTTTGACGAAAGTGACCCAGATGATCCAGCTCCACACCCCGAAGGCGAGCAGGAACCAGGAGACGGGGCGGCTGAGCTTCATGGGTTCAGTATCACCGGCGCGTGTCCGGTTCCGTGACCGGGGTGGGGAGGGTGACGGGACTTCCCGTCACGTGCCAGGTACGTTCTCCGTCGTGCCCGCACCCATGATGCAGACCGTCAGGCGAACCCTGCTGGTCACCTCCGCGACCCTCGCGTCCCTCGCGCTCACCGCGCCCGCCTCGCTCGCGGCGCCGAGCCCGTCGCCGTCCCCTGCGGCGTCCGGCTCGCCGAGGGCCTCCGCCTCGCCGTCGGCCGCCCCCTCCGCCTCGTCGTCCGCGTCCGCCTCGCCGTCGGTCGCTCCGCCGCCGGACATGTCGTCCGTGGGCGGCACACGGCTCGGGCAGGCCGGGACGCAGGTGGCGATCGCGGGCGGTGCGCCGGTGCTGCCGAAGGACCTCACCGCGCGGTCGTGGATCGTCGCGGACGCCGAGTCGGGGGACGTGCTCGCCGCGCACAACGCGCACTGGCGGCTGCCCCCGGCGAGCACCATGAAGATGCTCTTCGCCGACACCGTCCTGCCGAGGTTCCCCAAGGCCACCG
The DNA here is from genome assembly GCF_044741545.1 of Streptomyces sp. NPDC088157. Classification (NCBI taxonomy): domain Bacteria; kingdom Bacillati; phylum Actinomycetota; class Actinomycetes; order Kitasatosporales; family Streptomycetaceae; genus Streptomyces; species Streptomyces sp. NPDC088157. The sequence goes on from NZ_JBIUSU010000002.1 coordinate 992,224, forward strand.
TGCACAAGGTCGAGGCGAAGGACCTGGCCGGCATGGGATCCGGTTCCAGCCTGGTCGGCATAAAGGAGGGCGAGACGTACACGGTCCACGATCTGTGGCTCGGCGTCTTCCTGCGCTCCGGCAACGACGCGGTGCACGTCCTGTCGGCGATGAACGGCGGCGTCGCCGAGACGGTCAGGCAGATGAACGAGCACGCCGAGGAGCTCCAGGCCCTCGACACGGACGTCGTCTCCCCGGACGGCTACGACGCCCCCGGCCAGGTCTCCTCGGCGTACGACCTGACGCTGTTCGCCCGCTCGGGCCTGCAGAAGAAGGACTTCCGGGAGTACTGCTCGACCGTCACGGCCAAGTTCCCCGGCGAGACGAAGAAGAACAAGAAGGGCAAGACCAGCCGCGGGACCTTCGAGATCCAGAACACCAACCGGCTGCTCAGCGGCGACTACGACATCTCCCAGTACCCGGGCATCGCGGGCGTCAAGAACGGCAACACCACCAACGCGGGCGCGACCTTCACCGGCGTGGCCGAGCGCAACGGCAAGGTGCTGCTCGTCACGGTCATGAACCCGGAGAAGACCGACCACAACGAGGTCTACAAGGAGACCGCCGCGCTGCTGGACTGGGGCTTCCAGGCGGCCGGCAAGGTGACGCCGGTGGGTGAGCTGGTCGCGCCGAAGGGCACCGCGCAGGCGAGCGCGCAGCCCGGCGCCAACCCCTCCCCGTCCGACGCGTCCGGGCAGGCCGGCGGCGCCGGGGACGTGTCGGCGAAGCCGGTGGCGGGCGCGGTGACCGAGAACGGCTCGGGCGGCATGTGGATCGCGCTGGCGATCACCGGAGGACTGCTGGTGCTGCTCGCGGGCGGCGCGTTCCTCGTCAACCGCCGCTGGCCGCTGCCGGACCTGGTACGACGTCGTCGCTGACGTCGATGTCCCGGGGGTTGTCGGGGACGCTGCCCGTCGCCGTCCAGGCCGCGCAGAACAGGACCAGCTTCGCGGTGAAGTTGATCCACAGCAGCAGGGCGATGGGCACGCCGAACGCGCCGTACATGCTCTTGGCGGCGACGCCCTGCATGTAGCCGCTCAGCAGCAGCTTCAGCAGTTCGAAGCCGACGGCGCCGATGAACGCGGCGACGACGAGGCGGCGGCGCGGGGGTTCGACGCCGGGCAGCAGGGTGAGGACGTAGAGCAGGAGCAGGAAGTCGGCGAGCACGGCGACGGAGAACGCCGCCACGTGCAGCAGGACGGTGCCCCAGCCCGCCTCGTCGACGCCCGAGCGGTCGGTGATCCAGCCGACCAGGGCCGAGGCGACGGTCGAGATGGCGATGGTGAGCAGGACCGCGCCGCCGAGGCCGACGAGGACGCCCGCGTCCTTGGCCTTGCGCAGGACGGGATTCTCGTCGCTGTCGGGCCGCTCCCACACCGCGCGCAGACAGTCCCGCATCTGGCCGACCCAGCCGATACCGGTGAGCAGCAGCACCGCACCGGCGATGGAACCGACGGTGCCCGCGTTCTGGACCAGGCCGTTGACGTCCAGCTGGTCGGAGATGCCGGGGACCTGATCGGCGATCTTGTCCTGGAGCTCCTGCTGCTGGGACGCGCTCAGCGTGGCGGCGGCGATGGCGGCGGCCACGGTCAGCAGCGGGAACAGCGCGACGAAGCTGACGAACGTCATCGCGGCGGCCAGCCGCGTCCACTTCACCCGGTCCAGTCGCTCGTACGACCGCCACGCGTGCGTGGCCATGAGGCGCGCGACCCACGGCCCGATGCCGGGAAGCTTCTTCAGCCAGTCCATGATCCGACTCTGCCCCTGTCCCGAGGAACGACGCGCATGCCGCCGACGCGGATGCCGACACGACTATCGCGGAACACCAGGGTTCGGGTACCCCGTGAACGCGGGACGGTGGCCGGTGCGGGGCTCTCGCCGGCCTGCCGGTGGCGGCACGCGCGCGTGGCTCACCAGTTGGCCACCGCCAGCCCGTACATGGCAAGCCAGGCCAGGCCGATGAGGGCGAGGGCGCGGTCGCCCAGGACGACCTCCTCGGGCTCTCCCGCGGTGCCCCGGTCGGCGAAGACGGCATAGCGCAGGACCGCCAGGACGAAGGCGACCACGGACAGCTGGCGCCAGGGCAGCAGGCTCGTGTGCGGGACGCCGCCCTCCTCCAGGGCCCACAGGCAGTAGCCGAGCACGGCGACCCCGGCCGCCAGCTGCCAGACGAAGCGCAGGTAGCCGGTGGTGTACTCGGTGAGCAGCACGCGCGTGGCGCCCGCGGTGCCGGCCAGCTGGACGGCCTCGGAGTAGCGCTTGGCCGCGACCATGAACAGCGCACCGAAACCGGTGGTGATCAGGAACCAGCGGGACAGGGGGATGCCGAGGGCGAGTCCGCCCGCCGTCGCCCGCATCAGGAACCCGGTCGTGACGACGACCAGGTCGACGACCAGGACGTGCTTCAGGCTGACGCAGTACGCCAGTTGCATGCCCAGGTAGGCGATGAGCAGCGCCGCGACGGCGGGGGTCGTCAGCAGGACCGCGGCGGCCGGTGCGAGGACCGCGAGGGCGCCCGCGACGCCGTACGCGACGGGCACCGGGACCTGTCCGGCGGCGACCGGGCGGTGCCGCTTGGTGGGGTGGGCGCGGTCGGCCTCCGCGTCACGGGCGTCGTTGAACAGGTAGACGGCGGCGGCGGAGGTGGTGAACAGGGCGAAGACGAGGGCGAGTTGACCGAGCGCGTGCGGGGAGAAGAGCCGGCCGGCCGCGGCGGGGGCGGCGACGACCAGGGTGTTCTTGACCCACTGCTTGGGGCGGGTGGTCCTGAGAATGCCGCCGACGAGGGTGCCGGGGCGATGGCTCGGCGGCCGGGGGGCCGGCGGGCGGTGCGTGCGCTGATGGTGGAGCAGTGCCTCAGCCACGGTGCCCCTCCCTCATCCAGCGCGCCCCCAGCCGCGCGGTGAGCGCTCCCAGGGCCGCGCCGGCCACCACGTCGGAGGGGTGGTGGACGCCGACGACCAGGCGTGAGAGGCACATCGCGGCGGCGAGCGGCACGGTGGCGTGCGCCCCGAGCGCGCCGTAGGCGACGGCGGCGGCCGCGGCGGAGGTCGCGTGCGAGCTGGGGAAGGAGTGCCGTCCCGCGGTGCGCACGAGGGGTTCGACGTGGGCGGGCCGCGGGCGTCGGACGATCCGTTTCACTCCCACGCTGGCGGCGTGCGCGCCCGCGGTGAGCGCGGTGGCGCGCAGCCAGGCACCGCGCCGCGGGCCGTCGACGGCGGCTGCGACGACGCCCGTCGCGAGCCAGAGAGCCCCGTGTTCGCCCGCCCAGGACAGGGCGCGCGCGACACGGGCGACGCGTGGGTCCGCGCCCCGGGCGCGGAGCGCCGAGAGGATCCGGTGGTCCAGGTCGTCCAGTTCGTCCATGTGAACTCACTGTTCACGCCGACCTTCTCGAATTTCCGGCAATATTCGGCGACATACCATTAATCACCCGTAAAGAGCAGCAATGAATGTTTCAAAATTAATCGCCCATATAGAGGCGATACGGTCACGACCATGCCTGCCACGACCGCGTCCGGGACCGTTGCCGAGACATCCTCCGAGCTCGTTCCCGTCACGGGATGGGGCCGTACGGCTCCCTCCGCCGCGCGGGTGGTCCGCCCCCGGACCTACGCGGAGGCCGTCGCGGCGGTCCGGGACTGCGGGGCCCGCGGAAGCATCCCCAGGGGCCTGGGACGGGCGTACGGGGACGCCGCGCAGAACGCGGGCGGGTCGGTGATCGACCTGACCGGCCTGGACCGCGTCCACGTCATCGACGCCGACGACGGGAGCGTTCTGTGCGACGCGGGCGTCTCCCTGCACCGGCTCATGGAGGTCCTGCTGCCGCTCGGCTGGTTCGTGCCCGTGACCCCCGGCACCCGGTACGTGACCGTGGGCGGCGCGATCGGCGCCGACATCCACGGCAAGAACCACCACGTCTGCGGGTCCTTCGCCCGTCATGTGCCGTCCTTCGAACTGCTCACGGCGGACGGCACGATCCGCACGGTGGAGCAGGGTACCGACCTGTTCGACGCGACCGTCGGCGGCATGGGCCTGACCGGCGTCGTCCTGACGGCCAGGATCCGGCTCCAGCCGGTCGGCACCTCCCTGATGTCGGTCGACACCGAGCGGGCCGCCGACCTCGACGACCTGATGGCCCGGCTGACGGCCACCGACCACCGCTACCGCTACTCGGTCGCCTGGATCGACCTCCTCGCGCGCGGGGCGGCCACCGGACGCGCGGTCCTGACCCGCGGCGAGCACGCACCCCTGGACGCGCTGCCCGCCCGCGCGCGCAGGGATCCGCTCGCGTTCCGCCCGTCCCGGCTCCCGGCCGCTCCCGCGTTCCTGCCGAACGGCCTGCTCACCCGCACGACCGTCGGATTGTTCAACGAACTCTGGTACCGCACGGCGCCACGCGCGCGTACCGGGGAACTCCAGAGCATCTCCGCCTTCTTCCACCCCCTCGACGGCGTCCCCCACTGGAACCGCGTCTACGGCCGCGACGGCTTCGTGCAGTACCAGTTCGTCGTCGGATACGGACAGGAGGACACCCTGCGCCGGATCGTGGGGCGTATCTCCGCCCGCCGCTGCCCGTCCTTCCTGGCCGTCCTCAAGCGGTTCGGGGAGGCCGACCCCGGCTGGCTCTCCTTCCCGCGCCCGGGCTGGACCCTCGCCCTGGACGTCCCGGCCGGGGTGCCCGGCCTCGGCGCACTCCTCGACGAGCTGGACGAGGAGGTGGCCACCGCCGGCGGCCGCGTCTACCTCGCCAAGGACTCCCGGCTGCGCCCCGAACTGCTGACCGCGATGTACCCGCGTCTCGACGACTTCCGGGCGCTGCGCGCGGCGCTGGACCCGCGCGGGGTGTTCGTCTCGGACCTCGCCCGCCGGCTCAACATCCAGGAGTCACCATGAAGGACGCCTTCGGCCTCCCACAGTCCCTTCTCGTCCTCGGCGGCACGTCCACGATCGCGCTGGCCACCGCCCGCCGCCTGATCGCCCGCCGCACCCGCACGGTGTGGCTGGCCGGGCGTCCGTCGCCCGCGCTGGAGTCGGCCGCCGCCGAGCTGCGCACCCTGGGGGCGGACGTGCGCACCGTCCCGTTCGACGCGCTCGACCCCCGGTCCCACGAGGCGGTCCTCGGCAAGGTCTTCGCCGAGGGCGACGTCGATCTGGTGCTGCTGGCCTTCGGGGTCCTCGGCGACCAGGCGAACGACGAGCGCGACCCGTCGGCCGCGGTGCGCGTCGCACAGACCAACTACACGGGGGCCGTGTCGGCGGGGCTGGTCGGCGCACGCGCCCTCCAGGCCCAGGGCCACGGCTCCCTGGTCGTGCTCTCCTCGGTGGCCGGCGAGCGGGCCCGCCGCTCGAACTTCATCTACGGCTCCAGCAAGGCGGGGCTCGACGCCTTCGCCCAGGGCCTGGGCGACGCGCTGCACGGCACGGGCGTCCATGTCATGGTCGTACGCCCCGGGTTCGTCCGGACGAGGATGACCGCCGGGCTGGCGGAGGCGCCGCTGGCGACCACCCCGGAGGCGGTCGCCACGGCCGTCGAGCTGGGGCTGCGGCGCCGCTCGGAGACCGTGTGGGTGCCGGGGGTGCTGCGCGTGGTGATGTCGGCGCTGCGGCACACACCGCGCGGGCTGTTCCGACGGCTGCCGGTCCAGGGCGGGCTCCCGGGAACGCGCTAACGCGTCGGCAGTGAACCCCGGTCGGCGCGGGCGGCCTGTGGCGGGACGACCGCGCCCCCGAAGGCGAAGTGGCGCAGTTTGCGCCAGACGCCGTCGGAACCCTGCTCGGCGAGGGCGAAGCCGGTGCAGGACCACTCGGCCTCGTAGTGGGCGAGCTCCTCGAAGGCCCGGTCCATCGCCGCCTCGTCGATGCCGTGCGCGACGGTGACGTGCGGGTGGTAGGGGAACTGGAGCTCGCGGGTGAGCGGCCCGGAGGCGTCACGGACCCGCTGCTGGAGCCAGGCGCAGGTCTCGGCGCCCTGGACGACCTGTACGTAGACCACCGGCGACATGGGCCGGAACGTGCCGGTACCGGACAGCCTCATCGGGAACGGCCGGCCGGCCGCGGCGACCTCGGTGAGGTGCGCTTCGACGGCCGCGAGCGCGCTCGCCTCGACCTCGGTCGGCGGCAGCAGCGTGACGTGCGTGGGGATGCCGTGCGCCGCGGCGTCGCCGAAGCCCGCGCGCCGCTCCTGGAGCAGGCTGCCGTGAGGCTCCGGGACCGCGATCGACACGCCGATCGTTACGGTCCCCACGTCTTCTCCTTCGTCCTGTCGTCATGGCGGGGTGTGGTGCCGGGTTCGTACTCAGTCGTACGGCTATCGACTGTACGGCCACAGCTGTGCTCTGGGCAGGCGCAGGGAAAGTGATGTGCAGCGCTCTGCCCGGAGGAACAGGTGTGCGGTGCGCCCCGAGTGCTTCCGAGCGCCGCTCAGTGCTTCGCGGGCAGGAAGCCCACTCGCTCGTACGTCCGGGCCAGCGTCTCGGCGGCGACGGCTCGCGCCTTCTCCGCGCCCTTGGCCAGGATCGAGTCGAGCGTCTCGGGGTCGTCCAGGTACTGCTGGGTGCGGTCCCGGAACGGCGTCACGAAGTCGACGACGACGTCGGCGAGGTCGGTCTTGAGCGCGCCGTAGAGCTTGCCCTCGTAGCTCCGCTCCAGCTCCGCGACGCTCGTGCCGGTCAGCGTCGAGTAGATGCTGAGCAGGTTGCTCACGCCGGGCTTGTTCTGGGTGTCGTAGCGGATCACCGTGTCGGTGTCCGTGACCGCGCTGCGGATCTTCTTGGCGGTGACCTTCGGCTCGTCGAGCAGGTTGATGAGGCCCTTCGGCGTGGACGCCGACTTGCTCATCTTGATCGACGGATCCTGAAGGTCGTAGATCTTCGCCGTCTCCCTCAGGATGTACGGCTTCGGGATCGTGAAGGTCTCGCCGAAGCGGCCGTTGAACCGCTCCGCGAGGTCACGGGTGAGCTCGATGTGCTGACGCTGGTCCTCGCCGACCGGCACCTCGTTGGCCTGGTACAGCAGGATGTCCGCGACCTGGAGGATCGGGTAGGTGAACAGGCCCACGGAGGCGCGGTCGGCGCCCTGCCTGGCGGACTTGTCCTTGAACTGCGTCATCCGGCCGGCCTCGCCGAAACCGGTGAGACAGTTCATGACCCAGGCGAGCTGGGCGTGCTCGGGGACGTGGCTCTGGACGAAGAGCGTGCAGCGGTCCGGGTCGAGACCGGCCGCGAGGAGCTGGGCGGCGGCCAGCCGCGTGTTCGCGCTGAGCTCCTTCGGATCCTGCGGGACCGTGATCGCGTGCAGGTCGACGACCATGTAGAACGCGTCGTGGGTCTCCTGGAGGGCCACCCACTGGCGGACGGCGCCGAGGTAGTTGCCGAGGTGGAACGAGCCTGCGGTGGGCTGGATTCCGGAGAGCACGCGGGGTCGGTCTGTGGCCATGCTCATCATTGTCTCAGAGCGCGGGGACCGCCCGGAACGGGTCCCGGGCGGCCGCGGGGCCGCCCGGGGTGCCGCCGTCGTCAGCCGAGGTCGATCTCCGGGTACAGCGGGAAACCGGCCACCAGGTCCGTCGCCCTGCGGGAGATCTCGTCGGCGGTCTTCTCGTCCAGGACGTGGGAGGCCTTGGACGGGGCGCCCGACTTCGTCGTGCCCGCTTCTGTCGCCGTCAGGACCCGGTCGATCAGGGCCGCCACCTCGTCCATCTCGGCCGTGCCCAGGCCCCGGGTCGTCAGCGCCGGCGTACCGATGCGGATGCCGGAGGTGTACCAGGCGCCGTTCGGGTCGGCGGGGATGGCGTTGCGGTTGGTGACGATGCCCGAGTCGAGCAGGGCGGCCTCGGCCTGCCGGCCGGTGAGGCCGTAGGAGGAGGCGACGTCGATCAGGTTCAGGTGATTGTCCGTGCCCCCGGTGACCAGGGTCGCGCCGCGCCTCATCAGACCCTCGGCCAGCGCGCGCGCGTTGTCGACGATGCGCTGGGCGTAGTCCTGGAAGGACGGCCTGCGGGCCTCGGCCAGGGCGACGGCCTTGGCGGCCATGACGTGCGGGAGCGGACCGCCGAGGACCATCGGGCAGCCGCGGTCGACCTGGTCCTTGAGGGACTCGTCGCACAGGACCATGCCGCCGCGCGGGCCGCGCAGGGACTTGTGGGTGGTGGTCGTGACGATCTGGGCGTGCGGCACCGGGTCGAAGTCGCCGGTCAGGACCTTGCCCGCGACCAGGCCCGCGAAGTGGGCCATGTCGACCATCAGGGTCGCGCCGACCTCGTCGGCGATCTCGCGCATGATCCGGAAGTTCACCAGACGGGGGTACGCCGAGTAGCCGGCCACGATGATCAGCGGCTTGAAGTCGCGGGCCGACGCGCGCAGGGCCTCGTAGTCGATCAGGCCCGTGGCCGGGTCGGTGCCGTAGGAGCGCTGGTCGAACATCTTGCCGGAGATGTTCGGGCGGAAGCCGTGGGTGAGGTGGCCGCCGGCGTCCAGGGACATGCCGAGCATGCGCTGGTTGCCGAAGGCCTGGCGCAGCTCGGCCCAGTCGGCCTCGGAGAGGTCGTTGACCTGACGGACGCCCGCCTTGGCGAGGGCCGGGGCCTCCACGCGGTCGGCGAGGACGGACCAGAAGGCGACGAGGTTGGCGTCGATGCCGGAGTGCGGCTGGACGTAGGCGTGGCGGGCGCCGAAGAGCTCGCGGGCGTGCTCGGCGGCCAGCGACTCGACGGTGTCGACGTTGCGACAGCCGGCGTAGAAGCGGCGGCCGACGGTGCCCTCGGCGTACTTGTCGCTGAACCAGTTGCCCATCGCGAGGAGGGTGGCCGGAGAGGCGTAGTTCTCCGAGGCGATCAGCTTGAGCATCTCGCGCTGGTCGTGGACCTCCTGGCCGATGGCGTCGGCGACGCGCGGCTCGACGGCGCGGATCACGTCGAGGGCGGCGCGGAAGGCGGTGGACTCGGTGGAGAGGGGCTGCTGCTCAGACATGTCGTCGGCCTCCGGATGGCGTGGCGTGCGAGCGGTCACGGTCTCGGTCTGGCCCAGGCGCACGGCACTCTGTCACTCACAGGCCGCTCCCCGATGGTCCGTCCCATCCCAGCGCGCCAGTCACGGCCCGCCGCCAGCCTACCGGGCACGACCGGAACCAGAGCTCCGGCGTCCACCATGCGAGCGACGCCGGGACCTGCGCGGGAGCACCCCTGCGGACCCCTCCGGTGGGACTGGAGGTGCCGGACGGGGCTGGAGGGTTCGAAGGTTCGGGAGGAACTAGAGGATCACGTGCGGCAGGAAGCGGGCGTACTCGTCCGTGACGAGGCCGGAGGACTCGCGGATGCCGAGGCCGGCCGACTCGTCCTCGACCATCCACGCGCCGAGGACGACGTGGTTGCCGTCGAACGCGGGGAGGGGCGCCAACTGCTGGTAGCAGCAGGGCTCGTCGGTGCGCGGCACTGGTGCGGCGCCGGGTTCGTGCACGGTGACGCCGGCGCCCTCGCGGCCCAGCAGCGGCTTGGCGACGTAGCCGGTGGTGGACGCCAGTTCGCGAGGGCCGTCGAGGTAGGCGGGGAGGAGGTTGGGGTGCCCTGGGTACAGCTCCCACAGGACGGCCAGCAGGGCCTTGTTGCTGAGGAGCATCTTCCAGGCCGGTTCGATCCACATCGTCGTGCCGGTGCCGCCGCCGTTGTCGAGGCTGTCCAGGACATGACCGGCGAAGCGGTCGGTGGTCAGCCACTCCCACGGGTAGAGCTTGAAGCAGCTGCGGATGAAGCGCAGCCGGCGGTCGACGAAGCGGCCGGACAGCGGGTCCCAGCCGATCTCCTCCATGGAGATCCAGTCGGTGTCCAGGCCGGCCTGCTCGGCGGTCTCCTTGAGATAGGCGACCGTCATGAGGTCCTCGCCCAGCTCGTCCTGCGAGGAGTGCGCGAAGTAGAGCGGGCTGCCGGGCGGCAGGAGGGCGGCCTGCTTCTTCCAGGCCGCGATCAGGCGTTCGTGGAGGGAGTTCCACTGGTCGGCGCCGGGGAAGCGGTCCTCCATCCAGAACCACTGGGGGGAGGCCGCCTCCACGAGCGAGGTGGGGGTGTCGGCGTTGTACTCCAGGAGTTTCGCCGGGCCGATGCCGTCGTAGCGGAGGTCGAAACGGCCGTAGACGGACGGGAGTTCGGCGCGACGGCGCCAGGCCTCGGCGACCGCCGCCGCGATCCGCGGGTCGGTGATGCCGAGGTCGGCGAGGCGGTCGGTCTCCACGAGGTGGGCGGCGGCCGCCAGGCACATGGCGTGCAGTTCCTCGACGGTCTCCTCCAGCGCCTCGACCTCGTCGAGGGTGAAGGCGTAGTACGCGCTCTCGTCCCAGTAGGGCCGCAGACGGCCGTCGGGGTGGCGGGTGAGGGGGTAGACGAGCCCTTGTTCCTCGACGGTCCGCTGCCAGTCGGGGCGGGGTTCGACGGTGTGACGTCGCATGGGTGCCGGTGTCCTGTTCAGCCGTTCGGTCGTCCGGTCGCTCAGCCGCCCGAGCTGCCCTTGTGGCTGCCGCTGTCGCTGTCGCTGTCGCCGCCGAAGCCGCCGCGGTCGACACCGCTGCCGCCGCTGCTCCTGCTGCCCCCGCTGGAGCCGGTCGAGCCGCTCGACCCCTTGCCCGGCTTGGTGAAGGAGCCGCCGTCGACCCAGGAGTCCTTCTTCTTGCCGCCGTAGTACCAGACGCCGTCAGCCGTGGTCCTGCCGGACTTGCAGTTCTTGTCGGCGACGACCTTGTAGCCCTTGGTGAGGTTGTAGCTGTCGCGGTCGACACAGCGCTTGTCGGGGTCGGAGGAGCAGGCGGTCAGGGCCGCCGCGAGCACTCCCATGCCACCGAGTACGACCGTGCCCGAGCGAAGTCTGCGACGCGCGTCCGCCATGGTTCCGTCTCCCCGTTGCCGCATCGCCCCTACGGCGATTTCCGGCCGTCAGCCTAGACACCGGGGCGAGTGCGGCCGAAGGCGGCCCGCCCACGAGCCGTTCCCCTACAGTCCTTTCGTGCTCTTCGGAATGGTGTGCGCCCTCGGCGCGGCGGTCTGCTTCGGTACGGCGACGGTGTTGCAGGCGATGGCCGCGCGTGCCGCCGCCGACGGCAGCGGCGGGGACGCGGCGCTGCTGCTGCGCGCGATCCGGCAGTGGCGGTATCTGGCGGGGCTCGGGCTGGACGGGCTGGGGTTCCTGTTCCAGATCGCCGCGCTGAGGTCGGTGCCGATCTACGCCGTCGGGGCGGCGCTCGCCGCCAGCCTGGCGGTGACGGCGGTGGTCGCGGCGCGGCTGCTGGACGTTCGGCTGAGCCGCACCGAGTGGGCGGCGGTGGGGGTGGTGTGCGCGGGGCTGGCGATGCTGGGGCTGGCGGCGGGCTCGGAGGGCGAGGAGAGCGGGCCGCCGGCGCTGCCCTGGGTGATGCTCGGCGCGGCGGGCGGAGTGCTGCTGCTGTGGTTCGCCGGAAGGGGGCTGGCCGGGCGGAGTCGGGCGCTGATGCTGGGCCTGGGGGCCGGTTTCGGGTTCGGGGTGGTGGAGGTGACGGTGCGGTTGATCGACTCGCTCGCCCCCTCGGAGCTGCTCACCGACCCGGCGGTGTACGCCCTGCTGCTGGGTGGTGGCGCCGCGTTCCTGCTGCTGACGTCGGCGCTCCAGCGGGGGTCGGTGACGACGGCCACGGCCGGGATCGTGATCGGGGAGACCATCGGACCGGCGCTGGTGGGGGTGGTGTGGCTGGGGGACCGTACCCGGGAGGGGTTCGGCTGGCTGGCCGTGCTGGGATTCGCCGTCGCCGTGGCGGGAGCGCTGGCACTGGCCCGGTTCGGGGAGGCGCCCGAGACGGCACCGGCTCCGGAGCCCGCGTCGGAACCGCCCCTCAGGCCATCGCCTCCGTGATGCCGTCCCACAGGCGGCTCCTCGCCTCCAGTGCGAGGGTGGCCGTCTCGACGGCCTCCTGCCAGCGCGTGTCGTCGTCGCCGCACAGGTCGGCCACCATCTGCATGGCCATCGGGGTGTGCTCCTCGCCGTCGACCTCGATGTGACGGGCCAGGTAGTCGCGGAAGAGCGGGAACCGGTCGGTGCCCTCCTTCTTGATGACCTGGTCGAACATGTCCGGGATGAGGTCCTCCCGGGAGAAGGCGAAGGCGGCGGCCCGGCAGTGCAGGGGCCGGTCGGCGATGATGCCGAAGGTCGTGCGCACGAACTCGGCGGCGGGCGCGGGGACCTGGGCGACCCGCAGCGCCGCCGGCACGTCGTGGCCCTCGCCGATCAGCTCGATGAAGGTGTCGATCCGGGCCGTGGCGGCGCCCGCCTCGTCCATGCCCGCGCGGTACAGCTCGAAGTGGCTGGTGAAGCCGCCGTTCAGCTCGTCGCTCTCCTCGACCAGCACGATGTCGTTGATGAGCCGCCGGCTCACCTCCGAGCCGCGCGGCACCCAGGGCACGTCGACGCAGGTGAGCTCGCGCTGGAGCGACTTGAGCAGGGACATGAAGTCCCAGACCGCGAACACGTGGTGCGTCATGAACGTCGCCATGTCCGCCCGGCTGCCTATCCGCTGGTAAATCGGATGGGCGGTTACTTCCTTTCGGGCCGGTTCTATTGCCGAACGAGCCCTTTCGATTCCCTCGTGCGTCATGTTCCAGTCGTACCTGGACATGGTCCTCCTTGAGATCCGGGAGCGTTTCGGGAGCTCGATCGTGCACTTCCCGCGACTCACCGGCAAGCGCTTCCCGGAATTCCGGGAAAGTTACCGGCAGTACCGCTCGAGTGAAGACGTCAAGACCGCCGAAAAAGCCATCAAAAGCCGCTTTCCGGACAGCATAAGACAGTTGTAGAAGTTTGAAGAACCTGTGAACGCGCTTGCTCTCCGGTGCGTACTCGACGGTGTGACCAGTAATCCCGTCACCGTCACCGCCGCATATCGCGTGGTGCCGGGCCGCGAGGCCGACTTCCACTCCTGGGGGTGGGCCATGCTGGGCGCGAGCGCACGGCAGCCCGGCTTCCTGGGAGGCGGTGTACTTGTCGATGGAGAGGCGGAGTGGCATGTGGTCTATCGCTTCGCGACCGAAGGCACGGCCCGGGCCTGGGAGGACTCCACCACCCGGGTCGAGTGGGACGCCCGGGCGCTGGGCATCGCCCGGCAGACGGACCGCAGAAGCGTGCGGGGCTCCAAGGCCTGGTTCGACTCCCAGACCGCCGCACCGAAGACGCCGGCCCCGCCGTCGAAATGGAAGCTATGGTTCGTGAATATGAGCGCGGTTTTCCCACCGGTGCTCCTTTTCAACTTGATCGCACTCCCCTATCTCGGCGGTCTCAATCCGATCGTTCGCACACTGCTGCTCTGCCTTTGCGTGACGGCCCTCGTCACGTGGATTCTCATGCCCCGCCTTCAGCGTTTCTTCAAGAAATGGCTGTATCCACCGCTCCAGGCGCTTCGCGGACGGCATAAACGACGGACCGCGTAGAACCCGAGAACGACCCTAGGGAGGTGGGCGGGTGAAGACCCTGCTCATCGACAATCACGACTCGTACACGTACAACCTGTTCCAGCTGATCGCCGAGGTCAACGGCGAGGAGCCGGTGGTGATCCTCAATGACGCCCCCGCGGGCGCCGTTCCCGATCTCACCGCTTTCGACAACGTCGTGGTGTCGCCCGGACCCGGGCACCCGGCGAAGACGCGTGACTTCGGCATCAGCGCCAGAGTGCTCGCCGAGTCCCCGGTGCCGGTGCTCGGCGTCTGCCTCGGCCACCAGGGCATCGCCCACGGTGAGGGCGGCCGCGTGACGTCCGCCCCGGAGCCCCGGCACGGGCACCTGTCGGCCGTCCGCCACGACGGACGGGACCTGTTCCACGGGCTGCCGCAGAACTTCACCGCGGTCCGCTACCACTCGCTGTCCGTACGCGAGCCGCTGCCCGACACGCTCGAGGCCACCGCCTGGGCCGAGGACGGCGTCCTGATGGGACTGCGGCACCGCGAACGGCCCCTGTGGGGCGTGCAGTTCCACCCGGAGTCGGTGCTCACCGAGTACGGCCACCGGATGCTGGTGAACTTCCGCAACCTCACGGCCGAGCGGGCCCGCAAGCCACGCTCGAAGAACACGGCGGTCACACCGGCCGCGGCGGCGATGCCGAGCCCCGCCGTGCTCGTCCCCCGCCCGCGCCGGGCCGACGGTCCCGCCCATCGGCTGCACACCCGCCGCATGGCCGGGGCGATCGACGCGGAGGCCGCCTTCACCCGGCTGTACGCCGACTCGCCGCGGGCGTTCTGGCTGGACAGCTCCCGGGTCGAGCGGGGGCTCTCCCGCTTCTCGTTCTTCGGCGACGACAGCGGTCCGCTCGCCGAGTTCGTCCGGTACGACGTCGAGGCCGGCCGCTGCGAGATCGAACGGGCCGGGCGACCGCCGCGCAAGGTCCGGGCGAGCGTCTTCGACTATCTCAAACGGCAGCTGGCGAACCGCCGGGTCGACGCCACCGGGCTGCCCTTCGACTTCACCGGCGGCTACGTCGGCTACTTCGGCTACGAGACGAAGGCCGACTGCGGCTCCCCGAACCGCCACCGCGCCACCACCCCGGACGCCTGCTGGCTGTTCGCCGACCGGCTGATCGCGGTGGACCACGAGAAGGGCCACACCTACGCGGTCTGCCTGGCGGAGGACACCCCGCAGGCCACCCTCGAAGCCACCGACTGGCTCGAGAACACGCTGGCCCGGCTCACCTCCCTGCCCACCGAGCCCGACCGGCCACGACTGACGCGGGCCGCGGCCGACGGGAGGGACGAGACGGCGGACGGTGCGGCCGGGGTCAAGGGGACGAGACCCGGGTCGGGCGGGGCCGGACTCGGTGTCGGCGGGGCCGGAAGCGGGTTCAGCGGGGCCGGGGTCGGTGATCCGGACGTCGGTGGTGTCGAGCCCTGGCTGGTGCGGGACCGGGCGACCTATCTCGCGGACATCGCGGCCTGCCGGCGCGAGCTCGCCGCGGGCACCAGTTACGAGATCTGCCTGACCAACGCGGCGACGTTACCCGCTCCGGACGACGCCTACGGCTTCTACCGGGTGCTGCGCCGCGTCAACCCCGCGCCCTACGCCGCCTTCCTGCGATTCGGCGACCTCGACGTGGTCGGCTCCTCGCCCGAGCGGTTCCTGCGGATCACCCGGGACGGCGTCGCCGAGGCCAAGCCGATCAAGGGGACCGCGCCACGCGGGGCGGGTCCGCTGGAAGACGCCCGGCTCAGGGACGCGCTGGCGGCGGACGCCAAGACCCGCGCCGAGAACCTGATGATCGTCGACCTCCTCCGCAACGACCTGGGGCGGGTCTGCAGGACCGGGACCGTGCGGGTCTCCCGGCTGATGGCCACCGAGACGTACGCCACCGTCCACCAGCTCGTCTCCACCGTCGAGGGCCGGCTGCGCGAGGACTCGGACGCGGTGGACTGCGTGCGCGCCTGTTTCCCCGGCGGGTCGATGACCGGGGCGCCCAAGCAGCGCACCCTGGAGATCATCGACGGGCTGGAGACCGAGGCGCGTGGCGTGTACGCGGGCGCCCTCGGTTACCTGGGCTGCAGCGGCGGCGCGGACCTCAACATCGTCATCCGCACCGCCGTCCTGGCCGACGGCCTGATGCGGATGGGCGCCGGGGGCGCCATCGTCCTGGACTCCGATCCGGTCGCGGAGTACGACGAGATGCTGCTGAAGACGGCCGCCCAGATGCGGGCCCTGCGTGAGCACACCGCGGCACGGACCGGGGCGGCCGGGGAGAGGGTGGAGGAGCCGGCCGGGGCCCGGGTGGGCGCGGGCCACCGGTCCGGGGGCGGCGCGACCGGCGACCCCGGACCGGAGCCACGGCCGGCGGGCCGCACGGCACGCCGACAGCCCCCGGCGCCGACCGGCAACCGGACGCCCGCGCCGGCACATCCCGGTACCCCCGGCATTTCCGGCAGCCTCACCGGGCCCGCCGCCGTCCCGGCCACCGTGAAGGGAGCCACCCGATGACGGCCTCGCAGTCCACGACCACCTCGCCGTCCCCGATGGCCTCGCAGTCCACGGCGACCTCGCGACCGGCCGCCGCGAGCCGGGAGGACGCCGCCGGCCCCGGAAACCTCGCCGCGTATCTCGCCGACCTCGCCGAGCGGCGCGGGTGGACCGCACGGGCCGCCTTCCATCAGGGGCACCAGGTGTGGACCCACGGTGAGGTGCACGGGCTCGCGGCGCGGGCGGCCGGTGTGCTCGCGGATCACGGGGTGAGGGCAGGGGACCGGGTGCTGCTGGCGCTGCCCGACGGGATCGCGTGGGTGGCGGCCTTCCTCGGTGTCGCCCGGCTCGGGGCCGTTGCCGTCCTGGTCAATCCCGAACTGCCCGCGCCCGAGCACGCGTTCATGGCCGAGGACGTCGACGCCGTGCTGTGCGTGACCGGGCCGGGCCTCGAGGACCGGTTCGCCGACCGGGCCCGCCTCGGCGCCGACCAGTTCCTCGCGCTCGCCCCCGCCGCCGGGCCTGCCGCCGCCCACCCGGTGGACGCGCACACGCCGCTGTACGTGCAGTACACCTCCGGTACGACGGGCCGTCCGAAGGGCGTCGTGCACACGCACGGCGACCCGAAGGCTTATCACGACCTCATCGGCCGGCGGCTGCTCGGGATCACCGAGGAGGACGTCACCTTGTCGGTGTCGAAGCTGTACTTCGCCTACGGCTTCGGCAACGCCTTCGTCTTCCCGCTCTTCTCCGGCTCCAGCGCCGTACTGGTGGACCGGCGTCCGACCCCCGCCGCCGTCGACGAACTCGTCGCCCGGCACCGGGTGAGCCTGCTCTACTCCGTGCCGTCGGCGTACGCGGCGCTGGTCGCCGACCGGGGTAGCGGCCACGCGGCCTGTTTCGCCTCGGTGCGCGTCGCGGTCTCCGCCGGCGAGGGCCTGCCCGACGGGCTCGGCGGACAGATCACCGAGCTGCTCGGCGCGCCCGTGCTGGAGCAGATCGGTTCCACCGAGGCCGGTCACGCCTTCTGCGCCAACAGCCTCGGCCACGACCACCCGGGCACGGTCGGGCGTCCCGTACCGGGGTTCGAGGTGGAACTGCGCGACCGTGCCGGGCGGCCCGTGCCCGAGGGTGCGGAGGGGGAGCTGTGGGTTCGCGGGCCGACGGTCACGCCGGGCTATCTGAACCGGCCCGAGGAGACGCGCCGCACGCTGGTCGGCGGCTGGCTGGCCACCCACGACCGGGCACGCCGCGAAACGGACGGCGCCTACCGGCACCTGGGCCGCACCGACGACATGGAGATGGTCGGCGGCATCACCGTCTCCCCGCTGGAGGTGGAGGCCGTCCTGCGCACTCATCCGGCGGTCCGGGAGGTCGCGGTGGCGGCCGTCCCGGACGGCCAGGGCCGTACCCGCCTTCGCGCCTTCGTCGTGCCGACCACCCGGACCACTCCCCTCGCGGGCCCCACCGGAACACCCGGCGCACCCGGGCCTTCCGGCCCCGCCGGTCTCACGGGCCGCTCCGCCGGTCTCACCGATCTCACCGGTATCACCGGCCCCGTCGGCTCCCCCGAGCCCGCCGGTCTCACCCAATCCACCAGCCCTCTCGACCCCGCCGAGCCCGCTCGTCTCACCCAACCCACCAGGCCACTCGACCCCGCCGAGCCCGCTCGTCTCACCCAACCCACCAGGCCACTCAGCCCCGCCGAGCCCGCCGGTCTCACCCAACCCAACGAACTCCCCGAACCCACGCCACCTCCCGGCCCCGCCCGATCCGGCGAATCCCCCGAGCCGGACGGCCGCCTCGGCGGCGCCACCGGTCTGGGCCGGCTGGAAGCCGATCTTCTCGTTCTCGCGCGGGAGCGGCTCGCCGCGTTCAAGGTGCCCCGGAGCGTCAGCTTCGTCGCGTCACTGCCCCGCACTTCCACCGGCAAGCTCCGCCGCCACCTGGTCCGCCAGGGCGCGTGGTGACCGTGTCCGGGTCCCCGTCCGAAAGGAACAGCCACATGTCGCAGCAACCCCTGCTCGCCGACCGCGGGTTCTACCTGGGTCCGTTGTTCCGGCGGGCGGCCGACCGGCACGGAGCCGTCTTCGTCACCCTGGACCGGCCGCTGGACACCCACCCCTCCCTCGGGGTCGACCTCGACTACACGGTCCTGGCCGACGTGGTCGAGGAGTTGTCGGGCCGGCTGTGGGCGGCCGGGGTGCGGCCCTCGGAGCAGGTGGTCGTACACAAGACGGACAACGTCGACATCGTGCTGCTGACCTGCGCGGTCTCCCTGATCGGCGCGGTCCCGGTGCTCCTGTCCCCCGGCCTGGCGGGCCCCGTCGTCGGCCAGCTGCTCGAACGGCTGCGGCAGCCCTGGCTGATCACCGACAGGGCGAAGCTGGACGGCCCGCTGAAGGACGCCGGCCTCGCCTCCCAGGTACGACAGGTGCTCTCCGTCGACGACGCGCCCGGCGCCGAGCCTCTGGAGAAGTACGCCGGCGCCGAGCCGCCCGCTCCCGTACGGCTGCACCCACGCGAGCCCGCCCTGATCACCCACAGCTCGGGCACCACCGGCGTCCCCAAGCTGGCCGTGCACTGCCCGAACACCATGTGGAACCGTCTCGTGCCGCAGAAGGCGATGGGCTGGCCCACCCGGGGCGAGACCGCCGCGCTGCACATGTCGTTCGTGCACTCGCGCTTCTACCACCTGCTCGGTGTCCTGCTGCACTTCGGCAGCCCGCTCGTGCTGATCACCGACCCGGACCCGGCGGCCGTGGGGCCGCTGCTGGCCCGCCACCGCCCCGGCATCGTCGAGACGCACCCCAACACCTTCGTGCTGTGGGAGGAGTTGGCCGACGCGCCGGGAGCCCCGCTGTCCCGGGTGAAGTCCTACGGCTCCACGTTCGACGCGATCCATCCGCGCACCGTACGGCGGCTGCTGGGCGCCTCGCGGCGGCGGGCGCCCTGGCTGATCCAGCTGTACGGGCAGAGCGAGACCGGGCCCGTCGCGTTCCAGTGGTTCACGCGGCGCAGCGTCGAGCGCGCCGACGGACGCCGGGTGGGCATCGGGATCCCCGGCTTCACCCGGGTCCGGATCGCCGACCCCGACGGCAGGCGGGTCGCGCCCGGGACGCCCGGACGGATCGAGGCCCGCACCAGGGGGCGGATCCTCACCTACCTCGGCGCCCGGGCGCAGTACGAGCGTCAACTCGACGGCGGTTGGTGGCAGATGGGCGACATGGGCTACATGACCCGCCTCGGCGCCCTGCATCTGATCGACCGCGAGGTGGACCAGATCGACGCCGTCCACAGCAACCTGGCGGTCGAGGACGCGCTGATGGAGCGGCTGGAGGAACTCCGCGAGGTCGTCATCGTGGCCGGTGCGGACCGCGAGCCGGTGCCGGTGGTGTGCGTGCGGGGCGAACAGCCGCTGGATCCGGAGCGCTGGCGGGAGGCCACCGCCGATCTGCCCGCGATGGCCGAGCCGCGCCAGTGGCGGTTCGAGGAGCTGCCGATGACGGCGACCTGGAAGGTGAAGCGGGTGGAGATCACCCGCATGCTGACCGGGACGCGAGAGAGCGTGCGCGCGTGAACTCTGTGATCGTGGTGGGCGCGGGCCCGGTCGGTCTGTCGGCCGCGCTGGCCCTGCGCGCGCACGGCCTGCCGGTCGTGCTCCTCGAGGCGGACCCCGAGGACCGCCGACGGCCGGGCAGCCGGGCGCTGTTCGTGCACCGGGAGACCCTGCGGCTGCTCGACGGGATGTCCCCGGGCCTGGCCGCGGAGATCACCGCGTACGGCCGGACCTGGCACACCCGGCGCACCCTCTACCGGGGCCGTGAGGTGTACGCGCGTACCTTCCCGCCGCCGTCGGGGCTCCCGCCGTTCACGAGCCTGCGCCAGCTGGACACGGAGCGCTTCCTGCGCGCCGCGTGCGAGCGGGCGGGGGTGGAGTTCGTCTGGGACGCTCGGATCACGGGCGTCCGCCCGTCCGGGTCGGGTGTCTCGCTCGTCGGCGAGGACGGACGGGAGTGGAGCGCCCGGTACGTCGTCGCCGCCGACGGCGCCCGCTCGGCCGTGCGGGGCGCACTGGGCATCGCCATGGAGGGCGTGCGCGGCGAGGGCTTCCACGTCGTCGTCGACGTGGCGGACATGCCGGGTGCCGAACTGCCGCTGGAGCGGGTCTTCCACTACGAGCATCCGGGCGTCGGGAACCGCAGTGTGATGCGGGTGCCGTTCACCGGAGGCTTCCAGGTGGACCTCCAGTGCCGCGACGACGACCCCGAGGAGGCCTACGGCACCGAGGCCGCCGTACGGGAGTGGCTGCCCGGGGTCGTGGGCGAGGGGTACGCCCACCGGATCCTGTGGGTGTCGACGTACCGCTTTCTGCGCAAGGTCGCGGCTTCCTTCACGGACCCGCACGGGCGGGTGCTGCTCGTCGGCGAGGCGGCCCACCTGTTCCCGCCGTTCGGCGCGCGCGGCATGAACAGCGGGATCGCCGACGCGGCGGCGGCCGCGGCGGCCGTGGCGGCCGGCACGCCGGAGGCGGTGGCCGCCTTCGCGGAGGTACGGCGGGCGGCGGGGCTGTTCAACAGCGAGGCCGCCGGAGTCGCCCTGGACCATCTGCGGCCACGACGCCGGATCGTGCGGCTCAGGCAACGGGCGGCCGCCGCCCTCGCACCCGTGCTGCCCTCGTGCGGCTCATGGCTGGAGCACGCGCCGTACGGGCCCCGGGGCGGGGCTCCGGCGGTGGCCGGCGGGAAGTACTGAGGAGGACCGAGTGGGTGCGCAACTGACCGTCGGTGAGGGCCTGTCGACGTGGACGCCCGGTCGTGGGCTGACCGTCGGTCCGAAAACCGTGGCGGACGGGCCGCTGCTGGTCGCGGACTCGTGGCTGGTCCGCGAGGGCCGGGTGCGCGGGTACGGCCGGCACCGGGAGCGGTTCCTGCGGGCCTGCGCGGAGTGCGGCGGCCCGGGGCCGCGTCGGCTCGTCGAGTTCTGGCAGGACGTGACCGCCGCGCTGCCACGCACCGGCGAGTGGTTCCCCCGGGTGGAACTCACGGCCAGTTCCCTGGAGTTGAGGCTGCGGCTGCGGAACGCCCCGCCGCTCGGCACGGAGATACGGCTCTGGTCCGTGGGCCAGCCGGACCGACGGACCGCGCCCCGCCGCAAGGGCCCGGACCTGGACGTCCTGGCCCGGGTGCGCGGGCGGGCGGTCGACGAAGGGGCGCAGGAAGGGGTGCTGGTCGGCCCGTCCGGGGTGGTGCTGGAGTCGGCCACCGCGAGCGTGCTGTGGTGGGAGGGCGACACCCTGTGCCTGCCGCCGCCCCGGCTGCCCGTCCTGCCCGGAGTGACCGTCGGACTGGTTCGCGAACGTGCCGCTCGGTCCGGGATCCGGACCGCGTACCGCGAACGCACCGTGGCCGAGCTGGCCGGCCGTGAGGTGTGGCTGGTGAACGCACTGCACGGGATCCGGCCGGTGACGGGCTGGATCGGGGATCCGATGACAGCCGGTCCCGCGCCGCGGGCGGAGGAATGGCGGAAGTGGCTGGACGGGTTGTCGGAGCCGCTTCCGGATATCTAGAAACGCACGGAGAACAGAGAGCCCGTAAAGAGAGCGCATAACGCGGCGGGCATCGGCGAATATCGCCGATGCCCGTATTCCGCTGCGCTCTTCGCCGATATCGGTCGGCATCTGTGCTATTACTTCTTGGCGGCCTGATAGGCCCCCGGCACCATACGGGTCGCGATGGCGATCCGGTTGTACGCGTTGATGACCGTGGCCGCCCAGATCAGCGCCGCCACCTGCGTCTCGTCGAAGACCTCGGCGGCCTCGGCGTACACCGCGTCCGGGACCTGGCCGTCGTGCACCAGGGTCACCGCCTCGGTCAACGCCAGTGCGGCGCGCTCCCGTTCGTTGAAGAAGGGGGTCTCACGCCAGGCGTTCAGCGCGTAGATCCGCTGCTCGGTCTCGCCCTGGGCGCGGGCGTCCTTGGTGTGCATGTCGAGGCAGAACGCGCAGCCGTTGAGCTGTGAGGCGCGGATCCTGATCAGTTCCAGGATCTCGGGTTCGACCTTGGCGTCCTGCGCCGCGGAAACGGCGACGCCATGCAGGGAGCCCATCGCGGCGGAGACATCGGGGGTTATCTTCTTGAGCGCCACACGGGACACGGAATTGTTGTTCGTCATGAGGGTGACTCTATCCGAGATCCGGTCCGGGAAAAGGAATTCCGGATCCGTTCTCACCGAATGGCAGTGCCCGGGACAACGCGTCCAGCGCGCCGGACCAGGCGTGGTCCGGCGGGGTTCCGTACCCGACGACCAGGGCGTCGAGCGGCTCGGTGACCGCGTCGGGGTGACGGTAGCGGGGCACGAGGCCGTCGACCGCCAGGCCCTGCCCGGCCGCCGCCCGGACCACCGCCTCCTCCGTGCCGGGCGGGAGCCGCAGGACGGCGTGCAGGCCCGCCGCGATGCCGGTGACGCGGATCGCGGGAGCGCGGGGGGCGAGGGCCGCGACCAGCGCGTCACGGCGCCGGCGGTAGCGCAGACGGGCGGCCCGGACATGGCGGTCGTAAGCGCCCGACGTGATGAACTCCGCCAGCGTCAGCTGGTCCAGGACTCCGGACGTGTCCACCCCGCCCTTGGCCGCCGTCACCTCCTCCGCCACGCCCGGCGGCAGCACCATCCAGCCCAGCCGCAGGCCGGGGGCCAGGGACTTGCTGGCCGTGCCCAGGTACACCACGTGGTCCGGGTCCAGGCCCTGGAGAGCGCCGACGGGCTGGCGGTCGTAGCGGAACTCGCCGTCGTAGTCGTCCTCCAGGACGAGGCCGCCGGTGTGCCGCGCCCGGTTCACGACGGCCGCCCGGCGGTCGGGGTGCAGGGGCGCCCCCATCGGGAACTGGTGGGCGGGCGCGAGCAGCACCGCACCGGGGCCCTTCCACTCCCCCGGATCGGTGCCCAGTGCGTCGAACGGCAGCGGGACCGTACGCAGGCCCGCCGCCGCCAGGAGTCTCCAGTGCTCGTCCAGACCGTACGACTCGACGGCGATCGTGCGCGTCCCGCGTGCCCGCAGGACCGTGGTGAGGAGCTTCAGGCCGTGCGCGAACCCGCCGCAGATCACGAGGCGTTCGGGGTCGGCTCGCACCCCGCGGGCGCGGGAGAGGTAACCGGCGAGGGCGGTGCGCAGTTCGACGCGGCCGCGGGGATCGCCGTAGCCGAGGGCGTCGGAGGAGGCGTCCGTGAGGGCGCGGCGGGCCGCCCTGAGCCACTCGGCGCGCGGGAAGGACGCGAGGTCGGGGGTGCCGGGGCGCAGGTCGTAGGCGGGCCTGCGGCGTGCCGGGCGGCGGGGGCCCGCGCCCGACGGCGGGGCGACCCGGCCCTCGGCCACCCTGGTGCCCGAGCCCTGGCGGGCGGTGAGCCAGCCCTCGGCGACGAGGTCGGCGTAGGCGTCGGCGACCGTGTTGCGGGCGATGCCCAGGTCGACGGCGAGGGAACGCGAGGAGGGGACCCTCGTGCCGGAGGGCAGACGGCCGCTGCGGACGGCCTCGCGCAGGGCGTCGGTCAGACCTCGGCGCAGCTGCGGTCCGGTCGGTTCCAGATGCAGGTCGACGCCGAAAGTGGCCCATGATCTCGCCATGGAAATGGACCATACTCCTGGGCTGCCCGGCTCCTAGGGTCGAGGGCATGACGACGCAGGCACACCCCACGACCACCGGCGAACAGGTTCACTACGCCCCCGAGCACGCCCCCCGGCTGAACTGGTCCGCGCACGCCCCCGAGGTGTTCTCGGCGATGCGCCGGCTCGACGCCGCCGCCCGTAAGGGCCTCGACCCGAAGCTGGTCGAGCTGGTGAAGATCCGCGCCTCGCAGATCAACCGCTGCGCGCTCTGCGTCGACATGCACAGCAAGGACGCGCTCGCGGCGGGCGAGAGCGTCGAGCGGATCGTCCAGCTCAGCGCGTGGGACGAGTCGGAGCACTTCTACACCGGGAAGGAGCTCGCGGCGCTCGCGCTGACGGAGGCGGTGACCGTCCTCACGGACGGGTTCGTGCCCGACGAGGTGTACGAGCGGGCCGCGAAGCTCTTCGAGGAGGCCGAGCTGGCGCAGCTGATCGCCACCATCACCGTGATCAACGCGTGGAACCGGTTCGGCGTGACCTGCCGGCTGGTCCCGGGGCACTACCGACCGGGTCAGCACGCGTGATCACCGCGGCTCGGGTGCAGGCGGGTCCGCGCGGGTGTGGGCTCGCCCGCGCGGGCCCGCCCCGGTGTGGGCGGGTGGCGAAGGTGGCGTCGGCCTCGTCGGCCACCGGCCCCAGCGCCCGGCCCGCGCCGGTGTGGGCGGGCTCACGCGGGTATGGGCGGGCTCACGCCGACGTGGTGGCTCACGCCGGCGTGGTGGCTCACGCCGGCGTGGGGGCGCCTCAGGACAGCCACGCCTTCCACGTCGACGCGTGGCTGTCCACCCACTTCTTCGCCGCCTCGTCCGGAGTGAGCTTCTGGTCGGCGATCATCAGGGCCACCTCGTTCTGGTCCTCGGTGGTCCACTTGAACTTCTTCAGGAAGGCGGCCGCCTTCCCGCCGTCCTTCGCGAAGTCCGCGTTGAGGTACTTCTGCAACGGGGTGTGCGGGTACGCGCAGGCCACCTTGTCCGGGTCGGCGTCGCAGCCCTCCTTGTAGGCGGGCAGCTTCACCTCGGTCATCGGGACCTTCTTGAACAGCCACTGCGGGGCGTACCAGTAGGTGAGGAACGGCTTCTTCTCCTTGGCGAACTGCCTCATCTGCGTGATCTGGGCGGCCTCGGAGCCGGCGAAGACGACCTGGTAGTCCAGCTTCAGGTTCTTCACCAGGGCCTTGTCGTTGGTGACGTAGGACGGGGAGCCGTCCATGAGCTGGCCCTTGCCGCCGCTCTCGGCGGTGCGGAATCGGGACGCGTACCTGTTCAGGTTCTTCCAGTTCGTGACGTCCGGGTGCTGCTTGGCGAAGTACGTCGGGACGTACCAGCCGATGTGTCCGGTGACGCCGAGGTCGCCGCCGCGCGCGATCGTCTTCTTGTCGTCGACGTAGCGCTGTTCCTGGTCGGGGTGGCCCCAGTCCTCCAGGATCGCGTCGACCCGGCCCTGGCTGAGCGCGTCCCAGGCGGGCACCTCGTCGACCTGCACGGTGTCGACGCGGTAGCCGAGCTTGTGCTCCAGCAGGTACTGGGCGACGGCCACGTTGGCCTGCGCGCCCACCCAGGACTGGACCGAGAGGGTCACGGTCCTGGCGCCCTGCGCGTTGGCGAAGGGCGACGCCTGCTTGGTCATGTCGGCGGCGCCGCAGCCGGTCAGCAGCAGGAGCGCCGACGCGCCCGCGGTCACGGCCGTCACGGCCGTCGTACGAGGCCGGAGGCCACGAAGGCCAAGTCCACGAAGCCGTAGCTGTCGAAGTCGCATGTCACTCTCCCTTCTTGACACGGCGGTCGGCCGGCTGGGTCACCCGGTCGAGCATCAGGCCGAGGCAGACGATCGCGGCGCCGGCCACCAGACCGGTCGCGAGGTCGCCCTGGGCGAGCCCGAAGACGGCGTCGTAGCCGAGCGCGCCTCCGCCGACCAGACCGCCGATGATGACGACGGCGAGGACGAGGACCACGCCCTGGTTCACGGCGAGCAGCAACGCGGGCCGCGCCAGCGGGAGCTGGACCTGGCGCAGTTGCTGTGCGCCGGTCGCGCCGAGCGACCGGGCGGACTCCATGGCCGCCGGGTCGACCTGACGCAGGCCCTGTGTGGTGATGCGGACGACGGCGGGCAGCGCGTAGACGACCGCCGCGGCGACGGCGGGGGCGCGGCCGACGCCGAACAGGGCGACGACCGGGATCAGGTACACGAACTGCGGCATCGTCTGGAACACGTCCAGGACGGGGCGCAGCAGCCGTTCGACGCGGTCGCTGCGGGCGGCCGCGATGCCGGTCGCGAAGCCCAGGACGAGGGTGACGGCGACGGCGGCCAGCACCTGGGAGAGGGTGTCCAGGGACGGTTCCCACACACCGAGCACGCCGGTGGCGGCCAGTGCGAGGACGGCGGTCAGCGCGGTGCGCCAGGTGCCGATCGGCCAGGCGATCGCGGCGACCAGCAGCAGCACCGCCCACCAGGGCAGGCCCTGGAGTCCGGCCCGGACGGGGTCGAGGACCCAGGTGGTGAAGTGGCCCGCCCAGTCGGCGGTGCCGCCGATCACGGGCACCCCGGAGTAGAGGTGGTCGGTCATCCAGTCGACGGCGTCGTTGACCGGGGAGGCGATGGCCACCGTCCAGCTGTCGGGCCAGTCGAGACGGCCCGCCGCGCGCCCGGCGAGAGCCACGGCGACGGCGGCGACGGCCGTCCAGGCCCAGGCGGCCCGGTGGCCGCCGGGTTCGCCGTCACCGGCGTCTCCGGCGGCGGCCGTGACGCGGTCCAGGACGACCGCGAGCAGCACGATCGGGATGCCGGCGGCGAGGGCCGCGCCCACGTCGACCGAGGCCAGCGCCTGGTAGACGCGGTCGCCGAGGCCGCCCGCGCCGATCACCGACGCGATGACCGCCATCGACAGCGCCATCATGATCGTCTGGTTGAGGCCGAGGAGCAGTTCCTTGCGGGCCAGCGGGATCCGGGCGGTCAGCAGGCGCTGCCGCGCGGTCGCGCCCAGCGACTCCACCGCCTCCAGGACCTCCTTGTCGGCGCCGCGCAGTCCGAGCGCGGTGAGCCGGGCCATGGGCGGGGCGGCGTAGACGACGGTGGCCAGGACGGCCGCCGGGACGCCGATGCCGAAGACCAGCACGACCGGGAGCAGATACGCGAAGGCCGGCAGCACCTGCATCGTGTCGAGGACCGGGCGCAGGGCGCGGTCCAGCCGCTCGGAGAGACCGCCGGCCAGGCCGAGCAGCGCGCCCACGACGACCGAAACCAGGACGGCCACGACCATCAGGGCGAGCGTCTGCATCGTCGGCACCCACATGCCGAGCAGGCCGCAGGCCAGGAACGCGGCCGCCGTGCCGAGCGCGAGCCGCACGCCGGCCACCCGCCAGGCGACCAGCGCCGCCGTCGCGGTGACCCCGGCCCAGCCCGCGCCGAGCAGCACCAGATACACGGCGCGCACCGAGAGGACGACGCCGTTGCTGAGATAGCCGAAGAAGTAGACGAACAGGGGGTGGCTGTCGCGGTTGTCGATGATCCAGTCGCTGGCGCCGGTGAGCGGTTTGGTCAGGTCGACGGTGAGCGCGTGCGGCCAGGTGCCGCTGGGCCACTGGGAGGTGGCCAGCGGGACGAGGACCGCGGCCGCGAGGGCGAGCAGCAGGAGCTTGCGGACGGCTCGGTGTTTGAGGACGCCCGGGAGGGCGACCCGGGGGGCGGGTGTGGTCAGCGTGGCCATCAGACCGCCTCCTTACGGGGCTCCGTTCCGACCGCGACGGATCCGGGCCCCCGATCGGCCGAGAGGGGTGCGGGCTCCGTTCCGGCCACGACGCCGAGCAGTCGCTCGTGGTCGACGACGCCCAGGCACCGGCCCGCGTCCATGACCCGCGCCGGGACGCCGGCCCGGGCCACCGCCTCGATCGCCTGGGACACCGTGGCGTCCGGGGACACGGCCGGGCCGCCGCCGGCCTCCTCCGGGGAGGCGGGACGCATGGCCGTACGGACCGTCATGACCTGCTCGCGCGGTACGTCGCGGACGAACTCGCGGACGTAGTCGTCGGCCGGGGAACCCACGATCTCCTCGGGGGTGCCCAGCTGCACCACCCGCCCGTCGCGCATCAGGGCGATGCGGTCGCCCAGCTTCAGCGCCTCGCTGAGGTCGTGCGTGATGAAGACCATCGTCCGGCCCTCCTCCCGGTGCAGCCGGACGACCTCCTCCTGCATGTCACGCCGGATGAGCGGGTCGAGGGCGCTGAACGGCTCGTCGAAGAGGAGGACCTCCGGGTCGACGGCCAACGCGCGTGCCAGGCCCACGCGTTGCCGCTGCCCTCCGGAGAGCTGGCCGGGCCTGCGCTGTTCCATGCCGTCCAGGCCGACCTTGTCCACGACCTCCTTGGCGCGTGTGCGCCGCTCGGATCGGCCCATGCCCTGGATCTCCAGGCCGTAGGCCACGTTGTCGAGGACCGTGCGGTGCGGGAGGAGGCCGAAGTGCTGGAAGACCATCGCGGCCCGGTGCCGGCGCAGTTCGCGCAGCCGGGTGCGGTCCATCGCGCGGACGTCCTCGCCGTCGACGACGATCGTGCCGGCCGTCGGCTCGATCAGCCGGGTCAGACAGCGCACCAGGGTGGACTTGCCGGACCCGGACAGGCCCATCACCACGAAGACCTCGCCCTTGCGCACGTCGAAGGAGACGTCCCGGACGGCGGCCGTGCAGCCGGTGCGGGAGCGCAGCTCGGCGGGATCGAGGGCGGTGAGTTCGGGGTCTTCCGGGACGCGCTCGGGCTTGGGTCCGAAGACCTTCCAGAGGCCGTCCACCGAGAAGACGGGGGAGTCGGCGCCGGTGTCGGCGGTGGGCGGTTTGCGAGTGGCGGGCGTGATGGTCATCGCGCACCACCTCCGATCAGGTCTGCGGCTTTCTCCCCGACCATGAGCACTCCGATCATCGGGTTCACGGCGGTCATGGTCGGGAAGACGGATGCGTCGGCGATGCGCAGGCCTTCGAGGCCACGCACTTTCAACTGGGGATCCACGACGGCGAGTTCGTCGTCGGCGGCGCCCATGCGGCAGGTACCCGCCGGGTGGTACACGGTGTGCGCGACCCTGCGGGCGTACTCGCTCAGTTCCTCGTCACCGGTGATGTCGGGGCCGGGGGCCACCTCACGCGCGAGCCAGCCCGCCAGCGGCTCGGTCTTCGCGATCTCGCGGGCGATCCTGATCCCGTCGACGAGGGTGCGGGCGTCGTGGTCGTCCTCGTCGGTGAAGTAGCGGAAGTCCAGGGCGGGCTTCACGGACGGGTCCGCGCTCTCCAGGTAGAGCCGCCCGCGTGACCTCGGCTTGGGGATGTTGGGGGTCATCGAGACGCCGTACGGGGGGCGTTCGTAGCCCAGTCGCTCCGGGTTGTCCGTGAAGGGGACCTGGTAGAAGTGGAACATCAGGTCGGGGCCCGGGTGTCCGGGGTCGCGGCGCACGAACAGGCCGGCGTCGGAGTCCATCGCGGAGTTCTCCGGGATCGGTCCGTTCGTCTCCCACACGATCACCGACTCGGGGTGGTCGAGGAGGTTCTCGCCGACGCCGGGCAGGTCGTGGACGACGGGTATGCCGAGCGCGTCCAGGTCGGCCTTCGGGCCGATGCCGGAGTGCAGGAGGAGGCGGGGCGAGTCGACGGCGCCCGCGCACAGCACGACCTCGTGGCGGGCCCGGACCAGGATCTCCTCGCCGTCGGCACGACGGACGTGCACGCCCCGCGCCCGGGCGCCGTCGAGTTCCAGCCGGTACGCCCAGCTTTCCAGCAGGATCGTCAGGTTGGGCCGCTCGTCCATCACCGGGTGCAGGTAGGCGACCGACGCGCTCGACCGCTTGTTGGTCTCCGGGTGGTAGGCGAGGTCGAAGAAGCCGACACCGTCGTCGAAGGGCTTCTGGTTGAAGCCCTCGATCCGGGGCACTCCGGTCGCCTGCCGCGCGGCGTCGACGAAGTCGCGGGCGATGGCGTTCCGGTCCTTCTCGTCGACCGGGACGATGTTGTTCAGCAGGCGCGCGTAGTAGGCCTCCATCGGGACCGCCCCCCAGCCCCGCGCGCCGGCCGCCTCCCACTCGTCGAAGTCGGAGGGCAGCGGCTTGAAGGCGATGAGCGTGTTGTGGGAGGAGCATCCGCCGAGGACGCGGGCGCGGCTGTGCCGGATGTGGGAGTTGCCGCGCGGCTGCTCCGTGGTCGGGTAGTCGTAGTCGAGCTCGCCGCCGAGCAGGCCCATCCAGCGGCGCAGGGTGAGGACGTCGTCGCGGCCGACGTCGCTGGGGCCGCCCTCGATGACGGCGACGGTGGTGTCGGGGTTCTCGGTCAGCCGGGAGGCTATGACGGAACCGGCGGTTCCGCCTCCGATGACGACATAGTCGTAGACGTGAGTGCTCTCTGGCATGGGGGGTACTCCAGGGGCGGGCGAAGGCTTGGGGGCCGGGCGGGCCTTGCGGGACCGGCGGGCCTTGCGGGACCGGCGGGCCTTGCGGGACCGGCGGGCCTTGCGGGACCGGCGGGCCTTGCGGGACCGGCGGGCCTTGGGCGACGGCGGAGACAGCAGCAGCCGGACGAGCCTCCCGGGGGCGGGCGGGCCCTGGGGAGCGGGCTGGTCCCGGGGCGAAGGGCGTCAGCCGGCGAACCACCGGACGGGGCGCGGCGCGAGGTTCTGGTAGACGTGCTTGGACTCGCGGTACTCGGCGAGTCCGGCGGGGCCGAGTTCGCGGCCCACACCGCTCTTTCCGAAGCCGCCCCACTCCGCCTGCGGCAGGTACGGGTGGAAGTCGTTGATCCAGACGGTGCCGTGTCGCAGCCGGCCCGCGACCCGGCGGGCCCGGCCCGCGTCGGCGGTCCAGACGGCGCCCGCGAGGCCGTACTCGGTGTCGTTGGCGAGGGCCACGGCCTCGTCCTCGGTCCGGAAGGTCTCGACGGTGAGGACCGGACCGAAGACCTCTTCCCGCACGACCTTCATCTCGCGGTGACAGCGGTCGAGGACCGTGGGCTCGTAGAAGTAGCCGGACTCCGGTCGCTGCGGGGCCGGTTGCGGGCGCCGGCCGCCGGCCCGCAGCACCGCGCCCTCGGCGAGCGCGGAGGCGACGTACGCCTCGGTCTTGGCGCGCTGCTGCTCGGAGACGAGCGGACCGCACTCGACACCGTCCTCCGTGCCCCGCCCCAGCCGTATCTTCTCGGCCCTGCGGGCGAGTTCGGCGACGAAACGGTCCCGGACCGACTCCTCGACGATGAGCCGGGAGCCCGCCGAGCAGACCTGGCCGCTGTGGATGAAGGCGGCGTTGAGGGCCTGGTCGACGGCGGTGTCGAAGGCCTCGTCGGTGGCGCAGGCGTCGGCGAACACCACGTTGGGGTTCTTGCCGCCGAGTTCGAGGGCGACCTTCTTGACGGTCGGGGCGGCCGCCTGCGCGACCTTCGTGCCGCTGACCAGGCCGCCCGTGAAGGAGACGAGGTCGACGTCGGGGTGCTCGGCGAGCCGGGCGCCGACCGTGTGCCCGGGCCCGGTGACGATGCCCGCGACTCCGGCGGGCAGCCCGGCCTCGATCAGCAGGTCGATGAGCGCGACGGTCGTCAGCGGGGTGATCTCGCTCGGCTTGACGACGAAGGTGTTGCCCGCCGCCAGGGCCGGTGCGATCTTCCAACTCGCCTGCAGCAGCGGATAGTTCCAGGGGGTGATCAACGCGCACACGCCGACCGGCTCATGGACGACGACGCTGTGGATGTCGGGCGAGCCCGCGTCCACGACCCGGCCCGGGGCCTCCGTGGCGACGAGTCCGGCGAAGTAGCGGAAGGCGTCGGCGACGCAGTCGATGTCGACGCGGCCCTCTTCGAGCGTCTTGCCCGCGTCCCGGCTCTCCAGCAGGCCGAGGCGCTCGCGGTCGCGCACGAGGAGGTCGGCGACGCGGTGCAGCACGGCGGCGCGTTCGACGAC
Source organism: Streptomyces sp. NPDC088157 (assembly GCF_044741545.1). NCBI lineage: Bacteria > Bacillati > Actinomycetota > Actinomycetes > Kitasatosporales > Streptomycetaceae > Streptomyces > Streptomyces sp. NPDC088157. The sequence goes on from NZ_JBIUSU010000002.1 coordinate 1,023,777, forward strand.
GGGGGTGTGCGGCCAGTCGCCCTCGTCGAAGGCGGTGCGGGCGGCCGCGACCGCCAGGTCGGTGTCCTTCTCGTCTCCCTCCGCGACCACGGCGAAGGGGCGGCCGTCCGCGGGGTCGAGAATCTCGCGGGTCGCACCGGAGACGGCTTCCAGCCACTCTCCACCCGCATGGATCGTCCGATGGTCTCGCTGTTCCGGGTGTTCCGTCCTGTCGGCCATGATCGGTGTTGCCTTCCGTTCCTGGTCAGTCCCCCTGCGTCACCCCTGGCTCGGTCTCGGCGACGGCGTCCGCATGCCCCCCGCCTTCCATTGCATGCGCAATCCATGGCCGAAAGTGCGCCGCATCACTGAAGTTAGGGACATAACCTGACAAAACATACGCGCGGTCATGAGTGAAGAGGATGGACGCGGACAGAACCTTTGACTAAAGTCAAAGAACTATGGAGCCAGTGCAGTCAACGCGGCCGACACGGCCGACGGATCCGGTGGCCTCGGAGCAGGTGGCGGCCTTCCGCCGCTTCAACCGCTACTTCACGCGCCGCATCGGCGCCCTGGACGACCACTTCCTCGGCCAGGACCGCCCGCTGGGCGAGGCCCGGCTGCTGTTCGAGATCGGCGACGGCGTGTCCCTGCGCACGCTGCGCGGCCGGCTCGGTCTGGACGCCGGGTATCTGAGCCGGATGGCGAAGGCCCTGGAGGCACAGGGCATGGTCCGGATCAGCGTGCACCCCGACGACAACCGGCTGCGCATGGTCGAGCTGACCCCCGCCGGACGCGTCGAGCTCAAGGAACAGAACCGCCGCGCCGACGTGCTCACGGCGGATCTGCTGACCGGACTCGACGAGGACCAGCGCGCGGAACTGACCGCGGCCATGGCCACGGCACGCCGGCTGCTGCGACTGGCGGGCATCCGCGTCGAGCATGTCGACGGCGCCGCCCCGGACGCCCGCGCCTGCCTGGACGCGTACGCCGCCGACCTCGCCCCCCGCTTCGGCGGCTTCACCACGTCCGACCTGGTCCGCCCGGAGGAGGTCTCCGGCGAGACGGGCGCGTTCTTCGTGGCGTACGAGGAGGGGCGCGCGGTGGGCTGCGGAGGCCTGCGCACACGGGAACCCGGCGTCGGCGAGCTCAAGCACGTCTGGGTGCACCCCGACGCCCGCCGCCTCGGCCTCGCCCGACGGCTCCTCGACCACCTGGAACGGGCGGCGGCGGCACGCGGCCTGAACGTGCTGCGCCTGGACACGAACGCCACCCTCACCGAGGCGCGGGCGATGTACCGGGCGTGCGGGTACCGGGAGATCCCGGCGTACGTCGACCACCCCTACGCCGACCACTGGTTCGAGAAGCGGCTTTCCGCGTCAACGGCCGTCCGCTGACCACCGGGTGACCGGGTGACCGGGCCGAGGCTCTTCGTCGGCGGCAGCCCCCTGGCGGGCGTGCAGGCCGACCAGGTCGGTGTCGTGGATGACGAAGAGCAGCGGCGGGGCCCGTCGGCCCCACACCCGTCGCTCCAGGCCTGCTTCGGCGAGCGGAGCCGAACGCACTGATCCCCGGGCGGCCGGAGCCGTCCGGGGATCAGAAGCCGGTTGCGGGAACTCAGATGAGGCCGAGCGCGCGGACCGCCTCGCGCTCCTCCGCCAACTCCTGAACCGACGCGTCGATACGGGCGCGGGAGAACTCGTTGATGTCCAGGCCCTGGACGATCTCGTACGAGCCGTCCTTGGTGGTGACCGGGAAGGAGGAGATCAGGCCCTCCGGGACGCCGTACGAGCCGTCCGACGGGATGCCCATGGAGGCCCAGTCGCCGTCCGCCGTGCCGTTGACCCAGGTGTACACGTGGTCGATGGCCGCGTTGGCCGCGGAGGCGGCGGAGGACGCGCCACGCGCCTCGATGATGGCGGCGCCGCGCTTGGCGACGGTCGGGATGAAGTCCTCGGCCAGCCACTTCTCGTCGTTGACGACCTCGGCCGCGTTCTTTCCGGCGACCGTGGCGTGGAAGATGTCCGGGTACTGGGTGGCGGAGTGGTTGCCCCAGATCGTCAGCCGCTTGATGTCGGCGACCGTCGAGCCCGTCTTCTTCGCGAGCTGGGTCAGCGCGCGGTTGTGGTCGAGGCGGGTCATCGCGGTGAAGCGCTCGGCCGGTACGTCCGGGGCGGCGGCCTGGGCGATCAGCGCGTTGGTGTTGGCCGGGTTGCCGACGACGAGGACCTTGATGTCGTCCGCGGCGTGGTCGTTGATGGCCTTGCCCTGCGGCTTGAAGATGCCGCCGTTGGCCTCGAGGAGGTCACCGCGCTCCATGCCCTTGGTGCGCGGCCGGGCGCCGACGAGGAGGGCGACGTTGGCGCCGTCGAAGGCGACGTTCGGGTCGTCGCTGATGTCGATGCCCTGGAGCAGCGGGAACGCGGAGTCGTCGAGCTCCATCGCGGTGCCCTCGGCGGCCTTCAGCGCGGGGGTGATCTCCAGCAGGCGCAGCTTGACCGGCACGTCCGCGCCGAGCAGCTGGCCGGAGGCGATGCGGAAGAGCAGGGCGTAACCGATCTGGCCGGCCGCGCCGGTGACGGTGACGTTCACGGGAGTGCGGGTCATGGCGTTCTCCGTATGACAGCTGTCGGTGGGGCGTCCCTGCCCCGGGTGGGACGTACAAATGATCGATCTCTTGGTATCAAGAGATCCGACCAGCGGTCAGGCTATCGCGCCTCCGGGATCACGGACGGCCGGGGTTGTGTGGCCCGCCCCACAGAGTGACCCCGCTTGCGGACACCGCGGTACAGAACACGGCGACCGCCGGTCCGGGAGAGGTGGAACCGAGCGGCCGCCGTGATGGGGGTGCCGGGTCGTGCCGGACTCCCGTGGGGGTACCGGTTCGCGTTCCCGGCGCGGAGGCGGGTATTCCTGTGCGCGTCGCTTTTTTTCGGCCCGGGTCCCACCGACCCTGCTCCGCACCCGCTTCCCACCCGTTTCCCACCCGTTCGGCCCACCAGTCGGCCGCCTCCGTCTCAGGGCGTGTATCCCGCCGGCCGTCCCCCGGGCGCCCTCAGGGTGTGCACCCCTGCTGTCCCGACGCGAGCACCGCGCACGCCGTCGCGTCCGCCGCGCTCCGCACCGCCACCATCGGCGTGTACGCGATCGTGTCACCGGTCACCGTGATGGCGCCGGTCTGCAGCACCGAGCCCACCGTCAGCCGCACTTCGTCGCCCTGCCCGGCCTGGGTGATCCGGCCCCAGGCCGCCCCGCACGTCCTGCTGTAGCGGACCTCGACCAGGGTCGTCCCGACGGTCGCCGTCTTCGCCGTCGCCACGAGGTCGCCGCTGCACCCCGTCTCCTCCGCGTCCCGGCCCGTGCAGCCGGAGCCGCCGCACGACACCCCGGAGGGCAGGGCGGTGCTCGGACCGGCGGGGGCGGGCGAGGACGACCCGGGGGTGCCCACCACCTGCTTCGGGTCCCCTCCGTCGGTCAGGGGGAACGCGCCCACGACGACCACCACCACCCCCACGACCCCGGCGAGGAACATCGTCGTCCGCCGTGGGCCGGGACCGGGGGAGCCGCCGCCCGACGGGCGCGAGTCCCCCGACGGCGGCATCGTCGGTGATCCGCCCGCCGGGCCGGCGACGCCCGGGGGCACCGTCACCTCGATCCGGCCCGCACCGCCCTCGCGCACCTCGGGCGGCGGCCCGAACTCGCCCAGCGCGGCCCGTGCCCGGGAGATCCGGAGGGCCTCCATGGTCCGGTCGTGGCGCATCTCCGAGCGGCTCCAGGCCCGCTCGGCCAGCTCCCACATGGTGGTCAGATGGACGGGAGGCGTGCCGGTGACCTCGGCCAGCGCGACGATCGCGCCCTTGGGTGCCAGCAGCCGGCCGTTGAGGTACCGCTCCCAGGACGTCCTGCTGTAGCCCGTACGGTCGGCCACCGCCGCGACGCTCAGTCCCGTGCGGTCCACGACCCGCCGCAACTGCTCGGCGAACTCCCTTACCTGCGGGTCGAGTTCGTCGGGCAGAGCTTTCCAGCGAGGCATCGAACCCCCTCCCTCCGCCAAGTCCCCCATTGGTCACGTTAGACCCGATGCCGAGACGATTCGGGACACATACCCGAACTGTCAACGTATCGACACGGACGAGCGCGCATCGGCACGGCGAACGCACATCAGCCGAAGGCGACCGCTCCCCCGACGGCGACGCACAGCAGGGCCAGCAGGAGCAGGACCGCGTACAGCAGAAGGCGTCCGGCGGGCCGGGGCGAGGCCCGCGGGGCGGACTCCTCCGGCCGGTCCCACCAGGGGATCGTCGGATCGTCCCGGTACTCCTCGCCCGGGTGCGCCGGCGCCGGTCGCGGCCAGACCTCGACGGCCAGCTCCCAGCGCACGACGTGCCGTTCGGCCTCCGCGCCGAACAGACCCGCCACCCTGCACAGCGCGGCGACGGCCTGCCGGGGCGGCGGCTGGACGGCGTTGAGATAGCGCTGCCAGGAGGACTTGCTGTACGCGGTGCGCGCGCCGAGGGCGGCCAGGCTGAGGCCCGTACCGTCCTTGAGCTGCCGCAACTGCTCCACGAAGTGCCGTACCTCCGACGGCAGCCCGTCCGGCAGCGGCTGCCACGCGCCCATCCCGCCCACCTTCCCCTCGATCCGTTGGGGGGACGACGCGAGGCGGCCGGACGGTTCCCGCGGCGGGCACGGCTGTGGCACGGCGCGCACACCGTGGCGGAACGGTCACCTCCGTGCCACAGCACCCGGTCGGCTGTTGAACCGGCAGTTCACGGGGGAGGAACGTGGAACGCGTCGGCGGCCCGTCCTCCTCGGGGGATGAGGACGGGCCGCCGTATCGCCGCATGCCCTTGCGCACCGCTGTGTACCGGCGTGTGCGGCCGTGCTCAGCTGCTGACCGTGAAGTGCAGGGTGTCCTTGAGGAAGGGGATCTGGAGCCAGGGGTTGGGCTGCACCATCAGCGCCAGCAGGACGATCGCCGCGCCCAGCACGGTGTAGGTCACGATGTCGGTGAACCGGGAGCGTACGGCGAGCATGCCGACGCCGGGCAGCAGCCAGCGCAGCACCGCGCCGACCAGCAGTCCGACGCCGATCAGGATCGTGCCGACGCGGAACACGTCGAGCGCGGTCACCAGCAGACCGAGCGCGACGATGCCCAGGACGAGGATGATCGGCCACTGCCGGGCGGCCAGCGCGTCACCGGGCGCGGCCCGGCCGCCGCCCTCGGGGCGCGCCGTGTCCCGGGTGAACAGCGGGAAGCGGCGAGTGGTGCGGCGTGGCACCCCGTCGACATCGGGCGCGCTGACCGGGTCCCGCACCTCGATGCCGTCGATGCCGTCGGCGTCGCCGACGTCGTCGCCACGGCCGGTGTCGACACGGCCGACGTCGTCGACATGGCCGGTGTCACCGACACGGCCCTCGTCATCGACACGGTCGATGCCCGTGCGGTCGGTGTCGCCGATGCCGTCGTCGACACCCTCGTCGATGTCTCCGGTCTTGCCGGAGGTGCTGTCAGCCGACACTGCGCTCAGCCGCCTCCACCACGTTGACCAGCAGCTGGGCGCGGGTCATCGGTCCGACCCCGCCGGGGTTCGGCGAGATCCAGCCGGCCACCTCACGGACGTCCGGATGGACGTCGCCCACGATCTTCCCCTCCGCGTTGCGGGAGACGCCGACGTCCAGGACGGCCGCGCCCGGCTTGACGTCCTCGGCCCGGATCAGGTGGGCGGAACCGGCGGCGGCGACGATGACGTCGGCCCGCTTCAGGTGCGCCGAGAGATCCCGGGTCCCGGTGTGGCACTGGGTCACCGTCGCGTTCTCGCTGCGCCGCGTCAGCAGCAGCGGCATCGAGCGGCCGATGGTGACACCGCGGCCGACCACCACGACCTCGGCGCCCTTGATCTCGACGCCGTACCGACGCAGCAGCGTGAGCACCCCGTTGGGGGTGCAGGGCAGCGGGGCGGGCTCGTTGAGGACCAGCCGGCCGAGGTTCATCGGGTGCAGTCCGTCGGCGTCCTTGGCCGGGTCCATGAGCTCCAGGATCCGGTTCTCGTCGATGCCCTTGGGCAGCGGGAGCTGGACGATGTAGCCGGTGCAGGCGGGGTCGTCGTTCAGCTCGCGGACGACCGCCTCGATCTCCTCCTGCGTGGCCGTGGCGGGCAGCTCGCGCTGGATGGAGGCGATACCCACCTCGGCGCAGTCACGGTGCTTGCCGGCGACGTACTTCTGGCTGCCGGGGTCGGTACCGACGAGGATCGTGCCGAGTCCGGGCGTCACGCCCTTCTCCCTGAGCGCCGCCACCCGGGCGGTCAGATCGGACTTGATCGCGGCTGCGGTGGCCTTGCCATCGAGAATCTGGGCGGTCATGGAACCCATCCTCCCGGATGACGGCCCCCTGGTTCCAATCCGGATGAACCCGGGCAGCGGCGAATCCGGTTCCGGCCATCCACCTCGGCGGTTCCGGCCATGATCGGGAAGGTTGCACTTGCACAAAGCCTGCGGAAAGCGGCTGGACAGGAGCACGCCCGGCCAAGAACCATGGGGGTCCGCAGTATGCGGTCGGTGTTGGGGGGCAAACCGCTTATTTCAAGACGTTCCTCCGCGCACTCCGCCTCGTCCCCGCTTGTGCAACGGAGGAAATCCACCATGAGTTTCGGCCCGCCCAACGACCCCTACGGTCAGCCGCAGAACCCGCAGCAGGGCCAGCCCGGGTACGGCTACCCCCAGCAGGGCCAGCCCGGTTACGGCCAGCAGGCGCCGCAGGGCGTCCCCCCGCAGGGGTACGGCCAGCCGCAGCAGCCGGGTTACCCGCAGCAGCCCGGCTATCCCCAGCAGCCCGGCTACCCCCAGCAGGGTTACGGCTACCCGCAGCAGCCCGGCTACGGCGGGCAGCCGCCCTACGCCAACTGGGGCCAGCGGTTCCTGGGCACCCTGGTCGACATGCTGGTGTTCGCGGTCCCCTACGCGCTCGTCATCATCGGCAAGGACACCCCGGTGCTGATGCTGGTCGGCGCCCTCGTCCTCATCGGCCTCGCCATCTGGCAGCTGATCCAGGAGGGCCGTACCGGCCAGACCGTCGGCAAGAAGGCGCTGGGCATCCGCCTGGTGCGGGAGAGCGACGGGCAGCCGCTCGGCGTCGGCATGGCGTTCGTCCGCCGCCTGGCGCACTTCCTGGACAGCCTGGCGTGCTACCTGGGCTGGCTGTGGCCGGCGTGGGACGCCAAGAAGCAGACGTTCGCCGACAAGGTGTGCAGCTCCATCGTGATCCGCACGAACTGAACGGCGTGACCCGCGCGCACCGCGCGGCGGGTGAACGGACGACGGCCCCGGCCCCCTCCTCGAGGGGACCGGGGCCGCTTCGCTGTCGACCGGCCGAGCGATCGGGCCATCAGCCGGTCAACCCGGCAACCCGGCAACCCGGCAACCGGTCAGTGGAAGAAGTGGCGCGTGCCCGTGAAGTACATCGTCACGCCCGCCTTCTTCGCGGCCTCGACGACGAGCTCGTCACGGACCGAACCACCGGGCTGCACCACGGCCTTGACGCCCGCCTCGACCAGGACCTCCAGCCCGTCCGGGAAGGGGAAGAAGGCGTCGGAGGCGGCATACGCACCGCGCGCCCGCTCCGCACCGGCCCGCTCGACGGCCAGCTTCGCCGAGTCGACGCGGTTGACCTGCCCCATGCCGACGCCGACCGAGGCGCCGTCCTTGGCGAGCAGGATCGCGTTCGACTTCACCGCGCGACAGGCCTTCCAGGCGAAGGCGAGGTCCGCGAGTTCCGCCGCGCCGAGCGCCTCGCCGGTCGCCAGAGTCCAGTTGGCCGGGTCGTCGCCCTCGGCCTGGAGCCGGTCGGTGACCTGGAGCAGCGCGCCGCCGCCGACGGGCTTGAGCTCGACGGCGCCCGCGGGGCCCTGCGGCGCCTTGAGCACCCGGATGTTCTTCTTCTTGGTGAGGGCCTCCAGAGCCCCCTCCTCGTAGTCGGGCGCGACGATGACCTCGGTGAAGATCTCGGCGACCTGCTCCGCCATCTCCTTGCTCACCGGCCGGTTGACGGCGATGACGCCGCCGAAGGCCGACAGCGGGTCACACGCGTGTGCCCTGCGATGCGCCTCGGCCACATCCGCGCCGACGGCGATCCCGCAGGGGTTGGCGTGCTTGATGATCGCGACGGCCGGCTCGGCGTGGTCGTACGCGGCACGGTGCGCGGCGTCCGTGTCCGTGTAGTTGTTGTACGACATCTCCTTGCCGTGCAGCTGCTCGGCCTCGGCGAGGCCGCCACCGCTGCCGTCGACGTAGAGCGCGGCGGGCTGGTGCGGGTTCTCGCCGTAGCGCAGGGTGCTCTTGCGCTCCCAGGTGGCGCCGAGGAAGTCGGGGAACCGCGACTCGTCCACGGGCGCGTAGGAGGAGGCGAACCAGGAGGCCACGGCCACGTCGTAGGCGGCCGTGTGCTGGAAGGCCTCGGCGGCGAGCCGCTTGCGGGCGGCGAGGTCGAAGCCACCGCCCTGTACGGCCGACAGGACGTCGCCGTACCGCGCCGGGCTGGTGACCACGGCCACCGACGGGTGGTTCTTGGCGGCGGCCCGCACCATGGACGGCCCGCCGATGTCGATCTGCTCGACGCACTCGTCCTCGGAGGCGCCCGAGGCGACGGTCTCCCGGAAGGGATAGAGGTTGACGACGACGAGGTCGAACGGCGCGACGCCCAGCTCGTCCAGCTGCTGCCGGTGGCTGTCGAGGCGCAGGTCGGCGAGGATGCCGGCGTGGACCTTGGGGTGCAGGGTCTTGACCCGGCCGTCCAGGCACTCGGGGAAGCCGGTGAGCTCCTCCACCTTGGTGACGGGAACGCCGGCGGCGGCGATGCGGGAGGCGGTGGACCCGGTGGAGACGAGCTCGACACCGGCCTCGTGCAGCCCGCGGGCAAGCTCCTCGAGCCCGGTCTTGTCGTAGACGCTGACGAGCGCGCGACGGATGCCCCGCTTGCCGCTCTCTGCCGTGACAGTGCTGTCGGCGGTCACTGGATAACTACCTTTCGTCCCTCAATGCGATAGCCGTTGCGGGCGAGCCGCCCCACGACCTCGACGAGCAGCCTTCGCTCGACTTCCTTGATGCGCTCGTGCAGAGCGCTCTCGTCGTCCTCGTCCCGGACCTCGACCACGCCCTGGGCGATGATCGGTCCGGTGTCGACGCCGTCGTCGACGAAGTGGACGGTGCAGCCGGTGACCCGGGCGCCGTACGCGAGCGCGTCACGCACCCCGTGGGCCCCGGGAAAGCTGGGCAGCAGGGCCGGATGCGTATTGACGAACCGCCCCCCGAACCGCGCCAGGAATTCCTTGCCCACGATCTTCATGAACCCGGCGGAGACGACGAGGTCCGGTTCGTGGGCGGCCACGGCCTCGGCGAGCGCGGCGTCCCAGCCCTCCCGGCTCCCGAAGTCCTTGACCCTGCGCACGAAGGTGGGAATCCCGGCGCGCTCGGCACGGGCGAGCCCTTCGACGCCCTCACGGTCGGCTCCGACGGCCACGATCTCGGCGCCGTAGGTCTCGACGCCGGTGGTCGCGATGGCGTCGAGCAGAGCCTGGAGGTTCGTACCGGATCCGGAGACCAGCACGACGAGGCGCTTGGCCACGGGCTTGGCGGCCACGTTGGGGCCCTTTCTCGGGGGAGCGTCTGTCCGGCCGGTTTATACATTCGTACGAATGCTTCGCGCCCCGGGATACGGGGAAGTCTACGAAGCGGCCGACCGTCAGCAACGATACCGGCACACCGGGCGGCCCCCACGGGACGGGGGCGTGGCCGGAAGGTAGCGTCTGGGGCGAGCGGGCTCGGGAACGCGGTGGCGATGCGATGCGTTCTGCAAGTGACGGCCCAGCAAGGCAGTACCAGCGCAATACCGGTCAACACCAGCCGAAACCGTGGCCTCCGCCAGGATCACGGTCGCGGCCACCACCTTGATCACCATCCGAAGCACCGTCCTGATCACCGCCTGATCACTAGGGGAAGACGCTCACTTGATGCCGGACCGCAGTCTGCGACTCCTCACGCTCCCCCCGCAGTCACCGCAGGGAGGGGAGCGCGGCGCCGTGCTGCTGCGAGAGCGCCCGCCCTCTCCCCCGGACGCCCCCTCGGGCGACGGCGCGCCCCCCGAGGAGGACAACCCCTTCGCCCCTCCCGCCGAGGGCACCCCGGACCGCCCCTGGCAGCCGCGGCGCCCCGCGGACGGCGGACCCGAGGGCGGGCGTACCCCGTGGGGCGGCCAGTGGAGCGACCAGCAGCCCGGCCGCTCCCCCGGTGGCTTCGGCGACCGCCCCGGCGGCAACCCCGAGGGCGGCGGTGGCCCCGGCACCGACCCCGGCAAGCGCTGGGACCCCACGGACCCGGCCCAGCGCCGCGCGCGCTACGCCCTGCTCAGCGGCATGTGGGCCTTCTTCTTCGCCCTCTTCGGCTGGCCGTACGTGGCCCTGCTGCTCGGCGCACTGGCCCTCAACTGGGGAATCAGCGCCCTGCGCGCCAAGCCCCGGACCCCGGACCCGGACGCCCCGCCCGCCCCGGAGACGACCGGCCGCCCCCAGCGGACCGCAGCCGTCAGCGGTCTGGTCACCGCCTCCCTGGCCCTGGCCCTGGTCGCCGCGAGCTTCACCGCGCAGCTGGTCTACCGCGACTACTACACCTGCACGAACGACGCCCTCACCTCCGAGGCGCAGCAGTCGTGCAGCGACCTGCTGCCGAAGGAACTCAAGACCATCCTGGGCGCCAACGCCTGAGTTTCGGCAGGTCCGGGGGTTCCTACCTCCGGGGAGCCCGAGGCCGAGGCCCTTTCGGGGCGAAACGGGGTCCCGGGGGCGTCAGTCCCCGGGGACGGGAGGGGCAGGGGCGGCGGGGGCGAAATCCCCTCGCCGGTCACCGACCCGCCCCGCCTCCCTCACCCCCGTCCAGCCCCTCGTCCTTCCCCGCCCCCCTCCAGCCCCTCGCCCTTCCCCGCCTCCCGCAACGCCGCCCACCGAACCTCCCGAGCCACGTCCCCATGCCACACCGGATCCAGGTAGCCCACCGGGTCCATCGGCTCGACCCGCTCCAGCGGGTCCAGTGGATCCACTGGGTCCACCGACTCGACGGACGGGACCGGCTCCACCGGCGCTGCGGGCAGCCCCGCCTCAATGTGGTCCACGAACGGGACACTTCCGACGTACCCGACGGGCTCGGCATGCCCGACGGTTTCGACGTGCCCTGGGTGCCCTGGGTGCCCGGCACGCTCGACGTGCCCACCATGCTCGACGTACCCGGCACGCTCGACGTGCCCACCATGCTCGACGTGCGAGAAGTCATACAGCTCCGACTCCGCCACCGACACACCGCACTCCTTCTCCGCCCCACGCCTCCCACTCCAGGCCCTCCGCCGTGCCCCCGAACCCCGCCGCTCTCTGCACAGCCATCCCCGCACCCCGACAGCCACCGGCAGTCCCACCCCCACGGTCCACAGCACCACCGCGCTCCCCACCTGCCACCACACCGGCCCGAACCGAGCCAACGCGGAAATCCCCAACGGCCCACCGCTCAACCCCGCGAGTCCCCCCGACAGCACCCCGCATCCCACCCCCGCCAGCACCACGCCCCCCGCAGTCCTCCCCCAGGACCAAGCGCTACGGCCACCGGCCCCATCGGCCCCACCGGCGGCACCAGCCGGGTTTCCCGCCCCTGCCGCCGCCCGAGCCACGAACACTCCGACCGTCACCGCGGCGACCACCGGCACCACTCCCGCCGCCCAGTTCCACGGCGTCCCGCCCCCCGCCTCGGGAACCGCCGCCAGCAGCGGAAACGGTGGCAGCAACGGTGCCGGGTCGGAGGACAACGGCGTCACCACATGCCCGGCACCGAGGACGTACCCCGGCCCGAGCGCATACGCGGCCCCCCACACAGCCGCGTTGGGCACCAGCGCCACGCACAGCAGCAGCACCGCGAACCGCCCCGACCACCCCTCCGTCAGCTGGAGGAACGCCTCGCGAGCCGCACCCAGGTGCCACACCGAGGACACCGCCACCAAGAGGGCGCCGCCCCCGAAGAGCATCGCGGCCCCGGCCCCCGCCGCCCGCCCGGCGGCCCCGAGCCGCTCCCACCCCTCCGCTCCGAGGAACAGCCGCCGTGCACCGCGGGGCAGCACGAGCAGCGCGCTGTCCACCGGCCCACGAGGGCCGCCGTGGGCCGACCACACCCCCGCCCCGGCGGCCAGCACCGCGACCGCCGGCACACACACCGCCGTCCACGCCCACGAGGGCCGCAGCGCACCACCGGCGGCGTAGCAGGCGGCGCCCGCGCCGACGGCGAGGTAGCCGAGCACGACGCCCGCCCAAGCGGTACGGGCACTGCCGAGCAGCGCACCCCCGTCGTCAGCCCCACCCCCGTCCAACGCGTCGCGCGCGGCACGCCACACCAGCCACACCGGCAGCGCGAGCAACAGCAGCGGGGTGATACCGACCGGCGCCGGAACCCCGGACAGCGTGTCGACGCGCACCAGTTCCGCGCCGTGGGCCAGCAGCCACAGCGCGGCGGCGACATGCAGCGCACCGCCCGGCCCACTGTCGGGATACGGCGAGCTGATCCACAGCACCATCACGAGCGCGGCGAACGAACCGAGCCCCAGCCCGGCGGCGAGCGCTCCACCCAGGAGGCCGGCGGCCAGCCCGGATGATCGGTCACGCATCCGGCTGAGCAGGGGCGACAACGACAGTCGGCGAGCGGTCATCTGGATCACGACCGTCATGCTCCCAACGACACGCGCTTTCCCGTCGTAACAGGCGAAGTTCCGTTGTGTCGCTCAATATATGTTTATGTACTTTTTCGTGCGGAGGGTGCCGCTGTGACGCAGAGCCCTGCCACTCCGCTCCCCTCGCCCGAACAGCGCCGACGCCTGCGAGTGGGCGCCTCGTTGACGCAGGCTCAGGTCGCCGCGCGGGTGGGCGTCACCCAGGGGACGGTGCGCGCGTGGGAGTCCGGCCGCACGGCACCGCGCGGCCGCAGGCGGGAGGCGTACGCGGAACTGCTGGCGTCACTGACCAGGACGGCCGAGGTGACGAACACCCAGGAGGCAACGGCTCCGGTCCAGGTGACGGTGCGCCCGCGCGAGGAGCCGAAACCACCCCGCGCGGCATCGACCCCCGTCACCGTCCGCCGCGCGGTCGACCCCGCCCCGGTCGCCGTCCCTCCCCGGGCCCGCCTGACTCCCGCTCAGGCCTTCGACGCGCTCTACACCTTCTGCGCCCCCGCCCTCGTACGGCAGACATACCTGCTCTCCGGCCGGCGCGAGCTCGCGCGCGAGTCTGTCGAGCGGGCGTTCCAACTGGCCTGGCAGCGCTGGCCCGAGGTGGCCGTGGACCGCGACCCGCCGGGCTGGGTGCGGGCGACGGCCTACGAGTACGCGCTCTCCCCCTGGCACCGGTTCCGCCCCCGATACCGCCACCCGGAGCCGCCCCCGGCCGACGCGGCCGACCGTGCGCTGCTGGACATCCTGCTGGCCCTCCCCGCGCCGTACCGCCGCACGCTCCTCCTCTACGACGGTGTCGGCCTCGATCTCCCGGAGACCGCGGCGGAGACGGAGGCGAGCACACCCGCGGCGGCGAACCGGCTGCTGCACGCCCGTGCGGCGGTCGCCGAACGGCTGCCCGAGCTGGCGAGCCCCGCCGAGCTGCACCGGCGGCTGGCGGAGGTGGCGTCCGCCGAACGGCTGCGTGCCGCCAGGCCGCCCACCGTGCGGATGGGCGGCGAACGGCGGGCCCGCTTCTGGACCAGGGCGGCGATCGCGTTCACGGTCGCGATCATCGGCGCGACGGCACTGACCGTAGGCACGGCCCCCACCCGGTACGAGCCTCCGGTACCGCCCGGCGAGACGGTCCAGGGCGTCCCACCGCGGGCGGTCCCGGGCACACTCTCGAACGCGGAACTGCACCTGCGCAAGAAGCTGAGGTCCGATGTCCAGCACGGACCGCAGCGGCTGATCCCCCTGGCCGAGTGAACCCGCCCCCCCTTCCCCGCCCCGCGCCCTCGGCCGGTTCGGCTCCCGGCCGACCGCGCTCACGCCACCCCGGAGGCGGTCGCCACGGCCGTCGAGCCGGCGCCGCTCGGAGACCGTGCGGGTGCCGGGGGTGTCGCGCCGGCCGAGCTCACAGCCGGCCGAGTCCGCGGCCGGTCGGGTTCGCGGCCGGGGAAACGCCGGTGGGCCCGCCCCCACAAGGGGAGCGGGCCCACCGGCGGTCAGCAGGAAATCAGCCGGCCGCGAGGATCTCGCGGGCCAGCTTCGCCGTCTCGGTCGGCGTCTTGCCGACCTTGACGCCGGCGGCCTCGAGGGCCTCCTTCTTCGCCTGGGCGGTGCCGGAGGAACCGGAGACGATGGCGCCGGCGTGGCCCATGGTCTTGCCCTCGGGCGCGGTGAAGCCCGCGACGTAGCCGACGACCGGCTTCTTCACGTTGTCCTTGATGAAGGCCGCGGCCCGCTCCTCGGCGTCGCCACCGATCTCACCGATCATGACGATCAGGTCGGTGTCGGGGTCGGCCTCGAACGCGGCGAGCGCGTCGATGTGCGTCGTGCCGATGATCGGGTCGCCACCGATGCCGACGGCGGACGAGAAGCCGATGTCACGCAGCTCGTACATCATCTGGTAGGTCAGCGTGCCGGACTTCGACACCAGACCGATGCGGCCCGGCTTCGTGATGTCGCCCGGGATGATGCCGGCGTTCGACTGGCCCGGGGTGATGAGACCGGGGCAGTTCGGGCCGATGATCCGGGTCTTGTCGCCCTTGGACCCGGCGTACGCGTAGAACGCGGCCGAGTCGTGCACCGCGATGCCCTCGGTGATGACGACGGCCAGCGGAATCTCCGCGTCGATCGCCTCGACGACGGCGGCCTTCGCGAAGGCCGGCGGCACGAAGAGGACGGACACGTTGGCGCCCGTCTTCTCGATCGCCTCGGCGACCGTGCCGAAGACCGGGATCTCTGTGCCGTCGATGTCGACGGAGGTGCCCGCCTTGCGCGGATTCACGCCACCGACGATGTTGGAGCCGTCCGCCAGCATGAGCTTGGTGTGCTTCATGCCCGTGGCACCGGTCATGCCCTGGACGATGATCTTGCTGTCCTTGTTCAGGAAGATAGCCATGGCTGTTCTGTCCCTCTTCCCTTACTTCGCAGCCGCGAGCTCGGCGGCCTTGTCAGCCGCGCCGTCCATGGTGTCCACGCGCTGGACCAGCGGGTGGTTCGCGTCGGAGAGGATCTTGCGACCCAGCTCGGCGTTGTTGCCGTCGAGACGGACGACCAGCGGCTTGGTGACTTCCTCACCCTTGTCCGCGAGCAGCTGGAGCGCCTGGACGATGCCGTTGGCGACCTCGTCACAGGCGGTGATGCCACCGAAGACGTTGACGAAGACGGACTTGACGTCCGGGTCGCCGAGGATGATCTCCAGGCCGTTCGCCATGACGGCGGCGGAGGCGCCACCACCGATGTCGAGGAAGTTGGCGGGCTTGACGCCACCGTGCGCCTCACCGGCGTACGCGACGACGTCCAGGGTGCTCATGACGAGACCCGCGCCGTTGCCGATGATGCCGACCTCGCCGTCGAGCTTGACGTAGTTGAGGTTCTTCGCCTTGGCGGCGGCCTCGAGCGGGTTGGCCGACGCGTGGTCGACGAACTCCGCGTGTCCCGGCTGGCGGAACTCGGCGTTCTCGTCCAGGGACACCTTGCCGTCGAGGGCGATGACGTCACCGGAGGCGACCTTCGCCAGCGGGTTGACCTCGACGAGGAGAGCGTCCTCCTCGATGAAGGTCTTCCACAGCGTCACGAGGACGTTGACGACCTTGTCCGCGACCTCGGCCGGGAACTTCGCGGCCTCGACGATCTCGCGGGCCTTCTCGGGGGTCACACCCTCGTTGGCGTCGATCGGCGTCTTGGCGACGGCCTCCGGACGGGTGGCCGCCACCTCCTCGATCTCCATGCCGCCCTCGACGGACGCGATGGAGAGGAAGGTGCGGTTGGCACGGTCGAGGAGGAAGGAGACGTAGTACTCCTCCAGGATCTCCGGGGCCGTCTCGGCGATCATCACCTTGTGGACCGTGTGGCCCTTGATGTCCATGCCGAGGATGTCCGTCGCCCGGGCGACGGCCTCGTCCGGGGTGGCGGCCAGCTTCACGCCACCGGCCTTGCCACGCCCGCCGACCTTCACCTGGGCCTTGACGACGGACTTGCCACCGAGACGCTCGGTGGCTGCGCGGGCCGCCTCAGGCGTGTCGATGACTTCACCGGCCAGCACCGGTACATCGTGCTTGGCGAAGAGGTCCCTCGCCTGGTACTCGAACAGGTCCACGCGCTTCCGTCCCTATCAGTGATCTCGCGGTTCGTTGTCTGCGTGGGCGTGCCGCGAGGGCAACGTGACGTCCGCCGTCTGTCAGTCACAAGGGAGGCGCACACGGTGTCCGAGCGCGCGGCATGTCCGTCTCGCAGGTTATCGCTGCTTGCAGGAGGCCCCTAAATCGAGGGTCACACCTGAGCGGTGATACCTGTCACATGATGCCGGGATCACTGGCACCCCGTGCCGGATGTGAGGCGCGGGCGAGGTCTCGGGCAAGGGCCTCACCGGGTTGGGGTTGGCCCGGTGAGGCCCCTTGAACAGCCCCTTCAAGGGCTCGGGGCGGATGGTCCCCACCCCAATGGGGACCACACGACCCCGTCCATGAGGTCTTGGCCCGACAGACCGATGGCTTTCGGCCGTCCGGGGGCCTGCCGCCTCACGGAGTCAACCGGCCAGACGCGGTACGCGCTGCCGGAGTATGCGTTCTGCCCGAGCCGCGTCGCCACCACGGCTGCGCAGCAGCCTGACCTACGTGGCCGCCTGAAGCTACGCGGCTGCCTGAGTACGTGGTCGCCTGAAGTACGCGGCTGCTGAAATCACGTGGCGCCTGGAGGTACTTGGCTGCCTGAAGTTACGTGGCGCCTGAAGCTACGTGGCTGCCTGAAGCTAGGTGGCTGCCTGACCTGCCTGCTGCCCATGGCTGTGCGGCTGCCTGACCTGCGGGCCGCCCATAGCTGCGCGCCTCCTTGACCTGCGGGCCGCCCCAGCCGGGTGGCCCGCCTGAGCTGGGTGCTGCCGCTGGCGGCGCGGCCGCCCGGCCTGCCCGGCTGGCGCGGCTGGCCCGGCCTGACTGGCGCGGCTGGCGCGACCTGCCCAACCTGCCCGACCTGCCAGGCTGGCCCGACCTGCCCGACCTGCCAGGCTGGCGCGGCTGGCGCGGCTGGCCCGCTCGCGCAGGGCCCGGGACGACCGACCCGACGACGCCAGGGGCGTGACGTCGGCGGCGGACGAGGCTCGGGGACTTGCCTGCGCCGGAGCGGGACAGCCTCCGGGCGGGTGGCGAGTGGGTGGGTGGCCGATGGCCGATGGCGGGCAGCGGGCAGCGGGTGGCGGGCAGCGGGAAGTCAGCGGTTGGGCGACTGGGCTGGACTCCTGCTCCACACGCGCGGTGGATCCGGGGTGGAGGAGGCCGGAAGCCGTCTGTCCTGGCCGGGGAAGACCCGGATGTCCCGGTGCCTGACCCGTCCCGTCCGCATCGGAACGAACGACACTGCCGGGCACCAGCCGCGGTGGCACCCGGTGACATGGCGTGCCGGCATACGCGTCGCCATGCCGTGACACACCGCCGTCGAGCACCGAGCACCGAGCACCGCCAAGGACGCCGTCGTGTCGTCGCGTCTCAGGCGGTGTCCGGCGCGGGCAGTGGACGCTTCTCGATCGCCGCGGCCATGACGTCCGGGAACAGATCGGGCGTGCAGGCGAACGCCGGTGCGCCCAGCGCCGCGAGCGCGGCCGCGTGCTCACGGTCGTAGGCGGGCGCCCCCTCGTCCGACAGCGCGAGCAGCGCGACGAACTGAACGCCGGACGCCTTCATCGCCGCGACCCGCTTGAGCATCTCGTCCCGTATGCCTCCCTCGTACAGGTCGCTGATGAGCACCACCACCGTCTCGGCGGGCCGGGTGATCTGCGACTGGCAGTACGCGAGCGCCCGGTTGATGTCCGTACCGCCGCCGAGCCGGGTGCCGAACAGGACGTCCACCGGGTCGTCGAGCCGGTCGGTGAGATCGGCGACCGCCGTGTCGAAGACGACGAGCCGGGTGCTGATCGCCCGCATCGACGCCAGCACCGCCCCGAAGACCGACGCGTACACCACCGACGACGCCATCGACCCCGACTGGTCGATGCAGAGGATCACCTCCTTCTTCACGGACCGCGAAGCCCGCCCGTATCCGACGAGCCGCTCCGGCACGACCGTCTCGTACTCGGGCAGGTAGTGCTTGAGGTTGGCGGCGATCGTGCGGTTCCAGTCGATGTCGTGATGGCGCGGGCGGCGGACGCGCGTGCCGCGGTCGAGGGCACCGGTGACGGCGGCCCGGGTGCGGGTGGCGAGCCGCTTCTCCAGGTCCTCGACGACCTTGCCGACCACGACCCGTGCCGTCTCCTTCGTCGTCTCCGGCATGGCCTTGTGGAGCGAGAGCAGCGTGCCGACGAGATGCACGTCGGCCTCCACCGCCTCCAGCATCTCCGGCTCCAGCAGCAGCGCGGACAGCCCGAGCCGGTCGATGGCGTCGCGCTGCATGACCTGCACGACGGAAGAGGGGAAGTACGTCCGGATGTCTCCGAGCCAACGGGCCACCGAGGGCGCCGACGCCCCGAGCCCGCCCGTGCGGTCCCGTCCCGACCGCGCGGCGTCCCGCTTCCCGTAGAGCGCGGTGAGCGCCCCGTCCATCGCGGCATCCCGCCCGGAGAGCCCGTGGCCGGTTCCGTCCGCCGCGTCGCCCCCGAGCACCAGCCGCCAGCGCCGCAACCGCTCCTGCCCGGCCTCCGTCGTCGCCGCGTCGGTCGTCGTCATGTACCCATCTCCGCAAGCTCGTCGTCGACGGCGCCGGGATCCAGTCCCAGCAGCAGCCGCACCACCGGCAGGACGGCGTCCGCGCGTCCCGCGTCGAGCCCGGCCGCGAACCCGGGCGTCCCGGGCCCCCCGCCCGTCCCGCCGTCCCTGCTGCCCGGGCCACGCCGGACCAGCTCGCCGAGCGTTCTGCGCACCCCCGCCTCGTACGCCGAGAACGTTCGCCGCAGCAACGGCAGTACGTTCGTGAACGCCTCCGCCGGCACGGCCGTGATCCAGGCGTCGACCAGCCCGAGCAGCCGTTCGTCGTGCACGAGGAGCAGCCCGCCCCCGGCTCCGCCCCCGACGAAGCCCTCGATCCAGGCGGCCGCGTCCGAAGGCGGTGTCCCCGGCGACAGCGCGAGCCCCATGAGCCGTGCCGCCTCGTCCTGGTCCAGCTGCCCCTCGTCCAGGAGCAGCCGCACGGCACGCCCCCGGATCACCCCCGGCACGGTGTCCCGCCCGGAGAGCCCCCGCAGCACACCCCGCCAACGCCCCCGCAGACCCCCGCGCCCGAATCCAGCCTCACCGCCCGGGCCCCGGCCACCACCGAGGTCCACACCATCACCAGGGCCCCGACCAGCACTCAGATCCCGGCCATCACCGAGGTCCCGACCACCAGCGAGGTCCACACCATCACCAGGCTCCCGACCAGCACCCAGATCCCGGCCACCACCGCCGTCTCGGTCGCGGTCCCGGCCACCACCGCGGTCCCGGTCGCCCGACTCGAAGGCGCCCGGCAGCCTTCCCCCGCCCTCGATCTCCCCGTCCCCGGGCGAACCTCCCTCTGCTCCGGCGGGCGCGCCGCCGAGCACCCGGCCACCCACCTCGCAGACGCCCGGCAGTCCTCCCCCGAAACCGGTCTCCACGGCCTCGCGCCGAACGCCCTCTGCTTCTGCTTCTGCTTCTGCGCCAGGGGGCGCGTCGAACCCGTCCACCTGACCGCCCGCCCGGTCCACCCGACCACCCGCCCGGTCCACCTGCTCCGCTCGGCCCGGCCGTCCTGCCCGGTCAGCGATGTCGGCGATGTCGGCGATGTCGGCGATGTCGGCCGTGTCGGCCCGCTCCGGGGCCGCGATCGTCTCCTCCAGCATCCCCACCGCCCCGTGCACCGCGTCCACGTGGCGCCGCATCTCGTCCGCCGCGTCCGCGTCCAGCGAGGCGCAGGCCGGGGGGAGGCCGACGAAGACCCGCTCGGCGAGGCCCGCGGCCACCTCCGCCAGCGCGCCGGTGTCGGTGCCGCGTACATCGCCGTAGCGGAGCGAACGGACGAGCGTGGGCAGGGCCTGAGCGAGGTGGCCGACCTCCGTGTCGAGGGCCGCCCGGTCGGCGAGGACTCTCATCACCGTCGGAAGCGCGTCCGGCAGCCCCGCCAGGAGGCAGCGCTCGGCGAGCCCGGTCACCTCGGCGAGGCTGCGCGCGGAGACGGCGTCCGCCTCCGCCTTGGCGGTGGCCGCGGCGAGCACGGTCGTCCCCCACACCCCCGCCTCGGCGGTCCGCACCGAGAGCTCCGGCTCCCACCGCAGCCGCCACGTCTCCCGGAACGTGCCCGTGCTGCCGGGCGAAGCGGTCGGCTCGCCCCACCCCACGCGCAGCAGCCGCAGCCGGTGCAGGAGCCTGCTGCGCTCGGCGTCGTTCTCCTTGCGCAGATCGAGCGCCAACTCGCGTTCGTCCGCCTCCGGTTTGAGCCGCAGCCGGCGCTGAAGCCGGTCCAGGTCGCGCTGCAACGGCACCGCGGGCGCGCCGGCCGGAACCTCACCCAGCACGTCCCCGACCACCAGCCGGTCGCGCACCAGCGCCAGCGGAACGTCCGATCCCTCGCACAGCACCGCGCGCACGGCGTCGGTCGTCTCGCTCAGACCGGGCAGCGGCCGACCGCGGACCGCGGCGAGTGTCTCGGCCAGCCGGACCGCCTCGATGACGTGCGCCGACGACACGATCCGGTCCTCGCCACGCAGCAGTACGGCCACCCTCGTCAGCCAGCGTTCGACCGGCCGGTCCGGCGCGGCGAAGAGGTGGGCGTACCAGCCCGGTGAGTCGATGCCCGCTCCGTATCCTCCGGCCCGGGCCAGCCTGCGGTGCGTCCACGGTACCCAGGTCAGATCGGCCTTGACCTTGGGCAGACCCTTGAGCAGCGCGCGGTCTGCGGCGACGGGGACCTTCCGGCGCAGCGCGGGCACATGCCACGCCCCGCACACCACGGCCACCCCGTCCGTGCCGAACTCCCTTTGCGCCGAGCGCACTTGGATGCGCATGTACGCCTCCCGCGCGAGGTCCCGGTCGTCGCCGTTCCGCCCTGCGCCGGTGTCGCCGGCCTCTCTCAGCGCTCCCATGGCCTCCTCGAGCACGACGAAGGGCGCGAACGGATCCTTCGACCCCGGCGACCGATGTTCGACGACGTCCTCCCACCAGCGCTCGGCATCGTCATACCCGGCAGCCGCGGCGAGCCCCCCGAGCGGATCCCCCCGTACCCCTTCCCGGACGCCGTCCTCTGCTTTCTCGTTCTCCTCTTTCTCCTGCTCCCCCTCTTTCCTCTTCTCCTCCTCTCCCTCCTTCGCGTTCTCGCTTTCCCCCTCGGCTTCCGCCCTCTCCCAGGCCAGGGTGTGCGTGGCCGGGAGGTCGATGAAACGGGCGGGGACGCCGTGTTCCAGCGCCCAGCGGAGCGCGATCCACTCGGGAGAGAACTCGGCCAGCGGCCAGAAGGCCGAACGGCCGGGCTCGTCGACGGCGTGGGCGAGCAGCGCGACCGGTGGTCGCATGTCCTCGTCGGCGGCGAGCGGGATCAGCGGGTCCGCCTCGGGCGGCCCCTCGATCAGTACAGTCCGTGGCCGGGCGGCATCCAGCGCCGCCCGTACCGCCCGCGCCGACCCGGGCCCGTGGTGACGCACCCCGAGCAGCAACGGCCACTCCGCCCCCGCGTCCTGGCCGCCGCCCTGCCCGACGGCCACGGACGGCCCATGTCCGCCGACATTCATCCCGTCGCTCCGCACCTGCGGGGCCACCTCGTGTCGTCGTCCACGGTCACCCTCCACCTTCCACGAGCCCGCACCCGAATCCCCTTGTCCCCCTCGTGCCGGTGGCTGCCGTGGCTCTCGTAGTTCCCGTTCACGCACTCACCTCCCGGCAGGCTCGGTAGAAGTCCGTCCAGCCGGCACGTTCTCGGACGACCGCCTCCAGGTACTCCTGCCAGACGACCCGGTCGGCCGCCGGGTCGCGGACGACGGCGCCGAGGATGCCCGCGGCCACGTCCCCCGCCCGGAGCACGCCGTCGCCGAAGTGCGCGGCCAGCGCGAGACCGCCGGTGACGACGGAGATGGCCTCGGCGGTGGACAGCGTGCCGCTCGGCGACTTCACCTTGGTACGGCCGTCGGAGGTGATGCCTGCGCGCAGTTCACGAAAGACCGTCACCACCCGGCGGATCTCGTCGATGCCGTCGGGTGCGGCCGGCAGGTCGAGGGAGCGCCCGATCTGGTCGACGCGCCGCGCGACGATGTCGACCTCGGCCTCGACGCTTGCCGGCAACGGCAGCACCACCGTGTTGAAGCGGCGGCGCAGGGCGCTGGACAGCTCGTTGACCCCGCGGTCGCGGTCGTTGGCCGTGGCGATCAGGCTGAAACCGCGGACCGCCTGCACCTCCTGCCCCAACTCCGGTATCGGCAGTGTCTTCTCCGACAGGATGGTGATGAGGGTGTCCTGCACATCGGCCGGCATACGGGTCAGCTCCTCCACCCGCACGGTCGCCCCTTCCGCCATGGCCCGCATGACGGGGCTGGGCACCAGCGCGTCCCGGCTGGGCCCGTTCGCGAGCAGCTGCGCGTAGTTCCAGCCGTAGCGGATCGCCTCCTCCGGTGTGCCCGCGGTGCCCTGCACCAGCAGTGTCGAGTCACCGCTGACCGCCGCGGCCAGGTGCTCGGAGACCCAGGTCTTGGCAGTGCCCGGGACGCCGAGCAGGAGGAGGGCGCGGTCGGTGGCGAGGGTGGACACGGCGACCTCGACGATGCGGCGCGGGCCCACGTACTTCGGCGAGATCACTGTGCCGTCCGGCAGGACACCGCCGAGAAGATAGGTGGCGACGGCCCACGGCGACAGATTCCAGCGGGCCGGGCGCGGGCGTTCGTCCTGCGCCGCCAGCGCGGCGAGTTCATCGGCGAAGGCGTCCTCGGCGTGCGGGCGCAGTACCCTCGCCGACGCGTTCCCACTCGGTTCCACGGACGTTGTTTCTACGGACACGGACATGGCTGAGACCCCCTCCAGCTCGGCCGGTTCGGCATCTGTGTCCACCGTGCACCACGCCACTGACAATGCGATCTGACCTGCGGAAACGTCCTCTCGGCCGGATTCGCCGGACCGATTGTCAGTGGTGGGATCTACCTTCGATGACATGACTCAGCAGGGGGTGCGCTGGACCGCGGACCAGGTGCTGGCACTGGCGCCTGACTCCACGTCACGCAGAGCGGGAAGCAGACTCGGCACGGCCGATCCGTGGTCCGGGACGGGCAGTTCGCGGGAGGGCGTGGTGTGGGGACTGTGCGAGGGCAGCGGCGGCCTGCCGTACCGGACGGTCGTCGACACCGCGGACCGGACCGGGCCGGCGTACCGGTGCAGCTGCCCGAGCCGCAGGTTCCCGTGCAAGCACGCGCTCGGGCTGCTGCTGCTCTGGTCGGGCGGCGAGGGATCGACGCCGGCGGGACGGGCGCCGGACTGGGCCGAGCAGTGGATCGCGGGACGCAGGCGTACACAGGAGGAGCGGGAGGCGGGCGCGGGTTCCGCCTCCGGACCGGCCGATCCCGAGGGGGCGCGCCGCCGGGCGGAGCGGCGCGGCGAGCGGATCACCTCGGGAGCCACGGAACTGGAGGAGCGGCTCGCCGACCTGCTGCGCTCCGGCCTGGTCACGGCCGAGCGGTTGGGGTACGGGCTGTGGGAGGAGACGGCGGCCCGCATGGTCGACGCGCAGGCGCCCGGACTGGCCGCTCGGGTGCGGGAGTTGGCGTCGGTTCCGGCGTCCGGGCCGGGCTGGCCGGTTCGGCTGCTGGAGGAGTGCGCGCTGCTCCACCTTCTCGATCAGGGCTGGATGCACCGTGAGCGGCTGCCGGACGCCCTGGCCGCGACGGTCCGCGCCCGCGTGGGCCTGCCCTCCTCGCCGGTGGGTCCGCCGGTCCGGGACCACTGGCTGGTGCTCGCCCAGTACGACGTGTCGGACCCTAAACTGACGACCCGCCGCATCTGGTTGTACGGCACCACCTCGGGCCGCTCGGCGCTCCTTCTCTCCTACGGCGCCGCAGGGCGCTCACCGGAGCTCACGCTGCCCGTCGGACTCGCCCTGGACGCCGAACTGTCCGCGCACGCGGGCGCCGGGCAGCAACGGGCTTCCCTGGGTGAGCAGTTCGCCCCACCCGCTCCCACCGGAACCAGACCCCCCGGCATGACGACGACCGAGGCGACCTCCCGCTACGGCGAGAGCCTGCGCCACGACCCCTGGCAGGACTCCGTCCCGGCGACGCTGAACGCCGTCATACCGACCCCGGACGGCGCCTCCTGGCAGTTGGTGGACGCCGACGGCGACACGGCCCTGCCGCTCACGCCCACGGCGGTCTCCCGTCCCGGCCTGTGGCGGCTGGTCGCCCTCTCCGGCGGTGCCCCCGTCAGGGTCTTCGGCGAGTGCGGCCACCGTGGCTTCACCCCGCTGACGGCCTGGCCGGCGGGCGCGGGAGAGGCGGTACGTCTGTGCTGACCGAACCCCTGACACGGCGACGACAGCCGCATCTGCCAACCCACCGACGACGACCACCGCTACGACGGCCAGGACGGCCGGCACCGCTACGACCGCAGCGGAAGGGAGCCTCATGAACGCCGCCCCGCCCCGCCCCTCGCCGCCCGTCTGGGAGGACCTGGTCACCGCGGCCATGCTGGGCACGGATCGCCGTACACCCCCGGGAGCGGCCCCCGGCCGGGCCGCGCCGACCGCCCTGCTGGACGCGGCGGCCGCGGAGACCGTACGCCGACGGGCCGGCCTGCGCCCGGGCCCGGCGGCCCCTCTCCTGGAGCCGGCCGCCGAGGATCCCCGCCCGGCGCTGCCGACCGCCGCGGCCCGTCGGCTCACCCTCCTCCTGGCCGACCGCCCCGGCACGGGCGGAGGCGGTCGCAGGGGCACGGCACCGGATCTCATGGAGCTGCTGCCCCAGTGGCTGACGGCCGTGAACGCCCGAGGGTTCGCCGCGCCCGCCGAGTCCCTCCCCGCGCTGCTCGACGCGGCACGCGGGCGTACGGATCTGCGCTCGGCGGCGCTGGAGTTCGCCGGACCGCGCGCCCTGTGGCTGGCCCGGCTGAACCCCGACTGGCGGTTCGCCCTGCGCGCGGCCCCGGGCGGCGGCACCTCGCTGCCGGGCCCCGCGGAGAGCCGGGACATCGAAACACTCTGGCAGGAGGGCCTGTTCGCCGAGCGGGTCGCCCTCCTCGCGTCGATCCGCTTCCGCGACCCCGACGCGGCCCGTGAGCTGCTGGCGGCCACCTGGTCGACGGAACGCGCCGAGGACCGGCTGATGTTCCTCGACTCGCTGCGCGCCGGCCTCGGCGCACGGGACGAACCCTTCCTGGAACAGGCACTGGCGGACCGGAGCCGCAATGTGCGGACCATGGCGGCGGAGTTGCTCTCGGCTCTGCCGGGCTCGGCGCTCGCCGCGCGGATGGCGGTCCGGGCAGGCACGTGCGTGGCCGTCGACCACACCGCGGACACGCCGACGCTGCTCGTGGAGGCGCCGCACGAGTGCGACGCGGCCATGGAACGCGACGGCGTGTCGGCCAAGGCGCCGCCCGGCCGGGGTGAGCGGTCCTGGTGGTTCGGCCAGTTGGCGGAGGCGGCCCCGCTCGCCACCTGGCAGGCGCGCCTGGGCGGCCGTACGCCGGAGCAGATCGTGGCGCTGCCGGTGGCCGACGACTGGCTGAGCGAACTGCACGCGGCGTGGTGCCGGGCCGCCGTACGGCAGCGCGACGCCGACTGGTCGCGGGCTCTGCTCGGGGCGCCGTCGTCGCCCGGGGCAGGCGGGCCGGGCGCGGTCTCCCTCGCCGAACGGGCCAAGCTGCTGGGCACGCTTCCGGTGGCCGAACGGGCCGGATGGGTCGCCGGTTTCATCGCGGCACACGGTCTGTCGGAGGCGTTCCAACTGCTCGGCGTCTGCGCCGTACCGTGGGCCGAGCCGCTCGGCCGTTCCGTCGTCGACGCGCTCAACATCGCGCGGGACGCGGGGAGTTATCCCTGGAGCTTCAGCGGCGTCATGGGCCTGGCCGAACGCTGCCTCGACCCCGCGGAGGCAACGCGCCTCGACGCCCTCCTGGCCGTACCGGACGAACCGGAAGACGCCTCACCGGGCGCAGGCGGCTACTGGGCGGAGGCGTTCCAACGGTTGGGCAGGACGCTGCGACTGCGGGCGGTGATGGCAGCTGAGCTCGAGTCCTAGGAACGGCGGCCGAGGGACACCGGTCCACACCGCCACCGGCCCGCCCGGCGCTTGCGGACGAGGCCCCTTGAGGGCCCAACGAGGTCTGGGGGCAACGCCCCCGGCCAACGCCCCCGGGCAACGGACACTCCCGCCGCCCTCACAGGAACCGGCTCAACCGCCGGACGCCGCCGGCTGCCGTACGTTCGCCCGGACCCAGTTCACGATCGAAGCGGTGGTCGCCCCCGGCGTGAAGATCTCCGCGACGCCCTTCTCCTTCAACGGCGCGATGTCCGCCTCCGGGATGATGCCCCCGCCGAAGACCAGGATGTCCGCCGCGTCCCGCTCCTTCAGCAGCTCGATCACCGCGGCGAAGAGCGTGTTGTGGGCCCCGGACAGGATGGACAGACCGATCGCGTCGGCGTCCTCCTGGATCGCGGTGCCGACGATCTGCTCGGGCGTCTGGTGGAGCCCGGTGTAGATGACCTCCATACCGGCGTCGCGCAGTGCCCGCGCGATCACTTTGGCCCCGCGATCGTGGCCGTCGAGTCCCGGCTTGGCCACCACCACGCGGATCGGACCGGCTGCCACACCCATCACTGCCTCCTCGAAGCGACTACGTCCATCCTCGACGGCACGGACTCCCCGGGCCAGACCGCCCGGGGAAGTGAACGAACGTTATCGCCAGCATCCCGCAACCGGCAGTTTCACGGCGTGGACCGAGGGGGAAATCACACGAAGGGACACGTTCACCGCGCACCGCTCCCTCTCGTCACGGGGGAACAGGCGCACCGGGAGCCGCAACGAGGTCGCCGTTCGTCACGCCGCACGCCGCTGGCGTGGCGGTCCGGCGCATCGGAAGGCACGATGGGCAGGTAGGACAGGTAAGGCACGACAGCGGGGAGCCTCGTCGCCAACACCGACAGGGATCCCCGTCCGTCATGGCGCAACGGGTGTCGCACAAGGCGTGCACACCCCGCACTCCAGCCGAACCCGACCCACGCCCTGTTGTGCCCGATCGACCTCCTCCACCGCGACTTCCACGAGGGCACACGGGGGACAGAGACGTCCTCAGCGTGCCGACAGGAGGTCGGCCATGATGGTCACCCGGGCACTTCAGCCCTTTCTTCCGTTGTGTCAGCGACTGCTGCCGGACATGCGGACCCTTCCGGGCATCCTGAACCTCTCAAGCCTGCCGAACCTCCCAGGCCTTCCCGGCCTGCCGAGCAGACTGGCCGGACTGTCCCTGGCGCTCCTCAAGGCGACCGCCCTGGACCTCGCGATCCTCGCGGGGCACCTGCTCCTCTACCCCTCCGGCATCGCCCAGGAGCGCCGCGCCACGGCCCGCCCCGCGCTGCCGGGGGCAGCCACCGCCGAGGCGCCGCCGCAACTGCCGACCCAGGCCCCGCCCCCGGTCGTCCTGCTGCACGGGTTCATCGACAACCGTTCCGTGTTCGTCCTGCTGCGTCGCAGCCTGGCCCAGCACGGGCGGCACCGGATGGAGTCGCTCAACTACTCACCGCTGACCTGTGACATCCGGACGGCGGCCGAGCTGCTCGGCCGGCACATAGAGGAGATATGCGAGCGCACCGGCAGCCCGCAGGTCGACGTGGTCGGACACAGCCTGGGCGGCCTCATCGCCCGTTACTACGTGCAGCGACTGGGCGGTGACGGCCGCGTCCGGATCCTGGTCACGCTGGGCACCCCGCATTCCGGCACCCGGGTGGCGCCGCTGGCGAACGCGCACCCGATAGTGCGCCAGATGCGTCCCGGATCCGAGGTGATCGAGGAGCTCTCCCGGCCGGCGCCGGGCTGCCGTACGCACTTCGTCAGCTTCTGGAGCGACCTCGACCACCTCATGGACCCGCTGGAGAGCGCCTGCGTGGACCATCCCGACCTGCTGGCGCAGAACGTGCGGGTGACCGGTATCGGCCACCTCGCCCTGCCCGTGCACCCGGCCGTCGCCACGGGCATCCTGCAGGCGCTGGACGCGGCGCAGACGGAAGCGCCCGCCGACGCACGGACCGGCACCAGCACCAGCACCGGCCTCCCCCGAGTCGGCCCTCAGACCGACGGCCTCACCGTGGCCTGACGCCCACCCCGACAACGGCCCCACACCGCCCCGACGACGGTCCCACGCCACCGCGACGACGGTCCCACGCCACCGCGACGACGCCCGACGATGCCCTGACGACGGGTCCGACGGCGCTCCGTCCACGCCCTGACCACCGGCCGACGGCGCCCCCGACAGCGCATGGACAGCCCTCAGACAGCGGGCGAGAATAGAACGACATTCGAACGTAGGGCCAAACCCGCGCCCGCCCTTCCCCGAAACACGGCCGAATGCCCCTTTCCCGCAGGCACGAAACCTGCGGAAGATTGTCGTGCCCGCGTACTGCCGGGTACAGTCGCCGCACTGCTCTGGCAGCCCCTGTTGTCGGCGAAAGAGAAGTTGGTGAACGACCGTCACCCGTCGGGGATCATGACCACCCCGACCCCGGCTTCCGACGCCGCTCCGGCGACCTACGCGTCGTACGGCACCCAGGAAGCCCAGCACGACGGCTTCACCGCGTACCAGGGCTACGAGACCGGCGCGTTCGACGCCGGCGCCCACACCACCGGGCACTACACGGCGGCCGACCCGCTCCTCGGTGAGTTCCCGGGCGACGGCACGACCCCCGCCACCGGCACGTACGACAGCACCCAATGGGGCGCCGACGGCCGGCAGGCCCTGGACACGGGCAGCCACCAGACCCTGAACTACGACGGGTACGCGGCCCAGCACCACGCCGCCTACGACACGGGCGCGTACGACGCCACCGCCTGGTCCGCCGATCAGCAGCAGCACCTGTCCGCCGTCCCGCAGCAGGGGACGGCACCGGATGCCGGCGGCCACTGGGACGCGAGCGCCTGGCTGCAGCCGGACCAGTCCGCGAGCCCCGCCGACCGGACCCAGCAGTGGGAATGGGGCACGCAGGCCTTCGATACCGGCGCATACGACGCCACCCAGTGGAACTCCGACGGCGGCGAGCCCGCCCAGCAGGCCGCCGACGAGTACGAGCAGCAGGCCGAGGTTCCGTTCGACCAGCAGGCCACCGCCACCTTCGAGCAGGTCGCTCACGACGAACACGCCCCTGCCGAGAGCGAGTTGCCCGACGGCGCCCCGCTCCTGCTCGACGACCAGGAGGAGGCCGCCCCGGCAGCGGCCTTCGCCCCCGGTGGGCGGGCGGCCGCCCGCAACGCCAACCGTTCCCGGCGCCGGATGCCCGCGAGGCGCTCCGCGCTCCTGACCGTGGCCGTTCCCTCGGCCTGTGTGATGGGGGTCGCGGGCATCGCCGCGGCCTCGGTCGGCACGCTGACGAGCGGCGACGACAAGGACACGACGGCGTCCGCCTCGGACGCGCAGGCCGTGAAACCGACCGCGGCCAACAACAAGCTGGACGCCCAGCTCGAGACCCTGAGCGCCGAGGCCGACGACTTCGCCGACCGGGCCAGCCGCACGCAGGAACGTATCGACCTCAAGGCGCAGCAGGAGGCCGAGAAGAAGAAGGCGGCGGCCGAGGCGGCCCGCAAGGAGCGGTTGCGCCCCAAGTACGCCCTCCCGGTCGCGCAGCACGGCCTCAGCGCCTACTTCGGCCAGGCCGGCATCAACTGGATGTCCCAGCACACCGGCATCGACTTCCCGGTCTCCTACGGCACGAGCGTGATGGCGGCCACCGACGGCACCGTACGGACGCAGTGGAACAGCGCCTACGGCAACATGCTGATCATCACCGCGAAGGACGGCACGGAGACCTGGTACTGCCACCTCTCCAGCTACCGAGTGTCCTCCGGTACGACGGTCAAGGCCGGCGACCCGGTCGCGTACTCCGGCAACTCCGGCAACTCCACGGGCCCGCACCTGCACTTCGAGGTCCGGCCCGCGGGAGGCTCCGCGATCGACCCGCTGCCGTGGCTGCGCAGTCACGGGCTCAGCCCGACGTAAGCGCTCTTCACGCTCCGGGCCCCCACTGTCGCAGCGGGGGCCCGTTCGTGCGCTAGAGCTTCTCCACCGGCGCGTACCGCAGCAGCAGTCGCTTCGGTTTGACGTCGCCGAAGTCGACCGTCGCCTCCGCGTTCGCGCCCGTGCCCTTGACCCCGACGACCGTGCCGAGACCGAACTGGTCGTGGGTGACGCGGTCTCCGACGGCCAGCGCGACCACCGGCTTCTCGGCGCTCCGGCGCGTCGCGAAGCCGGAGGCGCCCGCCGCCGAAGAACGCGAGCGGGACGAGGACAAGGAGGCGGCCACACCGGAGACGGGACCGGAGGACAGGGGCGCGGTCGCCCCCGTCCGCTTCCAGTCCACGTGCGTCGGCGGGATCTCCTCCAGGAACCGGGAGGGCGGGTTGTAGGACGGCTGCCCCCAGGCGCTGCGCAGCGCGGACCGCGTCAGGTAGAGCCGCTCCCGCGCGCGCGTGATGCCGACGTAGGCCAGGCGGCGCTCCTCTTCGAGCTCCTTGGCCTGACCGAGCGCGCGCATGTGCGGGAAGACGCCGTCCTCCATGCCGGTGAGGAAGACCACCGGGAACTCGAGGCCCTTGGCGGTGTGCAGGGTCATCAGGGTGATGACTCCCGAGCCGTCCTCCTCGTCGGGGATCTGGTCGGAGTCGGCCACCAGGGCGACCCGCTCCAGGAAGGCGGAGAGCCCGGCCGGCGTCGTACCGTCGCCCTCCGCCTCGCCGGACTCCTGCTCGAACTCCAGGGCCACGGCGGCGAGTTCCTGGAGGTTCTCGATACGGGTCTCGTCCTGCGGGTCGGTGGAGGCCTGCAACTCGGCGAGGTAGCCGGTGCGTTCGAGCACCGCCTCCAGGACGGTCGCCGGACCGGCGCCCGACTCGACGATCGTGCGGAGCTCCTCCATCAGCGCGTTGAACCGCTTCACGGCGTTCGTCGACCGCGAGGCCATGCCGTACGCCTCGTCGACGCGCTTCAGGGCCTGCGGGAAGCTGATCTTCTCCCGCTGGGAGAGGGCGTCGATCATCGCCTCGGCACGGTCGCCGATGCCCCGCTTGGGCACGTTGAGGATCCGGCGCAGCGGCACCGAGTCCTCCGGGTTGGCCAGCACGCGCAGGTAGGCCAGGACGTCCCGGACCTCCTTGCGCTCGTAGAAGCGGACCCCGCCGACGACCTTGTAGGGCAGTCCGACGCGGATGAAGATCTCTTCGAAGACGCGGGACTGGGCGTTGGTGCGGTAGAAGACGGCGACGTCGCCCGCCTTCGCGTCGCCCGCGTCGGTCAGCCGGTCTATCTCGTCGGCGACGAACTGCGCCTCGTCGTGCTCGGTGTCGGCCACGTAGCCGGTGATGCGCGCGCCCGCGCCCGCGTTGGTCCACAGGTTCTTGGGGCGGCGGGACTCGTTGCGCTCGATGACCGCGTTGGCGGCGGACAGGATCGTCTGCGTGGAGCGGTAGTTCTGCTCCAGCAGGATCGTCGTCGCGTCCGGGTAGTCCTCCTCGAACTGGAGGATGTTGCGGATCGTCGCGCCCCGGAAGGCGTAGATCGACTGGTCGGCGTCACCGACGACACAGAGCTCGGCCGGCGGCACGTCGTACTCGCCCGGGGGGACGTCGACGGGGTGCGCGGAGGTGCCGACCAGCTCGCGTACGAGGGCGTACTGGGCGTGGTTGGTGTCCTGGTACTCGTCGACCAGGACATGACGGAACCGGCGGCGGTAGTGCTCGGCGACGTCCGGGAAGGCGCGCAGCAGATTCACCGTCGTCATGATCAGGTCGTCGAAGTCGAGGGCGTTCGCCTCGCGCAGCCGGGACTGGTACATGGCGTAGGCCTGGGCAAGGGTCTTCTCGAACCCGTCGGCGGCCTGGGCGGCGAAGTCCTCCTCGTCGATCAGCTCGTTCTTCAGATTGCTGATCTTGGCGCTGAAGGACTTGGGCGGATAGCGCTTGGGGTCGAGGTCCAGATCGCGGCAGACCAGGGCCATGAGGCGCTTGGAGTCGGCCGCGTCGTAGATCGAGAACGACGACGTGAAGCCGAGCCTCTTGCTCTCGCGGCGCAGGATGCGCACACACGAGCTGTGGAAGGTCATCACCCACATCGCGTGCGCGCGCGGGCCGACGAGCGCTTCGACGCGCTCCTTCATCTCGCCCGCGGCCTTGTTGGTGAAGGTGATCGCGAGGATCTGCCCCGGGTGCACGTGCCGCTCGGCGAGGAGGTGGGCGATGCGGTGGGTGAGCACGCGCGTCTTGCCGGAGCCGGCGCCGGCCACGATGAGCAGCGGGGTGCCCGCGTGGGCGACGGCCGCGCGCTGGTTGTCGTTCAGCCCCTCCAGGAGCGCGGCCGCGTCGAGCACGGGGCGTGGGGCGCCGTCGCGGTAGTGGGTGTCCCGGTCCGGGGGCACGTCGAACTTCCCGCCGAACAGATCGTCCGGAACCGACTCCGGTCCGTGATCGTCCTCGGGCGGTGGCGGGGGTTCCTCCTCGTGGGCGCGGGGGCCCTGGAGGTTCGCCAGGAAGCTGTCGTCAAAGAGGCTGCTCATCGCCCTCCGAGTCTAGGGGGCGCCACTGACAACCGGCCGCCGTCCCCGAACATCTCCCGCCCTCACCCTGCGGGAGGCTCGTGTCACGATCCGCGACGGGCTCGGCCGAAGCGCGGGATCAGGCGCTTGGATAACGAAAATGTATCGGGCATATCGCCCGGCAACCTTCACACGGACCACACGAGTTGGCTACCGTGCCGAGCAGGCCGTACGACCCCCGACCGGCGAACCCCGCCGGACCGTACGACCTCCGCCGAGTCCGCCGCGTCCGCTCACGCAGGCCGGAACCGGGAACCGACCGAAACCCGGGGTGAATCGGCCCAACGCCCCACTGGGGCGGGCCGTAGGGCAACCCTTCCGATGTACCTGCCCATGGCCCTCCCCCGGTGCCCGAACGGCCTGGGAGGGACCCCACAGCCGTCCCGGCAGGCGGAGCACTGGAAGGAGTCGCCTCCCTTGGCGTCGCAGCACCGCAAGCCGCGTTCCGCGGGCACGCGCGTGGCGGGCATACGTACCCCCGCTCTCGCCACCGCCGCCCTCACGTCCGTGGCCCTGCTCTCCCAGACGGCGAACGCCGCGCCGTCGGACGACGGCAAGCCGAGTCTGGAGGAGGTCGAGAAGAAGGTCGACGACCTCTACCGCCAGGCGGAGTCGGCGACCGAGAAGTACAACGCCGCCAAGGAGAAGACGACCAAGCAGCGCAAGCAGGTCGACAGTCTCCTGGACGACGTCGCGCAGCGCACCCAGAGGCTCAACGAGGCGCGGGAGGAGCTGGGCTCCCATGCCGCGGCCCAGTACCGCACCGGCGCCTCCGCGCCCGACACGGCGGCCTTCCTCCTCGCGGACACCCCGCAGGACTACTTCGACCAGAACCAGCTGATGAGCCGGCTGACCGACCGCCAGAAGGGTGCGGTCGACGACTACGTCACCGAGCAGTCCGCGACGATGAAGCAGCGCCAGGAGGCCACCGAGAGCCTCGCGACGCTCACCGACACGCAGAACGACCTGAAGACCGCCAAGGCCACCGTCCAGAAGAAGCTCGGCGACGCGCGCGAGCTGCTGTCCCGGCTGACGGCTCAGGAGAAGGCGCGCCTCGCGGCGATCGAGAAGCAGCGTCAGGAGGAGGCCGCGCGCAAGGCGGCGGAGCTCGCCCGGCAGCAGGCGGCGGCGCAGGCCGCGGCCCAGCAGGAGAGCGGCGGCGGCTCGACGGGCACGGGGGCGGGCACGGGCTCGACCGGCACCTCTCCCGTGGACCCCTCGTACATCACCAAGGCGGAGAAGGCGCTGGCCTTCGCCCGCGCGCAGATCGGCAAGCCGTACGTCTGGGGTGCGACGGGCCCCGACTCCTACGACTGCTCCGGCCTCACCCAGGCCGCCTGGAAGGCCGCCGGCGTCACCCTCCCGCGTACGACCTACGACCAGGTGAACGCGGGCACCACGGTCTCCCTCGCCGACGCGCGGCCCGGTGATCTGATCTTCTTCTACGACGACGTCAGTCACGTCGGCGTCTACATCGGCAACGGGATGATGATCCACGCCCCGAAGCCGGGCACGTACGTCCGCGAGGAGTCGGTCTACTACGACGGCGAGCCAGGCATCCACAGCGTGGTACGCCCGGCCTGAGGACACCTGGGAAAGCCCGTGAAGCCAGGACGGCCGGGGACGCCCAGGGACGCCGGGGGGACACCTAGGGACGCCTGGGACACAAGGGACGCCTGGGGACGCCTGGGGGCGCCTGGGGACGCCTGGGGACGCCGGGGGACGCCGGGGCGGTCGGACTGCGTCTCACCGGATACGAGAAGGGCCGAGGCGGTGGCCTGGCTCGCGCACACGGCGCTCGTGCTGTTCTGGTCGGGGCTCGTGCTCTACGTCGTCGCCCTGGCCCTCTTCGACCTGCGGCAGGTGGCCGAGGGCGCCGGTGACCAGTGGGTGGCGGGCGGCGCGCTGGCCATCTCGGCGCTGGCGGGGGCGGAACTCCTCGCGGCCGACGACGGGAACCCGTACCTGTGGAACGACGACGACACCGGTGTCCTTCGCACGGCGACCGTCGCGCTGCTGGTGCTCGCCCTTGCCTGGTACGCCCGTGCTGCTCGTCGCCGAGGTGCGGTGGCCGCGGCTCCGCTACGACATGTGCCGCTGGGCGACGGTGTTCCCGATGGGGATGACGGCGGCGGCGACCCTGTCCGTAGCCGTCGCTGTGGACGTGCCGTCGCTGAAAGGGCCCGGGGAGGTGCTGCTGTGGGTCGCGGTGGCCGCGTGGCTCGTCGTCGCGGCGGCGGCCCTCTCCGAGGCCCTGGCGTCCCTCAAGGCGTCCGGCGGGGCATCCGTCAGGTCCAGAGCACCGCGATGAAGATGTTCGCCGCGGTCAGCAGTCCGACCACACCGAAAAGGGGCTTCTCCACCGTCTCGTCGTCCCGTTTCACGTAGACGAGGCCGAGGATCACGATCAGCAGAGCCAGCTTCACGCCGATCTTGATGTTGTTGACAGGCTGGTCGTCCGCCTGGTTGAGGCCGACCAGGATCACGCCGGTGACCAGCATCGTCGCCGCGCCGTGGAGCATCGAGGGGACGAAGCGGGCCGTGCCCCGGCCCATCTCCTTCAGCTGAGTGAGGAAGCCGCCCAAAAGCGCGGCGATGCCGAAGATGTGCAGGCCGACGAAGAGATGGATGAGTACGTCCATGAAGCCGGATGCTAATCAGCCTGCGGGTGCCGTCCGACACCGGCCCTCCCCTTGAGGCCGCACTTGCATATATGCGCCCCATAGCACCCTGCCGCTCCGCCATGTCCCGAAATCGCCGTTTCGGTCAGCACGCCGCCTGAATCCGACGGCCCGCGTCCGGATTCCCGGGCATATGCGATCACGCCGCGGTCCGCTCGTGTCACTTCCGTACTTCGCGTTACCCAACCGTCACAGCCGGGCCTAGCGTCCTCCCCCAGGTGACCGGCTCCCCACCGCCGCCCGGGCCAGGGGCGGCAGTCGGCCACCACCGCCGAGAAGATCCGGCGGCGCCCCGCTCCCCCTGTGCGGGCCGTCGCCGGACGCGTCAGCCCCCGGGGCCGTCCGTCCGCTCCCCGACGGTCATCCGGTAGCCGTACGGACGGACGAGGCGGTCGTACGAAAGGACGTGCAGTCCCACGTGGCAGCGCACCGCAAGCCCCGACAGCGCTCGCTCGGCGGCCAGACGGCCCGCACGGCGTTCACCCTCGCTCTCGCGGGCGCCGCGACGGCGACGGCCTTCGACGGAACCGGACAAGCCGAGCCGAACCTGACTCCGGCCCAGGTCAAGGCGAAGGTGGCCCAGCTCTACCAGGAGGCGGAGGAAGCCACCGAGAAGTACAACGGCGCGAGGGAGAAGGCGACGGCGGCCGAGGAGCGGCTGGAGTCCCTGCGGGACGAGGCGGCGCGCAAGGAGGGGAAGCTCAACACCGCTCGGGAGACGCTGGGTTCGATGGCCGCCGCGCAGTACCGCAGCAGCGGACTCGACCCCGCTGTGCAACTGGCGCTCTCCGACGACCCCGACCGGTACCTCGACGGCGCCGCCTTCGCCGAACGGGCCGGCGACCGCCAGTCGGCCGCCGTCACCCAAGTGCGCAGACAGCTGCGGGAGATCGAGCAACTGCGCGGCGCCGCGCGCGTCGAACTGACCTCCCTCAAGACGCGCCAGGCCGAGTTGAGGACGCACAAGAAGACGATCACCGGCAAACTCGACGCGGCGCGCCGCCTGCTCTCGCAGCTGACCACGGCGGATCGGTCCCGGATCGGCGAGACGGCCGGCAGCGGCAGCACGGGAGGCCGGGCCTCACGAGGCTCGACAGACGGACGCGACGGCCTTCAGGCGCCCGCCTCCGCAACCAACCAGGCCCCCAACTCCCGTGCCGCAGAAGCCGTTTCGTACGCCTACTCCAAGCTCGGCAGCCCCTATGTGTGGGGTGCGACCGGGCCGAACGCCTTCGACTGCTCGGGCCTTGTGCTCGCCTCCTACCGCTCCGCCGGCGTCTCCGTGCCGCGCACCACCTACGCCCAGATCGGTGCCGGGCAGCGCGTCTCCCGCTCCGAACTCCTCCCGGGCGACCTGGTGTTCTTCTACTCCGGCATCACCCACGTCGGCCTCTACATCGGCGGCGGCCAGATGATCCACGCGCCGAACCCGTCGGCCCCGGTACGTGTGGCGCCGATCGACGAGATGCCCTTCGCGGGGGCGACGCGGGTGGTGTGAGGCCGCCCGTCCCTCACACCAGTCGTCGTGCCGTGGCCCAGCGGGTCAGCTCGTGCCGGTTGGACAGCTGGAGCTTGCGCAGCACCGCCGAGACATGCGACTCGACCGTCTTGACCGAGATGAAGAGCTGCTTGGCGATCTCCTTGTAGGCATAGCCGCGCGCGATGAGCCGCAGGACCTCGCGCTCACGCTGGGTGAGACGGTCGAGGTCCTCGTCGACCGGCGGTGCGTCGGTCGAGGCGAAGGCGTCGAGGACGAACCCGGCGAGCCGCGGCGAGAAGACGGCGTCGCCCTCCTGTACCCGGAAGATGGAGTTGACCAGGTCGGTGCCGGTGATCGTCTTGGTGACGTAGCCCCGGGCGCCGCCGCGGATCACCCCGATCACGTCCTCCGCCGCGTCCGACACGGACAGGGCCAGGAAGCGCACCGGCTGCTCGGCGTCGGCCATCAACGGGGCGCAGCGCCGCAGCACTTCGACCCCGCCGCCGCCCGGCAGATGAACGTCGAGGAGGACCACCTCGGGCCGGGTCGCGGTGATCACGGTGACCGCCTGGTCGACGTCCGCCGCCTCGCCGACGACCTCGACGCCGGTCTGCTCGGTCTGGCCGATCTCGGCCTGCACTCCCGTGCGGAACATGCGGTGGTCGTCGACCAGGACCACGCGCACATGGCGCCCGCCGCCCGTGCCGTCGCCGGAGGACTGCGCCGGCCCGGCCGCCTCCGCCGCTCCCGCAGTGCCGTTCGTTTCGGTCGGGTCGCTCATGACGTCTTCTCCGCCCTCTCCATCTCCAGCTCGACCTCCGTGCCGCCGTCCGGGACGGCCCGCAGCCGCGCCGTGCCGCCGTGGCGCTCCATGCGGCCGATGATCGATTCTCTGACGCCCATGCGGTCGCCGGGTATCGAGTCGAGGTCGAAGCCGGGTCCACGGTCCCTTACGGACACGAAGACCGTCCTGCCCTCGACTTCGGCGTAGACCTGCACGGCGCCGCCCTCGCCACCGTACTTGGCCGCGTTCACCATCGCCTCACGCGCGGCCTGCATCTGTGCGCCGACCCGTTCGTCGAGCGGGCAGTCGCCGACGACCACGACCTCGATGGGGACGCCGTGCTTGTCCTCGACCTCCGCGGCGTTGCGCCGCACCGCGTCGGCGACCGTGGTCGGCTCGTCGGCCTCCTCCTTGCCGGTGCCCTCGGGTTTGTAGAGCCAGGTGCGCAGGTCGCGCTCCTGTGCGCGGGCCAGGCGGCGCACCTCCCCGGCGTTCTCCGCGTTGCGCTGGATCAGGGTCAGGGTGTGCAGCACCGAGTCGTGGACATGGGCGGCGACCTCCGCGCGCTCCTGGGCCCGGATGCGCATCAGGCGCTCCTCGGAGAGGTCCTGCGTCATCCGGACCAGATAGGGGCCGGCGAGGAGCGTGATGCCGACGAGGACGGCGAGGGCCGCCTGGAGCACCGAGCCGAGGTGGGCGGCGGAGCCCTGCAGGACGAAGATGCCCGAGACGCCGGCGGTGACCAGCAGGACACCGGCGCCCGCCCGCAGGAGCGTGAGCGTACGGCGTCTGCGGCCGACCTCGACCCAGCGGGCCCGGCGTGCGTTGTCCGCCTGGCGCCAGACGAGGGCGACGCCCGCGCCGACGAGGACGGCGGGCAGCAGGTACGCCTTGGCGCCGCTGCCCAGGTTCACGTTGCCCACGAAGACCATGGCGACGACGACCATGAGGAGCAGCGCGACGATCTGCCCCTTGTCCGGTTTGCGGGCGACGAGCCGGCGACGGCCGTCGGGCGCGGTCTCGGTGCCGACGAGCGCGGGGGGCTTCTGACCGCCGACGCCTCCGACCCCGAGCGGCACGAAGAACCAGAAGGCCGCGTAGAGCAGGGCGCCGAGACCGTCCGCCATGAACAGGCCGACGAAGACGAGCCGTACCCACACCACGGGCAGCCCGAGATGCCCGGCGAGCCCCCGCGCCACGCCACCCAGCCAGCGTCCGTCACTGCTGCGGTAGAGCTTGCGCGGCGGCCGCGGTTCGGCGAGTGGCGTGGCTGCGGCTTCCGGCATGCCAACGATGGTCACACGGGTGCCGGTCCCGGGCATCAGGGTTCGCCCCCGAGACGCCCCTGATCTCCGGGGTCACCGCGCTTCGAACGCCTCCCCCGCCCGGGGTCAGGGCCGATATCAGGGTCCGACCAGGGTCGTTCCGACTGCCGTGAGGGCGGCTCGCCCGCCACCATGGACTCATGACAGATCACCAGCACGCCGCGGACGCCGTGCCCGACGGGGGCACCGCGCCAGACGCGGCCGCCCCGTCCCCCGGCGCCCCGGGCGCCGCAGGTGAGCAACCTCGCGCGCACGAGCGGGCGGGCGCGCACGAGAAACAGGGAGAGCACGCAGGACGCGGCCCGTCCGAGGACGCGAACGCCGACGCCGACGTCCGCGCCGACTCCGAGCCCGAGTCCGAGTCCGAGCCCGACGCCGACGCCGACGCCAGGACTGTGATCGAGGCTGCGACCGAAGCCGCGACAGCGGCCGCAGCGGCGACACACCAAGGAACCGGAACCGGCGGCGGGCCAGAACCCGGCGGCGGGGCGGGGACCCGCGGCGGTTCGACGGAAGGGCCCCGGGGGCCGGACGGAGGCAGAGGGCCGGGAGGCCCTCAGTCACCGTCCCAGGGAGCCGAAGCAGTCGGGCCTCCGCCGAGATTCCGGCGGGACCGTGAGCACAAAGTGCTCGCCGGGGTGTGCGCGGGCCTCGGACGGCAGTGCGACATGGACCCGGTGATCTTCCGGATCACGCTCGCCGTGCTCTCCGCGACCGGCGGCATCGGACTCATCTTCTACGGCTTCGCCTGGCTCTTCGTCCCCTACGCCGACGACGAGCAGAACGAGGTGCGCAAGCTCCTGACCGGTCGGGTCGACGGCCAGGCCCTCGCGGCCGTACTGTTCGCCCTGGTCGGCTGCGGGGTGTTCCTCTCGATGCTGAACAACGGCAGCGTGCTGACCTTCGCCGTCGTCGTCTCCCTTCTCCTCGCGGGCGCCGGCTACTGGTCACGGCACCGGGACTCCTCGGACCCCGACCCGCTGGCCGCCCAGGCCGTGGCCGACGCCCCGCCGGAGGCCCAGGCGCCGCCCGTCCCCTCCGCCTATCCCTCCTGGTGGCGCGACCCCATCGTCAAGGACGGCACGCACGACGGCGGCACGGGCTATCTGTGGGGCCCCTGGGACGCCCGCGACCGGGGCTTCACCGCGGCCGTCAACGTCGACCTCATCGGCCACACGCGCCGCCCCGAGGACATACGCGCCCCGCACCAGCCGTACGCCGGACCGCGCGGACCGCGTTGGATCGGCGGCTGGCTCTTCCTGCTCGCCTTGCTCGCGGGCGGCCTCGTCACCCGGCTCGCCTGGGACGACCACCCGCTCGGCACCAGCCTTCAGGCCGGCCTGGCGACCGCGCTCATCGTGCTCGGCGCGGGCATCGCGGTCAGCTCCTTCCTGGGGCGGACAGGTGCGGGGTCGGTGTTCCTGGCGATCGTCACGGCGGGCCTGCTGGCCGCTACCGCCGTGCTGCCCAAGGACATCGGCACGCGCTGGACCGACACGGTATGGCAGCCCACGACGGTGACGGCTGTACGAACGGCCTACGACCTGGGCACCGGGGACGGCACCCTGGACCTGTCCCGGCTCGAACTCGCGAAGGGACAGACGGTGAGCACCAATGCCGAGGTGGGGGCGGGCCGGCTGCGGGTGATCGTGCCGCCGGACGTGACCGTGAAGGTGAGGATCGACGTGGGGCTGGGAGACATCCAGCTCCCGGGCGACGACAAGAAGGACGTGGACGTGCAGCCGGGCAAGCACAAGGAGGTGACGCTGTCACCGGTCTCGGGCGGAAAGGACGCCGGGACCATCGACCTCGATCTCCAGGTCGGAGTGGGACAGGCGGAGGTGGCCCGTGCTGCGTCATGAGTTCCGGCCCGGCAGGCTCGTCGCCGGCGCCTTCTTCACCCTCGCGGGCGTGATCTACGCGGGCGACGCAGGCGGTCTCTGGGAAACGCCGTGGTTCGTGATGATCCCGGTCGTCATGGCCGGTCTCTGCCTGGCGGGCGCCACGGGCGTCGTGGCCCGGGGCATACGCAGACGACGGGGCCCGTCCGGCCGGACCCGTGCCGGGGCGACCGGCCCGGACGCGGCCCCCTGAGCGCACGGTCCACGCGTCGCAGAGGGCCGGCCGGTCGCAGACCGGGGCCCTACCTGGCGCGGGCCCCCGCCCGCTGTCGTCGCCTGGAGCGCCAGGCGGCGTCGAGCGAGAGAACCGGGGCACCGGCGAGGACGAGGGGCAGCCAGGCCATGAGGTAGGCGAGATCGTTGCCGTAGTAGTACGGGTCCGAGGCCCAGCTCACCGTCAGCCACAGGCTGAGCGAGATCAGCGCGCCGCCGAGCGCGGCGAGTCGGGTGAGGACGCCCAGCAGGGTGCCGATGCCGACGGCGAGTTCACCGAAGGCCATCGCGTAGCCGAAGCCGACGGGGCTCTTCAGAGCCATGTCGACCAGGGCCGGGATGGCCGAGGAGTCACGGACGGCGCGCATGGTGTCGCCGATCGAGCCGGCGCCGCTGTCCTTCAGGAAGGCACCGTCGGTGAGCTTGTCGAGGCCTGCGTAGATGAACGTGACGCCAAGGAAGATCCGCAAGGGAAGCAGGGCGTAACGGGTGGCGGTGTCCCGCCAGTCGCGGCCGCCGCCGTCCAGGTAAGGGGGATAGGTATCCGTCCGCATGCCGTGAGTCATCGCCCGTAGCCGCCTCTCGCCCGGAGTGGTGGGACCCCTCAACAGACCATACGTACGAAATGGGGGGTGCGCTCAACTGTTTGCACGAGCTCTCCGAACCGTTGGTTCACTTCGCCCGACCGATTCACTCCGCCACACCGATCCACCGGCGCCCGACCGGTTCCCTCCGCCACGCCAACCCACCCGTGCCCGATCCGGTGCGTTCCGCCCTTGCCAACTCACCGGTGCCCGACCGATTCCCTCCGCCCCGCCAACCCACCGGTGCCCGGCCGGTGCGCTCCGCCCCGCCGATGCTCGACCGGTGCGCTTCGCCCCGCCGACTCACCCTGCCCGCGGGGCCGGGCCGCCTCACGGGTTCGGTTCGCTCACCGGCGCAACCGCGTCCCACCGGCTCAGGACGGCCTCACCTGCTCCCGCGGCTCCACCGGTTCAGTCCCGCCGACCGATTCACCAGACCGCCGACCGATCCACCGCGCCAGTCCGCTCACCGGGTCACCACCCACCAGCCCAGTCCGCCCACCGGGTCACCGCACCCACCAGCCCAGCCCAGCCCGCCCATGGGCCACCCACGTCCCACCAGCCCAGCCGGCCCACCGGATCACGCCCACCCCACAGGGTTCGAGCCCGCCACCGGATCACGCGCACCCGGAGGAATCAGTCCCGCCCATCGGGTCACCCGCGCCCCGCCAGCCCAGTTCAGTCGCGCCCACCGGATCTCCCGCGCCACACAAATTCAGTACCGCCCATCGGGTCACCCGCGTGCCGCTCGCGTGTCCCACCGGCTCGGGCCCGTCCGAAGGTTCAGTCCGTGACGTCGATCGCGTACCGGTTCGTTTCGGCTCCCGCCGCCGTGACGACCTGTACGTCCACTCGGCCCGGTTCCACATCCGCCGGGACGGGGACGGTGAGGACGGCGTCGGTGGGATTGCTGAAGCCGCCCGTGACCGGCACGAGGGGGACGTGGACATGGACCGGCCCGATGCGGACGACCATGCGGGAGAGCCGATCGGCGGTCTGGGCGCCGGGCGGGACGAAGCCGGCGCCGCGGATCTCGATGTCGTCACCGGTGCGGATCGGGGCGTCGAGGTCACCGGCCTCACGGGAGCGTACGACGGAGAGGATGACGGGGCGGCCACCCTCCGCGTACTTGCCGGCGAGATAGGTCGCGGCGGAGACCAGGACCATGACCGCCAGGCCCCAGGGGAGGTCGGGCAACTGGTCCGGGCGGCGGGCCAGGCGGACGGCGGCGAAGACCAGGGCGACGGCGCCGATCACGACGTACTGGATGTCGGCGAAGGTACCGCGGCCGGCGTCGTCGGTCAGCAGGTCGGCCGCCCGGGGGCGATGGGCGCGGACCTTCTGGAGCCGCTGGGCGAGGACGCGCAGGGCGACCACCCGGCGCACCAGCACGGCGATCCCGCAGACCACGGCGAGGACGGTCACCACGCCGGCGCCGCGGGCCAGGTCGAGTCCGGCGATCAGCGCGTCGCGTTCGGCGTGGCCGGAGGCGGCGGCGAGCCGGCCCACCAGGACCAGCACCGCGTAGGCCACGAGCAGCACCCAGGCGGCGGCGACCGCGCGGGAGGTGGAGAGACGGTTGTCCTCACCGATCACGGGGGCCAGCGCCCCGCCGCGTGCCCGGTGGAACCAGGAGGCGGCGGTCAGCGCACCGGCGACGACGAGCGCGGCGAGGAGTCCGGCGGTGCGGGCGTCGGTCCAGCCCGCGCCGATGGCGGTCAGGGACTGCACCAGCAGCAGGAAGACGACACCCACCCACACGGTGACCGCCGTGCGCAGCCACAGGCGGGCCAGCCAGGCCTCGCCCTCGGCGCGGCCCCGTTCGGCGACGAGTTCCGCGGACTGTGTGAGCTCCTCCGAGACCCATTGGCGGGAGGCCGAGACGGAGTGGGCGACGGCGGCCGGCAGGCCGTGCCCGGCCGCGAACCCGTCCCGTTGCAGCAGGAACTCGGCCACCGCCCGCCGGTGTCCCGCGCGGGCCCCGTGCGGGCAGTCCCCGCAGGTACAG
Organism: Streptomyces sp. NPDC088157; assembly: GCF_044741545.1. Taxonomy (NCBI): domain Bacteria; kingdom Bacillati; phylum Actinomycetota; class Actinomycetes; order Kitasatosporales; family Streptomycetaceae; genus Streptomyces; species Streptomyces sp. NPDC088157. The sequence continues at coordinate 1,067,667 of NZ_JBIUSU010000002.1, forward strand.
CCGCCCTCGTGCGTGCCCGGTCCCCTGCTCGACTCCGCGCTCTGTCTCGCCTCCTGCACCGCCATGTCCGACGCCCGCCTTCCCCACGACCCGATCGGATGGCGGCTCTCCGGGGACCCGGTCCGGACCCCGCCCGCCGCCTGTGAACAACTCCCCCGCGATGAGAGCGAATTGTGCCCTATGGAATACCCCCCGTTCCCGGCAGGTCTGGTCAGCGCGGGTGACACGGGCCGGGCCGTGTTGACCCGGCTGCGAGAATTTCCGTATGGCCGAGATCATCCAGCGTGACGGGACCTGGGCCTTCGACGGCACGACGGTCAGGATCACACCGGGGCTGCACCGCTCCGTAGCGCTGTTCCGGCAGACGTACGGGGAGATCACCGTGCCCCTGGAGGCGGTCGCCGGGATCGTCTACGAGCCCGAACGCAGGCGCGGCCGGTTACGGATGCGGCTGCGTGAGGGGGCCGATCCGCTGTTGCAGGCCACCGGCGGGCGGCTGCCCGATCCGGCCGATCCCTACCGGCTCGTCGTGGACGTGGACCGTTCGGGGATCGCCGAGTACCTCGCCGAGGAGATCCGGCACGCGCTGCTGCTCGACGAGATTCCGGGCGAGCCGACCAAGGGCTATCTCCTGCCGGGTCCGCCGGTCCCGGTCTCCGTGCGTTCCTCCGACGGCACCGTCTCCTTCGACGGCGCCGAGGTGCGTGTCGACTGGGCGGACACCTCGGACCGGGTGAAGCGGGCGACGGGCCCGCGCGTGATCGACGTCGGCGATGTCGTGCGGGTCGAGTGGCTGCCCAACTCGGGCTACGAGGACGGATTTCTTCGGTTCGTGACCCGCGAGACGGTGTTCTCGAAACTGCCGGCCGAGAAGGACCCGTACGCCCTGGACCTGTGGGGGAACGTGAGCCGCGACCTGCTGACAGCCCTGGTGGCGACGGCGGTCACCGCGCGACTCCCGCATCCCTCCGCCCGCGCGGGAACGGAGCGGGAGCACGGGCGGCAGTGGGAGCACGAGCACGGGGGCCCGGCCGCGCGGAGGCGCGGGCTCACGGCGTCCTTCCCACCGCCGGCCGACCACCACGACGTGCTGCTGCGCCGACTGCGCGAGCTGGGCGAGCTGCACCGGGACGGGGTGCTCACGGACGAGGAGTTCACGCGGACGAAGGCGGTCGTACTGCGCGGCTTCTAGGAACCGACCTCCAGGAGAGGGCCTTTCAGAGGACGTTTGCAGGTCTCGGCCTCCAGGAGAGGGCTGCAGGTGAGGGCTGCAGAACGCGGCTCGCAAGGACGACCTCGGCTCAGGAGATCCGGCTGGCTGACGGGCTCGGCTCAGCAGGTCCGGCTCGCTTACCGGGCTCAGCTCAGCAGGTCCGGCTCGCTTACCGGGCTCAGCTCAGCAGGTCCGGCTCGCTGCGGCTGATGTCCTGCCAGAGGGGCTGGTAGTTGATCCAGGCCACGAGGTCGCCGCCGAGTTGTTCCCGGGTCGCCACGGCCGCCCGGTGGTCGATCAGGACGGGCCGGCCCGCCGCCTTCGCGGTCAGCTGGACCTGGCTGGAGCGTTCCATCGACAGGAACCACCAGGCGGCCGCGTCGACCGAGTCGCCGACCGTCAGCAGCCCGTGGTTGCGCAGTACGAGCGCCTTGCGGGAGCCGAGTGCGGCCGCGATGCGCCGTCCCTCCCCCGCGTCGACGGCCACGCCGGTGTAGGCGTCGTAGAGGGCGTGGTCCTCGTAGAACGCGCAGCTCTCCTGGGTGATGGGGTCGAGCAGCTCACCGAGCGCGGCGAGGGCACGGCCGTGCACCGAGTGGCAGTGGGCGACGGCTACGACGTCGGGGCGGGCGGCGTGCACCTGGGCGTGCACGGTGAAGGCGGCCTGGTTGACGTGGTAGCGGCCCTCGACGACCTGTCCGTCGGCGTTGACCAGCACCAGGTCGCCGACCGTGACGTGCTTGAAGGGCATCCCGAAGGGGTTGACCCAGAAGCAGTCGTCGAACTCCGGGTCGCGGGCGGTGATGTGCCCCGAGACACCGTCCTCGAAGCCGCGCCGCCCGAAGACGCGTACCGCGCCGGCCAGCCGTTCCTTGCGGTGTCGGCGCTCGTCCTCCACCGAGTCGTGCATCGGCGGCATCGCGAACTGAAGCCGGTCGGTGGGCAGCGGAGCAGGCGGCGTGGGCCCGTGCATCGGTCCTCCAGCACTGGGTTGCTTTACGACGCGGAAGTTACCGTCGGTCAGCGCAAAAGGGCAGAGCCGTTATGTAAAGATGACGATTTCCGTCACCTCCGGAGCACACCTTGAGCCTCGCCGACCGCCACATCACCGCCCTCATGCGTCAGATCGCGACCCGCAACGCCATCGAGCTCGTCCACCCCTTCGCGGAGTTGCAGACGTTCGGCGCGCTGGTCTACATCGCCGAGTGCTACGGCTTCCGGTACGAGAGCGTGCGCCTCGTCGGCAAGCAGCGCGTCATGCACGTCCAGCTGGTGCGGGACCCCAGCACCTGGGCACGGCAGCGGGCCGCGGCGAACACGGCGGCCTTTCCCGACCCGGGCCCCGGCCGCCCGGTGCCGGGCATGTACCTGGGCTCGCTGACCCCGGTCCCCGAGGCGCAGGCGGACGTGGACGTGCTCACGGCGCTCATCCGCCACGACGCCCTGGGCGCGGCCGCCAACCGGAAGCAGTTGCTGATCATCGGCTGGGGCTCGGCGGTGCTGTTCCTGCTGATGGCCGTGCTGACCGGCAAGTACGCCGTCCTGCTCCCGCTCGCCGTGCTGATGCCGCTGTTCATGCTGGGCGCCCTGCGGGTGAACACGAGCCGGCGGACGAGGCTGGCCCAGCGGCTCACGGCGGCGGGCTGCACGCCGGTGCGGGACGCGGCGGGGCTGGAGCGGTACGTGCGACCGGTGCCGCAGGGCTTCTGACCCGCCGCTCCGACCCGCCGCTCCGACCCGCCGCTCCGACCCGCGCTCCGGCCCGCGGCCCCGCCTGCGGTCCTGCCCGCGCGGTCCTGCCCCACAGCCCCCGCCCGATACCGGACAGTGGATGTCGGGTATCGGGGTCACACTCGCCCTATGACAGCGAACTGGGCGGCCTTCGCCGCAGCCGAACCCGAACTCGCGGAGATCACCGAGGAGCGCTTCGGAGCCTTCACGCACCACGTCCTCGCGACGCTGCGCAAGGACGGCTCCCCCCGCACCACCGGCATCGAGGTCCGCTTCCTCGGCGGTGAGCTGTGGCTCGGCATGATGCCGGGCTCGCTCAAGGCCCTCGACCTGCGCCGTGACCCCCGCTTCTGCCTCCAGGCCAACCCCGGCGAGGGCACCGGGATGGGCGGGGGCGACGTACGGATCGCGGGCCGGGCGGTGGAGGTGGCGGACGGCGAGGCGAGGACCGCGTACGTGAAAGAGGTGGAACCGCCGCAGCCGTTCCACCTCTTCCGCACCGAGCTGACGGAGGTCGTACGGACCTACGTCGAGGACGACACGTATCTGGTCGCCCGGGTCTGGAAGCCCGGAGAGCCGGTGCGCACGCTCAAGCGCACCTGAACCCTCCTCTCAGAGGAGATCTCGGGAGGACTTTCCCAGAGCATCTCGGAAGGACTTTCCCAGACGGTCTCGGGAGGGCCTACTCCCACTCGATCGTGCCCGGCGGCTTCGAGGTCACGTCCACGACGACCCGGTTGACGTCGCTGACCTCGTTGGTGATCCGCGTGGAGATCTTCGCCAGGACGTCGTAGGGCAGGCGCGACCAGTCGGCGGTCATGGCGTCCTCGGAGGAGACCGGGCGCAGGACGATCGGGTGGCCGTAGGTGCGGCCGTCGCCCTGGACGCCGACGCTGCGGACGTCCGCGAGCAGGACCACCGGGCACTGCCAGATCTCACGGTCGAGACCGGCGGCCGTCAGCTCCTCGCGGGCGATCGCGTCGGCGTCGCGAAGCAGGTCGAGACGGTCCTTGGTGACCTCGCCGACGATCCGGATACCGAGGCCGGGGCCGGGGAACGGCTGGCGCTGGACGATCTCCTCCGGCAGGCCGAGCTCCTGGCCGACCATGCGGACCTCGTCCTTGAACAGCTTGCGCAGCGGCTCGATCAGCTGGAACTCGAGATCCTCCGGCAGGCCGCCCACGTTGTGGTGGGACTTGATGTTCGCGGTGCCGGTGCCCCCGCCGGACTCGACGACGTCCGGGTAGAGCGTGCCCTGGACGAGGAACTCCACCGCCGGACCCTCGTCCGCGATGATCTCCGCCTGGGCCTGCTCGAAGACCCGGATGAACTCGCGGCCGATGATCTTCCGCTTCTCCTCCGGGTCCGAGACGCCCTTGAGAGCGGTGAGGAAGCGCTCCTCCGCGTCCACGACCTTCAGCTGGACGCCGGTCGCGGCCACGAAGTCCTTCTCGACCTGCTCGGTCTCGCCCTTGCGCATCAGACCGTGGTCGACGTACACGCAGGTCAGCTGGGAGCCGATGGCCTTCTGCACGAGGGCCGCGGCGACCGCCGAGTCCACGCCGCCGGAGAGGCCGCAGATGGCGCGCTTGTCGCCGACCTGCTCACGGATGGCCGCCACCTGCTCGTCGATGACGTTGCCGGTGGTCCAGTCCGGACTGAGACCCGCGCCGCGGTACAGGAAGTGCTCCAGCACCTGCTGGCCGTGCGTGGAGTGCATGACCTCGGGGTGGTACTGGACGCCGTAGAGCTTCTTCTCGTCGTTCTCGAAGGCGGCGACCGGGACGACGTCCGTGGAGGCGCTGACGCTGAAGCCCTCGGGGGCGGCGGAGCAGGCGTCGCCGTGCGACATCCACACGGCCTGCTCGGCCGGGGTGCCCTCGAAGAGGGTGGAGGACGAGCGGGAGACGCGCAGCTCGGTGCGGCCGTACTCACGGGCGCCGGTGTTGTCCACCGTGCCGCCGAGGGTCTGCGCCATCAGCTGGAAGCCGTAGCACATTCCGAAGACGGGGACGCCGGCCTCGAAGATCTCGCGGTCGAGACGGGGGGCGCCCTCCTCGTACACGGACGAGGGGCCGCCGGAGAGGATGATCGCCGCCGGGTTCTTGGCGAGCATCTCCTCGACGGGCATGGTGCTCGGGACGATCTCGCTGTAGACCCGCGCCTCGCGGACTCGGCGGGCGATGAGCTGGGCATACTGCGCGCCGAAGTCGACGACCAGGACGGTGTCGGGGGCGGCGGCAGTAGGAGTCGCTGATGACACGGGGGCCTTCCGGCGGTGGGGCGGGGTCTCTGTGTAACCCGATTCTACCGAGGTGGGCGCGGGACCGGACCCGGCGCCGGACGCACCCCCGCGTCTCAGGATGCGAACCGCCTTGGAGCTCACCCGACGACCCTGCATACTGACCGCATGCTTTCGCCCACGACCTTCGTCTTTACCTATGGCAACCGGCCCACCGGCTGCCATGGTCGTGCCGCTTGAGCAACTGACGAGCGACTTCCCAGGCGCCCCGGGCCGACAAGGCCCGGGGCGCCTGTCGTTTTCCCGGGTTCTTCCGCTCCGGGGCACCCGTACTCACCACAGGAGCCCCCATGACCGCCATCGACGTGACCGGCGCCCGTACCCCCGAGGCCGCCGACGTGATCACCGGCGCCCGTGAGCGCATCGACGCGCTCGACGACCGGATCATCGGTCTGATCCAGGAACGGATGGCCGTCTCGGCCGTCATCCAGGAAGCGCGGATGACCTCCGGCGGCCGGCGCGTGAACCTCTCCCGCGAGATGGAGGTCCTCGGCCACTACAGGGACGCCCTCGGCAAGCCCGGTACGTCTCTGGCGATGACGCTGCTCGAACTGTGCCGGGGCCGCGTCTGAGGTCGGGCGTCAGTTCGGCCCCCTTCTCACCCGTACGGCGCGTGACCGCCTCCCGGACGGCCTCGTTGGTCCCCGTGTCCGTTCCAGCCAGGGGCGGGCCCGGATCAACCACGCGTGGCTCGCTGGAGCGATGAGGCGTACGGATCGTGCCGTGTGCCGTGGGACCTCGCTCCGGACAAGTGACCGGACGGCAGGGGACAGCAGCCCGGTCACCAAGAGAACGGCCGGCCTCGGGGACGCCCGGGGCCGAGCCGACCGGCGAAAAATGCAAAAATGCACAAGGGCTGGGTCAAACGGTTGCGGGCGCCGCGCTCATCCAGCACGATGCGTAGAAAGCCCCGAACAGCACCAAGTACCCCTCCGGGCAAGCGCCTTACGCGTTGCCCCCACTGCCAAAGGTCCAGGCCAGCGGCGCGACCCCCCGGCGCCGCTCCCAGGCACCGGCGCTGCCCTGACGCCGGTGCTGACGATAGAGAAGGGCCTCGCGGATCCGTCCCGCGAGGCCCTTCGTCATGCACGGCGAACGCCCGCCTCGGTATCGATGGGCGCGACGGGCGTCGGTGGGCGGGACGGGTGCCCGTGGGTGGCGGGCGTCGAACGGTGTGACGGGGCGCCGGTGGGTGTGCCGAATGCGACTGGCGTGACGGGTGCCAGTGGGTGCGACTGGCGTGACGGGTGCCAGTGGCTGGTCGGGGGCGGCTGGTGTGACGAAGTCCAGTGGATGTGCCGGGTGCGGCTGGTGTGACGGGTTCCAGCGTGTGTGCCCGGTGCGGCTGGTGTGACGGGTTCCAGCGTGTGTGCCCGGTGCGGCTGGTGTGACAGGTGTGATGCGAGCCACATAAAGATTGTGTGAGCTGGGCACAACTGTTCCCCGCCATCACCGGTCACACCTAGCGAACCAAGGCCCACTCCCACACCCCCATGCGGAAGGCCTCCTCCCCACCGGATCCACCGAGGTCTTCATGAAGCTTCGCCGCACACTCGTCACCGCCGCCGCGACGGCCGCCATGGTGCCGCTGGCCCTGCTGTCCGCGCCCGCCGCCTTCGCGGAGGAGAGCGGCTCGCCGTCCGCCGGCTCGTCCGTGTCGGACGACACCTCCGCCTCCCCGTCCGGTTCGAGCGACTCGAGCGCGTCCGCCTCCGCCTCGGAGTCCGACACCTCGTCGCCGTCGGCGTCCGGGTCGCAGAGCTCAAGCGCCTCCGGCTCCCCGTCCGGCAGCTCGTCGCCGTCCGCGTCCGACTCGGGCAAGACCTCCGCGAGCCCGTCGGCCAGCGAGAGCGAGGACGGGTTCGACCCGAACACGGACTGCAAGACCTTCGACCTGGACGAGAACATCACGGCCGAGGTCAAGGGCCTGCCCAGCAAGATCGTCGCCGGTTCCGGCTGGCACGACTTCTCGTACGAGGTCGGGAACAACTCCGACGTCGACTTCAAGCACGTGTACATGGCCATGTTCCTGGACTACGCCGACGACACGGACGCCTGGCTCTCCGAGGGCCTCGCGGTCATCCAGGTCAAGGAGGACGGTAAGTGGACCAACGCCTACCAGGACTCCTACGAGGACGAGCACGGCAAGACGGTCAACATCACGGGTTCCTTCCTGGCCCAGCTCGATGAGCTGGAGAAGGACTCCTCCGCCACCCTCGACCTCCGCGTGAAGGTCAAGGCGTCGGCCCCGGCGGGCTCCGCGTTGGCGCTGAGCGACGCCCTGTACGTGGGCGACGACTCCGACTGCCACCTCAACGGTGACTACTACGACGTCGAGATCCTCGCCGCCGGCAGTGACGCGGACGGTGCCGACGACGCCAAGCCGAACGGTGACAAGCCCACCGACGGCGCCAAGGCCCAGGGCGGCGCCAAGCCGATCAGCGGCAGCCTCGCCTCCACCGGTTCGAACTCGGCGCTGCCGGTGATCGGACTGGTCGGCGGGGTCGCCGTGGTGGCCGGCGCCGGCGCGGTGTTCGCGGTCCGCCGCCGCAAGGTCGGCGCGCACGCGTAACGCGTGACAAGACCAGCGAAGGGACCTGCGCTCGGAGGGGGGCGCAGGTCCCTTCGCTTGTTGGATCTGCTGTTGGATCTGCGCTCGGAGGGGCACAGGTCCCTTCGCCTGTTGCCGGGCAGGAAGCGCCGGTCTGGCCCCGGGAGGGATCGCCCGCCTACTTCCTGGGCGGGACCGTCGGCATCCCCAGGAACGGCAGGCGCAGCGCGCCGAACGCCTCCGCCGGCACCACCGGGCTGACGGGCTCGACCGGCTTCAGCCGCTCGTACGCCGCGCCCTGCGTCGGACGCGGGTCCGTCTCGCCCTTGTTCGGCCAGAACGACATCGCGCGCTCGGCCTGGGCGGTGATGGTGAGCGACGGGTTCACACCCAGGTTCGCCGAGACGGCGGCGCCGTCGACGACCGAGATGCCCGGGTGGCCGTAGAGGCGGTGATAGGGGTCGATCACGCCCGTCTCGCGCGAGTCGCCGATCGGACAGCCGCCGAGGAAGTGCGCCGTGAGCGGGGTGCCCATCAGCTCGCCCACGTTGGAACCGGCGAAGCCGTTGATGTCGGCGGCGATCGCGGAGGCGGCCTCGGAAGCGGCCCTGATCTGCTTGGGGTTGGGGGCGCCGTGCCCCTGCCGCGCCGTCAGCAGGCCCCGGCCCACTCCCGCCGGCTTCAGATACGTCGTCAGCGAGTTGTCCAGGGACTGCATCACCAGCCCGATGATGGTCCGCTCCGACCAGCGGCGGTTGGAGAGCGAGCGCAGCACGAGGAGGGGGTGGCGGGCCGCGTTCGTCAGCCAGCCGGCGACCCTCGACGAGCCCTCCGCGTACGGCACCTGCAGGATCGACAGGCCACCCATCGAGTTGGAGCCCTTGCCGTAGCGGACCGGCTCGATGTGCGTGCTGTCGTCCGGGTGGATGGAGGAGGTGATGGCGACTCCGCGGGTGAAGTCCACCTTCGCGGCGCCGGTCACCTTGGCGTAGCGGCGGTCGTCGGTCTGCGCGCCGACCAGCGCCTCCGAGTTGGTGCGGGTCAGCTCGCCCAACCGGTCCGACAGGTAGGGGAGCTGGCGGTTGGCCTTCATGCGGTGCAGCAGCGTCTGGGTGCCGTAGGTGCCCGCGGCGAGGACCACTCGGCGGGCCTTGAAGACCCGGCCCTTCGCCTTGCGGCGGTCGTCGGTGGGGAGGGTGGCGACCGCGTAGCCGCCCTGCGAGTCGTCCGTGACCGACACGACCGTCGTCAGCGGGTGCACGACCGCGCCCGCCTTCTCGGCGAGGTGGAGGTAGTTCTCGTTGAGGGTGTTCTTCGCGCCGTGCCGGCAGCCGGTCATGCACTCGCCGCACTCGGTGCAGGCCTTGCGGGCCGGGCCCGCGCCCCCGAAGTAGGGGTCGGCGACCTGCTCCCCGGGCTTCGCCTTCGCCGTCCCGTCGGCGTCCTCGCCGTCACCGAAGAACACGCCGACCGGCGCCATGTGGAACGTGTCGCCGACGCCCATCCGCTCGGCCGCCGCCTTCAGGTGCACGTCGGAGGGAGTCGTCGTCGGGTTGAGCCGTACGCCGAGCATGCGCCGCGCCTGGTCGTAGTACGGCTTCAGCTCCTCCTGCCAGTCGGTGATGTCCCGCCACTGGGGGTCGTCGAAGAAGGGCTTCGGCGGGACGTAGAGGGTGTTGGCGTAGTTGAGGGAGCCGCCGCCCACGCCCGCGCCGGCCAGCACCATGACGTTGCCCAGCAGATGGATGCGCTGGATGCCGTACATGCCGAGCCTGGGGGCCCAGAGGTAGTTCTTCAGATCCCAGGAGTTTTTGGGCAGCGTCTCCCGGGTGAAGCGGCGGCCCGCCTCCAGGACGCCTACGCGGTAGCCCTTCTCCGTCAGGCGCAGAGCGGTGACCGAGCCGCCGAAACCCGAACCGACGACGATGACGTCGTAGTCGTATTCGTACGCGTCGGCCCGGTTTCGGTCCTGGGCCTGGGCGTGGGCGTCCTGGGGCACGGGGGTCTCCTCGTCGAGTGTGCGTGCGGGCCGGTGGTGGCTGGTCGCGCCCACGCGGCGGAGCCGCGTGTCGGGCACGGCCCCGCGCCCCTGGGTCGGCTACCTGAGCCGGAGTGCCTTCATCACCTTCAGGCTCCGGCTCATGAACTCCGCGTACTTCTCGTCGTTCATGCCCAGCGCCGGCGCCATCGGCAGCAGGCGCTGCTGGGCCACCGTCTGGGCCTCGGTGTACTTGAGGATGCCCTCCGAGCCGTGGCGGCGGCCGAGACCTGAGTCCTTCATGCCGCCCATCGGGGACTGGACGCTGCCGTAGGCCGAGGCGTAGCCCTCGTTGACGTTCACCGTGCCGGCCCGCACCCGGGAGGCGACCTCCCGGCCGCGGCGGCCGTCCTTCGTCCAGACCGACGAGTTCAGTCCGTACGGCGTGGAGTTGGCGAGCTCGACGGCCTCGTCCTCGGTCTTGAAGCGGTAGATCGAGACGACCGGGCCGAAGGTCTCCTCGGCGCATACGGACATGGGTTCCGTCACCCCGTCCAGGATCGTCGGCTCGAAGAAGTACGGGCCGACGTCCGGGCGGGCGACCCCGCCGGCGACGACCTTGGCGCCCTTGGCGACGGCTTCCTCCACGTGCCGGGTCACCGTCTCCAGCTGGCGCTCGCCCACCAGGGAGCCCATGTCGGCGCCGTAGGCCAGGGAGGTGCCCAGGCGCATGGCCCTGGTGCGGGCGGCGAAGCGCTCGAGGAAGGCGTCCGCGATCGACTCGTGGACGTACAGCCGCTCGATGGAGATGCAGAGCTGGCCCGCCGAGGAGAAGCAGGCGCGGACGGCGCCGGCCGCGGCCTTCTCGATGTCGGCGTCCTCGAGCACCAGCATGGCGTTCTTGCCGCCGAGCTCGAGGGAGACGCCGACGAGCCGGGCGGCGGCACCCTGGGCGACCTCGCGGCCGGTGCGGGTGGAGCCGGTGAAGGAGACGTAGTCGGCGTGCCGGACGACCTCGGGGCCGATGACGGGGCCCTCACCGAGGACGACCTGGAAGACCTCGGCGGGCAGACCGGCCTCGACGAGCAGGTCACGGGCCCAGAGGGCGGTCAGGCAGGTCTCCGTGTCCGGCTTCATCACGACCGCGTTGCCCGCCACGAAAGCCGGCAGCGCGTCGCCCACCGACAGTTCCAGCGGGTAGTTCCAGGGGGCTATCTGGCCCACGACTCCGCGCGGATGACGCAGTTCGGTGACCTTCGTCAGCGTCGGCATGGCACCCGCGTGCCGCTTGGGACGGAGGTAGGCGGGGGCCTTGCGGCCGTAGTGCCGGGCGGCGACGGCCACCGCCTGCACCTCCTCGTGGGCGTGCAGACGGGCCTTGCCGGTCTCCAGCTGGATCAGGTCGAGGACCTCGGCCTGGCGCTCCAGCACCAGGTCGTGGAAGCGGAGCAGGACGGCGGCACGCTCCCGCACGGGCGTCCGCTCCCACACCGCCTGCGCCTTGCGGGCCGCCTCGAAGGCCTTCAGTACGTCGTCGGGTGTGGACTCGGGCAGGTCGGCCAGTTTCCCGCCGGTGAACGGCGTGTGGTTGGCCGTACGGCCGGAGCCGGTCACGCCCTTGGTGAGCTGGGCCACCAGCTCCGGGGTGACCACGTCTGCGGCGGTACGGACGCCGGTGGGCGCGGGAGCGAGGGGGTTGGTACCGGTCGTGGTCTGCCCACTGATCTCGGTGCCGGTCTTTTCCGGGGCCTGCGAGTCCGTCATGAGGCGCAGGGTATGACGTGGGGAAGACTTTGGGTACCCGCCGGTAATACGGTTTCACCGACCGCACACACGGCGCCAGCGTTCACTGGCAACAAACGTGCTGATCAGGACGTTGCGCCGGGTCGTTCACCGCTGTACGAGCGGCCGCGCGCCTCCTCCGACACGGCTGCACCCTGGCCATCCGGGGGAGCCCGCCCTCGGCGGCGGTCTGCGCATGCCTCCATGACTACAACGATCCCCGTCCCCCTCACCTGCCCAGGGCGAACCGTCCCGTTTCCCGCCGACGCACCTCCACCGCACCCGATCCGGCGAAGTGCGCGGGAATCACCAGCTCCTTCCGCTCCGCCGCCCGTTCGAGCACGCGGGCGCGGCTCGCCGCCGCCTGGGCGGGGTCGAGGCAGAAGCAGCTGCTGCACTCGGGGCGCAGCACCTGCACCGGGCTGTGCAGCAGGTCCCCGACGAACACGGCACGTTCACCGCGCGAGGCGACCCGCAGCACGGACGAACCCGGGGTGTGGCCGGGGGCCGACTCCAGGGTGAGGTGCTCGTCGACGCGGTGCTCCCCGTCCCAGAGCACGGCCTGCCCGGCCCGGTGCACGGGAGCGACGCTGTCCTCGTAGACGAGGCGGTCGTCCTCCCGCACACCGCCGCCGTAGCCGCCCGCGGGCCCGAAGTGGGCGTCGTCGGCGGCCGGGAGGAGGTAGCGGGCACGGGGAAAGGCCGGCACCCACTCCCCCTCGACGTCGAGGGTGTTCCAGCCGACGTGGTCGGCGTGGATATGGGTGTTGACCACGACGTCGACGTCCTGCGGACGCACGCCTGCCCGCGCCAGCCGTCCCGGGAGGTCGCCCTCCCGCCGGTGGAAGTGCGGAAAGCCGGGTCGCTCCCGACCGTTGCCGACCCCGGTGTCGACGAGGACCGTCCGTCCGCCGCTGCGCACCACCCAGGTCTGAAGCGCCGTCATCACCCGGTCGCTGCCGGGATCCCAGTGGTCCGGGGCCAGCTGTTCCCGGTGCTCCTGCCACACCTCGGGGCCGCAGCCGGGGACGAGGTCGGGGGCGGGCACGAAGAGGGACTGCCACTCGACGACCCGGAGGATCTCGACGTCCCCGATCGTGAAACTCTGCACGTGTTCTTCGGTCATGCCCGGAAGCCTAGGAAGGCACCGCTGAGCGTTTCGATGCCCGAACCGCTCAGCCGGATACGCGTGCGCCTCACGTACTCTCGTCCCATGGACGTGGTGAGCGACGCGATCTCCTCCGTGCGCACCGGCAGGCCGCATTCCAACCGGCTGCGGGTGAGCGGGAGTTGGTGCACGCGGATCGCCGCCTACGAGGGCGCCGGGTTCCATGTCGTGCTGGCGGGCGACTGCTGGCTGCTGCCGGAGGGCGGTACGGGCATCCCGCTCGGTCCGGGGGACGTCGTCCTGCTGCCGCACGGCGCGGGGCACGTGCTGGCCGACGGGCCGGTGGACGCGGCGACGGCGGCTCGGGCGACGCCCTTCGAGGAGGCCGGACCGGGGGACGCCGTGAGTGATGTGGGTGGTGTGAGTGGCGTCGGTGGCGTGGAACTGCTCTGCGGCAAGTACCGCCTGGACCGCAGTCGTACCCACCCGCTGCTGGCGGAGCTGCCCCAGGTGGCGCACCTGGCGAACCGGGCCGACCGGCCCGCCGAACTCCGCGCCGCGGTGGCCCTGCTGGCGGACGAGCTCGACGACCGCCGCCCGGGTGCCTCCCTGGCCCTGCCCAGCCTCCTCGACCTGCTGCTCGTGTACATGGTCCGGGCGTGGCTGGCACGGGCGGCTACGGGCGTCTGGCCGGCCGTCCTGAGCGACCCCGTGGCCACGTCCGCGCTGCGTGCCCTGCACGCCGAGCCGGCCGCGCCCTGGACCAACGACAGCCTGGCGGCCCGGGCGGGCGTCTCCCGGGCGACGCTGGCGCGCCGCTTCACAGCGCTGGTCGGCCGTCCGCCGATGGCGTACCTCACCTGGTGGCGCCTGACGCTCGCCGCGGCCCGGCTCCGCGACACGGACGCGCCACTGGCCGCGGTCGCCCGGGAGACGGGGTACGGCAGCCCGTACGCCCTGTCCCACGCCTTCAGCCGGGAGTTCGGAACGACACCGGGGCGCTACCGCGCGCAGGCGGTCTAGCACTGCTCGACCTCGCGTCTGGGTCGGGGCCCGGCTGGGGAATGGCCTTGAGTCTCCAGTGACTGTTCGCGCGCACCCCTGACACGGAATTCCGGGACTGGATGGCGCAGCAGTTCGAGGAGGCGCACGATCCCAGGGTGGACCGGTACTGGCGGCTGGCGTGGATCGTCAACGGCTGGCAGGTAGTACCGAACCTGATCCCGGTATCCCCGGCTCATCCAGGCCCTGCGAAATGACCGCCGATCAAGCGGTCACTGACCGCCTACGATCACTGACCGCAACAACATGCCTCGGACTCATTCGTCTAGAGCTTGTCGATCTTCAGGTTGGCGATCGCGGTGCGGGCCACCTCCTGGCCGCGCTCGGTGAAGTCGCCCTTGCCCGGGTAACCGATCATCAGTTTGTACATGTCGCCACCGGTGGACCTGTAGTACAGGATCCTGAGCTCGCGCGGGGCGGGTTCCTGGCTGTCGTCGGTGGTGTAGAAGACCGTGTTCCCGGCCGCCTTCCGGTCATGGAAGGTCATGTTGTCGTCGGTCCGGGTCCTCGGCCCCTTCGGCATGTCGAGCTCGTAGCTGCCGGACTCCTTGAAGTCCCCGTCGTCGGCGTACATCTCGGCGGCCGCGGACGCCTTGAGCTCGTGGCCGGTGTCCTCCGACTTACGGCTCACCAGCAGGACGACCGAGATCGCGCCGCTCGGGTCGGTGTAGCTGACCCAGTGATCGTCGGCGGGGGCGTTCTTCCCGGGCACGCCGCGCACGTAGGTGTCGGGCACCGCCAGCGTCGCGGTGACCTCCTTCTCGTGCTTCGTCTTCCAGTCGTCCGGCAGCGGCCCCGCGAACGGGTCGGCGATCACCAGGTACACCGCCACCGCCGCCGCCACGACCACCGCGCCGAGCCCCGTCCACGCCGTCCGGCCGAACCGGCGTCGGGCGCGCGGGACCTCCGCCTGCCGCACGACCTGCGTGGGCAGGGAGGCGGGCGGGTTCGCGGCGGCCTCCAGCAGGGCCCGCACCCGCGCGGCGGGCGGGCGGCGCGCCGGGTCCTTCTCCAGCAGACCGTCGACGGCCTCGGCGAGCGGCCCCTGAGCGGCGGCGGGCGGTGCGGGCACCGCGTTGAGGACGGACTGGAGCGTGGCCGGGGTGTTGCTGCGGCGGAACGGCGAGACGCCCTCCGTCGCCGCGTACAGCACCACGCCGAGGGACCACAGGTCGGCGGCCGGGCCGGGGCGCTGGCCCAGCACCCGCTCGGGGGCGATGTACTCGGGCGAGCCGACGATGCCGCCGGTGTCGGTCAGGTTCGTCTCGCCCTCGATCTGGGCGATGCCGAAGTCCGTGAGGACGATGCGGTCGTGGCGGCCGAGCAGGATGTTGTCCGGCTTCACGTCCCGGTGCAGAATGCCCGCCGCGTGCGCGGCCTCCAGCGCGCCGAGCACCTCCAGGCCGATCCGGGCCGCCTCGCGCGCGCTGAGCGTGCCCTCCTGGAGGGCGTCGCCGAGCGAGCGTCCGTGGACCAGCTCCATCACGATCCACGGCCGGCCGTCGACGACCGCCACGTCGTGCACGTTGACGACGGCCGGATGGTCCAGGCGGGCCGCGGCCCGCGCCTCACGGCGCATCCGCTCGAACACATTGGCCTGTTCGCGTTCGGAAAGGTGGTCCGGTACGCGGGGCTCCTTGACGGCGACCTCGCGGTCCACCGTCTCGTCCTTGGCTCGCCACACCGTGCCCATACCGCCGTGTCCGAGCTTGGCGAGCAGCCGGTAGCGTCCCGCGATGAGCCGCCCCACGCCCGGCTCGTGCGGCGGCGCGACCTGGGCGGGCACCGCGGCCTGCGCCTGCTGCGGCTGCTGCGCCTGCTGCGCCTGCTGCAAATGCGATTGCGGCTGCTGCGTATGCAGTTGCGGCTGCGGCCTCGCCGGCTGGGGTATGGGCGGTTGCAGAACAAAACTCGTCGTCTCGTCGGCCTCGCGGCCGGCGCCCCCGTCGTGACTCATGGGTCCATCAATATCGCGCCAGGCGGGCCGGTATCCACCGCCAGCGCGCACCGGTCACAGACCCGTGACGCGTGACGTTCCTTATCTCCCGTTTAGGTCGATACGGTGAACGTGTCGACCTAAACGGGAGATAAGGAGCGTGACGTTCCTTATCTCCCGTTTAGGTCGATACGGTGAACGTGTCGACCGCGACGTCGAAGTACTCCCGCGCCTCCCGCACCTTCCCGACCGGCGCCGACACCCACACGTCGTACAGCAGCCCGCCCTCCTCCCAGCACAGGTCGTACGTGTGCCGGGGCCCCTCCGCCGCGCTGAAGCCGTTCCAGGTGAACTCCCAGAGGGCGGCGGCCCTGCCACCGTGACTGGTCTCGGTGACCCGGCCGTCGTGGTAACCCGGGTTGGTGTCCGCGCCCTTGGCGGCCGCGTGCTCCATCACGGCGAGCGGGCCGCCGGGTTGCGGGTCGGCGACCTTGATGCCGAGCCGGAAGACCTGTCCCGCGGACATGTAGAACACCCGCTCGCCCTGTGGCACCCGCGTGAAGCCCTCCGGCACGGCGAGCGCGAACCCGGCGGGGTCGTCCGCCACCCGGTACCCGGAGGGAGCGGTGGGCGCGCCCGGACGGTCGTCGGAGGCGGGCGACGCGGAGCCGCCCGTGGACGCGGCGGGCCGGGAAGACCGCGAGGGCGTGCCGGAACCGGACGGGGAGCGGGTGGCCGAAGCCGCCCCGGTCGGGGTCGGCCCGTGGCTCGTCGAACCGCTCGCCGAGGGCCCCGGCGCCGAACTCGTCGGCGTGCGGCCCCCGTCGCCGTCACCGTTCATCAGCAGCGCCGCCGCCGACACGCCCGCCCCCGCCATCGCGGCGACCAGCAGCGCGGCCACGAGCACACCCCGGGTGGAGCGCTCCCGGGTCGGTGGCTCCCAGCCCGGCTGGGGCAGGTTCGCCTGGGTCGGCGTATAGCCCGTCGACACGGGCGTCGGCGTACGCCCGGTGTCCAGAAAGGCGCGCAGCAGCCGCTCCGCCTCCGCGGCGCCCAGTCTCCGGTCCGGATCGCGCTCCAGCAGCCCCCGGACGACGGGCAGCAGCGGCGCCGCCTGCGCGGGGGTCCGGATCTCGGCGAAGACGACGGCATGCAGGATGCCGCCCAACGAGTCGCGCCGGAAGGGGGATTCGCCGCTCAGCGCCGTGCACAGCAGCGCGCCCAGCGACCACAGGTCGGACTCCGCACCGGTTCGCGCCCCGGACATCCGCTCCGGCGCGGTGTACTCGGGCGAACCGACGAACGACCCGGTCTCGGTGAGCGTGGTGGCGCCCGCGACCTGCGCGATGCCGAAATCGGTGAGGACGACACGATCACTGTCGCGTTCGAGCAGGACGTTCGCGGGCTTGATGTCCCGGTGCAGGACCCCCGCCGCGTGCGCCGCGCGCAGAGCGCCGAGCAGGGCGATACCGATCCGGGCCGCCTCGTCCGGCTGGATCGGACCCTGCGCGGCGATCCGGTCGGCGAGCGAGCCGCCGTCGAGCAGCTCCATGACGATGTAAGGGCGTTCGCCGTCCTCGACGACGTCGTGCACGACGATGATGTGCGGGTGGCTCAACTGCGCCACCGCGCGGGCCTCCCGCAGGGTCCGGTCGCGGCGGCCACGCGCCTCCTCGTCGGAGAGCGTGTCGTCCTGGGTCAGCTCCTTGACGGCGACACGCCGTCCCAGCAGCTGGTCGGTGGCGCCCCACACGACCCCCATGCCCCCGCGCCCGAGCTTCGCGTCCAGCCGGTAACGGCCCGCGATGACCCGTGCGCCGTCCCGGCCCCCCTCGGTCCCCATGGGCCCATCATGCCCCACCGGACGCCACGCCTCCGGGGCGCCGTCCGGCCAACTACCGGGACTCACCCGCCGAAAGCAGGCCACCGGCGCCCCGCCGGCCGGAACCCTACGAGGTCGGCTCGCGCCAGTTCTGCAGTACGGATGTGAACTGCTTGGCCGTCGTGGCCCAGTCCTCGGCCGGCGAGGACATGTAGATCACGTACTCGCTGCCGTCCCGGGCCATGTACGTCTCCTCGATCGCGCGGCGCGGCCCGGGGAACTCCGTGTCCTTCGCCAGCGCGGTCCAGGTGTACTCCCACTTGGAGCCGGCCCGGTCCCGGTAGACGTTCTTCTCCAGGGTGACCCGGTTGTAGGCGACCAGCCGATCCAGCTGCTGTTCGAGGTCGACCTGATGCGCGTAGGGGTCGCTGAAGTCGGGGGACGCGTCGAGGGCGATGCGGACGAAGTGCTCGCCGCCGTCGGGCGTGTAGTCGACCTGCTTGAGGTCGCCGTCGTCCTGGTACACGACGCGCTCCCAGCCCTCGGGCAGGGAGAGCCCGAAGCCCAGCGGGTCGTCGATCTCGTGCCAGGACTCGGGTACGGTCCCCTCCGAGGCAGGGGTGCTCGTCCCGGCGGATGTGCTCGGGCTCGGTGAGGCGGACGTCGACGACGTCGACGCCGACCCGGCGTCCTTCTGCCGCCCTTCGTCCCACTTCTGCCATGCCACCGCCGTCCCCCCGCCGACCAGCGCGGCGAAGACGACCACGAGCGCGAGCAGACGACGGCGCCTCGGCGGCCGGGTCGGCGGCGTGGCCGGCGGCGTGGCCGGGACCGGTCCGATGTTCGTCGGTCCTATGGCGGTCGGGCCCATGGCGGTCGGCCCGGTGACGGGGTGGCCGGGTACGGGCGTCGTCACCTCCGGGCCGAGCGGGACGTACGCGGTGCCTGACGTGGGGTGGGACGGGGAGTGCGGCTGGGAGTGGTGATCCCCCGTGACGCGGTCGGGGCCCCCGAACTGCGTCGGCACATACGCCTGTGCCCCGCTGGGGCGTCGTCCGTCGGCCGCTTCGGCGAGGAGCTGCTCGGCCTCGGCGGTGTCGGGACGGGTGGCCGGGTCCTTGCGCAGCAGGGCGGTGATGACCGGGCCGAGCGGGCCCGCGTACCGGGGGTCGGCGGCCTCCTCCTCGACGACGGCCTGAAGGGTCGTCAGTGGCGAGGTACGCCGGAACGGCGAACGTCCCTCGACCGCCGTGTACAGCGTCGCGCCCAGCGCCCACAGGTCGGAGGACGGGCCGGGGTCGTGGCCGCGCACCCGCTCGGGCGCCAGGTAGTCGACCGAGCCGACGACCTCCCCGGTCCGCGTGATGGTGCTGTCGCCCTCGATCTGTGCGATGCCGAAGTCGGTGAGGAGGACACGGCCGTCGTCGGAGAGGAGCACGTTCCCGGGCTTGACGTCACGGTGCAGGACTCCGGCGGAGTGCGCGGCGCGCAGGGCGCGCAGCACCCACAGCCCGATCCGGGCGGCCTCGGCGGGCTCCACCCGCCCGTCCTCCTTGACGGCGTCGGCCAGCGAGCGGCCCTCGACCAGCTCCATCACGATCCACGGACGGCCGTCGTGCTCGAGCACGTCGTGCACGGTGACCACGGCGGAGTGGTTGATCCGCGCGGCCGCGCGGGCCTCGGCCCGGGTCCGCGCCAGCAGGACGGCCTGGTCGCTCTCCGCGACATAGAGCGCGGCCGTCAACTCCTTGATGGCGACGGCCCGGTGGAGCAGCTCGTCGTGCGCACGCCACACCCGGCCCATACCGCCGCTCCCGATGGCGTCGGCGAGCCGGTAGCGACCCGCCAGGAGCAGGCCCTGCATCTGATTCACGTTGCCCCGCAATGCTCTTGACAGGCTCAGCGTAAAGACCGGGCCGCTTCCGGGGAACCGGCGGGGTCCCAAGGAGACACCACTGTGACGGTTGTCGCTTCTGCGACCGGACGGGAACCGAACGGCGCCGGTCGGCGGCGGGCACGTCCCGGCGGGCGCTCAGCCGGTGTACTGGTAGGTCGCCGATGCCTGCTCGAACAGCCGGGTGACCTCGTCCCGCTCGGCCTCCGGCCCTCTGACCTGCACGATGTGGTACCGCCCCGAGATGAGGATCGCGACGTTGCGGACGTACAGTTCCTGTCCGCCGCCGTCGGTCCAGGTGAACTGCCCCTCGGCCATGGTCCGCGAGCCCACCGTCGTCGTACGCAGCCCGGAGGCCGTCGCCCAGCTGGAGTCGCGGTACGGCTGGAGCTCGCTCTCCTTCTCCCGCTGGTAGACCATCGGGTCGCTGCCGTTCGACGACGCGCTGTCACGTCCGGGGACGACGATCAGCTCGAAGTCACCGTGCGCGTACACGATCTGGCCGCGTCCGTTCTTCGCCTTGCGGTTCCAGCCGTTGGCCACGGCGACCTTGAAGCCGGCCTCGTCCGCACGGACGGTGAAGCCGTCGGCGACATCCGCCCCGGCCCCGCCCCCGGTCTGCGTCTCGGTGGCCTCCGCCGCCGAGGACGCGGAGGACGCGGAGGAACCGGTGCCCGGCGCGGTCTGGTCGGGCCGGGGCGCACTGCTCACCTCGGGCGCCTGGCCGCCCGGCGCCCCGGTGGCCCCGGTCCGCTGGGAGCCGTCCGTACCGGCCGCGTCCTCCTCGCCCGACTTCGGCATGAACATCAGGGCGTACGCGATCGCCGCGGCCAGCACGAGCAGGATCAGCACCAGCAGGGTCCGGCCCAGGCTGCGGGGCGAACGGCTCGTCTCCGGCCGGCCCCGCTTGTGCCGCCCGTGTGTCGCGGGCAGACCGGCGCGCCGTCTGCGCACCAGCTCGCCCCTGCGGCGGACGATCGGCAGCCGGCGCGGATCGGTCGGCGGCGCTGCGACGACGTACGTCCCCGCCTCCGGCTCCGGCGCGGACCGCACCAGCGAGCGCAGCCATCCCCGCAGCTCCTCGAAGTCGAGGCGCTCGGTGGGGTCCTGGCGCAGCAGAGACTCCACGACCGGCCTGAGCGGTCCGCACTCCTCGGCGAAGGCGGGCGGCTCGGCGCACACCATCTGCACCAGCTCGGCCGTCGACTCCTCCGGGTAGGGCGCGTGCCCCTGTACGGCCCGGAAGAGCAGCGCGCCCAGCGCCCACAGGTCGGTCGCGGGACCGATCGGCGCGGCCAGCTGCCAGTTCTCGTGCACCGGCCCGGCCTGCTCGGGCGCCCACCGTTCGGTGACCGGCCCGACCACGGCCATCCGCGCCTGACGTGCCCGCTCCGCGGCCAACGCGGTGGCCGGCCCCCGCCTGACGACGCTGTCGGGCGTCCCGGCCGCCGACTCGCCCCAACGGGCGCCGCCCCGCCCTTCACCCGACGGCACCTGCCCAAGCCCCTGGCCCTGCACCGGAATCTGTGCGCCGGGGACGGGCGTGAGCGAAGCGTGCGACGCCGGAGCGGCGGCATGCGGTGAGCCGACGGGACCCGCCCCCGGACCGGGGCCGGCGGTGTGGACGTGGGCGGACGGCCCCTGGCCGTACCCGGGCGCGGGCGGTCCGGACATCGGGGCACCCGAGACGCCGTACGGGTCCGCGATCTGCCCCGGAGGATCGCCCCCCAAGGACCCGTGACCGCCGTCGGCCGGGGTACGGGCGCCGGGCAGGGCCGCCCGTCCGTTCTGCTGCGCCTCCTGGGCCTCCTGCACCCGGGCCGCCGCTCGCGCTCCCGCGCGGTACGCGGCGATCGCCCCGGCGCGCGCGGCACGAATGTCTCCGCCGGTCTCCACGGGCGCCCTGCGGGCCACGGCCCCGCCCCCACCGGACGGCTCGGCCGCCGGCACCGGCAACGCACCGGACCCCCGCGCCTCTATGGCAGCCCGTCGAGCCGCCTCCGGGTCGGCCGCCCCGCCGCCGGACCCGGCCCCGGCGGAACCACCGAAACGCCCCGCCGCGCCCTGCGTGGCCGCCGCGCCGCTCGCGCCCTGCGCGGCCGCGTCGTCCGCCGGCACCGGGTCGTATCCGCACAGCGCCTCTTCCGCCGCGCCGACCGCGAGGCCGGTCAGCATGACCCGCCCGTCGTCGCAGACGAGGACCGTGCGCGCGGTGATGTTCCGGTGCACCCAGCCGTGTGCGTGCAGCACCCGCAGTGCCATGAGCACGTCGGAGGCGACCTCGGCCGCCCGGTACGGCGTCAGGGGCTTCTCGGCGAGCAGTGCCGACAGCGGCCGCGCGGCAACCAGTTCACTCACTATCCACAGCGAACCGCCCTCGGCGAACACGTCGAAGACCTGGTCGAGCCGTGGATGGTCGGGGATGCTCGCCGTGGCCTGCGCCGCCTCCATCGCACGCCGTACGACGGGGTCGGCGGGCCGTCGCGTCCCCTCACCCGCGCCTCGTGTGCTCGGCCGCCGTGTGCCGCGCTCCCGCGCCTGGAACCCCTCGGGCAACCCCTCGGCGTCGAGCACCTCCGCCTCGACGACCTCCGGCAACGGCACCTGTCGGACCAGGACTTCCTGCCCGCTGTAGGTGTCGAAGGCCCGCGTCTCGGTGAGTTCGAACTCGTCGGAGGGCGGCAACGGCAGGCGGTAGCGGTCGACGAGCACCCGACCCGCATAGTCGTCCACGTTGCCTCCCCCGGCCGCCCGGTCGGTCAATTCCGTTCGCGTCGCGGGCCGTTACCGCCGTATCCGGCCGTACAGCTGGATGCGTACGGTCCGCAAGCACTCACGATACGTGCCGGAGGCAACCCGCAAAGAGGGGATGCCAGATCTGACGCCGAACCGGGCTGCCCGACGACGGTCCGACGACCGCTCGGCAGCTGCTCGACGACTGATGGCGACTGCTCGGCGGCTGTTACTTCTTGGGCTGGAAGCTGTCCGCGAGCGTGGCCCAGGTGGTCTGCCGCAGGTCGGTACCCCACGCGGCGGACTTCGCCGTGTACATCAACGCGTACCCGAGACCGTCGTTCACGACGAACCCGCGGTCGATGGTGCGGTACGCCGTCCCGCTGTCCGTGTAGGTGAACTCCCAGTCGGCCGTGTTCCAGCCGCGGTAGTCCGCCTGCTCTATTCGGACCTTCTTGTACTGCGAGCGCGTCATGTAGCGCTCCTGGTTCTTCCAGTCGGCGACGGGGTCACCCTTGGGCGTGGTCGTCCAGGCGACGAGCAGCTTCTGTCCGTCGGGCCCGGTGAAACGGTCCCCCGCGGAGACCGAGGTCTGGTACTTCCACCCCGCGGGCAACCCGATCGAGTACCCCTGGCCGCCCTTGTGCGTCGTCGCCACGTCGGTGTTCCCGGACGCGGTGACGCCGGATCCGGCGCCCCCGGCCGCGGCGGTGTTGCCCGACGCGGAACCGGACGACGCGCCGGACTGCGAGGACGACCCGCCCGCACGGGTCCCGCTGTCCTCGTCCTCCTTGGTGTCGGCGCTCGCGCTCGCGCTGGCCACCGCCCGGGAACCGCCGCCGCTCTTCGAGCCGCCGGCGGTGTCGTCGTCACCGCCGAGGGTGAGGGCCAGCACGGTGCCGAGCACCGCGAGCACCACGACCACGGCGATGATCAGCAGCGTCCGCCTGGGCACCACGTCGGTCAGCGGTGCCCTGGGCACGGGCCGCGGCGGCAGATCCGGCGGCGTCATCACGGGCCACCCGGAACTCCGCCCGGCACCCCCGCCGACGGCGGAACCGGAACCAGAACCGGAACCCGTCCCCGAG
The DNA here is from genome assembly GCF_044741545.1 of Streptomyces sp. NPDC088157. NCBI lineage: Bacteria > Bacillati > Actinomycetota > Actinomycetes > Kitasatosporales > Streptomycetaceae > Streptomyces > Streptomyces sp. NPDC088157. The sequence continues at coordinate 1,090,867 of NZ_JBIUSU010000002.1, forward strand.
CCGGCACCCGTCCCCGCAGCCGTCCCCGTTGTCCCCTCACCCGAACCGGAACGGGCCGCCGGAACGGACGCGGACGCCGATGCCGTGCCGGACACCGGCCTTGACGTCGACCTGGCGGCCGGGGCCGGAGCCGACGCCGATCCCGTGGTGGCCCGGGGGGCCGGGGTCACGGGCGCGGCAGCGGACGGGGCGGCGGAAGCGGCGGTCCCGGTACCCCGAGCCGCCCCACCCTCCCGCGCCCCGCTCTGCCGGGCCTCGGCCGCACTCACGGATTCGGAAGCGCTCGTCCCGTTCGCCGACTTGGCGCGGGCCGCGGCCGCCGAGGTGGCGGCGCCAGCCGCGACGGCGGCCTTGCGCACGGACCGGAACGCGCCGCGCAGCTTCTCGCCCGCCTCCGCGCCCGCCGAACTGCCCTTGCCGTTCGAGGCGTCCGGCAGTACGGGCAGCGGCACGACCTTCGTCGCGTCCGTCGGCTCGGCGTGCCGGGGCTCGGGCGCGTGGAGCACCGCGTCGAGCATCGCCCGCGCACCGGCGTCGTCGAGCCGACGCACGGGATCCTTGGTGAGCAGGCCGTAGATGACGTCCTTCAGCGGACCCGCGTTCTTCGGCTCCTCCAGCTGTTCGGTCATCACCGCGGTGAGCGTGGCGATCGCCGAACCCTTGTCGTACGGGGGCGAACCCTCGACCGACGCGTACAGCAGACCGCCGAGCGACCACAGGTCGGCCGCCGGTCCCGGCTTGTGACCGCGGGCCCGCTCCGGGGAGATGTACGAGGGCGCGCCGACGAGCATGCCGGTGGAGGTGATCGACGGGTCGCCCTCCACCTGGGCGATGCCGAAGTCGGTGAGCACGACCCGGCCGTCCTCGGCGATCAGCACGTTCGACGGCTTCACGTCACGGTGCAGGATGCCCTCGCGGTGCGCCGAACGCAGCACGTCGAGAATCGCCAGCCCGACCTCGGCCGCTCGCTTCGGCTCCAGCACGCCGTCCTCACGGATGACCTCGGCGAGCGACTTGCCCTCGACGAGTTCCATCACGATCCACGGCCGGTCGTCCTCCTCGACCACGTCGAAGACCGTCACCGCGCTGTTGTTGCGGATCCGCGCGATGGCCTTGGCCTCGCGCAGCGTCCGCGTGATCAGCCGGCGCTTCTCGTCCTCGTCGATGTTCCCCGGGAACCGCAGCTCCTTGACGGCGACCGTGCGTCCGAGGGTCTCGTCCTCGGCGCGCCACACCGTCCCCATGCCGCCGCGGCCGAGTACGTCTCCCAGCCGGTACCGCCCGGCGAGGAGACGTGCGCTCTTGTCCTGACGGGATGCTCCCGCCCGCTCCGCCTCCGACATGCGTCCCCTCATGCAACCCGCCCTGACAGAGCCTTCATTGTCCCTCACCCGACAAGTGCCCGACGCCCAGGGTGCCCCTCATCCCCTCCCGACCGCACCCAGGAGTGGAGCATTCCGGCCAGAAGGTGCAGCACGCTCAGGCCAAGGAGCCCCACGAGCCCCGTCCGAGAGGCAGATGCCGGCTGAAGGGGGGCGCGACCCGCCCTGGATGATGAGCGTGCCGGCGGAGGAGCGAAGCCAGGAGGAGCCGTGATCGCGCCACTTCGGAGCGTGGTGGCCGTGCCCGTGGCCCTCGCGCTCCTCGGCCTGTTCGCGGCCGGCTCGCAGGCGGCCCCCGTGCCGCCCACGGATGCCCTTCTCCCGCTGCTCGTCTCCCGGGGCAGGGCGCCCGCCGCCGCCCTGCTGGCCCGTGAGGAGCCCGGCACCCGCTACACACAGGCGGGTGCGGACATCTCCCGGTCCGACCACTTCCGGGCCGGCAGCATCACGAAGACCTTCCTGGCGACCGTGGTGCTGCAACTGGCCGCGGAGCACCGGTTGTCGCTGTCCGACACGGTGGAGTCGCACCTGCCGGGCCTGGTGCGCGGGGCGGGCAACGACGGGCGCGCGCTGACCCTGCGTTCCCTGCTCACTCACACCAGCGGCCTGTACGACTTCACCCGGGACACCGGGGGCGCCGTCCCGCTCACTCCGCTCCAAGCCGTACGAATCGCTGTCACCCACTCTCCGGCCGACCGCGGCCGCTTCGCCTACTCCAACACCAACTACGTCCTGCTCGGCCTGGTCGTCGAGCAGGTCACCGGCCGCTCGTACGCCACGGAGGCAGAGCGGAGGATCATCTCTCCCCTGCGTCTGGCAGGCACCTCCTTCCCGGGCTCCCGCACCTCTCTCCCCTCCCCGCACGGCCACGCCTACGGCACGGACGGGACCGACGTCACCGAACTCGACCCGCGGGTGGCCGGGGCCGCGGGCGAGCTGGTGACCACACTCGCCGACCTGGACCGCTTCTACGCGGCACTGCTCGGCGGCGAACTGCTGCCCCCGCGCCGGCTGCGCGAGATGCTCGACACCCGTACCGCACACGGCTCGTACGGCATGGGCCTGTTCCCCGCGAGACTCCCGTGCGGCGTCACGGTCTGGGGACACAACGGCCGGATCGCCGGCAGCTACGTGCGCACCGCGGCCACCGTCGACGGCCGGCGTGTCCTCACCTTTCGGGTGAACACGACGGCGATCGCAGACCCCGGCCTCGAACCGGCCCTGCTCGCCGCCGAGTTCTGCCCTCGCAATCCGTAGAACGAGCCGGTTCCGAACGGAGATCCCAGTTCGCGACACTCGTTCGAGTGAAGCAGGCGAGCCCGTCCGGGTGGGCGGGTCAGAAGGACACGATGTCGGGCGCTCCCAGTCGGGCCGCGTCCGCCGTCAGGTCGTCGGGCTGACGCTGGGACTCCCGCTCGGCCTCCACCCGCTTCTCGTAGTGCTGGACCTCTCGCTCGATGTGGTCCTTGTCCCAGCCGAGGACCGGCGCCATCAGCTCGGCGGCCTCGCGGGCGCTGCGCGCGCCGCGGTCGAAGGTCTCGATGGAGATGCGGGTACGGCGCGTCAGGACGTCGTCCAGATGCCTGGCTCCCTCGTGCGAGGCGGCGTAGACGATCTCGGCCCGCAGGTAGTCGTCGGCGGCCTGGAGCGGCTCACCCAGCGACGGGTCCGCGGCGATGAGGTCCAGCAACTCCTCGGTCATCGCCCCGAAACGGTTCAGCAGATGCTCCACCCGCACCACGTGCAGGCCGGTCCGTGCGGCGATCCGCGCCCTCGCGTTCCACAGCGCCCGGTAGCCCTCGGCGCCCATCAGCGGCACATCCTCCGTGACGCAGTCGGCGACCCGCTGGTCGAGGCCGCGCACCGCCTCGTCGACCGCGTCCTTCGCCATCACCCGGTACGTCGTGTACTTGCCGCCCGCCACGACCACCAGTCCCGGCACGGGATGCGCGACGGTGTGTTCGCGCGACAGCTTGCTGGTGGCGTCGGACTCGCCGGCCAGCAGCGGCCGCAGCCCGGCGTAGACGCCCTCGACGTCGTCGCGGGTCAGCGGAACCCTCAGCACCGAGTTCACATGCTCCAGCAGATAGTCGATGTCCGCGCTGGAGGCTGCCGGGTGGGCCTTGTCGAGGTCCCAGTCGGTGTCCGTGGTGCCGACGATCCAGTGCCGGCCCCAGGGGATGACGAACAGCACGGACTTCTCGGTGCGCAGGATCAGCCCCGAGGTGGAGCTGATGCGGTCCCTCGGCACGACGAGGTGGATGCCCTTGGACGCCCGGACGTGGAACTGCCCGCGTTCCCCCACCATCGCCTGGGTGTCGTCGGTCCACACGCCCGTGGCGTTGACGACCTGCCGGGCGCGGATCTCGTACTCCCCGCCCCCCTCGACGTCCTGCACCCGCGCGCCCACGACACGTTCGCCCTCGCGCAGGAAACCCGTCACCCGCGCACGGTTGGCCGCCTTGGCCCCGTAGGCCACGGCCGTGCGCACGAGGTTGGCGACGAAGCGGGCGTCGTCCATCTGGGCGTCGTAGTACTGCAACGCGCCGACCAGCGCGTCCTTCCTCAAGGCCGGAGCGATGCGCAGGGCGTGACGACGGGTCAGGTGGCGGTGCGTCGGCAGGCCGCGGCCGTGTCCGCGGGCCATGGACATCGCGTCGTAGAGCGCGACGCCCGAGCCGGCGTAGAGCCGTTCCCAGCCCTTGTGCTGGAGCGGGTACAGGAAGGGCACCGGTTTCACGAGATGGGGTGCGAGCCGCTCCAGGAGCAGCCCGCGCTCCTTCAGCGCTTCCCGCACGAGTGCGAAGTCGAGCATCTCCAGGTAGCGCAGGCCACCGTGGATCAGCTTGCTGGACCTGCTCGACGTGCCCGACGCCCAGTCGCGCGCCTCGACCAGTCCTGTGGACAGGCCGCGCGTCACGGCGTCCAGGGTGACGCCCGCGCCGACCACTCCGGCTCCCACCACCAGCACGTCCAGCTCACGCTCGGCCATGGCTGCCAGTGACTCGGCTCGCTGTGCCGGCCCCAGTGTCGCTGTCCTCACCGCTGCCTCCCGCTGTCGGTAGCGCCGGCCGCACCCTCAGGGCGAGATCCGGTTCGTATCCCCCATGCCCAAATTCTGACCGTGTTGCCCGGCATCAGCCACCAGTCGCCCCCAGCCTGTGGACAACTTCCACGGAACCTGTGCCGGCCTGCCGGAAAACACGGCGGTCACAGCCGCCACGGCCGGTCGACACACCGCCCGGGCCGGTCGACCGACACAACCGGCCAACACAGTCGATCAATCCCGCATAACGGTCATATTTACTCCTAGTCTGACATTGCGCTCGCCCACTTTGTCCACCGGGCTTGCGCACCTGTCCCACCTCGGTTACTGGGAAGGACGGCATACGCCATGCCCGCAGATCTCGCCGTCATCGGACTCGGCCCGTTCGGCCTGCCCGTGGCCCAGGCCGCCGTGGCGGCCGGCATCCCGACCATCGGCTACCGCACCGGCCCGGAGGCCGGCTCCCTCAGCCCCGCCGAACTGCGCAGGATGCTCTCGGGAGGCTTCCGGCCCGCCACCAACCCCGCCGAACTGGGGCGGGTGCGCACCGCCGTCATTTGCGCCCCGACCCCGCGCGACGCGGACGGCGGCCTGGATCTGAGCCAGGTGGAGACGGCCGCCCGCACCCTCGCCGGACACCTGCGCCCGCACACCACCGTGATCCTCGAGTCGCCCGTGTACCCCGGAGCCACGGAGGAATTCCTGCGACCGATCCTCGAGGAGACGTCGGGCCTGCGCGCGGGCCGCGACTTCCACCTCGCCTACTCCCCCAGCCGGGTCGACCCCGGCAACCGCGCCTTCACCCCCGCCGGCACCCCGAAGGTCATCGGCGGCCTCACCCCCGCCTGCACCGAGTCCGCCGCCGCCTTCTACGGCCGTCTCACCGACAAGGTGGTACGCGCGCGTGGCCTGCGGGAGGCCGAGACCGTGCAACTCCTGGAGACCAACTTCCGGCACGTCAACATCGCCCTGGTCAACGAGATGGCCGTCCTCTGCCACGACCTGGGCGTCGACCTGTGGGACGTCGTCCGCTGTGCGGAGACCAAGCCCTTCGGCTTCGAGGCCTTTCGCCCCGGCCCCGGTGTCGGCGGCCACTCCGTCCCTCTGGACCGCACCGGCCACGCCGGCAGTCCGCTGCGCCTGGTCGAACTTGCCCAGCAGGTCAACCACCGCATGCCCCGCTACGTCGTCCAGCGCGCCGCCGCCCTCCTCAACGAGCACGGCAAGTCGGCGCGGGGCGCGCGCGTGCTGCTGCTCGGCGTCACCTACAAGCCGGACCTCGCCGACCAGCAGAACACCCCCGCGCGCGAGATCGCGGTCCGCCTGATGGAGCTCGGCGCCGCCGTCAGCTACAACGACCCGCACGTCCCGTCGTGGAGCGTCCTGGACCGCCCCGTGCCGCGCGCCGACTCCCTCTACGAGGCCGCCGCCGACGCCGACCTGACGATCCTCCTCCAGCAGCACCGGACGTACGACCTCCAGGGCCTGTCGGTGAAGGCGCAACTGCTGCTGGACACGCGGGGAGCCACCCCAACGGGGGCGGCGCACCGGTTGTGAGACGGGGCGCACGTGGCCGACCCGGGCTCCGGGGGCTGGTGGCGTACGGCAGGGCCCGCCGGTAACGTACAAAACAGGAGGAGCCCACCGCAGGGGCTACTGCGGCAGGCTCCAGGATGGATCACGAGTGTCCGCCCCTACTGTGTTTGGGGGCGGCCGCACGCCATCCGAAACAGGTGGAGCCCACCGCAGCGGTCACTGCGGCAGGCTCCAGGATGGATCACGAGTGTCCGCCCCTAGTGTGTTTGGGGGCGGCCGCTCACCATCCGAAAAGACGCAAGATCCACCTCCTCCGGCACTGCACCGTCCGAAGACGGAGTCGGTCCCAGCGGGTGGGCTTGCGGTGACGTCCCATGGGCGCCCCCTTCCACGACGCCGCCCATGACCCGGTGAACGGCACGTTCAGGAACTCGGGCCGGGCCCCGAGGGCCGGGGTCCGGAACCATGTCCTTGGAAGGGGGCACCCCACACAACTGGGGCGCCGACCCGGACGCTATCGCCCACGACCCCTCTGACCAGCCCGGTTCCACTCCGAACGCAACCGCGCGCCCCCAGTCCACGCCACACGCCCCGGCCCGTCCGGGCATGCGAAAGGGCCGGCCACCTCACCCGAGTGAGTGGACCGGCCCCTGCCGACGTCCTACGGAAAAGCGCCTATCGCCGGTGCACCGAGTCCGCGACCGTCACCTCGACGCGCTGGAACTCCTTCAGCTCGCTGTAGCCGGTGGTGGCCATGGCGCGGCGCAGGGCGCCGAAGAGGTTCATCGAGCCGTCCGGCGTGTGCGACGGGCCCGTGAGGACCTCCTCGATGGTGCCGACCGTGCCGAGGTCGACCTTCTGCCCGCGCGGCAGTTCCTCGTTGACGGCCTCCATGCCCCAGTGGTGGCCACGGCCCGGAGCGTCGGTCGCGCGCGCGAGCGGCGAGCCCATCATCACCGAGTCGGCGCCGCAGGCGATCGCCTTGGCCAGGTCGCCGGACCAGCCGACGCCGCCGTCCGCGATCACGTGCACGTACCGGCCGCCGGACTCGTCCATGTAGTCACGGCGGGCCGCCGCCACGTCCGCGACCGCCGTCGCCATCGGGACCTGGATGCCCAGCACGTTGCGCGTGGTGTGTGCCGCGCCGCCGCCGAAGCCGACCAGGACGCCCGCCGCGCCCGTGCGCATCAGGTGCAGGGCAGCCGTGTAGGTGGCGCAGCCGCCGACGATCACCGGCACGTCGAGCTCGTAGATGAACTGCTTCAGGTTCAGCGGCTCGTGCGAGCCGGAGACGTGCTCCGCCGACACGGTCGTGCCGCGGATGACGAAGATGTCCACGCCCGCGTCCACGACGGCCTTGGAGAACTGGGCCGTGCGCTGCGGGGAGAGCGCGGCCGCGGTGACCACGCCCGAGTCGCGCACCTCCTTGATGCGCTGCCCGATCAGCTCCTCCTTGATGGGAGCCGCGTAGATCTCCTGGAGGCGGCGGGTCGCGGTCTCCGCGTCCAGCTCGACGATCTCGTCGAGCAGCGGCTGCGGGTCCTCGTGCCGGGTCCACAGGCCCTCGAGGTTGAGAACGCCGAGGCCGCCCAGCTCGCCGATGCGGATGGCGGTGGCCGGGGAGACGACCGAGTCCATGGGGGCGGCCAGGAAGGGCAGCTCGAAACGGTAGGCGTCGATCTGCCAGGCGATCGAGACCTCCTTCGGGTCCCGCGTACGGCGGCTGGGGACGACGGCGATGTCGTCGAAGGCGTACGCCCGGCGGCCGCGCTTGCCGCGCCCGATCTCGATCTCAGTCACGTGTGTGGCCTTTCCCTGATGCGTTGCAGCGTCTTCCAGTATCGCCGACGGGTACGGCAAGGGCGGCCCCGGAGTCTCCGGGGCCGCCCTTGCCGACGCCTGACGCGCGCCTCACGCGCGCGTACACGTCACTTGTTGCTGTAGTTCGGAGCCTCGACCGTCATCTGGATGTCGTGCGGGTGGCTCTCCTTGAGGCCCGCGGAGGTGATCCGGACGAAGCGGCCCTTGGACTCCATCTCCTCGATGGTGGCGGCGCCGACGTAACCCATGGTCTGGCGCAGACCGCCGACGAGCTGGTGCAGCACGTTGCCCAGCGGGCCGCGGTAGGGCACCTGGCCCTCGATGCCCTCGGGTACGAGCTTGTCGTCGGCTCCGACCTCGGCCTGGAAGTAGCGGTCCTTGGAGTACGACTTGGCCTGGCCGCGGGACTGCATGGCGCCCAGCGAGCCCATGCCGCGGTACGACTTGAACTGCTTGCCGTTGATGAACTGCAGCTCGCCCGGCGACTCCTCGCAGCCCGCGAGGAGGCTGCCCAGCATCACTGTGTCGGCGCCGGCGGCGAGCGCCTTGCCGATGTCGCCGGAGTACTGCAGGCCGCCGTCGCCGATCAGCGGGATGCCCGCCGGGCGGGCGGCGAGAGAGGCCTCGTAGATGGCGGTGACCTGCGGGACGCCGATGCCGGCGACCACGCGGGTGGTACAGATCGAGCCGGGTCCGACACCGACCTTGATGCCGTCGACACCGGCGTCGATCAGCGCCTGGGCGCCGTCACGGGTGGCGACGTTGCCGCCGATCACGTCGACGCGGACGCTGGACTTGATCTTCGACATCCAGCTGAGGGCGTTGCTGTTGTGGCCGTGCGAGGTGTCGACGACCAGGAAGTCCACACCGGCTTCGGCGAGCGCCTGGGCCCGCTCCAGGGCCTCGGGGCTGGCGCCGACGGCGGCGCCGACGAGCAGCCGGCCCTCGGCGTCCTTGGCGGCCCGGGGGTACTGCTCGGCCTTGACGAAGTCCTTGACCGTGATGAGGCCCTTGAGGACGCCCGCCTCGTCGACCAGGGGAAGCTTCTCGATCTTGTGGCGGCGCAGCAGCTCCATGGCGTCCGTGCCGGAGATGCCGACGTGACCGGTGACCAGCGGCATCGGCGTCATGACCTCGCGCACCTGACGGGTGCGGTCGGACTCGAAGGCCATGTCGCGGTTGGTGACGATGCCGAGCAGCTTCTTGTTGCCGTCGGTGACCGGGACGCCGCTGATGCGGAACTTGGCGCACAGGGCGTCGGCCTCGGCCAGCGTCGCGTCCGGATGCACCGTGATCGGATCGGTGACCATGCCGGACTCGGAGCGCTTCACCAGGTCGACCTGGTTGACCTGGTCCTCGATGGAGAGGTTGCGGTGCAGTACGCCGACGCCGCCCTGGCGGGCCATCGCGATCGCCATGCGGGACTCGGTGACCTTGTCCATCGCCGCCGAGAGCAGCGGGATGTTGACACGGACATTTCGAGAGATGCGGGACGAGGTGTCGACCGCGTTGGGGAGCACCTCGGATGCGCCCGGCAGCAGCAGCACGTCGTCGTAGGTGAGCCCGAGGGTCGCGAATTTTCCGGGCACTCCGTCGACGTTGGCAGTCATGACACCTTCCCCAAATGGCCTTGATCGGTGCGGATGTCCATGCTAACGGGAAGCGCACCTCCCGAATTCCACGGTCGAGCGTGACTCCGGGCTTCGTATGTTCGTACGGAAACGATCGGCACCCTGTTCACCGACGCCCGTGCCGATGGGACGGCTACTGCTCGGCGAGCGCCCGCAGCCTGCTCAGGGCCCGATGCTGAGCCACTCGGACCGCCCCGGGTGACATTCCCAACATCTGGCCGGTCTCCTCGGCGGTGAGGCCCACCGCGATGCGCAGCAGGAGCAGTTCCCGCTGGTTCTCGGGCAGGTTGGCCATGAGCTTCTTCGCCCATTCGGCATCGCTGCTGAGGAGGGCGCGCTCTTCGGGGCCGAGCGAGTCGTCGGGCCGTTCGGGCATCTCGTCGGAGGGGACCGCCGTCGAGCCCGGGTGCCGCATCGCGGCGCGCTGGAGGTCGGCGACCTTGTGCGCGGCGATGGCGAAGACGAAGGCCTCGAAGGGCCTGCCGGTGTCCCGGTAGCGGGGCAGGGCGAGGAGGACCGCGACACAGACCTCCTGGGCGAGGTCCTCGACGAAGTGGCGCGCGTCGCCGGGCAGCCGGGACAGCCGGGTGCGGCAGTAGCGCAGCGCCAGGGGATGGACATGGGCCAGCAGGTCGTGGGTGGCCTGCTCGTCCCCGTCCACGGCGCGATGGACGAGTGCTCCGATCGTCCCCACGGCAGTGACCGCCTCGTCATCGCGCATCGGTCCATGGTGCACTGCGGCCGGACCGGCCGCGGCACCGTGCCCGTCGTTGTGCACCGAAGCGTTATGAGCAGGTGCGCCGGAACTCATCCCCTGCGCCCTCCCCTCCCGCTCGACCGACTCGTCCCCGAGGAACTCCACACCTCAAGGATGCGGCATCCGCGGCGAAACGAGCAGCGGGCAACCAGCGAGAGCCTGCGCCACTGCCGCCCGCCGTGCGCCGGGAGAGGTCCTCGCCGGGTCTCCGGACCGCGTCTGAGCAGGGAGGTTCGCTCAAGACCCCGCTCCCCTCAGTGAATGACGGATGTCACCCGAGCCCGGTCGGATCCGCCGGACGGTCCAGCACCCGTCCCCCTTCGGACCGGGTCCTGGACCGCGGGAACCGGCAGGCGGGGACGGGCGGCCGGGGACGGCTCCTAACGGACCAGTCCCCACCGGAAACCGAGCGCCACGGCGTGCGCGCGGTCCGAGGCGCCGAGCTTCTTGAACAGCCGTCGGGCGTGCGTCTTGACGGTGTCCTCGGAGAGGAACAGCTCGCGGCCGATCTCCGCGTTGGAGCGGCCGTGACTCATGCCCTCCAGGACCTGGATCTCACGCGCGGTGAGGGTGGGCGCCGCGCCCATCTCGGCCGAGCGCAGCCGGCGCGGGGCGAGCCGCCAGGTCGGGTCGGCGAGGGCCTGGGTGACGGTCGCACGCAACTCCGCGCGCGAGGCGTCCTTGTGCAGGTATCCCCGGGCGCCGGCGGCCACCGCGAGAGCGACGCCGTCGAGGTCCTCGGCGACGGTCAGCATGATGATGCGGGCCCCGGGATCGGCGGACAGCAGCCGCCGTACGGTCTCGACGCCGCCCAGTCCGGGCATGCGTACATCCATCAGAATCAGGTCCGAGCGGTCGGCACCCCAGCGGCGGAGGACTTCCTCGCCGTTGGCCGCCGTCGTCACGCGCTCGACGCCGGGCACGGTCGCGACCGCGCGGCGGAGCGCCTCTCGGGCAAGCGGGGAGTCGTCGCAGACGAGGACGGAAGTCATGGCCGCCCTCCGCAGCTGATGCGCGTCACCTTGTGCCTCCAGGCTGTTACAAATCGTCACCTGTGCGGTCGACCGTCTCGGACGCCTGCCCGAGCGTTTGTGTTTTCAACCGCCACCGCACTCTCAACGACGGTCACTCGAAAGAGTTACGGGGCCGCATGCATTCTTCGGCACTCTACGTGAGGGGGCGGATACAGAGGAGGCAACCACACGGACCCTCAAGCTTTCATCACAAGCGATGCCCCATACGGCCCTATTTCTTCCCTTTTGCTGGTGTCTGAGGCTAGATTCGCAATGAGTCATATTTTCATCTCCTTAGATCGTAGTTGTACGGTCGTGGGCACCGTATCCGCTCTGAACGGCTGCAAGGGGTCACGTAATGGCAGATTTCTCCCGCCTTCCCGGACCGAACGCGGACCTGTGGGACTGGCAGCTCCTGGCTGCCTGCCGCGGAGTGGACAGTTCGCTCTTCTTCCATCCGGAGGGTGAACGCGGGGCGGCTCGGAGCGCTCGAGAGAACTCGGCCAAGGAGGTCTGCATGAGGTGCCCGGTCCGTGCGCAGTGCGCTGCGCACGCGTTGGCGGTACGTGAGCCGTACGGCGTGTGGGGCGGGTTGACCGAGGACGAGCGCGAAGAGCTCATGGGCCGGGCGCGCAACCGCCTGGTATCGGCGTCGCCGGGCGCGAGAGACGCCTCGTCGAACACATGAAGGAACGTTTCTTCGACACTCCGTGGGCAGGAATCCCGAAAGCGGCGGGCACACGCGTGTGCCCGCCGCTTTCGGCTGCTCGCCCGTTTTCGGCGGCTCCCCCGTTTCGGCGGCTCCCCCGTTTCGGCAGCTCGTCCGTTCCGGCGGCTCGTCCGTTCCGGCGGCTCGTCTTCGGCTGCCTGCCTTCGGTCGTTCGCCCACGGTCGCGGTCAGCCGGCGCGCGCCGCTGCCCGTTCCAGCTGCTCCAGCGTGGCCGACACCGCCGGCACCTGGGCCAGATCGGGCAGGGTGAGCGCGACGATCTCCCGCCGCACCGCCGGTTCCAGGGTCACCGCGCGGGCGCCACGCGGCCGTACGGACTCGATCGCGAGCTGGGGCAGAACGGCGACGCCCAGACCGGCGCCCACCAGACCGACCACCGCCGGATAGTCGTCGGTCGCGAAGTCGATGCGGGGCGTGAAGCCCGCTCTCTCGCACACCTGGACCAACTGGCCGCGGCAGCGCGGGCAGCCGGCGATCCACGGTTCGGCGGCGAGGTCACCGATGGCGACCGACCCCGAGGGTCCGGTGCGCGCCAGGCGGTGCCGTTCGGGCACGAGGGCGACGAGCCGGTCCGTCAGCAGCGGTCGTACGACCAGGTCGTCCCATTCGCCTTCGCCGGCCTGCTCGGCGTCGCCGGTCCCCGTCGCGCGTTCGTAGCGGAAGGCGAGGGCGATGTCGCAGTCGCCCTCGCGGAGCAGCTCGACCGACCGCGGCGGCTCGGCCTCCTCCAGGGAGACCCGGGTGCCGGGGTGGGCCGCGCGCAGGGCGGCGAGGGCGGTGGGGACGAGAGTGGAGCTGCCGCTCGGGAAGGACACCAGGCGGACCCGGCCGGCGCGCAGCCCCGCGATGGCGGCGACCTCCTCCTCGGCGGCGGTCAGTCCGGACAGGATGCCGGCCGCGTGCCGGACGAGGGCCTCGCCCGCCTGGGTCAGACGCATCGCCCGTCCGCTGCGGATCAGCAGGGGCGTGCCGACGGACGTCTCCAGGGCCTTCATCTGCTGGCTGACGGCCGGCTGGGTGCAGCCCAGTTCGCGCCCCGCCGCCGAGAAGGAGCCGGTGGCGGCCACGGCGCGCAGTACGCGGAGATGACGGGCCTCGATCACCCCCCGAGCATAAGCGAGCCTTGGGTGTCCGGACGAATAATGCGTCGACACTTTGACCTCAGGTCTCGTACCGTGCCGCTATGAGGCTTCTGTCTGTCAATCTGGGCCGCGCGAAGGCCGTGTCGTACACCGACCAGTCGCAGGGACTGACCGGGATCGACAAGCGGCCGGTCGAGGGGCCCGTGCGGATCGCGGCGCCCGGTCCCAAAGGGGTCGGGGCGAGCGGGCTGGCCGGTGACGCGGTGTGCGATCTGCGCCACCACGGCGGCGACGACCAGGCGGTGTACGCCGTCGCGCGCGAGGACCTCGATGACTGGGAGCGCGAACTGGGGCGCACGCTGACCAACGGCGCGTTCGGCGAGAACCTCACCACCACGGGACTCGACGTCTCCGGCGCGCGGATCGGCGAGCGCTGGCGGATCGGGCCGGACGTGGTGCTGGAGGTGACCTCCGGGCGGATACCGTGCCTCACCTTCCAGGGGCACCTGGGCGAGAAGCGGTGGGTGCGGCGGTTCACCGAGAAGGCCGCCACGGGCGCGTATCTGCGGGTGATCGCGCCGGGTGAGGTCCGCGCGGGGGATCCGGTGAGGATCGTCCACCTGCCGGAGCACGAGGTGACGGCGCGGATGCAGTTCCGGGCCGTCACCACGAACCGGGAACTGCTGCCCCGGCTGCTCGCGGCGGGCGAGGCCCTGCACCCGGAGAGCCTGGCGGCAGCCCGGAAGTACATGGAGAAGTACGGGGACACCTACGGGACAGGTACCGGGACGAGTACGGGGACGACTCAGGGGTGAAGCAGGGGAGGAAGTGGAGAGAGAGCCAGAGAGAGGAGTAGAGGGAGAACCAAGGGGGCTGAGGTGGTGTCACGGGAGGGGGCGTGCGCGAGGGAGTGCGTGGGCATGCGCACGAGGCCTTCACCTTCGGGAGGCCGGGTGCAGAGAACGGACGCCCGCACTCCGGGTCACTAACCTTGCGCCATGACAACGGCTCTGATTACGGGTTCGACCGCGGGCATCGGCGCCGCGTTCGCGCGCAGACTGGCGGCGGACGGGCATGATCTCGTCCTCGTGGCACGGGACACCAAGCGGCTGCACGAACAGGCGACCGAGCTGCACGACCGGCACGGCATCGAGGCGGAGGTGCTGACCGCCGACCTCGCCACGGACGCGGGGATCGAGGCGGTGGCCGCCCGGCTCGGGGACCGCAAGAACCCCGTCGACCTGCTGATCAACAACGCCGGCTTCGGCAACAAGGGCCGCTACCTCGACGTGTCCATGGCCGACGAGCTGAAGATGCTCAAGGTGCACTGCGAGGCGGTGCTGCGGCTGACCTCCGCGGCGACGACGGTGATGCGGGAGCGCGGGCGCGGGGGTGTCGTCAACGTGGCCTCGGTGGCGGCTTTCGTGCCACGCGGGACGTACGGGGCGTCCAAGGCGTGGGTCGTGCAGTTCACGCAGGGCGCGGCGAAGGACCTGGCGGGCAGCGGGGTGCGGCTGATGGCGCTGTGCCCGGGGTTCGTGCGCACGGAGTTCCACCAGCGGGCCGGGATGGGCACGGACAACATCCCGGGCTGGATGTGGCTGGACGCGGACAAGCTGGTCGCGGCGGCACTGCACGACCTGGCGCGCGGGAAGTCGCTGTCGATCCCCGACCCGCGTTACAAGGCGCTGATGGGTTTGGTGAAGGTGACGCCCCGCTCGCTGCTGGGCGGGATCAGCTCGAAGACCGGCCGGAAGTACGGGCCGCGGTAACGGCCTCCGCGGTGGACGGGTGACGTCGGCGCTCCGGTGGGAAAATGGGTGTGACGAGGACCGGACCCAGGGGGGCCGGAGGCTGCTTCATGACGTTCGTACAGCTCATCGACTGCAGGACCAGCCGGTTCGACGAGATGGACCGGCTGATGGACACATGGGTCGAACAGACCAGGGGCAAGCGGACCGCGACGCACGCCGTGGTCGGCAAGGACCGCTCCGACGCGTCGCACTTCATTGAGATCGTGGAGTTCCCGTCGTACGAGGAGGCGATGCGGAACTCGAACCTGCCGGAGACCGACAAGGTCTTCCGGGAGCTGGTGGCCCTGTGCGACGAGATGCCGACCTTCACGGATCTCGACGTCGTACGGGACGAGCAGTTGTACGCCGGGACGGCGCGGCGGTTCTTCGAGACGATCGGCACCCGGGGCGAGCTGCCGCCCCTGGACGGTCTGATGGCCGAGGAGTATCACGACCACGATCCCTCCAACGAGCAGGACACCATGGGGATGGACGCGATGCGCCGGGAGATCGAGATGTGGCGGAGCGGCTTCGACTTCGCCTTCTCCCTCGACGACCAGATCGAGCAGGGCGACCGTGTGTGCAACCGATGGACCTGGAGCGGCACGCACAAGGGCGACTTCATGGGCATCCCGGCCACCGGGAAGCAGGTCTCCATGACGGGGACGACCGTCTTCCGCTGCAGGGAGGACGGGAAGATCGTCGAGGCCTGGTGGCAGTACGACCGGCTGGGGCTGATGGGGCAGCTGGGAGCGCTGGACGCGCTGGAGAGCTGACTCCGGGTCCGAAAAAGACCGCCCGCGAAGGGAGAAGACCCCCGTTCCACCACGGAACGGGGGTCTTCTTCGAGCACGCCGCGTCTCGGCGGACGGTCGACCGTCACGGGCCGAGCGTCACGGGGACCGCGACCGCCGAGGCCCGGCGCCCCTTGCTTGTAGGGGTGCCGGGCCTCGGTACTGCCGTGCGTACCGACGTGTTACGTCAGTGCGAGTGGCCGTGGCCGTGGCCCGCGGCGGCCGGCTCTTCCTCTTCCTTCTTCTCGACGACCAGGGTCTCGGTCGTCAGGAGGAGGGAGGCGATCGAGGCGGCGTTCTCCAGGGCGGAGCGGGTGACCTTGACCGGGTCGATGACGCCGGCCTTGACCAGGTCGCCGTACTCGCCGGTCGCGGCGTTGAAGCCCTGGCCCTTGTCGAGCTCGGCGACCTTGGAGGTGATGACGTAGCCCTCGAGGCCCGCGTTCTCGGCGATCCAGCGCAGCGGCTCGACGACGGCGCGGCGGACGACGGCGACACCGGTGGCCTCGTCGCCGGTCTTGCCCAGGCCGCCCTCCAGCACCTTGGCGGCGTGGACCAGAGCGGAGCCACCACCGGAGACGATGCCCTCCTCGACCGCGGCGCGGGTCGCGGAGATGGCGTCCTCCAGACGGTGCTTCTTCTCCTTCAGCTCCACCTCGGTGGCGGCGCCGACCTTGATCACGCACACGCCGCCGGCCAGCTTCGCGAGGCGCTCCTGGAGCTTCTCGCGGTCCCAGTCGGAGTCGGTGTTCTCGATCTCGGCCTTGATCTGGCCGACGCGGCCCTGAACCTCGGAGGAGTCGCCGGCGCCGTCGACGACCGTGGTGTCGTCCTTGGTGACGGTGACACGGCGGGCGGAGCCGAGCACGTCGACGCCGACCTGGTCGAGCTTGAGGCCGACCTCCTCGGAGATGACGGTGGCGCCGGTCAGGACGGCCAGGTCCTGCAGCATCGCCTTGCGGCGGTCACCGAAGCCCGGGGCCTTGACGGCGACCGCGTTGAAGGTGCCGCGGATCTTGTTCACGACCAGGGTCGACAGGGCCTCGCCCTCGACGTCCTCGGCGATGATCAGCAGCGGCCGGGAGGAGTTGGTCTGGATGACCTTCTCCAGCAGCGGCAGCAGGTCGGCGATGGAGGAGATCTTGCCCTGGTTGATGAGGATGTAGGGGTCCTCGAGGACGGCCTCCATGCGCTCCTGGTCCGTCACGAAGTACGGCGACAGGTAACCCTTGTCGAAGGCCATGCCCTCGGTGAAGTCCAGCTCCAGACCGAAGGTGTTGGACTCCTCGACGGTGATGACACCGTCCTTGCCGACCTTGTCCATCGCCTCGGCGATGAGCTCGCCGACCTGGCTGTCCTGGGCGGACAGACCGGCGACGGCCGCGATGTCGGACTTCTCGTCGATCGGACGCGCGGTGGCGAGGAGCTCCTCGGAGACCGCCTTGACCGCGGCGTCGATGCCCTTCTTCAGGGCGGCCGGGGAGGCACCCGCGGCGACGTTCCTCAGGCCCTCGCGGACCAGGGCCTGCGCGAGCACGGTGGCGGTGGTCGTACCGTCGCCCGCGATGTCGTTGGTCTTGGTCGCCACCTCCTTCACCAGCTGCGCGCCGAGGTTCTCGTACGGGTCGTCGAGCTCGACCTCACGGGCGATCGTGACACCGTCGTTGGTGATGGTGGGGGCGCCGAACTTCTTGTCGATGACGACGTTGCGGCCCTTGGGGCCGATCGTCACCTTGACCGTGTCGGCAAGCTTGTTGACGCCGCGCTCGAGGGCGCGACGGGCGTCCTCGTCGAACTTCAGGATCTTCGCCATGGGAGCGGTTCAGCCCTCTCGGAAAACGTGGGAGAAACGAACTGCGCCCCCAGCTCCCGGCTTCACAAAGACGCGGGGCCAGGAGCGCAGTTCACTGCAAAACTGGGTGAATTACTTCTCGATGATCGCGAGCACGTCGCGAGCCGAGAGGACGAGGTACTCCTCGCCGTTGTACTTCACCTCGGTGCCGCCGTACTTGCTGTACAGGACGACGTCGCCGACCTTGACGTCGAGCGGCAGGCGCTCGCCGTTCTCGAAGCGACCCGGGCCCACCGCGAGGACGGCGCCCTCCTGGGGCTTCTCCTTCGCGGTGTCCGGGATGACCAGGCCAGAGGCGGTGGTCTGCTCGGCGTCGAGCGGCTGGACCACAATGCGGTCCTCGAGCGGCTTGATGGCAACCTTGGAGCTGGTGGTCGTCACGATCCGACCTCCCCCTTCGGAGATCTCACGGGGCTAACTGTCTGAGGTGGCGACCAGGTGGATCCGTCGTCGCGGGTGCCGGACCTGCCCGTCGCTATTGGCACTCTCCAGTGGGGAGTGCCAGAAGCGAGACTATGACCGCGATTAGCACTCGGTCAAGCGGAGTGCCAATGCGTGCGGCGCGTCGGCCAAGTTTTCGGCTCGGGTGGGTGTCCTTGTCGGCCGGTCTCGGGGTGGGTCCGCACCGGCGGCTGCCGCCCCCGGGCCCCCGCTGTCGCCCTTGAAGGGCCCTTGTCCTCAAACGCCGGACGGGCTGGTCTTCCTGGCCCGGCGCAGAGGTGGCGCCCTCGCGAACGGCCCTCAGACGTAGTCCTCCAATCGGCCCACCGTCAGGCCCTGCTCCTGCACCCGGCGCAGTAGTCGCGTCGTCCGCTCTCTCAGGCCCGGGCCCGTGGACTCGTCCGGGGCTACCGCGATGACGTCGCCGGGGTGGAGGTGTTCGGGGCCGTGGGTGTAGGTGAGGTCGGTGGGGCCCATCGAGGCGCGCCAGAGGACGATGGCCGCGATGCCGCAGTCGGCGGCGGCGCGTCGGGTGGTGGCGTCGTAGGCGCCGTAGGGCGGGCGGAAGAGGCGGGGGCGCAGGCCGAAGCGGGAGCGGAGCTTGTCCTGCTGGCCGCAGATCTCGGCGCGCTGGCCGGCGTACGGCAGGCCGCGCAGGGCGGGGTGGTCCAGGGTGTGGTTCTGGATGTTCGCGCCGACGGACTGGAGGCGGGCGAAGTGGGCGTAGCCCGGGCCCACCACGCTGTCCGTGAGGAACATGCTCACCGGGAGGCGCAGTTCGCGGACCATGTCGACGAATCGGGGGTCGCGTTCGGCGCGGTCGTCGTAGGTGAGGAAGACGACCCTGTCGGTGGTCGGGACGTGGTCGACGACCGGGGGGAAGGCCGCTCCGGGACTGCCCGCCAGGGAGCGGGAGGGGCGGCCCGGTGCGGGGGCCAGGGGGGCCGTCAGGCCCCAGCGGCGGTATGCCTGCTGCCGGGCCGGGCCGTGCGGGCGGACCCCGGCGGCGGCCTTCTTGCCCAGCCGTTCGATGGGGTCGACGGACTGGGCACAGCCCGTCAGGCCGGCCAGGACCGCCAGCGCCGTGAGGGTCGTCAGGATCAGGAGAGCGGCCGGCAGCCCCCGCCTCGCCCCTGCCTCCTGTCCCGTCCGCGTCTCCGGCCCCGTCCCCGCCTTCGGTCCCGTCCCCGCCTTCGGTCCCGTCCGCGCCGCCGGTCTGCGCGTCGCCGGTCCGGTAGGCGCCGCCGGTCCGGTAGGAGTCGGCGGTCCCGGCCATGTCACCGGTCGCGGCCATGTCACCGGTCCAGTCCGCGTCGTCGGCTCCGTCCGTGCCGTCCGCGTCGTCGGCTCCGTCCGCGTCGACCGCGTCGTCCATGGCGTTCGTGGTGTCCTCACAGGTAGTCCTCCAGTCGGGCTACCGCGTAGCCCTTGGCCGTGACCTTGTTCAGGAACCGGCGGACCATGTCGGGCATCGTGCCCTTCCAGTCGCCGCGGCCGCGGAAGTGGGTCAGGACGATGTCGCCGGGGTGGAGGTCCCGGTCCCACTCGCGGTACTCCCAGTGGTCGACGAAGACCTCCTCGTCCCAGAGTGGGGCGTAGCGCACGCCGCAGGTCTTGGCGGCACGCAGGGTGTCCTGGTCGTAGTTGCCGAACGGCGGCCGGAAGAGGACGGGGCGCTTCCCGTAGCGCTCGCGGATCACCTCCTGCATGCCGCAGATCTCGCGTTTCTGGCGGGCGTAGGAGAGGGCGGGCAGGTAGGGGTGGTGGAGGGTGTGGTTGTTCAGGGTCACGCCCCGGTCCTGCATCCTCTTGAAGTAGCCGTAGTCCTCCTTGATCAGGTAGTCGCTGAGGAAGGCGGTGTACGGGATGTTCAGGTCACTCATCATGCGCGGGAACGCCGGGTCCTTCTCGGCGCCGTCGTCGATGGTGAGGAAGACGACCCTGTCCTTGGTGGGGACGGCGGTGAAGACCGGCGGGAGACCGAGTTCCTCGTGGTCGTCGACCTCGAAGCCCTTGCGGGTGGTGATCTCCGGCTTGTGTTCGGGTGGCGCCGGGGGTGTCAGCGGGACCTTCTTCAGGCCCCAGCGCCTCGCCGCGGCGACCCGGACCCGGTGGGCGGCGCGGAGCCTGGCGGCGTACGAGTGCAGGGCGCGGGCGGGCGGCGCCTCGGGGGGTGCCGCCTTCTCGGGTTGCTGGCCCGCCGCGGGGCCGGTCCTGCGGCCGGCGCCCTCGCCGCCTCCCGCGCAGCCCGAGGCGATGGTGGCCAGCGCGAGGCCGACGATCGCGGTCCGGATTCCCGTACGTCCACGGCCGCGCCGGATTCCCGTACGCCCGCGTCGGCGCGGCATGTGAGAACAGCCGAGCTTCTCATCATCTTGTACGACAGGTCCCATGGCGCCGGATCCTCGCAGTCACCGTCCCGGAACCCGACCCGACACCGCCGCCGGGCACCCACCGTCCACCGACTGGCCCACAGAGACCGCGGGCGGCTCGCGCCCGGCCGACAGGACCCCCTGGCCGGCGAGGCGTGCGGTTGGCCGACAATGAGGAGGTGAACGTCCTCGCTCCGCTGCTCACTCCCGAGGGCCGTGCCCTCCTCGACGCGGTGCGTGGCACCGCTCCCGCCGACGAACTCGCCGTCGCCACCCGGCTGCGCCGCGAGTACCCCGCCGAGTTGGTGTCCGCGGCCATCGGCCAGGCCGGACTGCGGCAGCGGGCGGCGGTGAAGTTCGGGGCCGAGGACGCGGAGCGGATGTTCTTCACGCCGAACGGGGTGGAGCAGTCGACGCGGGCGAGTGTCGCCGGTCACCGGGCCGAGCGGATGAAGGCGCTCGGCGTGACCTCCGTCGCCGACCTGTGCTGCGGGATCGGCGGCGACGCGATCGCGCTCGCACGGGCCGGGATCCGGGTGCTGGCCGTGGACCGGGACCCGGCCACGGCGGAGGCGGCGCGCGCGAACGCCGACGCGCTGGGGCTCAGCGGGCTGATCGAGGTGCGGGAGGCGGACGTCACCGAGGTGGACACCGGCGGCTACGACGCCGTGTTCGTCGATCCGGCGCGCAGAGGCGGCCGCGGGCGCATCTTCGATCCCGAGGCGTACTCGCCGCCGCTGTCGTGGGCGGTCGGCGCCGCCCTCGCCGCCCCGCGCGCCGCCCTGAAGATCGCGCCGGGCGTGCCGCACGAGGCGATCCCCGCCGAGGCCGAGACCGAGTGGATCTCGGACGGCGGGGATGTGAAGGAGGCGGTGCTGTGGTTCGGGACCGCCGAGCCGGGGTCCGTCCGGGCGACCCTGCTGCCGGGGCCGCGGACGCTGGTCGGCAGGGGGCTGCCCGACCCGGAGGTCCGGCCGGTCGGGCGGTATCTGTACGAGCCCGACGGGGCCGTCATCCGGGCGCATCTGGTCGCCGACGTGGCCCGGGAGCTCGACGGCGGGCTGATCGACGAGACCATCGCCTACGTCACCGCCGACGCCCTGCGCCCCACCCCGTACGCCACCGCCTACGAGATCACCGACCGGCTCCCCTTCAACGTCAAGAAGTTGAAGGCGCTGCTGCGGGAGCGGGAGGTCGGGATCCTGACCGTGAAGAAGCGCGGGTCGGCGGTGGAGCCGGAGGAGCTGCGGAAGAAGGTGCTTCCCAGGGATCGGGGGCCGCACTCGGCGACCGTCTTCCTGACCCGGGTGGCGGGGGCGCCGACGATGCTCGTCGGCGCCCCCGCGGGGCCGGCCGCTACTGCCGGTGGACTGTCTTGAGCGATGCCAGGTCCGGCTGGGCGCCGGCCGGGGCGGACCGCTGCGCCGTGGCGGCGGGAGCCCCGGCGGCGGGCCGCCCGTCGTCGCCGCCCAGCGCGAGGGCGGACTGCCCCGCGCTCGGCGGGATGACGCCGTTGTAGTACGGGCGGTAGTCGAAGAAACCGGCGCTCATCGCGGAACCCACCGTGTTCAGCTCCGTGCCCGTGACCCCGGCGGTGGAGCCGAAGGCGGCCGTGAAGTTGACGCTCGCCGACTCGCGCAGCAGATAGCTGTTGACCTCGCTCGACAGGGCGGGGCGAGTCGTCCACAGAACGGGTCCGAAGACGTTCATCGCGGCCGCCGCGGAGACCCCGTCCCGCCAGGCGCCGCTGTAGGCGAGGGCGGTCTGGCCGGGCGCGCTCCACCAGAACTTCGCGATCGCCACCGAGATGGCCGCGTCCGTGCCGCCCGAGATCGGGTAGTACGAGTACGTCGACGGCCACCGCGGGTAGCTCGCGTGGGTCAGCGCGTACCTCGCCGCCGAACCCACCGGGATGATCATGGTCTTGTCCGGGTTGAGGCTGTTGAGGTACGCCTTCACCGACGCGGTGAGCGTCTTGCCGTTGGTGAGGACGACGCTGCCCGCGCCGGCCGTGCCGTCGGAGCCGGCCGCGGCGGCCGCCGAGAGGGCCGCCCGGTACTCGGAGCCGCCGGCCAGGAACACGTACTTGGGGCTGGTGGAGATCGCCTTCGACACGGCCACCGAGGTCGCGTAGCGGTCCGTGCCGGACAGCCGCTTCACGGCATAGCCGAGCGTCTTCAACTGGGTGGCGACCGGACCGTTGAGGACGGCCGTGCCGCCGACGAGGTAGACGGTCGACCCCGGCCGCACCGCCCGCTTCAGCTCCCGCTTCACCGGCGCCGACAGCCCGGTCTTCGGAGTCATCAGTACCGGGCCCTGCTTCTTGCCGGCCAGGGCGGGCGCGGTGACGGCGTACGCCGGGTCGTCCCGGTTGACGAGCACCGCGGACTTGGCGTTCATCAGGCCCGGCTCGCTCTGGCCGATGGTGTTCCAGGTCCAGCGGGAGGAGGCGATGTTGGTGGCGTAGACGTCGCCGCCCCAGACCCGGCCGATGCCGTTCTTGCGCAGCGGCTGCCAGCTGGGGTTGCTGCCCGTCGCCCGGTCCCCGACCTTGGTGAGCTCGCCGGTCGCCAGGTCGACGTACTCGGTGGTGTGCACGTCGTCGCTGTTCGGCGAGGTGTGGGCGTCGAAGACGATCCGGGTGCCGGCGGGCGACCAGGACGGGTTGGCGAACTGCCGGGGGCCGGTGGTGCGCTGCCGGACGTCGGTGCCGTCGGCGTTCGCCGTGAAGATCTGCGGCGCGCCGTCGACCTTGCGCACGAAGGCCAGCTTGGTGCCGTCCGGGGAGTAGGCGGGCTGCCCGGCGTCGGTCAGGACACGCTTGACGGTCTTGGCGACGGAGTCGTAGACGAAGACGCCGGCGTTGTCGTAGCAGCCGTAGTTGACGCTGCGCTCGAACGCGACCTGGCCGTCGGGGTTCACGGTCGGGTCGGTGTCGCAGACGTCGGCCGGTTCCAGGCTCGCCGACAGCAGCGGGCCGGGCGCCCATGAACCGTCGGAGGGGCCGTAGGCGAGCTGGCCGCCGGTGGAGAAGACGACGAAGCGGCCGCCGTACCAGAAGGTCAGGTCCTCGTAGGAGGCGGAGCTGCGCATGCCCACCGCCGAGGGCAGGGCGATCTTGTTGGAGCCGTTGGGGCGGACGCTGCTCCACTCGGAGACGATGCGGCTGCCGTCCGGCGCCCAGGTGGCGTAGCTCCCCACGTTGGGGACCTGCACCACCCTGCCGGTGACCGGGTTGGTCAGCACCCCACCGTCGGTGAGAATGGCGCCCTCGGTGCCGGGCCAGGGCCCGGCGTCGTCGGCGGCGGCGCCCGGCGCGGTGGCCAGGGCGCCCACCGCGGCGAACGCCGCCGCGGTGGCGAGGGCCGCGGCACGGCGGCGCGTGAACGATCTCAAGTTGTAGACCCCCCGGGTCACATGACGTCAGAAGTGCCGCGTGCGGGCGGGGTCGGCGTCCATGGGTGGTCTCCCAGGCCGACCGCACAGCCGTTTCACAGCGGCTGGGTCACTGTATTTCCCAAGTGGGCACGGAGAGAACGGATTTACGAGTGAACAGATGTTCAAGGATCGGCTCGTCCTCGGCAGTCCGCCGCTCGGGCCAGTAGCAGTTCCCGCTCCCGCTCGTTGCCCGTCAGCTCCGCCGCGCGTTCGAACTCGGCACTCGCCTCCGCCGCCCGGCCCAGTCGCAGCAGCAGGTCGCCGCGGACGCTGGGCAGGAGGTGGTAGTCACGGAGGGCCGGTTCGGCGACGAGGCCGTCGACGATCTCCAGGGCGGGTCCCGGGCCGTCCGCCCTCGACACGGCGACCGCGCGGTTGAGTTCGACGATCGGGGACGGGGCCCGGGCGGCCAGCAGGCCGTACAGGGTGGCGATGGCCTTCCAGTCGGTGTCCTCGTAG
The DNA here is from genome assembly GCF_044741545.1 of Streptomyces sp. NPDC088157. NCBI lineage: Bacteria > Bacillati > Actinomycetota > Actinomycetes > Kitasatosporales > Streptomycetaceae > Streptomyces > Streptomyces sp. NPDC088157. The sequence continues at coordinate 1,115,014 of NZ_JBIUSU010000002.1, forward strand.
GAGGGGGCATGGGCGTGGCAGGCGGCCACGGCGGCCTGGAGGACGTACGGGCCGGGAGCTCCCCCTGCCCGAGCGGAGTCGAGAGCGGGGGATGCGGTGCCGGCCCGGTCGAGGGCGGCGATGCCACGGGCGACGAGCATGCGGTTCCAGCGGCGCCGGTCCTGGTCCTCGAGGAGGACGGGCCTGCCGTCGGGGGCGGTGCGGGCCGCGGTGCGGGACGCCTGGAACTCGAGCAGCGAGACCAGGCCGTGGACCTCCGGCTCCTTCGGCATCAGGGCCGCCAGCTGCCGGGCCAGCCGCAGCGCGTCCTCGCACAGAGCCGGGCGCAGCCAGTCGTCGCCCGCGGTGGCCGCGTACCCCTCGTTGAAGATCAGGTAGATGACGTCGAGGACCGAGCCGAGACGGGCCTCGCGGTCGGGCCCGTACGGCACCTCGAAGGCGATGTTCCTGGTGGCCAGGGTCTTCTTGGCGCGGACGATGCGCTGGGCGACGGTTGCCTCGGGGACCAGGAAGGCGCGGGCGATCTCGGGCGTGCTCAGGCCGCCGAGCAGGCGCAGGGTGAGGGCGGTGCGGGCCTCGGCGGAAAGCACCGGATGGCACGCGGTGAAGACGAGCCTGAGCAGGTCGTCGTCGATGGCGTCGGGGTCGGCGGGCTCCTCCGGCGGGACCGTCGTGTCCAGGCCGCGGCCGATCTCGCGGAGCTTGCGGGCGTAGGTCTCCCGGCGGCGGACCAGGTCGACGGCGCGGTGCCGGGCGGCGGCGGTGAGCCAGGCGCCGGGGTTGTCCGGCACCCCGTCGCGCGGCCACTGCTCCAGCGCGGCGACCAGGGCGTCCTGCGCCAGTTCCTCCGCGATGCCGACGTCCCGGACGACACGGGCCACGGCGGCGATGACCCGGGGGGACTCGATGCGGAAGACGGTCTCGATGGCGGTCCGGGGGTCCGAGGCGGGCCGGGTCCCCGAAGGCGTACGGGGATCCTGGGCGGGCCGGGGATCCGGGGCGGGCCGGGGGCCGGGGGCGGGCTGTTGTTCCACAGCCCACCATCGAACACCCCGGCACGCTCGCGGACCAAGGAACGCACCGGGGAACGCACCAGGACACGTGCCGGGGAAGGTGTGAGTGACCCTCAGCCCTCCGCGATCTCCCGCACCTCGCAGGTCACCGTCCAGTGCTCCTCGTGCACCTTCAGGAACCGCTTCGTCCACTCGAGGGCCTCGGCCATGTCCTTGCACTGCATGAGCGCGTAGCCGCCGACGACCTCCTTGGACTCGGTGAAGGGCCCGTCGGTGACGGAGAGCTTTCCGCCCTCCCAGTGCACGCGGGCGCCCTGCGCGGACGGCGTGAGCCCGGCGGTGTCGAGCATGACGCCGGCCTTGGTGATCTCCTCGATCAGCTCGCCCATCCGCTGCATCAGCTCGGGGCTGGGGCCCTCGGCGGGGGCGGTGGCCTCGTCGATCTTCACGAGCGACAGGTAGCGGGGCATGGTGACTCCTCGGGTCCGATGAGCCGGGTCCTTCCCGGCCTCTCACACCTTCGTCGAACGGGAGCGGACCGGATCGACACCTCACCCGAACTTATTTCAGCGACTTCCACAGCGTGCTCGCCGCCGGCTCCTCGGCCACCACCCGGTTGGGGTCCGAGGGGGCCGCCACCACGGGCATGGTCACCGTTTCGAGGGTGGCGGCCGACAGGCCCTTCAGGCTCTGGCCGAGTTCCGTCAGCTCGGCGAGGGAGTCGAGGCCGGTGTCCGTGGTGAGGCTGCCGGTGACCGCGTCGGCGACGTTGTACAGCTTGGTGGGGCTGGTCAGCAGGTCGGTCGAGGCGATCCGCTCCAGCAGGGCCTTCACCAGCTTCTGCTGGAGGCCTATGCGGCCGAGGTCGCTGCCGTCGCCTATGCCGTGCCGGGTGCGGGCCAGGGCGAGCGCCTTCGTGCCGTCGAGGTGGTGGGTGCCGGCCGCGAGGCGCAGGTGGCTGTCGTCGTCGTCGATGTCCTCGTCGGTGGTGACGGTGACCCCGCCGAGCGCGTCCACGAGCTTCGCGAAGCCCGAGAAGTCGACCTCGACGTAGTGGTCCATACGGATGTCGGTGATCGACTCGACCGTCTTGACGGCGCAGACCGGACCGCCGACCGAGTAGGCGGTGTTGAACATCGCGCCGTACGCCACCGCCGTCGAGCCGCCGTCGGACAGCGGGCAGGAGGGGCGGGTGACGAGGGTGTCGCGCGGGATGCTGACGACGGTGGCCGTCGTGCGGCCCGCGTCGATGTGCACGACCATCGCCGTGTCGGAGCGGGCGCCCGAGCTGTCGCCGCCGCCGAGCTCCTGGTTCTCCGCGCCGCTGCGCGAGTCCGAGCCCAGCACCAGGATGTTGACCGCCCCGGTGGGCAGCGGGGAGGCGGACGCCGAGCCGGACGGGGCCGGGGTCGTGACCGCCTTCGCGGGGCGGTTGTCGCCGAGCGCGTTGTCGATGTCGACGCTCTTGATGTTGTCGTTGAGGCGCCAGTACGCCCAGCCCGCCGTCCCGATGCCCGCCACCAAGGCGGCGGCCAGGGTGAGGCCGGCGGTCTTCAGCACTCTCGACCGCCGGCCGGTCTGTCTGCCCGCGTCGTCCTGCTCCTCATGTCGCGTCACGGACAAGAACGTAGGTCCGAATTATGAGCGGACCGTTAGGACGGCGGGCCCACGCCGGATTTCTCGGGAAAATCTCACGATCCTCAGCCCAGTGTCACGGTCGGCACCGGATTGCCGCCGCTCCAGTTCGCGTTGAACCCGAAGCTCACCGAACCCCCGTCCGCGACCGACCCGTTGTACGAGGCGTTCACACACGTCACGGCCGCCCCCGACTGGGTGCAGCCGGCGTTCCAGGCCTGGGTGATCTGCTGGCCCGCGCCGTACGTCCAGGTCACCTTCCAGGACGACAGCGAAGCGCCCGAGCAGGAGATCGTCACGTTCCCGGTGAACCCGGTGTTCCACTGGCTGCCCACCTTGTAGGCCGCCGTGCAGGCACCGGTCGGCGGAGGTGTCGTCGTACCGCCCAGCGCCTCGGCGATGCCGTAGTACGCCGGTTTCGGCGCGTAGTTCGCGTCGTACGGCGTCGCCGCCCCCTGTCCCGGGAACGTGCTCTCCACCCAGGAGTCGGAGTCGGTGAAGCCCCACACGGTGAGGTTCACGCAGCGCGCCACCGCCAAGCAGGCCGCGGTGACGGCCTTGTAGTCGGCCTTCTGCTGGGCCAGCTTGGCGCTGTCGGCCGGCAGCGTCATCCGGATGTCCAGCTCGGTGATCGCCACGTCGACGCCCAGATCGGCGAAGCGCTGGATGTTCTGCTGGAGGGTGGCGGGGACCTGACCGAGGACGAGATGGGCCTGGAGACCGACCCCGTCGACGGGAACTCCGCGTTCCTTCAGCGACTTGACCAGGTTGTAGAGGGCCGTGCTCTTCGCGTTGACACCCTCGACGTTGTAGTCGTTGATGTAGAGCTTCGCCGCCGGGTCGGCGGCCCTGGCCCAGGTGAGGGCGTTCGCGATGTAGTCCGTGCCGAGTCCGTTGTACCAGAGGGTCGAGCGGTAGGTGCCGTCCTCGTTGAAGGGCTCGTTGACGACGTCCCAGGCGGCGATCTTCCCCTGGTAGCGGCCGACCTCGGTGTCGATGTGGTTCCGGAGCAGGGTGCTCAGCTGGGCGGACGTCCAGCTGCCGTTGGTGAGCCAGCCGGGGTTCTGGCTGTGCCAGACCAGGGTGTGGCCGCGCACCTGTTGGCCGTGGGCCTGCGCGAAGGCCACGATCTGGTCGGCCTCCGCCCAGTTGAAGGAGTTCTGGGTCGGCTCCACCGAGCCCCACTTCATGGCGTTGCCGGGGGTCAGCGAGCTGAACTGTGCCCCGGCGAGGTCGCCGTAGGTACCGGTGAGCTTGGAGCCGGTGACCGCCGTGCCGACGACCTTCCCCTTGGCGGCGCCGAGGTCGCGCAGCGGGGTGTCGGCCGCGTGCGCCGCCGGCGCCGTGAGCAGCAGCGCGAGGCCGGTCACGAGGGACGCCAGGGACAAGCCTGTTCTCAGAGATCTCATGCGGGTGCCTCCGAAAGTTTCGGTTGAACAACCGACTGGCTTCGGAGGAGTGTGGAGGCGTCCGCCACACCCGTCAATACGTCAACTTCCAGCCACAGGCGTTCCTACCGGGTGGGCGGCGCTCCGGTACTCGTCCGCACCACCAGGCTCGTCGCCAGCTCCACCCGGGTCGCCGTCGGCGCCTCCCGGGACGTCGAGCGCCCCAGCTCCAGCACCAGCCGGGCGGCCGCCTCGGCCATCTCCGTCAGCGGCTGGCGCACGGTCGTGAGCGGCGGGCCCACCCAGCGGGCCACCGGCAGATCGTCGAAGCCGACCACGCTCACGTCCTCCGGGATGCGCAGACCCAGTTCGCGGGCGGCCTCGTAGAAACCGAGCGCCTGGAGGTCGTTGCCCGCGAAGACGGCGGTGGGCCGGTCGGGACGGTCGAGGAGCTCGCGGCCGAGTCGGTAACCGGTCTCGTGGTGGAAGTCGCCGGTCTTGATCAGCCCGTGGTCGACCGGCAGCCCGGCCGTCTCCAGCGCGGCGCGGTAACCGTCGATCCGGGCGCGGCTGCACATCATCTGCGGCGGCCCGCTGATCGCGCCGATCCGCCGGTGCCCCAGTTCGACCAGGTGCCGGGTGGCGGCCAGGCCGCCCTGCCAGTTGGTGGCGCCGATGGACGGCACGTCGGCGCCCGGGTCGCCGGCCGGGTCCATCACGACGAACGGGATGGACCGGCTGGTCAGCAGCGCCCGCTGGGACTCGTCCAGCCCGGAGAGGACCAGCACGACGCCGTGCGGGCGGCGGGCGGCGACCTGGTCGGCCCAGGTCCGCCCGGGAGTGAGCCGTCCGGCGCTCTCACTGAGCACGACACTCAGTCCGGCGTCCCGCGCCACGTTCTCCACACCCCGGATGACCTCCATCGCCCAGGCGCTCTCCAACTCGTGGAAGACCAGGTCGATCAGCGGGGAGCGGGTCGCCTCCGCGCGGCGGCGCCGGTAGCCGTGGGCGCGCAGCAGTTCCTCGACACGGGTGCGGGTCGAGGGGGCGACGTCGGCGCGGCCGTTGAGGACCTTCGAAACAGTCGGTGCCGATACGCCGGCCTCACGGGCGATCTCCGCGAGCGTCGCGGTCTGGGTCGGCCGCGCTTCCGTCCGTGCTTCTGTCCGGGTTTCCGCGGGCTCCGAGGGTGTCATGGCGGCGATCGTATCGCCACGCGACCTCTTGACGAACCTATTGCGACGCCATAGGTTCCCGGAACATTCGAAGTACAGCTCGAAACATTCGTTCGGCTCGCTGTCCGCACCGACTGTCCGACTGTCCACCTGGTGGCTCACCGACCTCTGACAGGAGTTTCATGACCACCGCCCCCTGGCGTGACCCCGCCCTGCCCGCCACCGTCCGCGTCGACGACCTCCTCTCCCGGATGACCCTGGAGGAGAAGACCGCCCAGCTGTACGGCGTGTGGGTCGGCGCCGCGACGGACGGCGACGGAGTCGCCCCGCACCAGCACGACATGACCGCCGACTACGACTGGAACGAGCTGATCGCCCGGGGACTCGGCCAGCTGACCCGGTCCTTCGGCACCGCGCCCGTGGACCCCGCGGTCGGCGCCCGCGCCCTGGCCCTCGCCCAGCGACGGATCGCCGCGGCCGGCCGCTTCGGCATTCCGGCGGTCGCCCATGAGGAGTGCCTGGCCGGCTTCACCGCCTGGCGGGCCACCGCCTACCCGGTCCCGCTGGCCTGGGGCGCCACCTTCGATCCGCCGCTGGTGGAGGAGATGGGCCGGGCGATCGGCCGCGACCTGCGCGCGGTCGGCGTCCACCAGGGTCTCGCCCCCGTCCTGGACGTCGTACGGGATCCGCGCTGGGGCCGGGTCGAGGAGACGATCGGTGAGGACCCGTACCTGGTCGGCACGGTCGGCACGGCCTACGTCCGCGGACTCGAGTCCGCCGGGGTCGTCGCCACGCTCAAGCACTTCGCCGGGTACGCCTCCTCGGCGGGCGCCCGCAACCTGGCCCCGGTGCGGGCGGGGACACGCGAGTTCGCGGACGTCACCCTGCCCCCCTTCGAGATGGCGCTGCGCGAGGGCGGCGCCCGCTCGGTGATGGCGGCCTACACCGAACGCGACGGCGTCCCCGCCTCCGCCGACCCCGAACTGCTGACCCGCCTCCTGCGGGAGGAGTGGGGCTTCACCGGCACGGTCGTCGCCGACTACTTCGGCATCGGCTTCCTCCAGACCCTGCACCGGGTCGCCGGCACCCCCGCCGAGGCGGCCCACCTCGCCCTGGCGGCCGGCATCGATGTCGAGCTGCCCACCGTGAAGTACTACGGCGAGGCGCTGGTCGCGGCCGTGCGCGCCGGCGAGCTCCCCGAGGAACTGGTCGACCGGGCCGCCCACCGCGTCCTGCTCCAGAAGTGCGAACTGGGTTTGCTGGACGAGGACTGGCGGCCGGAGCCGGCGACCGCCGCGCCGGTCGACCTCGACCCCCCGGCGAACCGCGCCCTGGCCCGCCGGCTGGCGGAGGAGTCGGTGGTCCTGCTGGACAACCCCGACGGTCTCCTCCCGCTCGCCCCCGACACCCGTATCGCCGTGGTGGGCCCGAGGGCGGCGGACGCGCTGGCGATGCTGGGCTGCTACTCCTTCCCGTCCCATGTCCTCACCCACCACCCCGAGGCGGACCTGGGCATCGAGATCCCGACCCTGCTGGAGTCCCTTCGGGCCGAACTCCCCGACGCGAAGGTGACGTTCACGGAGGGCTGCGGGGTCTCGGACCCGGATCCGTCCGGCTTCACGGAGGCCATCGCCCGCACCTCGGAGGCGGACCTCTGCGTAGCCGTCCTGGGCGACCGGGCGGGCCTGTTCGGCCGGGGCACCTCCGGCGAGGGCTGCGACGTGGCCGACCTGAACCTGCCCGGCGTCCAGGGCGAACTGCTGGACGCGCTGGTCGCGACGGGCGTCCCGGTCGTCCTCGTGCTGCTCACCGGCCGCCCCTACGCGCTCGGCCGCTGGCACGGGCGGCTGGGGGCGGTGGTCCAGGCGTTCTTCCCTGGCGAGGAGGGCGGTCCGGCGGTGGCGGGCGTGCTGTCCGGCCGGGTGAACCCCTCGGGCCGCCTCCCGGTCAGCGTGCCGCACCTGCCGGGCGGCCAGCCCTGGACCTACCTCCAGCCGCCGCTGGGCCTGGCGGGCGAGGTCAGCAACCTGGACCCGACCCCGCTGTACCCGTTCGGACACGGGCGCTCGTACACGGAGTTCGTGTGGGAGGACTTCACCGGACCGGACGCGGAGATCGGCACGGACGGCTCGTACGACCTTTCCGTCACGGTCCGCAACACCGGTGGGCGGGCGGGCGCGGAGGTCGTGCAGCTGTATCTGCACGACCCGGTGGCGAGCGTGACGCGTCCCGACGTACGGCTGATCGGCTATCAGCGGCTGGAGCTGACGGCGGGCGAGTCGGCACGGGTGACCTTCCGCTTCCACGCCGACCTGTCGGCGTTCACCGACCGCGCGGGTCGCCGGGTGGTCGAACCCGGGGCGCTGGAGCTGCGGTTGGGAGCGTCCAGCGCGGACGCGCGGGAGGTGGCCCGGCTACGGCTGACCGGTCCGGTGCGCGAGGTGGGGGCGGAGCGGCGGCTGCGGTGCGAGGCGGACGTCCTGCGTGACTGAGGTGAGGTCCCGGGACCCGCGGAACGGCGCAGGCCCCGGGAGCGCGGTCGCCCTCGTCCCGGCGCCTTCGCGAGAGCCCGGCGAGCCGCCGCCACGGCACCGCGACCGGGCCGCGCTCGAAGCGGAGACGACGAGCCCCCGACCGCTCGACCGCCCAGCCACCGAACCGCTCACCGGTCCGCCACCGGCTCGAACCGCCACCGGTGCACGGCCCGGCTCGCCAACTCCCCGTCGGGCTCCGGAAGTTCGGGCAGGACGGCGTCGTAGTCGGCGTCCCACCAGGTGATGACCAGCACCCGGTCCTGCGGGGCGCGGAAGGTCTCCCGGCGCACGGGCGGGTCCGCGAGCTCCTGCGCCCGCGCCCAGGCCAGCAGTTCCTCGCCCCGCCCGGTGACCGCCCGGGCCTCCCACATCAGCGCGACGGTCATGACGTGATCCTCATGAGTAGAGGTTGTCCTTGCCGACCCCGTGCACATGGTCGTGGTCGTGCGTGTGCCCCGGGACATGCGGCTCCGTCACCGGCAGCGAGGAGTCCGCCGACAGGTCCCAGCCGGACGCGCCGCGTCCCCGGGCCACCATCTCCGCGCCCAGGGCCGCCACCATCGCGCCGTTGTCCGTGCACAGCTTGGGGCGCGGGACACGCAGCCGGATACCGGCGGCCTCGCAGCGCTCCTGGGCCAGGGCCCGCAGCCGGGTGTTCGCGGCCACGCCGCCGCCGATCATCAGGTGGTCGACGCCTTCGTCCTTGCAGGCCCGAACGGCCTTACGGGTCAGGACGTCCACGACCGCCTCCTGGAAGGAGGCCGCCACGTCACGGACCGGCACCTCCTCGCCCGCCGCCCGCTTCGCCTCGATCCAGCGGGCGACCGACGTCTTCAGCCCGGAGAACGAGAAGTCGTACACCGGGTCGCGCGGGCCGGTGAGGCCACGCGGGAACGCGATGGCCGAGGGGTCGCCCTCGCGCGCGTAGCGGTCGATGACCGGGCCTCCGGGGAAGCCCAGGTTCAGCACACGGGCGATCTTGTCGAAGGCCTCGCCCGCCGCGTCGTCGATGGTCGCGCCCATCGGACGGACGTCGGAGGTGATGTCGGTGGACAGCAGCAGGGACGAGTGGCCGCCGGACACCAGCAGCGCCATCGTCGGCTCGGGCAGCGCGCCGTGCTCCAGCTGGTCCACACAGATGTGGGAGGCCAGGTGGTTCACGCCGTAGAGGGGCTTGCCAAGGGCGTAGGCGTAGGCCTTCGCCGCCGAGACGCCGACCAGCAGGGCACCGGCGAGGCCGGGACCGGCGGTGACCGCGATGCCGTCGAGGTCCTTGGCGCTCACTCCCGCTTCCTTCAGCGCCCGGTCGATGGTCGGGACCATCGCCTCCAGGTGGGCCCGGGACGCCACCTCGGGCACGACCCCGCCGAAACGGGCGTGCTCGTCGACGCTGGAGGCGATCGCGTCCGCCAGCAGGGTCGTGCCGCGCACGACGCCGACGCCGGTCTCGTCGCAGGAGGTCTCGATCCCCAGCACCAGGGGTTCGTCAGCCATTGTTCTCGGTTTCCTGTGTCCCTTGTACCGGAGTCGGCACGGATGTCGATGGATCGGTCAGCTTCATCACCAGGGCGTCCACGTTCCCCGGCTGGTAGTAGCCGCGCCGGAAGCCGATGGCCTCGAAGCCGAAGCGTTCGTAGAGCTTCTGGGCGCGCACGTTGTCGATCCGGCACTCCAGCATGACCTCGGCGCACTCGAAGGCGGTCGCCGCCCGCAGCAACTCCGTCAGCAGGTGGCCGCCGAGACCGGTGCCCCAGTGGTCGCGGGCCACGGCGATGGTCTGGACGTCGGCGAGGTCACCGGCGGCGGCCAGTCCGGCGTACCCGACGATCCGCTCGCCGTCCGCCGTGGTGTCGACCGCGACGAGATACCGCCGGGTCGCCTCGGGGCCGCGGGCGTGGGCCAGATCGGACCAGAACATGCCCCGGGACCAGGCGTCCTCGGGGAAGAGGTCCTTCTCCAGCTCCAGCACGGGTTCGATGTCCCACCAGCGCATCTCCCGCAGCACGGGCCGACCGGGTGGGTTGACGGCTTCGGTCACTTGGGGGTGACCACCTTGTAGTTCTTCGGCACCTGGGCGTCCGGCCGGCGCAGATACAGCGGGCGCGGGGCCGACAGCTCCTCGCCCGCGGCCAGCCTCTCCGCGGCCAGACCCGCGAGCGCCGCGGCGGAGACGTGCTCGGGCTCGTGCGCGTGGGGGAAGGTGTCCGGGTACAGCAGCGCGCCCGCGCCGACGGCCGGCAGCCCGGCCACCTCGTCGGCGATGTCGGCGGGCCGGTCCACCGCGGGGCCCGAGACGCGGGTCCGGGAGTCGGCGTAACGCGCCCAGTAGACCTCCTTGCGGCGGGCGTCGGTCGCCACGACGAAGGGGGCTTCGAGGTCGGAGGCGTAGGCGAGGCCGTCGAGCGTGCACACGCCGTGCACGGGGACGCCGAGCGCGAGCCCGAAGGTGTCGGCGGTCATCAGGCCGACTCTCAGTCCCGTGTACGGGCCGGGGCCGACGCCGACGACGATCCCGGTGACGGCGTCGAGCCTGAGCCCGGCCCCTTCGAGCAGCCGGTCGACGGCCGGCAGCAGCAGCTCTCCGTGCCGGCGCGCGTCCACCTGACTCGAGGAGGCGATGACGTCCGTGCCGTCGTGCAACGCGACGGTGACGGCGGGGGTGGCGGTATCCAGAGCGAGCAAGAGCACGCAAACAGCCTACGGCTCCCGTGCCCCGGACACTGCCGTACCGGTCGGAGGCGCTCTGACTGCTAACGTCGCCGCGAAACGTGACGTACGGGACAGACGGGGTGATCGCCGATGCCAAGCAACAGCTCGACTTTCGTGGCCGGGCTCACCTCGGCGGCCCTGGCGACGGTCGCGTTCCTCACCTTCCAGGCCTCGGCGAGCGCGCCCGCCGACCTCGCCGAGCCGCAGCACGGCGGCGCCTCCGCGAAGGCGGTGAAGGCGCCCCGGGACAGGAAGCACCCCACCGCGCTGCCGGCCCACTCCGGCCTGGGCCGGCGGGTCGTGTACTCGCTGGAGGACGACCGGGTGTGGCTGGTCGCGTCGAACGGCGCGGTCAAGCGCACGTTCGAGGTCGCCCCCGGCAGTGTGGATCCGCTCCCGGGCACCTACGCCGTCACCTCCCGTACGGGTGCCGTCACCGGCACCGACGGCACCCCCATCGAGCACGTCGTGCGCTTCACGACCGTGAACGACGTGACGATCGGCTTCAGCGCGGCGCTGGACGGCGAGCTGCCCGAGCCCGACCCGGCGGTGCGGACGGGCGGCATCCGGGAGACCGTCGCGGACGGCGACGCGATGTGGGAGTTCGCGACGATCGGCCAGGCGATCGTCGTGATCCCGTAGGCCGTGATCGTCATCCCCCCGGGCGTGGGCCCCTCGGCGGCGACCCCGCCGACCGTGGCCCCGTCAGTGGCCCCGCCGACCGTGGCCCGTTCGCCGCCGCCCGTAGGCCTTCGTCCCGTAGGTGTGGACGGTGGACCGCGCCGGGGTTCCGCGCCCGAGCGTCTCTTGAACGTTCCGACAAGACGTCGGCAAAATGTTGCGTTCCCCGTCCAGTGCGTGGTCACATGGTATCGACTTCGTAGTTAGGTCTACCTAACCACGCCCGCCCCCGAACCCCAGGAGGCGTCCATGCCGGTCCCCGAGCCCAAGGCGCAGCCGTCGCGGCCGTTCACGCTCGCCGGGGTGTCCATGCGCGATCTGCTGGCCTCGTGCGCGGCCGCGGAAGCCGTCTCGACACCTCCGCGGCTGCCCGACCCGGCACTCACGGACCGGTCGGCCGAGCACCCCAAGGCGGCGTGAGGGCCCTACCGGCGACCGGCCACGGACCTGCGTGACCGCTCACCCGCAAACCCCTCCGGCCGGCCCGGAGAGGACCCAGGGCGCCCCGGGGAGCGCTCAGGCCGACAGCACGTCCAGGTCCGCCGAAGCCCAACGCTCCCCGAGCCCCGTCACCGTCACGTGCCGGACCTCGTCGGTGGTGTCGCCGACGGCCCGGTGGATACGGACCTGGAGCCGGTCGTCGGTCAGCTCCTCGACCTTGCCCTCGCCCCACTCCACGACGATCACCGACGCGGGCAGCGACACGTCGAGGTCGAGGTCCTCCATCTCGTCGAGCCCGCCGCCCAGGCGGTACGCGTCCACATGGACGAGCGGCGGACCCTCACCGAGGGACGGGTGCACCCGGGCGATCACGAACGTCGGGGAGGTGACGGCGCCCCGGACGCCGAGTCCCGCACCGAGCCCCCGGGTGAGCGTCGTCTTGCCCGCTCCGAGCTCCCCGCTCAGCATCACAAGATCGCCGGCCCGCAGCAGCTTGGCCATACGATGGCCCAACTCGCGCATTTGCTCGGGGGAGTTGACGCGCAGCTGGACAGACCGGGGCGATACCGCGTTCTCTTCCATCATCACTCACTCGCAGTAGTACACTGATCACACCCCGCAAGGGGTCGGTTCGGGCTGGACCGCAGCCGGAGGCTGGAGGCCACCTCCGTCAGGAGGAGGCGGAGTCACAGCCGTTCACCGTAGCCGGGTTCGGTATCGCCCCCGTGCGGGCGAGCAGATCAGCGAGGCGGTCGGTGACCACTTCGGGGTGCTCCAGCATGACGAGGTGCCCGGCGTCCGGTACCAGGACCAGTTCCGCGCCCGGCAAGGCGTCGGCGATCGCCTCGCTGTGCTCGCTCGGGGTGACCAGATCCCCGATCCCGGCGAGCACCAGCACCGGTATGTCGGTGAAACAGGCGAGCGCCTCGGTCTTGTCGTGATCCGTGAACGCGGGGTAGAACTCCGCGACCACGTCGATCGGCGTGCCCTCGATCATCCGCTCGGCGAACCGCGCCACCGCCGGATCCACGTCCCGCGACGCGAACGAGTACCGCTTGATGATCCCGGCGAAGAGATCGGCGGTGGCCCGTCGTCCCTTCTCCACCAGGGCCGCCTGCTGCCCCAGCGCCTTCAGCACCCCCGGCAGCACCCGCCGCACCGCGTTCACGCCGGCGACCGGCAGCCCGAAGTTGACCTCGCCCAGCCGCCCGGACGACGTGCCGACGAAGGCGGTGGCGACGACCCGGTCGCGGATCAGCTCGGGATGCAGCGCGGCCAGCGCCATCACCGTCATCCCGCCCATGGAGTGCCCGACGAGCACGATCGGTCCCTCCGGCACGGCCGCGTCGACGACGGCCTTCAGATCGCGCCCCAGCTGGTCGATGGTGACCGGCGCGCCGTCCTGTATCTGGGCGTTGCCGCGCCCTGACCGGCCGTGGCTGCGCTGGTCCCAGTGCACGGTCCGTACGACCCCGCGCAGGGCCGCCCGCTGGAAGTGCCAGGAGTCCTGGTTGAGGCAGTAGCCGTGGCTGAAGACCACGGTGACGGGGAGCGGGGCCTTGCGCCCGAAGAGCCTGCGCCGCCGGTTCGCCGGTCCGCCCTGCGGCTCGACGTCGTCGACCTCGTAGTACAGCTCGGTGCCGTCGTCGGCGTACGCCTTGCCGGGTGTGCCGCGCAGCCCCCCGTACGGCCCCGTCGAGTCGAGGGCGAGCCGGGCCTTCGCCCGCATGCCGCGCCCCACGGTCATCCGCTCCAGGGCGACACCCGCCGCCGCGCCCGCGGCGATCACGCCTATCGCGGCGCCGGCGATACCGGTCGCCCGGCGCCAGTTCCCGGCCGCCCCCGTGGCGGAGGCGGCAACGACCGCCGAGGCGGCACTCGCCACCACCTCAGCGCCGGTCGCCACCACCTCCGCACTGCTCTCGCTCACGTACCGCTCCTCTTTGGCCGATGCCCGTGGTCTGACTGCGGGGTACCCGTGTGGTTACCCATTCACCTGAACGGGCTCAATTGACATAGACGCGAGGAACCCGCGCTCCGATGCGCGTGACGATCTCGTATCCGATGGTTCCGGCCGCCTGGGCCCAGTCCTCCGCCGTGGGCTCGCCCCGGTCGCCGGGGCCGAAGAGGACCGCCTCCGCTCCGGGACCGGGCTCGTCACCACCGAGGTCGACGACGAACTGGTCCATCGCGATACGTCCGGCGGCCGTCCGCCACTTGCCGCCGACCAGCACCGGTCCGCTCCCGGAGGCATGCCGGGGAACGCCGTCCGCGTACCCCAGCGGGACGAGGCCGAGCGTGGTCTCACCAGGAGTGACGTAGTGGTGGCCGTAGCTCACGCCGTGCCCGCCCGGGACGTGCTTCACCAGGGCCAGCGAGGCCGCGAGGGTCATCACCGGGCGCAGCCCGAGGTCGGCGGCGGAGCCCAGCTCGGGGCTGGGCGAGAGGCCGTACATCGCGATGCCCGGGCGGACCAGGTCGAAGTGGGTCTCCGGGAGCGTGAGCGTGGCCGGGGAGTTGGCGATGTGCCGCACCTCCGGCCGCACGCCCTGCTGCTCGGCGTACGCCACCATCTCGTGGAAGCGGCCCAGCTGGAGCGCGATGGAGGGGTGCCCGGGCTCGTCGGCGCAGGCGAAGTGCGACCACAGCCCGGTGACCCGGAGCAGCCCCTGCTCCTCGGCGCGCAGGGCCTCGCCCACCAGCTCGGGCCAGTCGGCGGGCTGGCAGCCGTTGCGCCCGAGCCCGGTGTCGGCCTTGAGCTGCACCCGGGCGGCCCGCCCGGCGGCCCGCGCCCCCTCCACGACCTCCCGCAGGGCCCAGAGACCGCTGACGGAGACGTCCAGACCGGCCTCGACCGCCTCGCGCCAGGGCCCGCCCGGCGTCCACAGCCAGCACATGATCCTGACGTCCGCCGGCAGCCCGCCCGTCGCGCGCAGCGCCAACGCCTCCTCGGGCGTGGCGGTGCCGACCCAGCCGGCGCCGGCCTCGACGGCCGCGCGGGCGCACGGGACGGCCCCGTGTCCGTACCCGTCGGCCTTCACCACGGCCATGAAGGCCGCGCCCGGCGCCTTGGCGCGCAGCGCGCGCACGTTGGCCCGCAGCGCGGCCAGGTCGATCTCGGCGCGGGCGCGCGGCGGGGTGGCGGGCGGCATGGCTGTCTCACTCATCGCGCCCAGTGTCTCAGAGGGCCCGGACAGCCCCTAAGTACCGGGCCGGTGCCCCCACACGTAGACCAGGTCGCCCGTCTTCAGCACACCCCACAGCCCGCGCGCGTCACCGACCGTCAGATTGACGCAGCCCATGGAGCCGATGGTCGTGTGGATGCTGCCGTAGACGGCGTGGAAGGCCTGTCCGCCGTCGAAGAACTGCGCATAGGGCATCGGGGTGTTGTAGAGCGTGGACACATGGTTCTTGTGCCGCCAGTAGACGGTGTGCCATCCCTTGCGGGTGGGGTGGACGGCCCGCCCGCTGCGCATCGACACGGGCCCGAAGACGACCTTCGTCCCCTTCTGCACCCAGGTCAGCTGCCGGTCGAGATCGACGCAGGCGACCCGGCGGGTCCGCACCGGACACTTCTCGCGGGCGTTGGGGTTCTTCTTCGCGGAGATGAGCTGCATCCGCGCCCAGGTGACGGGGCCGGCGAACCCGATGGCGGGCTTGATCTTCTGCTTCTGCTGGAACGCCCGGATCGCCGTGCAGTCCGCGGTGGACTGCTTCCCGTCCACCTTCAGCTTCAGCCATCGCTCGACCCCGCGCTGGAACGGCCCGGTCCGCCTGCTGCACACCATCCGGGTGACGGCCTCGTCCAGCGGCACGTACTCGACGAGCGCGTACGTCCCCTGCACCGCGTCCCGTGGTTCGACGGCGTCCTCGGCGGCGGTGGGCTCGTACACCTTCGGCGCGAGCACCTGGTCGGGCGTGTCGATCTGCCACGGCTGATGCGGCCCCGGCGGCACCCCGGGCACGAGCTGACTCTCGGGCCAGGAGGGAGGAGGAGCGGCGCGGGCGGGGGTCCCGAGGGGGACCAGAGCGACGGCGGCGAGGAGAAGAGCGACGGTTCGTGTGCTGAACATCCGATCAGACAAGCGCGGCTCCCCCGGCGTACTGGGGTGCCGCGCGGCAGATTCACCCTTTCAGCGCGGGTATGTCCAACCCGTCCGGCGCTTGAGGGCGAGGCCCCTTCAGGGCCGAAGCGCGGGCCTGGGAACGGCAGCCCCCAGGTACGGGACGGCAACCCCCAGGTATGGAGACGGCAGCCGGGCAGGTATGGGGACGGCAGCCCCCAGGGATGGGGACGGGCACGGGCGGCGGGGGCAAAGCGATTCCGGCCCCCTACCCCCGCACGTCCCGCCAGGCCTCCCGAACCGCCGCGGCCACATCGTGCGCCCCCACCGGCGCCCCGCCCGCCGCGAACCGCCCCGCCAGCCCATGCAGATACGCCCCCACACTCCCCGCGTCCAACGCGCTGAGCCCCGCCGCCAGCAGCGACCCCGCGAGCCCCGACAGCACATCCCCGCTCCCGGCCGTGGCCAGCCAGGCGGTCCCCGTGGCGTTCACCCGCACCGCCCCCTTACCCCCCGCATCAGCGACCAACGTCGTCGACCCCTTCAGCAGCACGGTCGCCCGATACCGCGCCGCGAGCTCTCGCGCGAACCGCAGCCGGGCCCCCTCCACCTCCTCCCGCGCCACCCCCAACAGCGCGGCCGCCTCCCCCGCGTGAGGCGTCATCAACGTCGGTGCGGTACGTTCCCGCACCGCGTCGGGGTCCGCGAGCCGCAGCCCGTCGGCGTCGATCAGCACCGGCACCTCGGCGGCCAGCACCTCCGCCACCGTCTTCGCGTCCTCCCCGGCGCCCGGGCCGACGACCCACGCCTGTACCCGCCCGGCCCGCCGGGGCCCCTGGTCGGACACGAGCGTCTCGGGGAAGCGCGCGATGACCGCGTTCCCCGCCGGCCCGACGTACCGCACGGCCCCCGCCCCACCCCGCAGCGCCCCCGCGACGGCCAGCACCGCGGCTCCCGGATACCGGGCGGACCCGGCGGCGATCCCGACGACGCCCCGCCGGTACTTGTCGCTCTCACCGCCCGGCATGGGCAACAGGCCGGCCACGTCCGCGTGCTGGAGGGCGGCCAGTTCGGGCTCGGCGGGCAGCTCGCCCCCGAGTCCGATGTCGACGAGGTGCACCGACCCGGCGTACTCCCGCGCCGGATCGACGAGCAGCCCCGGCTTGTGCGTACCGAAGGTGACGGTGAGGTCGGCGCGGATCGCGCTCCCGTGCACCTCGCCGGTGTCGGCGTCGACACCGCTGGGCAGATCGACGGCGACGACGGCGGCCCGGGCCCCGGCGACGGTCGCGGCCAGCGCGGCCGCGTCCGGCCGCAGCCCGCCCTTGCCGCCGATCCCGACGATGCCGTCGAGCACGAGGTCGGCGCGCCGGACGACGTCCTGCGCGCCGTCAGGAGCGATCGTGCGCCCACCGGCCCGCCGCAGGGCCGTCAGCCCCCCGCCGTGCGTGCGCTCGGGCGTCAGCAGCACCGCGGTGACTCCCGCCCCGCGCCTGGCGAGCCGAGCCCCCGCGTACAGGGCGTCAGCCCCGTTGTCGCCGCTGCCGACCAACAGCACGATCCGCCTCCCGTACACCCGCCCCAGCAGATCGGCGCAGGCGGCGGCGAGCCCGGCGGCGGCCCGCTGCATGAGCGCCCCTTCGGGAAGCCGGGCCATCAGCTCCCGCTCGGCACGACGGACGGTCTCGACACGGTAGGCAGTACGCATACGACCGAGTCTCCCCCGGTCCCCCGCCGCCACACACGACCAACTCCCCCGGCCCCCGCCGCACACCGTCAGCTCTCCCCCGAAACTCCCGCCGCACCCGGAGTCGGCTCAGCCCTCGGCCACCACCACCGCGGAGGCGACCCCCGCGTCGTGACTCAGCGACACATGCCAGCTCCGCACCCCCAGTTCGGCCGCCCGCGCGGCGACGCTCCCCTTCACGCGCAGCCGCGGCCGCCCGCTCTCCTCGACGAACACCTCGGCATCCGTCCACAGCAGCCCGGGCGGAGCCCCCAGCGCCTTGGCGAGGGCCTCCTTCGCGGCGAACCGCGCCGCCAGCGAGGCGGCGCCCCGCCGCTCTCCGCTCGGCAGCAACAACTCGCTCCGCAGGAACAACCGCTGGGCCAGCCCGGGCGTCCGTTCCAGCGACGCCGCGAACCGGTCGATCTCCGCCACGTCGATACCGACCCCGATGATGCTCATGCCGAGCACCCTACGGCCGGACCGTCACAGCCTGCTGCTAGCCTGCGGCGACTTGATCAAGCCGAATCACGCCGGATCACTCCGGATCACGCCGGGGATCACATCCGGCCACATCGGTGAAAACCCGCCGCGCGCCCTGGGGGGCCAGCCCGCGCGCCGCGGACAGCGACGCCAGGGGGCGGAGGAATGACCAGCACCACCAACGGCATGACCGGCGGCGGACCCACCAGCGCTTCGGGGCCGACCTTCGACCCGTACGACAACACACCCGAGCTGATCCCGCTGCGCGACGCCGCGCAGGCCGGGAACTGGCCGGCCGTCCGGGCCTACTTCGCGGGGCTCGACTCGGTCGACAGGCTCGCCTCGGCCTCCAGCCTCCTCGCCGACACCGCCGGCGTCGAGAACTTCCTGGAGCGGGCGGTCGCGGAATCGCCCGGCGACCCGCTGCCGCGCACGCTGCTCGCCGAGCGGTACGTCTGCATCGGCTGGGACATCCGCAGTGGCGCCCGCGCCCAGCACGTCTCCCAGAACCAGTTCACCCAGTTCCACGACTGGCTGCGCAGGGCCGAACAGTCGCTGATCGAGATATGCGCAGAGCATCCCTCGTACGCCCCCGCCTGGACCGCCCGGCTGATGACCGCGCGCGGTCTCCAGCTGGGCCAGGCCGAGGCGCGCCGCCGCTACGACCGCCTCTCCGCCCACCATCCGCACCACTACCGCGCCCAGACCCAGCTGCTTCAGCAGCTGTGCCCGAAGTGGAGCGGCTCCTGGGAGGCGGCGCACGGTTTCGCCCGGGAGTGCGCGACCGCGGCCCCCGACGGCTCGAACTCCGGCGCCCTGGTCGCCCTCGCGCACATCGAGCGCTGGCTGGACCTGAAGATCGGAGAGGACGCGGCCTACATGCGGGGCGCGGCGGTCCGCGACGACCTGCGCAACGCCGCCCAGGTGTCCGTGCTGCACCCGGCCCACCGGCCGGACTGGAACTCGATCGGCGCACACAACGCGTTCGCGTTCGCCTTCTCGCTCGGCAACCACTGGCAGGACGCGGCGCCGCACTTCGCCTTCCTCGGCGACCGAGCGTCCGAGTTCCCGTGGCAGTACGTGCCCGACAAGAAGTCGTCGTTCCTGAAGTCCCGCAAGGCCGCGCTGGAAGCCCGAGGAGGAGGCAACCGATGACCACCGATCTGCACCAGCTCGTCGGCGACAGTGACGACAGCGGCAGCGGCGCCGACGGCGACCAGGCCGCCGCGCTCGCCGCTCTCACCGGCCTCGTCTCCCACACGACCACGGACCACATCCCCACCCTCTACGCACCCGCCTCGGGCAACGAGATCACCGCCGGTCTCTTCTTCCGGGTGGGCCGCGCCGACGAGACCCTGGCCACCGCCGGCATCACCCACCTCGTCGAGCACCTCGCCCTGCACCGCCTCGGGCTGTCCGACCTGCACTACAACGGCGCGACGGCGAACGCCTACACCCTCTTCCACGTCACCGGCAGCGAGGAGGAGGTGGTCGAGTACCTCAACAGCGTGTGCGCGGGGCTGCGGGACCTGCCGATGCAGCGGCTGGAGACCGAGAAGGAGATCCTGCGCACCGAGGCGGCCGGCCGCGGCAACGGCCCCCAGCACCGGATGCCGCTGTGGCGGTACGGCGCCCGCGGCTACGGCCTGTCGAGCTACAACGAGCTCGGCACCCGGAGCCTGACGCCGGACCAGGTGCGTCACTGGGCCGAGACCCGCTTCACCAGGGACAACGCGGTGCTGTGGATCACCAGCGACCATGTCCCCGACGGCCTGGACCTCCTCCTCCCCGAGGGCTCCCGCTTCCCCGCGCCGGAGGCGACCAGCGCGCTGCCCATCACCCCCGCGTACATCACCGGCGACGACGGCCATGTCGTCCTCACCTCGGTGCTCCGCCGCTCCACCGCGGGCAGCGTCTTCGCGGACGTCCTCGGCCGGGCCCTCTTCCAGGACCTGCGCCAGGAGGGCGGCTACTCCTACTCCGCGGAGGCCGACTACTCCCCGCGCGACGCCGACCACGCCACCCTCACCGCGTACGCGGACTCGCTCCCGCAGAAGCAGGACGCGGTCGTCGGCGGCTTCGTCGACACCCTCGCCCGGCTGCGCGCGGGCCACATCGAGCAGTCCGAACTGGACTCCGTCCGCGGCAAGCTCCTCAAGGTGTACGACACTCCCGACCTCGGGGCCGCCACGCTGCCCTCGTACGCGCTGAGCCTGCTGCTCGGCCACCGGATCCTCAGCCCCGAGCAGCACAAGGCCGAGCTGAACGCGGTGACGACGGACGATCTGCGCGAGGTCGCCCGGGAGGCATGGGCCGGCGCGCTCCTCCAGGTGCCGGGCCGGGGCCTGGACTGGGCGGGCCTCACCCTCGCCCCGCAGTACTCGCCGACCGCCCTCACCGGCACCCGCCACCAGTCCCTGGAGGACGAGGAGGTCACCCTGGTCATCGGCGCCGAGGGCGTGAGCCTGCTGACGCCGAGGGGCCCGGTCACCGTCCGCTACGACGCGGTCGCCGCGATGACCACCCACCCCGACGGCGCCCGCACCCTGACCGGCCACGACGGCTTCTCCGTCAGCGTGGAGCCCACCCTGTACCGAGGGGTGACGCCGGATCGGATCGCGGCACTGGACGCGGGCGTGCCCCCGCAGGCGGTGGTACCGATGCCGGCCCGCGAGCCCGACCGCATCCCGCAGCCGCAGGCGCGGACCTCCGGCTCGCGCTCCTCCGGCAACGGCCGCTCCACCTGGGCCTGGACCACCGCGCTCTGGCTGGTGGGCCTGCTCGCGGCGGTCTGGGGCCTGCTGTGCGCGGTCATCACGGCCGACGAGGCCTCGGCCGCCGCCCCGGAGTGGGACGCGGTGACGGGCGTCTGGATCCTGGAACTCCCCCTCGCCTTCGCGACCTGGAAGGTCTACGCGGCGAGAAGGCAACGCAGGCGGGCCTGACGCGCCCTGTGCGGGGAAGGGGGCCGATCACCCCGGGCGATCGGCCCCCCGGGGCCCCGGGCCCCTGGGGTGAATCCCCACAGACCCCTCGGGTGAATCCCCGCGGGCCCGCGGGGACTTCCTCGGGTTCCGCCTACTCCACCGTCACCGACTTCGCCAGGTTCCGCGGCTGATCGACCTCGTTGCCCCGCGCCGTGGCCAGCTCACACGCGAACACCTGCAACGGCACCGTCGCGACGAGCGGCGACAGCAGCACCGGCGTGACCGGGATCCGGACGAGATGGTCGGCATACGGCACCACCGCCTCGTCCCCCTCCTCCGCGATCACGATCGTCCGCGCCCCCCGCGCCCGGATCTCCTGGATGTTGGACACGATCTTGTCGTGCAGGACGGACCGCCCCCGCGGCGAGGGCACGACGACGACCACCGGCAGATCCTCCTCGATGAGCGCGATCGGCCCGTGCTTCAGCTCACCGGCGGCGAAGCCCTCCGCGTGCATGTAGGCGAGCTCCTTCAACTTCAGCGCGCCCTCCAGCGCGACGGGATACCCCACGTGCCGCCCGAGGAAGAGCACGGTGTCTTTGTCGGCGAGGGACCGCGCCAGCTCACGCACCGGCTCCATGGTCTCCAGCACCCGCTCGACCGCACCGGAGATCTGCGCGAGGTCCCGGATGACCGCCCGGATCTCGTCACCCCACTTGGTGCCGCGCACCTGGCCGAGGTACAGGGCGACGAGGTAGCAGGCCACCAGCTGCGTCAGGAACGCCTTCGTCGAGGCGACGGCCACCTCCGGCCCGGCATGCGTGTACAGCACCGCGTCCGACTCGCGCGGGATCGTCGACCCGTTGGTGTTGCAGATCGCCAGCACCTTGGATCCCTGCTCCCGCGCGTGCCGCAGCGCCATGAGCGTGTCCATCGTCTCCCCGGACTGGGAGATGGCGATGACCAGTGACCGCGAGTCGAGAATCGGATCCCGGTAGCGGAACTCGCTGGCCAGCTCCACCTCGCACGGGATCCGCGTCCAGTGCTCGATGGCGTACTTGGCGATGAGGCCCGCGTGGAAGGCCGTACCGCACGCGACGATGACGACCTTGTCGACCTCCCGCAGTTCGGAGGCCGGAATCCGTACCTCGTCGAGCGTCAGCGCCCCGGAGACGTCGATGCGGCCGAGCAGGGTGTCGGCGACAGCCTTGGGCTGCTCGGCGATCTCCTTGAGCATGAAGTAGTCGTATCCCCCCTTCTCCGCGGCCGACGCGTCCCAGTCGACGTGGTACGACCGCACGTCTGCCGGAGAACCGTCGAAGCCGGTGACCGTCACGCCGTCCCGCCGCAGTTCGACGACCTGGTCCTGACCCAGCTCGATCGCCGACCGGGTGTGGGCGATGAAAGCGGCGACGTCCGAGGCGAGAAAGGCCTCGCCCTCGCCCACGCCCACCACGAGCGGCGAGTTCCGCCGCGCCCCCACCACCACGTCCGGCTCGTCGGCATGCGCCGCGACCAGCGTGAACGCTCCCTCCAGCCGACGGCACACCAGCCGCATGGCCTCGGCGAGGTCGGCCGTCACCGAGAACTCCTCGGCGAGCAGATGGGCCACGACCTCGGTGTCGGTCTCGGAGAGGAGCTCGTGTCCCCGCTCGGCCAGTTCGGCCCGCAGCCCGGCGAAGTTCTCGATGATCCCGTTGTGCACGACGGCGACCCGCCCGGCGTTGTCGAGGTGGGGATGCGCGTTGGCATCCGTCGGCCCGCCGTGCGTGGCCCACCGCGTGTGCCCGATGGCCGTGGTCCCGGTCGGCAGCGGCCGATCCCCGAGTTCCTTCTCCAGGTTGACGAGCTTGCCCGCCTTCCTCGCGGCGGCGAGCCCCCCGTCCGCCAGCACGGCGACACCCGCCGAGTCGTACCCCCGGTACTCCAGTCGCCTCAGCCCGGCCATGACGACCTCCAGCGCCGACTGAGGCCCCACGTATCCCACGATTCCGCACATGCGCGGCAGCCTACGACCGAATCCCGCCGCGAAAGAGCCTCCGCGTGCCCGATTTCGGAAATTTCCACGGCTGTATGCGGCCTGGGTCGGGCGTGACGGACCCCACCCACCATCCCGTTCAAACTCCGTTAACAATGGACTGTGATCTCTCCGGTCCCCCCGATGCCCCGGAGCGCCCACCGGCACAGGCCGGAGGCGACTCCCTACGTCGACCTCACCCGATCCGAGTGGAGCGCGCTGCGCGAGAAGACTCCGCTGCCGCTGACCGCCGAGGAGGTCGAGAAACTGCGCGGCCTCGGTGACGTCATCGACCTCGACGAGGTACGCGACATCTACCTCCCGCTGTCCCGCCTCCTCAACCTCTACGTGGGGGCCACCGACGGCCTGCGCGGCGCCCTGAACACCTTCCTCGGCGAACAGGGCTCGCAGTCCGGCACCCCGTTCGTGATAGGCGTCGCGGGCTCGGTCGCGGTCGGCAAGTCGACGGTCGCCCGGCTCCTCCAGGCCCTCCTGTCCCGCTGGCCGGAACACCCCCGCGTGGAGCTGGTCACCACGGACGGCTTCCTGCTGCCCACCGCGGAACTCGAATCCCGTGGCCTGATGTCCCGCAAGGGCTTCCCCGAGTCCTACGACCGCCGCGCGCTGACCCGCTTCGTGGCCGACATCAAGGCGGGCAAGGGCGAGGTCACCGCCCCCGTCTACTCCCACCTGATCTACGACATCGTCCCGGACCGCAAGCTCACCGTCCGCCGCCCCGACATCCTCATCGTCGAGGGCCTGAACGTCCTGCAGCCCGCCCTCCCCGGCAAGGACGGCCGCACCCGCGTCGGCCTCGCCGACTACTTCGACTTCAGCGTGTACGTCGACGCGAGCGCCGAGGACATCGAGCGCTGGTACCTCAACCGGTTCAGGAAACTGCGCCACACCGCCTTCCAGAACCCGGACTCGTACTTCAGGAAATACACCCAGGTCTCCGAGGAGGAGGCCGTCGACTACGCCCGCACCCTCTGGCGCACCATCAACAAGCCCAACCTGGTGGAGAACATCGCCCCCACCCGGGGCCGGGCCACCCTCGTCGTCCGCAAGGGCCAGGACCACAAGGTCCAGCGGCTGAGCCTGCGAAAACTCTGACGGCTACCCTGCCTGCATGCTGCACCTGCGTCTGATCACCCCGTCGGGCAGGACCGACGACGTGGTCCGCCTCATCGAGAACACCGTCGGCGCCACCCACCTCGTGGTGGTGCCCGGGGCGGCCCGCAACCCGGCCGGCGATGTCGTGATGTGCGACGTGGCGCGCGAGGCCGGCGACGAACTCCTCACCGGGCTACAGGAGTTGGGCCTGGACGAGACGGGCTCGATCGCCGTGGAGAACATCGACCTGTCGCTCTCCCTGCGGGCCGACAAGGCCGAGGCGGAGGCGCCGGGCGAAGGCGCCGACGCGGTCCTGTGGGAACACCTCACGGACGCCACCCACGAGGAGTCGACGCTCTCCGTCACGTACCTCGCGTTCATCACCCTCGCCACGATGATCGCGGCCTGCGGTGTGGTGCTGGACAACGCCGTGCTGATCGTGGGCGCGATGGCCGTGGGCCCGGAGTTCGGCCCCCTGGCGGGTGTCTGCACGTCGATCGTGCAACGGGCTCCCCGCCTGGCCCTGCGCTCGCTGATCGCCCTGCTGGTCGGCTTCGCGGTGGCGATGGCGGCCACGGTGGGCTTCAGCCTCTTCATGGACGCGATCGACCTGTTCAGCAAGGGGCAACTGGAGGCCGACCGCCCCCAGACCGGCTTCGTCTACGCCCCCGACGCCTTCTCCTTCATCGTGGCCGTCCTGGCGGGCGCCGCCGGCACCCTCTCCCTGACCTCCGCGAAGTCCGGCGCCCTGGTGGGCGTGGCCATCTCGGTCACGACGGTCCCGGCAGCGGCCAACGCCGCCGTGGCCCTCAGCTACGGCGACATGGGACAGACCCGGGGCTCGACAGAACAACTCCTGCTGAACCTGCTGGGCATCATCCTGGCGGGCACCCTGACCCTGCTGGCCCAGAAGTACCTCTGGGCAAGGCAGCGCCGCGCGGCGCAACGCCCCTAGGAGGGCGCGGAACTACCGGCGGGCCACGACGAACCCGCAGCGTGCAACGCCCCCAGCGGCGCGAGGAACTGCGCCACAAGCCACGAAGGCCCCGCAGCCCCACCGCCGAACACCACAACCCACCCAGGGGGCGCGGGAAACTGCGCCACAAGCCACGACAAACCCGCAGCCCGACCGCAGAGCACCGCAACCCACCCAGCGGCGCGAGGAACTGCGCCACAAGCCACGAAGGCCCCGCAGCCCCACCGCCGAACACCACAACCCACCCAGGGGGCGCGGGGAACTGCGCGACAGACTAAGACGCACCCACAGCCCGAAGCGCGCAGAACCCCCGCCCCGCAAGCGCTTAGCCGAGCGCCGACTTCACGACATCGGCCAGCCGCCCGGCGACGGACCGGGCCTGGTCGATGTCGGCCGCCTCGACCATCACGCGCACCAGCGGCTCCGTCCCGGAGGGCCGCAGCAACACCCGTCCGGTGGCCCCGAGTTCCCGCTCCGCCTCGCCGACGGCAGTCGCCAGCTCGGCCGAGTCACCGACCCGCGACCTGTCGACGTCGGGCACGTTGATCAGCACCTGCGGCAACCGCTCCATCACGGAGGCCAGCTCCCGCAGCGAACGTCCGCTCTCGACGACGCGTGCCGCCAGCATCAGCCCCGTCAGCGTGCCGTCGCCGGTCGTCGCGTGGTCCAGGATGATCACGTGGCCGGACTGCTCGCCGCCCAGCGCGTAGCCGTGCTGCTTCATCTCCTCCAGCACATACCGGTCGCCGACGGCCGCCTGCACGAGCTGGATGCCCTCGCGCTCCATGGCCAGCTTGAAGCCCAGGTTGGACATGACGGTGGCGACAACGGTGTCGGACCGCAGCGCGCCCCGCTCCCGCATCGCCAGCGCGAGCACGGCGAGGATCTGGTCCCCGTCGATCTCGTCGCCCGTGTGGTCCACGGCCAGGCACCGGTCGGCGTCTCCGTCGTGCGCGATGCCGAAGGCGGCCCCGTGCTCGATGACCGCTGCCTTCAGCTTGTCCAGGTGCGTGGACCCGCACCCGTCGTTGATGTTGAGCCCGTCCGGCTCGGCCCCGATGGTCACGACCTCCGCACCGGCCCGCGTGAACGCCTCCGGCGACACCCGGGCGGCAGCGCCGTGGGCCTCGTCGAGAACGATCCGCAGCCCGTCGAGGCGGTTGGGAAGCACGGCGATGAGGTGCGCGACGTAGCGGTCGAAACCTTCGTCGTACGACCGCACGCGTCCGACACCGCTGCCGGTCGGCCGGCTCCAGGGCGCGCCGGTGCGGTGCTCCTCGAAGACGGACTCGATCCTGTCCTCGAGATCGTCGGCGAGTTTGTGGCCGCCACGGGCGAAGAACTTGATGCCGTTGTCGGGCATGGCGTTGTGGCTGGCGGAGAGCATCACGCCGAGGTCGGCGCCGAGCACGCCGGTGAGGTAGGCGACGGCCGGCGTCGGCAGCACGCCGACCTTCAGCACGTCCACTCCGGCACTCGCCAGTCCGGCCACCACGGCGGCCTCCAGGAACTCTCCGGACGCGCGCGGGTCCCGCCCGACGACGGCCACCGGCCGGTGACCCTCGAACGTGCCCGCCTCGGCCAGCACGTGCGCCGCCGCGACGGACAGGCCGAGTGCCATCTCCGCCGTCAGATCCGCGTTGGCGACACCGCGCACGCCGTCCGTGCCGAAGAGTCGTCCCACTTGTCCTCCTGAGGAAGCGTCAGTTTCAAAAGGCGTGCGGGTACGTCGGACAACGACCGGTCGACCGGTCGGCGGCGGCTCCGCTTCCAGGCATTGGATGCCCTGAACATCCGATCACACAAGCCTTTGAGCACCTTGTGCCGTTATACGCCCACGGCTGCGAGAAAACGAACGCCCCGGCGACACTGTGGCGTGCCGCCGGGGCGTTCGGAGTACGTACGAGCGAACCGAACCGGTCCGACCCGGAATACGTACGAGCAGGCAGCGAAGCTTAGCGCTTGCTGTACTGCGGGGCCTTGCGGGCCTTCTTGAGACCGGCCTTCTTGCGCTCGACCGCGCGGTCGTCACGCGTGAGGAAGCCGGCCTTCTTGAGGACGCCACGGTTGTTGTCGACGTCGGCCTCGTTCAGCGCGCGGGCGACACCGAGACGGAGCGCACCGGCCTGACCGGAGACGCCGCCACCCGAGATGCGGGCGATGACGTCATAGCGGCCTTCGAGCTCGAGCACCTTGAAGGGCTCGTTGACTTCCTGCTGGTGCACCTTGTTGGGGAAGTAGTCCTCGAGGGTGCGACCGTTGATCTTCCACTTGCCGGTGCCCGGAACGATCCGGACGCGGGCGATGGCGTTCTTGCGACGGCCCAGGCCGGCGGCCGGCTGGGCCTCGCCGAAGCGGGAGGCGAGGGACTCCGAGGTGTACTCACCCTCGACGGGGACCTCGGACTCGGTGGTGTAGCTCTCGATGTCGACGAGCTCGGTCTCTTCGAGCGGCTGCTCGGCAGTGGTCTCGGCCACGGTTCTCCTCAGTTCTTTTCAGCTAGGGGGTGTGGCCGGAATTACTGCGCGACCTGGGTGATCTCGAACGGCACGGGCTGCTGCGCCGCGTGCGGGTGCACGTCACCCTTGTAGACCTTCAGCTTCGACAGCATCTGACGGCCCAGCGTGTTCTTGGGGAGCATGCCCTTGACGGCCTTTTCGACGGCCTTCTCGGGGTTGTTCGCCAGGAGGTCGTCGTAGCGCACGGAGCGCAGACCGCCCGGGTACCCGGAGTGGCGGTACGCCATCTTCTGGGTCCGCTTGTTGCCGGAGAGGTGCACCTTGTCGGCGTTGATGATGATGACGAAGTCACCGGTGTCGACGTGGGGCGCGTAGATCGGCTTGTGCTTGCCCCGGAGGAGGGACGCGGCAGTGGTGGCGAGACGGCCCAGGACGATGTCCTGAGCGTCGATGACGTGCCACTGGCGCGTCACATCGCCGGGCTTGGGGCTGTACGTACGCACGGTTCGTAGCCTTCGCTTCTTCAGTGAATTGGTCCTGACAAGGTCACCGAAGACGATCACGACAGCCGAGACCGCACTGCGGTGACGCAAACCGCGTGCTGGTCGCTGGTCATCGGCCCGGTGGACCGGTGTAAGGGCCCGTCCCGTGAGAAGAGCAAGCCAATACACAACGAAGATGCAGGATACCCGTGTCTCGGGGGCCGGGTCAAAACGGGGCCTGTCACCCGATCACGCGTGAGCATGTCAGCCTCACCGGAAGCCGCTCCTGGAAACCCGCTCACGGAGTGGCCTGCACCACATACCCGGCCCCGGCCTGCGCAAACGCCGTACCAACCACCCGGAGATGTCACGTTTGCCCGCAGTCGCGCCGGGAACTCCGGGGACTTCGACGCCGGTTGAGACGGAACAGCATCCCCCGCTCCCCGTCTAAGATGCGGCCCATGAGCTATGGGCAGGGGGGACCTCAGTCCCAGTGGGATCCGTGGAAACCGAACTCCCAGCAGCCGTGGACCAGCGGCGATGACGGCCGGACTCCGGACTGGGCCGCGCTCGCGGAGGCGTCCGAGACGCGCAACAGGCGCCGTCGGCTGTTCTTCATAGGCGGCGGCGCGCTCGCCACGCTCGCCATCGGCACCGCCGTGGCCATGGCCGTGGTGTCGGCGAACGGCGGCGACGAGGCGAACAAGCCGACCTCCTCACTGCCCGCGACCGCCGACCTGCCGAGCGCGTCCACCACCCCCTCCTTCGCTCCGACCAGCGCCCCGCCCCCGCTGAACCCGAAGGAGTTCATCGCCAGCAAGGCCAAGGACACCGCCCCCAACGGACCGGACCTGCTCTTCCCCGGCACGCAGCTGACCATGGGCTCGGCCGTGTACAAGAAGGGCCCCAAGGCCGACAGCGCCACCTGCACCACGGGCGTCCAGGGCACGCTGCCCCAGGTACTCACAGCCAACGACTGCACTCGCCTGATGCGCATCACCTACACCAAGGGCAACATCGCGGTGACGGTCGGTGTGGCGGTCTTCGACACCGAGGCGCAGGCCCTCAAGGTCAAGAGCCAGGCCGACAAGAAGAGCATCGTCAAGGCGCTCACCGGCGGCGACGTCAAGGCCTTCTGCGACGGCGCGATCTGCCGCTCCACGACCAACTCCTACGGCCGGTACGCCTACTTCACGATCACCGGCTTCACGGACGGCAAGAACGTGACGACGAAGGACACGGCGATCTTCACCGCGGGCGACGACCTCGCGGAGTTCACCTTCCAGCGGATCCGCCAACGCGGCGAGGCCCAGGCGTCGGCGGCCGCCGCCGACTGACCGCGGACGCCGGCGCGCGACCGGGAGGCCGGCACCGCGACCGGGAGGTCAGCAGCACCCGGATCCGGGCAGCGTCCGCCTGTTGCGCGCCTCCTTGTTGCGTGCGGCGAGCAGCTCGTCGGCCGGGTAGCCGACCTCCTCCAGCGTCAGCCCGTGCGGCCGTACGACATGGACGGCCGAGTCCCGCACCCCCGCGGCCAGCACCTTTCCCGGCCACTCCGCGGTCCGGTGCCCGTCGCCCACGAACAGCAGCGCCCCGATCAGGGAACGCACCATGTTGTGGCAGAAGGCGTCGGCCCGGACGGTCGCGGTGATCACACCCTCCTCGTCCCGCACCAGGCTCAGCTCCTGGAGCGTACGGATGGTCGTCGCCCCCTCCCGCCGCTTGCAGTAGGCGGCGAAGTCGTGCTCGCCGAGCAGCCGCCGGGCGGCCTCGTTCATGGCGTCCACGTCCAGGGGCCAGTCGTGCCAGAGGACGTGGCTGCGCAGCAGCGGGTCCACACCCCCCGGGTTGTCGGTGACCCGGTACGCGTACCGCCGCCAGATGGCCGAGAACCGCGCGTTGAAGCCGGCCGGCGCCTCTGCGAGGGACCAGATCCGCACGTCCTTGGCGAGCCGCCCGGCAAGCCGCTTGAGCAGCTTCTCCCGGTGCTCGGCCCAGAGCCCCTCCGGCAGGTCGACGTGCGCCACCTGCCCACGCGCGTGCACACCGGCGTCCGTCCGCCCGGCCACGGTCAGCTCGTACGTGGTGTCCTTCGACCGGGTCACGGTCCGCAGCGCGTCCTCGATCTCCCCCTGCACGGTCCGCCGCCCGCCGGCCTGCTTGGCCCACCCGGAGAAACCGCTCCCGTCGTACGAGAGATCCATCCGCACCCGTACGAACCCGGGCTGTACCTCGTCACTCACCCCTAGATCCTCTCAAGCCTGACCTGCGGAAAACGCCTGCACAAACGCCTTCGGAAACGCGGAACGGGCCCGCCCCGAAGGGCGGACCCGTCCACTGCGAGGCGGTGCCTCAGGCGTCCTTGGACTCCTCGGCCGGAGCCTCGTCGGCCGCAGCCTCGTCGGCGGGCTTGGCGTCCTCGACGACCTCGTCCTTCTTGAGGGCGTCTTCCTTGACCGCACGCTTGGTGGCGGCCTCGGCCTCACCGGTGGCCTGCTGCGCGACGGTCAGCGCCTCGACCAGCTCGATGACAGCCATGGGCGCGTTGTCGCCACGGCGGTTACCGATCTTGGTGATGCGGGTGTAACCACCCGGACGGTTCTCGTAGCGCGGGCCGATCTCGGTGAAGAGCGTGTGCACGATGCTCTTGTCCGTGATCACCTGGAGCACCTGACGGCGGTTGTGAAGGTCGCCCTTCTTCGCCTTGGTGACCAGACGCTCGGCGTACGGGCGCAGCTTGCGCGCCTTCGCCTCGGTGGTGGTGATACGGCCGTGCTCGAAGAGCGCCTTCGCGAGGTTCGCGAGGAGCAGCTTCTCGTGCGCGGCGCTGCCGCCCAGACGGGCACCCTTGGTGGGCTTCGGCATGGTGTTTCTCCTAGGTGTCTGCCCCGGCCGTATCAGGTACCGGAGTCAGTATCCGAGCGGGCGGACGCCCGTCGAAGATCCGGGCGAGCCCCGGAGGGGCAAGCTCGGAAGGGGGCGCGGGGAACTGCGCGACCAGCCACAGCGCTCCCGCACCCGAAAACCGATCAGTACTGCTCGGTCTCCACGAAACCCGCGTCCGCGTCGTCGTCGGCGCCGAAGGCGTCGGCAGCGGCGGTCGGGTCGAATCCGGGCGGGCTGTCCTTGAGGGCCAGGCCCATGCCGGCCAGCTTCGCCTTGACCTCGTCGATGGACTTCGCACCGAAGTTACGGATGTCCAGGAGGTCCGCCTCGGAACGCGCGACGAGCTCACCCACGGAGTGGATGCCCTCACGCTTGAGGCAGTTGTAGGACCGAACGGTGAGCTCGAGCTCCTCGATCGGCAGGGCGAGATCAGCGGCGAGGGCGGCGTCCGTGGGGGACGGGCCCATGTCGATGCCCTCGGC
>NZ_JBIUSU010000003.1:0-670654 GCF_044741545.1 Streptomyces sp. NPDC088157
GTCCCGTCGCCGTCCTGCAACAACCCTGGCTTCGAAACTCCACCGCCGCACCGTCCTGCGCAATGCAACTGCGTACTGCTGCCCGGCAGTTCGTGCCTCCGGGCCCTTCTTGATCTCGGCTACGAGAGAAACCATAACCGGACTGCCACCCAATGTCTACTCCAGCCAACATAGATTTTCGTGCACCCGACTGCGAGATAGTCACCCACGAACGGGACAGGGAACAGGCATACGAGCCTCCCCCGCGGCCGGGCAACGGGGCCAGTGGCATGTCTCCGGCACGGCGGCCGCCGTCTTTGAAATGGACCCCTTGCGGGCCCTTCGTACACCCCGTTGACGCTATGACCACGGTCACGCTCCAAGCCGACGTGCCTCTCAGCGGCGGACGGTGCCGCTGTTCGGTGTGTCGGTCAGGGCGATGCGTGCGGTGATGCGTTTGCCGACCGGTTCCTGCTCGGTGAAGAGCGACTCGGTGACTGCCTTGACGATCTCCAGGCCGTGCTGGCCGATCCTGTTGGGATCGGGGGCCCGGGCGGCGGGAACAGCCGGGTGGCTGTCCCAGACGACGATGTCCACGGCGCGGGTGTTGATGCGCAGTTCCATCAGAACGGGGCCGGGGGCGTACTTGAGGGCGTTGGTGACCAGCTCGCTCACCACCAGCTGGGTGAGGTCTCTGGCCCGTGCGGGCACGGGCAGGTGGTGGTCGGCGTGTGCCTGGTCGAGGAAGGCGACGGCGTGGTGGCGGGCTTCGGCGATGCGGGCGTCGCCTCCTTCCAGGGCGTAGCCGGCGCGCATCAGGTGCTCGTCCGGCTCGGTGCCGCCGTCATCATCGTCATGGGATGTCACTGGCCTCGCCCTCATTCCCCGTTTTACGCGCGCCTCTACCCCCGATCCCGTCTTACATGTCAGAGGCATGTTGTTCGGCACCTGCTCGAGCGTATGCGGCCGGGCTGTTGGGGCAGAATCGTCTGTGCACGCCCTCACCCGGGGCATCCTGAGCGCAGTTGAGGAGACGGTGAGCAACATCGAGAAAGCGGAGCGGCCAGGCGGGCTCTCCGTCGAGCACAGCATGGTCGAGGGCGTGCGCGTCGTGACCGTGCAGGGCGAGATCGACCACGACGTCAAGGAAGTGCTCAGCGAAGCCCTGCTGCCCAGGGACGGCACAGCACCCCCGTCACGGATCGTGGTGGACCTCAGCGGCGTGACCTTCATGGACTCCAGCGGCATCAACGTCTTCGTCGCCGCCCACCAGGCCGTCAGCGGCAACGAGGGATGGCTGCGTATCGCCGCCGCACAGAAACCCGTCCTGCACGTGCTGCGACTGGTCGGCATCGACGCCCTCATCACCTGCCACCCCACCCTCGAGCAGGCCCTCGAACCCTGACCGTCCTACCCGGGCCGGTCCGCAGCATTCTCCTGGCGTAAGTGCCGCTGCACGGCTGCCTCCAGCTCCGGGCCCACCGGCTCCGCCGGCGGTCGCCCCGGCGCCCGGCCGATCACCGATGCCGCGACCGTGTGCAGCTTGATGTCGGTGTGGCGGGAAACCTCGCCGCATCAAGCTGCTCGAGCTCCAGATGTTCGGCCGCGCAGACTCCGCCCTTCTCCGAAGCCAGTCCCGCGCGCGCCATGACTCGGGCTGTCCGCTCAGAGACCCAGCCGCGCCGGCCTGGCCGGAACACCAGAGGTGATCAATGCTGTCAAAGGTGTCGCAAGGTCGCGGGGGGAGAAGAGATCGGCACCGGCATAGGAAGCGACTTCACGCGGGTGCCACCAACGCAGACCGCTGATGTTCTCCGCAGCAAGCTGCTCGGCGGACAGTGTCCCGCGCGGAGTGAACTGGGCGGTGCGCACGAGAAAGTAGTCGTTGACGATCCCGTCGTAGCCTGGGGCATGGCCTGCCACGACTTCCTGGTGCCACACGTGCGGCGGATCGGTCTCGACCGACAGGCCCACCTCTTCCCGCAGTTCGCGGCGCAGTGCGGCAAGCGGTGTCTCGCCCGGCTCGATCCCTCCGCCGGGAGCTGCCCACACCACCGTTCCCGCTGGTTCTGGAATCGTGTGCCGGCACAGAAGGATGCGGTCGGCCTCGTCCAGGACGACCGCGCGGACTGAATGACGCAGGTTCACAGACGGCATCCGCACACGCTAGCCGCCCTCAGCCTGGAGGGTGCGATGGAACAAGGTAGGCCAAGCCCAGTAGCTCACCGTCACCGACCACGGAAGTTGACCCAGAACCGGAACGGGCAGCAGATGGTCACTGTTTCGGGACGCAGACCCGAGGGCCGCCGCGTTCGCGTTGTTCACGAGTTGCGGCAGCACCGTTTGCCAGGTACTCAGTAGCGGTACGCGGCTGTCGCGATCTCGATGAACGATCGGATCAACGGGTTGGTGTCGCCCTGGTTCCACACCGCCACCACTCGGCTTGGCGCCATGTCCATCAGCGGCACCACGGCCAGCTCCGCGGGCAGCTCGTGCCCGAGCGGGGCCAGGCCGACCGTGCCGTTCCACAGCACGGCCTGCAGGCATTCCTGGACGACGCGCACTACTGGCCCCCCGCGCGGCTCGCCGCCGTTCCAGTACGACTGCCAGATCGGGTCGGTTCCCTGCGGGAACCGGAACCAGCGGCGGTCGCCCAGGTCGGCCAGCTGCAGTTGACCTCGGCGGGCCAGCGGATCGTCGGCGCGCAGGACCACGCCCACCGGATCGGTACGCAGCTCACGCAGCGTCAGGGCGGTCTCGTTGAACGGCGCCCGAGTCAGGGCGACGTCGACCAGTCCGGCGCGCAGCCCGCAGGTCGGGTCGGTCAGGTCGGTGTCGCGGATGCGGATGTCGATGCCGGGGTGGCTTCGACGGTAAGCGGCGGCCAGCCTGGTCGCTCCCGGGTCAGTGCTGTCGCCCAGGATGCCGACGGTGATGGTCGCGTCGCCGGCCGCGGCCGTCACGCGTACGCGGACGCGGTCGGCGTGCTCGAGCAGGGCCCGCGCCTCGTCGAGCAGTACTGCTCCCACCGGGGTGAGCGTGACGCCGACGGACGAGCGGGCGAACAGCAGGGCACCGACCTCGGTCTCCAACTGCTTGATCGCCCGGCTCAACGGCGGCTGGCTCATGTGCAGTCGAGTGGCGGCCCGGCCGAAGTGGAGTTCCTCAGCGACCGCCACGAAGTAGCGCAGGGTACGTAGGTCCACGCTGCAACGATACCCAAGCGGTATCGGCGTCGCGGAATGGGTCTTGGACAGGCGCGGGGCCCTGGCGGTGCACTCGGAGCATGACCGAAGAGGCGAACACCAGCGCACCGCAGGCCGACCCCGCCGTATCGGTGGTCGGTCCGACGACGGCGAGACGGTCGTCACGGACACCACGTGCATGCGCGTCCTCAGCGATGAGCCGCTACGCCACAGAGCCCGGCACCGACCTCAGCTGAAACCGTCGGGTTGACATCACCCGGCCGTCCTCCACCTGACCAGCGCAGCCGGGGCGCTCCCACCTTTCAGCTTCCGGGTCGCTTAGACAACGGCTCGGGCCTTCTCCGGGGATCGCCCTGGGAATCGACGGGTCACCCGCAAACCGGTGACCGTGGACGGGAATCATGAACATCGCGTATTGGATCGTCGCCGGACTGCTCGCCCTCTTCTACCTCTACGCAGGCGCGATGAAGGTTTTCCGTAGCCGAGATCAACTCCGCCCGATGATGGCCTGGGTCGATCGCGTGCCCCTGCCCGCCGTCAGGGCGCTGGGGGCGGTCGAGATACTCGGCGCGACCGGGCTGATCCTGCCGCCCCTGACCGGCATCGCACCCTGGCTGGCAATCGCCGCGACCATCGGGTTCGTGCTCCTGCAGCTCGGTGCGATCGCCGTCCATCTGACCGGCGAGGACCGCCGGATCACACTCAACCTCGGGCTCATCGCCACTGCGGCCGTGGTCATCTGGCCGGCCACCACCTGGCTGTGACCGAGCACATGGTGGAGGCCGGGAATCCATCTCCGTTCCGCCGCCCTTGGCAGACCGAAGACATGCCGTTGGGCCGAACGCCGACCTGCCGTGGTCGAGCTCATGGCCAGGGTCCGGATTCTGAAGAAGCCCGAGGAATACGGGCTTTTTCAGCCTTCAACCCGTGGGTGTTGCGCGGCATCCCGTGCTCTCGGGCGACCGGCTCGTGGATACGCGGGGCTGTGGCCTTGCCCGCGGCTCCGAGAGCGCCGGCTTGTGCCATCGAAGACTGCCTGCGCAGGGTGAAGAGGCCGCGGCCGGTCCGTCTCGAGGATGTCCAGTACGACTACCGCCCCGCTGTTCCTCGCCCCTCGGACGCCGTTTTGCCGGACCGGCAACAGGAGTGGCGGCACCGGGAGGCGATGGGCGACGGTGGGCCCGTGACCGACAACATTCCCGTACGACCGCCCGCGCCCGACGCCCCCTTGCCTGCCGACGGATACGTCGGAGACCCCGCGGTGCGGGCGGAGTGGGACAACCGATACGCCGACCGACAACAGCTGTGGAGCGGCCGGCCCAACGGTGCACTCGTGGCCGAGGTCGCCGGGCTCACACCCGGGCGGGTGCTCGACGTCGGCTGCGGCGAGGGCGCGGACGCCGTCTGGCTCGCGCGCGCCGGCTGGGACGTGACCGCGCTCGAGGTCTCGGGCGTGGCGCTGGAGCGGGCCGCTGGGCACGCGCGGGACGCCGGCCTCACCGTTCGCTGGGTGCACGCCGCACTGACGGAAGCGGCACTCCCGCCGGCCTCCTTCGACCTGGTCTCCGCGCAGTACCCGGCCCTGCTGCGCACCCCCGACGCCGCAGCCGAGCGAGCGCTGCTCGCGGCCGTCGCGCCCGGCGGCGTGCTGCTGCTCGTACACCACGCGGGAATGGACACCCGGCAGGCGCACGACACCGGCTTCGACCCTGCCGACTACGTCTGGCCCTCGATGGTCGCCGCTCTGCTCAACGAGGACTGGGAGGTGGAGGTGGACGAGCAGCGACCACGCGTGGCACCCGACGGCGGAGCCGGCGCGCACCACGACGACGACCTCGTGCTGCGGGCTCGTCGGCTGCGCTGAGTCTTTCTTCGGGCGTCACCGACGCGAACCCGGGCTTGGATCGTCAACTCCCCAGGACCACCCACAGCACTCTCCTGACCGCCGCCGGGCGGCCGGGCCGGTAGGCCCTGGCTCCCACTGCGGGGCCTCTCTCATCCCCTGGCCGCCCTGACGGTAAGCCACAGGTCCACCTCCGGCAGGATGGCTGCCGGACCAATCGAGGCGGCTCTCCGCCACGCCGTCCGCCGCGTTGTGTCAGGTGACCAGCAGGCGGTTGAAGAACGAACGGTAGTGGCGCAGTGCCTGGCGCAGGTCTTCGGTGTTCACCTGTTCGCCTCGGTTCCACTGGCCTTCGAGTTCCTGTTTGTGGTCGGCGAACGTGGCGGCCAGCCTCTGCATCACGTCGGCGACGAGAGCGTCGGCGGTGTGCACGGCGTCGCGCGGGTCGTCCACAAACCTGTCCTGCACTTCCTGCCAGCGGGTGCGGAACCCTTCCTCGTCGTCTGCGGTGAGGAGTTGCGGAACGTCGTCCTCGCCTTGGGCGTTCTGGCCCGTGGTCGGGGCCGGAGTACCTGCGGCGGCCTCCACGGGCTCGTCTTCGGCGGGCCTGCGCGGCGTGTCCGTGCTCTCACCGGGGAAGGTCGGTACATCGGCCTGCGGGCCGGCCGCGCCCTCCTGCATGGACCGGTCGCGAGGCTGGGCGAGGTCGTCGGTGGACAGGCCGCTCGCGGCGGCGGTGCCCCGTGTTTGTTCGCGTCGCATGTCTCCTCCGTTCCCGGACGCCTGGACGGTGTCCCGGCTCGGGTGGCGGGCTGCTCGCCGAGCCGTTCAGGCCCGGGCGTGGCGGGGTCGTCCGCCGTCGGCGAGCAACTCGTCGAACAGGGCGCGGTAGTGCACCATGGCGCCCCGCAACTGTTCGGTGGTCGCCTCGTGACGGGTGCTGAGCACGTCGACATCGTGGGCGGCCCGATAGTGCTCGAGTGTGCGGCCATGCTCGACCGAGAGGTCTTTGAGCTGTTGCCCGAAGTCCTTGGTCGGGTAGCCACGCTCGTGCATCAGCGAGGTCACCAAGCGGTCGGCGTCATGCACGGCGTCTTCCGGACGGTCCACGAACTCGTCCTGCACGTCGGTCCAGTCCCGCGTGTACCGATCCCTGACGCTGCTGTCCAGCGGCTTGATGGCCAGCGAGTCATGTCGCTTCTCTCGGGCCCTGAGCTCACGTTCGCCGGCCATGCGGCTGTCGGCGTCCTCCACCGTGCGCGTGTACTCCGGGCCGAAGCGCTCACGCAGCTTCCGGCGGCGCATGAGGAGGAAAACCGCGACGGCTGCCAGGGCGATCACCACCACGACGGGAACGATGATTGCCAGAAGTGTCCCTGTCGACATGGGCAGAACCCCCTCACGGGCGCGCAAAATTTTCTTATTATGCCGGTTCCCGACGTTTTGTCTTTGAAACGAGACGGGCGGGATCGTGCATGGGTGTGCTCGCGCCGACCGTGCCACCGCTTCCCGTTCACCACATCTGGCAGACAGTGCCTGCTGAGCGCGTTTGTCGGCCCGTGAGGGGCCGGATGGCCCGGGTGAGCGCCCCAGGCAGCCGGAATGGCACCGCCTGCTCCGCCGAAAGCCTCCGTGCACTGCCCCCGCACGGCGGATGAGAACGGAACCCCTCCTCAAGCCGCCGGCCGAGCCGGCCTGGCGCTCGGAATCGCGGCGAGCCTCGGGACTCGACTGGTGAGGCACTCCCGGCCTCCGTGCATGGACGGCGCGTAGGCTGGCCCCGGACCCGGTGATCACGTGCCTGGGCGCCCCTTCCGTCCGGCGGCCGAGAGGTCGGTGGCCCGGCTTCGCCGGTGAAGGCGGCCGGCCAGAGGACGGAGCAAGGAGGCGGCTCGATGGGCGGAGATACTCTGCGCTGGAGCGGATACCGCCGCATGCCGTGGAAGAACGGCGGCGGAACGACCCGAGAGGTCGCGTCGGGCGCCGTGCAAGGGCCTGCGGTCCCGGCGGAGATCGCGGACGGCATCGACTGGCGGGTGAGCGTCGCGGACGTGGACGCGGGAGGCCCCTTCTCCGCCTTTCCCGGGATCGACCGCGTGATCACCCTCGTCGAGGGCGAGGGCATGGTACTGACCGTGGACGGGACACCGCATCCGGTCGGGCGGTTGAGTCCCTTCGCCTTCTCCGGCGACGCGGGGACGGACTGTCGGCTGGAGGCGGGCCCGGTCCGCAACATGAATGTGATGACCCGCAGGAGCCGGGCTACCGCAAAGGTGCGGATCATCACCGTCGCCGCCGCCCGGGAGGCAGAGATGGCCTGCGCCGCGGGCGAGACCCTACTTGTCATGGCCGTCACCGAGGGGATCGCCGTCGGCGGACCGGACGGACGCGAGACCACGCTCGGCCGTCTCGACTGCGTGCGTCACGAAGGCCCGGCGGTGCTGACACTGCGGGGCGACGGCACGGTGGCCGGGACCAGGATCACCGCGGCCCGCTGACGGCAGGAATCGGCGCCCGCCCGGTCGTCTCGTGCTCCCGCGCCGACTCCTTCTCGCCCCGAGCCCCGGAAGAACACGCCCCGGCCCATGAAGCGGGGAGGGGATCAGAGGAGTTGACCCGAGAACGGTCCGTACGAAGCGGTCCAACGAGGACGTCTTCGCCCAGCACTGGCTGTCCGCCGCAGCCGAGGCGCAAACTTCCGAGCCCAGTTGCCGCGTGACGGTCACCATCGGCCCGTACTCGGACATCGTCGTCCGCGACGACATGTGACCACACGGTCGGGAAGCAACCAACCCGTTCCTGACGCGGTGGCGCCGCCTACCGGAAGTACGCCGTGTCGTTGTAGCTGACCGATACCGGCTTCGGCTTCTCCCTGCTCAGTGAGTTCCGGGCCCCGCTGCCCGAGTCGCCTGCGGGCCGCGTGGTGATCGACTCAAGCGGAGCCCAACCGGAGAAGAACGGCGGTGTCGGCGCGCGGCAGGGAGACAGTGAGCTCCCCGGCAGCCGCGTCCCACTCCGCGGTGGCATCGGCGGTCATGGGTTGCAGCACCGTGGGGCTTACGTGAGCGCCCGCCAGATGGGGGATGGTGAGCGTACGTCTGCCGGCTTGCCCGTTTCGGCCGTGCGGGCTCAGAGCGGCTCGGCTGCCGCCCCTGCCCGGCTCCCGTCTCCAGACCGTGAGGTAAGTGGAGTCCTCGCTCCGTAGTCCGTGGGCGATCCACTCGTCCTGCCAGGCGGGGAGTCCCAGGGGCCAGAACGGGTGGGCGTCGGGGATGTGCGGCCGGATGTCCTTGTAGACGGAGATCGCCGAGCGGACGAGGTCGAGTTGTTCGTGGCTCATGCGGTCGAGGAAGCCGGAGAGGTGGATGCGGCCGAGGAGTGCGCCGGTGAGCGTGAAGGCGATCTGGTCGAGGCTGTGGTCGGGCTGGGGATAGGCCCACACGGCTGCCTGTTCGGGTGTGGCGGCGGTGGCGGCCGCGGCGGCGATGGGCGGGTAGCGCTGCGGGTCCTGCTGGTCGCTGGTGGACTGGATCTGCGCCACGGCCAGCTGTGCGTAGTCCATGCGCAGACCGCCTGAGCCGCAGTTCTCCAGGACCAGTGCGGGGTGCCGGTCGAGGAGGGAGGCCATCCAGTCGAGGTGGGCGCGGTGGTGTCCGAGCAGTCCGGCGCCCGGGCTTTGGGTGCCGTTCTCCGTGCCGGGGCCGATGTTGATGTTGTAGTCGAGTTTGAGGTAGCCGACGCCCCACTCGCCGACCAGCCGGTTCACGACCTTGTCGAGGTGGGCGCGGGCCGCGGGGTGGCGCAGGTCGAGATGGTGACGTCCGTGTTCGGTCACCCGCATCCCGCCGCGCTGGAAGAAGGCTTCGGGTGGCAGGGTGTGCGCCAGGGGGCTGCGGACGCCCACGACCTCGGGTTCCAGCCACAGTCCCGGGGTCATTCCGTGTCGTCGGATGGCGTCCAGGACCTTCTGTATGCCGCCGGGGAAGCGGTTGGGGGCGGGTTCCCAGGCGCCGACGGAGTCCCACCAGCCCTGGGCGTCGTCGTCGTACCATCCTGCGTCGATGACGAAGACCTCGGCGCCGGCCGCGCTCGCTGCTGTGATGAGGGGCAGGAGTTTTTCGGTGGTGGGGTCGCCCATGAGGGTGTTCATGTAGTCGTTGTAGATCACTGGGAGGGTGTGCAGGTCGGGGTGGTCGCGGCGGATGCTGCGGCGGTAGTCGGTGAGTTCGCCGAAGGCGGCGTCCAGGCCGCCGGTCCGGGTGTGGACGAGGGCGGCGGGGACGGTGTGGAACTCCTGGCCGGGCTCGAGGGTGTGGTGCCACTGGTGGTGGGCGTCGTCGGGGCCGAACAGTGCGGCATAGGCCGCGCCTTCGCGTTCGCCGGTTTCGAAGCGCCAGCCGGCGCTGGACTCGATCTGCCAGAGCCAGGCCCGGTCCTCGTGGTCGGTGAGGGCGCCGATCGGGAGGTGGCGGCCGGTGGACCAGCTGCCCTGCGAGTAGCGCTCGAAGCAGCCGCGTCCCTCGTGGCCGTGGGCGGGCCGGCTCAGGGGGACGGCCTGGTCGCGGAAGGCGGCTTGGCGCCAGCGGCATTCGGC
This sequence comes from Streptomyces sp. NPDC088157, assembly GCF_044741545.1. NCBI lineage: Bacteria > Bacillati > Actinomycetota > Actinomycetes > Kitasatosporales > Streptomycetaceae > Streptomyces > Streptomyces sp. NPDC088157. Next base: position 9,623 of record NZ_JBIUSU010000003.1, read on the forward strand.
GAGCCAGTCGTTGTCCGCCCAGTGCAGGGTCAGGCCGTCGAGGCCGCCGTCGGCGTCGACGATGCCGCCGAGGGTGAGGGTGGTCACGCTTTCCAGTCGCAGCGCTGTGCTGCCCTCGTTGACCAGGCGCACCCGGGAGCGCAGGAATCCGGCCCCCGGACGGGTCTCCAGGCTCACGTCGGCGGCCAGGCCCGTCGCGGTGTCGGCCAGCCGGATCGTCGTGCGCTCCCGGTGTGCGTGCTGGAGCGTCTCGTGGCCGCGGTAGGTCAGGCGGTGGCCGATGGCTGTCTCGATGAAGCGTTCTCCCGACCACAGGCGTCCGTGCCCGGTGGCGGTCACCTCGACGAGGGGCACCAGGCGGTCCCAGTTCTGGCCGGGCATGCCCAGCCTGACCGAGCCGGTGGGGTCCACCACGGCGTGCAGCCCGAGCTCCGGATGCGACCAGACACGGGTCCTCTCAACTGTTGCGGCGGCAGCGGTCAACGCGTTTTCCCTTCCGGAACGGTTCGGTACTGCGGTGGCTCGTGGGGTCTGAGCTGGTCGTTCGCGCTCGGAGGGCGGCGGGTGGGGCGCGTCGGTGCATGTGTTGGGGGAGTGAATCCCGGGTTACGGGCTCTTGACGCCCACGTTGTGACCGCTCACAATCCTCGCATGTCTGTGACCGGTCACACAAGTTCCGGTAGCTATCCCGCCCCTCCTCAAGGGCAGCAGAAGGCCGCCAGCATCCGCGATGTCGCCCAGGCGGCAGGCGTCTCCTACCAAACCGTCTCGCGGGTCATCAACGGCCATCCGAACGTCAAGGAAGAGACACGCCGGCGGATCGAGGCGGCCATCCAGATCCTGGGATTCAGGCGCAACGCCACCGCGTTCGCCCTGGCCAGCGGCGTGACCCGATCGGTCACTGTCCTCACCTCGAACACCGTCCTCCACGGCTACGCGGCCACCCTGCAGGTACTGGAGGAGGCATCCCGCGCCGCCGGGTACGCGCTCGGCGTGCGGGTCGTGACACCCGAGGACGACCCGGACCGGACGATCGCCTCGACCGTCGACACCGGTGGCGGCCTGGTGGTCATCGGCTTCGACCGTCTCGGCGCCGCCGCACTGGATCGCGTACCGGCGCATGTGCCGTGCGCGGCGGTGGTGGAAGCGCCGGCGCCCGACCGGACACCCGGCCGTCCGGCGGTGTGGGCCGACGACCGGGAGGCGGCCCGTACCGCCACCGCACACCTGCTGGCGCTCGGCCACGAAACCGTGCACTATGTGGCGATCCCTGCCTCCACCGGAACCCGGCGGACGGCGGCACCCCGCGCCGAGGGCTGGCGTCAGGCCCTGCGCGCGGCCGGCGTGACCCCTCCCCCGCCGTCGGGCAAGGCGTGGGACGCCCAGGCCGGATACGAGGCCGGGAAGAAGCTCGCCCAGAGCCCGGACGTCACCGCGATCCTGTGCGGCAACGACGACCTGGCGCTGGGTGTCCTGCGGGCCCTGCACCACGCGGGCCGACGGGTCCCGGAGGACGTCAGCGTCATCGGGTTCGACGACGCCCCGCACTCCGCCTTCGCCACCCCGTCCCTCACGACGGTCCGGATGGACTTCCACGGACTGGGGCGTGCCGCCTTCGGCCTCCTGCACGCCCAACTCGAATCCGACCCCCACAGACATCCGCCGGTGCCTGCCGAACCCACCCTCGTCGTGCGAGAGAGCTCCGGACCGCGGGCCACATGAACCGGACCCGGCACTCGCCCTCCCCCTGCCTCTCAGCCGCCCTGCCCCGCGGCTGGCGCCCCATCTCCGCAGCCCCGCCCCGCCCTGCCTCTCCGCACCATCAAGGATCTCGCCATGAGAAGAGCCGTCTCCGTCCTTGTCACCGCCTGCATCGTCGGGCTGACCGCCACCGCCTGCAGCGACACGAGCGGTAACAGCACCGGCGCCGCACCCACCGGATCGGTCGACGCCACCGCCTCTCTCAAGGGCGTCAACCTGACCATGTGGGTCGCCCAGAACAGCGTCGCGGAGCCCAAGCAGGCCATCGAGGCCTTCGAGAAGGCCACCGGCGCGAAGATCACCACGGAGGTCATCCCCGACCCCTACGAGTCGAACGTCCCCACCAAGCTCGCCTCCGGTGACAAGCCCGACCTGATGTTCTGGCAGCCGACGGCCAGCACCCTGCCGTTCATCCAGCCGGCCAAGAACCTGCTGCAGCTCGACAACGAGGACTGGGTCTCCAAGCTCGGCAAGACCGAGCAGAGCCTCGGCCAGGTCGACGGCCACCGCTACGCCGCCATCGTCACCAGCCCCGCGGTCCTCGGCGTCTACTACAACAAGGGCGTCTTCGAGAAGGCCGGCATCGACAGGATGCCTACCAGCTACGACGACATGCTCGCCAAGGCGGCGCAGATCAAGGCGAAGGTGCCGGGTGTGGCCCCGTTCTTCGAGGTCGGCGGCGACAAGTGGCCGCTGCAGTGGCAGGTCCAGGCCCAGATGACGGACCTGCCCCAGTCGTTCTGGGACGACCTGAACAAGAACAAGGACTCCTGGACCAACAAGACCATCGTCGGCGCCATCACCAAGTACAAGACGAAGATCCTCGACGGCGGCCTGGCCCAGAAGAACTACAAGACCGCCACGTTCGTCGACCAGGGCAAGGCGATCATGGACGGCACCGCCGCGATGGCCCTGAACGTCACCGCGCTCCAGTCCCAGATCCAGGCCACCTCCAGCACGCAGGAGATGGACAAGAAGCTCGGCTGGTTCCCCATCGCCAACAGCGCCGCCAACGCCGAGTACTCGCCCGACCAGACCAACGGCGTCGTCGCCTTCAACACCGGCGACACCAAGCGTCAGAACGCCTCGCGGCAGTTCATGTCCTTCTGGCTCGGCCCGGACTACCCGGCCTACATCAAGGCCAACAAGCTCGTCTCGGTGGAGCCGTCCGTGCCCAACCCCATCGGCCTGCCGCAGACCGCACTCGCCCAGTCCCATGCACTGGCCACCGCCACGGGTGTCTTCCAGGTCAACGCGTTGACCGCCCCGGACATGCACCTGGCCCTCGCCGACATGATCTACGGCAAGAAGACCCCGCAGCAGGTCGCCCAGACCGCCGAGGACCAGTTCACCCAGGTCCTCAAGGCACGCGGCATCTCCGGCTTCTGACCGGCGCCCGCCTCTTCCTGCCCCTTTCCCCGGGCCGCCCGTCGGCGGCGCGTCCGGGGCCCCGTACCGGAGGTTGAAAAGTGGCGAACACAGCCACCATCGGCGTCAGTGACGCCCCGCACGCGAAGGGACCGGACCGGCCCGCGCGTCACGGCCGCCGCCCGCGCCGTCGCCGCAGGGCCAACCAGCCGTGGTGGTTCGCGGTGCCCGCGCTCGCCGTGTTCGGCCTGTTCTTCCTGCTGCCGAACCTGCTGAACTTCGTCTACCCGTTCACCGACTGGTCGGCGTTCCACCCGCGGATCAGCTTCGCGGGCCTGTCGAACTTCAGCACCATCCTGCACGACGGGTCGATGGCCCGGGACATCCGCATCACCCTGGAGTACGCGGTCCTCGTAGCCGTCTTCCAGAACGGCTTCGGTCTCGGTCTCGCCCTGCTGCTGGAGCGCGACAGCCGCTTCAACCGCTTCTTCCGAGCGGTCTTCTTCCTGCCCGTGCTGATCTCCGCCCTGGCCGTCGGCTACATCTTCCGGGCCCTGCTCGCCCAGGACGGGGCGCTCAACAGCGTGCTGTCCTCGCTCGCCGGACACCCCGTCGACACCCCGTGGCTCGGCTCGACGACCTGGACCCTGGCCGTGGTCACGCTCATCCACGGCTGGAAGTGGATGGGCCTGGCCATGCTGATCTACCTGGCGGGCCTGAAGAGCATGCCCGGTGACGTGCTGGAGGCCGCCCGCATCGACGGGGCCGGTTCCTGGCGCACCTTCTGGGCGATCCGCTTCCCCCTCCTCGCACCGGCGGTCACGTTCAACGTCACCACCGCGCTGATCGGCTCCATGAACACCTTCGACATCGTCCAGGCCACCACAGCCGGCGGTCCCGGCAGCGAGACCGAGGTGTTCAACATCTACATGTTCCGCATCTTCGGCCAGGGACTCTACGCGCAGGCGTCGGCGATGAGCCTGGTGCTCTTCCTCATCGTCGTGGTCCTCGCCGTGCCCGTCATCGTCGGCCTGCGCCGCAGGGAGAACAACCAGTGACCACCGTTACCGCGTTCGCTCCCGCGCACCGGCGCCCATCGCGCTGGATCCAGCCCGTCGTCGTCGTGATCGTCGCCGCCGTCACCATCGGCATCCCGCTGTGGCTGGTCGCGGTCACCTCGGCCAAACCCCAGGGCGAGGCCATCAAGCCCAACCTCGCCCTGCCCCACCACGTCCAGGCCGCCGCCAACTACCAGCAGAGCTTCGACGAGGGCAAGGTCGTCCAGGGCTTCGTCAACAGCCTCCTGGTCGTCGCCCCGTCGGTGGTCCTCGTCCTGCTCCTGGGGGCGGGCGCCGCCTGGGTGTTCGCCCGCCGCAAGGGGCGCCTGGTCAACGCCATGTACGCGCTGAGCATCAGCGGCCTGCTCCTGCCTCCCGCCGTGATCACCATCGTCATGGAACTGCGCCAGCTCGGCCTGGCCGGCACCCGGCCCGGCATGATCGGCGTCTACGCCGGGATGTACCTGTCCACCTCGATCTTCTTCATGACCGGGTTCATCCGCGCTCTCCCCGAGGAACTGGAGGAGGCCGCGCGCATGGACGGCGCAGGCCCGGTGCGGGTCTTCCTGCGCATCATCCTGCCGCTGCTGCGGCCGGTCATCGCCACCGCGACGATCATGGTGATGCTCTTCGCCTGGAGCGACATCTTCTACTCGTTCTTCGTCCTCGGCGGAGGAGCCAAGGCCACCCTGCCGCTCAATCTCTACCAGGTCGCCAACGCGCAGCTCTACCTCAACAACTGGCACCTGATCTTCGCCTACGTCGTGATGATGAGCCTTCCCATGATCCTCGTCTTCGTCATGGCCCAGCGCCGCATCGTCTCCGGCATCACCAGCGGCGCCGTCAAATAGCCCCGGGTGGAACCTGCCCGGGGTCAGACCCGCGAGCCCCCGCAACGGTGCGGGAGTCAAAGGACAGTCATGCCTCGAACACATCGCAGATCCGGACGCTTCCGCGGCCTCGTGGGCGCGGGCGCCGTCACCGCCGCCCTCGTGAGCACGGCGTTGACCATCCCCGCCGCGCAGGCCGCCACGCCGCAGCTGACCGTCGACCTCGCCCAGACCACCGGCGCGGTCATGCACGGCGCCAACGGAGCCCTGTACGGACTCAGCGACGACGGCGTACCCGGCGACAGCATCACCACCCCCCTGCACATGACCTCGATCGCGACGAAGGCGCCCGACGGCGCGCAGCACCCCAACGGTGACGCGCTGGTCGTCCAGCCGCAGTTCGCCCGGGGCGGTGGCGGCGACAACCTGATCTACATGCAGGACATCTACGTCAACTGGCCCTACGAGAACCTCGGTCTGAGCGACTACCTGGCCAAGGTCGACACGATGGTCCGCAAGGTCGCCGCCCGGCCCGACGCGGACACGTTCGTGTGGGTGCCGTTCAACGAGCCGGACGGCAACTGGTACACCGGTCTGGGCAGTTCCAACCCGACCACGTACACGAACGCGCTGAGCAGTTTCGAGAGCGACTGGACCACCGTCTACAAGAAGATCCGGTCGATCATCCCGGACGCCAGGATCGCCGGTCCCAACGAGACGCACTACGACACCCGCCTCATGGGCGACTTCTACCCGTGGGCGAAGGCCAACAACGTCCTGCCGGACATGACCACCTGGCACGAGCTGGACCCGGGGTCGCTGTCCCACTTCGAGGGCACCCTCAGCGCCTACCGGGCCATCGAGCGCAAGATCGGCATCAGCCCCCGGCCGGTCAACATCAACGAGTACGGCAACCGCCGCGACCTCTCGGTGCCCGGCCAGATGGTCCAGTGGATGTCCATGTTCGAACGGAACAAGGTCTATGCCGACCAAGCCTACTGGGACGTCGCGGGGAACCTGGACGGCAACGTCAGCCAGACGAACATCCCCAACGGCGACTGGTGGCTGCTGCGCTGGTACGCGGGCCTGACCGACAAGACCGTCAAGGTGACCCCGCCGCAGTCGAACGTCATCGACACACTTCAGGGCATCGCATCGCTGGACGCCCATGCCAAGCAGGCCCAGGTGCTCCTCGGCGGCGGAACCTCCGGCTCGGCCGACACCGTCATCCAGCACATACCGGCCTCCTTCGGCACCAAGGTCAACGTCTCCGTGGAGCGCACCGCCTGGAGCGGTTACGAGGGAGCGGCCCCCGCACCGACGGTGCTGGCCCGCACGACCTACGCCGTCGGCGCGGACGGCAGCGTCACCGTGCCGCTGACCGGCCTCGACCCGATGGCGGCCTACCGCATCACCGTCAACCCGGCCGGCACCGGCTCTCCCACCGCGGCCGACGTCCCCTGGTCCGCGACGTACGAGGCGGAGGACGCCGCCCTGACCAGCGGCACGGTCTACACCCAGGGCACGGTGTCCAACCCCTACGGCTACGCCACCTCGGGCACGAAGGATGTCGGCAGCCTGAACAAGGCCGACAGCAGGGCCGCCTTCACCGTCGACGTCCCCAGCACGGGCACGTACGACCTCGACGTGTTCTACGGCAACCAGTCCGGCGGACCGGCGACCCAGACCCTCACCGTCGACGGCGGTTCGGCACAGACGATCACCTACACGCCGACCCTGAACTGGACCTACCGTTCCATCGCCGGCGCCTCGGTGTCCCTGTCAGCGGGCAAGCACACCCTGACCCTGGCCAAGGGGACCAACGAGGTCACCCTCGACAAGATCGACCTCACCAAGGCCTCCGCCTCGGAGACCGTCTACCCGGCCACCTACGCCGACATCACCGGAAAGCCCTCCTACCACTACACCGACTCCGGCATCACGGGCGCGGGCGCTCTGCACCTGAAGACGGGCGACTCGGCCACCTTCGACGTCTATGCGCCGACCGACGGTTACCACACCGTCCACACGGACTACTCCTCCAAGGGAGGCGCCACCCTTACCCTGAACGGCACCGCCGTCGCTCTGCCGTCCACGAGCGGCGATCTCGCCGACCGGAGCACACGGCTGTACCTGTCCGCGGGCAACAACCGCGTCACCGCCGCCACGTCCGGGTCCAATCTGGACCTGAGCGACCTGCGCGTCGCCGCCGCCGGGGACACCTCGGGCGTCACCGCCTACGAGGCCGAGGACGGCACCCGCGCCGGAACCGCCGTCGTCGCCTCGGACACCTGGGCATCCGGCGGCAAGTACGTCGGCTACGTCGGCAACGGCTCGGGCAACACTCTCACCGTCAAGGTCGACGCCCCCGAGGCCGGGCGGTACGTCATGGCCGTCCGTTACGCCAACAACCAGGTCTCCGGCTCCGGGAACTACAACACCAACGTCGTCTCCCGCGCGGCCCGGATCAGCGTCAACGGCACCGCCCAGACGGTCATGTTCCGCAACAACTACAGCTGGTCGAGCTACTGGGACCTGCCCGTCCCGGTCACCCTCAGCGCGGGCGCCAACACGATCACCTTCGCCAACGCCGACGCCTACGCACCCAACATCGACCGCATCACCGTCGCGCCGGTCACCGGCTGACCGCCCGGCTCCGAGCGGGGCCCGGCAACGACGCCGGCCTCGCTCGGCCCCCACTTCCACAAGCTCCGCCCCATCCCGCCAACTTCGAGGACCTCGGCCGACATCGCCCTCCACACCATGGCCCTGTCACCGGCGGCCCCGCCGCCCCCACACCTCCCGCAACGCCACTACACCCGCGACCACGGCCCCGACGCCTACTACGCAACCCCACTTCCACGCCCGTCCTGTGACAACCGGTGTCCGCTGCGAGCCCGCCGCCCTTGTGTCACCAGGTTGTCGCCACGGAGCGCAGCGCGGTCCACGTCTCGCCTTCGCGGGCGTAGTCCATGGTGAATCGCAGCGGCCAGTCGGCGTGTGTGCCGTAGACCGTCGCCTCGGTGACGACGCGGCCGACGAGGCGGGCCGTGTCGCCCTCCACGTCGACGGCGACGTTCTTCTCGATCACGCCGTGATAGACGAACTGGCCGGCTCGCATCTGGGACAGCCACTCGGTCTTGGGCTGTTGGTACCCGGTGATGTGAGTGAGGGTGAAGCCGTCGTCGAGCAGGTCGTCCAGGGCGTCGGTGTCGCCGTCGGTCATCGCCCGCAGGTGGGCACGGTAGGCCGCCAGGACCTCTTCACGGGCGTTCGCGTCCGGGGATGCGTTCATGGGGGCTCCTGGCCTGGTGGGGGTCATTCGGCGGCTTGGCCTCGGGACAGCCGCACTTCCTCGATGTCGAGATGGCGCTGGACATGGCGCAGCACGGTGTCGTCGATCTGGTGGTCGTCGCGGAGGCGGAGCACCGTGGCGCGTTTGTGGGCGAGGAGAGCCAGACGCAGGGCGGTGTAGTGCCGGTGGTGGCGCAGGACGTCCTCGTCGTCGGTGGCCGTCTCGCCGCCGCCGGCGCGGACGACGAGCAGGTGGGTCTCGAACTCCTGGCGCATGCGTTCGGCGACCGCCGGGTCGGTGTCCAGGTCGTCGGCGAGTGTGGGGAGGGCCTTGAGGGCTTCCTCGGTGGCGGTCGTCTCGGCGAGGAAGCGTTCCTCCTCCACCGAGGTGTCGCGCGGCAGCCGGGCCCAGCGCACCACGGCCGGCAGCAGCAGTCCCTGCACGACCAGCGTGGTGACGATGACCCCGGAGGTGACGAAGACGATCGTGTCCCGGTCCGGGAAGGGCGCGCCCGAGTCGAGTGCCGTCGGCACCGACAGGGCCACCGCCAGCGACACCGCACCCCGGAAGCCCGCGATCGAAGTGACCACGCGGGCGCGGTAGTTCATCCGGCGCAGCCGCTGCTGCGGACGGCGGTCCAGCAGACGGATCAGGTACGGAACGGTGAAGTTGAAGGCGAAGCGCGCGGCGACGACCACGGCCGATACGGCCGCGACGGCGACGAGGGCATGGGTGAGGTCACTGCCGTGCAGTTCGCGTACGGCGGCCTGTGCCTGCAGGCCGACGAGGACGAACAGGGAGCCGTTGAGCACGAAGGTGGCCAGCGACCAGGCCTCCTCCGCCTGGCGTCGCATCGCCGCCCCTGCCACGCGCGGCCCGGCCTGGCTCATGATCAGCCCCGCGACCACGGCCGAAAGGACGCCGGAGGCGTGGATCAGCTCGGCGAGAAGATAGGCGGTGAAGGGGGTGAGGATCATGGCCACGTTGCCGAGCAGCGGGTCGTCGAAGACCCGCCGCGCCCTGATCACCAGCCACGCCGTCAAGGCTCCGGCCGCGGCCCCGCCGACGTAGGAGACGGCGAACAGTGCGGTGACGTGGGGCACGGTGAAGTGCTCCTCGCCGACCGTGATACCGACGGCCAGCCCGAAGACCACCAGCGCGGTGCCGTCGTTGATGAGGCTCTCCGCACGCAGCAGGGTGATGTTGCGGCGGGGCAGTGCCTTGGCGAGCACGCCGACGGCGGTCGCGTCGGTGGGGGCCACGGCCGCGCCCAGCACCCATGCCGGCCCCCAGGCCAGACCCAGTTCGTGTGCCACGGCCGCCACGGCTCCGGCGGTGCCGATGACCAGCACGGTGCTCATCAGGATGATGCCGCGCAGATCCCGCCGGATCTCCCGCAGGGAGGTGGTCAGGCTCTCCCAGTACAGCAGCACCGGCAGGAAGATGAGCAGGACCGCCTCCGGCGGAAGCTCCACCTCGCGCAGCGCGGGCACGAAGCCGAGCAGCGCGCCGAAGACCAGCAGTACGACGGGCGGTGCGATCCGGTAGCGGTCACCGGCGGCGTTGCCCAGGAGCACCGCCACGCCGAGGATCACGACGAGTTCGAGACCGATCACGGCATGGCTCCCCGCCGGGTCAGGAGCCGGATGCCCGACTTCGCGGCATCGTGGGGACTGGGATCACGGCGCTCGGGCATGGTCGGGTCGAGGGGCTCGCCGGACGACGTGTCGGCGTGGGCGTCGGCAGTGGACATCGGCCTTCTCCCGCGGCGGTCAGCGCGGCAGGAGCCGCATGGTCGTCGAGCCCGCGGTGGAGCTCGTGATGCGCTGGATGGTGTTGGCCGAGTAGCGGCCGTACTTGGTGCGGTAGGCGGCGTCGACCGCGTCGTTGATCTCGCCGTCGACGTCCTCGAACGTCACGTCCCTCTCGACCCCTCCGGCCTCGACACGGCCCTCGTGGCGGGCTCGGGTGCCGCGGAACCAGGCTGAGGCGGGGCCGTTCACGGAACGGACGTAGATGCCGTCGCCGACCCGGACCACCCAGATCGTCCGTCGGCTGCCCAGTTCGCCGCCGCGCCGCAGGGACGCGATCTGCAGTTCCTCCGCGTGCTCGATGCTGTCGAGCTCGTGGTCGGTCCAGGCAGGTGTCGAGGTCATGAGGACTTCTCCTTGACGAGTACAGAGGCCGCCGCGGTCAGGGACACGAGCAGCGCGGCGATCAGGAGGCTGGTGCGCAGACCGTGCAGGAACTGCGCGTGGTGGGAGACCAGGGCCCCGAAGACGGCCACCGACAGGGCGCCGCCCAGCTGGCGGGAGGCGTTGAGCACGCCGCTCGCGGTACCGGCGCGCTGGGCGGGGACCCGGTCGAGGAGCAGCGAGGTCACCGCCGGTACGGCGAGGCCGCCACCGGTGCCTACCGGGATCATCAGCAGCACGAGCAGCCAGGCGGGCGCCGACGCCGACGGAACGCAGAGCGCCACCAGGCCCACGGCCATCAGCAGCTGCCCGGTGACGATCGGCATCCGCGGCCCGAACCTTGCGGCGAGCCGGGCGGCCGTCGGGCTGACGACGGCGGTCAGCAGCGTCATCGGCAGGAACGCCAGCCCGGTGGCCATCGGCGAGAGGCCCTGTTCCTGCTGGAGATACAGGCCGAGCAGGAAGATCATGCCGTAGAAGCCGACGTTGAGCGCGAACCCGATGGTCGCCGAGAGCGCCATCGTCCGAGCGCGCAACAGCTCCAGCGGCACCATCGGGTTCCGGCCGCGTGCCTGGGCCACCACGAAGACCACCGCCGCGACCACGGCCACCGCCAGGGCGAGCAGCACGCGCGGCGCGCCCAGGCCCACGGCGCCGGCCTCGATCGCCGTGTACGTCAGGCCGCCCATCGCCGCCACCGCGGCGATCTGCCCGGTCCAGTCGAACGGGGCGTCGCCCTGGCGGGGCGAGCGGGCGGTCCGGGCGAGCAGGAACAGCGCCAGTACGCCCACCGGCAGATTGACGAAGAAGATCATCCGCCAGCTGAGCTCACTGAGCACTCCCCCCAGCACCGGTCCGGCCGCGGCGCCCACCGAGCCGCCCATCGCCCACACGGAGATGGCCCGCGCCCTGCGGGCCGGGTCGGGGAACGCCTCGCGGATCAGCGCCAGCGAGGCGGGCACGATCACCGCGGCGCCCGCACCCTGCACCAGCCGCGCCACGATCAGCACAGTCAGGTTCGGTGCGAAGCCGCAGGCCGCCGAGGCGACGGTGAACACCACGAGTCCCGCCCCGAACGCCTGCCGCGCACCGATCCGGTCGGTCACGGAACCGGCCGACAGCAGCAGCGCGGCGAACATCAGCGTGTAGCCGTCCACCACCCACTGCAGGCCCGTCATACCGCCGCCGAAGCCACGCCCGATCTCGGGCAGCGCGACGTTGACGATCAGGGCGTCGAGTGTCATCACGAAGAAGCCGAGCAGCGCGGCCGCCAGCGCCCACCGGGCACCGTTCGCGGTGCCGGGCCGCCCGGCGGCGGTGTCGGCCGACGACGACGGCTTGTCCGATGCGACAGAACTGGACACGGGTGGTTCTCCTGAGAACGAAGCGAAATGGACTCTGTGCGGAACGAGTGCTTCAACCGTCGTCCAGCCTGCGCGCCGGACGCGTCGCGTGGCAGGCCGAGCTGTGCCGGGGAGCACTGTTCGGGGGTGTGACAGGGCCCCCCAGGACCAGCACCTGGATCATCGCCCGGCCTGACAGACTGGCCCCATGGCACGTGAGCAGCGCAACGGCAGCGACGGCACCGAACTGGGGCGCTTCCTGCGCGCCCACCGCACCCGGGTGACGCCCGAGCAGGTCGGTCTCAAGGCCGGCCCCGGCCTGCGGCGCACGCCCGGGCTGCGCCGTGAGGAACTGGCCACCCTCGCGGGGGTGAGCATCGACTACTACACGCGGCTGGAGCGAGGCAAGGAGGCCCATCCCAGCCCGTCCGTCGTCGACGCGCTCGCCCGTGTGCTTCTGCTGGACGAGCACGCGCACGAGCACTTGCGTGACCTCGCCGTGTGCGCCGCCCGCCCCGCCGCCTCCGAGCCCCCGACGGCGCCCACCTCGTCGGTAGGACCGGGGATCAAGCTGCTGTTGGAGAGCCTGCGGCCCCACCCCGCGGTCGTGGTCAGTCGCACGATGGACCTGCTCGCGTGGAACCCGGGCGGGCTACGGCTGTTCGTGGGCATGGAGCAGTGGCCGGTCGAGAAGCGCAACGTCGCACGCTGGGTGTTCCTCAATCCCGGCGCCCGTACGGTGTTCGAGCACTGGGACGAGCAGATCCGTGCGTGCGTGGGGCGTCTGCGCGCCCTGGCCGGCACCGACCCCGATGCCCCCGACCTCGTCGGGCTCGTAGACGAACTACTCGCCGAGAGCCCGGAGTTCGTACAGCTCTGGGACCGTTACGACGTACGGGCGCACACCCACGGCAGTAAGACCTTCCACCTCCCGGACGTCGGCACCCTCACGCTCGCCTACCAGTCCATGCAGTTGGAGGGCTTCCCCGGCCACCGGCTGGTCGCCCACTATGCCGATCCCGGCACCACCGACCACGACAGGATGGTCCTGCTGGACATGGTCGCCACCGGGGCGAACGTGACACCCGCCGAAGAGAAGCGGAACTGACGGCCGGCGCGGGCTCTCGACCGGGTCAGGGCCGGATCAGGACCTTCAGAGCGGTCCGGTCGGCCATGGCACGGTAGCCGTCCGGTGTGCCGTCGAAGCCGACGGTGTGATCGAAGACCCGGCCGGGATCGACCGTTCCGTCGAGGATGTCGGGCAGCAGTTCCTCGATGTAGGCGCGGGCCGGGGCAGCACCGCCGGTGACCGTGATGTTGCCCATCATCGATTCGAAGCCGAGCGGGATCTCGGTGTACTGCGCGACACCGAGCCGGCTGATCACACCACCGTGGCGGACGATGTTAAGCGCCGTGTCCATGGCCTGCGTGGCGCCGACGGCCTCCACCACCGCGTGCGTGCCGTCGCCGCCGGTCAACTCCCTTACGCGCTCGATGCCTTCCTCGCCGCGCTCGGGTACGACGTCGGTGGCGCCGAAATCGCGGCCCAGGTCGGTACGGTCCGTGTGCCGGCCCATGAGGATGATCTGCTCGGCGCCGAGCCGCTTGGCGGCCAGCACCGCGCACAGCCCGACGGCGCCGTCGCCGATCACGGTGACGGACCTGCCGGGGGCGACCCGGGAAGTGACGACTCCGTGGTGGCCGGTGCAGTACACGTCGGACAGGGTCAGCAAGGACGGCAGCAGGGCCGAGTCCTCGGCGACCGGCAGCTTCACCAGCGTGCCCTGCGCCTGCGGGACCCGCACGGCCTCTCCTTGGCCGGCGTCCACTCCGTTCGCGCCCCACTGCCCGCCGTGACGGCAGGAGGTCTGCAGGCCTTCGGTACAGAAGTCGCAGGTGTTGTCCGCCCAGACGAAGGGCGCGACCACCAGATCACCGCTCTTCAGGCCGGACACGTCCGAGCCGACGTCCTCGACCACACCGAGGAATTCGTGGCCCATGCGGCGGCCCTGCTCCGAGGCCGGCATGGAGCCGTACGGCCACAGGTCGCTCCCGCAGACGCAGGAACGCACGACGCGTACGACGGCGTCCGTGGAGTTCTGGATCTTGGGGTCGGGTACGTTCTCGACGCGGACATCGCCGGCGCCGTACATCACTGTTGCTCGCATGAGCCTTCTCCCTACGTGCGATGGTGCTGATCAGAACCGTGGGTCCGCCGTTCAGCGGGTGCTGCTGCTCGGCGCGTCGTAGTCGGTGTCGTCGACCTTCTCCAGCCAGGTCGTCTCCGGGCTGCCGTCGCCCGCGCCCTCCCACATGGCGAGGTGGGTCATGAAGTGGTCGGGGGTCGCACCCAGTGCTCCTCGCCCGGCGGCGTGTGGATCGTGTCGCCGGGGTGCGCCTCCTTGGGTCGCCCGGCGAGCGCCTGGTAGGTGATGACCTCGACCGGCTCGTCCTTGCCGGGGCCGGGCGCTCCCGGAGGTCGCCGAACGGAAGTCTCCGATGCCATCGACCCTTGCCCCATCCCACGCCGCGTGGCAGGGCGGGCTGTGCCGGGGAGCGGCATTCCGGGGTGTGACAGGGCCCCCCACGCATATGCCGCAGCGGTCGCGCGGCCCGCAGACTGGAAGACATGAACAGCGAGCAGCACAACGGCGTGGGCACCGAGCTGGGCCGCTTCCTGCGCGCCCGCCGGGCCCGGGTGAGGCCGGAGGAGGTCGGCCTGACGGCCGGTTCCGGCCTGCGCCGCACGCCCGGGCTGCGCCGCGAGGAACTGGCCACCCTGGCCGGGATCAGCATCGACTACTACGTCCGCCTGGAGCGCGGCAAGGAGACCCGGCCCGGCACGTCCGTGGTCGATTCCCTGGCCCGCGCCCTTCTGCTGGAGGACGACGAGCACGAACACCTGCGCAGCCTGGCCACCCGCGCGGCGCGCCGGGCGCCCGAGCCTCCCGCCGCGCCCAGCCGCACCGTCCGGCCCGGCGTGAAGCTCCTGCTGGAGAGTCTGCGCCCCCAACCCGCGCACGTCGTCAGCCGTACCAACGATCTGCTCGCCGCCAATCCAGGCGGACTGCGGCTCCTCGCCGGCATCCAGGACTGGCCGGCCAGGGAGAGGAACATCGCCCGGTACCTCTTCCTCCACCCCGCCTCGCGTGAGCTGTTCCACGACTGGAAGGCCCAGGCCCGCGGCTGCGTGGCCCGGCTGCGCGCCCTGGCCGGCACCGACCCCGACGCTCCCGACCTCACCCGGCTCGCCGGTGAGCTGCTGCTGAAGAGCCCGGAGTTCGCCCGCCTGTGGGAGCGCTACGACGTCAAGGGCCACTCCTACGGCCGCAAGACCTTCCACCACCCCGACGTCGGCGATCTCACCCTCGGCTTCCAGTCCATGGAACTGGAAGGCACCCCCGGCCACCGCATGGTGACGTACCACGCCGAGCCCGGCACCGCCGATCACGACGCGATGGTCCTGCTCGACCTGCTCGGGCAGGAGCAGCCCGCGAAGAAGACGCCGGCACACGAGGACCGGTCGGCGGCTGTGGAGGACGATCCCACCTCCCCCCTGTCCTGACCTTCCCCCTTCCCTCGGACTTCGACCGATCCGCCGTCCTGTCAGAGGTCACGGGGGTCGAGCCGGGCGGCCCCGAGGACGGCGGACGGGGCGGTGTGCCGCTGTCGCGCGGGCAGGCGTGCGCAGTCCGCGGGGCCCGGCGTGTCAGCGGCGAGGAACAGCCGTCCGTCCGGGTCCGGACTGCGGGCCCGGACCCGGACCGATTCACGGCCGCGGCTCTCGGCTCGTCACGGCGTGGTCAGCTCACCGGCGCGCAGCGCCGCGGTCACGCCGCCGTCCATCAGGAGGTCGGCTCCGGTGATGAAGCCGGCGTCCCGGCCGAGCAGAAAGGCGGCAGCCGCGGCGACCTCCTCGGAGGTGCCGAAGCGCTTGGCGGCCGAAACCTCGCGCACCGTCTCGAACCACTCGCGGCGCGGTCCGGAGAGCTCGTCGAGGGCCAGCGGCGTGATGATCACGCCGGGGCTGACGGCGTTGACGCGGGCCCCGCGCTTGCCCCACGCGGCGGCTGCGGTCTGCACGCGCAGTGAGTTGGCCCGCTTGGACATGGCGTACGCGTGGACGGATGAGCCGATCCGGTCGGGCTGCAGAAACGGCAGCGCGAGCAGCTGCGAGGTCTCGGTGGTCGCGAGCGCCTGCTCGATCTCGCGCGTGTAGGGGCTCTCCCGGTGCCCGGCCATGCTGGCGACCACGATGCCCGCCCCGCCGGGCGCGATCACGCGGGCGAAGGCGTCCAGGACGTACGCCGTGCCGAGCAGATCGACGTGCAGCAGCCGCTCGATGGTCGCCTGGGTGGGTGAGACGCCGGCGGCCTGGATCACCTGGGTGACCGCGCCCATCTCCGCGGCCGCGGCGGCCAGCGCCTCGACCTGGGCGAGATCGGAGATGTCCGTGGTCTGGACGGCCACCTCGTAGCCCTCGCCGCGCAACTGCTCGGCTGCGGCCTGCGAGGCCTTCTCGTCGTGTGCGGCCAGCAGCAGGGTGCGCCCGGTGCCGACCCGGCGGGCGATGGCCAGGCCGATGCTGCCGGGGCCGATGACGACGACGATTTCCTTGACGGCCCTGTTTTCGTCGCTCATGTTTCAGACTCCTTCATTCCATGTTCTCGGGTGACCGGGCGGCCGGGACGCGACCGACCAACCGGTCGGCTGCCCGTTGGCGGCGTAGCGTCGGCGTAGCCCTCGTAAGAGTGAGCGGCTCGTCGGGCTCGGCCGGGTCGGCCGAGCCCGGTTCGACGTCCCCCGCGCGGGTTGCCCAGACCCATCGGCTCATCGCGGCAGGGCACCGTCCGCACCCTGATCGTCAGGATCGTGTGCGCCGCTGCTCTTCGGACGTCATGTCCGGATGCGCGACGGGCCGGGGTGCGGCCAGGTCGAGGAGGAGCATGGCGTCGTGGTCGGGGGTGCCGGGTTCGGCGGTGTAGACGCCGAGGCGCTGGCCGGGGGTGCCTTCGAGGTGCATGCTCTCGCCGCTGAGGGTGAGGACGCCGACCTCGGGGTGGTGGAAGGTCTTCTGGATCTTCTTACGGCCGACGACGTCGTAGCGCTCCCACAGCTTGGCGAAGTCGGGGCTCTTGAGCAGGAGTTCGCCCACCAGGCGGGTGAGGTCGGGGGCGTCGGGGTCGATGCCTGACTGGGCGCGCAGCCGGGCGACACAGCCGCGGACCTGGTGGGCCCAGTCGGGGAAGAGCGTGCGCGCGGTGGGGTGGAGGAAGAGATAGCGGGCGATGTTGCGCTGAGTGGCGGGCCACTCTGCGAGGCCCGCGAACAGGGCGAGGCCGCCCGGGTTCCAGGCCAGCAGGTCCATGCTGCGGCTGATGACGTAGGCGGGGCTCGGCCGCAGTGTCTCCAGGACCAGCTTCAGGTGCGGGCGCACGGCACGGCTCGGCGGCGGCGGGGGCTCGGGGGCGTACCGCGCGGCTCGGGTGGCGAGCTCGCGCAGGTGCTGGTGCTCGGCGTCGTCGAGGTGCAGGGCGCGGGCGATCGCGTCCAGCACGGCGGGGCTGGGGCGGGTCTCCTTGCCGCGTTCCAGGCGGACGTAGTAGTCGATGCTGATACCGGCGAGCGTGGCCAGTTCCTCGCGGCGCAGACCGGGGGTGCGGCGCGGGCTCGTGCCCACGGTGAGGCCGACCTGGCCGGGGCTCGTCCCGGTGCGCCGCGCGCGCAGGAACCGGCCGAGTTCTCCGCCACCCCTGTCTGTGCTCTGCTCGGATGCCATTCCGTCAGTGTCACACCGCGTTGACCTGCGTGGCAGGCGCGTGGGGGGCCCTGTCATTACCCCGAACGCCGCTCCCCGGCACAGCTCGACCTGCCATCCGGGCCGGAAAGGCGGGATGCTCGAATGAACCCACGAAACGTAAGGAACGCCCATGCAGACCGTCACCCTCAACAGCGGCGTCGAGATGCCGATCCTCGGTTTCGGCGTCTATCAGATCCCGCCGGAGCAGACCGAGCAGGCCGTCACCGAGGCCCTCGCCGCCGGCTACCGGCTGCTCGACACGGCCGCCGCCTACGGCAACGAGGAGGCTGTCGGCCGTGCGATCAAGAGCAGTGGCATCCCGCGCGATGAGCTGTTCGTCACCACCAAGTTGTGGATCCAGGACGCGCCCGCCGAGGAGAACACCAAGCGCGCCTTCGAGACGTCGCTGACCAAGCTGGGCCTGGACCACCTCGACCTCTACCTGATGCACCAGCCCTACGGCGACGTGTACGGCCAGTGGCGCGCCATGGAGGCTCTCCACCACGAGGGCCGCGTCAAGGCGATCGGCGTCGCCAACTTCTACCCCGACCGGCTTCTCGACCTCGCCCTCAACAACGAGGTCACACCGGCGGTCAACCAGATCGAGACCCATCCGTTCTTCCAGCGCACGGCCGACCAGGAGCTCATGCGCGAGCACGGGGTCCAGATCCAGTCGTGGGGCGGGTTCGCTGAGGGGAAGAACGACATCTTCACTCACCCCGTCCTGAGCGAGATCGGCGCGAAGCACGGCAAGTCCGTGGCGCAGGTCGTGCTGCGCTGGCTGACCCAGCGCGGCGTCGTCGCGATCCCCAAGTCGGTCCGTGCCGAGCGCATGGCGGAGAACTTCGACATCTTCGACTTCGAGCTCACCGACGACCAGATGGCGGCCATCGCCACGCTGGACACCGGGGCGACGCTGTTCTTCGACCATCACGACCCGGCGATGGTCAGCTGGCTCAGCGCACGGCGGCTGGACGGCTGAGCCGGCGGACGGCAGGGACACCGCACCAGAACGAAATCGCGCGGGTCCTTTGCCGCTACGGACCGAGGCGCGCGCCCGGGAGGGACACCTCCGCGACGTCCTCACGACGGCACCCACCTCATGGAGCAGGGCTTCACCATGTCCCAGAAGCAGAACATCGCCGATGTACTCATGGTCGGCGCGACCGGCAGTATCGGACGGCTCGCGGTGGAGGCCGCACAACGGCATGGTCTGCGCCCGCGGGCACTGGTACGCGACCTACGGCGAGGCGAAGCACTGCTCCCCGGCGTCGAACTCGTGCGGGGCGACCTCGAGGATCCCGCCTCCCTGCGGAGTGCGGTCGGCGGAGCCGATGCCATCGTCCTCACCCACGGCTCCGGCAGCGACCCCGACGCCCGCCGCCGTGTCGACTACGGCGGTGTGCGCAACATCCTGCAGGCCCTCGACGGCGCCCGCCCGCGCGTGTCGCTGATGACGTCCGTCTACGCGACGCGCAGTGACATCCCCGGCGCCACTCCGTGGAAGCGGCGCTCCGAGCGCCTCCTGCGGGCCAGCGGCCTGCCCTGCACGATCGTCCGGCCCGGCTGGTTCGACCATGCCGGCCCCGCCCAGCGGCGGCTCGTCCTGGAGCAGGGCGGTACGGCCGACGGCGGGATCGCCCGTGACCAGATCGCCGAGACGCTCATCCGGAGCCTGCTGACGAACACCGCGCTGGACAAGACGTTCGAGCTGATCGCCGTCGAGGGGGAGGAGCAGTCCGACTGGGCGGAGCTCTTCGGCACCCTGAAGGCCGATGGATCCGGCTCGGTGGACGGCGTGTTGGACCCGTCCGACCTTCCCGTCGAAGCCGAGCCGCAGGCAGTGCGTGCGGATCTCGATGCCGTCCGTTCTCTTCGCGGAACCAGCGGATGACAGCGGGCGGACTCGACGCGGGAAAAGGCAAACCCTCCGCGCTGGGGCGACGCACGCTCCTTCGCGGCGTACTTCTGGGAGGAGCCACCGTCATGACCGGTGTCCAGATCAGCGGCTGTTCCCCGTCGCAGTCGAGCGGGGCGGCGCCGGAGTCCGGTGAGCGCCCCTCCCCGGCCACCGGGTCCGACAAGCGGGTCCTGCTGGCCTACTTCTCCCGGCCGGGCGAGAACTACCACTACGGCGGACGTACCGACCTCCAGACCGGAAACACCGAGGTCCTCGCCCAAACGATCAGCGAGCTCATCGAGTGCGACGTGCACCGCATCGAAGCCGTCGACCCCTACTCCGACGACTACGACGCTACGGTCGCCCGCAACGTCCGCGAACAGGACGCCGATGCCCGGCCGGCCATCGCCAACCGCCTGTCCGGGATCGACCGTTACGACGTGGTGCTACTGGGCAGCCCGATCTGGAACGTCCGAGCACCCATGATCATGTCGACCTTCACCGAGAGGTACGACTTCCGCGGCCGGACGGTCCATCCGGTCACGACACATGCGATGAGCGGACTGGGTACCACCGAGCGCGACTACGCGGCATCCTGCCCGGGCGCGGCCATCGGGGAAGGGCTCGCGGTGCACGGCGAGGAAGTCCGCGAAGCAGACACCGAGGTCCGGTCGTGGCTGCGGCGCATCGGCATCCTCCAGGACTGACCCCGCTGGCGAACAGTCCGGCTCGATGATGTCCAAGAGACGGACAGAAGCGGGGCGTTGTCACATTCTGGCCGACCGTGCCCCGACACAACGCGGCCCGCTACGCCACCAGTCGACCTCAGCACTCGAAGGTCGATCGGGAGCAGCCGCGCCCGCCCCTCTGGGCCCGTGGCAACTTCGGCCGGCCGTCAGGACAAGGCGGTGGGGCGACAGGGAGCGCCGTGGCGAGCCGGACTCCGGTCCTGACCTTTGCTCTGGAGGGGGCCTGACGAGCGGGCACCAGACGCACGGCGGACCTCGGCCCGCGGCCGCTGCGGACGCGCGCCCTGACCCGTGCGGCCGCGACACCGAGCTGCTCGCGCACCTCGTTCGCGGCTGCCATCCGCCAGGGCGAAGGGCGCCTTGTACGTCGGCCACCGGCTGAGAGGACCACTGCTGCCGCGTCGTCCGCGGCTGCGCCGGGTCAGCCGTCGTCTCCCACGCCGACCAGGACGAAGGCCATCGTGACCGGCTGGTCGCTGCGATTGCGCCAGCCGTGGCGGGTGCCGTTCTGTATCACGAGGTCTCCCGCCGAGAGCCGCGTACAGCGGCCGTCGTCGAGTTCGAGGGCGATCTCTCCCTGGAGCACGATGCAGTAGTCCACTGTCGGCGTCGTGTGCATGCCGTCGGGCTCCATGAGATCCGCGATCCCCGGTGAATCGGCCCGCTGCTCGCGATCGAAGGCGACGGGGTCGAAGGCCGGGTCGGCCATCGCGCTGTCCGGCGGGAAGGTCAGGACCACGAAACGTGTGCCGCCCGGCGCCGGGAGCAGGCTGGTGACCTTCGGCGTGGGATCTTCTCCGCTCCGGGTGACGGGTTCGCGGGGTTCGGTGGCCCAGGGCAGTCGGGACACCCAGCCCGGCAGACTGGTGAACTCCCGGCTGCGTGGGACGGGGCCGTCGCTGACGACGACCGACCGGCCGCTCTCGTCGTGGCCGGTGACGACTCTGCGCATGTGCGTCTCTCCTCGGTCGGTCCGTCCAACCGCTCCAGTCGGTTGGTCAACGGGGTTGACTGCGGCCGACCCCGGTCGGCGCTCCGAGCGCCGTCGCCCAGGCGTCCAGCACGTCCGCCACCGTGGCGGCGGGAGCGCGGAGCAGGGCCGACGCCACGGTCCGTACGAACAGCCGGTGCCGTTCGTCCGTGAGGTACTCGACCGGGGACTTGCCGTCCACGCGCGCGAGCAGGAGCGCCGGCAGCAGTGACGCGACCCGCGACTCCAGGGCCGGCCTCGGCTCCCAGTCGACGCACCGGCCGTACTCCTCGGCCAGCACCCGGGCGGACCGCAGGAGATCCTCCCGGCGCTCCGGCACCACCAGGCTCTTGAGCAGCAGATGGTTGACGCAGAAGGCCAGGTCGAAGGCCGGGTCTCCGTACCAGGCGCACTCGGCGTCCAGCAGCACGGGCCCCGTCGGGCCGACGAGGATGTTCTTGGGGCTGACGTCGCCGTGCACCAGAGCGAGGTGCGTGTTCGCCGTACGGTCGGCGAGGCCCTGGAGGGTGTCGCGCAGGCCGGGGTGCGCGGCGGCGGTCGCGAGCAGGTAGGGGTCGACGCGCAGGGCGTGGAAGTTGTCGTCGGTGGCGAACTCCGCGGCCAGGGCCACGTCTCCCGCGCTCGCCGCGTGGAGACGGCCGAGCAGTTCCCCGACGGCCGCGGCGGTCGTCACCCGCACCTCGCCGCGCAGCAGTTGTGCCTTCCACATCGGGTACCGCTCGGGGGGCAGGAACGCCATCGCGAAGAGGCCGGCAGCGGGATCGTGCGCCAGCAGTTCGGGCACGCTGTCCGGGCGGTGCCGGGACGCGAAGCACATCCACGCCCATTCGTAGGCGTTGCGCGACACCGGCGCCTGCCAGTCGGCGGCGACCTTCAGCTTGGCCAGGGCGCGTTTGACGCAGAGGGAGCGGCCCGGCAGGTCCACTCGCCACAGGTCGGACGAGACTCCGCCGGCCAGTGGCGTCCAGCGTGCCGCTTCGTCGGCTCCGGCGAGATGGTGTGCGGTGAGGAAGTCGGTCAGCAGGGGTTCCGGGTTCGCCTCAGCGGGGGTTCCGCTCATCGCGGGTCCCCCGGCCCGGTAGGCGGATTACGGGGGGCGTTGCAGGCGTGGGCCGGCGGCTCGTCCGCCAGGATCCGTACGACCTCCTGGGCCGCACGGCGTCGCAGTTCGGTGACCGAGGCGTCGGAGGAGAAGGCGATGTGCGGAGTGAGCAGGGCGCCCGGCTGCTGGAGCAGTCCGGCGGGGACGTGCGGCTCGGATTCCAGTACGTCGAAGGCGGCCCCGTCCAGGTGCCCGGTGTCGAGCGCCTTGACGACCGCGTCGGTGTCCACCAGGCCGCCCCGGCTGACATTGACCAGCAGCCCGCCCGGCCGCATGGACGCCAGCCTGTCGGCGTCGATGATGTGATGCGTGGCGGGGGTCAGCGGCACGTGGAGGATCACTGCGTCGCTGCGGCTCAGCAGTTCCTCCAGGCCCACCATCTCCACCCCCCTGGCCTCCTTCGGCGGGTACGGGTCATGGGCCAGGACCCGGCAGCCGAACGCGCCGAGCTTGCGGACGGTGGCGCGTCCGATGCGCCCGTATCCGACCACCCCGCAGGTCAGCTCCGACAGCCGGCGCAGCCGGGCCCCGGCGGGGTTCCAACGGCCGGCGCGGACCTCCCGGTCGGACACGGCCAGACCGCGCGTCCAGGCCAGGACCATGCCGACGGCGTGGTCGGAGACCTCTTCGACGCAGTAGTCCGGCACGTTGGTGACCCATACGCCGCGCTCGGTGGCGGCGTCCACGGCGATGTTGTCGAGTCCCACGCCGAGCCTGGCCACGATCCGCAGGCCGGGCGAGCTGCTGATCGCGGTGGCGGAGACGGGGGCCCAGCAGGTGAGGATTCCGGCGGGCCGGTGCTCGGCCACCAGCTTCTCGATCTCCTCGGCGGAAGCGGGATCGGCGGGTCCCGTGACGAGGGTGTGGCCGGCCTCTTCGATGACCGATCGCTCGACGGTGTCGTCGGGCCAGGCGTAGTCGGTGAGCAGCACGGTGCCGGGGCGGCTCGGTGGTTTCATGGCAGGTCGTCCTCGCTGAATCGTGCCGCCGCCACGGACGGCCGGGCGTGGAGCCCGGTCGCGTCCGAGGAGCGGGTGCAGTCGCCGCCCGGAGGGCGGCCGTAGGCGTCTCCGGGCGGCCGTCGGCCGCCGTGGGCAGGCGGAAGGGGTCGCTGATCTCGGGTCGGGGGTCGTCGGCACGCACCGTCTTGTGGTCGGTACGGGCGCCGCGGTATGTCCGGGGATCGGGTCACGAGATGCCGGGGCACGTCGAGTCACTCTGTCACAGCCACGTGATGCTAACGATAGCATTGAGCCTCTTCGGCACGTCAAGTGTCCGCCGTGATTCAGCTCGGCCGCGCCCCGCGTCGGGGCCATACGGCTCCTCCGCGCCAGGCTAGGCACACGAAATGAAGGCCCACCGAAGAAAACCGGTGTGCACATCTTGACGCACCGGAGATATTCCCCTCATGGTTTCTGCCAGCGCCGACCGTGTGACCGATAAGCGTCCACACGGTGTCCGGCTGTCGAAGACTCCATAGCCACGGACGTCCCCGACGGGCGATATACGGCTGAATTCCGCTGCGGCGTCCGACCGCGCGGCAGCTTGTCGTCCCCATTCCGTCAGTCGCCGACGGCATCGCCGTCGCGTCTCGAGTCCGTGTTCAGCTCACCACGACTCGTCATCGCCCATACGACCCGTACGGCGACGGATCCGCCGCGGCCTGCCGCGACCCTTTCCTCCCAGGAGCCGCTATGACTCACGCAGCGCAAGTCGACACCGGCGCGGCACCGGCCGCAGACACTCAGGAAGCCAGCAGGGCCCCTCTTTCCCGCGTCATGACCGGGGTGGGCTTTCTGCTGGTGGTCCTCTCCTACATGGTCAACGCGATGGACCGGCAGGTCTTCCCGCCCCTGCTGCCGAACATCCGCGCCGAGTACGGGTTCTCCCTGGAGCAGGGCGGACTGCTCGCGACGAACTTCACCCTCGGCATGGCCCTGGCCGGCCTGCCCGCGGGCTACCTCCTGGACCGGTTCCGCCGCAAGACGGTGCTGCTGGTCAGCATCGTGATCTACTCCCTCGGCACGATGGCCACGCCGCTGGCGACCGGCTTCGCCGACATGACGCTGTACCGGGTCGTCTCCGGCTTCGGCGAGGGCATGCAGTCCGCCGCCATCTTCGCGGCGATCGGCGCCTTCTTCGCCCACCGGCGAGGCCTCGCCTTCGGCGTCATCGGCGTGGGCTACTCGATCGGCGTGTTCATCGCCCCGCTCATCGGCGTCCGGCTCATGAGCACGCACGGCACCTGGCACGCGCCCTTCTACCTGTTCGGCACGGCCGGGCTGCTGATCGCCACCGCCTCCCTCTTCCTGGTGAGGACCGGCCTGACCGAGCACTCCGCCGAGAGGACGGTCTCGTCCAGGACTCACGAGTACATGCCGGCCTCCGCCTACAACCGCAACACCGTCGCACTGGCCGTCCACTCGGTCGTCAGCGGTGTGGCCATCTACGGGTTCCTCGGCCTCTACCCGACCTACCTCATCACCTCGCTGCACTACACCGCCGGACAGGCGGCCCTGGCCATGAGCCTGCTCGGCTTCGGCGGCATGACGGCCGTGTTCGGAGGCTGGCTCGGCGACCGCTTCGACCAGCGCAACCTGCTGATCCTGAGCCTGCTGGCCGTCTCGGCCATAAGCGTGTGCATCTACCAGACGCATGCGGGGGTCGCGGTGCAGTGCGTGTTCGCCTTCCTCATGGGCGCCTTCGGGCTGGGCTTCGTCTACCCCAACTCCAACAGCGCGATGCAGCGGGCCGTCCGCCCCGGACAGATCGGACGCGCCTCAGGCCTCTTCGTCACCAGCTACTACGGACCGGCGGCGTTCTCGGGACTGCTCTTCGCCGCCCTGGTGGAGGCCTACGGCTGGAGCCGGGCCGGACTGCTCCAGGTCACGCTCCTGCCGCTGCTGGGCGTCGCCGCCCTGGCCTTCGTCCGCACCTCGCGGTTCAACAACGCGGTCCGTTAGCGGACCCACCCCCCGCGTCCCTCACACCAAGGGGCCTGCCACCGCTGAGCGGTGGGCAGGCCCCTTGGGTCTTTCGTTTGATCAGGGCGGATCAGGGAGCGGGGTCCGGTGCCGGCGGACAACCCTCAGGTGTGCCGCCCGACGGATGTTCGGCGTCAGCGGCTCTCGGCCACGACCGGATTGCGCAGCACGCCGATTCCCTCGATCTCCACCTCGACCTCGTCGCCGGGCCGGATCGGCCCGACGCCGGCCGGTGTGCCGGTCATGATCGCGTCTCCGGGCAGCAGCGTCAGATAGCGGCTGAGGTAACCGACGAGGTCGGGAACGGCGAGCAGCAGGTCGGCGGTGCTCGCGGACTGCGCGACGGCTCCGTTCACACGGGTCGTCAGCGCCAGGTCCGAGGGGTCCAGTCCGGTCGCGATGACCGGCCCGAGGGGCGCGAACGTGTCCTGCCCCTTGCCGATCAGCAGCGTTCCGAACGCGCTTTCCCTGCGCTGCACAATGCGGTCGCTGACATCATTTCCGCAGGTGTATCCGAGGATGTACTCATGGGCCTCGGAGGGCTTTACATGGCGGGCTTTCTTTCCGATGACGACGACCAACTCACCTTCGAAATGGATCAGTTCACCGTCCGCCGGATAGACGATGGCATCGCCCGGTCCGATCACCGCGGTGCTCGGCTTCATGAAGCACACGGGAACCTCCGGGACATCACGATCGGTCTCCTCGACGTGCGCGGCATAGTTGTACGCGAACCCGAAAATCCGGGGCGCCACGAGCGGCGGGAGAAGGACGACGTCACTCAGTTCGTCGATACACCCCGCAGGGGACAGTCCGGTGAAGGGATCGCCCTCGAACCTCGCGATCCCGGCCTCATCCGCTTCCCATTCTCCGTAGTGACACTCGCCGCCGACGGCATACCTGACGATCCGCACGGACACCTCCGCAACCAGGCAGCCACGGGCGGCTGCACACCCTATCCAGCAGTGCTAACGTTAGCACAAATGCGATGACCAGCCCGGTGCGTCCGCTTCTCCGACCACGGAGCGCTACGAGAATGCTATCGTTGGCACACGGAAAGTGACGGCACGGGACCAGTCACCTCGAGGGGGCCATACGTGATCACGACCAAGGACATCGCCGAACGCCTGGGAATCTCGGTTTCCACCGTCGGCCGCGCGCTCTCCGACGACCCCCGCATCAGCGAGGAGACCAAGTTCCGGGTCCGTCAGGCCGCTTCCGAGATGGGATACGTCGGCAATCGAGCGGCTCGCATGATGCGCGGCGCCTCCAGCAACGTGGTCGCGCTGGTGATCCCGGACATCCGCAACAGCTTCTACTCCACCATCGCGCACGAACTGTCCAAGAACATGGAGGCCGAGGGCTTCCAGTTGATGCTCTCGGAGACCGACGACGACCGGATGGTGGAGCTGCGCCATCTGCGCGAGCTCTCCGCCAACCGCGTCGCCGGCGTGATCATCGTGCCCACGGCCCGCCCGCACAACGACTCGGTCAAGCTCCTGCGCGGCCTCCCGCACCTCCAGCTGCTGCGCCGCCACCCCTCACTCGGCGCCCAGTGGTTCGGCGTGGACGACCACGAGGCACTGCGCCAGGCCACGGCCCATCTGGTCGCCCAGGGCCACACCCGCATCGCGTATGTCGGCGGACCCGAGGAACTGCCCACGGGCGCCGAGCGACTGCGCGGCTTCCGCAGCGCCCTGAGGGAAGGCGGCCTGCCCGACGACGCCGGGCACACGGCGCTCGGCCCGCCGTCCTCCGTGGACCACGGCCGCCGGGCCGTGCGCCGGCTGCTGAACGGTCCGGACGCGCCCAGCGCACTCGTACTGGGATCGATCCAGCTCACTCTGGGCGTCCTGGAAGAGCTGTCCCAACGGGGTGTGAAGGTGCCTGGGGAGCTGTCCGTGGTCGGCTTCGGGGACGAGCCGGGGTTCTCCTGGTGGGGGCCCGGACTCACCACGATCGGTCTGCCGATCCAGGAGATGGCCACCGGTTGCGCGCTCTGGCTGCTGCGCCGGCTCAAGACGAAGCCCGGCGACGACAGCCCCTACACGTCACTCTCCCCCGGTTCGCTGATCGCGCGCGGCAGCACGGCGCCGCCGGACGGAGAGGCCCGGTCGGGGTCCGGATCCTCCGAGTCCCGGTCCTCCCGGACCGGGTCCCGATCCTCCGAGCCCGGGTCCGGCTGAAGCCGGGGCTGCCCGCCACGCAGGCCCCGCCGCCGCCCACGCAAGCGACAGCGCCCGGAGACTTGGTTCCGGGCGCTTCGCATATCGGCCGGGCCGGGGCCGGGGACCGGGGACCGGGGGCCAGGGGCCAGGGGCCAGGGGCCAGGGGCCAGGGCCGGGGCCCAGGGGCCGGGGGCCAGGGGCCAGGGGCCAGGGGCCAGGGCCGGGGCCCAGGGGCCGGGGGCCAGGGGCCAGGGGCCAGGGCCGGGGCCCAGGGGCCGGGGGCATCAGGTCAGTGCGCTTGACTGCGCCCTTCAGTGCGTCTCGGTGCGCAGCCGCCGCATGACGCGGGCGGTGCGCGCGAGTTCGTCGAGCACCTGCTCGGCGGCGGCCTCGTGTATTTTCCCGGGCCGGAACACGCCGTCCTCGACGAGTTCGCCGATGAACGGAATGCTCACGGTCGGCCCGATCGGCAGCATCCTGAGGTTCGCCACGATCTGCTTGCCCATCTGCACCGCCCGAGTGCCCGCCGAGACGCCCCCGTAGCTGACGAAGGCGGCCGGCTTGTGCTGCCACTCCCCTACGAGGTAGTCCCAGGCGTTCTTCAACGGGGCGGGGAAGCCTCCGTTGTACTCGGGGGTGACGAACACGAACGCGTCCGACGCGTCGACGATCCGGCTCCATTCGCGGGTGTGGCTCTTCGTGTACTGCCGCAGGGCCGGGGGATTCGGCTCGTCGAAGAACGGGAGAGCGAGTTCGTACAGGTCGACGGTGTGCGACTCGAACTGGTCGCACTCCGCGGCCCGGAGGAAGAACCAGTCCGCGACGGATCTGCCCACCCGCCCCGGACGCGTGCTGGCCACGACGGTCGTGAGGGTCAAGGGCGCCGCGGAGGGCTGAAGCGTCATGTGGGGCTCGCTTTCCTGTCGGTCGGGATGCGGCCCGACGGACCCACGCCGCCTGTGCTGTCCGTCCGTCCAGGAGAGCGCGGGTCCGCCGGAGTACTTGATGGCGCACCAGATCAGTGCGAACGATAGCATTGAGGTTCCGAAGGGCCAAGAAGTGGCCTTCAGCAGCATATTCACGCACATCGAGCAGCTACACCCCCTTGACAGAGCCGCTGCATCTCCCCACGATTGCGCTATCGTTAGCATTGCTGAGGGGGCGTAGCGGCGAGCACCTTTCGTCCAGCGGGTCGGCTCGCGTCCGATACGGATGCGAGTACGGCGATCGCCTCCTCGGCGGGCCGGGCCCTGGGGGTTCCTCACTGCTCCAGTCCCGAACTCCGGACTCCGGCCTACGACTTCGAGTCCGAACCCAAAAATTCCTGCCCCCCGAAAGGTTGCACCGCCATGACAGACGCGCGGATCGCCAGGCTCCACGGCCGCAGGGTGTGGGACTCACGCGGCCGGCCGACCGTGGAGGTCGAGGTTCACCTCGCGGACGGCGCGGTCGGGCGGGCCATCGCACCGGCCGGTGCGTCGACGGGCCAGGGCGAGGCCCTCGACCTGCGCGACGGTGGCAGCCGCTTCGGCGGATTCGATGTCCACCGCGCGGTGGGCTCGGTCAACGCCGAGATCGCGCCCGCTCTTGTGGACCTCGACACCACGGACCAGGAAACCGTCGACCGGCTGCTGGTGGACCTCGACGGAACACCGGACCGCAGCCGCCTCGGCGGCAACGCGATCGTGGCCACGTCCATGGCGGTCCTGCACGCCACCGCCGCGTCGGCGGGCGTGCCCCTGTGGCAGCACCTCGCGGGCGGGCGGCCGGTACGCATCCCGCTGCCGGAGATCCAGATTTTCGGCGGTGGCGCACACGCGGACCGCCGCGTCGACGTCCAGGACTTCATGGTCGTCTGTCCCGCGGCACGGAGCTTCTCCGAGGCCCTGGATTGGACCGCGGAGATCTACCGGGCCGCCGGAGCTCTGATGAGGAAGGCCGGCAAGGCCCAGGGGGTGGCCGACGAAGGCGGCTTCTGGCCGGCGTTCGGCGCCAATGAGGAGGCGCTGGAGACACTGGCCCTGGCCATCGAGAGCGCGGGTTTCGCACCCGCGACACAGGTCGGCATCTCCCTGGACGTCGCGGCCTCACAGTTCGGCAACGGCGGACGGTACGCCCTGGCCCTGGACAACCGCACCCTGGACACCACCGCGCTGGTCGACATGCTGGGCGGCTGGATCGAGGACTATCCGATCCTGTCCGTCGAGGACCCGGTGGGCGAGGACGACCACGAGGGCATGCTGGAGTTCACCCGGCGCTACGGCCACCGCTGCCAGGTGATCGGCGACGACTACCTGGTCACGAACGCCAAGCGCGTCGAAGCCGCGGCGGCGGGCGGAGCGGCGAACGCGGTCCTCGTCAAGCCGAACCAGGCCGGAACGGTCACAGAGGCGTTCCAGGCACTGCGCGCCGGAAAGGACGCCGGCTTCGGCACCATCGTCTCGGCTCGATCCGGCGAGACCGAGGACGTCACCATCGCCCATCTGAGCGTCGGATGGGACGCGGGCCAGCTGAAGGTGGGCTCGTTCACCCGTTCCGAGCGCATGGCCAAGTGGAACGAGGTTCTGCGCATCGAGGAGTCCCTCGGTGAATCCGCGGAATTCAGTGGTTGGTCCGCCTTCCCGTTCACCGCGCCCCAAGCCTCGGCGCCCAAACCGTAAACAGCGCCGAAGTATTAAAGTCAACGAAATCCAGAGCCCGATCGGAGCACGGAGACCAGCATGCTGCCACCCGTCAATCTGCGCCCGAGTTTCAATATCACCCGCTCCAGCCATGTGCGTCTCACGGTCGCCGATCTCGCCGAGAGCCGGAATTTCTACGTGAACGTGCTGGGACTCGTCGTCAGTGACGAGGACGAACGCACCTGCTACCTGCGCGGCCTGGCAGAAGCCTGCCACCACAGCCTCGTCCTGGAGCTGGACGAGGGAGGCGGCGGCACCTGCCGCAGGGTCGGCTACCGGGTCTTCCTCGACGAGGACCTCGACCTCGCGTACGCCTGGTTCCGCGAACGCGGGCTGCCCGCCGAGTGGGTCGACCTCCCGTATCAGGGCAGGACCCTGCACGTCGGCGACCCCATCGGCACGCCCCTGGAGCTGTGCGCGCACATGGAGACCCGGCCGAGGCTGCACATCGACTTCGCCTCCTACCGGGGCGCCCACGCGCAGCGTCTGGACCACTACCAGATCTTCGCCCCCGACACCTACGCGCTGTGCGCGTTCTACAGCGAGCTCGGCTTCAGGAACTCGGAGTACCTCGAGCACGGCGACAAGCTGCTGGGGGCGTTCATGTACCGCAAGGGCACCTGCCTGGACCTGGCCATCGTCGAGAACTCCGGGCCCGCCCTGCACCACTTCGCCTACACCGTCTCCGAGAGCCGGGACATCTTCACCGCATGCGACTGGGCGGGGATCCAGGGCTATGGCGACGGCGTGGAGCGAGGGCCGGGGCGGCACGGGCCGGGAGGAATGCTCTTCACCTACCTGCGCGACCCCGACGGGCACCGGGTGGAGGTCTTCAACAGCCACTACCAGACCATCGACACCGAGGTCGAGCCGGTCCGCTGGGACGCGGCGGCGCTGAGCACCAACGCCCGCTGGGGCCTGCCGGCGCTGGAGAGGTGGTACCTCGAGGCTTCGCCCTTCGTGGGGGCCGAGCAGATCCCGCCCGCCGACCCGCCGAACCCGATGACCCTCGAGCGGTACCTGCTCGGACAGTCCGCCCACTGACCCTTCCGTCCCCGAGGAGACACCATGGCTCGAGTCCCCTACCTACACCGCGAAGACGCGGACGATTCGCAGAAGCCTCTGTACGACAGGCTGGAAGCCGAACGCAAGGTGCCGACGGCGAACATCTTCCTCGCCCTGGCCCAGGCGCCGGCCCAGCTGGACGGCTTCCTGACCTACGCCAACTCGCTGCGAGCCGCCGACCTCAGCCCCAAGCTGCGGGAACTGGCGATCCTGACCGTGGGATACGCGACCCGGTCGGCGTACGAGGTGGCGCACCACCAGTCGCACGGGCTGGGGGCCGGGCTCACCGAGAAGCAGCTCGCCGCGGTGGCCGACTTCGAGACGTCCGACCTGTTCGACGCGACGGAGAAGGCGGTGATGCGCCTCGCCAGGGAATCCACGCTCCTCGTGGATGTCTCGGAAGAGACGTGGCGTGCCGCCGCCGCCGAGCTGACGGACAAGCAGATGGTCGAACTCTCGTTGTCCATCGCCTGGTACAACTCCGGCGTTCGCATCATGGGGCTGCTGGGAATCGACCTCGAGGACAATTACCCACACCCTTTCCCGAACTCATAGGGAATTCTTAACGTCTCCGCTCCGGCCGCCGGGACGGAGCAGTTTCAAGGAGTATTTCAATGGCGAAAATGCTCGCTGCACGACTGCACGCCCTCGGTGAACCGATGTCCGTGGACACGATCGACGTGCCCAGCCCGAGGCCGACCGACGTCCTGGTGCGGGTCAAGGCGTGCGGGATCGTGCCGAACATGGCCAACGTGATCAACAACTGGCCGACCTGGTTCCCGCACCAGCCGCTGCCGAAGTTCCCCGCCATCTTCGGCCTGGACGCGGCCGGCGTGGTCGAGGCGGTCGGCGAGGCAGTGCTGCACACCAAGCCGGGCGACCGGGTGTACGTGAACCCCCTGCGCTCCTGCGGCAGTTGTCAGGTCTGCCGGGGCGGTGAGCTGAGCCGCTGCCGCTACTTCACGTTGAACGGCTACTTCAGCACCTCCCGTGACGGCCAGCGGATCTTCGACCTCTACCCGTACGGCGGGTTCGCGGAGTACATGACCGCCCCGCAGTACTCGATCGTCAACATCCCGGACACCATGACGTTCGAACAGGCGGGCAAGCTGGGTTACATCGGCACGGCCTACGGCGCCCTCAAGAACGCGGCGGCCGGTCCGGGCCAGGTCGCGCTCGTCGACGGGGTCACGGGAACCCTCGGCGTCGCGTCGACCGTGCTCGCACTGGCCTCCGGCGCCTCCCGGGTCCTCGGGACCGGCCGCAACGAGGAACTTCTCAAGCGGGTCAGGGAACTGGATCCGGCGAGGGTCGAGGTCTTCCGGCTGGGTGACGGCTCCACCGGTGAGTGGGCGAAGTCCCTCACCGGCGGCGAAGGCGCGGACTACGTGATCAGCGCCCTCGGCGCCAAGGCGCCGGTGGAGACGATGCTCGACTCCATGCAGGGCGTCCGGCGGGGCGGCAGGGTGGTCAACGTCGGAGGCGTGGCCGACCGGCTGCCCGTGGACGTGAAGTGGCTCATGGACGAGCAGGTCCAGCTGATCGGATCCAACTGGTTCAGCACCGCCCAGGGACAGGAACTCGCCGACATGGCGGCCACGGGCGCCCTGGACCTGTCCTACCTCCAGGCCAAGCCCTTCCCGCTGGCCCGGGTCAACGAGGCGATCTCGGGACTCGATGACCGGGACGGCGGCTTCAGCAACTACGTCGTCATCCCCTGACGGCTCGCACTCACCCTGCGGCGGTCCTGTCCTGCCCTGACGCCGCCGCGGGGTGCCCGTTCCACCGGCCGAACCCGCGGCTGGTGCGCCCGGTACGACGGAGGAGCCGATGGAACTGCGCTGGCTGGAGTCATTCGTCATCGTCGCGGAGGAACTGCACTTCGCGCGCGCGGCGGACCGTCTGCATTTGGCTCCTTCGGCACTCAGCGCCCAGGTCAGGGCGCTGGAGTCGCACCTGGGAGTCCGTCTGATCGACCGCGGACGACGCACCCGCCCGGCGCTCACCAGCGCCGGGCGGCTCTTCCTCGAAGAAGCACGGCTGACGCTGGCACAGGCTGCCCGGGCGGAGGCGGTGGGACGGCGGGCCGGTCGCGGGGAGCTGGGGCATGCCGAGATCGCGTACGTGGCCTCCGCCGCCTTCTCCGGCGTACTGACCGACGTCCTCACCCGGTGCGCGGCTCTCGACACCCAGCTCACCGTGCAGGTACGCGAGTTGGAGACACCAGCGCAGCTGGAGGCACTGTCCTGCGGGGATGTCGACGTCGGCTTCCTGCGCTGGCGGCCGGAGTACCCGGCCGGCGTCGCGACCACCTGTCTGCTGACCGAGGAGGTCGTGTTGGCGCTGCCGGACGGAGCGCCGCTGGCGGCGTACGAGGCGGTGCCGGCGGCGGAGCTGCGCCACGAGCAGTTCGTGGCCCCGCACTTCGCCGAGGAGTACGGCTGCCGCGACCAGATCCTGGAAGTGGCCGAGCAGGGCGGCTTCAGTCCCCGGTGCGCGCCTCCGGTACGGGATTTCATCGCGGCCCTCACTCTGGTGGGCGGCGGTCTCGCCGTGGCCCTGGTGCCGGATTCGTTGCGCCGCGTGCGCATACCGGGAGTCGCCTACCGTCCGCTGGCGGACGTGCCGTTGACCACCCGGCTCGTGGGCGCCTACCGCAGAGGCGAGCCGTCGCCCGCGGTGCGCGGCGTGATCCGCCGTCTGCGGGAGTCGGCGGCCGACGCGCCCGCCGCCGACCGGCCTCACGGATGAGGCGGGCGGCCGCCCACAGCCGATCAGCACTGCGCGACGCAGATCTGCGCGCGGAAAACGCATCGTTCGCGCAGGTCAGAGAAATTTACCCAGTGCACGCCCGACTCGGCGCCACAGACCGTCACAGCGTCGCTCGACCGCGACGAAGCGGAGAGACAGGTAGAGGAACACATGACATC
Organism: Streptomyces sp. NPDC088157; assembly: GCF_044741545.1. Taxonomy (NCBI): domain Bacteria; kingdom Bacillati; phylum Actinomycetota; class Actinomycetes; order Kitasatosporales; family Streptomycetaceae; genus Streptomyces; species Streptomyces sp. NPDC088157. Next base: position 43,843 of record NZ_JBIUSU010000003.1, read on the forward strand.
GATCAAGCACGTGGGAGTCGTCGGCGCCGGGCAGATGGGCCGGGGCATCACCGAGGTCTGCGCGCGGGCCGGGCTGCACGTCACGTTGTGCGACGTGACCGAGGACCGGGCCCGTGCGGGCCTGGCGGGCGTGGCGGACTCCCTCCTCATGGCGGAGAAGAGCGGCACCCTCGCTCCGGAGGACCGCGCCCACGCCCTGGCCGGCATCTCGTCCACCGCGGATCTCTCCCGGCTGTCCGGTGCCGACCTGGTCATCGAGGCCGCTGTCGAGGACGAACAGGCCAAGACCGCGCTCTTCCGGCTGCTGGACCAGGTGGTCGCGAATCCGGAGGCTGTACTGGCCAGCAACACCTCCTCGATCCCCATCGCCCGGCTCGCGGCCGCGACCGGACGGCCGGAAGCGGTGGTCGGGCTGCACTTCTTCAATCCGGTCCCCGTCATGCCGCTGGTCGAGGTGATCCCCTCACTTCAGACCTCGAAGGCCACGGAACTGCGTATGCGTGCCTTCGCCGGCGAAGTCCTGGGCAAGAAGACGGTTGTGGCACAGGACCGCGCGGGCTTCGTCGTCAACTCCCTCCTGGTCCCCTACCTGTTGGCAGCCGTGCGAATGGTCGGCTCCGGCACGGCGACGGCGGAGGACATCGACACGGGCATGACGGCGGGCTGCGCCCACCCGATGGGCCCGCTGCGCCTCGCCGACCTGATCGGCCTGGACACCGTGGCGGCGATAGGCGAGGCGCTCTACGAAGAGCACCGCGAACCGCTGTACGCCCCTCCCCCGCTGCTGCGCCGCATGGTCGAATCGGGTCTGCTGGGCCGCAAATCGGGACAGGGGTTCTTCAGCTACCGGACCGCCTGATGTGATGATGCGCGGGTCGGTGCCGGGGACGACGAGGACACCGCCGTGGGGCGGGAGCCGCCGATCTCCGGCCGCCGGACTTCCTGCGGACGGCTCATGTGGTTCCACGCCTCCCGGCAGGGAGGAAGATCGTCGTCAGGGACAGCACCCAGGCCGAGGTGAACACCCCGTTGGGGACGTCACTCAGACGCGCGCCAAGCCGGTGAGTCCCGCAGGCACACCGGCACTGACCGTCCCGTCCCGGGCGGCCCGGCCCGGGCCGGCAGCTCCGGCGCAGCCGTTCGCGCTCGGCGCGGGAGAGCTGAAGGGCCGGGCCAGGGTGCCGGGCGCACGGCGATCGCCGGTGTTCACACGGCGGCAGCGCATTCCCGGACGGCGATCTCCAAGGCGTCGGCGGACCGCGACCTCCAGGGCCTCGGCGGCGGACGTGGCGAGGAACTCGGCCTCGTCGTGGACTCCGTCGCGTGGACGCTCGTCGCGCCGTGACGGGCGAGGGATTCCCTGAAGCGCTCCGCCTGCCGGGAGTCACGACGACGACGGGGCCGACGCTCGCCCGACCGTCGATGGTCGCGTCGCCGGCGAGGACCAGGCCGGCGTCCGCCGCTGTCAGACGGCGGCTGCCGGGACCCTCGCGGTGGTCAGCAGCACCGTGACGCCTGTCGTCGCGGATGTGGATCCCAAGGTCGGTACCTCTCCTTCAGCCGAAGGTGTGGTCGGCTTGGGACAAGGTGCGTTCGGCACCCGAGTCTGGCACCTGCTGGCGAGTACGCCGTCGTTCACGGTGCTCTCCCCCGGCCTCAGGCGGTCAGCGGAACGCCGGCTGGCCGGTGATCGCCTGGCCGACGACCAGGGTGTGCATCTCGCTCGTGCCTTCGTAGGTCAGCACGGACTCCAGGTTGTTGGCGTGGCGCAGCGGCGAGTACTCCAGCGAGATGCCGTTGGCGCCCAGGATGCTACGGCACTCCCGCGCGATGGCGAGCGCTTCCCGGACGTTGTTGAGCTTGCCGACGCTGATCTGCTCGGGCCTGATGCGGTGCTGGTCCTTGAGCCGACCCAGGTGCAGGGCCAGGAGCGCGGAGTTGCCCAGGGACACCGTCATGTCGGTGAGCTTCTTCTGGGTCAGCTGGAAAGCGCTGATCGGCCTGTCGAACTGCACCCGGGAGTCGGCGTACTCGATGGCCGCCTGGAGGGAGTCGCGGCCCGCGCCGACCGCGCCGAACAGGATGCCGAAGCGGGCCTCGTTCAGACAGGACAAGGGTCCGCGCAGACCTTCCGCGAGGGGCAGTCGCGCCGAGTCGGGCAGCCGCACGTTGTCGAAGTACAGCTCTGAGGTGACGGAGGCGCGCAGGGACATCTTCTGCTTGATGTCCTGTGTGGTGAAGCCGGGTGTGCCGCGCGGCACGAGGAAGCCTCGGATACCGTCCTCGGTCTGTGCCCAGACGGTGGCCACATCGGCGATGCCGCCGTTGGTGATCCACATCTTGGAGCCGTCGAGGATCCAGTCGGCGCCGTCGTGGACGGCCCGGGTACGCATGCCGGAGGGGTTGCTGCCGAAGTCGGGCTCGGTGAGGCCGAAGCAGCCGATCGCCTCCCCGGCGGCGAGCCGGGGCAGCCACTCCTGCTTCTGCTCCTCGGAGCCCCACTTCCAGATGGAGAACATCGACAGCGAGCCCTGCACGGAGACGAAGCTGCGGAAGCCGGAATCCGCGGCCTCCAGTTCCAGACAGGCGAGTCCGTAGCCGACCGCGCTCGTCCCCGCGCATCCGTAGCCGTCGAGGTGCATGCCGAGAACCCCCAACTTGCCGAGTTCCGGGACGAGTTCGCGGGCGAAGTGGGCGTTCTCGAACCACTCGCCGACATGCGGGCGGACCCGGTCGGCGAGGAACTTGGCGACGGTGGCCTGGATCTCGCGTTCCTCGTCGCTGAGGGTGGAGGAGAGGTCGAGCAGGTCGAGGGGATCCTTCATGGGCTTGGCGCCGCTCATCGTGAGCTCCTGAGGTGTGTGTGGGGTGGGGTCGGTGGTGTCCAGTGCCGCGAGCGGTCAGGTGACCGCTCCGTCCGGCGCGGGTGTGCGGTCGGAAGGTCGGTGCAGGATCTCCGCCGTGTGCTCCCCCAGGCGCGGCGGTGGCAGACGGTACTGCGCGGGTGTGCCGCTGAGCGCGATGGGGTTCGCGACCTGACGCACCGGCCTGCTGTCCGCTGCGTCGACGCATGGGTCGGGCATGTCGACGATGCCGGGGAGGCCGAGCTTGTGGGCGAAGGCGAACGCCTCGTCGAGGGTGTTGACCGGTCCGGCCGGCACTCCGGCGGCCAACAGGGCGGCTGACCAGTGATCGGCGCCGGCCGTGCTGAGCCGGGTGGTCAGGATGTCCCGCAGTGCGGTGCGGTGGGCGACGCGGTCGGCGTTGGCACGGAAACGGTCGTCGAGAGCGAGGCCCGGCTCTCCGACGATGTCGGCGAGCGCCGCGAACTGACGGTCGTTGCCGACCGCGATCGCGATCGGGCGATCGGCCGTGGGAACGGTCTCGTACGGGGCGATGCTGGGGTGGGCGTTGCCCATGCGGCCCGGGACCACCCCGGCGACGGCGTACGCGGACGCCTGGTTGACCATGGCCGACAGCAGAGAGCCGAGGAGATTCACCTCCACCCGCTGTCCCTCTCCCGTGGCGTCCCGGTGGCGGAGCGCGGCAAGGATGCCGAGGGAGGCGTGCAAGCCCGTGATCACGTCGACCAGGGCCACCCCCGCTTTCACCGGCTCCCCGGTGGCGTCTCCGGTCACGCTCATCAGACCGCCGAGGGCCTGTACGAGGAGGTCGTATCCGGGGATCGCCGCGCCCGCGCCGCCACCGAAGCCGCTGATTGAGCAGTAGATCAACTCCGGCTGTCGGGCACGGAGTTCGCGAGGGCCGAGGCCGAGCCGTTCCATCGTGCCGGGGCGGAAGTTCTCCACCAGCACATCGGACTCGGCGACCAGCGCACGAGCCTGTTCGCGTCCGGCGTCGGTCGTGAGGTCCAGGACGACCGACCTCTTGTTCCGGTTGACGCTCAGGAAGTAGGTGGAGGTGCCCTCGTGATCCACCGGAGGTGTCCACGCCCGGGTGTCGTCGCCGCTGCCCGGCCGCTCGACCTTGATCACCTCTGCGCCGAGGTCGGCGAGGAGCATGGTGGCGTAAGGGCCGGCGAGGACCCGGGAGAAGTCGGCGATGCGCAGACCCTCCAGCGCGCCCCGTCCTTCACTGTCGCGAGCGGCGACCGGTTCGTCCGGCGCGTTGTGCTGGGTGCTCACGCACCCTCCTCTCTGATCCGTCCGCCGGTGCGACGTGGCTGCTGGGTCCCGGCCGCCCACCGTCACCACCAGCGCTCCAGAGGCGGTGCCGGATGGGTGAGTTCGACGAGGGGCAGGCCCTGGTCGTGGGGGCCGACGGGCCGTACGACGCTGACCCGTGCCCCCACCGAGACGGCGACCGGCGCCGATCCGGTGACTTGGCAGAGCAGATGGAAGCCTTCGTCCATCGCGACGAACCAGGTGTTGAGCGGGACGTGGCCGTTTCGGCGCACGACGATCCCGGAGCCCGCGCTGCGCGCCCGGGTGAAGGCGGTGGACCCGCAGGCGCGGCAGAACGAACGGCGGTAGGCCGTGGTGGCGCACCACCGGCAGCGCTGGAAAAAAAGCTCCCGGTGGTCTGCCGGTGCATCTGTCGTGGGGGCCGCGTCGGTGGCTGCGGTAGTTGCCTCGTGGTCGTCCGTGAACTCGGTCGGTTCGCGGGTTTCCGTCTGGAGCATCGCGGCCTCCTGCACGCACTTCGGTGACCGGAATCGGCTGGTCGGGATCCGTTTGGGTTCCTCCACCCTGGCCCTGTGGCGGATCGCCGGTCAACGACGTACTGACGCATCTTTGTGCGCGGAACACGTGCCGTTCACCGGGCCCGAGGCCATACGCCGGACCTATGCGTCGCGTGCCCCCGGGCGCGCGACGGCCGTTCAGGCGTCGACGACCGGGCGAGGCGGCTCCCCCCGCGCTGCGCGGTCTCAAGCCCGACTGGCTGCGTGATCCGAAGGTCTGGGGTCCTGCGCCGGGAAGGGGCCGGGGCGCCGTTGTCAGTGCCGGATGACACCATCCAGCCATGAGTGGCGAGTCTTTCAACTGGCACGATTTGCTGGGACGTTGGCAGGAAGAGTGGGTTCCGCGCGCGGACGAGGACGAGGGCGGGGACGGCGGGCGGAAGGTCGTCTCCTTGGGCAGGGCAGGGGCGGACGAGGCGGCCATCGTCGCGGCCGAGGAGCGGCTGGGGCGGCGGCTGCCGCCGTCGTACCGGGAGTTCCTGGCCGTGAGCGACGGGTGGAACGTGGACCAGATGGCCGGGGTCTATCAGCTCGGTGGCGTCGCGGACATCGACTGGTTCCAGGATCCGCACGACATGCCCCCGCTGTACGAGGAGGCTCTGGACGACAACCCACGCGAGGAGGATGTCCTGCTCGCCGGGATGTGGCAGCGAGCGCTGCGGCTGGAGACGGACTCCGACATGTCGTACGCCCTGCTCGACCCGGGAGACAGCGACCAGGACGGTGAGTGGGCGCTCTACGTCTACAAGGGCTGGAGCGGTGAACTACCGGACCGTTACCCGTCGTTCCGCGCGTACATGGAGGCCATGTACCGCGGCTTCCACGCCGACCGGGCGGAACTGGCCGGCTTCGTGAACGCGACCACGCGCGCCCAGGACGCCCATGTGGAGGAGGCACGCCTGCTGGCCCTGCGCGGACGGTACGAGCAGGCCCTGCCCCTGCTCGAGGAGGCGCTGTCCTTCGGACGGCCGGGGAGCGCCGTCCTGCTGAACCAGCTCCGGCATGTGCTGGCTCCACAGGGTTCCCGGGATTACGGCAACCTGGTGGCCGACCCGCGCTACCTCTCCGAGATCCTGCCGGTGCAGGCCATGTCGCCGGCGAGCGGCGAGTGGCGGCTGGGCGGGGACGACCACTGGCTCGGGATGATGACCGCTCGCGGGGCCGCCCGCACGACCGCCGAGGACGTACTGAGCGCGATGCGGGACGGCACCCACCGCTATGCGCCTTCCGGTCCATGGGGTCGGGCCGTCGCCGAGGCCCGGGAGTCGGCCCGTTGGGGGGCGACCGATGCCGCGTGGCGGGTGCTGCGGGACGCGCTCCCGCTGTGGGAAGCACCCGGGCCCTCGCTGATCGCCCCGATCGGCCTGCTCGCCGATCGGGTCCTGGGTCCGCTGATCACCCCGGAGCGCGGGCGGGAGATCCTCGCGACTCCGCGGGCAGGGCAGACGGGACCCGCTCCCGAGGCGGTGCCCGATCTCGACCGGCCGGGCCTCACCTGGCTGGCGGATCCTGCGACGAACCGGCAGCCGCTCGACGGATACCGCTGTGTCTGGGTCGAGGGGATCGACCCCGGCCGCCTGCCCGCCCTGATCGGCGAGGAAGGCGCCGAACTGAGTGCGCCCACGGATCCGCGCACGGCGTCCTGGCGGGCGCTCGCCCCCCACGAGCAAGTGGGTGTGGAACTCTGGGAGGACCGGGCCGTGGTCGCCGTCGGTCGCACCGCCCAAGCGTGGGCCTTCGCCTTCGACGGCTACTCCCAGCGCCACTTGAGCAAGCTGTTCCTGTCCCCCGCTCCGGCCGCCTCCTCGTCCGGCCGCGCGGTGGTGGTGTGGCGGGACCCGAGATCCCCGGGTGGCCATCCGGCCGCTTTCCACCTGTCGGTGGCCGAACAGGGCGAGGAACTCTACTCGTTCACCGTGCGCGGTACGGAGATCCAGCGCTTCGGCGCGATACCCGAGGCCCTGGATCCCGAACGGCTGTTCCGTCCCGAGGACCCGGAACCGGACTGCGAACTACGCGCGTTGGACGCCCTGCACGTCGTACTCGGGCTCTCGCTCCCCCGCTTCGCGCTGACCCAAGGCCGGCTCCACACCTTCACCACCCGCTCCTGGACCCGGGAGCCCCGGCCGGGCGAGGGATTCGGCTACGCCTACCTGGGCTCCCCGCGACACCAGCGGTGAACTCGAGCGGGCCCGCGTCCCCTGCGGAAGGCGGGCCCGCCCGCCGACGACGACCGGCCGTGGCTCAGGTCACGTTGATCGCATCCTAGAAGCGGATGTGCGTGCGGGCTTGCTCGATCCACCCCGACACGGCCTTGGCACCGCTGCTCTCGGCGACCGACTGCGCCTCGTCGAGGTGGTGGGACGCGGCCGTCGGATCGCCGGTTTCGGCCGCGAGGTAGGCCAGTGCGACCAGGCCGGCCGCTTCCCCGGGCCTGAAGCCGATCTCCCGGCGCAGTGTCACCGACTCGGTCAACCGCTCGCGGGCCTGATCGAAGTGGCCCGCGTCCCTGTCGGCGAAGCCGAGATGGCGAATCGCATAGGACATCGTCATCCGGTCGTCCACGGATTTCGCCAGTGCGTACGACCGCTCGAAGTATGGCCTGCCGGTGGCGCCGGCACCCTTGACCACCTGGTGCCAGCAGCCCACCCAGAACAAGGCCTCCGCCTCACCCGACGCGTCTCCCAGACGCTCGTACAACTCGGCCGCGCGCTCGAACAGCACCAGTTCCTGGATGTTCTCTTCCCGGTCGTTGAGGAAGCGGACGTGCAGCACCTTGCCTCGTGCCAGGGAAAGCGGCGCCTCGACCGCGTCCAGCACGTCATCGGCCCGGGCCAGCGCGGACGTGTCCCCGCCGAACATCGCCACTTCGAACAGCTCTCCCGCCCGTTCGATCCAGTCCTGCCCTTGCATACTCCTGCCCCTCCCCGTCGGACGATGTCAGCGCCGAGGCTATCTCCGCGCTGCCGACGGAAGGCGGAATTCTCGGGCGCCGCTCTCGAACACCCCGGTCGCCCGGAGGTGGGAGGCGGGAGGCGGGAGGCGGGAGGCGGACGACAGCCAGGGCGTCGCCGTAGGACCGTGCGCTGCCTCGTTACGCGGTCCGCCGGGGCGCCGACTCCTGCTCCGCTGTCATGACGCTCCTCCTTCGGAGGCCGGGAGGGCCGCCGCCCGGCGGGCGCCGCTCTGGGTGTGGCGTTCAAGCCCCGCGCAGGGCTGTTTCCAGCAGGCTTCCCCAGCGCAGGGCGGCGGCCACGCACTCCTGCGTCCGGGGTTCCAGACGCCGTCGCGGTCCGACGACCTGTACGGCGGCGACGACCTCGTCGGTGAAGTCGCGGACCGGTACGGCGACCGAGTACAGGCCCGGTTCGGCCTCCTCGTCGACGATCGAGTAGCCGCGCCGTCGGGTCACCTCCAGCCGGCGCAGGAAGTCGTCGAGGCCGGTCGGCGTGTTGGGGCCGTGGGGTACGAAGTCGGTGCGGGCGAACACCGCTGCCACCTCGTCGTCGTCGGCGTCGCTGAGCAGCGCCCGGCCGCAGTCACTGCAGTAGGCCGGGTAGGGGCGGCCGATCCACGAACCGAGCTGCCGGCTGCCTTGCGGCACCCGTTCGGCGATGGTCACGGTGGTGTCGCCGACCAGGACGCCGAGATAGCAGCTTTCGCCGGTCTCGGCGGCCATGCCCTCCAGGGCGGTCAGCCCGTCCGTACGCAGCCGGTGCGCCGTGAGGTCGCGCGCCGCCGCGTAGAGCCGCCAGTGCGGCGTGACGCCGCCCGAGACGTCGTCGCGGGCGGCGAACTCCTCCGCGGCCATGGCGGTGAGCATGCGGGAGAGCTGGCTGCGGTCGCGGCCCGTTCGGCGGGCCAGGTCGGAGACGGAGGCGGCGGAGCCGTGTCGCCGACCCTCGGCCGTGCTGCGGGCGAGCGCCGACAGGGCGTCCATGCCCTTCGTCACGCTTGAGTCCACGTGCTCCTCCGCCGTGCCGACGCGCGCGTTCGCCGGGGTGCCGTCCCCGTGGCTGTCGGTCCGCACTGTACCGCCGCCCCTCCCGCCGATCATGAATGTGCACCATCTGCATCTTGCCGTGCATTTAATGCACGCCTAGCATCCTTACATCAGCCGCCGCCGACTGCCGAGGGATGACTGCGCATGGCTACGACGACGATCACGCCGAAAGCCGCCGGAGAGGACCGGGAGCCCGCCCGGGCACCGGTCCGGCGTCGGACGGTCCGGACGATCAAGGTGTACTGGCCGGTCGAGACGGCGACGCTGGCCGCGTGCGCGGCGGGCGGCCTCGAGGCGCTGCGCGCCGACGAGTCCTTCGCCTCGCTGCTGCGGGTCCTGGAGACCTCCCCCGAACTCGGGGACTTCGGCGTGTACGGCGACGTCTTCGAGGTGGCCCTGGGCGCGGAGGGCTTCACCGTCCGGCCCGGCGCCCGTCCCTCCCTCGGCTCGGTCGGCGGACGGTTTCTCTCCTCGACCCTCGCCGTCACCACCTACGTCGACGCCGCGGCGGACGACGACGACCTGGCACGGATCCTCGCCCGCCTCGCCGACGCCCACCCCTGGGAGACTCCGGTGATCGAGCTCTCCGCCCCGCTGGACCTCGTCTCAAGGGCCTGACCCGCCTCCCCGAGCCCGTCGCAGGCGCCCGACACCCGCTGCAGCCGGTGCGCGACCAGCCCGACGCGCATTCCTCACCCGTCGAAAGTGGCCTCACCCCGCCGCATGCCGTTCCGATCGCCCACTGGCGGCCCTGTTCTGCGCCGGGATCGCGCTGCCGGTGCCCGTCTGGGCGCTGGGCCTCACGGCCGTATCCCCGCCGTCCAGGTGCGGTGGGGACACGGCCTCCCGGCGGAGTCGGCCGGCGCGGTCGCTTCCGCCACTGAACAGGCCGAATCGGCGCAACGGGCCGAGCAGTTGAACAACACCGAGAAAGAGGACGAGCACGCATGACACGAGCACGCATGACACCGGAACCGGCCACGGTCACCGAACCGCCGCTGTGGGCCCTGCACCGGGAGCTGATCGGCATGACGGTCCGCACCGACCTCACGCACGCTTTCCATCCCGGTCAGCCGCACTTTCCGGCCTTCCCGGACGAGAAGCGTGAGATGCCCTTCGACATGTCCCGCGGCGACGGGTTCAACGTGCACCTGTACACGATCGTCGGACAGTGGGGCACCCATGTCGACCCGCCCGTGCACTTCGTCGCCGGCGCCCGTCCCCTGGACGAGATACCCGTCGACGAGATGATCCTGCCGCTCGTCGTCCTCGACATCGCCGGGCGCGTCGCCGCGGACCCGGACGCCGTACCGACGCTGGACGACGTGGCGGCCTGGGAGGCGCGTCACGGCCGGATTCCGCAGGGGTCGTTCGTCGCGCTGCGCACCGGCTGGAGCCGCCGCTGGCCCGACCCGGCCGCCATGGCCAACAAGGACGAGGCAGGCCTGAGTCACTACCCGGGCTGGTCCGCCGAGGTGCTGCGCTACCTCTTCGAGGAGGCCGGCGTCACCGCGATCGGGCACGAGCAGACCGACACCGACCCCGGACTGGCCACCTCGGCGGGCGACTTCGGCCTGGAGAGCTACGTCCTGCGACGGGACCGCTGGCAGATCGAGCTGATGGCCAACCTCGACCAGGTACCGGAGGCGGGGGCGCTGATCGTCGCCACCTGGCCCAAGCCGCAGGGTGGTTCCGGCTTCCCCGCCCGTGTCTTCGCCCTGCACCACGAGGGCTGAACGCGGTGCGGACCGGCAGATCACCGGCTCGCTATAGTGCGGAGGTGACGACGAACGGTCCCGCACTCGGACAGTCGGGCCTGGGAGCGGCCTCCTCGCTGCGTATGGCTCTGCGGATGGTCAACACCGTGCTGGACCGCGAAGCCTCCGGCCGGACCGGCTTCAACGTCAGCAGGCTCGCCGACGAGGTCGGCGTCGAGCGCAGCAAGGCGTCACGCACCACCCAGGACCTGTGTGACAAGGGCTTCCTCGAACGCCGCGACGACGCGACGCTGCGCGCCGGCAAAGCCTTCTTCGCCACGGCCGCGTCCTTGCACCCCGGCCTGCTCCGCCGCAGCCGCCCGCTCCTGCGCCGCATCGCCGTCGCGCACGGCGCAGGCGCACGGCTCTCCGTCCGCGACGGCGTCCAGGTCCGGCTGCTGCGCGCCGAGTCCGCCGCGGGTCACGCCCAGGAGTGGCAGGGCCGGGCGAGTCTCGTCACCCCGTGCTGGTGCACCGGCGCCGGCCGCGCGCTCCTCCTGGACCACACCACCGAGGAGATCACCGCGCTGCTCGACGGCTACGAGCTGATCGGCGTCGGCGGCCCCGACGCGGCCCACTCCGCCGGGGAACTCGCCGCCGCCAACGACCGCGACCGTCTGCGTGGCTTCGTCGCTGCGCACGGTGAGTTCGAACACGGCGTCACCGAGTACGCCGTACCCGTGCGTGACAACGACGCACACATCCGGGCCGCTGTCTCGGTCGTCGGCAGACGGCAGGATCTGCTGCCCCAGGAGCGGACGATCCGCACGAGCCTCACCGCGGCCGCCGAGGCACTGGCGGACTGCGTCGACGGTGACGACACACCGCGGTAGCAGACTGGGCTGCGGCGAGGCTCGGGTCGGGCGCCGTCCGGGCAGGGCACCCATCCGCGCCGTGCCGGTGTCCGGCCAGTGGTCAGATCTGCCGGATCAGGATCCGCACGGCGACTGCCACCGCGGACGAGCGGCCGCTTCCCCGCCTGTGGTCGGACACCGTTACCGAAGGGGTCAGAACCAGCTCTGGAACTGTCCGGCATTGCAGCCGAGGGTGCGGAAGCCCAGGCCGCTGTCGTCGATGCAGCGGGTCGTCGCCTGGTTCTTGAGCTCGAGCGTGCCGTCGTTCCAGTGGTGGACGTACCAGCTCTGGTTGGTGCTGGAGTCACACGGCCGGGTCGTGAAGCCCTGGTCGCTGTCGTACATGCAGCGGTTGGTGCCGGCGTTCTTCAGCTGGACGGTGCCGTCGCCCCACGCGTGGACGATCCAGTTCTGGGCGTTGGTGCCGTTGCAGTCCCAGGTGCGGAAGCCCTGGTCGGTGTCGTCGATGCAGCGGTTCGTCGCCTGGTTCTGGAACGTGTTGACCACGTCCGCTGCGGAGGCCGTGGCCGCCGGTACGAGGGCGAGGGCGGCGACGGAGACGCCGAGCGCCGCGACGCGGGTGAGCGTGGAGACGGACATGGGTGGTTCCCTTCGGTCGGGTGATCGTGGAGCGCCGCGGGGCGCGGCAGAGATCGGGGGGCCGGGAGCCCGGCTGTGGGCGTGGTCAGCCGCACTCGCGACTGACGTTGCCCGTCTCGTCGCCCTGGAGGTAGATCGCGCTGACGTAGCCCACCCCGCCCGCACGCAGCGGCAACTCGACCCACTTGTCGCTCGTGTATCCCTCGGCGGAGACGAGCTGGCCGGTCTTCCAGCAGTTCGCCGGGTAGCTCTCGTCGGGCTGAACGGTGCTGACCACGCCGCAGGTGGTGGCGGCGCAGGAGCGGACGTTGGCCTGTGCCCAGGCGGTCACGGTGGTCTGTCCGCCGCCTCCGCCGCCCGGGGTACAGGGCAGGTTGACCCCGCGGTCGCGCAGATAGGGCACCGGGTCGATGCCGCGGACCGTGGTGGACGTGCCGATCCTGACGCGCAGGTGCAGGTGGGGGCCGGTCGCCTCGCCCTCACTTCCCATCAGGGCGATGCGTTGTCCGGCCTGGACCTGCTGGCCGACGACGACGTCGCGTTGGTACATGTGCCCGTACTCGGTCACGGTGCCGTCGTCGTGCAGGATGCGGATCCACTGCCCGTAGCCGCTGGCGGGGCCGGAGGCGATGACCTCGCCGGCGCCGACGGCGTAGATGGGTGTGCCCTGGGCGTTCGCGATGTCCACGCCGTCGTGGCTGCTGCTGTAGCCCTGGCTGATGATTCCGGCGGTGGGGCACGCGGCGGAGTAGGCGGTCGCCGTGGCGGGCGGGGCGGCGACGGCGGGGACCGCTGCCGCCAGGGGCAGGAGCAGAGCGACCGTTGTGACGAGTCCGGCGCGGGGATACAGACGCACGAAGCTTCCTCCGAGGGGTTTCTGTGGGGACGCCCCGGAAGTTATCCGCGCCCGTCGGACCGGCGGCATCCGGAACGTTCCGGAATGACAGCGCGTGACGCCTGCCGATAGGGCTCTCACTTGTCGAACACACCGTCTCAGAGCCCAGTTCGGGAGTCCCGTCGTGCGATCCACCACCAGAAGACTGATCCGGGGCCTGTGCGCCCTGCTGATCGTGGGCGGGCTGCCGCCCGCCACCGCCGCTGCCGCCACCGCCACCGGGGAGCGGCCCGCCACCGCACGGCCGGCCGCGGACTGGCGGGTCGACCTCGCCAGTACCTCGGCGGACCAGCACAACGTCGGCCGCCGCGCGGGCGGCGGCCTGGTCATCGGCGACCTGCGCACACGCACGCCGTCCGCCCCCGGCAAGGCGTTCGCCGTGTACACCGCCCCCTCCCGCGGTCTCGGCCTGCAGGCGGTCGACTTCACCGTCAGCCGTCGGGCCGACGTACCGTCAGGTACCCAGGTGGTGACCGAGGTACGGGGCAGCGGCCACCCCGGCCGGTGGACACAGTGGACCTCCCCCGACGACGCCGGCCGGCTGCGGCTGGCAGAAGCCGTCTCCGTCCTCCAGGTGCGGCTGACGCTCCTGGGCACCGAGGACGCCTCACCGGTCGTCTCCGCGGTTGCCGTGCACGCCGACGGGGCGCGGGCCGTCGCCGGCGCGCGCGGCGGCGCGGCGGCGACGGTCTCGCCGACGTACCGGCTGTTCGCCACCCGTGAGGGCCTGACGGGGCAGACCACGGCCAACGGCCATGTCATCCAGCCGCGTGACCACTTCGTGGCGCTGCCGTCCCGTCGGATGCTGGCGGGCAACGGCGGCCGTGAGTACCAGGTGCGGCTCTGCTACCAGCGCACGGGCCGCTGCGAGACCGCCCCGGTCTGGGACGTCGGCCCCTGGAACACGCAGGACGACTACTGGAACCCGCCCGCGCAACGGCAGATGTGGCGTGACCTGCCGCAGGGCAGGCCCGAGGCGCAGGCGGCCTACGAGTCCGGCTACAACGGCGGCCTCGACGAGTTCGGCCGCCGGGTCGCCAACCCGGCCGGTATCGACGTGGCCGACGGCACCTTCTGGGACGGTCTCGGCATGACGGACAACGACTGGGTGGACGTGACCTTCCAGCCGACCGACGGCGGGGGCGGACAGACCACCGTGACCGCCTGGACACAGGCCAACGTCCGCTCCTGCGCCGCCACCACCTGCGGCGTGGTCAGCACCGTCCAGCCCGACGAGAGCTACCCGGCGAACTGCTGGAAGACCGGCCAGCTCGTCTCCGCCGAGGGATACACGAGCGACAAGTGGGTCGAGTTGCCGCTGCGTGCGGGCGGGGTGGGTTATGTCAGCGGGATCTACCTCAAGGGCGACGTGACCGGCGGCGTGAGCCGTCAGTGCGACGCCTGATCCGCCCCGCGCCCGGGGCCACCCCGTAACGTTCCGGGGTCCCTTCTCCTGCGCGGTGCGGCAACGTCGCCGGTGCGGCGCTGACAGCGCAGCGCACCGATCAGGAGAAGGGTGAGGATCCCGTGAGGTTGTGGCCACGACGCAAACCGGTCTGGGCGGCGTCACTGACGGCGTTGCTGATCACGGCGGGACTGTGCGCGGGCGCGCCGGCCGCGTCGGGGGCGCCCGTCGCCCGCCCGGATTTCAGGCTGCCGTTCCCGTGCGGGCAGACCTGGCAGCTGCAGACCTACCTGGGCCACGCGCCCGACGACAAGAAGCTGGACCTGTACCGCGTCGACGGCGCGACCCTCGGGGCGACGGTGGCCGCCTCGGCCGACGGCACGGTCACCGAGTTCTTCGAGCCCGGCGGCCTGGAGATCAACCACGGCAACGGCTGGTTCACGGTCTATCTGCACATGGACCGCATCGACGTACGCCTCGGCCAGCGTGTGGCTTCCGGTGAGAGCGTCGGGCGCGTCGGCCTGGTCGGCACGGACTCGGCGCATCTGCACTACGAGCAGCTCTACGACACCAACGGCGACAACGACGGCGAGACGGACGAGATGGTCCACCCGGTGCTCCAGGGCACCGAGTACCGGCTCAGCCCGAGCGGCCCGTTCCCGCGGGTCACGAGCACCAACGCCTGCGACGGCGGAGGCGATCCGCAGCGGTACTGGGTGGACACCTTCGCCGACGCCACCGGCTACCGGGACGTCGACTGCGTGGACGACACCACGGCGCGGTGCGCGCCCCAGGGCACGCTGCGCGAGGGCACCAACTACGTCCTGTGCAGGAAGTGGGGCGAGGAGGTACGGGTCGGCGCGTCGTCCAACCACTGGTGGCTGCTCACCGACCTCGACGAGGTGACGCCGGGCGGGCAGGGGCGGGCGTATGTCTCTGCCTACTACCTCCGCAGGTGGGGCAACGACGAGGCCAAGGACAACGACGGCCGGGACATCCGCGGCTGCGCCTGACCCGGCCCGTGGACCGCGCCGGCGGCCGCGCGAGAGCGTTCAGCCGCACTCGGGCACGGCGGGGCGGTCCATCGTACGGACGGCCGGGAGCCAGGCCGTGGACCCGGGTTCGCTGTTCGGCAGCCGGACGCGGTACCACTCGGTGGAACGGGTGCCGACCTCGTCGGTCACCGGCAGTCCCTGAGACATCCGGCACTCCGCGGGAAGGACGTCTCCGTGCCATACCCGGGCGGGCAGCACGTTCTCGATGGTGTACGCCGCCATCGGGTCCAGGGCCAGGCCGAGGCTGCACTGCATCTCACGCTCGTCGGCCCGGTCGCGGCAGGGTTTCTCCACGTTGTACACCGTGACGTGGGCGGCGGGCGCGGTGCTGCCGGCGATGCTCTCGACGTGGACCGGAGTGTCACCCTTCGAACCGCCGTCGTCCTGGTCGTCCGTGCCGGTGTACGACCAGACGGCGGCCGTCGCCGCGCACACGGCGGTGGCGGTGGCGACGACGCGCGCGAGTCGCCTGCGCCGACGGCGGGACCGGACGGCGGGCTCCGTGCCCGTCAGGGTCGCCGCACCGGTCTCGGCTGTGGCCGATGCTCGGATGCGGTCCAGCAGATCCTGCGCGGTGTGCGCGGCGCGCGACTCGTGGGTGGGGGCGAGGCAGTCGGTGGCGAGGGCGCGCCAGAACGGCGGCACCGCGGCGTCGAGCCGCAGCGGCGCCCGGCCGGCCGCGAACTCCTGCACGGCCGCTGCTCGCCCCGACGATGTCGCCCCGACGAAGGGCGAGGCCCCTCCCGTGAACATCTGGTGGATCACGATGCCGAGTGCCCAGATGTCGGCGCTCGGCCGCACCTGCACCCCCCGCTCGCCCAGCGGGGCCTTCCAGCGCTCGGGCGGAAGGTAGTCGGGGGTTCCGAGGGGTGGGATCCAGGCGTGTGTGCCGTGGGTGCCGTCGAGTTCCGCTGCGAGTCCGAAGTCCGACAGGCGGACCGAACCGTCCGCCATGATGAGAACGTTGTCGGGTTTCAGGTCGCCGTGCACCCAGCCCAGGTCGTGGAGATACGCGAGGCCCTCGCAGATCTCCGTCAGCACCCGCTCCCGCTCTGCGTCCCGCACCTGCCCTTCCTGGCCCAGGAGTTGCCGCAGACTGCGCTCGGCGCGCTCCATCACCAGGACCACCGCCCCGTCGAGCCCGGGGTGGTCCGGTTCGTCCAGCACGACGGAATCGAGCAGCCGGATCAGCCGGGGATGGTCGGCCCGGCGGCCGAACTCGCTCTCCCTGCGCGCGCTTTCCACCAGTCCACGAGCCTGTCGCGGCGCGAGTCCGGCCGTGGGCAGGAACTTCAGCGCGACGACGGCGTCCTCGTGCGACCCGCCGACGCTGCGCCCCTCGTAGACCCACCCCCAGCCGCCGTCCGCGATCGGCTCGTCCACCTCCCAGTCCCCGACCCGGTAACCACGTGGAACGCGCTCCGTCGGCTCGCTCACTGACACTCAGCCCGTTCCTGGGCCGTACCCGGTCTGGTCGCCGTACGCGCCGGAAGGAGTGGGAGGTGCCCCTCACCGACCAGTCCGAAGCGCAGCGCGACACCGACGAGCGCCTCGCGCTTGCCGTTGCGGCGGGCACCACGGCCCGCCTCGCCCCCGGCCGGCGGACCGATGCGGAGTTTCTCCTCGGCGAGGTAGTCGATGTGCGAACTCACCGCGCGGGCGGTGAGCTGGACGCACTGCGGATGCGAACGGAGACGCTCGACGATCTCGGGCGTGGTCGGCACCGCGAGCGCCGACTCGTCACGCAGCCGCGGTTCGCACAGCGCGACCAGCACCAGGAAGTACGTGGCGGTCTCGTCCAGCGAGTACGCGGTCAGTGTCTGGGCGCCCCACCGGCCGGGCGCCGGCCCGTCCGGGTCCAGGTAGACGTGATCGGGCGCGAAGACCTGGAAGCTCACCCCGGACCCCCGGGTGGGCAGCACGACCCGCGCGAACTCGAAGGGGATCGGCGCCCCGACGCGACGCGGCGGCACTCGCAGGTACTCCCCCGCACCCTCCGGGTTCTCCACCAAGTAGCTTTGCGTGGCGCTGTAGTTGCTGAGCAGCCAGTGGTCGTCGGCCACCCGGATCTCCCCGGCCAGCCGGGACACCGCCGGGTCGTCGAGCATCAGGTCCACGGCCACCGTGTCCGAACCACGACCGAAGCGCGCCACCTCCCCCGCGCCGAGCCGCACCGTCAGCGGCGGATCCTGGGTCAGATGGATCAGTAAGCTGCTCATGCGCCCCATCTTGGCAGTTCCCTGCCGTCAGCACCGTACATGTGAACGAATGGCGGCCCGCACGTTCCGCGCGGCCCGGTCGGCCGGTGCGCGAGGGCATGAACGCCCCTTCACGCACGCCCAGTTGGTCACGTACAGCCGCCACCGCAGCGGGGTCCCGCTCCCGCTGCGGTGGCGACGGCTGCCGCGTCTGGCGCCCCGGAGCGTACTGTGCGCCGACCCGGCACCGGGAGTTCCCCGCTGCCGCGACCCCGAAGGGCGACGCACCCTGCCCGCCGCCCGACCCGGTGCTCGGTCCGAGGCGGAGAACGCCCGGGCGCCGACGGACCCCGGGTCACTTCGGCGCAGTCACCGTCATGGCGCAGGCCGTGCCGTTGAGAGTGTAGGAGCTCGGCGGAGCGGCGTTGCCGGTGTGGGTCGCCTGGAATCCGATGTCGACGGACGCGCCTGGAGCGATCGTGGCGTTGTGGGCGACGTTCCTGGCCGTCACCTGGCCGGAGGCGGGCGAGTAGTCCGCGTTCCAGCCGGCGGTCACGGTCTGGCCGGCGGGCAGGGCGAGGACGAGGGACCAGCCGTCGATCGTGGTGGTGCCGGTGTTGGCGATACTGATGTTCGACGAGAGGCCGGTGTTCCAGGCGCTGACGGTGGCGGTGACCCGGCAGGTCGCCGTCCCCGGCGGCGGGGTGGAGGTCTGGAACTGCGTGAAGAACTTCCACACCTCGGCCGGCAGCCAGGTCCTGGCTCCGCTGTCACCCGCGGCCCCGTCCTGCGGAGCGGCGATGTGTCCTTCGTCGAACGCGGCCCAGACGACCGGATGCCCGGCCGAGCAGCCCGAATAGGCGGTGACCCGGTGCGTCAGGCTGCCCTGGGCCGGCTCCGGCGGGTTCTGGGTGGCGCAGCCGTTGTTCCTGACGAACCTGTCCCGCAACGCCCGTCCGCCGGAGATGCCGAGGACGTTGTCCCTGAGGCCGTGCACCCCGAGGTAGGCGATGGGCTGGGTGCCACCGCTGCATCCGCTGAGCTGCCCGCCGCTCTGGACCGCGACCGCGCGGAAGACCGTCGCGCGGGAACAGGCGAGCGCGTACGACATGGCGGCGCCGTAGCTGAACCCCAGGGCGAAGCGCTGTGTCGTGTCGACGCAAAGATCCGTCTCGATCCACCTGAGCAGGTCGTCGACGAAGGTGACGTCCTCCCCACCGGCATTGGCCCAGCCGTTGTCGAGGCCTTGGGGCGCTACGAAGATGGTGCTGTCGTTCGCCAGTCGCTGGAGCCCGTAGTAGGCCCAGGTGCCCGTTTCCACGGTGCGGCCCGTAGCCACGTCGGTGGAGGTGCCGCCCAGCCAGTGGAACCCGAAGACCAGCCGGTGGGCTCGGTTGCGGTCGTAGCCGTCGGGGATGCGCAGGATGAAGTTCCGGTTCTTGCCGCCGCTCCGGATCGTGTGCGTTCCGCTCGTCAGGGCGGGGATCCTGCCGCAACCGGAGCTCGGAGCGGCGGTGCCTGCGGATGCGGCTGCCGTGCCGGAGGCCGTGCGCGGGGTCTTCTCGCCCTGGGCGCGGCCCAGTGCGGTGCCTCCCAGGCTCAGGACGACCAGCACCGCGATCACGGCGGAACATAAGAGGGATCTTGTCCTCGTCATCGTGAAACTCTCCTTCTGAAGCCGTGGTTGTTCACGCGCGGGTCCACTTCTGGTTGGCCTGGCCAGTGCAGCTCCACAGGACCAGCGGGGTTCCGTCGGCGGTGCCGGCCCGGTCGGCGTCGAGGCACAGCCCGGCGTGGACGTTGCGGATCGACCCGTCGGAGCCGACGGTCCACTTCTGGTTGCCCTGTCCGTTGCAGGGCCAGGTGATGACCCGGGTGCCGTTGGCGGTGCCCTGGTCGTAGGCGTCCAGGCACTTGTCGCCGAAGACGCGGATCTCGCCGCCCGCCCATGTGGTCCACAACTGGTTGGCGGCCGTGTGGCAGTCCCGGATCAGTGCCGTGGCGCCGGAAGCGGTGGAGGCGTTGTCCACGTCCAGGCAGCGGCCGGACGCGTTGCCGCGCAGCCGCGAGGTGGTGGCGGCCGACGGGCTGCCACCGCTCACCCGGAACACGGCCACACCGTGCGCGGAGACGCTCGCCGAGATCTGCCCGGACGTGCTCGACGTACCGCCGGTCCACAGGTCGGTGAGGGTGAACGGCCCGCCGGACAGGCCGACTTGAGCAGTCGTCGCGTTGACCGTCGCCGTGTCGCCTCCCCGGTTGAACAGGCCCACCGCGACCGAGCCGTCGGACATCTGTTTGGCGAACACCTCGGTGCTGCCGTCGTCGCGCACCCTGCGCCCACCCGCGCCCAGCGGATCCTGGTCCACCGCCAGCAGACGCGGGTTGCGCAGGATCGCGCCGACGTCGGCGGACATGGTGCGGATGTCGTTGCCGGCCATGAGCGGTGCGCCCAGCAGCGCCCACAGGGCGAAGTGCGAGCGGGACTCGGTCAGTGACAGGCCGGGGCGGCCGACGACCAGCATGTCGGGGTCGTTCCAGTGCCCCGGGCCCGACTGCGCCGCCAGCGGCGCGGTGACGTCCAGAACGTTGCCGACGCCCATCGGATAGCTGTTGGTGTTGCCGTTCTGCCAGATGTCGAGCAGGTCCTCGGTCGTCCGCCACAGGTCGGCGACCTCGCCCCAGTTGTAGGTGGCGCCGGTGATGGCGTGCAGGCTGTTGGGGTTGATGCTGTAGACGATCGGCCGCCCGGTGGCCCGCAGGGCGTCGCGCATGAGCGTGAACCGCGCGACCTGCTCGTCGCGGGTTCCGCTGGACGAACACCAGTCGTACTTGAGGTAGTCGACACCCCACGAGGCGAACGCGGTGGCGTCCTGGGTCTCGTGCCCCCTGCTGCCGGTGGACCCCGGGTAGCCGCCCGTGGCCTGCGCGCAGGTGCGTTCGCCCGGCACCTGGTAGATGCCGAACTTCAGTCCCTTGCCGTGGATGTAGTCCCCGAGCGCCTTCATTCCGCTCGGGAACCTGGCCGCATTGGCCCGCAGGTTGCCGGCCGCGTCACGCTGCGGGTCGAACCAGCAGTCGTCGACCACCACGTACCGGTAGCCGGCATCCCGCATGCCCGAGGACGCCATCGCGTCGGCAGCCTGGCGAACCTGCGCCTCGGTGATCCCGCACCCGAAGCTGTTCCAGCTGTTCCAGCCCAGTGGTGGGGTGAGCGCCGGGCTGCCGGGCGCGGCCGAGGCGGTGGAGTGAGCGGACGCGGTCACGGCCGCGGTGACCGTCAGCGCGGCCGCCGCGAGGAGGCGAAGCAGCCGTCCCCCTGATCGTCTGGACACCAAGTGCTCCCTTTCCCGGAGGGCGCCATGGGCGGGTGACGCGAAGATCAATGTCACGTCCATGACACTGCATAGAAGAGAAGGCCGGTTCGAAATTTCGGTAGTCATTCGGAAACTCGAGGCCTCACGGATACTAAAGAGGCGGTCGAACATGTCAACCCCAACGCCGCAACGCCTCCGTGATTCGGCCATACAGACCCGCCGAAGGTGGCCGATCTGCATCATCCGGGCGATTGGCCTGCGGCGACACCGAATCGAATATCTCGAATGTTTCGAAGCCACCGTCGATTCATGCGTGGGGTATTGACGGGATTCCCCGGCCCCCTATCATCCAAAATGCTCGACAAGCCGAAACATGTTCGAAATCTCGTATACGGAGCAGCCGCTCCGCGCGAACCAGCAGGGCACCTCCGGACAACTCCCACCACCTACGGCTGGGCAACAGAAGGAGAACGCCACCCGTGCAGATGTCATGGACTCATCACATCCTGTCCCGTCGCCGCGCACTGACGACCGCCACCGGCGTGGCCGCCGGCGCCCTGCTTCCTGCGACAGCGGCCCACGGCACCGCCTCCGCACAAGGGCCGGTCCTCACGACCGCGGCGGCCTTCACGAACCCGGTGATCTGGCAGGACTTCGCGGACATCGACGTCATCCGCGTCGGTGACACCTTCTACGCCTCGGCCTCGACCATGCACTACTCGCCGGGCGCGCCCGTCCTGCGTTCGTACGACCTGGTCGACTGGGAGATCGCCGGTCACTCGGTGCCCGTGCTCGACTTCGGCGCCAAGTACGACCTGAACGGTGCCCGCGGCTACGTCAGAGGAATCTGGGCGTCGTCGCTGGCCTACCGGCCGAGCAACAGAACGTTCTACTGGCTCGGCCAGATCGACTTCGCCCGCACCTACGTCTACACCGCCACCGCCGCCGAGGGGCCGTGGAACAGGCTGACCACGATCAGCACCCCCTACTACGACGCCGGGCTGCTCGTCGACAGTGACGACACCCTCTACGTGGCGTACGGGAACACCACGATCAGCGTGGCCCAGCTCTCGCCCGACGGCCGCAACCAGGTCCGCACGCAGCAGGTGTTCACCGCCCCGTCGAGTGTCGGCACCCTCGAGGGCTCCCGCTTCTACAAGATCAACGGGCAGTACTACATCTTCCTGACCCGCCCCGCGAACGGCCAGTACATCCTGAAGTCGTCGAGCGGCCCCTTCGGTCCCTACACGATGCGGCAGGTCCTCCTCGACCTGCGCGGACCGATCCCCGGCGGTGGCGTCCCGCACCAGGGCGGGCTGGTGCAGACGCAGAACGGCGCCTGGTACTACCTGGCCTTCGTCGACGCGTACCCCGGTGGCCGGACGCCCGCCCTGGCGCCGGTCACCTGGACCGCGGACGGCTGGCCGGTCGTGCAACTCGTCAACGGCGCATGGGGCACCTCGTATCCAAGTCCGGCCGTGCCCACCCCGCCCCGCCAGGTCACCCCCATGACCGGCGTCGACACCTTCGACGGCACGGCCCTCAAGCCGAGGTGGGAGTGGAACCACAACCCGGACGACACCAAATGGTCGGTGAACAACGGCCTGAGCCTGCGGACCGCGACGGTCACCGACGATCTCTACTGGGCCCGCAACACCCTCACGCACCGCATCCAGGGCCCCACCTCCACCGCCACGGTCCAGCTCGACCACACCTCGATGCGGGACGGCGACAGCGCGGGGCTCGCGCTGTTGCGTGACTCCTCCGCCTGGATCGGCGTCAAGCGCGACGGCGGTACGACGCGGGTGGTGATGGTCAACGGGCTGACCATGGACACCAACTGGAACACGACCGGCACCGGCACCGAGATCGCGAGCGCGGCCGTCCCGGGCGGCCACCTCCGGCTGCGCGCGAGCGCCGACATCCGTCCCGGCACCGGACGCCTGGGCACCTTCTCCTACAGCACCGACGGCACCACCTTCACCCGCCTCGGACCCGCCTTCTCCCTGGGCAACGACTGGCGGTTCTTCATGGGCCACCGATTCGCCCTCTTCAACCACGCCACGCAGGCGCTCGGCGGCGCGGTCCGCTTCACACGGTTCGAGCTGACCACGCCCTGAAGAGGTCCACCGATCGCACCACGCAACCCCCCACCCATCCCACGAGGAGAACCATGAACCCGCTCAAACGGCTCGGCTGTCGCCGAGCCTCGATCCTGGGCCTGCTGGCCGCGACCGTCCTGGCGACACCCGGGACCGCGACCGGCGCGCCCGACGCCGTTCGGGCCTCCACCCTGGGCGCCCAGGCGGCCCAGTCCGGCCGGTACTTCGGAACCGCCGTGGCCGCAGGCCGGCTCGGCGACCGTACGTACACCGGCATCCTCGACCGTGAGTTCAACATGGTCACGCCCGAGAACGAGATGAAGTGGGACACCACCGAGCCGTCCCGTGGCTCGTTCAACTTCGGCCCCGGCGACCAGATCGTCAACCGGGCGACGTCCCACGGTCAGCGCATGCGTGGCCACACCCTGGTGTGGCACTCCCAACTGCCCGGCTGGGTCGGCTCCATCAGGGACGCGAACACCCTGCGATCCGTGATGAACAACCACATCAACACCGTGGCGAACCACTACCGGGGAAAGATCTACGCCTGGGACGTGGTGAACGAGGCCTTCGCCGACGGCGGCAGCGGCCAGCTCCGCAGCTCGGTCTTCCGGGACGTGCTGGGCACCGGCTTCGTGGAAGAGGCGTTCCGCACGGCCCGGACGGCCGACCCGGGGGCCAAGCTCTGCTACAACGACTACAGCATCGACGACTGGAACGCCGCCAAGACCCAGGGCGTCTACCGCATGGTGCGCGACTTCAAGGCACGCGGCGTGCCCATCGACTGCGTCGGCCTCCAGGCCCACTTCGGCGCCGGCGGTCCCCCCGGCAGCTTCCAGACGACGCTGTCGAGCTTCGCCGCCCTCGGCGTGGACGTCCAGATCACCGAACTGGACATCGCCCAGGCGTCACCGACCGCGTACGCGAACACGGTCAGGGCCTGCATGAACGTGGCGCGCTGCACCGGCATCACGGTCTGGGGCATCCGCGACAGCGACTCCTGGCGCAGCAACGAGAACCCGCTGCTGTTCGACCGCAACGGCAACAAGAAGTCGGCGTACAACGCGGCGCTGACGACGCTGGGCGGCACGCCCGCCACCACGCGCGGCACCGCCGACGCCACCGCCCTGCCCAGCAGGTACTCGTGGAGCTCCAGCGGCCAGCTGATCGCACCGAAGCCGGACTCGACCCACAACATCGCCGGCATCAAGGACCCGACGGTCGTCCAGTACAACGGCAAGTACCACGTGTTCGCCAGTACCGCGAGCTCCTCCGGCTACAACCTGGTCTACCTGAACTTCAGCGACTGGTCCCAGGCCGGCTCGGCCACCCACCACTACCTGGACCGCACCGCCATCGGCTCGGGCTACCGGGCCGCACCGCAGGTCTTCTACAACGCCCCGCAGCGCCTGTGGTACCTCGTCTACCAGACCGGCAACGCCTCGTACTCCACCAACCCCGACATCAGCAACCCCAACGGGTGGAGCGCACCCCGCAACTTCTACTCCTCGATGCCTGACATCATCCGGCAGAACATCGGCAACGGCTACTGGGTCGACATGTGGGTGATCTGCGACAGCGCCAACTGCTACCTGTTCTCCTCCGACGACAACGGGCACCTCTACCGCTCGCAGACGACCGTCGGTCAGTTCCCGAACGGCTTCACGAACACCGTCATCGCACTGCAGGACTCCAAGAACGCGTTGTTCGAAGCGAGCAACGTGTACAAGGTGCAGGGCAGCAACCAGTACCTGCTCCTGGTCGAGGCCATCGGTTCCGACGGGCGGCGCTACTTCCGCTCCTGGACCGCCGCCAGTCTCGCCGGCTCCTGGACGCAGCTCGCCGCATCCGAGAGCAATCCCTTCGCCCGGGCGAACAACGTCAGCTTCCCCGCGGGCGCGTGGACCCGGGACGTCAGCCACGGCGAGATGATCCGCGCAGGCTACGACCAGACACTCACCATTCCGGCATGCCGGCTCCAGTACCTGTACCAGGGCCTGAATCCCAGCGCGGGCGGCGACTACAACCTCCTCCCGTGGCGGCTCGGCCTCCTGACCCAGACCAACTCGACCTGCTGACCGACCTGCCCGTGGGGAGCGCTTCCGACGGGGGCGCTCCCCACGCTCACCGCCGGCCATCGGACGCATCCCTGCCAGAGAACCGAGGTACCGTCATGCGCCGCAGACTGCTCGCCCTGGTAGCAGCGCTCTCCTCGCTGCCGCTGGCGCTCGCCGCCGCACCGTCCGCCCACGCGGCGGACCCGACGACCATGACCAACGGGTTCTACGTGGACCCCGACTCCAGCGCGAAGCGGTGGGTGGCCGCCAACCCCGGCGACGGCCGGGCGCCCGCGGTCAACGCCTCCATCGCCAACACCCCGACGGCCCGCTGGTTCGGCTCCTGGAGCGGCACCATCGGCACCGCCACCGGCGCGTACGTGGGCGCCGCGGACGCCCGGGACAAGCTGCCCGTCCTGGTCGCCTACAACATCTACAACCGCGACTACTGCGGCGGGCACTCCGCGGGCGGAGCCTCCTCGCCGTCCGCCTACAGGAACTGGATCGCCCAGTTCGCGGGCGGGATCGCGGGCCGCCCGGCCGTCGTCGTCCTCGAACCGGACTCCCTCGGGGACTACGGCTGCATGACCCAGGCCCAGATCGACGAACGCGAGGCCATGCTCACCGGCGCGCTCGCCGAGTTCAACCGCCAGGCTCCCCAGACCTGGGTCTATCTCGACGCCGGCAACCCGGCCTGGGTGAGCGCGGCGACCATGGCCCGGCGCCTCCACGAAGCCGGCCTCCGACAGGCCCACGGCTTCTCGCTCAACGTCTCCAACTACCTGACCACGGCCGAGAACACCGCGTACGGCAACGCCGTCAACAGTGAACTGGGCGCCCGGTACGGGTACACCAAGCCGTTCGTCGTGGACACCAGCCGCAACGGCAACGGCTCCAACGGCCAGTGGTGCAACCCCTCGGGCCGCCGTATCGGCACTCCCACGCAGCTGGGGGGAGGTGCCGAGATGCTCCTGTGGATCAAGGTCCCGGGCGAGTCCGACGGCAACTGCGGCGCCGGAAGCGGCTCCTCGGCCGGACAGTTCCTCCCCGAGGTCGCCTACAAGATGATCTACGGCTACTGATCGGACCCGCCCGGGCGCGGTTCCGGGACCGGGTCAGGGGCGAGAGCGGCTCGTCGCTGTCACCGGTCCCGGAACGACGGGACCGGCCGCCCCGTCGTTCCGGGACCGGCCCATGACGTCGGAGCCGAGTGCGTCGCGGCTCCTTTCCTCCGGTCCGCCCGCTGAGCCAGACGCGTTCCCTCGCAATGCCCCGCATTCCCTTCAGCGTCCCGCAGCACGTGTCGTGAGGTCCTCGTCCGTGATGGGGCGGACCACTCGGCAGGGTGTCCCGAGCGCGACGGACATCGGGGGAATGTCGCGGCTGACGACGCTGCCGGCGCCGATGACCGACCCGTATCCGATACGGACGCCGGGCAGGACCACCACGTTGCTGCCGATCCACACCTTGTCCTCGATCACGATCGGTTCGGAGAATCTTCCGAAGTCAGCGCGTCGTGAAGGATGAACCGGATGTCCCGTCGTGGTCAGCGTGACACTCGGAGCGATCAGGACACCGTCTCCTATGCGGATGTCCACGTCGTCGACGAACGTCAGGTTCACGTTCCCGAAGAAGTCGTCGCCGATGTGGACGTTGCTGCCGAACCCGGCGTGGAACGGGGGCAGCAGCACCGTGCGTTCACCGACCGAACCGAAGATCTCGACGAGCAGTGACCGACGCTTCTCCGTTTCGCCCGGTGGTGTGTGGTTGTACTCGAAGATCTGCTCCGTGCGGCGCCGAGGACCCTGAAAGGCCGCTTCCGACTCGGTGTAGACCAGCCCCTTCGCGATCCGGGCCCGAACCTCTTCTTCGTCGTGACCACCCGTCACAGCGAGACGCTCCCTTCGCTCGACTCCTCGGGCACAGGCCCGGCGCGCCCCGGTCTTCGGCGCGGTCCCAGAGCCTACGTGCACCGCGCACGCATCATGAATCATTTCTGTTCACCCGCCGGCACCCGGTGCGATACGGGGAGGTCGCGCTGCCCGGCCTGATCCGAGGCGGCCGCCGCCGAGGCCCGCGCTGATCGCCGTGCCGGTCCGCCGTACGACATCGGCGAGCCGCTCCGGCCGGTGTGCAGGGCCGGTCGCGGCGAACAGCGCGGCGACCGGGGCGCCGTTCACGTCGTACAGCGGGGCGGCCACACAGCACACGCCGGGCGTCAGGATCCCTCGGTCGACCGCGACGCCCCGCTCTCGGATCGCTCGTCTCTCCCTCGGCCATGAAGCGGGCACGGCGCTCGGCGGGAAGCGGTACTCCGGCGCTGCGGCGAGCACTTTGCCTGCGGCGGTGTACCAGGGCCGGGCCGTGCGGTTCCGCAGCGCCACGACCGCGACGGCCTCACCGGGTGTCCAGTCGAGGACGAGGGTCCGGTCGTACCGCAGCACCGCGATCCCGACGGCCGCGCCCGTGACCGCTGCCAGGCGGCGAGCGGGCTCGGCCGCGGCGGCACGCAGCCTCGGGTGCGGCTGCCACCCGTTCCCGAGCTGGAACAGGCGCGAGCCGATGCCGTACCCCTCCGCGTCCCGCTCCACCGCACCCAGGCCGACCAGCTGCTCCAGCAACCGGTGCGCCGTGGCTTTGGGCAGTCCGCTCTCGGACGACAGCCGCGTCAGCCCCGCTCCGCCGGTACGTTCCACCGCGGCCAGCAACGCGAAGGCTCCCCCGAGTACACTCCGCCCGCCCCCGTGCGCCGAGGTATGTCGCGAGCCGGACCGGGGTGGGCCCGACGGCCGCTGCCGGACCGGCTCCAGCGGGTCTCCCCACCGCGCCTGCCCGTCGGTGTCCCCGCCCGCACCGGACTCGCCGCCGGTGCGCACACGTACAGATCTTCCGCTCTCTCGCATGTTCTCCCCCACTCCCCCGTGTCCCTGTGCGACGCGTCCGGTGGTCGGCCGTCGCGTGCAGGTCCATGGTGAGAGCCAGGCCTGGGCGAAATGTTGTCAATAGTTTGTCGTCTCCCGCGGTCGGGACTGTCGCTCACCGTTCGGACGTGGGCAGACTCTTGCGACGCCGAAGGACCTGGGGGGCAACATGCTGTACGTGCGATTACTCGGACCTGTCGAACTGGCCGCGCCGGAGCGGACAACCGAGGTGGGGCCACCGCAACGGCGGGCCGTGCTGGCGGCGTTGGCCGTGGACGCGGGCCGACCGGTGACAGCGGACGTGGTGATCAGGCGGGTCTGGGGCACGGACCCTCCGGAGGGGGCCCGCCGCTCGGTGTACTCACACATCGCCCGCATCCGTCAGCTCTGCGAGCAGACGGGTGACGCCGCCGGCGAACGTCTGCGGCTGATGCGCCGGTCCGGCGGATACGTGCTGGAAGCCGGCCGGGAGCAGGTCGACGTGCACCGCTTCCGGCGCATGGTCGGCCAGGCACGGACGGACACGCTGCCGGACCCGGCGCGGGCGTCACTGCTGAGCGAGGCCCTCGGCCTGTGGCGCGGTGATCCGCTCAGCGGACTGGACGGACCGTGGGCGGAGCAGACGCGCGAGGAGTGGCGGCGGGAGCAGGTGGACGCGACCATCCACTGGGCCTCCGTCCGGACGCGTCTCGGCGACCCCGACGCGGCGATCGGCCCACTCTCCGCGCTCCTGGGCGAACATCCGCTGGTGGAGCCGCTGGCGGAGGCACTGATGCGGGCTCTGTACACCGCCGCTCGTGGCGCGGAGGCCCTGGAGTGCTACGCCTCCGTCCGGCAGCGGCTGGCCGAGGAGCTCGGGACGGAACCCGGCACCGCGCTGCGCGAAGTCCACCGGCTCATCCTGCGGGGACAGGAGCTCGGGCCCGCCGCCCCGGCACGTCCTGCGGCGGCGCCCCACTCCCATCCGCAACGGAGCGTCGTTCCCGCTCAACTGCCGGGACGGGTACGCGGCTTCACCGGCCGGGACGCGGAACTGTCGCGGCTGGACGCGCTTCTCGATGCGTCGCGGCCATCGGCCCCCGTGGTGATCTCGGCGGTGTCGGGCACAGCAGGGGTGGGAAAGACCACGCTCGCCGTGCACTGGGGGCACCGGATGCGCAAGCACTTTCCCGACGGGCAGCTGTATGTGAACCTGCGCGGCTTCGATCCGAGCGGGGCGTCGCGGGACCCGGCCGAGGCGCTGCGAGGATTCCTGGACGCCTTCGAGGTACCCCCGGCCAGGGTCCCCACGGGTGTGGACGCACAGGCCGCCCTCTATCGCAGTCTGCTGGCCGACCGGCGCGTACTGGTGGTGCTGGACAACGCCCGGGACGCCGAACAGGTACGGCCGCTGCTGCCCGGCGCGCCCGGCTGCCTCGCGCTGGTCACCAGCCGTAACCGGCTCACCAGCCTGGCGGCGGCCGAGGTCGCCCATCTGCTCGCCCTGGACGTGCTCACCCCCGCCGAGGCCACCTCCATGCTGGCCGCCCGGCTCGGTGCCCCCCGCACGGAAGCCGAGCCCGCCGCCGTCGCCGACATCGTGACCCGGTGTGCGGGTCTGCCGCTGGCCCTGGCCGTCGTGGCCGCCCGTGCCGCCACCCAGCCGCGCATCCCACTCGCCACCCTCGCCGACGAGCTGCGTGACACCGGCGACCGCCTGGACGCACTCGACGGCGGTGATCCGGCCAGCCAGGTACGAGCCGTCCTCTCCTGGTCCTACGACGCCCTCAGTCCCGCCGCCGCCCGGCTCTTCCGGCTGCTCGGGCTGCATCCCGGGCCCGATGTAGGCGCGCCGGCCGCCGCGAGCCTGGCCGGTCTGCCGCCCGCACGGGTCAGGGCGCTGCTGGCCGAACTGATACGGACGCATCTGCTCGCCGAATCCGTGCCCGGCCGGTACTCCTTCCACGATCTGCTCCGCGCCTACGCCGCGGAACTGGCCCATGCCCAGGACGAGGAGGACGACCGCCGTCACGCGACCCACCGGATGCTCGACCACTACCTGCACACCGCTCTGGGGGCACAACGCCTCCTCGGGCCGCCGGCCGACCGGATTCTCCCCCACCCGGCCCAGCCACAGGTTGCTCCCGAGCAACCGGCCGACCGTGAGGCCGCGATGGCCTGGTTCGCCGCCGAGCACCCCGTTCTCCTCAACACCGTTCACCAGGCCTTCGAGACCGGCTTCGACACGCACGTCTGGCAGCTGGCAGCGGCGCTGACCACGTTCCACCAGCGCAGAGTGCTGTGGTCCGAGTGGACCGCCGCCCACACCGTCGCCTTGGCCGCGGCCCGCCGAGTGGGCGACCCGGCGGCGGAGGCGTGTGCCCGGCGCAACCTCGGCAACGCCGCCTCGGCTCTCGGGCGGCAGGCCGAGGCCCGCGTGGACCTCGAGCGCGCCGCGCAGCTGTACCGGGATCTCGGCGACCCGGGAGGCGAAGCGCACGCCCGTCTCGCCCTCGGCCGGGTCTCGACACGCCAGGAACTTCGCACCGAGGCACTGGACCACTCACGGCGGGCGGTGGAACTCTTCGGCGCCGCGGGCGACCGCGCCTGGCAGGCGATGGCTCTGAACAACGTCGGCTGGGACCAGGCGGAACTGGGCCATTACGAGGAGGCCATCGTGCACGGCAGGCAGGCGCTCGCCCTGGTGGCGCAGACCGGCCACACCTCCGGCGAGGCCCACACCTGGGACACCCTCGGTTACGCCCATCATCATCTCGGCCGGCACGACGAGGCCGCCACCTGCTACCGACAAGCCGCGGCCCCCTTCCACCAGTTGGGAGACCGCTACTTCGAGGCGGACATTCTCGCCCACCTCGGTGACACCCACCACGCCGCCCGCGATCGCGACGCCGCCCGCAGCGCCTGGACCCGGTCCCTGACGCTCTTCGAGGAACTCGACCATCCCGACGCCGAGGCGCTGCGGGTGCGACTCCTGCACCATCTCGGCAAGGACCCTGCCGACACCGTGCTCCCGGAGCGCGCCTGACGATGCCCCCACCGGCGCACACGGGCGGATGCGCAGGTGAGGGCGTCGTGTCCACGGCCCGCTGAGCGGAACCCGGCGTGACAAGCGCCTGGCACCGCGCCACGCTTTCGGACCACCTGACGGTTCTGGCGAGCGCCCCGGCCGCCCACTCGGTCGCCCCACTCGGTCGCCACGCCCTTGATGGAAAGCGGGGATGAAGACCATGGAGACCTCCGAATTACTGGAACTGCGCGTACTGGGCCCGCTCGAGGCCGTCGTGCACGGCCGGCCCGTGGCTCTCGGCGGCCCTCAGCCGCGGGGCGTCCTGGCCCAGCTCGCGGCCGTGCCCGGCCGGACGGTGAGCATGTGGGTGCTGGTGGATGAGTTGTGGGGTGCGCGCCCTCCGGAGGGCGCGCACCGGACCGTGCGCACGTATGTCTCGAGGCTGCGCGCGGCCCTGCGCCACGCAGGCGGAGCCGACGCGGCGACGGTGCTGGTCACCCGCCCGGCGGGCTATCAACTGCGGGTGGATCCGACGGTCGTCGACGCTGTGCGGTTCGAGCGGTTGGTGGCATCGGGCCGACAGGCCGTGGAGACACGGCCCCGGCTCGCGTTCGAGCAACTGACCACCGCACTCGGACTGTGGCGTGGCGATGCCTTCGCCGAGTTCCGCCACGTCCCCGCGATCGCCGCGAAGTCGACGCAGCTGGAACAGCTCCGGCTGTCAGCGATGGAGACCCGGATCGAGGCCGCGCTAGCCCTGCGGCTGGAAGCCCAGGCGGCCGTCGAACTGGAGGGGCTGGTCCGGGCCCACCCCACACGGGAACTGCTGTGGGGCCAGTTGATGATCGTGCTCTACCGTCTCGGACGGCAGGCTGACGCCCTGGCAGCGTTCCGCACAGCCCGGGCCGTGCTGATGGACGGACACGGGGTCGACCCCTCGCCGGCCCTCGCCGAGATCCATCGGCGCGTCCTCCGGCAGGATGCCGCCCTCAACCGCGACTGGCGTGCGCCGCTGCCGGAACAGGCCCTGCACGGCTCATCCGGTGAGAGCTGACCGCCTCGGGGCGCGGGAGACACCCGCGCCCCGACACACGACCGACCCGACCGACCGAGGCGATGGACCGACCGACGCGATGGACCGACCGACGCGACCAGGGCGGCCAAGTCGGCCGATGGTCAGGAGACGATGATGCGGACGAACGCGTTCACGGAGTCCAGGCACTGGTTACCGGTGCCGTTGTCGTGCGCGGTGTAGCCGTTGTCCGAGTAACCGTCGTCCTCGTAGCCCAGTTTGAGGCTCCCGCCCCGGCCTCCCACCACATACGGCCGTCCGACCACGTTCACCAGCCGCGCCAGGTCGCCCGTCGCCCCCGGAACGGTGATCAGGCCGTGGTAGAGGTCGCCGTCCGAGGCCGGATCGACGTACCGCTTCCAGGTCAGTCCGTGGCCCCCGGTCTGCACACAGCCTCCCGCGGTCACGGTGACATGGTCGCCCGGAAGGAACGAGAAGGGGTATGTCGTCTCCCGCTGGGTCACGACCGGCTCGGTGATCGTGCAGTCGATGGGCAGTGTGGTGCCCGAACAGCCGGAGCTGTAGATCACGTTCGCCGCCGCCGTCGTCGCGGGCACCCGGCTGACGTTGCGGTTGACGGACGGCCCGGGGTGCGAGGCCGCGGCCGCCGGTGCAGTGCCGGTGGCCGAAGCGGAGGCGGAGGGCGCCGTACTCGCCGCGGCGCCCGCGGCCAGGGCAGCCGCGGCGACGACGGTCATCACGCGCTTTCTCATGCTGGATCACTCCTCGAGAACGGGGGTTTCGCCGGTGAAGAAGTCCGATGGACCTCGACTCCCCTCATCCTGGCGAGGGCCGTCCACAATCCGTTCGCAGCTCGTCGACACCCCTGGTCGGGCGTGGGGAGGAAGACCGGCGACTCATGAGGTCGCCCGGCGCCCCCTCCCCGACCTCGGCCGACCAACCCGCGAGGCGCGGCCTCCTGTGCGCTGGACGGCGAGCTCGGCCGGAAAGTGACCGAGCGGCCGCCGAAGCCGACGTCGATCCCGTCGTCCGTGGAGGTGACCGACCGCAGGCACACCCCTTCGTGGAGGTTCCACAGCCGGACGCGCTCCGCCAGGGCCTGTCGAGCAGCGCGTTCAGCGGTGGGACGAGCCGGGCTCGCGCCACTTCCCGCCGTCGAGGGCGGGCCGCCGGGCACCGTCCCCGCAGCCCGCACCTTGCGGGCTGCGGGGACGGCTCTGCGGGACGGCGTTTCGCACGTCCTCCGGTCCTGCCGGGGGTTCTAGGCTCGGCCCGTGGGACAACCTGAACAGCACGCCGAGATCACGGGACCGTTCACCACCCGGCTCACCTGGCACCTTCCCGACGGCGGCACCGCCGTGTGGGAGTCCCGGCTCGCGCGGCGGCGTGGGATGCTCTCCGTCCGTCCCCTCAGCGCGGCGGCAACTCGTCACATCCGCGCGGACGCCGTTTCCCTCACCCGACTGCGCCGACTCAACGCCATCGCCGCGATCGCCTTCGTCATCGGCGGCGCCCTCTTCGCGGCCGGCGCGGCCGTCGCCCAGTTCGGCTCCGGCGACGCCACCGAGTGCGCCTCCCTCTACTTCGCGGGCGGCCTGTCCTTCAGCACCGGCGGGTACGCCTCGCTGCTCCAGGTGATCAACGCACCCCGGCACGTCGCCGGCGGCGAAGGACGGCTGGTCACCCGCCACTGGCGATGGTGGAGCTACGAGCCGACGCGGGTGGACTGGCTCAGCACCTTCGTCCTCTTCGCCGGGACACTCGTCTTCGCCGTCGACCTGCTGGACTCCTTCCTTCAGGGCCTGACCGCCCAGCAGGTCAACCGGCTGATCTGGACGCCCGACGTGATCGGCTGCGTCCTGTTCCTGCTCTCCGGCCACCTGGCCTTCGTCGAGGTCTGCCACGGTCGGCTCCGCGTCCAGCCGCACAACCTCGGCTGGTGGATCGTCGCCGTCAACCAGCTCGGTTCCGTCCTGTTCATGGTCTCGGCCCTCGCTGCCTACACCCGCCCCGCCACCGGCAGCCTGGTCAACGCCGACATCGCCAACTGGGGCACCCTCACCGGCGCCCTGTGCTTCTCCGTCGCCGGCATCCTCCAACTCGGCGAACACCCCTAGGCGCGCGACGAGGTGACGCCGATCAACCGCTTCACCGGCACCGGCGCAGTGCTCTTCGCGAAGCCTGTCGGCGGTAGCCCTAGTTCAAGGATGAAACGATTCCGAAGGGCGATCGGACGTGGCGCAGCACCCGGGCAGCCGGCTGTGCCGTGTGCGGTCGCGCGCAGGGGCCGGCTGCCCTGCCGCGGGCGCCGGCCCGGAGCAGAGCTAGCTGCCCATCGGGTTCAGGCGGCGGGGCGGGCATGCACGCTGACGGCATAGCCGCCGCCTGGACGGTAGGGCTCACCGGCCCAGGTGGCGAACCGCTGCCGCAGCGCCAGTCCGGCCTCGGAGCACCAGCGATCGAAGTCCGCCACCGTCACTGTGGGCTGCGGCAGTGGCAGGTGTTCCGCGTCCAGGCCCATGCCGGTGATCAGCAGTCCGCCGGGGCGCAGTACGGCGGCAAGGTGCCGCACAACAGCCGGTTCGGTACCGGGGGCCAACAAGGGGATGACGTTGCCGGCGGCGAGCGCCAGGTCGAAGCCGGGTTCCAGACCGAGGCTGTCCAGGTGCGCCAGGTCACCCTGGATCCATTCCTGCGTGGGGGCCTCGCGGCGGGCGACGGCGAGCATGGAGCGGTCGACGTCCACGCCCGTGCAGAGGTGACCCAGCTCGGCGAGGCGGATCGCGATCCGCCCGGTGCCGCAGCCGGCATCGAGTATCCGGGCGGCAGGCTTCAGCAGCGCGTCGCAGAAGGCGGCCTCGCCGTGAACGTCATGGCCTGATTCAGCGAGCCGCGCAAACCGCCGGGCGTACTCCTCTCCGGCCTGTCCGCCTGTCAGTTCCGCCCAGCGGTCGCGTTGGCTGCTCATGGTGTGCGTGCCTTCCGGTAGAGACGACGACGCCGTCACGCCCATTCTTCTTCCTGGCCGCCTCCCGCGCGGCGCACAGCACGACCCCAGCGAGATCGGCGCCGCGGACACCCCGCTCGCCCACGCCTGCGCCCCAGGGCGTGGGGCGGTGTCACCTGTCCCTCGACGGAGTGCGAGCTCCCTGGCCATGACCTGGTACCCGCGGTGGGTGGCGGTGAGCCGGCTGAGCTGGGCGTGCCGGTGCGGGGCGTTGTACGACGACAGCCGGTGCCTCACCCAATTCCTTCCGCGCCGCACCCAGCACGTGGGACGGAGACGCGTCGGCCTTCCGAGCTGCCGGAAACCGTGGCTGGTGCCGAGTCGCCGCCGCCGGTGGAGGCGTTGACCGGGCTGCGGGGGCGAGTCAGGTCGCGGAGTCGAGGCGTTCGCGCTGTTCGGCGGTCAACTCCAGTGACACTCCCGCAATCGCCTCCTCCAGCTGTTGGACCGTGCTGACGCCGACGATCGGCGTGGCGGCCGGGTTCCCTCCTGTCAGCCACGCCAGCACGACCCGGTTGCGGTTCGTGCCGGTGTCCGCGGCGATCTCGTCGAGCGCTGCGAGGCGGCGGGTCGTGCCTGGGTGCTCGTACTCCGTCGGCAGCGGCTTGTCCGCGCGGGTGTAGCGTCCGCTCAGCAGCGGCGTGTAGGCCCACAGGGCCATGTCCGGGTGGTGCTCCAGGTAGTGGAGCACCTCGTCGGTGACCGCGCCGAACCGGTGCACCACGGTGGGCCGGGTCGCGGGGCGCGGTTGCAGGTAGGTGTGGTGTTGCTGCACCGCGGTGAAGCCGGCGCCGCCGTGCGCGCGTGCGATCCGACGGGCCCGTTCGATCTGCCAGACGGGGTAGTTGGAGCAGCCGAGTCGGCCGACCGTGCCGGCGGACACCAGCTCGCCGAAGGCGGCGACCGTCTCTTCCAGTGGTGTGGCCGGATCGGGCTTGTGGGCCCAGTACAGCTCGACGTGGTCCGTACCGAGGCGTCGCAGGCTCCCCTCGATCCCTTTTCTGACGGTCCCGGCGGAGAGGCCTTCGGCCGTCTCAGGGAAGCGGCCGGCCTCGGTCGGTTCGCAGCCCACTTTGGTGCTGATCCTGACGCGGTCACGGACGCCCGGGCGGCGTGCCAGCCAGCGCCCGAGCAATGTCTCGCTCTGTCCGCCGAAGCCGGTGGGATCGGCCCAGAACGAGTAGCAGTCGGCGGTGTCGATCCAGACGCCTCCGGCGTCCACGAATCGGTCGAGGAGTTCGTACGATCGGCGCTCGTCCTGGACCGTGCCGAACAGCATGGCCCCAAGAGCCAGGTTCTCAATCATGCTGATCACGGTATGCAGATTCGGATCGGCGCTACGCTCCAATCCTGTGACCGTTTCCCAGACCAATCTCGCCTGGGCGACGCTGCTGGACGTCAGCCCTCGGAAGCACGGCCGGCGGCGCCTGCACGATCGCCTGGCTCACGCGCTGCGCACCGCGATCCGGGACGGCCGGCTGCCGGAGGGCGCCGCCGTGCCACCGAGCCGAGCGCTCGCCGAAGAACTCGGCTGCTCCCGCTGGGTCGTGACGGAGGCGTACGGGCAGCTCGTCGCGGAGGGCTACCTCTGCGCACGGGTGGGTTCCGCCACGCGTGTGTCATGGTCACCGGACACCGATCCGCCGCGGTCTCGCGCGGGGCGCGCACCGGAGCGGACACCGATCCGGTACGACCTCGCGCCCGGCCTGCCCGACCTGCGGGCCTTTCCGCGCCGCCGCTGGGCGGACGCCGTCCGCACGGTCACCGGCTCCGCCGTCCACTACGACCTCGGCCTGCCCGACCCCGCCGGCCACGCGGTGCTGCGTACCACCGTCGCGCAGTACCTGCGGCGCTCACGCGGCGCGGACGCGCACGCCGAGTCCGTGTCCGTGTGCGCGGGCGTCACCGACGCTCTGGTCCGGACGTGCCGGGCGCTGCGCGCCGAGGGGTTCACCGATCTGGCGGTGGAAGACCCGGGCTGGGGGCGGCTGCGGGAGGCAGCGGCGAGCGCCCGCCTACGCGTGCACCCGGTGGCCGTGGACCACGAGGGCCTGCGCGTCGACGACCTGGCGCGGACGCCGGCCCGGGCCGTCGTCGTCGGCGCGGCACACCAGTTCCCCACCGGCACGGTGCTCTCCCCGGCACGCAGAGCGCGTCTGGTGCGCTGGGCGCGCGAGGTGGACGGCTTCGTCATCGAGGACGACTACGACGCCGAGTTCCGCTACGACCGCCATCCGGTCGCGGTCGTGCAGGGGATGGATCCGAGCCGGGTCTTCCTCCTCGGCTCGGTCAGCAAGACGCTGTCGCCGGCCCTGGGCCTGGGCTGGCTGGTCGCGCCTGCCGCGATGGCCCCGGTGCTCCGGGCAGCGAACGCCGTCGCCGCCGCGCCACCGGTGCTGGACCAGCTCGCGCTCGCCACGTTCATCGACCGCGGGTGGTACGACGCCCATCTGCGCGCGTCGCGGCGGCGATTCCGCTCCCGCCGCGACCTGCTGGTCCGCACTCTCGGCGCCCAGGTGCCGGAGGGCCGGGTCGCCGGCACCGCCGCCGGGTTGCACATCCTGCTCCACCTGCCGGACGGCTCCGACACACAGGCGGCGGTCCGCTCCGCGACCACCGCCGGTCTGCGTCTGGCGGACATCGGCGACTACCGCGCCGAGCCGTCGACGAAGCGCGCGCTCGTCCTCGGGTACGGCAACATCAGCGACACGGACATTCCCCCGGCCATCGCGCTCCTCGGCGAAGCGTTGCGTTCGGCCGTCCCGCGGTCTGGGCTCGACGAGGGCAGCTGAGGACACACGTTGCCCGGCGGACGAGCGCGGCAGACCTCGACGACCTCACGCCCGAAGGAGAGCAGCGGATGTCGGCGCGGCCTCTGCGCGGTGCCGCACCACGCCGATCATCGGCGGTGCTCAGGTGTGTGGCGGGGCGCTTCGATGCGGTGGTGAAGCGCCGACGCCGTGGCGTGGGCGTCCGTGCCGGGCGGGTGGTGCGCGGCCTGGGGGAGACGGAGCGAGGCGAAGGCTGTCACGAGTTGGTCGACCAGGGGTGCTGCGCAGGGGTGGGGGTCGCGGCGCGGTGTGATCGTGTAGATGCCGCGAGCCGGGGGATCGACGAGGGGCACGGTGGTGACGTCGGTGCGCAGCGCGCCCGTCAGCACCCCGGGTATCAGCGCGATGGCGTGACCGGTCGCCACCAGTGCCAGCTTGCCGTGCAGATCGGCCGCCGTGAGGTCGATGCGGGCACTGACTCCGGCACGGGCCGCGTGCCGGCGCAGGAGCACCGCGGAGCCGTCGTTGTCCTCGACCCAGGTCTGGTCGGCCAGCGTCCGCATGTGAACCGGGCTGCGCCCGGCCTGCGGATGGCCGACGGGCAGTACGACGACCATGTCGTCCAGCCCGAGGAACCGTCGCACGACCCGTGAGTCGTTCGGCAGCCCTGGCGGTGCGTCGGTGACGACAGCGACGTCGAGATCACTGGCGGTCACGCGGTCGTGCAGTTGTGCGCTCAGGCCGGGGAGCAGGCTCCACGGGATGGCTCCTGCCTGCTTCAGCAGACCCCGGATGGCCTCGGGGACGATTCCCGCGGCGAGAGAGGGCGTGGCCCCGACGGCCAGCGGTCGCTCGACCGCCCCGTCGCGAACCTCTCGTACGGCGCGAACGGCACGGTCGGCCTCGGCGAGCGTGACCACGGCGTGGCGCCGGAACACCTCTCCCGCAGCGGTCGGACGCACACCGCGCGCATGGCGCTCCATCAGAGTGACGCCGAGCTCCCGCTCCAGGCCCGCGATCTGCCGGGAGACGGCCGACTGCGTGTGATGGAGTTCGGCGGCAGCCGCCGACAGCGATCCGAGCTGACATACCGTCACGAAGGTTCGCCACACGGTCAATTCCATGAAGTGAGTATGCCCGGTCGGTGTGCGAGTACCGCATGGCAGCCCTGCGGGACATGCGCTTGTCGCAGGCATCGCGGTGCACCACTCTGGCGTGCATGACCACACCTCACACGATCGCCGTCCTCGGTTTGGGGCGCATGGGCGGCGCGATCGCGACCCGTCTCGCCGCCCAGAACTGGGACGTCGTCGGCTGGACACGCTCCGGACGCGCATCGGGCTCCGTCAGGAGAGCCGGCGATCCGAACGAGGCCGTGGCGAAGGCCGACCTGGTGCTCCTGGCGGTGTTCGACGGTCCGGCCTGTGCGCAGGTCCTCGACGACGTCCGTGGCTCACTGCGAGCGAATGCGATCGTGTTGAACACCAGCACCGTCTCCCCCGCCGAAGCGGCGAGGCTGGCACGGCAACTCGGCGAGTCCTACGTTCACGCGCCCGTGCTCGGTTCTGTGCCCGCTGCCGCCGCCGGCGCCCTACGCATTCTCGCCGCCGCCGACGACGACGCACTCGAACGAATCCGACCGGTTCTGGACACGCTCGGCACCGTGCGGCGCGTCGGTGACGCCTCCACCGCCGCTGCGCTCAAGTTGATCGCCAACAACAGCCTCTTCGGCGCCCTGTGCGCACTGCGTGACTCACTGCGGCAGGCCGACGCCCTCGGCCTGCCCCGTACCCAGGTGCTGGACGTCCTGGAACTCGGCCGGCTCGGTGGGCTCGTGGCGCGCAAACGCCCCTTCCTCGCCGGACAGGCGACCGCCGTCACGGCCGAGTTCACGATCGGGGCCCTGGCCAAGGACATGGCGCTGCTGGCCACCGCGTCGAACACCCCGCTGCGCAGCGCAGCCGGCCTCGGCGACACCCCGGCCGACCTTGACGCCGACATCGCCGTCGCCGCCACGGCCCCTGCCGTGGAGGACGCCGTGCTCGAACCGCTCCGCGCCTACATCCGCGGACACGCCACCGGCGACTCCACCCACTTTCGCGACGCGTTCCTGCCCACCGCCCACATCGAGGGAATCCGGGACGGTGCCTTCGTTTCCTGGACCCTGGACGAGTACCGCGCCCTCTTCCACGGCCGGCCGGCCCCGGACGAACCGACCCGCTCCCGCCGCATCGACGCCATCGACGTCCACGGCACGGTCGCGACCGCAACCATGACGCTCCGGCACGGCTCGGACACGTTCACCGACGTCTTCCTGCTGGTCCGCGTCGACGACAACTGGCGCATCGCCAACAAGGCTTACCACCGACGCTCCTGAGAGAGGCGGGATCCGGCGAGGCGACCCCGCCGCGAACACCCCGCTTCTGCGAGCCGTCCCGCTGGGCGGGTCGGAGCGGGCGGGCCCTTGAAGGCGCCGGCCGGCTCAGTGGTGGCCGGAGTCGAGGATCCCGTGGAGCCTTCCCGCTGTGGTGACAGAAACCTTGGACAAGCCTCACCATCCCGGCTCGGAAAGCATTTTCATGCTTCCGCTCGGGATCCGGGCGCCAGGGGAAGGCGGATGCCGGCGGCCACCGAGGAAGCCTTCGACCACTGTCGCCAAAGATCGTCCTGCGGTTGCCGGGATCCTCGGCAGCCCCGACCAACAGCTCCCGCATCTCCCCTTCGAGCGGGAACCCGGACGCGGGTACCGGCGAGATTGCGACAATCGAGCGGACCCGCGAGGGGGCGTCCAGCGACATCAGCCGGGCCGCCTTGCCGCCCATCGAGTGACCGATGACCGAGAAGGCGTCCCAGCCGCGGCCGTCGGCCACCGCGAGGCCGTCCGCCGCGACCTCCTCCATCGTGTACGTGCCCAACGGCGTAGTCCGCTCGTCAACGTCGTCGACCAGCCGCCAAGGGCCCTCGTCGCCCACCTCGTTGTCCGGGTCGGTCGCCTCGTTGTACGGGTCGATCGCCCCGCCCGCCTCAGGCACGCGCCCGCCTCGGACACCCCGCAGTGCCACGCTGTAGTGCACGAACCGCGGGACTTCGTCGCCGGACCGGACGCCGCGGAAGGCCTGCTTCAGTTCGCCTGTCATTACCACGTAAGAGCCGCGCGCGGGGGCCGAACGGGCTGCTGGGGCGCGCGATGGCGTCAAGACACCCGTGGGCGGTCAGTGATCGTGGATCAAGTCTCAAAGCTTCAACACAAATTACACACACCCTCTCTTCATACCGGCCCCGATGGTCTAGATTGACCATGCTTCAGCTGTTCGGACACAAGGCGACCCATAATGATCTAGAGGCGACCCATAATGATCTATAGGTCCGGCGCTACGGAAAGCCAGCAGTCACGTCCCCTGCGCCAGACGCGGGAATGATCAATTCTTTGTAGCCCGAGAGGGCCTTGGGTGCGGGGATCACCCGAGGTTTCGACGGGTTCGCGCGCACCTCGAGAGTCCGGCAGGACATACGAGTCCGTCGCCGCCAGGGTGGGTCTTCAAGTAGCTCTGCAACAGCCGGGATGTCATACGCCGGGGGCGTGAGCCTGCCCGGAGGGAGGAACAGCGCGGTGCGGGAGGCCGGGGGGCCTCCCGAGGGGAGGAACAGTGCGGGAGGCGGGGGCCTCCCGGGGGGGAGGAACGGTGTTGGGCGAACACGTCGAACCGCTCGGGGACCTGAGGGGTTCTGTGCGGCAAGGGGAATTGGTCAGCCCATTTCCGACGACGCGCGAGCGTCTGACGAACGGGGCAATCAGCCGGCCCGCGATCGACTGGGAGCAGCGGTACCGCCGTGCCGTGATCACCAGCGATACCGTGGCCACCGCCTTCGTGGTGGCGGCGATCGGCAACTTCTTCGGGGCCCGGGACGCGGCCAACTGGCATGAGAAGTGGGGAATTCTCGCATTCGGCACCGAGCTGCTGGTGCTGGGGGCACTCGCGGTGAGCCGGTCGTGGGCTCCGGCCGTTCTCGGCCAGGGCGCCGAGGAATTCCGTCGGCTCGGACGCTCACTGTTCACGGCGACCGTCGTACTGGCGCTCGGGGGGATCGCCCTCACCTCGCGCAACATCAAGCTCTGGATCTTCGTCGCGATCCCCGCGATCGCGCTGGTCACCATGACCGCGCGGTATCTGCTGCGCCTGTCGCTGCACAAACAGCGGAAGGAAGGACGGTGCCTGAGACCGGTACTCGCTGCCGGGAGCCCGGACACCGTGCGCGACCTGATCACCCGGACCCGCAAGTTCCCGCACCTCGGCTGGCGGGTGGACGCCGTGTGCACGACGGACGGTCTCGGGCTCGACGGAAACCAACTGGACGGAGTGCCGGTCGTCGGCCGACTGGCGGACGTCGCGGGCCACGTCCACCGCGACGGCTACCGTGTCGTCGCGGTCACACCGGACGCGCACTGGTCACCTGACCGGCTGCAGCGGCTGGCCTGGAACCTCGAAGGCAGCGACGCCGAGATGGTCGTGGCCCCCGTTTTGATGGAGGTGGCCGGCCCGCGGCTGCACGTCGACGCGGTGCTCGGGATCCCACTGCTCCGGGTCAGCATGCCGACCTTCAGCGGGGGCCGCCGGGCGGTCAAGGGTGTCGTCGACCGAGTAGGCGCAACGATTCTGCTGATGCTGTTCGCGCCGCTGATGGTGTTCGTCGGACTGCTCGTGCTGGTGGACAGTCGGGGTGGGGCGTTCTACCGCCAGCGCAGGGTCGGCAAGGACGGCCACGAGTTCACCATTCTGAAGTTCCGCACCATGGTCGCCGGGGCCGACGGGG
The DNA here is from genome assembly GCF_044741545.1 of Streptomyces sp. NPDC088157. Taxonomy (NCBI): domain Bacteria; kingdom Bacillati; phylum Actinomycetota; class Actinomycetes; order Kitasatosporales; family Streptomycetaceae; genus Streptomyces; species Streptomyces sp. NPDC088157. The sequence continues at coordinate 86,339 of NZ_JBIUSU010000003.1, forward strand.
CGCGTGCCGAGCTGGCCGACCGCAACGAGGGAGCCGGCCTGCTGTTCAAGCTCCGCCGGGATCCGCGGGTGACCCGGGTGGGAACAGTGCTGCGCCGGTACTCGATCGACGAGCTCCCGCAGCTTTTCAACGTGCTCACCGGATCGATGTCGCTCGTCGGTCCGCGGCCTCCGTTGCCGGAGGAGTCCGCTGCGTACGGCCCGGACATCCGGCGCAGGCTGCTGGTCAAGCCCGGACTCACCGGCCTGTGGCAGATCAGCGGACGCAGCGATCTGTCGTGGGAGGAGGCGGTCCGGTTGGACCTGCGGTACGTGGAGGACTGGTCGCTCGCCCTGGACACAGTGATCTTGTGGAAGACGCTGCGTGCGGTGCTCTACGGGCAGGGGGCCTACTGATGCGCGGGGATCGTCGTCCGGTCGGCTCGCGGAGCGCAGGCCGAAAGGGCCTGCCTGGGGGGAGGAACGGGTCATGAGAGTCAGCGTTTTCGGGCTCGGCTACGTGGGCTGTGTGTCGGCCGCGTGCCTGGCCAGCATGGGTCACGAGGTCATCGGGGTGGACGTCAACCAGGTGAAGGTCGACCTGGTCAACGACGGCAAGGCCCCGGTGGTCGAGGAACGGATCGGCGAGCTCATCGCCGAGGTCGTGCGGACCGGAGCGTTGCGCGCTACCGACGACGTCCGCGAGGCGATCATGGACAGCGAGGTGTCGTTGGTCTGTGTGGGAACGCCGTCGGAGCCCAACGGCAGCCTGTGCACGACGTACTTGGAGCGGGTCACCGAGCAGATCGGCGCCGCGCTGGCCGAGCGGGGTGGACGGCACACCGTCGTGTTCCGCAGCACCATGCTCCCGGGCACCTGCCTGAACCTGCTGGTACCGATCCTGGAGAAGTACGTCGGCGGGACGGCCGGGGTGGACGTCGGGGTCGCGGTCAACCCGGAGTTCCTGCGCGAGGGCACGAGCGTGCAGGACTTCTTCGACCCGCCCAAGACCGTCATCGGCGAGCTCGACCCGGCAAGCGGCGATGCGGTGATGGCGCTGTACGACGGCCTGCCCGGCGAGGTGTTCCGGGTGCCGGTCCCGACGGCCGAGGCGATCAAGTATGCGGACAACGCGTTCCACGGCCTCAAGATCGGCTTCGCGAACGAGCTGGGCGCGGTGTACCAGGCGCTCGGGGTGGACTCGCACCAGGTGATGGACGTGTTCCTGGCCGACCGCAAGCTGAACATCAGCCCCGCCTACCTGCGGCCCGGCTTCGCCTTCGGTGGGTCCTGCCTGCCCAAGGACCTGCGCAGCCTGGTCCACGCGGCGCAGCGGGCCGACGTCTCGGTGCCCATCCTCTCCCATGTGCTGCCCTCCAACTCCGACCATCTGCAGCGCGCGGTGGAGCTGGTCGAGCGCACCGGCAAACGCCGGGCGGGCCTGTTCGGGCTGTCCTTCAAACCCGGCACCGACGACCTCCGCGAGAGCCCCCTCGTCGAGCTGGCGGAGAGACTCTTCGGCAAGGGCTACGACCTGAAGATCTACGACGCCAACGTGAGCCTCTCCCGGCTGCTCGGCGCGAACCGCGAGTACATCGAGACCCGACTGCCGCACCTCGCGCAGCTGCTCGCGGACTCCGTCGAGGAGGTGCTCGAGCACGCCGACGTGATCCTGGTCGGGACCAGGGATCCGGCCGTGCTGGCGGCGCTGCCCCATGGCGACCGCCCGGTGATCATCGACCTCATCCACCTTCCCGACGCCGACGCGCGCCGGGCCGAACCGGGGTACGTGGGCCTTGCTTGGTGACGCGACCAGGGGCGACCGGCCGGACCGGCGGGCGCTGATTCTGGTGGAGAACCTGTCGGTGCCGTTCGACCGGCGGGTGTGGCAGGAGTGCACGACGCTGCGCGACGCGGGCTGGAAAGTTCACGTCATCTGTCCCCAGGGGAGCAAACGGGACACGGAGCCGGAGGCCGAGATCGACGGGGTGCGGATCCACCGCTACCCGTTGCGCGCGGCCACCGGAGGGCCGGCCGGCTACCTGCGGGAGTACGGATCGGCGTTGTGGCACACGGTCCGGCTGGCCCGAAAGGTCGGCCCGGTCGACGTGGTCCACGCCTGCAACCCGCCCGACCTGCTGTTCCTGCCGGCTCTGTGGCTGAAGCGGCGCGGAGCGCGGTTCGTCTTCGACCAGCACGACCTGGTACCCGAGCTGTACCTCTCCCGGTTCGACCGCGGCGAAGATCTGCTCTACCGCGCCGTGTGCGCGCTGGAACGGCTGACCTACCGGGCCGCGGACGTCGTGCTCGCCACGAACGAGAGCTACCGGGACGTCGCGGTGCGCCGTGGCGGTCAGCGGCCGGCGGACGTGTTCGTGGTGCGCAGCGCGCCCGACACCGACCGGTTCCACCCCGTGGCGCCCGAGCCGGAGCTGAAGCGTGGCAAGCCTCATCTGCTGTGCTACCTCGGCGTCATGGGCCCACAGGACGGCGTCGACTACGCGTTGCGGGCCCTGGCGAAGCTGCGCGACGAGCTCGGACGGACCGACTGGCATGCGGTGTTCGTCGGCGCCGGCGACACCTTCGACGCGATGGTGGAGCTGTCCCGGCGGCTCGGGCTCTCGGAGCAGGTGCAGTTCACCGGGCGCATTCCGGACGCCGACCTGGTGCGCTACCTGTCCACCGCGGACGTGTGCCTCTCCCCCGACCCGCGCAATCCGCTCAACGACGTCTCGACCATGAACAAGGTCCTTGAGTACATGGTGATGGGCCGGCCGATCGTCTCGTTCGACCTCCGGGAGGCACGGGTCTCCGCCGGTGACGCCGCCGTCTACGCACCCGCCAACGACGAGGGCCAGTTCGCCAAGCTCATCGCGCTGCTGCTGGACGATCCGGAGAAGCGGGCCCGGATGGGCGAGATCGGCCAGGAGCGGATAGGCGGGCCGCTCTCCTGGCGGAACTCCCAACGATCCCTGCTGTCCGCCTACGCCGCTGCCTGCCGTGACCACGCCCCGACGTCGGTGGGCCACACGACCGTGCAGGGAAGAGGCCGCTCCGTTGAGCGATGACACGATACGCCTGGTCACGATCGGGCGGATTATCCGTCGGCGCTGGCGGCTGCTCACCATGTTCGCCCTGGTGGGTGCGCTCGTCGGATACGGCGCCTCCACGCTGTTTCCGCCGCGCTACACGACCTCGGCATCGGTGCTGCTGCCGGGGACGTGGGAGGAGCGCGAGCTGCTGACTCAGACGGAGGTGGCGACCAGTTCGGTGGTGGTCGACCGCGCGGCCGCCACGCTCGGCTGGACCGGGGTGAGCGGCAGCGACCTGCGGGATCAGGTCAGCGCCAAGGCCACCGACGGGAACATCATCAAGATCTCCGGCACGGCCGACTCCCCGGAGCGTGCACAGCGGCTCTCCGACCAGGTGGCCAAGGAGTTCGTCTCCTACGCCATGCGGATCGCGAGCGAAACCGCCGACCCGGAGGCGGCGGAGGAGCTCGCCGCGCTTCAGCAGTCGGTGGAGGACACCAGCCGCCGCATCAGCAAGCTGGCCGACGCGACCGATCCGGGGCAGAGCGTGGAGAGCGTGCAGACCCGCACCGAGCTGGAGAAGCTGCGCACCGCGCTGCGGGAGGCCATCGGCACCATCAAGGAGGCCGACCCGGCCGACGACGAGGCGAAGAACATGGTCGTCATGGGGTCGGCGGCCCGGCCGACCGGCGAGGCACCGCCGACGAGGGCGCAGCTCATCGCGGGCGGAGCGCTGCTGTTCTTCCTGTTCGCGGTCATAGGCCATCTCACCGCCGCGCGGATGAGCCGCCGGCTGCGCGGCGAACCGGAGATCACCGCGGCGCTGGGCTCGGCGCTGCTGGGCAGCGTCGACGTACCCGTTGAACGAACCACGCACCGGCCGGAAGGCCGTGGCCTGCGGGCTTTGATCCGCCGGCTGCTGGGCCTCGACGTCCGGTGGGACATCCCGGCCCCGCAGACGTCCGGCGACGAGGCCAGCAGGCGGATCCGCTACCGGCGGGTGTGCTCCCGCCTCCGCGACCAGTTGTCGGCCCCGCAGCGGCTCCTGGTCGTCTTTCCCGACGGTGACGAGATCGCCCGCCGGGCCGCCGGGCAGCTCGTCGTCGAGGCCGGGAGCGATCCGGTGCTGCGAGCGGTGGCGGTCTCGGTGTCCCGGCCGATGGTGCCTGACCGCGGCCACGAGTCCGGTGCCCTGGTCGTGGTCAGCGCCGGCAGCTGGACCGCGGCGGAGCTCGCCGGCGTCGCCGAGGCGTGTGCGGACGCCAAGCACGCGGTCGTCGGCATCGTCCTCGCAGGCCCGGTCCGTGCCACGCGGTCGGCCGACCACCCGCGGCATTCCGCCGTACCGGCGCTCGCGAGCTTCGACGGCGAACTGGACGACGCGACAGGAGTCACAGGGTGACGACGAGTACGACCGCGGAGTCGTCGGCCGCCGCTCCGCTGCTGGATCTTCAGGCTCTGGTGGCGGCGGTGCGCAGGCGGCGCCGCCTCTGGTCGTCCCTCGCGCTGCTGGGGCTGCTCGCCGGCACGGCGGCGGCGTTCCTGCTGCCGCAGCCGCCGACCGCGGTGACCAAGATTCTGGTCGCGCATGAGGAGGACCAGCCGAACGACCCCGGAACGCTGATCCGCACCGACGTCGCACTGCTGCAGACCACACGGATCGCCGACACGGCCCTGAAGTCCCTCGCGTCCCAGGAAAAGGCCGGGGACTTCATGCAGGACTACAGCGGTACCGGTTTGACCAACAACGTGCTGCAGATCACCGTGACCGGTGACAGCGACGCGGAAGCGGTGGCCCGCGCCAAGGCGTTGGCCGATGCGTTCGTCGCGGACCATGTGAAGCGGATACAGGAGGCCTCGAAAGCCGAGGCCAAGGCCCTGCGCGACCAGCGTGACCAGTTGAAGGGCCAACTGGCCCAGGTCAACAAGACGATCGGCGAGGGAACCGAGGCGAGCGGGCCGGGGTCGTCGGCGGACCTGGAGTCCCTCTACGCCCGCCGGGCCGAACTCACCTCGCAGATCACCGATTTCAGCCAGCGCGCCGCGGAGGCGAGCATCGGCACGCCCCGGCTCGTCGCCGGCACGCAGATCGTGGACGCCCCGTACGCGGTGCGGCACTCCCTGCCCAAGGCCGCTGCCACCGACGCCGTGATCGGGTTCTTCCTCGGGCTCTTCCTCGGGCTCGCGGTGGCCGCGGTCGGCGCGGTGGTGGCAGACCGTCCCGTGCTGCGCCGGGAGATCGCCGCGAACCTCGGCGCCTCGGTCATCGTCGAGCTGCCCCACCGGTCGGGCGGGCGATGGCAGCGCCGCCGGGTCCGGGCGGCACGCGAACGGCTCATCGGGTCCCTGGCCCGCACCGTGCGCGGCTCCGCGGAACCCGTATCGCTGCTGGAACTGGGGTGCGCGCGCAACACGAGCGTGATCGCCCTGGACCTCGCCAGGGCGCTGGCGGCGGAGGGGCCGGTGGTCGTCGTCGACGGTCTGCCCGGCCGACAACTCGCCGGCCGCCGCCCGAAGCCGGGTGACCCGGCCGTGGTCACCGGCGAGCGTGCCGCGGCCGTGTCGCCCGAGGAGCGCCGGCTCGGCGTCGGCTCGGTGGCGCCCGGCGCTGCGTGGACCGATCTCCAGTACCTCGGCACGCAGACCGTTCTCGTCGTGCGTGCCGGGCACGGCAGCGCCGCATGGCTGCACACCGTGGCGCGACAGCTCGCGGACCAGCGCATCGCGGTGATCGGTGTGGTGCTGATCGACCCCGACCCGCGTGACCGGACCGACGGCACGCTGTGGAACGGGCTGCACACCGCGCTGCGCGGCCACGAGCGGCCGGCCCGGCAGAACGGGACGGGACGGCGGGGGACGGAGCGGCCTCCGACGTGGGCGGCACGGGTCCCGGACAGCGACCAGGAGGTGCGGTAGGACATGTGTGGCATCGCAGGCACTTACCGATGGCCGGACGGGAAGGTCGTGACCGACCGGCTCACCGAGACCCTCGCCCACCGCGGTCCGGACGGGGCGGGCCGGTACGGCCACCCCCTCGGCGACGGCGAAGTGCAGCTCGGGCACCGCCGGCTGGCCATCGTCGACCTGTCCGAGACCGGCGCCCAGCCGATGGTCTCGGACGGCCTCGTCCTGACGTACAACGGCGAGCTGTACAACGCGCCGGAGCTGCGTGCCGAGCTGGCAGCCGCCGGGGTGCGCTTCCGCGGTACCTCCGACACCGAGGTGCTGCTGGAGGCCTGGCGGCGCTGGGGCACGGACTGCCTGCCCCGGCTGCGCGGCATGTTCGCGTTCGGGATCTTCGACGAGCGAACCGGTGACCTGGTGCTCGCCCGCGACCAGCTCGGCATCAAGCCCCTGTTCCTGCTCCGGCGCGGCGAGGGTCTGGTGTTCGCCTCCGAGCTCAAGGCGCTCGCCGCCGTGACCGGCGGGTCGCTGCGGGTGGACCATGCGGCGCTGGTGGCCTCGCTGCTGTACTACTGGGTGCCGGACTCACGGTGCGCGTTCCGCGAGGCGGAGAAGCTGCCGCCGGGGAGCTGGCTCCGGTGCCGGCCCGACGGCCGGGTGGAGCGCGGCCGGTACTGGCATCTGAAGGACGTGGCCGCCGAGGGGCAGGAGCGGGCGCGCAGCGGCGAACAGCCGGATCTGGCTGCCGTCGTCGAGGAGTCGACCCGGCGCCACCTGCTCTCCGACGTACCCGTGGCGACCTTCCTCTCCGGCGGCCTCGACTCCAGCTACCTGACCGCGCTGGCCGCCCGCGACCGACCCGGGATCTCCGCTTACACGATCGGGTTCCGCGCCGAGGACGCCAGGTTCGAGGCGATGCCGGACGACCTGCGCTATGCCCGGCAGGTGGCCGAGCGGTTCGGCGTCGACCTGCACGAGATCGAGATCGCTCCGAACGTGCTCGACCTGCTGCCGCAGATGACGTACCACCTGGACGAGCCGATCGGCGACCCCGCCGCGATCAACACGTTCCTGATATGCCAGGCCGCCCGGGAGGCCGGGGTCAAGGTGATGCTCTCGGGGATGGGAGCCGACGAGCTGTTCGCCGGCTACCGCAAGCACCTCGCCAACCTGATCGCGCTGCGTTACCAGCGCATCCCGCGGCCCCTGCGGCGCGGCCTGTCCAGGACCGTGGACCGGCTGCCGGTCGCCACGGCCCGCCGGGGGTACCGGTCGGTGCGATTCGCGAAGCGGTTCCTCTCCTTCGCCGATCTGCCGGAGGAGACCGCGTTCCGGCGCAGCTACACCATGTACGACCGGGACGAGCTGCTCGCCCTGATCGATCCCGAGCTGGCCGGGACGGTCGACGACGTGCTGACCGAGCATGCGGACACCTACCAGGACAACGACCTCGACGACTTCGTCAACCGCATGTGCCTGGGTGACGCCCGGATGTTCCTGCCGGGCCTGAACCTCGCCTACACGGACCGGTCGAGCATGGCCGCGTCGACCGAGGTGCGGGTGCCGTACGTGGACGTGGAGGTGGTCAAGGCGGCGTTCGCCGTGCCCGGTGATCGCAAGATCGTCGGACGGCAGGGCAAGGCCGTCCTCAAGGAGGCGGCCGCCTCGATCCTGCCCCGGGAGATCGTGTACCGGCCCAAGGGCCTGTTCAGCGCCCCGCTGCGCGCCTGGATGAGCCGGGATCTGGCCCCGCTGGTGCGCGAGGTGGTACACGACGGCGTGCTCGTCAATTCCGGGCTCCTGCGCCGCGACGCGCTGGCGCGCATGGTCGCCGAGGACGCCGCCGGGCACCGGGACTTCTCCAAGCATCTGTGGCACGTGCTGACCCTCGAGTACTGGTATCGCGGCGCGACCTCCGGGTCCGGCCAGAACTCTCTTTGACGGCGTAGAGACAAGAGGACTTCGGGTGAAACAGGTTGTGCAGAACTACAAGAGTGGCGAGCTGGCGCTGCTTGACGTGCCGGTGCCGGGGTGCAAGCCGGGCGGTGTGCTGGTCCGCACCGCCTACTCGCTGATATCCACCGGGACCGAACTCATGAAGGTCTCCGAGGCCGGCATGTCGATGCTGGGCAAGGCCCGCTCCCGCCCGGACCAGGTGGCCAAGGTGTTGCAGAGCGTGGCCACCAACGGGGTGCCCGCCACCTACCGCAAGGTGATGGGCAAGCTGGACTCCTACACGCCACTGGGCTACTCGCTGTGCGGGGTGGTCGAGCAGGTCGGCACCGGGATCGACGATGTGAAGGTCGGCGACCTCGTGGCCTGCGCCGGCAACGAGCACGCGTTGCACGCCGAGCTGAACTGGGTGCCCAAGAACCTCTACGCCCGGGTGCCGGACGGCCTCGCGCCGCGGCACGCGGCCTTCGGCACCGTCGGGTCGATCGCGATGCAGGGCGTGCGCCAGGGCGAGCCGCAGCTCGGCGAGGTGGCGCTGGTCATCGGTCTCGGGCTGATCGGGCAGCTGGTGGTGCAGCTGCTGGCCGCCTCGGGAGTCCGCGTCGTCGGGGTCGACCCCGACCCGGTGCGCTGCGAGCTCGCCGAGCGCCTGGGTGCGGCGGCCTGCGGCGATCCCGCGTCCGTGGCGGTCGAAGCCGCCGTCGCCGAGCTCACCGGTGGTCACGGTGTGGACCAGGTGTACCTGGCCGCCGGCGGCGGCAGCAACCAGCCGGTCGAGCTGGCCGCCCGGATGAGCCGGGACCGCGGCCGGGTCGTCGACATCGGCAAGTGCCGCCTGGACCTTCCGTGGAACGCGTACTACGAGAAGGAGCTCGACGTCCGGTTCTCCCGCAGTTACGGCCCCGGGCGCTACGACCCGGAGTACGAGCTCGAGGGGCGGGACTACCCGATCGGCCACGTGCGCTGGACCGAGCGCCGCAACCTGGCGTGCTTCCTCGATCTCCTCGCCCGCGGCCGCGTCGACGTGGAGCCCCTGGTCTCCCACATCGCCGACTTCGACGACGCCGTCGAGACGTACCAACGCCTGAAGGACGGCGACCTGAAGGCCGTGGCCGTGCTGTTCCGGTACCCCGAGCAGAAAGAGGAAGCGGGCGAGGCGGAGGCCCCGGCGGTGGCGGTGCCCGCGGTGCGGCACGGCGGCGCGGTGTCCACCCCGGCCCGGTCCGCCAAGGCGCCGGTGCGGCTGGCGTTCGTCGGCGCGGGAAACTACGCGACGTCGATGCTGCTGCCGCACCTGGCACAGCGCGACGGCGTCGAGCTGTCCACGGTCGTCACCACGACGGCACTGTCCGCGGCCAACGCGCAGCGGAAGTTCGGCTTCGCCGAGGCGACCACCGATCTCGACGCCGTGCTCGGCGACAAGTCCATCGACGCGGTGTTCGTCGTCACCCGGCACAGCTCGCACGCCGAACTGACCCGAAGGGCACTGCTGGCCGGCAAGGCGGTGTTCGTCGAGAAGCCCCTGGCCCTCACCGAGGACGAGCTGGCCGGCGTGCTCGCGGCGGTCGAGGAATCCGGCAACGACCGGCTCCAGGTGGGCTTCAACCGTCGGTTCGCGCCGCTGTTGCAGGAGGCCAGGAAGCGGTTCGGCGCCCGGACCGGTCCGGCGAGCCTGCGCTACCTGGTCAACGCGGGCCGGCTGCAGCACGGCAGCTGGTACCTCCAACAGGGCACCGAGGGCTCGCGCTTCGCCGGCGAGGGCGGACACTTCATCGACACGGCGAGCTGGCTGCTCGAGGCCGACCCGGTATCGGTGTACGCGGTCGCCACGTCCGGCAACGAGGACCTGCAGGTCGTGCTGCACTACCCGGACGGGTCCACCGCCACCATCAGCTACGTCACCACCGGCGCGCCCAGCTTCCCCAAGGAGACGCTGGACCTCGTCGCGGACGGCAAGGTGCTGCGGCTCGACGACTTCGTCCGTGCCGCTGTCTACGGTGGCAGCCGCAAGCGGTGGGTCAGTTCGCGGCTGCCCAAGGCTCGGGACAAGGGCCAGAACGCCGAGCTGGCCGCGTTCATCAAGGCCGTGCGGACCGGCGGGCCGATGCCGGTGCCGCTGGAGTCGCTGGTCGCCACCACGGCGGCCACACTCGCCGTGCAGGCCGGCCTGGTCGGCGGCCTGCCGGTGACGTTGGCGGGGCCGCGATGACGGTGAACTCGGGGAGCCCGGGCTGGTACCTGCGGCGGCTGTCCCGGATGGGACCGCGGGAGGTCGGCGGCCGGGCGGGCGACGCGGTGCGCAGGCGACGGTGGCGGTCGTCGCGGCCGGAGAGTCCGAGCGTGACCGGCGCCCCGTTCACCGCGGTACTGCCCGCGGGGACGAGCGCCGATGTGCCACCGGACGCCGCGAAACGTCTCATCGCCGAGGCGGACCGGCTGATGGCCGGGCACGCCGAGTACTTCGGGGTGGACCGCGACGATCTGGCCGACCCGGACTGGTGGTACGACCCGAAGACCGGGCGCCGGGCTCCGTGGGGCTACGCCTTCGACGTGCCGTACCGGAACGAGGACGCGGTCGGGGACATCAAGCAGATCTGGGAGCCGTCCCGGCATCAGTACCTCACCGTGCTCGCCGCCGCCTACGCGGTCACCGGCAACGAGCGGTACGCCGAGCGAGTGGCCGAGCACCTGCGGTCGTGGTGGGCGGGCAACGCGCCGCTGCGCGGGGTGCACTGGACCAGCGGCATCGAGCTGGGGATCCGGCTGCTGTCCTGGGTGTGGATCCGCCGGCTGCTCGACGGCTGGCCGGGCGCGGCGGCTCTGTTCGAGGACAACCCGGTGGCGCTGAACCAGATCTGGCACCACCAGCACTGGCTGGCCGCCTTCCCCAGCCGGGGGTCTTCGGCGAACAACCACGTCATCGCCGAGGCCGCCGGGCAGTTCGCCGCGGCCTGCGCGTTCGGGTGGTTCCCCTCCTCGGCGCGCTGGCGAGCCGACGCGCTGCGGTCGCTGGAGCGGCATCTGCGCGGCAACACCTTCGACTCCGGCCTCAACCGCGAGCTGGCCACCGAGTACCACGGACTGGTGCTGGAGCTCGGCCTGGCCGCGCTGGCCGAGGCGGATGCCGCCGACGTGCCGGTCCCCGCGTCGATCCGGCTGGTGCTGCTGCGGATGACCGACGCGCTCGCCGCCATCGTGGACAGCCGGCTACGGCCGCCACGCCAGGGGGACGCGGACGACGGGCACGGTCTGGTCGTGGACGGGGCGGGCACCGACCGCTGGGCCTCGCTGCTGGCCACCGGGGACGCCGTGTTCGGCCGGCTCGCCTGGTGGCCGACGGTGACCGGCACCGATGTGCGCACCCCGCTGCTGGCCGCGCTCATCCGGCCCACCGCACCGGCCGTGTCCCGCCCGGCGAGCCGACCGGCCCATTTCGCCGACGCGGGCATGACCATCCTGCGCGGTCCGGCGGAGATCTGGTGCCGCTGCGACGGTGGTCCGCACGGATTCCTGTCCATCGCCGCGCATGCTCACGCGGACGCCCTGTCCGTGGAGGTCCGGCACGACGGGGTCGACGTCCTCGCCGACCCCGGGACGTACTGCTACCACGGGCAGCCCGAGTGGCGGCAGTACTTCCGGTCGACCCTCGGCCACAACACCCTGCAACTGGACGGCGAAGACCAGTCGGTGTCCGGCGGCCCGTTCCTGTGGACCCGGCACGCCCGCAGCCGCGTCCTGACCGTGGACACATCCGGCACCTCCGACGGGGGGACGGCCCGCTGGTGCGCCGAACACGACGGCTACCAGCGCTCCGTGCACCGCCGCCGGGTGGAGCTGACGGCCGCGAGCCAGGAGCTGAGGGTGGTCGACGAGGTGCGCGGCCCGCGCCGGGCGGTGCGCCTGGCGTTCCACCTCGGCCCGACGGTCACCGCCGAGCTGGCGGGGAACCGGGCGGCGCTCACCTGGTCCCGGGACGGCGAGGACCGCTCCGCGGCGCTCGACCTGCCCGAGCGGCTGTCGTGGCAGGCGCATCGCGGCGAGAGCGACCCGCCGCTGGGCTGGTACTCCGCCGGCTTCGGGCGCAAGGAACCCGCGACCACCCTGGTCGGGACCGGCTTCACCGATGACACGGAGGGCTTCACCACCGTGCTCAGGTTCCACGGTTAGGGAGGGGAGGACGCATGGGGATCAAGTGGCGGCACCGGGCGTTGCCGGCGGCACCGCTGGCACTGGCCCTGCTGGCGGCGACCGGCTGTGACAGCAGCACGCGGGACGCGGCGCCGACGCCCACCGCTGCGCCCTCCACGTCCGTGGCCCGCGTGTGTGCCAAGCCCGCCGCCGGGCCGGTGAAGGCGCCGGCGGGCGCGGTGACCGTCGACCCTGCGGTGCCCGGCGACTTGGCCGCGAAGACCGAGAGCAGCCCTGCGCACACCACCTTCTGGCTTCGGCCGGGCAAGCACACGCTCCTGTCGGACCGCTACGACCAGGTGATCCCCAAGGAAGGGGACGTCTACGTCGGCGCGCCCGGGGCGGTGCTCGACGGCCGGAAGAGCAACCACTACGCGTTCGGCGGCACCGCCCGCGACGTCACCATCCGCTACCTGACCGTGCAGGGGTTCGCGGCGCCGCAGGACGAGGGCGTGGTCAACCACGACTCGGCCGACGGGTGGGTGATCGAGCACGCGACGATCCAGAACAACTCCGGCGCCGGGCTGATGGCCGGCGCCCGCCAGCAGGTCCGCGCCAGCTGCCTGCGCGACAACGGCCAGTACGGCATGAACGCGTACCAGGCCGCCGACGGTATCAGCGGCCTGGTGGTCGAAGGCAACGAGATCGTGGGCAACAACAAGGACGACTGGGAGCGGCGGCGGCCGGACTGCGGCTGCAGTGGAGGCGTCAAGTTCTGGGCCGTCGACGGCGCGGACATACGCGGCAACTGGGTGCACGACAACCGCGGAACCGGGTTGTGGGCGGACACCAACAACAACGACTTCCTCATCGAGGCCAACCTGATCGAGGACAACGACGGCGCCGCGCTGATCTACGAGATCAGCTACAACGCGGTCATCCGGAAGAACACGATCCGGCGGAACAACCGGGTCGAGGGCCGCGACTACGCAGCCGCCGGCGACAGCTTCCCGTTCGGGACCGTCTACCTCTCCGAGTCCGGGGGCGAACCGCGGATCCGAGCCCGCACGGACAAGATCGAGATCTATCGGAACGTGCTGGAGAACAACTGGTCAGGGATCACCCTGTGGGAGAACGCCGACCGGTTCTGCAACAGCCCGGCCAACACCTCGTCCGGTGACTGCACATTGCTGGTGAAGAACACCGACCGCTGCACGCAGCCCGCGATCGCCAAGGCGCCGCTGTATTCCGACTGCCGGTGGAAGACCCAGCGGGTGGACATCCACGACAACCGCTTCGTGCTGGACAAGTCCGTCGTCGACTGCACCGTGAAGTGCGACCGGATGGCGGTGCTGTCCAACTACGGCACCTATCCGGACTGGTCGCCGTACCAGGGCGAGCGGGTGGCCGAGGCGATCACCGGCGAGCAGCACAACCGCTGGCACGACAACGTCTACGTCGGACCGTGGACCTTCGTCGTCCACGACGCGAGCCGGACAGTCGGCTTCAAGCAGTGGCAGGGCACTCCGTACCGGCAGGACGCGGGCAGCACCTTCCGTGCCGGGGACGGTGGTTGAGATGGGCGCGGCTGAGATGGGCGCGGACCACACGTCGAAGATCGTCGGGACGGTCTGGGGGCTGCTCGTCCTCAACACCCTCGGCTCCGCCGGGGCGAGGACCATCGTCCCGCTGCCCCGCTCCCTCATCCAGATGGCCACCATGGGCGCGCTGGTCGCCGCGTTCGCACTGGCGCTCGTGGTCAACCCCCGGGTGCGTATCCGGGCCAGCGCCTACGTGTTCCTGCTCACCCTGCTGCTGGTGCCGAGCCTGATCTCCAGCGTGGACCAGGGGGCCGGGCTCGGCGCGCTGTTCCGCTGCGCCCGGCTGGCTCTCTTCGTCGGCACGCTGTGGCTGCTCAGCCGCTGGTGGGACGGCGGCCTGACGTTCGTCCGGCACCACATCCGGATGTACTTCGCGGTGCTCGGGTCGGTGGCCGCCGGCCTGGTCGTCTCACCGGGCGCCGCCCTGCCCGACCTCTACGGCGGGCGGCTGGTGGGCGCCTTGTGGCCGCTCACCCCGCCGCAGATCGGACAGTACGCCGCGGTGATCATCGGGCTCACCGTGCTGCTCGTCCTGGGCCGCCGGACCGACCGGACCAGCGCGGCGTTGGTCATCGTGCCCTGCCTCGCCCTGCTCGCGCTGACCCACACCCGGACGGCCACGCTCGGCCTGATCATCGCGCTGGTGCTGGCGATCACCTCCCTCGTCCTGACCAGCGCCGCCGCCCGCCGGCTCTTCACCTGGGCGGTGCTGTGCGCCGCGGTGGCGGCGGTGGGGTTCAGCTCCGCGCTCCAGGCGTGGTTCCTGCGCGGGCAGAGCCAGGAGAACTTCGCCAGCCTCACCGGCCGGGCCAAGGTCTGGCACGCCCTGCTGGCAGCGCCCCGGACGATGTCGGAGTACCTGTTCGGCGCGGGCCTGGGCGACAAGTCGTTCGGCGGACTGCCGATCGACAACAGCTGGCTGGCCGTCTACAACGAACAGGGCATGATCGGCGTCGCGTTGGTGGCGGCGGTCATCATCGTGCTGGGCGGCGTCGCGTTGCTGCGGCCGCCGTCGCTGTCGAGGGCCTGCGCGATCTTCCTGATCAGCTACTGCGCGATCGCGTCGTACACCGAGGCCGGGCTGGGCGACGCCTCGCCGTATCTGCTGCATCTGGCCGTGGCCGCCTCGCTGCTGGCGACACCTGTCGAGGCCGCTCCCCTGCCGGTGCCCGAAGCCCCTCGCCGACGCGTCCCGCGATGGGCCCAGAGAACGGAGGTGACCTGAGCATGCACGTACTCGTGGTGCACAACCGCTACGCCTCGGCGCAGCCGAGCGGGGAGAACAAGGTGGTCGACCAGGAGGTGGCGCTGCTGCGCGGAGCCGGGCACCGGGTCGAGGTGTTCGAGCGGCGCAGCGACGACATCGCCGCCCGGTCCCCGCTGGGCAAGGCCGCGGTAGCGCTGCTGGTGCCGTGGAATCCGGCGGTCCGCGCGGAGCTCGCCGCCCGGCTTCGGGCCGACCGGCCGGACGTGGTGCACGTCCACAACGTCTTCCCGCTCCTGTCGCCGGCCGTGCTGGCCGCCTGCGCCGACGTCGGCGTGCCCGCCGTCGCCACGCTGCACAACTACACCCAGGTCTGCCCGCCCGGCACGTTGCAGCGGGACGGCCGGCCGTGCACCGAGTGCGTCGGGTCCGCGCCGCTGCCCGCGGTCCGGCACGGCTGCTACCGGAACTCCCGGCTGGCGACGGTGCCGCTCGCGGTCAGCCTGTCGGTCAACCGGCGGCGATGGTGGTCCGGCGTGGAGCGGTTCTTCTGCATCTCCGCGGCGCAGCGCGACGTGCTGGTGCGCTCGGGGATGCCGCCCGAGCGGCTGGCGGTGAAGCACAACTTCGTGCCCGACCCGGGCGCCTGCCGATCGGGCGCCGGCGAGCATCTGCTCTATCTCGGCCGGCTCGCGGAGGCCAAGGGCGTGCGGCTGCTCATGGACGCGTGGGACGAGATCGCCGCTGACGGCGGTGTGGGCGTGCCGCTCGTGATCGCCGGCGCGGGGCCACTGGAACGAGAGGTGGCCGCCTGGGCGGCGGGCCGGGACGACGTGCGGTACGTCGGCCTGTACGACTCGGCGGAATGCGGGCAGGCCATCGCGCGGTCGGTCGCCGTGGTGGCTCCCTCCACCTGGCTCGAGGCGTTCGGCCTGGTGGTCGTGGAGGCGATGGCGGCGGGAGTCCCGGTCGTCGCCGCCGGTCACGGCGCCTTCGTCGAACTCGTCGAGGAGGGGAAGACCGGGCTGCTGCACCGGCCGGGCGAGCGCGCCTCGCTCGCGTCCTGCCTGCGCCGGATCACGGCCGAGCCGGGCCGCAACCGGGAGATGGGCCAGGCGGCCCGGCGCCGTTACGAGCGGGACTTCAGCCCGGCCGTCGGGCTGGAGCGCCTGATGGACGAGTACCGCACCGCGATCGCGGGTCGGTCCGGTGGCGGGGACAGCCCGCCGCCGGTAGGGGACAAAAGCACTGGCTCGCGGCGGGGGCACTCGCGCGAGCGGGATGGGGGCAGTCAATGACACGATGCCGACTCTGCGGCTCGGCGGCGCTGGTGAGCGTCGTCGATCTCGGGGCGACTCCGCCGTGTGAGAGCTTTCTCGCCGCGGACCAACTGGACCAGCCGGAGCCGGCGTACCCGCTGCACCTGCGGGTCTGCACCGACTGCTGGCTCGCCCAGATCCCTCCGCTGATCACGCCGGAGGAGACGTTCAAGGAGTACGCGTACTTCTCCTCCTACTCGACCTCGTGGGTGGAGCACGCGCGCACGTTCGTCGCCGACGCGGTGCGGCGGCTGGATCTCGGCACCGACGCCTTCGTGGTCGAGGTCGCGAGCAACGACGGGTACCTGCTGCGGCATGTGGTGGACCGCGGGATCCGCTGCCTGGGCATCGAGCCCTCGGTGAACGTCGGCGCCGCGGCGCGGGACGCGGGTGTGCCCACACGCACGGACTTCCTGGACCCGGCCACCGGCGCCGACGTCCGCGCCGAGCACGGCCCGGCGGACCTGGTCGTGGCCAACAACGTGTACGCGCACATCCCCGACGTGGTCGGGTTCACCCAGGGGCTGCGCGCCCTGGTCGCCGACGACGGCTGGGTCTCCATCGAGGTGCAGCACCTGCTGACCCTGATCGAGGAGAACCAGTACGACACGATCTACCACGAGCACTTCCAGTACTACACGGTCGCGTCCGCCGCCCGGGCGCTGGCGAGCGGCGGACTCACGCTCGTGGACGTCGAGTTGCTGCCCACGCACGGCGGCTCCATCCGGCTGTGGGCCCGGCCGGCCGAGGTGGCCGGCGAGCCGACCGGGCGGGTGGCCGACGTGCTGGCCCGGGAGAAGGCCGCCGGGCTGCAGGAGCTGTCCGGGTACACCGAGTTCTCCGCTCGGGTGGCCAAGGTGCGCCGGGATCTGCTGCGGTTCCTCATCGAGGCGGCCGAGCGCGGCGAGACGGTCGTCGGCTACGGCGCCCCGGGCAAGGGCAACACCCTGCTCAACCACTGTGGCATCCGGCCCGACCTGCTCCCCTACACGGTCGACCGCAACCCCTACAAGCACGGCAGGTTCACCCCGGGCACCCGCATCCCGATCCTGTCGCCCGAGCAGATTGCCGCCGACGAGCCGGACTACGTCCTCGTCCTGCCGTGGAACCTGCGGGCCGAACTGGTCGAGCAGCTGTCCTTCGTGCACGCCTGGGGCGGCCGACTGGTCTTTCCCATACCGGAACTGAGCATTGTCGAGGTCAAGGCATGAAGGTCGTACTGTTCTGCGGCGGCTACGGGCTGCGGATGCGCAACGGAGCCTCCGACGACGTGCCCAAGCCGATGGCGATGGTCGGCCCACGGCCGCTGATCTGGCACGTCATGCGCTACTACGCGTACTTCGGGCACACGGAGTTCATCCTGTGCCTCGGGTACGGGGCACACCACATCAAGAACTTCTTCCTCAACTACGAGGAGACGACGTCCAACGACTTCGTGCTGCGCAAGGGGCAGACCGAGCTGCTGTCCACCGACATCGCCTCCTGGACGATCACGTTCGCGCAGACCGGCATCGAGTCACCGATCGGGGAGCGGCTGCGCCGGGTGCGGCACCACCTGGACGGCGACGAGATGTTCCTCGCCAACTACGCCGACGTGCTCACCGATGCCCCGCTGCCGGAGATGATCGACCGGTTCGCCCGGCGCGACGCCGGTGCGTCGATGATGGTGGTGCCGCCGCAGTCCTCGTTCCACTGCGTGGACCTGGGCGAGGACGGCCTGGTGGGGGGCATCACCGCGGTGAGCGAACTGCCCCTGTGGGAGAACGGCGGGTACTTCGTGCTCCGCCAGGAGGTCTTCGACCACATCCCGGAGGGCGGGGACCTGGTCGCCGACGGGTGCTCCCAACTGGCCAAGCGGGGACGGCTGGTGGCGCACCAGCACCGCGGCTTCTGGAAGCCGACCGACACCGTGAAGGAGCGGGCCGCGCTCGACGACGCCTACGCCCGGGGCGACCGCCCGTGGGCCGTGTGGGAACGGGACGGCGCGGGGGCGAGCGCGACCGGCGGCAGGAACGGCTCCGGAGCGAGGGCGTGATCCGGCTCGGGGCCGGGCGCCCGGACCGGATCGTCGCGGTGGGCGCGCACTGCGACGACATCGCCATCGGCGCCGGCGGCACGCTGCTGACGCTGTGCCTCGCGCGGCCGGGTGTCCGCGTCGACGCGCTGGTGCTCTCCGGCGGTGGCAGCGAGCGGGAGCAGGAGGAGCAGGCCGCGCTCGCCGCCTTCTGCCCGGGCGCCGACCTGCGGCTGACCGTGCACAAGCTGCCGGACGGCAGGCTGCCCGCGCACTGGGAGGAGGCCAAGGCGGCGGTCGAGGAACTGCGCGCGCAGACCGAGCCGGATCTCGTGCTGGCCCCGCGCACCGAGGACGCGCACCAGGATCACCGCGGCCTGGCGAAGCTGATACCCACCGCGTTCCGTGACCACCTCGTGCTCGGCTACGAGATCGTCAAGTGGGACGGCGATCTCGGCCGCCCGACGGCTTACCAGCCGCTGTCGCCGGAGATCGCCGAACAGAAGGTGCGGCTGCTGCAGGAGCACTACCCCTCGCAGCGGCACCGGCCCTGGTACGACCGGGAGGCCTTCCTCGGGCTGGCCCGGATCCGCGGCATCGAATGCCACGCGCGCTACGCCGAGGCGTTCGCCGTCACCAAACTCACTCTCGACCTGGGGGAATGAACCTTGCGCGTACTACTGACCGGACATCAGGGCTACCTGGGCACCGTGATGGCTCCGGTACTCGCGGCCGCCGGGCACGAGGTCGTCGGTCTTGACGCCGGCCTGTTCGCCGACTGTGTGCTGGGCCCGCAGCCCGCGGACCCGCCGGGGCCGCGGGTGGACCTGCGCGACGTCACGGCCGAACACGTGGCCGGGGTGGACGCCGTGATCCACCTGGCCGCCCTGTCCAACGACCCGCTGGGATCGCTGGCGCCGGAGCTGACCTACGACATCAACCACCACGCGTCCGTACGCCTGGCCCGGCTGGCCCGCGACGCCGGCGTGCGGCGCTTCCTGTACGCGTCGACCTGCTCGGTGTACGGCGCCGCCGGCGGTGACGACCTGGTGGGCGAGGACGCCCCGCTGCGCCCGGTGACGCCGTACGCGGAGTCGAAGGTCCGGGTGGAGGACGACCTGCACGCGCTGTCCGACGGCGACTTCAGTCCGGTGTTCATGCGCAACGCCACCGCCTTCGGCTTCTCACCCCGGCTGCGCGCCGACATCGTGCTGAACAACCTGGTGGGCCACGCGCTCCTGTCCGGCGAGGTCCTTGTGCTCTCCGACGGCACCCCCTGGCGGCCGCTGGTGCATGCCGCCGACATCGCACGGGCCTTCGCGGCCGCGCTGACCGCGCCGCGGGAAGCGGTGCACGACCGGGCCTTCAACATCGGCAGCGAGATCAACAACGTCACGGTCGCCGAGATCGCCGATCAGGTCGCCGAGGCGGTGTCCGGCGCGAAGGTGGTGATCACCGGGGAGAACGGTGCCGATCCGCGGTCGTACCGGGTGGACTTCTCCCGGATCCGGGCCGCGATACCCGGCTTCGACTGCGAGTGGACGGTGAAGCAGGGTGCGCTCGAACTCGCCGACGCCTACCGGGAACACGGGCTGACCCGGGAGGACTTCGAGCGACGCTTCACCCGGCTGGCCGTGCTGCGCGCGGCGTCCGACGCCGGCGCCGTCGACGACACCCTGCGGTGGCGCCGATGACCACACCCGGCGAGGAGATGCACGCGCTGGTGGAGCGGTTGTACCCGCTGTGCCGGAGCATCACCGGCGACGGGGTGCGCGCCACCCTGGAGATCGTCGGCGAGTACATCCCGCTGCAGAGGCACGAGGTGCCGACCGGGACTCAGGTACTCGACTGGACGGTGCCGCAGGAGTGGAACATCCGGGACGCGTATGTCGCCGACACCGCCGGCCACCGGGTCGTCGACTTCGCCGCGTCCAGCCTGCACGTGCTCGGCTACAGCGTGCCGGTGTCGGCGACCATGCCGCTGGAAGAGCTTCGCGCGCACCTGCACACCCTGCCGGAGCACCCGGCCTGGGTGCCGTACCGCACCAGCTACTACAAGCCGGAATGGGGGTTCTGCCTCGCCCAGGACACCTTGGACGCGCTGCCGGACGGCGACTACGAGGTGCGCATCGACTCCACGCTGGCGGACGGCCACCTCACCTACGCCGAGCACGTGGTCCCCGGGCAGGTCCCCGACGAGGTGATCGTCTCGTGCCATGTCTGCCACCCGTCGCTGGCCAACGACAACCTGGCCGGCATCGCGGTGGCGACGTTCCTGGCCCGGGCGCTGGCCGAGCGGACGCCGTACTACACCTACCGGTTCATATTCGCGCCCGGCACCATCGGGGCGATCACCTGGCTGGCCCGCAACGCGGAGCGGGTGGAACGGGTCAAGCACGGCCTTGTGCTGGCCTGCGCCGGCGACCAGGGTCGGCTGACGTACAAGCAGAGCAGGCGCGGCGACGCGGAGATCGACCGGGTGATGCGGCACGTGCTGGCAGCCTCCGAACGCCCGCACCACATCACCGAGTTCACTCCGTACGGCTACGACGAGCGGCAGTTCTGCTCACCCGGATTCGACCTCGGCGTGGGCTCGCTCAGCCGGACGCCGTACGCCGGCTACCCCGAGTACCACACCTCGGCGGACAACCTGGACTTCGTCTCCCCGGAGGCGATGGCCGACACGCTCGCCGTCTGCCGCGAGGCATTCGCCGTCCTCGACCGCAACCGGCAGTACGTCAACCTCAGCCCCTACGGCGAGCCACAGCTGGGCCGGCGTGGGCTGTACGACGCGCTCGGCGGCCGCAGCGACACCAAGCAGGCCCAGATGGCCATGCTCTGGGTGCTCAACCTCTCCGACGGCGAGCACAGTCTGCTGGACGTCGCCGAACGATCCGGGCTGCCGTTCGACGCCGTCGCCGTCGCGGCCGACGCCCTGCACGGCGCCGGGCTGATCAAGGCATGACGCCGATGACCACCGAGGGGGCGAAGACGACGACGCCGGCCGGATCCGCCCGGCGGGCCATCGTCGGCCGGCTGTCCTGGGGGCTGGCCGACCAGGCGGCCTCCAGCATGACCAACTTCGCGGTGGGGATCTACGTGGCCCGCTCGCTGGGCGTGACCGCGTTCGGTGTGTTCGGCCTCGCCTGGGTGACCTACGGCGTGGTGCTGAGCGTCTCCCGCGGGCTGGCCACCGACCCGCTCGTGGTGCGTTTCAGCGGCGTCTCGGACGCGTCCTGGCGCGGGGCGGTGGCCCGGTCGTCGGGTACCGCGCTCAACGTCGGCGTCGCCATCGGCGCGGCGTGTCTCGTGGTCGGCCTTGCCCTCGGCGGCGGCGTGGGGCCCGCGTTCGCCTGCCTCGGCGTCATGTTGCCGGGGCTGCTGCTGCAGGACGCCTGGCGGTACTCGTTCTTCGCCGCCGGCAACGGGCGGAAGGCGTTCGTCAACGACCTCGTGTGGGGCGTCGCGCTCGTCCCGGCCATGGTCGTGGCGGCCCGCGTGGGCAGCGTGGCCGCTTTCGTCCTCGCGTGGGGCGTGTCCGCCGCGGTGGCCGCGGTGTACGGCTGCCTCCAGTCCGGCATCCGGCCCCGGATGACCGGGGCGCGCGAGTGGCTGCGCGAGCAGCGCGATCTCAGCTACCGGTACCTGGTCGAGAACGTCGGCGTCAGCGGCGCGAGCCAGCTGCGGGCGTACGGGCTCGGCGCGATCGTCGGGGTCGGCGCGGTGGGTGCGGTCCGGGGCGCGGAGCTGCTGCTCGGCCCTTTCCTCGCCGTGCTGATGGGTCTTTCGCTGGTGACCGTCGCGGAGGCGGCACGGGTGCTGCGGCGGGCCCCGCACCGGCTGGCCAAGTTCTGCCTCCTGCTCGGTGCCGGGCAGGCCGTCGCCGCGCTGTTCTGGGGCGCGGCGCTGCTGCTGGTGCCGGACGGGGCCGGCGAGTTCGTGCTCGGCGACGTCTGGAGCTCAGCCTCGGAGCTCATCGTGCCGGCCACGCTCGGCGTCGCGGGCGCCGGCCTCGGCACCGGCGCGGCGGCCGGGCTGCGCGCACTGGGCGCGGCCCGGCGCAGCCTGCGCAGCCAGCTGTTCGCCTCGTCCTGTTACGTCGGCGGCGGACTCGGCGGGGCGGCCGTGGCCGGCACGGTCGGCTCGGCCTGGGGCGTCGCCGCCGCCACCGTCTGCAGCTCGGCCGTGTGGTGGCTGCAGCTGCGGTCCGCCCTGCGCGAGCGCCACCGAGGGGGTGCCTGATGGATCTCCGCGGCGTCGCGACGCCCGGCACCCCCCACCCCATCCCCGAAGTGAGGACCTCATGACCGCGCAACCCAGGCTGAGCATCGGCCTGCCCGTGTACAACGGCGAGGAGTACCTGGCCGAGTCGCTCGACGCCCTGCTCGGCCAGACCTACGAGGACTTCGAGCTGGTCGTCTCCGACAACGCCTCGACCGACGGGACCCAGGACCTCTGCCGCCGCTACGCCGCGAAGGACTCGCGCATCCGGTACCTCCGGCTGCCCCGGAACATCGGCGCCGCGCCGAACCACAACCACGTGTTCACCGAGTGCCGCGGCGAGCTGTTCAAGTGGGCCTCACATGACGACCTGTACGCCCGGGACCTGCTGAAACGCTGCGTTGAGGCGCTGGACGAGCGGCCGGACGTGATCCTCGCGCACAGCGGCCAGGCGGTCATCGACGGCGACGGCCAGGTGAAGGTCCCGTACGAGTACGGTCTCGCCACCGACTCACCGCACGCGCCCGAGCGCTTCCGCAGCCTGCTGTTCGAGCCCGGTGGCGACGACTTCTACGGGGTGATGCGCGCCGACATGCTGCGCCGGGTGAAGCCGCACGACAGCTACCACCACGCGGACCGCACGTTCGTCGCCGAGATCACCCTGCACGGGCCCTTCCACCAGGTCCCGGAACTGCTGTACTTCCGCCGCGACCACCCCACCCGCGCAGAGCGGGCCAACCCCTCCAAGCGCTCCCGGTGCGTCAACCTGGACCCGCGCCGGGCGGGCCCGCTGCACCCGACGCCCCGGCTGCTCGCCGAGTACGTCTGGGGCTTCGCCTCGGCGATCCGGCGGGCGCCGTTGTCCCCGGCCGACCGGCGCGCGTGCTTCCGCCACCTGGCCGCGTGGATGACCAGCCGGGTCCGGCCGGGCGCCGGCGAGCGGGTCGAGGACCGCGCCCCGGTCGACCCGGGCGGGCTCACCGTCTCCGTCGACGCCCTCGTCGCCGGACGTGAGGGGAGGCAGGCATGACGTCCGCGGACGAAACCCCGGTGCGCGTCGGGGTGTTCGGCCTGCTCGGCTCCGGCAACCTCGGCAACGACGGGTCGCTCGAGGCCGTGCTGGGGTACCTCCGCGCCGCGCATCCGGAGGCGATCGTGGATGCGCTGTGCGGCGGACCCGAGGTCGTCGCGGCCCGGTACGGGATCCCCGCGACGCGGCTGCACTGGTACCGCGGGGAGTACCGGACCGCGTCGCGTGCGGGCGCGATCGCGTCGAAGGGCCTGGGCAAACTCGTCGACGTCTTTCGCACCGCTGCCTGGGTGCGCCGGCACGACGTGGTGATCGTGCCGGGCATGGGCGTCCTGGAGGCCACGCTGCCGCTGCGGCCGTGGGGCTTCCCCTACTCGCTGTTCCTGCTCTGCGCGACCGGCCGGCTGTTCGGCACCCGGGTCGCGCTGGTCGGCGTGGGCGCCGCCGCGATCGGCGACCGGCCGACCCGGACCCTGGTGCGCTGGTCGGCGCGGCTGGCCGCCTACCGGTCGTACCGGGACGCCCTGTCCCGCGACGCGATGCGGGCGATGGGCGTGGACACCGCGCGCGACGAGGTATATCCGGACCTCGCCTTCGCCCTGCCGACGCCGCAGGCGAGCGCGCCCTCGACCCCGCCGGGCCCGGTCTGCGTCGGCGTCATGGACTTCCACGGCGGCAACGACGACCGCGCCCGGGCCGAGGAGATCCACCGACGCTACCTCGACGGGACGATCCGGTTCGTCCGCGCGCTGGTCGAGGACGGCAGGCCGGTCCGGCTGCTCACCGGCGACGAGTGCGACGCGCCGGTGGTCGCCGCGATCCTCGACGCGGTGGACTCGCCCCTGGTCACCGCTGCCGAGGCCGCCTCGCTGGCCGAGCTGATGAAGGAAATGGCGGCCGCCGACACCGTGGTGGCGACCCGGTACCACAACCTGATCTGCGCGCTGAAGGTCGGCACGCCGACGCTCGCACTCAGCTATGCGGCGAAGAGCGACGCGCTCATGGCCCAGATGGGCCTTGCCGCGTACTGCCATCCGGCTCGCGAGGTCGACACCGACCGGCTGCTCGAGCAGTTCCGGGAGCTGGAGAAGCGGTCGGCGGAACTGCGGCGGACCCTCACGGAGCGGAACCTGGCCGCCGCCCAGCGCCTCCAGCACCAGTTCACCGCCTTGACCACGGCCCTGTTCCCGGCAACCGACCACGCCCACGCCCTGCGAGAGGCTCCATGAAAGCGACCCGAGTCCCGGCGATCGCCGGCGCGTACCTGTTCGAGCCGACGCCCTACGCCGACGAGCGCGGCTTCTTCTGCCGCACCTTCGACGCCGACGTGGTCCGGTCGGTGGGCCTCGACCCGGACGCCTTCGTCCAGGACAGCCTGTCCCGCTCGGTCCGGGGCGTACTGCGCGGCCTGCACCTGCGCTCCGGCGCCGGCGAGGCCAAGCTGGTGCGGTGCTCGTACGGGAGGATCTTCGACGTCGTCGTGGACCTGCGGACGGACTCGCCGACCTACCGCAACCGGGCCTTCTTCGAGCTGTCGGACGAGACGCAGGCGACCCTGTACATCCCGGCGGGGTGCGCGCACGGTTTCCAGGCGCTGACCGAAACGGCCGACACCTCGTACCGGATCGACCGCCCGCACGATCCGGCCGAGGACGTGACGATCGCCTTCGACGACCCGGAGCTCGCCATTCCCTGGCCGCTGCCGGCCACATCGATGTCCAAGCGGGACCGGGAGGCGCCGAGCCTCGCCGAGGTCCTGCAGCAAAGAGATGAGTGAGGTCGGCGTGGACACCGAAGAGACCCGAGAGACCGAAGAGTTCCTCCTGCCCCGGTCGCGGGCGGCGAACGAGCGGCTGCACGCCATGATCCCCGGCGGCGCGCACACCTACGCCAAGGGCGACGACCAGTACCCCGAGAACCTGGCCCCGGTCATCAGCCACGGCCACGGTGCCCATGTGTGGGACATCGACGGCAACCGCTATGTCGAGTACGGCTCCGGCCTGCGGTCGGTCAGCCTCGGCCACGCCCACCCACGCGTGATCGAGGCGGTCCGGCGGGAAATCGACCGCGGCAGCAACTTCGTCCGGCCGTCCATCGTCGAAGTCGAGGCCGCGGAGCGTTTCCTGGCCACGGTGCCGACGGCCGAGATGGTGAAGTTCGCGAAGAACGGCTCCGACGTCACCACCGCCGCGGTGCGCCTCGCCCGGGCCGTCACCGGGCGCCCGCGGGTGGCCATCTGCGGCGACCACCCGTTCTTCTCCACCGACGACTGGTTCATCGGCACCACGCCGATGTCCGCCGGCATTCCGGCGGCGACCACCGAACTCACCGTGTCGTTCCCCTACGGGGACCTGGCCGCCACGGAGGAGCTGCTCACCCGGCACCGGGACGAGGTCGCCTGCCTGATCCTCGAACCCGCCGGCCACAGCGAGCCGCCGCCCGGGTACCTCGTCGGCCTGCGCGAGCTGGCCGACCGGCACGGCTGCGTACTGATCTTCGATGAGATGATCACCGGCTTCCGCTGGTCCGAGGCGGGCGCCCAGGGCCTGTACGGCGTCGTCCCCGACCTCTCCACGTTCGGCAAGGCGCTGGGTAACGGGTTCGCCGTCTCCGCGCTGGCCGGGCGCCGCGAACTGATGGAGCGGGGCGGACTGCGCCACGCCGGCGACCGGGTGTTCCTGCTGTCCACCACCCACGGTGCGGAGACGCACTCGCTGGCAGCCGCGATGGCCGTGCAGACCACCTATGTGGAGGAAGGCGTCACCGCGCGGCTGCACGCCCTCGGCGAGCGGTTGGCCGCCGGTGTCCGTGACGCCGCGGCCGGCATGGGCGTCGGCGACCACCTCGTCGTCCGGGGCCGGGCAAGCAACCTGGTCTACGCCACCCTCGACGAGAACGGGCAGCCATCCCAGCAGTACCGCACGCTGTTCCTGCGCCGGCTCCTCGCGGGCGGGGTGCTGGCCCCGTCGTTCGTGGTGAGCAGCGCGCTCGACGACGCCGACATCGATCACACCGTCGACGTGGTGGCCCAGGCATGTGCGGTGTACCGCAAGGCACTGGACGCCGGTGACCCCACCCCCTGGCTGGCCGGACGGCCGGTGAAGCCCGTGTTCCGCCGCTTGGCGTGACCTGACGTCAGCCTCGCTCCGGTCGACCGGCGTCGGCCGTCCGGTCGGCCAGCCGGTCGGCCGTCCGGTCGACCAGCCACGCGGTCGCCGGTATCACCGCCAGCGCGGTGCACCAGCCGCCGAGGACGTCGGTCGGGTAGTGCGCGCCCAGGGCGACCTGGGCCCAGCCCATGGCGGCGCCGGCGACCAGCGCCGCGGCGAGCACGAGTGACGTGCCGGCCGTCCTGCCGAGGCCGAGCCGGCCGGTCGCGAGCAGCGCCACCACGAGGGCGAGCGCGGTGAGGAAGGCGGTGTGCCCGCTCGGGTAGGACAGGTTCCCGTCGTGGATGGTGCGCCCCACCAGGGACTTGAGCAGCGTCGCCGTCACCACGGCCATGCCGACGCCGGCGACGACGAGCACCGCCGCGCGAGGTCGCCGAAGCAGCAGGCAGCCTGTCACGGTGGCCGCGACCAGCGTCGCCGCTCCCACGGGCTCCCCCAGGAAGTCCGTGGCCTGAGCGACGTGCCGCCACGGCGGCCCCACGCCGTACACGGCCGCCCCGATCCGCGTGTCCACCATGCCGGGCTCGCTGTCGTCGGCGTACAGGATCCCGAGCACGACGACCACCAGCGCGGCGAGGGACGCAATCAGCCCGAGCCACCCGCGCAGCGACGCGGGCAGGACCGCGGGCCCCGACCGGCCGGTCACAGGCCCACCTTCTTGTCTGCGCAGACCGTCCGGCAGATGCGAAGCACCTTCCCTTCCCGTCAGGGCCGGCGCCATGTCAGCCGCCGCTACCGCGATGCCGCGCCCCGAGAACTGCCCGCCGGCGCCCGCCGACCTGGCCGGAATCGTCACATCGCACGGGCTGTGCGCGGCTGGACCGAGCAAGACTGCAAACACGTCAAGCGCGAACCGGGCCGGGCCGACTTGCCACCCTAACCAACAATGCGGTCGCGGCAACCGCCTTCGGAAAGTCCGCGTCCCAGCGCTCCACGAATTCTGCTTCCGGATCGCCTGTCCGTGCCGAAGCCACGGAGCGTCCGCGAAACCGCGATCGTGACGCGTCGTGGAGGACACCACGGTCGGCTGCTTGGCTTTCGGCGTCCCCGGTGTGGGCGCGGGAGCGGTCGCGGCTTTCCCCGGGTGGGCTGGGTGAAGTTGGTGCCGTCCAGGTCACTGGAGAAGCGATCGGCGTCCGCGTACCGGTCGGTCCCCGGCGCGGGAGACTGGTCCTTTCTGAACTGCGCATGCTGCCCCGGGCGGGCCAACCGGCAGCCCGATCCCTTATGCGTCCCATCCGGGAAAGACGCTGGATCGTTGGGCGCATCCCGCCTTACGGTGGCGTCATGAGCAATCACGCGGAAGCGTCTGTCGCACCCGTCGAGGCCTATGAACCCCCTTACTACGTGGCCGTCTTCACTGCGGTGCGAACCCAGGACCAGAGCGGCTACAGCGAGACCAACGCACGCATGGAAGTCCTGGTGAAGGACGTTCCTGGGTTCCTGGGGATGGACCACGCGCAGAGTCCTGGCGGGCTGTCCATCACCGTCGGGTACTTCCGCGACGCCGACGCCCTCACGGAGTGGCGGTGCAACGCCGAGCACCGCGCGGCGCAGAAGCGCGGGCAGGAAGAGTGGTACCAGAGCTACACGCTGCATGTGGCGAAAGTCGAGCGCAGCCACGGGTTCACGCGAGCGCAGGCCGCGCAGAGCCCGACAGCAGGGTGACCAACAGAAGTCACCTCGGCGACCGTCCCGTCACAAGCTCGCGTGGAACGGGTCGGCGCGTACCGGGCGAGCCCGATCCAGTGTTCTGACCGCACAGGTTCGCCGGCTCTTCGTTGTGCTCGTCGGCGTGCTGATCCGTCACGACGTATCCAGCGACGTCGCCGGTTGAAGCACGGATTCATCGTCCGAGACGGCGGCCGTGGGCCCGCTGTCGACAAATCGCGCCGCAGTACGCGCCGCAGTAACGTGCCGGGCGCCCGGTGCTCCGGGCATCGAACTGGGCCCCGCACTCCTCGCATCGCGGCCCGGTTGCGGGTAGTTGCACAGTGATGCGGATCCCGCCGGCAGTGCGCGGGGTGAGGGTGAGTGTTCCGTCGTGTGCGTGGGTGATGGTCTTGACGATTGCCAGGCCGAGGCCGACGCCCGCATGGTCGGCGTGTACGCGCTCGCTGCCGCGCTGGAATGGTTCGGTGAGTGTCGAGGCCAGCTCTGGAGTGAGCTTCTCGCCGGTGTTCTCTACAGTGAGCATCACAGTCTGGGGGCGGACGCCGGTATTGACCCACACGGTGCCCTGTCGGGGCAGGTTGTGGACGATCGCGTTGTGCAGGAGGTTCGCGATCAGCTGCAGCAGGAGCGCTTGCGATCCGATCGTGGGCGTGATGTCGCCGGAGGTCTCGATGGTGACGCCGCGCTTTTCCGCGAGGGGAAGAAGTGTTTCGGTGGCCTCTTCCACAAGCAGGGTCAGGTCGAGGGGTTCTCGGGCGAAGGACCCCTGGTTGGCGCGGCTGAGGAGGAGCAGAGCTTCAGTGAGGTTGATCGCTCGGGTGTTGACGGCGTGGAGGCGGTCGATGACTTCGCCGGCGTCGTGGTGCGGATCGGTGCGGGCCACGTCGATGAGCGCCTTCGAGATCGCCAGCGGCGTGCGCAACTCGTGAGAGGCGTTGGCTGCGAATCTCTGCTGTTCGGCTACGTGTGCTTCGAGCCGTGCGAGCATCGTGTCGAAGGCGTCGGCGAGTTCGCGGAACTCGTCCTCGCGGCCCGGCAGCCGGATTCGGTGGGAGAGCGTTCCGTTCGTGGCCATGCGTGTGGCGCCCGTGATGCGGGTCAGCGGGGCGAGCATCCGGCCAGCGAGGATCCACCCTCCCACGAGGCCGAACAACAGCAGGAACGCCAACACCGCGGCTGCCCTCGGAGCGAAAACGTGCAGGAGGTTGGACCGGACGGGAAAGACGCCACCCGTGAGCGTGTCAGTGGAGCCGGGGACGATGAGCGCACGGTCCGGGACGTAACGCAGGAGGAACACCCATACCGCCGCGAGCAGCAGGACGCCGGCAAGCATGAGGAACGCGGCGTAGCTGAGGGTGAGTTTGAGCCGAACGCTCAGCCCACGTGCTCTATCCACGCTCACCTCCCTCGTGTCCGGCCTCCGGTTGCGTGCCGATGCGGTAACCGACGCCTGGCACGGTGGCGATGACCCACGGTTCGCCGAGGCGCTTGCGCAGTGCCGACACGGTGATGCGCACCGCGTTGGTGAACGGGTCGGCGTTCTCGTCCCACGCCCGCTCCAGGAGTTCTTCGGCGCTGACGACACCGCCTTCGGCAGCGACGAGGACTTCTAGCACAGCGAACTGCTTCCTGGTCAGCGCCACGTAGCGGCCGTCCCGGTAGACCTCTCTGCGGAACGGGTCCAGCCGAAGGCCCGCGATCTCCCGCACGGGCGGCCGGTTGTGGGCACGTCTGCGGTCGAGCGCTCTGAGCCTGAGCGCGAGCTCTCGGAGTTCAAAGGGTTTCGTGAGGTAGTCGTCGGCGCCGAGTTCGAACCCGGAGGCCTTGTCGTCGAGACGGTCGGCCGCGGTGAGCATGAGGATCGGCATGCCGCTGCCGGAGGCGACGATGCGTTTGGCGATCTCGTCACCGGACGGTCCGGGAATGTCGCGGTCGAGGACGGCGATGTCGTAGGCGTTGATGCTCAGCAGTTCCAGAGCGGTGTCGCCGTCACCCGCGAGGTCGGCCGCGATCGCTTCCAGGCGTAGGCCATCGCGGATGGCTTCTGCCAGGTAGGGTTCGTCCTCGACGATCAACACGCGCATGCTGTCGATGCTACGAGCCGGCCCATATCGTCGGCGTATCGAAAACCGCATACGGGCCGGCAACACCGCGTTGCCTTGACTGGCGGCATGGCCAATCACACCAGCAGCACGAACAACGACCCGCCGGATTCACCGGCTCCTTGCCATCGGCCCGATAGTCGTCATCGCGGCGATCACCGCGGCCTTTGGCCACCAGTCGCCGAATTACTCGATCCAGATCTGCTCAGGGCCCCTCCGACAGGGTGCGACGGACGTCGCGGAATACGGAACCGAGTTCTACGTCAACAGCGGCCGGCGCTCCCCGGGTTCCGGCGTCAGCTTGGCATCTGGCACTCCGATGCGACGGCGTGGCCGTCCAAGCATGTCGCCGAGTACGGGCTGTGCCACATCTTCAGGAACGCCCCCCGGCCGTACGACCTGCGCACCCGTGCGATCGATCGCGGTGGCCCGCGTGTGCATGCCGACCCCACCCAGGATCCAGGGGTGCGGCGGTGACCGGCAGTGAGCGCGGACGGACGATGACGCGGGTGGACACGGCGGAGACCGGGCAGGGCGGCTCCGGCCCCCGGGGTGCGGGCCCGGGTTCCCGGCGCGCGGGCATCCGCCGGGCGATCCGCGTCGTCTCACGGCCGGGGCCCTGGAAGCGCGGCCTGGTACTCGCGGCGCTGGCGCTGCTGCTGGGTCTGCTCATGCTGCTGCACGCGAAGATCCCCAACCGGATCGGAAACCTCGGCAGCCTGGCGGAGACCGTCCTGCCGTGGTTCGGCCTGTTCATCCCGGTGCTGCTGGCCGGGGCGCTGTGGCGCCGCTCCGCCTCCGCGGTGGCCGCGCTGCTGCTGCCGGTCCTGGTGTGGCTGAGCCTCTTCGGCGGGCTGCTGATCGACAAGTCCCACCCGGGCAGCGACCTCACCGTCGCCAGCCACAACGTCGGCGCCGACAACTCCGACCCGGTCGGCACCGCCCGCGACCTGGCCGCCTCCGGCGCGGACGTGCTGGCCCTGGAGGAGGTCACCCCGCAGGCCAAGCCGTTGTACGAGAAGGAACTGGCGAGGGCGTACCCGTACCACACGGTGCAGGGCACGGTCGGGCTGTGGAGCAAGCTCCCGCTGTCGGACACCCAGCCGGTCGACACCGAGATGGACTACGGGCCGCTGGCGGACACCAAGCCGGTCGAGGTCAAGATGGCCTACAACCGGGCGCTGCGCACGACGGTGGCCACGGACCAGGGTCCGCTGGCGGTGTACGTGGCTCACCTCGGTTCCGCACGGGTGAACCCCAGGAGGGGCTTCTGGACGGAGTCGCGGGACAGAGGCGCGCAGGCGCTCGGCAGGGCCCTCGCCGCCGAGCAGAACGAGCGAGTGGTACTGCTCGGCGACCTGAACGGCACCATGGACGACCGCGCGTTCGCCGACATCACCTCGCGGCTGCGCTCGGCCCAGGACGCGGCCGGCAATGGCTTCGGCTTCAGCTGGCCGGCAAAGTTCCCGGTGGTGCGGATCGACCAGATCCTGGTCCGCGGCGTGAAGCCGGAGAGCTCCTGGTCGCTGCCGGCCACGGGCAGTGACCATCTGCCGGTGGCGGCCGGAATCAGCTGGTGAACACCGCACAGAGCCGGCGCTCCACCTACTGCAGACGGCACTTGTCACGGCCGCCGTCCCGGCTTCGTCGGCCGAACGGCGGCACCGCGCTGAAGCGGCGACCCTCCCTTCGGCCGAGACGGGGTCGGACCCGACCCAACGCCGAGAGCGCCACGTCCGCAGCCGTCCCGGGCGCGCTGCTGAACGACACCGGTGACGGCTGCGGCTCGTCCTGTCAGTCCACCTGCCTCAACGCCCGCCCCACCGCGTCTCGGCCCCGCCGCACGCGTCCGCCACGGCACGGAACACCGGGCCGTCCAGCGTCGACGCCACGTGGCTCGACGGCGTCAGCGCCCGATGGGCGACCTGGTCAGGCACCGGGTGCTCCAGCGCTGGTGTCACGGTCATTTGTCGTCCGCCGGGTTCTTCAGGACCTCGATCACACTCGCGTAGCTGTCGGAGCCGTGGCCTGCGGCCTTGGTCCGTTCCATGGCGGACTTCAGGAGTTCGGGCAGGGCGTTGTCGATGCCACGGGCCGCCGCGGCGTGGATGAGATGGTCGATGGCAGCGATCTGCACGTCGACGGTGGCGTCGTCACCCGGGTAACGGCCGGCGTCCACCTGGGGCGCGTAGGTGGTCAGAAAGCCGGCCACGGCGGTCAGCCAGCGGATCGCGACGGGGGTGAAGGCCGTGGCCGGTGTCTTCTCGGCGCCGACCAGCGCGGTGCCGTGCAGCCAGCCGGTCATGGTGGACCACATCAGGCCGAGCAGGGCGGCGTCGTACAGGGAGGCCAGGCCCGGGTCGGCGCCCAGGTACAGGGGGTCGCCCAGGGACGACAAGGTCGGGCAGTGGGTCTGGAAGGCGGCATCCGAACCGCTGTAGAGGAACATCATCTCGGGACTGCCGACCCCCGGCGGGGTGGTCATGATCGCGCCGTCGAGGTAGTCGGCGGCATGCGATCGGGCCCAGGCGGCGGCCTGGTGGGCCTGCTCCGGGGAACCGGAGGTGAGGTTGATCAGGACCTTGCCCGCGACGGAGCCGGCGACGGGGTCGAGGACGGCGTGCAGCGCCTCGTAGTCCAGTACGCAGGCGATGGTCAGGGGGCTTGCCGCCAACGCCTCCTCGGGTGTCGCGGCGAGGCGGGCACCCCGGTCGACCAGCGACCGGGCCTTGTGCGCAGAGCGATTCCACACGGTGGTCGCGTGGCCCCGTTCCAGCAGCACGGTGGCCAGCGCTGAGCCCATCGAGCCCAGTCCCATGACGGTTACCGCCGGGCGATCAGAATGCATTTTTTCCACAACTCCCTGTACGTCCGCCTGCGGCGGGTGATCACGTAAGGGCCAAGATCGCAGTGCACGGCGGCTGGAAACAGTGACACCGGTGACGGCGACCACCAAATTCCTGCCATACGCTTCGAGGCATGAATCCTGGTTCCGTCGCCGTAGTGGTGACCGAGGACATCGGAGTCCCCTCATGGGATCTTTACGAGTTGAGCATTCCCTGCACCGTCTTCGGGAAGCCGCAGCCTGACCTGGCCGACCCCTGGTACGACCTGCGGCTGTGCGGTACGGGCGGGCCTCAGCAGGACAGCGCCCCCACCGAAGCGGGGCTGTCTCTGCGGACCCGGTACGGACTCGATGACCTGGTCGGCGCCGTCACGGTCATCGTCCCCTCGGTGCCCGACCCCTGCGTCGACGAGGGAAGACCGCTGCCGCGGGAACTGATCACGGCCCTGCGCGACGCCTACGACGCGGGCGCCCGCATGGTCTCCTTGTGCACCGGCGCCTTCGCACTCGCCGAGGCGGGCCTGCTCGACGGACGACGCGCGACCGCCCATTGGATGCATACCGCTCAACTGGCCGAACGCTATCCGAAGGTACAGGTCGACGACTCGGTCCTGTACGTGGACGACGGCGATGTACTCACCAGCGCCGGGCTGACCGCCGGACTCGACCTCTGCCTCCACCTGGTACGCCGTGACCTGGGTGCACACGTCGCCAACCAGCTGGCCCGTCGGATGGTGGTGCCCGCGCACCGGCCCGGCGGCCAGGCGCAGTTCATCGACCTCTCCGTGCCCACCACCGACGACGCGAGCCTGGCACCCGTCCTGGACTGGGCTCGTACACACCTGGACCAGCCACTGACGGTCGAGGAGCTGGCACGGCGCGCAGCGATGAGCCCGCGGACCTTCCACCGGCGACTCCAGGGAGCCACGGGGACAACTCCACTTCAGTGGCTCCTCAACCAGCGCCTGGGACGGGCTCAAAGCCTGCTGGAGTCGACCGACTTGCCCATCGAGAAGGTCGGGGAGCTGAGCGGGCTTGGCACGGCGAACAACCTGCGCCACCACTTCCTCAAACAGATCGGGGTGTCGCCGGGCAACTACCGACGGGCCTTCCCCCGCAAGACGCCCGACACATCTCCCTCCCCGTCCGAGAGCACAACCGAGGGCTGAGAGGGCGGTCAGGAGGCGGTGGTGCGGGCGCTCCGCGGATCGCCCACGTCATCTCCGGCGCCGTAGCCGGAGGTGTCGTCCCACCGCTCGGTCCGTCGATCACGTCGAAGAGGTGGCGGCCGCGGACTACGGCGCCCGAGTGGGGCGGTCCGTCGCGCGGATACCGGCGATCGTCGGAATCCGGGGAGAACGCTCAGGCGTGCGGGACTTCACCGCCGGTGCCCAGCCCGTTGTCCGGACGGGAGGTCGGACCCGGTGACGAAGCCGCCCGGACGGCGTACGCACGCGTCGACTCGCGACGGTGCCACGTTCGCCGCCACTCAGTCGAGACAGAACTCGTTGCCCTCGATGTCCTGCATCGGGAGGCACGACTCGTTGAATCCATCGGCAAGCAGTAGTTGCCCGCGTACCGCGCCGAGCGGGATCAGTCGGGCGCACTCGGCCTCGAGTGCCGCGAGGCGCTCTTCACCCACGAGCCCGGTGCCGACCCGCACGTCAAGATGCACCCGATTCTTGACGACCTTGCCTTCGGGCACGCGCTGGAAGAACAGTCGCGGGCCGACCCCTGAGGGATCCATGCACGCGAACGCCGCACCCTGACGCTCGGGCGGCAGTGAGCGATCGAATTCGTCCCAAGTGGCAAACCCCTCCGGTGGCTGCGGTACGACGTACCCCAACACCTCGCACCAGAACCGAGCGACGCGCTCAGGCTCTGCGCAGTCGAAGGTGATCTGGACCTGCTTGATCGACGCCATCGGTCCATCGTAGAGGCAGGTTCTTTCGTCGTCTCAACGGGCCTGCCCCGGCTGGGCCTTGGCGCACGCGGTTGTTTGAGCGACCTCACCTGGGCGCGCCGCTGGACGGTCCCGCGGTCGGCCGCGTCCTGGCGTCCAACGCCGAGGGCTTCGCTCCCGGCGACCACGTGGTGCACGTGCTCGGCCGGCGCGACCACGCGGTCGTCGACGCGGCGACCGCCCAGAAGGTGGACCCGGATCTGGCGCCCCTCACCGGCTACCTGGGCGTGCTCGGCGTCACCGGCCTCCGCGTACATCGGGCTCGAGCGGTTCGCGAAGATCAAGGAGGGGGACACGGTCTTCGTGTCCGGCGCGGCGGGCGCGGTCGGCACCGTGGCCGGTCAGATCGCGAAGCTGAAGGGCGCCGGACGGGTGATCGGCAGCGCGGGCTCGGCCGAGAAGGTCAAGCCGAGTTCCTCAGCTCACTCGGGCGACCTCATACGAAAGGCGGGGCCTGGGACGCTCTCGATGTCCTTCGCCTGCACCGGGTGGCCTCGTTCGCAGCGAATCTGGAGGTCGACGTGCGCGCCGCACTCGCGGTGCCGCGCCAGCATCGCCGGCCCCTCAGGGTCGGCGCGGTAACGGTCACCCCACTGCAGGAGCCCCATCACGGCGGGCACCAGATCCATGCCCTTGGGAGTGATCACATACTTCGGCCGACTGCGCGAACCGGGCTCCTTGTACGTCTCGGTCGCCAGGATCCCTTCCTCCACCAGCATCCGAAGCCGCGTCGCCAGAAGGTTACGAGGACAGCCCAGGACACGTTCGAAGTCCCCGAACCGGGACGAGCCGTAGAACACCTCACGCAGGATGAGGATGGTCCACTTCTCGCCCACGATCTCAAGAGTCCGCGCTATCGAGCAGTTGGACGTGTCCCGGTCGAG
Source organism: Streptomyces sp. NPDC088157 (assembly GCF_044741545.1). Classification (NCBI taxonomy): domain Bacteria; kingdom Bacillati; phylum Actinomycetota; class Actinomycetes; order Kitasatosporales; family Streptomycetaceae; genus Streptomyces; species Streptomyces sp. NPDC088157. The sequence goes on from NZ_JBIUSU010000003.1 coordinate 122,361, forward strand.
TCGGGGGTCCATGCCGGTGTCTTGACGAACTTCGGTCCACGCATCCATGGGAGCGATTCTAACCGAGCTTGAGTTCATTTTTAGATACTCAGCCGTGGGTCACCGTCGGCCGCTCGACCTGACCGCACACGCGCAGCGTCAAAAGCTCTCGCGGGGTCCTCGGCGAGCCGATCCGCCGGACCGACCCGAGCACAGTGCCGGGACCGCGACCCGTCCTGATCGCGTTGAGCCATTGAGGCAACCCGTGCGGCCCTCGACACCGAGAAACCCGCAATGGACGCAGACCATCCCATTGGCCATGATCGTAATATTATGCGCGTCAGGCCATCGGCCGGGCTCGGACCGCAGGGCCACGGCCTTACATCGCGACGGGAGGAAGCCTGTGGCGCGCTACGCCAGGGAGCACAAGCAGGTGACGCGGCAACGGATCATCGACAAGGCCGGGCACCGATTCAAGCAGGACGGGATAGACGGCTCGGGCATCTCGACACTGATGGCGGACGCCGGGCTCACCAACGGCGCCTTCTACGCCCACTTCGCCTCCAAGGACGACCTCGTCGCCCACGTTGTCGCCGATGAACTGCGCACTCAGGTGGAGAGGTACGACGAGCTGCGGCCCGGCCGACAGGGACTCGAGGACTTCGTTCGCGTCTATCTGTCGCCCGAGCACCGTGACCAGCCCGGCACCGGATGTCCCTCCGCCGCACTGCTCGACGAGATCGGCCGCTGCGCGGACGTCACCAAGCAGGCGTACACCGAGGGCGCGACGGCCATCCTGGACGAGATCGCCGCCCGTCTGGCGCCTGCGGATCCGCAGTCCGCTCGCGGCAGGGCCATCGGGCTCTTCACCATGATGGTGGGGACGCTGCAACTGTCCCGCGCCCTCGCCGACCGCAAGTTCGCCGACGAGGTCCTCGAGCAGGGAATCGAGATCGCCCGGACGTTCCTGCACTGAGAGGAACGACCGAGGCGCGACAGTGCGGTGCTCGACCCGCGCCGGGCGATGCGCGAGTGCGCTGCGCCGAGCCCGGATGCGTCAACCGTACGTCAACCGTTCCACGCGTCCGGGCACGCCCACTCGCGGCCACTCGCGGCTCGTGAAGTGGCCTCCGCGGCTTCTGCTGCCTCGCCTCATCACCGGCTGACGGTGGTCGACCACCCCGGAAGCCTCCGACGCCTCCAGCGCACGCTCCGCCCGCCCCTGACACCCACTACCGCTCAAGGAAGTCGAGTGCTTCCGCCACGAACTGCTCGTGGAACTGGAAGATGCCTCCGTGGCCGGCGTCGGGGTAGACGACCAGGTCGGCGTTCGGCAGTCGCCGGGCCAGTTCGAACGAGTTCTTCGTCGGCACCATCCTGTCGCTCTCGCCATTGGCCACGAGCACGGGCTGATGGATGACGGAGAGGTCCTGGAGCTCCGCCAGGCCCCAGCGGTGGATGGCCTTGAGCTGGGCGAAGTACGATGCGAGCGAGATCGCCTTGTCCCGGTCGTGGGTGCGCTCCTTGAGACGGGCCAGGAACTGCTTTCCGGCTCGGCGCCCGCCCGCGGTGCGGGTGAAGAAGAGGAACTGCTTCGGGTCCTGGAGGGTGAACAGGGCCCGGACGGTGTCCAGATGGGACAGTCGGCTCACGTTCTTGATGCCCTCGCCGCCTGCGGGGCCGGTGCCCGTGAGGATCAGCTTGCGGACGAGCTGCGGTTCGTCCTGCACGATCACCTGGGCGATCATGCCGCCCATCGAGAAGCCGTGAACGTCGACCTGCTCGAGCCCGAGTCCCCGGATGAAGGTGACGGCGTCCTTCGCCATTTCCTCGATGGTCTTCGGTGTCGAGCCGCTGGAAGCGCCTACGCCCCTGTTGTCGAAGGTGATGACGCGGCGCCTGGCGGCGATGCCGTCGACGACCCGGGGGTCCCAGTTGTCGAGGACCGCGGCGAGGTGGGTGATGAAGACCACCGGGACGCCGGCCTTCGGGCCGAGGTCGCGGTAGGCGAAGGTCACTCCCCCGGCGGTGAGGGTGCGGGTGGGCGCCTTCCTGTACGACGTCACCACGTCGCCTCGTACTCCTTGTGCGTCGTTCACGACCGTGCCCTTCTGCATGGGGTTTGCGGACTGCGGCTGCAATCAGTTCGGTCGAGGGCAAAAGGCCCGCAGGAGCCGGAACCCTGTTCGGCCGAGTCCTTCAGCATCACGCCGACCATTAGAGTATGACCATAATTCCAAGTGCCCGCAAGAGGTGCGCGGCACACGATGACGCCCCCATTGCCGACCAGGACCAGCCGACCAGCGCCACACCCCGCTCCCGCCGCACCCGACCCCGCCCGACCCCGGGGCATGGCACGCGCGAGAGAAAGGCCCCTCTTGCGGGCTCGCCGACCCACGACTTAGAATGATGAACGTAATTTAATTGGCGGGAGCCTGGGCCGCTCACACCGGCATCCACGACGCGAGGCAATGCCGCTCAGAAGCCCGGGCGGCCTCGAGTTTGGCGGCGGCCTTGTGCCCGTGGCGCGGCCTGGGGACGAACTCGCCGTTGGAGTCGGCGAGGAAGTTCGCTATGCCCAGGTCGATGCCGACCGCGCTGCCGGTCGCGGGCAGGGGCCGCGACCGCTCCTGTTCGGCGGTGAGCACGACGAACTACTTATGGCCCTCACACTGGACCGAACCGCCGGCTGATCACTTGGGAGAGCACGGAGGCGCCGTCCTCGGCAGCCTGCGGCAGCCGAGGACGGCGATGATCAAGAGCTTGGCTCCGGCGAAAAACCGCAGCCGGGGTCTTCCACCGACTTCGGCAGCGCAGGAGCTGAGACCCGGTGGCGTCGGCCGGGTCGCGGATGGGAGAGAACCTGCCGGCGTCGGACTTCGCCGAGAGCCACGGCCTGGGGCCGGCGATGTGGTGCGTCAGACGCGCTGCCCGGCATCGAGCAGGGCGAGGGCGTTGTCTATCCCCTGATCGAGGAGCTCATCGGCGAGTCGACTGTCGGTCAAGGCACGGGAAAGCTGCAGCGTCCCGGCCATCAGGCCGAGGAGGCTGAGCGCCTTCACACGTGCGGAGGACGGGGCCTCCGGCACCATGCGGGCGGCGATGCCCTCGACAAGAACCAGCACACCGTCGGTGTAGGCCTGCCTGGTCGTGTCGGTGCAGCGCCCGATCTCGTCGAGCAGAGCGGCATTGGGACAGCCGTCGCCAAGGCTGTCGCGGTGCTGGGGCGACAGGTACCCCCGCACTATCTGCTCGAGTCCGGCCCGGCCGGGCGCAGCCCGGGCGACGACATTCTCGGCCTGCGCCTTCAACTGCTCGGCGATTGCCGTGGTGACGAGGTCGTCCTTGGACTCGAAGTGAGCGTAGAAGGCTCCATTCGTCAGCCCCGCGTCCTTCATGAGCGTCGAGACCCCGGAGCCGTCGATCCCGTCCTGCTTGAGCCGGCGGCCCGCCGTCTCGATGATCCGTCGCCTCGTCTCCGACTTGTGCTCTTTTGCGTACCGCACCACAGCACACACTCCTCGCCGACCGGAAGGACCGGTTGCCCTTTACCGACTTCACCAGTCTATGGTATTGCGAACGTAATCCGAAGGGTCGGTGGCGACGGTCGGTAACCTCGTGGCCCGTTGGCCTCTGCGGCCAGGACGACGGGCGGGCGTCGGGCTTTCCTCAGTGGGGGCAGACAGCGGACCCGGCGTCCGAACTCGCTCTCATGGGCCGAGGCTCATGGCGTCGGCCGTCACCACGAGCGTCGCCGACCACTCCACAGGCACGCCGGCGCTGACGTACGCAGCCGGAGTCGGGGAATTCGCCGCGTGACTGCCGCCTGCCCGGACGGTCTCCGGCTGATCGGCCTCAGCCACTACGGCGGCCGGGGCCTGCCCGACGCCACCGACGGCCTTCCCATGGCGGCCACTCCGGTCGGTGCGATCCCGCTCGCCCGGGCCACGGAACCCTTGCTCACACCCTGGCGGTCGTCGCGGTCGTTTACGTGGTCGGCCACGCAAGTGGTCGAGGCACCCCGAAGCGAGCCGAGGTGGACCGCCTTCGCAAATACTTGGCTAGCCACACGATTGCTGCTAACTTAATTACGTGGCCAGCCACTCTTTTGGTGGCCGAAGGGAATGGAGTCATCATGAAAGCAATCGTCTTCGACCAGTTCGGCGGCCCGGACGTACTGCACGAGGCGGACGTCGAGGTGCCGCAGCCCGGCCCCGGCCAGGTCCGGGTCCGCGTGAAGGCCGCCGGGCTGAACGCGCTGGACGGCAAGATCCGCTCCGGGATGCTGGAGGCCGTCCGCCCGACGACCCTCCCCGCCGTCCCCGGTGGCGAGCTCGCCGGCGTGGTCGACGCCCTGGGTGAGGGCGTGAGCGACGTGCAGGTCGGCGATGAGGTGCTGGGCTGGTCGGACACCGGCTCGTACGCCCAGTACGCGCTGGCCACCACCGTGACCCCCAAGCCCGCCGGCCTCGACTGGCAGCACGCGGTCGCGCTGCCGGTGGCCGGCGAGACGGCCGAGCGGGTCCTGAACCTGCTGGAGGTGGCCGCCGGGGAGACCGTGCTGATGCACGGCGCGTCCGGAGCAGTGGGAACCCTGGCGGTCCAGCTCGCCACGGCCCGCGGAGCACGCGTGATTGCCACCGCGGGCCCCTCCAACCAGGACTACCTCACCTCGCTCGGCGCCACCGCGACGGTGTACGGCGACGGTCTGGTCGAACGGGTGCGAGCGCTGGCCCCCGACGGCGTGGACGCGGTGTTCGACCTGGCCGGGAAGGGCGCCCTGGAGGACTCCATCACCCTGCGGGGCGGCACCGAGCGCATCGTCACCATCGCCGACTTCGGCGCACGGCAGCTGGGCATCACCTTCTCCCAGGGAGCCCAGGAACGCTCGACCGCCCGCCTGGCCGCCCTGGCCCAGGACGCCGCGGCCGGCAAGCTCGTCACCACCGTCACCGCCTACCCGCTCGACCAGGCCGCCACGGCCCAGCAGGTCAGCGACGCCGGGCACGTGCGGGGCAAGCTCGTCCTGACCGTCGACTGAGCGCCCCCGCCCACCGCCTCCCCACGACCACGCTGCCTTTACGGTGACCTGCCGGTCACCGCCCTATCGAAGGACCCCTCATGCTGAATTCCCTGTGGACGCCGACCACTCTTGGCGGCATACCTCTGCCGCACCGCCTGGTCATGGCCCCCATGACCCGTGACCGCTCCACGCCCGAAGGCGTACCGACCGAGCTGAACTCCGAGTACTACGCCCAGCGGGCCTCGCACGCGCTCATCATCACCGAGGGAACCCAGCCCTCCGCCGACGGCCAGGGCTACCTCCTGACCCCCGGCATCCACAATGACGAGCAGATCGCCGGGTGGCGCAAGGTCACCGACGCCGTGCACGAGGCCGACGGCCGGATCGTCATCCAGCTGATGCACACCGGACGCATCGCCCACCCCGACAACACCCCCCACGGGCGCCGGCCGGTCGCCCCTTCGGCAATCCGGCCGCAGGGCATGATGTTCACCGCGTCCGGGCCCCAGGAGATGCCGACCCCCCGTGCTCTGTCGACGCAGGAGGTCACGGCGACCGTCGACGACTTCCGCCGCGCCGCAGCGGCCGCCGTCGCGGCCGGCGCCGACGGCGTGGAGATCCACGGCGCCAACGGCTACCTGGTGCACCAGTTCCTGTCCGACAACACCAATCAGCGCACCGATGGCTACGGCGGCTCGATCGAGGGCCGCATCCGCTTCGCCGTCGAGGTCGCCGCCGCGGTGGCCGACGAGATCGGCGCCGAGCGCACCGGCATCCGTATCTCCCCCGGCAACCCCTACAACGACATCGCCGAGTCCGACACCGCCGAGCTGTATCCGGCGCTCCTGGACGCCCTGCGCCCCCTGGACCTGGCCTACCTCCACGTGATGCACGCGGGCGACGAGGAGCTGCTGGGCACCCTGCGCGCGCTGTGGCCGACCACGCTGATCCTCAACCGGGGCGGCACCGACCTGCCCGCCCGTGCCAAGGACATCGACAACGGCACGGCCGACCTCGTCTCCGTCGGCGCCCTCGCGCTCGCCAACCCGGACCTGGTCGAGCGGCTCCGCGTCGGCGCGCCGCTGAACACCCCCGACCCGGCGACCTTCTACGGCGGCGGAGTGACCGGCTACACCGACTACCCCACCCACACCGTCTGAGGAACCGAACCATGCCCACCCCCGAACCCCTCATCCCCACGACGGCCGGCGCAGGACCGATGAGCTACGCGATCTTCCAACTCGCCCGCGCCCACCGCGCCTACGCCGCCGCCATGCTCCGCGAGATGGACCTGCATCCCGGACAGGAGCTGCTGCTGATGCACCTTCTTGACCGCGACGGCCAGACCCAGTCCGAGCTGCTCGACAGCGTCGGCCTGGACCACTCCACCGTCTCCAAGTCCCTTCGCCGCATGCAGGACGCCGGCCTGCTCATCCGTGAGCCGGCCGCACATGACCGGCGCGTCATGGTGGTCCACCTCACCGACAAGGGCCGGGCGATGCGCGAGCCCCTGGCAGCCCTGTGGCAGGCCCTGGAGGAGACCTCCGCCCGGAATCTGTCGGAGCAGCAGGCGGAGTCCTTCGTCGAGACCGCGTACGCCATCACCGAGGCGATCAGCAGCCGCGCGCTGCCCGAAGAAGAGTCCGCGTGACCCCCCGGTGTGCACCCCACGAGGACTGGGGTGCACACCGTCCCGCATGCGGCGCGACCACCGCCAGGTCGGCCCTGTCACCCATCCGTCGCGGCTGCCTGGACGCGGCACGTTCCGGCGGCGAGGCGCACTGCGGATCCGCCCCCACGGCCCGCCTCCATCGGCCCCCCGGCACGCGGGCGCCCATGTCTGCCGCCGCGCCTGCCAGCCCACCAAGCCCCTCGCTGACGACCTGACGGAAAGTCAGGCCGGCCGGCGACGCCAGCCGGCTCGAAAGCCGGGGCGTTCAGATCGCCCGCGGCGACACGCTCGACGTCGACTCGCTCGTTGCCGCGATGCCGCGATGCCGAGAAGATCCTGGAGTCGACGCACGAAGCCCTGACCGCACCACACCGGCCTTGACCCGAAATCCTGGACACGGGCCATGCGGCCGGGGCCCAACGCCACGTAATGAAGAGTTCGTTGGGCCCGTCAAGCACACCCCGGCAGCGCTCAGGCCACCGGCAGACCGAGCCCACCACGAGTTCCTGGCGCGACCGCGCTCAGCTCACTCGGCGGGCCTGACCCGAAACGCCGGGCCGGGGACGCTTCCGATGTCCTGCGCCGGCACGGTGTGGCCCCGTTCGCAGCGGATCCGGGCGTCGACATGCGCGCCGCATCCGCGGTGTCGCGCCAGTACGGCCGGGCCCTCGGGGTCGGCGCGGTAGCGGTCGCCCCACTGCAGGAGCCCCATCACGGCCGGGACCAGAGCCATGCCTGCGGGCGTGATCACGTAATGGGGCCGGCTCCGCGAGCCCGGTTCCCGGTAGGTCTCGGTGGCCAGGATTCCTTCCTCCACGAGCATCCGGAGCCGCGCCGCGAGGAGGTCGCGCGGGCAGCCGATGACGCGTTCGCGCTGAAGCGGGACGAGCCGTACCAGACCTCGCGCAGGATCAGGATCGTCCACTTCTCCCCCACGGTCTCAAGAGTCCGGGCGATGGAGCAGTTCGACATGTCCCGGTCGAGACGGGGGTCCACGCCGGCGCCCCGAAGAGCTTCGGTCCTCGCATCCGTGAGGGTGATCCCAACCCTCCTGAGTTTACTTTTCCATACTCAGACAGTAGCGTCGTGACCAGCACATCAACCCGGCCGCAGGCGAGAAACGAGCGCGCAGGGCGACCTGCGCGAAGAATCGCACCGACCACCGCAACACCCGCACAGAAAGGCGGCCGGCATGAAGGCATTCGTCGTCGAGAAGTACGGCAAGGACGGCGCGCGCGCCGCAGACGTACCCGAGCCCACCGTCGGAGACCGCGACGTACTGGTCGAAGTGAGCGCCGCCGGCATCAACCCGCTGGACAAAATGGTCCGCAACGGGGAGTTCAAGCAGCTCCTGAGGTACAAGCGGCCGTTCGTGCTCGGGCACGACGTGGCCGGCGTCGTGACGCGGGTCGGCTCCGCCGTACACGGTCTCGAAGTCGGCGACGAGGTCTACGCCCGCCCGCGCGACCTGCGGATCGGAGGCTTCGCGGAGTTCATCGCGATCGACATGGACGATGTCGCGCCCAAGCCCGCCTCCCTCACTCTCCAGGAGGCAGCCGCAGTGCCGCTGGTGGCGCTTGCCGCCTGGCAGATCCTCGTCGACCGCGCCCACGTGAAGCCGGGCCAGAAGGTGCTCATCCACGCCGGCGCCGGCGGCCTGGGCTCGACGGTCATCCAGCTCGCCAAGCACCTCGGCGCCACCGTCGCGACGACCACGAGCACCGACACCGAGGAGTTGGTCAGGAGCCTGGGCGCCGACGTCGTCGTCGACTACACCAAGGAGGACTTCTCGAAGGTCCTGTCCGGCTACGACCTGGTGCTGGACTCCCTGGGCGGAGCGAACCTCGAGAAGTCGCTGACCGTGCTGAAGCCCGGCGGCCTCGCCATCAGTGTCGTCGGTCCGCCCGACGCCGGCTTCGCCAAGCAGCTCGGCGGCCCCTCCTTCCTCAGCCTGGTCATGAGCACGCTCAGCCGCAAGATCCGCAAGCAGGCCAAGGCACTGGGCGTGCGCTACCAGTTCTTCTTCATGCAGGCCGACGGCTCCCAGCTGCGCAAACTCGGCGCCCTCTACGACAGCGGCAAACTCCGCCCGGTCATCGACAGCACCTTCCCGTTCGACCAGACGCTCCAGGCGATGGCGCACGTCGAGCACGGCCGCACCAAGGCCGGCAAGGTCATGGTCTCGATGGTGCCCGCCAACGACTGAGACCGTGCCGTCCACAGCCCCTCCGTCCGACACGGTCACCGGACGGGCGACGACGCCGTCGGCGATCCACTGGCGACCACGGTCGCGAAGAGCAGCCCCTCGCGGCACCGGCCCCGCAGGTTCCGATCCGGACGTCGGGATCGCACGCGACGAAGCGATCCTGCGCTCGGTCCTCCTCGGCATCACGACACCCGGCCGACTGGCCGACCGCGCCGACGCCCAGGTCTCCGGCGACCTCGGAAGGCTGACGGAGCTCCTCGGCCGGCTCAGCGACCGGAGCCCGACTTCGCCCTCATCACTCCGTGACCGGCCGTACGCCCGCCCGGAAACAGCCCGCCGGGGGGCCGTTGCCGCCATGCGGGCGTGGCCTGCTTGACCGGCCCGGCCGCCGCCTGCAGAGTCGGAATGCGGCACCGCAGCGGCACCGCCTCCCTCTGCCGACCGGTCCGCCCGTCCACAGGTGGCAGACGGCCCTGACACCCAGGAGCGATTGATCCGATGGTCCTCGACCTGGTGGTGATCGGTACGGCCATCACCCTGGGGCCCTTGCACAACAGCGCCTTCATCCTGCTGCTCTCGTCACGGCGCGGCGTTCGCCAGGGCCTTGCCTTCCTGTTGTCCTGGCTGGCCAACCTGGTTGTGGTGATCGCCTGCGTGGTACTGCTGACCGGTGGTCAGCCCCCGGCCGGTCACAGCGCGCCCTCGACCGCCGCGATCGGTGCGAAACTCGCCATCGGCCTGGCTCTGGTGCTGTACGGCGCATACCGGCACCGCCGACCGCCCCGCCCGCACGGCCCGCCACGCTGGACCGCCCGGATCGACAACGCCTCCCCGGCCACGGCAGCCGGTCTGGCATGGCTGCTGCAGCCCTGGGCGCTGGTGGGCGCCGGCGCCGCGACCGCCGTCGACGCGAACCTCTCCACCCTCACCGACTGGCTCGCACTGACCGGCTACTGTCTGCTGGCCACACTCAGCCTGGTCGTCATGGAGATGTACGTGGTCTGGGCGCCCGCGGTCGCGAACGCCCGGTTGAACGCCCTCCGGAGCTGGCTGGAGCAGCACCAGGAGCAGCTGATCGTCACCCTCTCCCTGCTCTTCGGCGTGTTGCTGACGGCCCGGAGCATCGCCGAGCTGGTCGCCTGACAGGGGGCGCCCCCGAACGCGCGTCATCGGTGGCGGGCCGGCCTCCCGGGGTGTCGGGCTTCGGTCGGTTGACCGCCTTGCCCACCGGAACCACGACTCCGTCACAAGGGTGTCAGTAGCCGGTGCCGCGCTTGACCTGGGTCCGCTCGATCCCGTGGGCCGCACCCTTCTCGTCCAACGTGCGACACGCGTCGGCGATGTCCTGACTCAGACGATCGATCTGCTCGCGGCTCAGGGTCTCCTTGACCAGAGCGCGCAGGATCTTCACCCGCTCCGCGTTGGGCGGGAGCGTGTATGCCGGCACCATCCAGCCCCGCTCGGCCGAGAGCTGCCAGGCGATGTCGGACTCGTCGTAGGCGTGTGTGCCGGCGAGGCGGAAAGCGACCAGTGGCAGCTGCTCGAGGTCGCTCCCGATCACTTCGAAGCGGCCGCTGCTGCGCAGGTTGTCCGCCAACGCGCGGGCGTTCTCCTGCATGATCTTCATGACGTAGGTGTAGCCCTGACGACCGAGCCGCACGAAGTTGTAGTACTGCGCGAGCACCATCGACGCACCGGTGGAGAAGTTCAGCGTGAACGTCGCGTCGGTCTTGCCCAGGTAGTTCTCGTAGAAGACGAGATCCTTGGCCAGGTCGGACTCCTCGCGGAAGACCAGCCATCCGATGCCGGGGTAGACCAGGCCGTACTTGTGTCCCGAGACGTTGATCGAACGTACCTGCTCGAGCCGGAAGTCCCATTTCGAGTCCGGGTAGAGGAAGGGCCACACGAATGCCCCGCTGGCGCCGTCGACGTGAATCGGGATGTCGAGGTCCCGCTCTTTGCGGATGTCACGCAGGAGTTTGTCGATCCCGACGACATCGTCCTTGTGTCCGGTGAACGTGGTGCCGAGGACGGCGACGACGCCGATCGTGTTCTCGTCGAGGTGGGGCTCCACGTCCTCCGGGCCGATCGTGTACTTGCCCTCGGCAAGCGGCACGATCCGCGGCTCGACGTCGAAGTAGCGGCAGAACTTCTCCCACACGACGTGGACGTCTCCCCCGAAGACCAGATTGGGCCGGTCGGTCGACAGGTTCGCCGCCTGGCGGCGCTCGCGCCACTTCCACTTCAACGACAGCGCGCCGAGCATGATCGCCTCGGACGAGCCCTGGGTCCGACACCCGGTCGTCCTGCCCGGCGCGTGGAAGAGGTCGGCGAGCATCCGCACGCAACGCTGCTCGATCTCGGCGGAAATGGGGTACTCCGCATGGTCGATGAAGTTGCGGTGGAGGTTCTCGGCGATCAGCCGCTGCGCCTCCGGCTCCATCCAGGTGGTGACGAACGTGGCGAGGTTGCGCTGCGGGTCGCCCTCCATGGCGAGATCCACGTCCACGAGCCTCATGGCGTCCGTCGCGGCCATGCCCCCCTCGGGGAAGGTCTCCGAGGGAGCGGGCGCGGTCAGGAATCGGTTACCGAAAAGAGCTGAATCATCACTTTTGGTCATGCAGCGATTCAAACAGCGCGGTAGCCTGCCGCGGGCGAGGGACACACCGGGACGGAACCGCGAGCGGGTCACGAACGGGACCCTGGGCACGGATTCGCCGACGGTCGGTCTCCCTGCGCTCCGGCCCGCGAGCTTGTGCAGGGCACCGGCCACGGCCGGCCGGTGGCCCTTTGGGCCGTGGTCGCCCCACGCACTTCCGGGCTCCGGGAGGCGCTTCCCGCCCTCGGCCGACGCCCGGGAGAGCCCCAGGTCACCGCCCCTGCCGCATGCGGCCGGCTGAAGCCTGCCGAGTGTCCGCACCGGAGCTGACGTGCCGGTGGGTCTCCTGGTGGCCGTGCCAGTCCAGACACATCACGGTGGCATCGTCTTCGAGCCGGCCGCCGGCTGCCTCCCGGACCGCGGACGTCAGCATCAACGCGGTCTCCCGCGGGTGCAGCTCCCGGGTGCGCTCCAGCAGGGCGGGCAGGTCGACCTTCTCCCCGTGCCGTTCGAGCATGCCGTCGGTGAGCATGAGCAGACGGTCACCGGGGCGCAGGTCGATGTCCTGAACCCGGTAGGGGCGGGGCACGGGCATGGAGAGCCCGAAGGGATGGTCCACCTCGCAGGCGATCTCCTTCGCAGTCCCGTCACGCACGCGCAGCGGCCAGGGATGACCGGCGTTGACGAGCCGGGCCTGCCCGGTGTGGAGATCGATGCGCAGCAGCTGCCCGGTGGCGTGACCGCGGCCGTGATCGGCCAGCGCCTGGTCAGCCCGGTGGGCCTGCTCGGCCAGGCCGACTCCCGCACGGCGGGCGCCGCGCAGGGCGCCCACCAGGACGGTGGCGGCCAGTGCGGCATCGATGTCGTGGCCCATCGGATCGGTCACCGAAATGTGCAGGGTGTCGCGGTCCAGGCTGTAGTCGAACGTGTCGCCGTTGAGGTCTTCGGAGGGCTCCAGGCTCCCGCACAGGGTGAACTGCGCAGCCTCGCACGACAGTGACAGGGGCAGCAGCTGGTACTGGATTTCCGCTGCCAAGGTGGGGGGCCAGGAACGTTTGCCCCAGGTGTAGAGGTCGGTGAAGCGCCCGTTGGCGATCACGACGTAGGCCAGCGCGTGGGCGGCTTCCTCGACCGCGTCAAGGACGTCGCCGCCGGGGGCGGTCGGCAGGAGCAGTTCCAGCAGCCCGATGGCATCTCCCCGGTTGGTGACCGGCACAATCACTCGCTGTCCCTGGCCGGTCGCCTCCTGATACAGCCGCTGGGTACGGATCACCTGCTCGTAGACGCTGCCGAACAGCGGGATGCGCTCGGCTTCCCGCCCGCTCGTCACGGCGGCGGCGGTGGACAGCCGCGCCACCGCCTTCCCCGTCAGGTCCACGATGAGGAAAGTGACCTTCGTGGCCTCGAAACGCCGCCGTAGGTCCTCAGCCACCACGTCGACGGCGTCCACCGGCGCCGCTGTCTCCGCCGCCGTCAGCAGCCGGGTAAGTTCGTTCTGTCCACCACTCACGGCCGCGGTCCCTTCGACCAGCCCTTGCTATCAGCTTGGGGACCGCCACGGTGAGCGTCAATCCGTGAACAGTCACGGTGGGTGAAGGCGGTCACGTGGTGCCTTCGCAGAAGTGGTCGAGCCCCGGCGTCCGCCCGGGGTCACGCGGCCGTCACGCCTGCCCTGGCCGCGAAGCCCCACGATACCTGCCGCAGCCGCCCCGCTGCTCGGCAGCCGGATCCGAGGGGCCCGACAGACCCCGGCCGCTTCGACGGACACACGGCTCATGAGAGGGGCGCCGCGGGCCACCTCGCTTTCGCGCGGTCGTCGCGGAACCGGCTGTCCCGGGACGGCACGACGCCTGGCGCAGCCCGGCTGCGCCCGCGGCCGGCGTCAGGTTGTTCAGGCGCTCGAGCTGAGCGGCGGTCAGTTCGATGCCGTCGGCGTTGGTGTTCTCTTCGACGCGCGTAACCCGCCGGGTTCCGGGGACGAGGGCGATGTCGTCGCCGCGGGTCAGCGGCCACGCCGGCGCGGTCTGTGCCGGGTGGCTCCGATTTCGGCGCCGATGGCCCGCACTTCGTCGACGATCGCCAGGTTGCGCTGGAAGTTCTCGCCGGTGAAGCGTGACTGACCGCGGGGGCAGCGCCGCCCCTGCTCCGGGATCTCCGGTCGTCATGCGGCGGCTCCCATCATGCGGACAGCGCGGCATCGAGGACGCCCACCAGCGCGCCCGAGTCCGGATCCTGTGCCTCCCCCGCAGTGACCGCGACGCCCGTGATTCGCACCGTGCCTCGCATCGACGGTGCAGGTGGTGGATCACACCCGCAGACTCTTCGGTAACGTGAGGCTATGAGCCATCCGCACCCAGAACTCAAAGCCGCCCCGCCGTTGCCCGAAGGCGGGCTGAGGGTGACCGCCTTGGGCGGCTTGGGCGAAATCGGTCGTAATATGACCGTCTTTGAGCATGCCGGCAAGCTGTTGATCGTGGACTGCGGTGTGCTGTTCCCAGAGGAGAACCAGCCCGGGGTGGACGTGATCCTGCCCGACTTCACCTCGATCCGGGACCGCCTGGACGACATCGTGGCCGTCGTGCTGACGCACGGCCACGAGGATCACATCGGGGGCGTGCCCTATTTGCTGCGGGAGCGGGCGGACATCCCGGTCGTCGGCTCGAAGCTCACCCTCGCGTTCTTGGAGGCCAAGCTCAAGGAGCACGGAATCAGGCCCCGCACGGTGCGCGTGCGCGAGGGCGATCGACGCGACTTCGGCCCGTTCGGCTGCGAGTTCGTGGCCGTCAACCACTCCATCCCGGACGGGCTGGCGGTGGCTTTGCGGACCCGAGCCGGCCTGGTGCTGCACACCGGCGACTTCAAGATGGACCAGTTCCCCCTGGACGACCGGATCACCGACCTGCGTGCCTTCGCCCGCCTGGGCGAGGAGGGCGTGGACCTGTTCCTCACCGACTCCACCAACGCCGAGGTCCCCGGCTTCACGACCTCCGAACGCGAACTGAACCCCGCGATCGAACAGGTCATCCGCACCGCGCCACGCCGGGTCATCGTCTCCAGCTTCGCCAGCCATGTGCATCGCATCCAACAGGTGCTGGACGCCGCCCACCAGCACGGCCGCAAGGTGGCCTTCGTCGGCCGCTCGATGGTCCGCAACATGGGCATCGCCCGCGACCTCGGGTACCTCAAGGTCCCGTCCGGCCTGGTCGTGAACGCCAAGGAACTGGAGAAGCTGCCGGACCACCGGATCACCCTGGTGTGCACGGGCTCCCAGGGTGAGCCGATGGCCGCCCTGTCACGGATGGCCAACCGCGACCACGCGATCCGCATCGGCAAGGGCGACACCGTTCTGCTCGCCAGCTCCCTCATCCCCGGCAACGAGAACGCCATCTATCGGGTGATCAACGGCCTGACCCGCTGGGGTGCCAACGTCGTCCACAAGGGCAACGCCAAGGTGCACGTCTCCGGCCACGCCAGCGCCGGCGAACTCGTCTACTGCTACAACATCGTCCGACCCCGCAACGTCATGCCCGTCCACGGCGAGTTCCGCCACCTGCGGGCCAACGCCGACCTCGCCATCCGCACCGGCGTCGACCCCGACCGGGTCGTCATCGCGGAGGACGGTGTCGTCGTCGACCTCGTCGACGGCCGTGCCTCCATCACCGGCAAGGTGCCCGCCGGGAACGTGTACGTGGACGGCATGGAAGTCGGCGGCGCGACCGAGGCGTCCCTCAAGGACCGGGTCACGCTCGCCCAGGAGGGCGTCATCACGGTCGTCGCCATCGTCGACGCCGACACCGGCGCCCTCGCCGAGGCCCCCGACTTCCTGGCCCGCGGGTTCGTCCACGACGACGCCACTTTCGAGCCGGTCATCCCCGTCATCGAGAAGACGCTGGCCACCGCCGCGCAGGAAGGCGTCGGCGACGCCCACCAGCTCGAACAGCTCATCGCCCGCGCCGTGGCCAACTGGGCTTTCCGCACGCACCGCCGCAGGCCGCTGATCATCCCCGTCATCATCGACGCCTGACCGGCCCCACCGCCCCGGTCCCCCCGGCTCCCACGCCGGGGCGGATCATCCGTCGCCGCGCCGGCAACGGCGCCCATGCATCCACGAACGTAAGAAAGGTGAGCGGATGGGCCTGCGCTTCGAGGAGATCGACTGGCAACCGACGCCGATCGGCGAGATCAGTCTGCGGCGGCGCCGGCACCCGGTCACGGGAGACAACGTCTACGAGGTGAAGCTCGGGGACGAGTTCCTGATGTCCAGCGACTTCACCGCCGGCGAGATCGCGCTCACGGAACTCGGACTGGCCGAGCTGCCGAACAACGAACGGCCCGAACTGGACGTAGCCGTCGGCGGGCTCGGGCTCGGCTACACCGCCCAGACGGCCCTGGACGACCCCCGGGTGCGTTCGCTGACCGTGATCGAAGCGCTCGCCGAAGTCATCGACTGGCACCAGCGGCACCTGGTACCCCTCGGAGCCCAGCTGACCTCGGACACTCGCTGCCGCCTGGTGCACGGCGACTTCTTCGCGCTGGCGGCCGACCCTGGGGGCCTGGATCCCGAGGCGCCGGGCCGTCGCTTCCACGCCGTCCTGCTGGACGTCGACCACTCACCACGCCATGTGCTCCACCCACGTCACGCGGCCCTCTACCAACCCGCCGGGCTCCGTGCCCTCGCCGAACACCTCCACCCCGGCGGGGTGTTCGCCCTGTGGTCGAACGACCCGCCCGACGAGCAGTTCACCTCCGTGCTCACGGACGTGTTCGCACACGCGTCAGCCCAGGTCGTCGAGTTCGACAACCCCCTGCAGGGCGGTAAGTCGACCAACACCGTCTACGTGGCCCGTCGAGCGCCGGGCACACCGTAGGGCGACGGCCAGGGCAGGATCCGGCGCGGCACTCGCACAAGGCACACCGTCCAAGCTCGACGGGCGGGGTTCCGTCGGGTGCGGTGGTGTCCGGCAGGCCGCAGCGCGGGGCGATCACAACGCGCCCGCCCCGTCGGCCGTGCGTGTCCGTTTCAGTCGGCGGTGCGGCGGTGCGGCGGTGACCGAACGAGGGCGTCAACCGCGACGACCGCCTTATCCGGCGCCCCGTCCCCGCCGCCGTGCGCTCGTGGTTTCCGGCCATGCGACCCGCTCCGGCGACCAGGGACATCCACTCGCAGAGCGCACCGGTAATCGAGCCCACCGCGCAACGCGATGCCTCAGCGCATGCCTGCCGCATCCAGCAGGACGGCCACAGTCGGAGCGATGAGCCCTGCCAGGTTGTCGGCCTGGATGCCCGCGCGGGCGCTGGCGCCGTCGAAGACGAGCATCAGCTGCCGGGCCAGCAGGTCGGGATCACTCACCCCGCCCCTTCGGGCCTCGGCACGGAAAAAGGCTGTCAGATTGCTCTTGACCTGGTGGGCCACCTGGCTCGCAGGGTGGTTCTGGTCCTTGAGCTCGATCTGAACGGCCAGGTACCTACAGCCCCGGAACTCGGACGCGCCCGAATGCGATTCGAGCCGCTCGAAGACGTGCAGGATCCGCTCGCGGGGCGGACGGCCGTCGTCCGCCGCGGGAAGAAGCCCGGCCACGAAGTCGGAGGCGCGTTCCTTCAGGCTCGCCGCCAGCAGTTCGTCCTTGCTCTCGAACAGCTGGTACATGGAGCGCTTGGACACCCCCGCCGCCTTGCACAGCGCCTCGACGCCGATGCCGACACCGTCTCGGTAGGTGAGCGCGGCCGCCGCCTCCAGCAGCCGCTCTCGGGAACTTGGCTTCACTTCGGTGGTCATACCGCGAGGTTAACCCGATCCCGACAAAATGGAAACCGATCGGTGTACGAGGGCGTGTCGGGGTGATGTCCCGCGGCCCCGCGCAGCCGGGCGGGCACCTGAAGTGCGAGAGGTCGGCACGGCGGCTCGGCTACGCCCTTACCGAGGAACGCCGTCGCCGATCCCCCGGTGGTGCGCGCACCGCCCTCCCCGCGAGGCGACACACGACGGGGCTCCACCGGCGCGTCTGACCGCCCGGGTGACGCATCAGCCGAAGCGGCCACCATCGGCTCACGTCACCGTCGGGTGGTCACGTCGCGGCGCAGCTGCTACCCACCCCACCCTGCGACGACTTGGCCTGGGCCGGGCCCCCTGCCGGGCCTGTTCAGAAGGCCGGCAGGCCTTCGCCGAACGCGTCCTGGCTCTGTGGGTCGGCTTCGTCAGCTTCGTTCGGTGACGTCGACATGCAGGCGGACGGTGGTGCCCTGGTCCCGGGTGGAGCGGATTTCGACGAGGTCGCAGAGCTGGTGGGCGAGCCAGAGGCCGCGGCCGCCGATCTGGTCGGCGGTGGGACGAGTGCGGCCGGCCATCACGTCGGGGATGTAGCCGGCGTCGCGGAACTCGCACAGGAACGTCGAGTCCCGGCTCCAGGTGCGCAGGGTTCCGCGGCCCCCGCCATGCCGGATGCTGTTCGTGGCGATCTCCGTGACGGCGACTGCGAGCTTCCGCAACTGGTCCTCCGAGACACCGGCGTCCGTTGCGCACTGGGACACCTTCGAGCGGATCGCGGCCAGGTCACCGTGCGTGTAGCTCAGTTCCTGGTACGGATCGCACGGGGCGTTCATGGCCTCGAAGGGATACTCCTCGGCGGTGAGGTAGCCCTCGTTGCGCACGTAGTGGCCGTCCTGGCGGATCAGCGGGTGGCAGCGGGACAAGGACTGCAGGGCGCCCTGGTCCTCGTCGGAGTCGTCGTAGGGGCACAGCATCGACCAGGCGGAGCTGCGGGCGAAGGCGCGGTTCAAGAGCCACTCGTGATAGCGCAGCTCAGAGAGGTGTGCGGCGCTGCGGGCCTCGCGCCAGGCTGTCTCCCCGATGCCCCGTACCGGTCTGTCGCCCTCGCCCCGCTCCCTCATCCAGGCCACCCAGGCGCCGACGAGGCGGCCGGGGTTGGGGCCGAGCGTCGTGGTATCGACGAAGGTGACCGCAGGCTCGTCGGCGAGTTCGCCGCGCAGGAGCGACGCCCTGTCCGAGGGGATGGCGACGACCACGGCCTCGCCGCCTTCCAGGGCCTCCTGGATGTAGCCCAGGGTCCCGGACAGGAACTGCTCCTCCCCGCGATACGGGTAGAGCTCGTGGCGGAACGAGGGCTCGACCTCGCCGGACGGTTCGGGGGGCAGGACGTCTGTCATGCGGCCATCACCACCGGCATGCCGGTGACCGCGTAGCCCGCGAGCTCCCAGCACAGACGCACGGTCTCGTTGGCGCCTTCCACGACGATCCGGCGCTCCGGCACGTGACGGGCGGCGTCGACGAGGGCGTGCATACCAGCGGCGTCGATCATGTCCAGGGCGTCGAAGCGCAGTCTCACCCTGGACGAGCGCCGGGTCACCGCGCGTACCGCCGCGTTGAACGCGTCCGCGCACTCCGAGTCGATCACTCCGTCAACGCTCCAGCTGTCGGCGCCCGCACTGTACATCCGGAAGGCCGGACGTTCAGCGCGTATGCCCATCTCGTGCGGGTGCACACATGCCACGTGTTCCAGCGTAGACGCGTCCCACTGCGACGGCCTGAAGGCGCACACCACGATGGCGTTGCTCTCCGAGGCGAACTCGTCGAGCCTCAGCTCCTGCGCCACCAGTTCCTCGGTCCCCCTGTGCACCGCGCCCGGCACCCGCTCGGTGAGCACGCGCACCGAGCGGTAACCCTCCCGGGCCGCGGTACGGGCTTCCCGGCGGACCGCAGCCAGGACGGCGTCAGGGTCCGCGAGACGAGGGAGATCGAGAACCACCGAGGCGGAGGGCACCGCATCACGCGGCAGACCCGAGGCGGCGCCGGCGGAACCGACAACCACGATCTTGTCGCCGTACAGAGCGCCGTCAGCCACGTAGGCGAGCACATCCGCGGGGGACGCGGCGGTTGAGTCCGGATGCCAGCAGACGTGGTCACCGAGCTCGACGTCGTCGAACGTAGCCAACGTCCGAGCCGCTCTCACCTGGCCCCCCTCTCCGACCTGCCAACCCTTCCCGGACAGAGCGTACTGGGCCGACCCTCCGATCGTTAACCCGAATGGAGATCTTCCAGCGGCGGCCCGCCGATGTCGGAGTTCTCGAGCAGCCGGGCCGAACATCCGTGTCCGTAACCACGTCAGGCCGTGTGTCGGCGCGGTTGTCGTCCCCGCGGCAGGGCGAGTCCGGCTGTCGGCCGGCGCACCTGCTGCACGCGTGCACGGTCGTGCGGCCCCCGCGGCGCGGCATCTCCCGCGCCCTGGCGGCTCAGGAGGCCCGCGGTCTGCAGGGCTGAAGGGCTCGCAACTTCGTCACCGGAGGATGACGCTCACGCACCGGTCCTCGAGGGTTTCCAGGATCAGGTCGAACAGCGACACCTCGCCGTCGGCGGTGGACTTGCGCTGTGCCGACCGTGCTCTGGCGTCGGCCGAGGCATCCAGTGCTGAGCTGCGAGACGGATCGGTTCTGGCGGCGGCGCCGAAGAGCAGGGCGGCGGGGAAGCGCGCCGCCGTTTCCTACATGCCCCGCCACGGGTCCGCCTCGGTGAACGGGACGGACTCGACGTACGACTCCGCCGACGGAGGTCCCGGCTCGCGACAGTCAGCCCAGGCGCCTCGAGGCCCGCCCCAGCAGCGTCCGCAGCAGGGCCGTCTCCTCGGCGCCGAGGGCGGTCACGATGTGCTCCTGTTCGCGCTCGATCGCTGTCGTCCAGCGCGTCAGTGCCTCGCTGCCCCGCTCGGACGCGAACACCAGCACGCGCCGCCGGTCCGCGTCGTCCACCCGGCGCAGGACGAGGTTGAGCGACACCATGCGGTCGACGACCTTGGTCAGGGTCGGTGCCGTCAGCAGCGCGAACTCGGCGACTTCGGTCATCGCATGGCCGACGCCGTCACCCAGGAACGACAGCACGCGCCATTCCTCGAGCGTCGCGCCCTCCGCCTTCAGCGCCTCACCGAGCCTTCGGACGACGTTCCGCTCCACCAGCGTGAGCGCTCGCGCCAGGTCGAGTTCGGATACGGCCGCCGGGGTGGTCGTGGTCATCGCCCTGCCAAGAGTCGTGGTGGTCGTGGGGGCTGCAGCGATCGCCGTCGGGCAGGCTGGCGCGGCAGGGGGAATCGCGTGGAGCGCTTCCACGATACAGTCATTTCCTTATCGTCGCGAAATATTCTCGTAGCAACGGATCTCTAGTGTGAGCGCCTATGATCGAGAAGGCGTCTGTCCGGCTCGGTTCTCCGCCATGCCGGGCCGGGGACGCGCTGGACGTCGCCCTGGTGATCCCGCTCCAGGGCCCGGCCGGCATCTTCGGCCCGTCCTGCGAGTGCTGCGCGCAGCTCGCGGCCGAGGAGGTCAACTCCGAGGCGGGCGTGCTGGGCAGGGAGCTGCGGCTGGTCCTCGTCGACGGCGGGGCGCCACCCGAGCAGGTGGCGAGCGAGGTCGACGCGCTGATCTCCGGTGGCGTCGTGGACGCGGTGGCCGGCTGGCACATCTCCGCCGTCCGCGAGGTCGTCGCCCCGCGCATCGACGGCCGCGTGCCGTACATCTACACCGCGCTCTACGAAGGCGGAGAGCGGTCGCCGGGTGTGTTCCTGACCGGCGAGACCCCCAACCGGCAACTGCGCCCCGCGCTGCGGTGGTTCGCCGGCGAGCTCGGCATCCGGCGCTGGACGATCGTCGGCGACGACTACGTCTGGCCCCGCTCCTCCGCCCGCGCCGCCCACCGCTATCTGCGCGAACTCGGCGGTGAGGTCTGCGACGAGATGTACGTGCCGCTCGGCACCAAGGACTTCGGCCCGGTCCTGGCCCGGGTCGCGGCCAGTGGCTGCGAGGCCGTCCTCATGCTGCTGATCGGCGACGACGCCGTGCTCTTCAACCGCGCGTTCACCGCGGCCGGGCTGGACCGCGACCACATCCGGTTCAGCTCGCTGATCGAGGAGAACGTCCTGTTGGCGACCGGGCCGGAGAACACCCGGGGCCTGATGACCTCGGCAGGCTACTTCGAGGACCTGCCGACCGCTTCCGGCCTCGACTTCGCCGCCGCCTACGCACGCCGGTTCGGGCCACGGGCACCGGTGCTCAACAGCCTCGGCGAGTCCTGCTACGAGGGCGTCCGCATGCTCACCGAGCTGCTGCGCCGGGCGGGCGCCGTGGACATGGCCCGGATCCAGGCGACCGCCGAGGGCCTGGAGTACGAGAGTCCGCGCGGCACGGTCCAGATACGGGACCGCCATCTCGCGCAGCGTGTGTTCCTCGCCGCAGCCGACGGACTGCAGTGGGACGTTCTGCAGCAGCTGCCGTAGCCCAGGCGTCCGGACGCATCTTCTTTTACACGCATGTAACACGAACAACCCTTGCCCAATTGCTTCGGCCGGAAATACTTTTTTCCCGAAGCTTTTGGAGGTGGGTCGTCCATGGCCACCTATCAGTACCGCTGCCCGGGCTGCGGACCCTTCGACGTGATCCGTCCGATGGGCCGCGCCCTCCCCGACGAGCCGTGCACCACGTGCGGTGCCCAGGCCCGCCGGGACTTCACCGCCCCGATGCTCACCCGCACCTCCACTCCCCTGGCTCGCGCCCTGGGTGCCCAGGAGGCCAGCGCCCACGAACCGCGCGTGGTCACCGAGGTGCCTTCCGCCCACCGCCGACCGGCCCCGGCCGCCGACCCCCGGCACACCCGGCTGCCCAAGCCCTGAACCCTGCCGCCGGGACCGCTCAGTCCCTTGCCCAAGCGCTGAACAAGCTTGCCCGATCCCCCATCCCCGGTCCGCAAAGCCCTCTTGCCCAGGCCTTCAGTCACCTGCCCGACCCCGCAACCACTGTCGGCAGCCCACAGCCCACTTGCCCAACACCCCGGCCTCAGCTCCCGACCCCCAGCCCCCTTGCCCGCCTGACCCGAAAGGCAGCCCCATGCCCGAAGTCGTCTTCAGCGTCGACCAGGCCATGTCCATGCGCGACCAGAAGGTCCCCGGCCACAACCGCTGGCATCCCGACATCCCGCCCGCCGTCACCGTCAAGCCGGGCTCGGACTTCCGCATCGAGTGCCGGGACTGGACCGACAACCAGATCGGCAACAACGACTCCGCCAACGACGTCCGGGACGTCGACCTCACGCACGCCCACATGCTGAGCGGGCCGATCGCGGTGGAGGGGGCCGAACCCGGCGACCTGCTCGTCGTCGACATCCTCGACCTGGGCCCCGTACCGCAGTCGCAGGGCGGGGGTTCAGGGGAGGGCTGGGGCTACACCGGCGTCTTCGCCAAGAACAACGGCGGCGGCTTCCTCACCGACCGCTTCCCCGACTCGTACAAGGCCGTCTGGGACTTCCACGGCCAGCAGGCCACCTCGAGGCACATCCCCGGCGTCCGGTACACCGGCATCACCCACCCCGGCCTCTTCGGCACCGCACCCTCCGCCGAGCTGCTGGCCCGCTGGAACGCCCGCGAGCAGGCCCTCATCGACACCGACCCGCACCGGGTGCCGGCGCTCGCCCTGCCCCCGCTCGCCGCCAACGCGCTGGCCGGGTCGGCGGCCGGCGAGACGGCCTCCCGAATCGCCGCCGAAGGCGCCCGCACGGTCCCGGCCCGGGAGAACGGCGGCAACCACGACATCAAGAACTTCACCCGCGGCTCCCGGGTCTTCTACCCCGTCCTCGTCCCCGGCGCCCTGCTCTCCGGCGGCGATCTGCACTTCAGCCAGGGCGACGGCGAGATCACCTTCTGCGGCGCCATCGAGATGGGAGGCTTCATCGACCTGCACGTCGACCTGATCAAGGGCGGCATGGAGAAGTACGGGGTCACGACCAACCCGATCTTCATGCCCGGCAATGTCGCCCCGCAGTACACCGAGTTCATCTCGTTCGTCGGCATCTCCGTCGACCACGACACCGACACCAACCACTACCTCGACGCGACGATGGCGTACCGCAACGCCTGCCTCAACGCCGTCGACTACCTCACGACCTTCGGCTACAGCGGCGAGCAGGCCTATCTCCTGCTCGGCTCGGCCCCGATCGAGGGCCGGATCAGCGGCGTCGTGGACATCCCGAACGCGTGCAGCACCCTCTACCTCCCCACGGCGATCTTCGACTTCGACATCCGGCCGACGGCCGAAGGGCCGAGGAAGGCCGACCGCGGACGGTGCGCGGTCACGTCCTGAAAGCCCCGCGAGCCCTCCGAGCCCCGTCACATTTGAAAGGCAGCCCCATGAGCGGTCATCTCACCTTCCAGCTGGGCGACTTCACCACCCAGCATGGCGCCACCCTGCGCGGCGCCCACCTCGCCTACACCACCTACGGCGAGCTCAACGCGGACAAGTCCAACGTGATCGTCTACCCCACCTGGTACTCCGGGCGGCACTGGGACAACGAGTGGCTCATCGGCCCCGGCATGGCCCTCGACCCGGCTGAGTACTTCATCATCGTGCCGAACATGCTCGGCAACGGCCTGTCCACCTCACCGAGCAACACCCCGCCGCCGTACGACCGCGCCCGGTTCCCCCGCATCACGGTGTACGACCAGATAGCGGCCCAGCACAAGCTGGTGACCGAGGAGTTCGGCATCGAGAAGATCGCGCTGGTGACCGGCTGGTCGATGGGTGCGGGGCAGACCTTCCAGTGGGCCGTCAGTCACCCGGAGATGGTCGAGCGGATCGCCCCGTTCTGCGGCTCCCCCCGCACCAGCCTGCACAACAAGGTCTTCCTGGAGGGCGTCAAGGCCGCGCTGACCGCCGACGCGGTCTACGCCGGCGGCTGGTACGACGCGGAGAAGTGGCCGACCACCGGACTGCGCGCACTCGCCCGGGTGTACGCGGGGTGGGGATTCTCGCAGGCGTTCTACTGGGAGAAGGAGTACGAGAAGCTCGGCTTCACCTCTCTGGAGGACTTCCTCGTCGGCTTCTGGGAGGGCTTCTTCCTCGACGGCCGCGACCCCAACAACCTGCTCACCATGCTCTGGACCTGGCAGAACGGGGACGTCGGGCTCACCCCCGGCTTCGAAGGGGACACCGAGGCGGCGCTGAGCTCCATCAAGGCGACCACACTCGACATGCCCGCCGAGAAGGACCTCTACTTCCCGCCGGAGGACGAGGCCTGGGCCGTCAGCCACATCCCCGGCGCCGAACTCCGTGTGATCCCCGGCATCTGGGGCCACTTCGCCGGCGGCGGCAGCAGCCCCAAGGACACCGAGTTCATCGACACGGGTATCAAGGAACTGCTGGCCAAGCCGGGCGGGTTGGCGTAGCCATGGGCGCGAGACATACCGGGTCCACCGGACGCATCGGACTCCCGCACGAGGTCAGCGCATCGATCGTCGCCTTCGCCACGGTCTTCCTCCTCATGAGCCCCCTCAGCATGCCGACGTGGGCCATCTTCATCACCTGGGCTGGAACGTTTCTGCAGGGTGGCCCGAGCATCGCCAACGCCATTTCCATGATCACCGCCACCACGACAGGGGCGGGATTCGCGGTGGTGGCCGTGCTGCTCAACCGCGAGACGGGCACGATGTTCGGCACCGGGGAGTTCGCCCGGACCCTGGCGTTGGGCGTAGTGATCTTCGTCGTCAACGGCACCCTGCTGGCGACCGGCCGGCTGAAGCCGTTCGCGCTCATCCCGGCGATGTTCTTCGGCTTCGCGTCGACCTTCGCCACGTACTTCGGCGGATTCGGCTATGACGCCGGGAATCTGGGCGCCTCCTTCGTCAGCGCCGCCGCGATGTGCGCGCTCGGCCCGCTCGCGGCCGCCCTCGGCATACGGCTGATGTTCGCCCCACCTGCCGCCGTGCCGGAGCCCGCGCAGCGGCAGGAGCACGAGGAGGTGACACCCTCGGTCGGCGAAGCACACGCCTGACAGGGGCGCTCGCGAGAACCAGGGGGCGGTACGGGTGGTACGGGTTGTCAGGACGGTGTCCTGCGTAGTGCTCGCCAACGACCCAACTCCGGTTCCCGATCCGGTCCAGAGCCTGCTGGCAGGGCCGACCGCACCCAGAGAGCCGGCCCCGGCTCGACGGCCCGGACCCCATCGACCCCCCGTTCGCCCCCTTTTCTCCGCCCGGTCGTGGGCGGAAGAGAAAGGGGGCGAACCGGCAGGTCCGGGCCGGGCCCAGCGGGCCGGAGCACCCCCACCGGTGCGCGACATCGACGATCCTGGTCTCCCGCGCCCCGGGCCCGGTGAGTTCCCGCTGTGCCCCGAGCAGGCGCCGTTCCCGTGATGTGCCGTGCCGGAGACCTGCCGGTCGATTCGAAGATCCGCGCCAGGTGCCTTACCGAGATGCCCATCACGCCGGCCACCTGGGCGGCTCCGAGACGGAGGTCGTGCAGATGCCGGTCCATGTAGTCCTCGGCCACGATGAGCTGCGAACGGTAGGCGTCGGGCTCCGGCCGCCCTCCCGTACGCTCCTCGACGAGTTGCCTCAGCAGGTCGAGCACGGCCACCTCGGCTTCGGCGGGATCGCAGGGCCCGCCACGCGACGCGGCGGCCGACCCCCGAGTCGGGAACCCGGCGCGGCCACGAGCGCGCCCTCCCGTGCGGTGCCCCGCCCGAACAGCATCGGCCCGGGCAGCCCGCCGCTCACGCCGGTCGGTGCCGTCTTTCCCGTGGCAGACGTGGCCACTTGCGGATTCCGGACATCTGGCCGGCCGGGGAGGCGGCCCGGGAAGTGCGGACGACGGAAAGCGGCCGGTCAGCGGACCAGCAGGTCGATCACGCCTGTCAGGTCCTCCTCGCCGCCGCTCTCGGCCAAGCGGCGGCGCATGAGCTGGAAGTAGGGGGTGAGCAGTTCCGGGCTGACGCCCTGCTGCTCGGCGGTGCTCAGGAAGGTCGGTGTGCCGGCCACCTGCATGGCGAGACTGGAGACGACGTTCTTGGTGTAGTCGCCGCTGCGAAGCTGGTCGGCTGTCCGGTGGACTGCCGGGGCCATCGCGACGAGCCAGTCGGCGAGCAGGGGGGCGAGCGCCGCGGGATCGATGTCCTCCTTGCGGACCAGGGCGAAGGCGTGCGCTGCCCCGGCGAACATCCCGTACATGGCGCCGAGCAGGGCAACGTCGTGCAGGGCCGCGAAGCCCGGGTCCTCGCCGACGTAGGTGGTGCCGACCGGGACCCCCAGGGTCTTCTCGTGCCGCTCGAACAGCTCCCGCGAACCGCTGTAGAAGACGTAGCCACCGGCTTGCGGGACGCCGATCATCGGTGGGACGGCCATGATCCCGCCGTCCAGGTAGCGGGCGCCGCGCTCGCGGGCCCACGCGGCGCGGGCGCGGGCCTGGGCCGGGGTACTGGTGGTCAGGTTGACCAGGTCCTTGCCGGCCAGGTCGACGTCGGCCAGCACCTCGTCGGTCGATTCGTCGTCCAGCAGACAGACCACGACCAGGGTGTGCGCTGCGACCGCCTCAGCGGCGCTGTCCGCGGCGCTCGCCCCCTCGGCGGCGAGCGCCGCCGCTCGGGCCGGGGTGCGGTTCCAGACGGTGAGCGGGTGGCCGGCGGCAAGCCAGGTACGGGCCAGCGCGGTGCCCATCGCGCCGAGGCCCAGCAGGGTGACGGAGGTTTTCTCAACAGTGTTCTGTGCCATGCGGATTAGGCTGGTCCCAGGCCCGGAAGTGATCAAGTACCCACTTCGGAGTGGGTGGTTACCCCGGGGTGAGCGAACACGTCAAAGGGGTGGGGCATGACGACGCTGAACCGGCCGGGCGCACCAGACGGACACGTCTGCGGGATCGACACCGCGATGGAGGTGATCGGCGGCAAGTGGAAGGTCCTGATCCTCTGGGCGCTCCACGAGCACCCCTACCGCCGCTTCGGCGAGCTGCGTCGCATGCTTCCGGGGATCACCGAGAAGGTGCTGGCCTCTCACCTGCGCGAGATGGAAGCGGACGGCGTCGTGCACCGCGTCTCCTACGACGAGGTGCCGCCGCGCGTCGAGTACTCGCTGACCGAGGACGGCATGCGCCTCAACGACGCCCTCCGGCCGCTGGCCGCCTGGGGCCGCGAGCGGCCGGCCGGCCGAGGACTGGAGCAGAGGGCGGGTCAGGGAGCTGTGGTCGGAGGCCCTCAGAAGCCGACAGAGCCGATCCGGCCCCACTCGCGGGCGATCACGCCCGGTCCCACCCCGGCCCCAGCGTCCGTCGCGGCCTCATCGGTCCTGCGCTGACTCCTTGCCGACGCGCCCGGCACGCGCCCGGCGCACGCGTCCACGACGCCGATACCGCAGGACACGGACGAGCCGCGCGACGCACGACGGCGCACCCTGAGCGCGGCCTGCCCGCAGCCCGCCGCAAGGGCTGTGGGCGAGGGAGGGGTCAGCGTCGCGCCTGGTCGGGTCCGGCCGACGCGGTGGGCCGGCGGGCGGGCTGGAACAGCTCGATGAGGTTGCCCGCCGGGTCGGCCAGCAGGATCTGGCGTCCTCCGGGACCGGCGACGACCTCACTACGGAAGGAGAGCCCGGCGCCGCGCAGCCGAGCGACCTCGGCATCGAGGTCGTCGTAGGTGAGGTGGATGCGATTGCCGCCCGCGACCGCAGCCTCCTTCGGGGTAGCCCGGGCGCCCGAGCTCGCCGGGCCCGACAGCAGCAGCCGCAGCCGGTCACGGACCACGTCCGCGAAGGCAGGGACGGCGCTGGTGCGCAGCGTGAAACCCAGGTGGGTGGTATAGAAGTCGGTGGCGGCCTCCACGTCGTCGACCAGGTAGCGGACGCTGACGTATTCCTCGTGATGGGTCATGGCTCGGACCTCGCAACGGTCTAGGGAGTGTTCAGGACCGGCATCAGGTACTTGATACGGATGTCTATGTCTGCCGCCGCGTGCTGGAAGGCCGCATAGCCGGCCTGGCCGGTGTCACCGGCCGCACCCGGGTCGGCCATGCTCCAGTGCGCCCGTCGTGGGCCGAATTCCGGGCAGACCTCACGCGCCTTGTCGCACAGGGTGATCACATGGTCGAAGCGGCGGCCGACCAGGTCGTCGACGTGCTGGGTGCGCCGTCCGGAGAGGTCGATGCCGAAGGACTCGCGCAGCACCCGGACGGCATGCGGGTGCACCTGCGGCCCGGGACTGGTGCCGGCACTTGCCGCGGTCACCCGGCCCCCGGTGTGGTGGCGCAGCAGGGCTTCAGCGACCGGCGAGCGGGCGCTGTTGCCGGTGCACACGAAGAGCACCGCGACACGGCGGGCTCGGGCCAGGACGACCGGACGACGCGGCGGCGAGGGGGGCCGGCGCAACGCCGGATGCAGGGCGGCACCGCTGGCCATCAACGCCTCAGCGCAAAGCTCCAGGTCCAGGCGGTAGTAGCTGTCCCGGCCGTCGAAGCTGCTCCGCCTGACCGTGACCAACCCGCCGTCGCGCAGCAGCCGCAGGTGGTACGAGACCAGGTTCTGCGGCTCCCCGACACGTTCCACCAGTTCACGGACCCGATAGTCACCGTCGGCGAGTTCCGTCAGCAGCCGCCAGCGCAGAGGATGCGCAGCGAGCCGGACGAATTCCGGCGGTGCGACGGGCTCATCCGGAGATCGGGGTCCCATACGTCGAATGTACATCAAGCCAGATTGATGCATCAACACCTGCCACTGGCCTTGGAGTGCCCGCCGCCTCCCCTGCCGGTGAACCTTGTGCGGGCGCCACCGATGTTTCCTCTGCACGCCGATCGGTCATGGCCGGCTGCCTCTCAGCCCGTGCACGTCGCCGAAAAGCCCCCCCCCTCGACTGAGGCCGGAGGAAGGCGGGGAGAGCGGGTCAGTACGCTTGCCGGGGAGGTGGGGGAATGATCGACGCGATGTTCCTGAGCGCCAGCGCTTTCGGCTTCCTGGCATTCGGCGCGTGGCTTGTCCGGCGGCAGCAGCGCAGACGTGCGCACACCGCCGCGGGATGGGGCTCCGTCGCCATCGGGCTGGGGCAATCGCCACCTCTCGATCGGCGGAGAAGCGCAAGTCCCTGGCCGCGGCGGGCGCCAAGGTCGTGCTCGACGCCACCGACCCGGACTTCGTCGATCGTGTGCGGAGGCCACCGCTGGTCACGGCGTGGACATCGCCGTGGACAACCTCGGTGACCCGGCGATCTGGGACGCCACGCTCTGCACCCTGGCTCGCGGCGGCACCGTGGTCACCTCGGGTGCGTTCCTCGGTGGCAAGGTCCAGGTCGACCTGCGGCGCCTCTACTCCGACTGTCTCCGCATCATCGGCGTACGCACCGGAAACGCGGCCTCGGTCGACGCACTGTGGACCGAGGTCGAGCACGGATTCCGCGCTGTCGTCGACCGCACCTTCCCCATCGCCCGCGCTGCCGACGCCCACCGCTACATGGAGGAAGACAACAGCCTCGGTCGGGTCGCACTCACCCTGGGCCCCGGGGACTGGGACGCGTAGGTGAGCGGCGCCCGCACCAGTGGACGGGTGCAGCCCGGTCACGGCAGCTGGGGGCAGTCGGCGTCGCGCTCCGGTCGAGCGGTTCCCGCGGTGGCGACGAGACGTCGGAGCACTGGTACCGAGACTTCGGCGCACCGCCACGGCGATGCTCCGGCCGCCCTCCGTCCCCCGTCCCCCGTCCTTCGTCCCCCGTCCTCACGCCGGCCGCCGGTTCCGTGGCGTCCGGTCTCGGCCGGCGCCGCTTCCGTCGGCTCCCGCAGCCGCCCGTCCGCCGTGCCGACCTGCCGTCAGGACTGACCGTTACCCGCGATCCCCAGCGCGGTGCGTGTGGCCGCGGGTTCGTACTCCGGGGCGATGTCCGCCAGAACGTTCAGAGCGGTGCGCGCGAGATGACGAGAGATCACGCGTACCGCTTCGTCCTTGTCGCTGAGCCGTAGCGCCTCCAGCAGTGCTTCGTGCTCGGAGTGCGCACGGGCCCACGAGTTGTGTACGCCCAGTTGCGCCAGCCGGATGTAACGCTCACTGTGCTCGCCGAGCGAGGCGAGCATGCGCTGCAGATGCGGTGCCACGGCCTGCGTCGCGATGCGGTGGAATTCCCTGTGCGCCGCATGCCACTCGTCGGGGCTGTCGTCGACCGCCACTGCCTGCATACGCTTCAGTGCTTCGCCCATGCGCGCCAGGTCCTCTGAGGCGAGCGACCTGGCCGTCACGCTCACAGCGAGCGATTCGAGCATGATGCGGGCCCCGTAGACGCCGTCGAGGTCCTCGGGATCCACCGCCCGCACCCTCGCCCGCTGGTCGGGCTGTGCGTCGATGAGCCCTTCTTCCTGGAGGAGCCGGAACGCCTCGCGCATCGGCGTGCGGCTGACGCCCAGCTTTCGTGCCATCTCGGCCTGGAGCAGCGCAGACCCCGGCGGCAGTTCCCCGCTGAGGATCATCAACCGCAGGCGTCCGTGGACGTCCAGGGCGAGTCGGCGTCCGCCCGCGGCCGGCCCGGGTTTCCCGCCCGTCGGCTCGAACGGGACCCGCGACGCGCTGCTGCCGTTGTCCGCCGACCGTGACTCCTCAGGGGTCTCGCCCCTCTTCCTGCTCATACCCAGGAGTCTACCCAGGTGTATGCAGCTGAGGACACGGAAACCGGCAGGGAGCAGTCCCTGCCGGGTCCATCCCTACACACCGCTTCAAGCATGAGGTCGCACTGTATCCACTGCCGGAAAGTGGTCACTCGGTCGTCGGAGAGCTCAGCGCTCCTGGCCGGGACCGATCAGCGACCGGAGCGGGCAGGGGGACTGCCAGTCCGGGGTGAAGCGGCGGCGCAGGCCGGCCACCGCCTCGATGCCACGCAGGGTCACCTCGGGCGAGGTGGACGGTCCCGCGGGCCCGAGGAGGCCGGGAGCCGCGGCCCGGGCGGCGGCCTTCGGCAGGCCGTGCCGTACCAGCGCCGCTTCCACGCCCGATGCCCCGGAGGTCAGAAGCTCGTGCGTGCTCAGCCGGCAGACCTCGAGGTAGGCGCGGATGCGCCGCGAGGTGGCGGCGGTGCGCGGCGCCACCACCACACCGGTGAGGATGTCGGGTGCCACCTGGAGGTGGCCGCCGAGGCGCGGGTATCCCTTCTCCGCGGCAAGGACGTCGAAGGGCGGATGGAGCGTGGTCCCGTCCACAGCGCCCGTCGGCAGTTCCTGGAACCTCTGCAAAGCGCCTCCCACCGAGACGAGTTGGTCGTCGGTGACGGGCGCGTGGGCGACGTCGGCGAGTACGGCGCGCAGGACGAACGCGAAGGCGCTCTGCGCGTTGCTAGATGCTCAACGCGCAGCAGTGGGCGATCCGGGTGAATCCGGGACACGAGTTCCACGACTTCAACATCGACGACGGCGGGATGCGGGTCCGCAGGATCCTCGACGCACAGATCGCACCGCAGCGGGGCCGGGACCGAACAGCCTCGGGAGCCGCCTGGCCGCGGTCGCCGCCACGACGCGGGAGGCGGCATGACCGGCACCGCCGACGTCCCCATCCGGCGCCTCGGGGCCGGGCCGGACGGCTGCGCGTACCACCGCGCGTCGTCGCCTCCGGATCACGCTCCTCGCGGGAGGTCCTGCTCCGTCCAGATGCATTTGCCGTCGTGGAGATAGCGGGCGCCCCAGCGCCGGGAGAGGGCGGCGACGAGTTGCAGGCCGCGTCCGCCTTCGTCGGTGTAACTGGCGTGGCGCACGCGCGGTGTGGTGAGGCTGCCGTCGTAGACCTCGCAGATCAGGGAGCGGCTGCGCAGCAGCCGGAGGCGGACGGGGCCCTTGGCGTGGCGTACGACGTTGCCCATCAGTTCGCTCACCAGTAGCTCGGTGGTGAACACGAGGTCGCCGAGCCCCCAGGCGTCGAGCCGTTCGCGGACGTAGGCCCGGGCCTCTCCGGCCGCACGGGGATCGTGCCGGAGGTCGCAGGAGGCGACATCACCGGCGCCGGTGCACCGCGCGTGGACGACGAGCAGACCGGCGTCATCGGCCGTCTGCCCGCGGTCGGGCAGCAGAGCCGACACGACGGTGTCGCACAGCCGCTCCAGGCGTCGCACGTCGTCGTCCTCGTCGGCGGCCTCGAAGCAGCCGGCCTCGGCCGGGGCCAGGGAGAGCGTCTGCCGCAGCTGGGCCAGTCCTTCGTCGGCGTCCCGGGTGATGGATTCGACCAGCCCGTCGGTGCACAGGACGACCAGGCTCTCGTCGGGCATGGGCAACCGGTGTGTTTCGAAAGGCAGTTTGGCGGCCCCCAGCGGCGGATCCGGAGCCACGTCGGGGCTGTGGACCGTGCCGTCCGGATGGGCGACGACCGGCGGAGGGTGGCCGGCCAGGGCGTATGTGCACGTGCGCGCGACAGGGTCGAAGACGGCGTACAGGCAGGTGGCGTAGAAGTCCTCGCCCAGGTCGGAGACCAGGTCGTTGAGGCGGCTGAACAGCTCGTCGGGGTGCATCTCCAGGTCGGCGAGGGTACGTACGGCCGTACGCAGCCGGCCCATCGTGGCGGCCTCGGTGATGCCGTGGCCCATGACGTCGCCGATCACCATGGCGACCCGGTCGGCGGACAGCGGGATCAGGTCGTACCAGTCGCCGCCCACCTCGTCACCCCGGCCCGCGGGCAGGTACCGCGCGGCGGCGACGGCGGCGGGCAGCCGGGGCAGCGTCCTGGGAAGCAGGCCCCGCTGCAGTTCCCGGGCGCGGGCATGCTCCACGTCGTACAGGCGGGCCCGCTCCAGCGACTGACCGACCAGGCCGCTCAGAGCCGTCAGCAAGGAGCGCTCGTCGTCGCTGAACGAGCGCGGCTCGCTGAAGGACACCACGCACACGCCGATGACCCGCCCCGAGGCCATCATGGGCAGGAACGCCCATGCCTGCTGCGGGGACGCCTCGGTCACACGGTTCAGTGAGGGAAAGCGCCCGACGAGCTCCGCTCTCGACCCCACGAACAGCGGAGTACGGGTTCGCACCATGTACTGCAGCTGCGCATGGGCGCCGAGCGGGATCCCGTCGACCAGGCCGAGGAATTGCCGCGGATATCCGGAGGCGCCGACGACGTTCAGGCGGTCCCCCTCCAGCACCTGGAACACCAACCCGTCAGCGCCGAACGGGGCGAGGACGAACTCCGCGACGGCCCGTACGACGTCACGGGAGGTGACGGCCTCGGCAAGCGCGGCGGTCAGCTCACCCATGCGCAGGGAGCGCTGAACCCCGTTCTCCCCGCCGGGGCCGGGCGACGGGCCGGGCCCACCGGCCAGACGCGCGCCGGCCCACCCCGCCAACGCGCGCAGCAGGGACCGTTGGGCCTCGTCCGGCTCAGCGGACGCCGCCGTGAGCACGGACAGCACACCGCCCGGCGCGTCGGCGCCCGGAAGGGCTACGGCCACCGTGCCGGCCGCGCCGATGCCCAGGCTGTCCCCCGCGACGCTCACGACAGCAGCGCGCCGTACGGCCTGGGCGGGGGCCACGTCCTGCTGGTCGGACAGTTCCGCCCACTGGGCCGCGGTTACCCGGTCGAGCCCGCTCGCCGCCACCAGGCACAGCCGACCGGCGGCGGCGTCGTGCCGGTGCACCAGGGCCCCCACACCGTCGAGACATGTCGTCGCCTGGCGGAGGAGGAGGTCCAGTGTCTCCGTGCCGCGGTCGCCCGTCCCCCAGACGCCTTGGCGAGGCTCGACCGTCACCCGTCCTCCTGCCCGCGCGCAGACGGTGGGGCGGCGGCGACACCACTACCGCTGCACGAATCGGCACAAATATGACCTTATCGGCAGGCTATCACCGCTCCCCCACCGGGCCGTCCCCGCTCCGGCGACGCGGACCGAGCACTCACACCGGCGCTTCTCGCAGGGCCACCTCCGCGTCGTGGCCATAGATCCAGCCGTTGTGCGCCAGGGGATCCTCGTCGGCGAACGACGCGTCCCTGGCCCGCTGTGCGGGCCCGTCGGGCAGGTGGTTGCTCTCCGCCCTGCCCCGGCTCATCAGCTGCACCCGGGTGGCCCGGGGCCGGCGGACGTCCTCGTAGCGGCGCAGTGCGGCAGAGGGGTCTTCCGGCTGGTCGGCGAGGCAGCCGGCCAGGACGGCGGCGTCCTCCATCGCCTGCGCGGCCCCCTGCGCGAAGAAGGGGAACATCGGGTGTGCCGCATCGCCCAGCAACGCGACGGGCCCGTTCGTCCAGCGAGGCAGTGGGTCCCGGTCGAGCAGGGCCCACCGCCCCACGCGCTCCGCCGCCGCGAGCAGCTCCGTCAGTCCCTCGGACCACCCGGCGAACTCGGCGCGCAGGTCCTCGATCCGGCCCTCGGCCGACCAGGACTCCGTCGTCCAGTCGTGTGCGGGCCCGAAGGCGACGATGTTGATCTGTGCGCCCGCGGAGATCGGGTAGTGCACCAGGTGGCGGTCCGGACCGAGCCACAGGGTCTGGACCGGGCGGCGTGCGAACGTCGGAGCGCGCTCCGCCGGTACGAGGGAGCGGTAGGCGCACATGCCCGAGAAGCGTGGTGCTTCCGCTTCGGCCACGAACCGACCGACCGTGGTGTGCACGCCGTCGGCACCGATGACGATGTCGGCGACCTCCCGTGATCCGTCGGCAAAGGTCAGCTCGACGCCTTCGTCCAGTCGGCGAAGCCCGGCGATCCGCAGGCCCAGACGCAGTGACGCCTCGGGGACGGCGGACCGCACTGCGGCGAGGAGATCGGCGCGGTGCGCGACGTAGCTCTGCTCGCCGAAGCGCCGTTCGCATTCCGTGCCGAGCTCCTGGGAGAAGAGCACGCGCCCGTCCTCCCAGCGGCGGAACTCCCATCCGGCCCGCAACGGCACCGCGCGTTCGCGAAAGCGATCCAGTCGGCCGAGGCTGCGCAGCAGTCGCACGGCGTTCGGGGAGACGACGAGACCGGCGCCGACCTCGGTCAGGGCGGGTGCCTGCTCGTACACGGTCGCCTCGATCCCCGCCCGGTGCAGGAAGGCCGCGGTCGTCAGACCGCCGATTCCTCCGCCGATCACGGCTACCCGCAGGTCGGGCGGGTGCTTGTCGTCGTGTCTGTTCATTCACAGACTCCTGTCCGTGCGGGAGCGAGGACGATGTCGAAGCGGACGCTGGACCAGGCGTCGCCGCCCAGGTCGCGTCCGTCGGGTGCGGGGGTTCCCGCGGGATGCTCCACGAAGTGGTGGATGAGCGAGTCCTTGACGCCGAACACGGCGTCGGAGGCGAGGAGTTCGTCGCCCCGGACGAAGATGTGGGTGATCAGGGTGCGCTTGCCGTCGGCACGGACGTCGAAGTGCAGGTGCGAGGCGCGCATGGGGGAACGGCCGACCGCGGCCAGCAGTGCGCCGACGGGGCCGTCGTGCGGGATCGGGTACGGGGTCGGGGTGATCGCCCAGAACCGGTAGTGGCCCCTGTCGTCGGCGACGAGGTGACCGCGCGCCGCCGTGCGGTCGTCGTCGTACTGCACGTCGTAGAAGCCGTCCTCGTCGGCTTCCCACACCTCGATGCGGGCGCCCGGCACGGGTTCGCCGTCGGTTCCGGTGACCGTGCCCTCGACCCAGCACGGCTGCCCCGCGGCGCCGAAGGAGAGGTCCCCGCCCAGCGGGATCGCGGGTGAGCCCTCGACGAAGAACGGCCCGAGCACGGTCGCCTCGGTCGCGTTCGCGAAAGCCTCGTTGCTGATCGCGATCGTCTGCATGGACGCCCCGAGCACGTCCGAAAGCAGGATGAACTCCTGCCGCTTGTCGTCGGTGATGTGCCCGGCCGCGGTGAGGAACTCGATCGCGAACGCCCATTCCGCCTCGGTCAGCCGCACCTCGCGCAGAAACGCGTGCAGGTGCCGGGTCAGCGCCTGTGTCAGCTGCTTCAGCCGCGGGTCCTTGGCCGTCTCGAACGAGGCCACGACCTGCTCGACCAGGTTCTGCTCACGCTCCCGCTGCTCGGCAGTCCCGTGCCGTTCACTCGTCATCGGTCCTCCTCGACATCGGACATCTCGCGCGGGTCCGTCCCCCGCCAGGCGGAACGCAGCAGGCGCTGGAGAGAGCCGGCCGTCACCGGACGTGGATTGCCGTCGGGCAGCACGTCAAGTACCGCCCGCACGGCGTCGTCGACATCGGACTCCCTCAGCCCGTGGTCGCGCAGTGCCTTCGGCGCGTCCACGTCGTGCCGGAGGCGCTGGAGGCCGTCGATCGCCGACCGTGCTCCGAACGCGGCCGCGATCCGCTGCTCTGCCTCCGGGGCGCAGGGCGCGTTGAAGGCCAGCACGTACGGCAGCACCACCGCGTGGGTCTGGGCGTGCGGCAGGTCGTACCGGCCGCCCAGGACGTGGCAGATCTTGTGATGCAGGCCCGGCCCCGCCGACGAGAACGCCACGGCCGCCAGATACGTCCCGTACAGCGTCCGCTCGCGGCCCGGAAGGGCGGCCGGGTCGGCCACCACCGCGGGCAGTCCGGTCGCCAGCGCGTGGATCCCCTCCCCCGCCAGCGCCCGGTCGATCGGATCGACGCGAGGGCCCCACATCGCGTCGACGCAGTGCGCCAGCGCGTTCAGTCCCGAGGCGACACTCATCGCCACCGGCAAGGACACCGTCAGCGTCGCGTCGTACACCACGGAGCGGGGCAGGACTCGCGCATCCACCCCCGTGGTCTTGCGCGCCCGCTCGGTCAGACCCCATACGTTCGTGGCCTCCGAGCCCGCGTACGTGGTGGGGACGGCCACTACGGGCACGTCCGCCGTCAACGCGATCGCCTTCGCCAGTCCGGTGGTGGAGCCCCCGCCGACACTGACCAGACAGTCCACCTCGTGTACGGCCGCGGCGGCACGTGCCCGCTCGGCGACCTCCACGGGAACGTGCATCACCACCTCGCTCCACCGCAGCACGACCGGCAGGCCGACGGTGACCTGCTGCGCGAGCCCCGCCTCCGCCGCTGCCGCGATCACCATCACGCGCGTGGCGCCGAGCCGCTCCACCTCGGCCCGTAGCGTCGACGCCGCCTCGCCCGAGGCGAAACACACCCGCTGAGGCAACGTCTCGTGCTGAAAACGCGTCAACGACCTGTCTGCCGGGTCGGTGTCATGACCGCCGCGGACTCGCGGCGTCACGGTCATGCGCATGTCGGAACTCCTTTCATCGGTGAGTGGGACCGGCGACGGCCACCGCAGCCGACGGCGGCGGCATCCCCCTCGTGTCATCCCGTGAACGGGCCTCGGGGGCCCTGTGGTGAGATTCCGCGATCCGCCTTCCCGGGGTCAGTACGATGTCCGCTGAATGGACACCGAGCAGGGAGTCGAGACGGCCAACAGCAACGACCGCGGGCGCACGGTCACCTCGCGGGCCCTGGCGATCATGGGGGCGTTCACACCGGAACGCCCGGAGCTGACACTCACCCAGATCTGCCGGATCACCGGTCTCCGCCACGCCACCGCGCACCGGCTGGCCGGTGAACTGACGGCGTGGGGAGCGCTGGAACGGGTCGGCGGTGGCGCCTATGTCATCGGCCTGCGCCTGTGGGAGCTGGGCATCCTCAACCCGCGCGGGCTGCCGCTGCGGGTCACGGCGATGCCGGTGATGGAGGACCTGCACGCCGCGACGCAGCAGCACGTGCAGCTGGCCGTCCTCGACGGCACCGACGCCCTGGTCGTCGAACGGATCTCCACGACGCAAGCGGTTCCGGTGGTCTCCGGGGTCGGTGGACGGCTGCCCCTGCATGCCTCCGCCGTCGGGCAGATGCTGCTGGCCCACGCCGGCGAGGAGCTGTTCAGCGAGGTCGTACGGCACGGCCTCGCCGGTTTCACACCCAAGACCATCACCGATCCCGCCGCACTGCGCGGGGCGTTGGCGGAATGCCGGCGGACCGGCGTCGCCGTCGTGCGCGAGGAGATGAGCCCGGACGCCTATTCGGTGGCGGCACCGATCACCGACTCCAAAGGTCGCGTCATCGCGGCCCTGTCCGTGGTGGGTGCAGATGCCCGGACCCACCTGCTGGTGCCGGCGGTCGTGCTGGCCGGCCGCGGTGTCTCGCGCGCCCGGGGGGCCGGGGCCGAAGCGTGAGGCGCTCGCACCAAGCGTGAGGTACTCGCGCCGAGTCGCCCGGCGTGAACCACGTGAAGTCTGAATGTGCATACACATCAGCATGTTCCGTGGAGGGCGGCTCGGGCCCCGGCCGGGAACCTGGGCTGCAGGGCACCGAAATGTGGTTGGCCGTCATCTGGCTGCTGGCCGACCTGGTGGGGGTGGCGGATCGGCTGGGGTACCGGCTGCGGGGTGTGCACCGTCCGGAACCGGTCCGCTCCCCCATGTTCACGATGCCCCCACCGTGTTTGCCGTGAGCGTCCGTTCTCCGCGTGCGCGCTGTACCGGGGGTCCGACGGGGTTGCTCCGAAGCGGGTCCGAAGTAGATCCCTTGCGGGGTCGGCCGAGGGCCGGGTGGCGCCCCCTTCATGAGGTGGAGGCAGGCCGGCTCGACGGGTAAGGCACCCTCGGCAGCTCAACCGTAGAGCCGGACGCACCGCTCCTGGCGAGGTCGTGGTCAGGGTTTCCACCACGAGCGATGAGTTCCGATGCGGTGAGGAGTCTCCCCGACCGGAAACCGGTCTGACGGCGAGCGAGGAGACCCGAAGCGTGAGCGACATTGTCGTGGAGAAGATCGTTCGGCCGGAGCGCACACTGTCCGGCTCCTGGTTGGAGGTCGTCGCCTCCAATCTCGACCACCACCGGGCGACCTTCCTGTGGAAGTGCGAGGGTCTCTCGGACGCGCAACTGCGCCAACGTCCCCTGGAATCATCGGCGTTGACTCTGCTGGGGCTCATGCGCCACCTACAGGGCGTCGAACGCGCCTGGTTCCAGCGGACGCTGGCGGGAGCGACCCCTCGGTTCTTCCCCTATCGGACCCACGTCACCGCTGCTGGTGACGAGTGGTACGACGAGTCCGACCCCACGTCGGCCAGGGACGTCTACGAGGACTATCTGACGGCCTGCGCCGAGTCACGACAGGTGTTCGCGCGGGCGACCGCGGACCCTGCGCGCATCGTGCCGAACCCGGAGTTCGGCGACGCCGCCGTGCGGTTCGTCCTCCAGCACGTGATCGAGGAGTACGCCCGCCACGTCGGCCACGCGGATCTCCTACGTGAAGCCATCGACGGCGCCGTCGGCGAGTAGCCCGCCTCCTCCTCCACGATCGTCCCGGACCCGCCCACGCGCCCACCCACCTGCCCACCTGCCCAGTGGGTCGGTTGTCTTCGCCGGACGCGAGATGGGTCACAACGAGAGCCGTCGAAGTGCCCTCCTGAGCGGGCCCAAGGGCCTGCCCACACCGCATTTACATGCAATATGCATCCAAGTACGCACAGTCCGTTAGGGGCACATGTCCCCCTATCGTCGCACTCTGGCCTGCCGCCGGCGCCGTCGAGCAGACCCAGCCCCTGCCCCCGACGAAAGTAGGCGAGCGAAGCTTTGCCGACTGCCACAGTCGCCCCTCCCCCGACGCCCCCGCCGACCGTCCCGAAGAACGCCACCGTCACCGACCCCGCGCTCGTGAAACGCGCCGTGAAGGCCGCCGCGCTGGGCAACGCGATGGAATGGTTCGACTTCGGCGTCTACAGCTACATCGCGGTCACCCTGGGCAAGGTCTTCTTCCCGTCCGGGAACCCGACCAC
Organism: Streptomyces sp. NPDC088157; assembly: GCF_044741545.1. Taxonomy (NCBI): domain Bacteria; kingdom Bacillati; phylum Actinomycetota; class Actinomycetes; order Kitasatosporales; family Streptomycetaceae; genus Streptomyces; species Streptomyces sp. NPDC088157. Next base: position 162,285 of record NZ_JBIUSU010000003.1, read on the forward strand.
CCAGCTGCTCTCCACCTTCGGCGCCTTCGCCGCGGCCTTCCTGGTCCGACCGCTCGGCGGCATGGTCTTCGGGCCGCTCGGCGACCGCGTCGGCCGTCAGAAGGTGCTGGCCGTCACCATGATCCTGATGGCCGCGGGCACCTTCGCCATCGGCCTCATCCCGTCGTACGCCTCGATCGGCGTCGGAGCCCCGCTGCTCCTGCTCGCCGCCCGCCTGGTGCAGGGCTTCTCCACCGGCGGCGAGTACGCCGGCGCCTCCACCTTCATCGCCGAGTACGCACCCGACAAGCGACGCGGCTTCCTCGGCAGCTGGCTGGAGTTCGGCACGCTCGCCGGGTACATCGGCGGCGCCGGCCTGGTCACGGTGATGACCGCTCTGCTGTCCACGGAAGACCTGCTGAGCTGGGGCTGGCGGATCCCGTTCCTGATCGCCGGCCCGATGGGCATCGTCGGCCTCTACCTGCGCATGCGGCTGGAGGAGACCCCTGCGTTCGCGGCCGAGCTCGAGAAGGCCGAGTCGAGCCGCCCGAAGGTACCGCTGCGCCGGATGATCGTGGGCCAGTGGCGGGCCCTGCTGCTCTGCGTGGGCCTGGTGCTGGTCTTCAACGTCACCGACTACATGCTGCTGTCGTACATGCCGAGCTACCTGACCAGCGAGCTCGACTACGACGAGACGCACGGCCTGCTCGTCGTGCTCGGCGTGATGGCTGTGATGATGATCGTCCAGCCCTTCGCGGGCGCCCTGACCGACCGTGTCGGTCGCCGACCCGTGATCGCCGCGGGCTGTGCGGGCTTCCTGCTGCTGTCCGTCCCCGCCGTGCTGCTGATCCGCCAGGGCAGCCTGTTCGCGGTCGCACTCGGCATGGGTGCGCTGGGCCTGCTGCTGGTCTGTTTCACGGCGGCGATGCCGTCCGCTCTGCCGGCGCTGTTCCCGACGAAGGTCCGCTACGGATCGCTGTCGATCGGGTTCAACGTCTCCGTCTCGATCTTCGGCGGCACCACCCCGCTGGTGGTGACAGCTCTGATCGGGATGACCGGGAACATGATGATGCCCGCGTACTACATGATGGCCGCGGCCGTGATCGGCGGCGTGGCGGTGTGGTTCATGGCCGAGTCGGCGGGACGCCCGCTGCCGGGCTCGGCGCCCTCGCTGGAGGCCGAGGACGTCCGGACCGGTCAGCCGGGACACCGCGCGCGGGCCGCCGGGGCCGTGCCGGCCACCGGCCGGGAGGGCAGGCGGTTCGCCCCCGAGCGCTGACCCTGCCGCACTCCGACCACCGAGGCTCCGCAGGCCGGCCCCTCGTGGCCCGCGTCGAGGCGCCGACTCCACAGCGTCCCGACGCGGGTCGCTCGATTCACCGAGATGCAACCTTCGGGTTGCACCTCGGGATCTCATGTGCAACTCTGGGGTTGCATCCGATGGTCACGACGAAGGAGCCCTTGATGAGCGAGGACCGGATCGAACGCGAAACCCTGATCGCGGCACCCCTGGAGCGGGTGTGGTCGCTGGTGGCCCAACCCGGATTCTGGGTGGCCGACAAGACCAGCCTGCCCGGCACGGTGGCCAAGGAGGGCGAGTCGATGGTGGCGAAGAACCCCGAGCACGGCGACTTCCCGGTGCGCGTGGAGAAGGTCGAGCCCCCGACGTACCTGTCCTATCGCTGGACCAGCGCCTTTCCCGGAGAAGAACTGCGCGAGAACAACAGCACCCTCGTGGAGTTCACGTTGACCCGGGAAGGCGACCAGACACGACTCCGCGTCGTCGAGAGCGGATTCGCGGCGCTGGACGGGTCCGAGGAGCTGCGCAGTCAGAACCTGAAGGACCACAGCGAAGGCTGGCCCCTGGAGCTCGACGCGCTCAAGACCCGTGCCGAACAGCCTTCCACGTGACGGAAGAACGTCCCGGCGCCGCCGAGGTCGTCGACAGCGTCCTCGGCGCGCTGGCCGACCCGACACGACGTCAGCTGCTCGATCTGCTCGCCGCACAGGGTGAGGCCACCGCCACGACGCTCGCCGAACGACTTCCCGTCTCGCGGCAGGCAGTGGTCAAGCACCTCGCCGTCCTGGACGCCGCCGGGCTGGTTTCCGGCGGCCGGGTCGGACGCGAGGTCCGGTACGCGGTGCGGCCCGCGGCGCTGGACACGACGGCCCGGTGGATGGCGTCCCTCGCGGCCGACTGGGACCGGCGACTTGCACACATCAAACGCGTCGCTGAGGCAGCGGAGCAGAATCCACACGCGACACGCCCCGACCCCGACCCCGACTTCGACCCCGACTTCGACTGAGGGGAAGCACGCTGCGACTCGCCCCGTCCTGACGGACGGGGCTTGTCGCCATGCTTGGTCGGCGTTGTGGCGGACCGGCCCGGCCCGCGATACGCCGGCGGGTGGGTGGCTCCGACCGTGTCGGCGTGGGCGGTGCGGCCGCAGGCGCAGCACCGGGACTTTTCCGGGTGGACCGGTTCTCCTCGGCGGTCTGCCCGCCTCGGGGCAGGCGCGGGAGGTGTCGCGCGGGCCACGGCGATCATTTGCCGTCCGGCAGAACGGTTCGACCCGGCCTTGCGTCGAGATCGACCGCTCCGGGTCGCTACCGACGCCGAGGCCGCTGACGCCCTCGATCACCGTCGGCGTCGCCCACCGAGCGCGACCGTCGGCCGGGCTCTGCGAACGCGTCGCGATCCCGCGGCGTAACAGCCCGACGAGCGGCGCCGGAGCCGTCCACGGGAAAGGAAACTCCCGATTCCGTGACATCCGTCACAGCGGCTAGGAGAACTAGGCGTCGCCGATAGTAGACGCCACTCCGATGACATATGGGATTTGTCTGACTTGGCCGATGCGTGCATCACGTCGGAGTTGCAGCACGCCGCACGCGCGCCGCCTTTCTCCCGCGATTCCAGGAGGAGGCTTTCTGACGGGCCGACAGAGCTTCTCACCATGCGCGGAAGTCGGAGCAGCACGCCCCAGCGCCCATGACAAGGGCGGTCCTGGCACTACGAAGCAACGTAGTACAACGGCCCATTGCTCTTGGTGTGAAGCAGTCCTGAGAATGACGACTCGCAGGGCGTCTCCGCAGTTCAGGAGCCGAGCCGCGCAGAGCCAGCCGGACAAGGGCGCTCGGCGATTACCGAGTGAGGTCACGCATGGGTAAGCATCGCAAAAAAGAGCATTACCGGCGAATAGTCATCGCCGCAGTCACCATGGGCACCTTGGGCGTGCCATCGGTCGCTCTGGCCTGTACCGACTGGCGGGACAGCGGAGAGCACCAGCTCTACAGCGCCGAAAAGAACACCGCCAGGGACTGGTGGAGCGACGCCGCCAGGGATCGCGCCGCGCAAGGCGGCTGGGGCCGGGGCGGGAACGTCACCGCGCCCAGCGAGCCCATTCCGGCAGCGTCGCAGACGCCGACCACCGCTGCGCCCACCCCGAAGCCCACCACGCAGAGGCCCAAAACGGCCGGCGCTTCGAAGACCGCGAAGAGCACGGCCGCCACGCCCACGACCACCAGGCCGCCTTCGAGCACTGCGAAGCCCCCCGCCTCCGCCACCCCCACATCGCCCAGCACTCCCAAGGCCGCCGCGCCGGCGTCCGGGACCACCGCTCGCATCGTGCAACTCGTCAACGCCGAGCGCGGCAAGGTGGGTTGCTCGCCGCTGACGCTGAACGCCGTTCTCACGAAGGCCGCCCAGGCACACAGCGTGGACATGGCAGCTCACCAGAACATGTCGCACACCGGGTCCGACGGGACTTCCCCCGGGGACCGGATCACGCGCGCCGGCTACAGCTGGAGCACCTACGGTGAGAACGTCGCCTACGGTTACGCCACACCCGAGCAGGTCATGGCGGGCTGGATGACGAGCCCCGGCCACAAGGCGAACATCCTCAACTGCGCGTTCAAGGAAATCGGCGTCGGAGTGGCACAGCCTGGCAGCTACTGGACGCAGGACTTCGGAACCGCGCGGTAGCCGATACCCAAGGCGCCTCCCGCGGGTGGTCCTGTTCGCACTGCTTCGCACCGCTCGACGAGTTCCCCACCGCACGCCACGCCCTGCCTGACGCCCCGGCCTGCCGGTGCGGGAGAATGCCGCGCATGGCGACTTGAAGAGCACCGGCCGGACGACGGCACTGGGTCAAGGTCTCGGTCTGGGACACGGTCCAGGACGGAGAACGACGAATCTGCGCTGCTTGCGGGGCAGTCGTCCGCTCCTACCAGTACCGCTTCCATCCGCCCGAGTCCTCGATGTTCGAGCGATGCGTCGGCTTCGCGTGGTGTTCCGTCTGCCGGATCTTCTCCGGAGCGATGGTTCACGTGCCACGGACACGCGTTCTGGTCGACGCCCTGGAATCGGTTCCCGAGGATCAGCGGGAACGGCTGCTTCGCAGAGAGGCAGCGCTGATCGAGTACCTGGACAACCGAGCCGGAGGCCGGACGCCGAGGTGAGCCGGTCGACGAATGGCTGCATCCGACCAAGGAGGGCAGGGTGTCATGCCGCCCGCCCCCTCGGGCCCGTGGATTCTTCGGCCGACCGTCGTGACAAGGCAGTGGGGCGACGGGGGCGGCGGCGGCCGCTACCGGGTGCGCCGACGGGTGTCGTGTCCCGCGGGGTCGTCGGACAGGGCGATGCGGGCCGTGATGCGCTTGCCGACGGGTTCCTGCTCGGTGAAGAGCGACTCGGTGGCGGCCTTGACGATCTCCAGGCCGTGTTGGCCGATCCTGTCGGGATCCGCGGCCCGGGCCGCGGGAACGGTGGGGTCGCTGTCCCACACGACGACGTCCACGGCATGAGCGTTGATGCGCAGTTCCATCAGGACGGGCCCGGGGGCGTATTTGAGGGCATTGGTGACCAGTTCGCTGACCACGAGCTGGGTGAGGTCCCTGGCGCGTGAGGGTACGGGCAGGTGATGGTCGGCGTGGGCTTGGTCGAGGAAGGCGGTGGCGTGGTGGCGGGCGTCGGCGATGCACCCGTCGCCTCCTCTTAGGGCATAGCCGGCGCGCATCAGGTGCTCTTCCGTGCCGGTACAGCCGTCACCGTCCGCATGGGGTCCCACGTATCTCGGCCTCACTCCCCCGTTCATGTCCGCCGGTACCCGCGCCGGCGGCATGCATGCCACCGGCGAGCCGTTCGGCTCGACCGTCCGGGTGCATGCTGCCGCAGCGGTGGGGCAGAATCGTCGCAGCACGCCCTGATCGGGCAAGCCCAGGCGCAGTCGAGGAGACGGTGAGCGGCATCCAGAAGGAAGACCGGCCCGGCCGGTTCTCCGTCCAGCCCGAGGTGGTCGACGGCGTCCTCGTCGTGATGGTGTGCGGCGAGATCGACCACGGCGTCAAGGACGCCTTCAGTCAGGCGCTGATGTCCGAGGGCGGCGCGATGCCGCCGCGGATCGTGGCGGACCTGAGCGGGGTGACCTTCATGGACTCCAGCGGGATCAACGTCTTCGTCACCGCCCACCGGCGCGTGAGCGCCGCTCAGGGATGGCTGCGCATCGCCGGCGCCCACGAGTCCGTCGTGCGACTGCTGCACCTGGTCGGTCTCGACGAGATCATCGACTGCCACCCCACCGTCGAGCAGGCTCTGAACGCCTGAAGCCCTGCTCGGCCGTGTCCGTGCCCTCGTCGGTGAGACGCGCGGGATGGTGCCCGTCGCGGCGAGGGGCCGGTGGGGCTTCAGACGGACGATCGTCCCCGCAGGGGACGCGGGACGCCTGCGAGCTCCCGTCCCGGCTCGGGGGAAACACGGAACGGGAGCTCACCGCCCATCTTCCTCGCATCGGTGCCATACCGCCGCATCAGGCGCGGCACGCTCGGAGCCGTTACGCTCCGTGGCCCCTGGCGGCCTGTGTGTGCCCTGGCTTCCAGGATCACTGCACACGGCGCCGGCCGCTGACCTGTTGTCACCCGAACGGACTTGGTCAGGCTCCCTCCAGGTGTGAGATCGCCGGCGGCGTTCCAGCGCCAGTGTCGGTCCGGACGCGTCTTCCCGTCAGCCCAGTCGCGCTGCCAGAGTCGGCCAACGCCTGATGATCGCCTCCTCCACCTTCGGCACGGCACGCTGCCCTGCCACCGCCAGGGCGATGGCCGCCGCCACTCCGGCCCAGGCGAGCGGGCCGAGGGGGGTGCAGCCGAAGAGCTGGCTGGCGCCCGGGGTCTGGACCAGTGCGACGAGTGCGACGGCCGAGCCCAGGGACGTGGCACGGACGAGCGGACTGTCCCGGCGGTCGGTCAGCGTCTGGGCGAGTTGCGTACCGACGACCGCGCACAGCGCCATCGTCGTCGAACGGCGGGCCGTGCCGGGCGTGAAGCGTCCGAACAGCCAGGCCACGGTAGCCCCGAGACACGTGGTGAGAGCACGGTGCCGGATCTGACGGATGAGAGGGGCGCCGAGGAGGGTCGTACCGAGGGGCTCGCCGGCGTCCGTGCCGGCCCTCTCCCCCTCCGCCGTCTTCTTCGGTGTCACCGCCACCGCCATCGCCGGGAACAGGTCCGTGAACAGGTTCACCAGCAGCATCTGGCGGGTGGACAGGGGCGCGGCGCCCGACAGGAGCGTGCCGAGGATGCCGAAGCCGACCTCGCCCGCGTTGCCGCCGATGAGGATGGCGATGGCGTCCGCGACGCTGTGCCACAGGGCGCGGCCTTCGTGGACCGCCTCGATCAGCACGGACAGGTCGTCGCCGGTGACTACGAGGTCGGCGGCGTTGCGGGCGGCAGCCGAGCCGCGGGCGTTGATGCCGACGCCGATGTCGGCGGCGCGGATGGCCGCGGCGTCGTTCGCGCCGTCGCCGACCATGCCGACCACCCGGCCGGCGTCCCGGAGGGCCTCGACGACCTGGAGTTTCTGCTCGGGCGCGACCCGGGCCACGACGTCCGCGTCCCGCAGCATCCGGGCGCGGGTCGAACGGTCCGCGGCGGCCAGTTCGTCACCGGTGACCACGCTCGCGTCCTCCGGCCAGCCCAGGTCCGCGGCGATGGCGCGGGCGGTCTGCGGATGGTCGCCGGTCAGCACGACCGGTCGTACGCCCGCCTCGCGCAGCCCGCGCACCAGGGCCGGGGACGTCTCGCGCGCCACGTCGGCCAGCGCCAGCAGCCCGGTGAACTCCAGTGCCCGCATGGGCTCTTGGAGTGCGTCCTGTGCCTCCTCGTCCTCCTCCAAGGGGCGCCGGGCCACCGCCAGGACGCGCAGTCCGTCACCGGCGAGCGCATGTGCCCGGTCGGAGGCGTGGGAGGGAAGGTCGGAGCAGGTGGGCAGGACGGTTTCCGGGGCGCCCTTGACGACCAGCACGCGTGAGCCGTCCCCGGTGCGGCCGACGGCGGCGGCGTATCCGCGGGCTGCCTCGAAGGGCAGTCCCTCGGTCTGCGTCCACTGCGGGTCGGCTCCGGCGGCGTCCAGGACGGCCTCGTCGGTGGCGTGCGCCGGCCGGACCGAGTCGCCGTTCAGCCGGGGGCAGGCGCGGGCGGCGACCCGCAGCGTGTCGGCGGCGTCCGGCTCGTCGAGGGTGTGGACCGTGCCGTCCGCGCCGGCCACCCGTACCAGGCGCAGCCGGTTCTCGGTGAGGGTGCCGGTCTTGTCGAAGCAGACGGTGTCCATGCGGCCCAGCGCCTCCAGGGTGCGCGGGGTGCGCACGAGGAGACCGCGGCTGCTGAGCCGGCGGGCGGCGGCCAGTTGCGCGACCGTGGCCACCAGCGGCAGCCCTTCGGGTACGGCGGCGACCGCCACCGCCACTCCGCCGCTCACCGCCTGCCGGATCGGCGTGCCGCGCAGCAGCGACAGGCCGGTCACCGCGGCGCCGCCCGCCATCGTCAACGGCATGGCTTTGCGGGTGAGTTCCTGGATCCGGGCCTGGACTCCGCCGGCCGACGGGACACGGGCGGCGAGGGAGACGGCCCGGGCGGCCTCGGTGCGGTCGCCGGTGTCCACGACGACGGCCCGGGCGCGTCCGGCCACCACGGTCGTCCCTTCGAAGACCATGCAGTGCCGTTCGGCCACGGGGGCGCGGGGGGCCGAATCCGTGGACTTGTCCGCCGGCAGGGACTCACCGGTCAGCGCGGACTCGTCGACCTCCAGTCCGTCCTCCCACAGCAGGCGGGCGTCGGCGGGCACGACGTCGTCGGCCTTGAGGTCGATGACGTCGCCCGGGCTGAGTTTGGCCGCGTCCACGACATGAGGCTCGGCCGACGGCTCCTCTTCGGCGACCCGCGCCTTCTGCTTCTGCTGCGCGAACAGTCCGGACAGGGCCCGCTCGGCCCGCAGCCGCTGGACGCCGCCGACCAGGGCGTTCAGATCGAGGGCGCCGAGGACCAGCAGGGCGTCCATCGCGGAGCCGAGAATCGCCGACGCGGCCGACCCGACCGCCAGGACCGGGGTGAGGGGGTCGTCCAGTTCGCTGCGCACGGCCCGGGCCAGTTGCAGCGACCACCGGGCCGGGGCCAGCACGGGCAGTCGTACGACGGGGTCGAGCACCGCGCGCACCCGGGCGGTCGCCTGCTCGGCGGCGGCCGGCTCCGGGGGCGCCTCGTGCGCCAGCCGTTCGCGTACGTCGTCCGGGCCCAGCGCGTGCCAGGCCACCCTCGGCCGGGGGTGCGGCGCGCGAGCCACCGCCACGCCGAGGGCCGCGCGCACACCGGTGAACAGGGCCGCCGCGGCGGCCACGTCGACCGGCGCGTGCCGCAGGCCGGGCAGCGGCGCAGGGGTCCCCCGGCGGGACTCGCCGACGGCCACGAGCAGCCCGGACAGCGCGGCGCCGGACCGGGCCAGCGTCTGGGACCGGCGACCGACCGCGCGGGCCACCGATACGGCGGTCAACACCCGCCACACGTCGAGGAGTCCGTGTGGGGCGAGGACGTCCGCGCCCCAGACGACCTGGCCGTCCCCGTCGGCGAGGGCGACGGCCACGTCGCCGTGGAGGAGGCCGCAGGTCACGTCCGCGTCCTCGCCGGGGCGGGGGCGGGCGACCGTGAGGACGCCGCCCTCCTGGCGCAGTTCGTCCACCACCTCGCTCAACGGCCGGTCGGCGCCGACGACTTGGTCGGCGAGCCCGGTGAAGTCGGCCAGCGCGGGATCGTCCACGACGACGACCCGCAGCCCGGCCTGTCGAGCCGCGTCCAGTACGGCCTCGGTCCACGGGTCCGCTCCGTCGCCGGGGGTCCGCAGCGCGCTCGGGTGCAGGACGACGGTGCCGGCCATCTCCAGCTGGCGCAGCCGGTCCGGGTCGCGCACCAGTACGCCCGCCCGGGACAGCGCGCCGCTCAGCACGGCGTGGAAGGCGGCGGGCCCGTACCGGGCGGCCTTGGGCGAGCCGGCGAGGACCGCCTCCGCCGCCTCGTTGACGTCGTGCTTGACGAGCAGCGTCGCCGCCGCGCCCAGGACACTGCCGGTCGAGGCATGAGCGGCGTACTCCTGGGCCGGGGAGGTCCTGAGCGGCGGACGCAGGGACGCGTCCGCGGGCACGCTGTCCCGCCCCGGCCGGCACAGCTGGTCGTGCACGGTCTCGAAGGCTGCCGTGCGCACCAGCGCCTCCGCCAACTGGCAGGTGCGCAGTGCGCCGTCGAGCAGCAGCGAGGTCGGGGACTGGCCCGCGCCGTGGACGGCCGCGTTCGCGACGGCCAGTGCCACGTCCATGCGGGCACTGCCGAGCCGGGCGCGCAGCCAGGAGCGAAAGCGTGGGTTCTCGCGCAGCAGCGTCAGCGCCGCGGTCGCCATACGGGGCGAGGACGGCAGCCGCAGCGCGGACCCCGTCACGGCCGCTGCGACGCCCACGGCGTCGGCCGCGAGCGCCGCCGCGGCGGTGCGCACGGAAGCTGGATCGCCCGGGTGACCGAGCTCCTCCACTGTGTCGTCGTCCGGGACGAGCCCGTGCCGCTCGGCGAGCTCCGCCGCCCGCTCCATGACCCGGTCGCCGACCGCGTCCTCGGTCGCCACCACGACCAGCCGCGCCAGCCCACGGTCCCAGTACGCGAGCGCCACGTCCGGATGCTCGGCCAGATCCACGGCCACGCGCCGCGCGAGGTCTTCCGTACGACGGGACCACGACGGGGTGCGCTCCGCACCGCCCGGGCCGCCCGCCGGGCGGTCCTCACCGGCCGGCTGTCCCGTCGCCGAGTCCTCGCCCCCGGCTCCCTGCCGTGCCGTGTGCCCGGCGCCGGCCGAGCTCCGCGCCGGGAAGGCCGCACCGGCGGCCGACGGCTCCGCACCGCCCGGGCCGCCCGCCGGCTGAGCCGTCCGCTCGGCGTCGTCCGGCCCACCCGCCGCCTTCGCCGCCCATCCGGCGGCGTCGGCCTGCCGCAGGTCCTCGGGCACGGCCTCTCGCAGTGCCAGGTGCGCCCGGGTGCCCGTCCGCCAGTCGGCGGTGCCACCGGGGAGGGCCGCACGGGCGACCCCGGCAAGCCGCAGCGCGAAGTCCGCGCCCCGTACGCCGGCCCGTGCCGTCCCCGCCACCGCTCCGGCGGCCGCGCCCACCGCCGGTGCCGCGCCGCGGGCGAGCAGGCGCGGCCCGGCCAGGACCAGCCCGGCCGCGGCCGCCGTCGGGCGGCTCAGAAGTCCCCTGCTCATCGCTCGCCCGGGCCGCGCGTACCGGCATGTCGGGTGGTCGTCGAGCCGCCGGGTCCGCCGCTCGTGGGGGATCCGGCGGGCGGCGCCTCGCCGTGCGACGGCAACTTGTCGGAAGGCGTCGCGGACGTCGCCGTGCCCTCCGAGGAGGGCCTGCCGGGCGACGCCATGACCTTTGGCGTGGGTACCGAGCCGGACGCGTGGCCCGCGGCCGCCCCGGACGGGTCGGCACCCTCTGCTCCCCCGCTGCGCGCGGTCTCACCGACCGCCGTGGCACCTTCCTCGATCTCCTGGTTCCTTTGGCTCTCCTCGGTCTCTTCGGTCTCTTCGGTCTTCTGAGTCCCCGCCGACTCCTCCCGCCGCTGTTGCGTCAGCCACGCCACCGCAGCTCCGGTGACCGCGACGGGCCACTCCACGACGCCCGCGACGCCGAGCACCCCTGCACCGGTGTACACCGCGATCCGCCGCCCACGCGGCGACACCGCTCCGACCTTGTCCAGCACGTCCTCGCCCGCCCGGGTCACCATCCCGGCGCCGGGCACCTTGCGCAGCACCGAGGCGGCTGCCCGCAGTGGCTGCGGGAGCCCCGGCTGCGACTTCTGCTCGACCATGACTCTCCTCAGGTTGACACCTGACCTTGCGACACCCGAGTTCCCGCACTTCGCAGAGTCATCCTGAGTCCCGGCGGGGCTCCTCAGCCCCGCCCCACGGCCGCCGTGCTCGCCTCTCCTGCCCGCGTCCGGCCACGGCACGCCGGTGACGGTCGTCCACGCCGACCGCTCCCCGCCGAGGCCGTGGTCGGCGAGACCGGCGCCACGCCGGCGCGGGTGGCTCTGGCACGGCAGTGACCCCGGCGACGGCAGCGCCCTGATTCGCCCGGTACGCGCGCGGAGGGCCACGGCCGGGTGCCGTGGCCCTCTCACGGGGTTCTGCATGGGGGTGGGATGTCTCTGCCGGCGTGGCCGGGGAACGCGGTGGGATCCGCTGCTGGTCAGCTCTTGCCGAGCAGGCGCCAGATCTGGTTCTTCTTGGTGGTCAGGGTGCTGCCGGTGTCGCAGGTCCACTGGTGGATCTTCGCGCCGGGTGTGGTGGAGATGGTGCTGACGTCGACGCACTTGCCGCTGTGGACGGCGACGAGTTGGTAGTCGTGGCTGTTGCCGAGAGCGGTGACCGCGCGCAGGGTGAACTGCTGGTTGTTGGCGCCGGTGCAGGTCCATTGCTGGACGGCGGCTCCGTTGGCGGTGGAGAGGGCGGAGATGTCGAGGCACTTGCCGCTGGAGTGGTTGATGACGGTGTAGGTGTCGGTCGCGCCGCTGACGGGGTGGAAGTCGAAGCGCTGTTCCTGGCCGGCGCCGCAGGTGTTCTGCTGGTACTGGGTGCCGTCGGCGGTGGACTGTGCGGGGTCTTCGAGGCAGAGCGCGCTGTGCTGGGCGACGGCGGTGGAGGAGAAGCCGGTCGAGGCGCCGATGTGCAGGCTCGCGGGTCCGAAGGAGACCTGGTCGAGGTGGGGCGCGGAGCTGGAGCGCATGGGCTGTCCGATGTCGGTGCCGCCGCCTGAGTAGACCAGGCCGATGGTGGTGCCGTCGTAGTCGTAGAGCTGTGAGGCGGTGAACCTGACGGTGTTCGCGCCCGCGGTGAGGGTGACGGGGACGGTGTAGTCGTTGAACTGGTTCCAGTGCAGGGTGCTGGCGAAGTTGACGCGGGTGGCGGTGCCGCCGTTGACGCTGACGTCGGCGTGCTCGGCGTACAGGTCGGGGTTGTAGTGGTTGGAGGGCAGTTCCTCGCCGTTGGCGTAGCGCATGGTCATGGCGTAGGTGCCGGCCGTGGGTGCGCTGACGTTGAGGGTGAGGGAGTTGGCGGTTCCGTTGCCGATGCCGGTGACGACGCCGCCGTTGGCCTGGCTGGAGGTGGTGTCGGCGGCCGCGGTGCCGGTGAGGGTGCCGTTCTCGGCCTGGTAGGTGACGACGTTGCCGGTGGTGACCGCGTCGGTGGCGCTGAACGGGGTGACGGCCAGGTCGTCCAGGGCGAGGGTGCCGGCGGCGCCGGTCACCTTGACCTTGTTGATGCCGGCGGTCAGGTGGACCCGGTTGGTGGAGGTGGACCAGGCGCTGGTCGTCGCGCCGGAGAGGGTCTGGTCGTCGGCCGCCTTGCCGTTGACGGTGAGGTCGGCCTGGCCGGTGTTGCGGTAGCGGGCGGTCAGGTCGGCGTAGCCGTCGCGGGCGGAGTAGACCCAGAACGTCGCGGACTTGCCGGAGGTGAGGTTCACCGCGCCCGCGCCGGACTGGCCCTGGGAGGTGTAGGTGGTGGTGCCGCTGTCGGACAGCGAGGCCTGTTCGGCCTCGTAGAGCGTGGTGCCCTGGACGGCGGGGTCCTGGTACTGGAGGTCGATCTTGTCGACGATGGCGTCGCCGTCGGTGGCCGCGCCGTTGTCGCCGGTGGTGGCCAGGGTGATGGTGTGGCTGCCGGAGGTGAGGTGCACGGTGGTGTCGCTGTGGCCCCACACCACCCACTGGAAGCCCACCGGTATGTCGACCCTCTTGGACGCGCCGCCGTCGACGCGCATGTACACGTCGGTCGGACCGTGGACCTGGGCGTCCTTGGCGTAGCTGTTGCCGAAGACCGACACCTTGTAGTCGCCGGTGGTGGGCACCGTGACGGGGAAGCCGATGACGGTGCTGGAGCCGGTGCGCAGACCGCCGACGTCCTTGGTTCCCGAGGTGGCGAAACCGCCGACGTTCCCGGTGGTGCCCTCGGTGTTGATGTTGTAGCCGCTGCCGCTGAGGGTGGCGTTCTCGGCCTCGTACGTGGCCGACCAGGTGTTGTCGGAGGCGGTGGTGCTGCCGGTGCCGCCGGGGGAGACGATCACCTCGTAGGCGGACATCGCGTCGAGGGTGACGGGCAGGGTGATCGAGCCGTCGGAGCCCACCGCGACGTCGGCGTCGGAGAGCCGGGTCGGGGTGGCCGCCGCGCCGATGTAGCCGCTGTAGCGGTCCTGGAGCACGCTCACGTGCACGGTGCTGCCGAAGACCGCGGGGTCGATGTTCTTGATGACCGTGTCGGAGGCACCGCTGGTGCCGCCCCCGGCGAGGATGACGCGGGCCTGCTTCTTGGCCGTGTCCAGACTTGCCAGGCCCTGAAGGGTGTACGCGGCATCGGACGCGGCGCCGGTGACCTTCACGGTGTTGCCGCTCATCGAGCTGTACCAGTTGTACAGCCACCACTGGGCGTTGGGCGTGTTCTGGGCGGCGGCGGAGTCGCCGAGGTTGCCGTTGATGTTCCAGTACGGCAGGTTGCCGTCGATCTTCTTGTCCTCGAGCGCCGCGATCCACTGCACCATCTGGCCGGGGTCGGTGAGGTGGTAGCGGTGGGCGTACTCGTTGAGATTGATGGCGATCGGGGAGGTGATCCCCGCGGCCGTCTCCACCGAGCGGTAGGAGTTGACGGTGCTGCGCACGTCCGCGGGACTGCCCAGGGTGTGCCAGGTCACGACGTCGGGCAGGCAGTTGTTGGTCTTGCAGTAGCTGAGGAAGCCGCTGAGGGACGAGGAGGTGTAGCCGGAGGTGTTGGGCCCTGCCAGCCGTGCCGCGGGCCAGATGCCCTTGACGAAGTTGTAGGTCTGGCGCCACTCGGCGTTGAAGTTGGCCAGCGCGGTCGAGTTGGTGCGCATGCCGCTGAACCAGTTCAGGTCGGGCTCGTTGTAGGGGATGAAGACGATGCGGCTCGCGTAGGGGCTGGCCATCGCCTGCTCGACCTGTGTCCTCATGGTCGCCTGGTAGGCCGTGTAGCTGGCGCGTTCGTAGTTGGCGCGGTACACGTCCGTCATATAGATCAGGATGTCCTTGCCGCCGCTGTCCACGAAGGGCTTGGCGATCTCCAGCGCGTCCGAGCCGGGGTGCTGCTGACCGTCCTGGTACTTGGTGTTGGTGGTCTGCAGCCCCATCCCCTCGATGAGGTTGTTCGTCGGCACGTCCGGGCCGTACAGGCCGTACAGCGCGCCGGAGGCACCGCCGTGGAAGGCTCCGGTGGTGGTGCCCAGATCGACGGTGAGGGTGGGGGTGGCGGCAGAGGCCGGCGTTGCCGACCCGGTGGTGACACCGGCTATGACGGTCAGCGGAATCAGCGTGCTGGTAATGCCATGGAGAAGGCGTCTCGTGGTCGAGCGCCTTTGCCCGATTCTCGGCATGTGCTTACGTCCCTTCAGGGATGCGGCTGGTTGTTGCTGCGCCGGCCCCCGTGCCGGACGTGTGGGTGGGTTCTCGCTCGCGGGTCAGGCGGTGGCGGTGACGGTGGTTTCGGTCCCGGCTTCCGCGCGACGGTGGTGGTCGCGGGCGAGCAGCAGGTAGCTGCTGGCGGTCCAGGTGTAGGCGCGGTCGCGCAGTCCCTGGCCGGTCAGGGCGTCGAAGTTCTCGGCGAAGCCGGACGTTTCGCACAGGGCGCGGAAGCGGGCGCTGATCTCGTCCGCGAGGCGTTCGTGCCCGGCGCGGCGCAGGCCGTCCTCGATGAGGACGGTGGCAGGAGCCCAGATCGGGCCGCGCCAGTAGCCGTCGGACTCGTAGTGCGGGGAGCCGGGGTGTTCCGTCGCGAGGCCGAAGGCGGTGAGGTGGGCCTCGATCTGTTCGGCCAGCCGGTCGCGGGTTTCGGCGGGCAGCCGGTCGCCGAGCACGATCGGCATCAGATCGAGCAGGCTGGCGCTCCGGGCGAGGGCTCCACCGTGGGCCGGGCGGCTCAGGAACCGTTCGCCGTCCCAGAGCTCGTCCAGCAGGGCCGCCTGGAGGGCGTCGGCCGTTTCGGCGCGGCGCCGGGCGTCGTCCGGGAAGCCCAGTTCGGCGGCCAGCCGGGCCAGTTCGTCGAGCTGGAGGATCAGTATCGCGGCGAGGTCGGCGGTGACGGTCACGCGTCCGGGGTCGAAGGTGGTGGCGTTGTCCCAGCCGCTGTCGTTTCCGTGCTGGTAGTGGGGAAGTTCGGCGCCGGGGGCGCGCCGCGCGGTGAGCCAGAAGTCCGTCCAGCGGGTCAGTCTCTCGTACGCCTCGGTCAGTTGCGCCGGGGTGAGCGGCTCGGGAAGCAGTCGGCGCAGGTGGCCGAAGGCCCACCCGTGGATGGGCGGTTTGACGAAGTTGTAGAGGACCTCGGAGTGGGTGACGGAGTCGGGCAGAGCGCCGCTGTCGTCCTGGTGGTCGAAGGGCAGCGCGAACTGGTCCCGGGCGAGGCCGGGGGATCCGGGGGCCAGGGCCAGGGCGTTGAAGCAGTGGTCCCAGCTCCAGACCTTGTCCATCCAGTGCTTGGACATCAGCACCGCGGGCCTCGTGAGCAGCCCCGCCGGGCGCACGGTCGCCGACCACACCACGTAGGCGGCGAGTTCGGCTGCGGGAGTGCCGGTGGAGCGCCACGGGGCGACCGTGTCGACGAATGCGGCGAACGACTGCCGCGCGTTCTCCATGACCTCGCCGAACGAAGCCGAGGAAACGTAGGGCTGCCGCGCGCTGTCGAGTTCCTCGACCGCGGCCTCCCACGAGCCGTCGGCCCCGGCGGTGACCGTGAGGCCGCGGTCAGCGGCGCCCAGCGCCTGCGCACCCGAGACGTCGGGAACCGTGCCGGACAGCACGGTGATGCGGTAGCGGCGGCCCGTCTCGTAGGAGGTGAACACATGCGCGTCGTCGACCGGGTCGCGGTAGAAGTAGGTCCCGCCGAAGGGGGTCAGGGCGTGTGCCGCCGCGCTGATGGCGAACCCGAGACCGGTGCCGTGTATGCGTACGGTGTCGGGCGACTCGTAGGCGAGGTCGATGCGCCCGTCCGCACCGGTCCAGCTGAGCAGGCCCGGCGTCGCCCGGACGGCGGTCTCGGCCCGCTCGCCGGTCGCCGCGTCGAGGGGGACGAGGCGCAGGACGGCGTGCATGCCGTTCTGGTGCGAGACGAGGTGGAGGTCCTCGGCGTACGTCTTCTCCGCCAGCACGGGAGAGATGCCGAACCAGGAACCATGGGTGCTGAAGGGTATGTCGTGAACGGAGAATGCCGGGCCGGACGGTACGGCGGTCATGAGGGCGTACTCGTTTCTTGAGCGGGGGATCGGCGGTCTGCCGGGCGGGCGACGGTGCTCGCGGGGCGGCTCGTGGAGAGCGCGGCTCATGCGCGTGGCCGGGTCAGTCCTTGACGGCGCCGGCCGTCACCCCGGCGGCGACGTAGCGCTGGGCGAGGACCAGGATCACTGTGGCGGGCAGGGAGGCCACGACGGCGGTGGCCATGATGGCGTTCCACTCCTGGTTGTTGTTGCCGATGTAGTGGTAGATGCCGAGGGTGATCGGCTCGTGCGCCCCGCCGCCCGCGAGGGTGCTGGCGAAGATGAAGTCGGACCAGGACCACAGGAACGCGAACAGCGACACCGTGACGACGGCGTTGCGGCTCATCGGCAGGACGATCGACCAGAAGGTGCGCAGGGGCCTCGCTCCGTCCATCTGCGCGGCCTGGATCAGCTCTCCGGGGATGCCGGACATGAACGCGGTGAAGATCAGGACCGCGAAGGGAACGGCGAGCGTGGAGTCGGCGACGATCAGGCCGGGCACGGACTGGAGCAGGCCGAGGCTGAGGTAGATGGCGTAGAAGCCCATCGCCATGATGATGCCGGGGACCATCTGGGCGACGAGCAGGATGAAGCTGAGTACGCCCCCGCCGCGGGGGCGCAGTTTCGCCAGCGCGTAGCCGGCGGGTGCGGCCAGCGCCACGGTCAGTACGACGGTGCCCAGGCCGATGACGAAGCTGGTGCCGAGGTAGGGCAACTGCTGGTCGAGGACGGCGCGGTAGCCGGCCAGGGTGCCATGCGCGGGGAACAGGTCGGGCGGGGACTTGCGCATGTCCTGGTCGCGGGTGAAGGACACGTTGATCATCCAGTACACCGGGAAGAGCATGACCGCGGTGAGCAGGACACCGACGGTCGTCTTGACCCAGGTACGGTCGCGGCGCTTGAGGGTGTGGACGGCGGTTCTGGTCACGACAGTGCCTGCTTTCGCTGGACCCGGACGTAGACCAGGCCGAAGACCAGGGCGGCGACGACCAGCAGGTTGCCGACGGCCGCTCCGGGGCCGAAGGCGGGCAGCAGGTTGCCGAAGCCGAGCTGGTAGGACCAGGTGGCGAAGGTGGTGGAGGCGTCGGCCGGGCCGCCCTTGGTCATGATCCAGATGATGTCGAAGACCTTGAGCGTGTAGACCAGGCCCAGCAGCAGGGTGATCGCGGACACCGGGCGCAGCAGCGGGAAGGTGATGCTCCAAAAGCGCCGCCAGGGGCCCGCCCCGTCGAGGGCGGCCGCCTCGTAGAGGCTGGTGGGAATCGACTGCAGGCCGCTGTAGAGCACGACCAGGTTGAAGGGAACACCGATCCAGACGTTCGCGATGATCACCGAGGCCAGCGACCACGATGGCGAGGTCAGCCAGTTCACCGGGCCGATGCCGACCGCGTGCAGCGTGGCGTTGACGATGCCGGAGTCGCTGTTGAGCATCCACGACCAGGTCGAGGCCGACACGATCAGCGGCAGCAGCCACGGCACCAGGAACAGCGCGCGCAGGGTGGCGGAGAGCCGGAAGTGCTGGTTGAAGAAGACCGCCAGCGCCAAGCCGATCGCATACTGGAAGACCAGGCACACGGCGGTGAACACCACGGTGTGCAGCAGGGCCGGAGCGAACGTCGGATCATCGAAGACGGCCCTGTAGTTCGCCAGGCCCGTGAACGGCGCGTCGCCCTGCACGAACGAGCGGACGGTGTAATCCCGCAGACTCAGATCGAGGTTGCGGTAGAGCGGATAGGCGTAGAAAAGAGCGAGATAGAGGGTCACCGGGGCGAGGAACGCCCAGGCGGCCCACTGCTGGGAGGCGGGACGACGCCGGGTCGCGGTGCGGGCCGGGGGCGGGGCGGCACTTGCCGCCCCGTTCCGGTCGAGCACCGGCCGACGGTCCGGCGACTGTGTCATGTGCTTCATCGGCTGGCCGGAGTCCTGGTTACTTGACGGCGGACTGTGCCGAGCCGAGCGCGTCCTTCGGGGACGCCGACCCGCTGAGCGCGGACTGGACCGCCTTCCACAACTGCTCCGAGATCTTCGGGTACTTGGTGCCCAGGTCGTCACTGGTGCGGCCCCTGGCCGCCTGGACCGCGTCGACCCAGGGCTTGAGCTTGGCGTTCGCCGCGACCTGCTTGTCCTGGACTTCGGTGGTGGGTGCCACATAGGACAGGGTCGTGTCGGTTTCGAGCAGGTTCTGGCTGTTGGTGAGGCAGGACACGAGCTTCTGCGTGGTGGCGTAGCGGGCGGTGTCGTCCTGCACGGGGATGGTGACGAACTCGCCGCCCGTCGGGGCCGCGGCGTCGCCTCCCGTGGCGGCGGGGACGGGGATGACGCCGTAGTCGAAGCCTGCCTTGTCGGCGTTGGCGAGCTGCCAGGTCCCGTTCTCCGCGAACGCGTAGTCGCCGCTCGCGAACTCCTGCCAGCTGGTGGTCTGGGTGTTGTTGATCACCGAGTTGGGGGCGTAGCCCTTGGCCAGCCAGTTCTTCCACAGCGACAGCGCGGAGACGGCCTGGCCGGAGTCGAGTGCGGTCAGCTGGGCTCCGGAGCCCCAGTACCAGGGCAGGAACTGGAAGCTTCCCTCCTCCGTGCCGATCGCGGAGAACGTGATGCCCTTCTTGCCCGCCGCCTTGACCTTCTCCAGCGCCGCCGTCAACGACTTCCAGTCCTTGACCGAGGCGATGTCGACGCCTGCGTCCTTCAGCACTGCCTTGTTGTAGTAGAGGGCGAGGGTGTTCGCGCCGATGGGCGTGCCGTACGCCTTCCCGCCCGACTGACCGGCCGCGAGCAGGTTGCGGTCGACCTTCGAGACGTCCAGCTTGTTGTCGTCGGTCGAGGTCAGCACGCCCGCCTCCGCCAGGGTCGACACCACCGGGTTGTCGACGATGAGGACGTCCGGGGAGTTGCCCTGCTGCGCGGCGAGGAGCGTCTTGTTGGTCAGGTCGCTGGTGTCGAACGCGGTCCGCTTGATCTTCACCCCGGCCTCGGTGCCACAGCCGTCCAGGAGCTTCGCCCACGCCGAGCTCTTGTCGAACTGCGGGTACGGGTCCCAGATCGTGTACGTGCCGGCGTCCGCGGCCTTCGTCGAGGTGCCGCCCGCGCCGGAGGAGCACGCGGTGGCGCCGGTGGTGACGGCGGCGACGGTCAGGACTGCGGCGGTGAGACGCCGTCTGGCAGATCGGTTCATGGCTTGTTCCTCGTCGTTCTTGGCACAGCTGTGCCCTGGGATCGGCACAGGTGTGCCCTGGGAGGGTGATCGGGGGGGTGCTGGGCCCGCCGAACCCGGGCGGTGAGCTGCCCGGTCGGCCGGTGTGTGGTGCGGAGGGTGTACGGGAGGCTGCGGGGTGGCGGTCAGAGATGCCTGGGGGCGCCGAGGTCCGCAGCGGGGTCGGCGGGTCCGGCGCCGGCGGGTGCGGTACTGGCTCGCAACGAGATCGGCGGCGTGAGCAGGTGATGCCGGGGCGGTGCGTCGGGGTGGTCGAGCCGCTCGACCAGCAGGTCGACGGCGAGGCGGCCCATCTGCTCCGCCGGCACGTCCGCCGCGGTGAGCTGCGGGGTCACCGTCTCCGCCCACCGGCCGGCCACCACTCCGGTGACGGAGAAGTCGCGTGGCACATGGCGGCCGGCCTGGGCCAGCCCTCGGTAGAGCCCGCCCAGGGCGGCCTCGTTCAAGGTGACCAGGGCCGTGGTGGCGGGATCGTCGTGCAGGATCCGTTCCAGACAGGACAGGCCGGAGGCGGCGTCGTCCCCGCAGCAGTACGTCCGGACGGTGAGTCCGCGTTCCGCCGCGGCCTTGGTGAAACCGTCCAGTCCACGCCGGGCCGACTCGTACCCGGCCCGAAGCAGTTGCTCGGGACGGTTGACGAAGGCGACCCGACGGTGCCCCAGGTCCGCGAGATGGTGCACGCAGGCCGCCGCCAGTGCCGTGTGATCCAGGCCCACCCACCAGCTGCCCTCGGGTCGGGCGCTGCGGCCGATGGCGACGGAGGGGAAATCCACCGCGGTGAGGTGGTCCAGCCGGTCGTCCTGCAGCCGGATCTCCATCAGGATCGCGCCGTCGACCCGGCGCTCCCCCAGCAGCCGCTGGAACGAGCGGTCGCTGTCCACACCACTCGGAGACAGCAGCACGTCGTAGTCGTAGGCTGCGGCGGCCTCGGTGACGCTCCCGATGAAGTCCAGCTGCATGCCGGTGTAGTGGTTCCCGGCCGGCGGGAAGACCAGACCGATGGTGCTGGTCCGGCCGTTGGCCAGGGCCCGCGCACTCGCGTTGGGCTGGTAGCCCAGCTCGTCGATGACCCGCTGGATCTTCTGTCGGGTGTCCTCGGACACCGGGCGCTTCCCGCTCAGGGCATACGACACGGTGCTCCGCGAAACACCGGACCGCTTGGCAATCTCACCGATGTTCACGGGGGGCTCCTTGCTGAGAGCGGTCGAATCGGTTCGATGATTCCAAAGAACGAAATCGGCCAGATGGTGGTCGTCGAACCGGTTCGCGTGAAGTGAAGGTAGGAGCAACCCGGACGGGTGTCAACGCCTCTTGCCGAATTCCTCGTAACGGACCGGAAACGTGAGTGTGCGCAGACGTGGCATCCGGCCTGCCTCCACGCCTCCCGCTCACCAGCAGGTCAGCTGCGGGAATCGGTGAACGGAGCCGCGCTGCGCCCGCCCGGACGGCCGGCCGTGCGCGGCCGAAGGGATCCGGGTCGGGTGTATCGCCGACCGGTTTCCTCGACGCCAGACCACTCGAACCGGTTCGAGGAGATGTGGGCGAGAGGGCCGCTGACCTACACGGTCGGTCGGTTGTCGGTAGCGGCCTCTGGGAACCGGGGCTCATGGACGACTGTCGGGTCAACTGACACGACTGTCGGGTCAACCGACCGCGCGCAGCGTCGTGGACGATCGTGAAGAACGGTGATGGACCGCGCGTTGGTCGACGTCGCCACCCGGCCCGCCGTGTTGCCGAACGCCGCCGTTCGTCGACACCGCTGCGCGCTCGCCACGACTTACCTCCTGCTGGAACGGATAACCCGGTACCTGCGCCGCTGACGCCGGCCGGCGCCGGCCCAGTCACGGAGTCGTCTCCTCAGGGCCTTGTCCGACCCGACGTGCCGGTTCCGAGCGGTTGCGGCAGACGGCCGTCGGCGCCGGTCAGTACAGGAAGGGGGGTCCAGGAGGGCGGGGTCCGTCCAGGTCGCCGCTACGCCGCCCGCCGAGCCCAACCGGGACGGCGGGTCGGTTGTTCACTCCGGGAGGGCCGCCGCCTCGCGCTGGAGCTGCACCGCGGCCAGCAGGCTCAGCTTCGGCTCCGCCTGACGCAGTGCCTTCACCGCCGCAACCGAGCTGATGTCCCCATGAAAGCCGACCGCGGCCAGACGCGAGCGGACCCAGCGGGCGCGCAACCGTGTCTCTTCGGCCGCGGCGCTGGACTCCACGAGGGCGACGGCACGTTCCAGTCCCGGCCGCTCCTCGGGCGCCGCCTCGGCGAGCGCCTGGCGCAGCGCCGCGGCGACCACGTCCGCGTCCCGGATCGTCAGCACGAAGTTGTGCTTCTTGTTCAACCCCGCGATTCCCGTCATGTGAATCATCCTGGCCGTCGGCTTCCCTCGTTGCCAAGGAACTTGAGCAGCCTCAGAGGATCGAACCCGGTCGGCACGAGTTCCCGGGCGGATCCTCCAGACCAAGGGAGCGGTCACGACGCGGGGGCCGCGTCACCGATCGATCGCCCCTCGACCGGACCTCAAACTCCCTCTCGGACAACGGCCGGTGCGGGAACGCCGACCGTCATCGCCTCCAACCGCTTGATCTTCTTCCGCACCACGTACAGCGGGATGACCCCGAACACCCCGAACGACATGTCGATCACGCTCCACCAGAAGGGAATCTCTCGGAGAGGACCGCAGATCAGTGCGAGCGGGATGATTCCGACGCAGGCGATCATCGAGAACTCGACGACCCATATGTTGCGCACCGGGTCGCGGTAGGGGCCGTAGAAGGCGACGGCGATGACGAGATGGGCGTAGGCCAGCCAGTCCGTTCCGTAGAGGAGGAAGGGGTGGTCCGCGTCGGCGGTGTCGAGTCCGCGCCGGACCCGCTCGATCCACTCCATGAGGCCGGGCAACCGGTCGGGGACGGACAGGTGCCGCAACAACTCCTCGGACCAGCGCAGTTCGTGCACCAGTGGGAAGGCGGTGGCGCCACTGAGCACCAGACAGACGACGAAGAAGGCCAACCACGCACGGACGCCCTTCACCAGGGCAGCTCGGTCACTCATGAGGGCAGCGTACGCCCATAATTGAACGTGTTCAAAACTGTCTGATGGGAATGTAGGCTGCCGAAATGATCCTTCCGACGGTCGATGAGGTACGCGCACTCCACGAGCGGTACGCGCCATCCCGGGAGGCACTGGACCTCGTCTTCACCCACTGCGAAATCGTCTGCGGCATCGCCGAACAGCTGGCAACCCGGACAGACCTCCCCCTCGACGCCGACCTTGTCCGGATCGGCGCCCTGCTCCACGACGTCGGCGTCTACCGGCTGTACGACCGGGCAGGTCGGCTCGATCACCACAACTACATCCGCCACGGCGTCCTCGGCCACGAGATCCTCCGCGAGGAGGGATTCCCCGAGCGTCTGCGCCGCTTCTGCTCCTGCCACACGGGGGTCGGCCTTACCCGGCACGACATCCGCAAGCAGGGACTCGCCATACCCGAGGCCGACTATCTGGCCGAGACCGTCGAGGAGCAACTGGTCATGTACGCCGACAAGTTCCACAGCAAGACGACTCCCCCGACGTTCCTCAGCGCCGACTCCTATGCCACGCACGTGGAGAAGTTCGGCGCGGACAAGGTCCACGCCTTCGGTCTTCTGCGGGCCCGGTTCGGCGAACCCGACCTGACCTCGGCCAGGGCGCGATACGGCCACGCCCAGGCTTGAAGCCGGCAACGTAGGCAGTGATGCGTGACACGTATGTGCGGCAACTGTGTCACCGGCCTGCGGACGAACTCCTCGAAGTCGGCATTCTGCCGGCCCGACCCAGGTCTGCGACAAGGAACATCCGCACCGGGACGACGACGCTTGCGCCGGAATCGTCCTGCCGTGGGCGGGTGGGCCCGCCCTCACCGTCGTGTGTTGCGCCTGCCGATGACTCGTGAGTCGCGAGGATCAACCGGGTGTGCCGAAGTCGTTGGTCTGATCGCTCGTTGCGGGGCCGGTGGCCTGCCACTGCTCGGGACTCAGCAGACGTGCCCGCGCAGCCAGACGGCGCAGGGCGGCGACGGCGCCTTCGTCGAGTTGAGCCCCGCTGTAGCCGATGTACGCCACGACACCGGGCACCGGCTCCCAGGCCAGCGCGCCGTTGCCACCGAACGCCGATGTGACGACCGCGGGCTTGCCGTGCACGGTCCCCGCCGTCTGGACGCGGGTGGCGTACAACTGGTCTTCGAGGCCGCCGCACCGGGCGACGCCGGTGAAGGTGAGTCCGCCTGAGAGCTCGTCGGCCTCGCCGGTCTCCCTCGAGCTGTAGCGGGCCTCGTGGATGGAGGACGGGCGTGAGGTGCCCGTGGCCGTCACGGAAAGGCCGGGTGGTGGATCCACCTCGGGGCGACCCGAGACGACGCCGACAGCGGCGGCGACAGCGACCAGCTCGGACTGCGGCAGATCCCCTCGGACCCGTGCGTAAGAGCCCCCGACCGGCCAGGTGATCTCACGCTCGAGGGCCCTTCCCGAGACGCTGCCGACACGGACCGGGCGTCCCCCCTGCGGCGGGGGCACGGGGAACGTGACCACCGCTCCGTGCCGTCCCAAAGACCCGTCCGAGCGTCGTAGGACCACTGTCGACGGACCCTCGTAAGCTCTGCGGTCCCTCTTGATCAGCGTGGCGTTGCGGGGCAGCGGTAACCCTGCGATCACCAGGCCGGGGGTCTGCCCCTCCCTGGTGATCGCGTCCGGGCCGTCGGGAAAGGCGCTGCCGGAAGGCGATGGCGACGACGAGGTCGGGGGTGCCGCCGGGGTCTTCTCGTCGGACCCGCTCACGGCCACGATGCCCACCACGAGTGCCGCGGACAGGGCCACGGCTGCGGCCGCGGTGATCAGCCGGCGCGGTGGTCTCCAGGGCGGTCGGTCCGGGCCGCTGCTGAGCACATCCCCCATGTCTGCAGTCTGCCCCACCGGCTCCGGGCCGTACAGCCGTCGGATCGGCCTACCGGGGCTGGGTGCGGGGCGGGGTGCTGAGGCCGGTGGATGTCATGCGGGGCCGCCGGGGCGCGTGCGTTGTGTCCTCGTCCTGGACGAGCCGACCTCCGGGGGGTGCGGAGCCAGCCCGATCAGCGGGCCTCACCGGCGCCGTCTTCGCGCAGGAGCAGGGCGAGCAGCCCGGGAAAGCGCTCCTCGAACTCCTCGCGGCGCAGACGGTTGACCCGCCTGGCCCCCTCGTCACGCTGTTCCACCAGACCGGCGCCGCGCAGGACCGAGAAGTGGTGACTGAGCGCGGCCTTTCCGACGGGCACGTCGAAGCTGCCGCAGCTGCGCGTCCAGTCGGCGGAGCCCGCCAGCTCGCGGATCAGCGTGATGCGCACGGGGTCGGAGACCGCGGACAGCGCTGTGAGCACGGACACCTCCTCGGGATCCGTGTGCACCGGCGCCGCACGGTGAGAACCGCCCGCAACCTCGTTCGACATACCCCTCCCGTCGCCACGCGTTCCCGACCGGATGCCACGCGGAGCGTCCCGGCCGGTTGTCGAGTGTTCGATGGATATCTTACAGTCCAAGTGTTCGCTTCCCGTTGAACACTCATCGAAGGGTGCGGTGATCCGTCATGCGCGCAGTCGAGTTCCAGGAGTACGGCGCCCCCGAGGTGCTGCAGGTCGTCCAGGCCGAGGTTCCCGAACCCGGGCCGGGCCAGGTCACCATCGACGCCGCCTACGTCGGCGTGAACTTCGCCGACCTCAAGGCGCGCGCCGAGGGCTACCGGGTGCAGTCGCTGCCGTTCCGGCCGGGGCTGGAGGTCTCGGGACGGGTCCGGGCCGTCGGCGACGGCGTCCAGGGGCTGCTCCCGGGACAGGAGGTCGCCGCGCTCGTCGACGGCGGGGCCTACGCCGAGGTGGTCGTCGCCGACGCCGTCACCGTCTTCCCGCTTCCCGAGGGCCTGGACCTGCGCACCGCCGCCACCTTGCCCACCGTGGTGCCGACCGCACACGCCCTGATCCACGAGGTGGGGCGGCTGCGGGCCGGGGAGACCGTGCTGGTGCAGGGCGCCGCGGGCGGCATCGGCACGGTGGCCGGGCAACTCGCCCGGGCGGCGGGCGCCGGCACCGTGTACGGCGTGGTGTCCTCGGCGGCCAAGGCCGAGCACGCGCTCAAGCACGGTTACGACGAGGTGTTCGTCGGCGACGCCTTCGCCGACGACGTCCGCCGCGCAACCCACGGCAAGGGGGTCGACCTGGTACTCGACCCGGTGGGCGGCGACACCCTGCGCCGCGGCCTCGACGCGCTGGCAGTCTTCGGACGCCTGGTGTCCTTCGGCAACGCGAGCGGGGCCGAACCGTGGCACGTCGGACAGCCCGAGCTGTACGGAAGGGGGCGGTCGGTCGGCGGCTTCTCCATCCTGGGGCTCGCACAGACCGCGCCCGAGGCGCTGCGCGCCCTCGCCGAGCGCGCCTTCCGTACGGTCTCCGACGGCAGCGTGAGCCTTCCGATCACCGCGGAGTTCCCACTGGCGGAGGCGGCCGAGGCGCACCGGCTGATGGGCGGGCGTACGTCGACGGGGAAGCTGCTGCTACGCGTGGCCGACTGAGAGCAGTCGGCCCGGGCGCAAGCCGGTCGCCGGCCCTCGGCAGGACGACGGCCGGCGACCGGGCATGGCTCGTCGGCCACGGCCACCACCCGGCCGAAATCCCCTTCCACGCGACCCGCGCCTCGCGGCCGTAGGCCCGGCGACCACTCCGGCGAGGCCGACGGCCAACAGGTCCTCGCCCGTGTGGACATGCCCGCCACCGTTGTCCTCAGCGCCCTCACCCACGGCCCTGGGCCTCCCCGCGGCCGGGCCCGGCCGCGGCTCGACCCGACCCGCGCGCCTGCACGTCCCGCCCGTGTGAACGGCCTTGCCCGCCCCGCCGTATACGTCGAGGTGAACGCCCCTGACCTCCACCAGCCGGAACGTCCAGGACGAACGGCCAACCGCCCGAGTCGCTCGTCACTCGGTCGTGGCGGCGCGAACCGGGCGTCGTCGACGGTCGGGCGTACGGGGCGCGGTCGTCGGGGGATGATGGGCGACCGTGCAGCCTGATCACGTGACAGGGCACCAGAGACGTGCCGCGGCAGGCCGGGCCGGCCACGCGGGAACGTGCGCGCGGGCCGGTCTGTTCGCCGTGCTCGGCACCGTGCTCGCGACCTTCGGCCACCACGCCATCGACGAAGGCACGGTGCCCTGGCGACTGGTGACCGTGCTGGTCGTGGCGCAGTTCTCGGCGGTCCGGCCGCTCGCACGGCGGCGCTACGCCCCGGTGGCGACCGTCGGGTTCACGTTGGTGACGCAAGGGGCGCTGCACCTCGCACTGTCCTACGCGGGCGGCGACGCCTCGATGGCCGCCGATCCCCGGCACACCATGCATGCCGGGCACATGGCCGCCGGGGACGGCCACTCCTGGCATCACGCCGGAGCGGCGATGACCACGGCGCACACGGCCGCCGCTCTGGTGGTGGCCTGGCTGCTGCACCGGGCGGACACGCGGATGGCGGCGGCGCTCAATTCGCTCCGCACACTCGCCAGGGCCGCCGCGGTCGCCCTGACCCAGATGCCGCCGCGATCGCTCGCGGATCCCGACCTGGTGGCGTCCCGGCTGCCTCGTCGGCGGGCGGGTACGTTCTTCGAGGCGGCGGCACAGGCACGGGAGGAAGCACTGGAGCACGCGGTGGTGCGCAGGGGACCGCCGCGACGGGAGCACTCTTCGGTCCTTCACCGGCCCCGGTGTCCGCGGGGCCGGGTTCTCCCGTATCCGCAAGGAGTCTCCCTGTGTCCATCTCCACCCGTCCGTCGGCGCGCGCCGGCCGTCGTCTCGTCCTCGCCGGCGCCGTCGCGCTGACGGCCACACTCGCCCTGGCCACCCCGGCCGCCGCGCATGCGGAGGTCGAGGCCGACAAGCCCCAGGCCCTGGCCGAGAACGTCACCCTGAGCTTCGTTTCCGAGGCCGAGTCCGACTCCGCGGGCTTCACCGCACTGCGCGTTGTCCTCCCCGAGGGCATCGCCCCCGCCGACGTCACCCTCGACGAGAGCCCCAAGGGCTGGAAGCTCACGGCCACCAAGGACGGCTACACCGTCGCCGGCCCTGCGCTGAAGACCGGTGTCGACGCCGAGCACAAGATCAGGATCCGGCAGCTGCCGGACGTCAAGGAGCTCGCGTTCAAGACCGTCGAGACCTACAGCGACGGGGAGGTCTCCCGCTGGATCGAACTGCCCGCCGGCGGCGAGGAGCCCGAGCAGCCCGCGCCGCTGCTGAAGCTGAAGGCCGCCGCCCCGGGCGCCAAGCCGATCAGTCCCAGCCCGACCGCGGCCGAGAGCGCGTCGGCCAGTGCGGCCGCCCCCGCTCCTTCCGTCACGGCGAGCGAAGCGGACACCTCAGCGGCTGCCGGTGACACCGCCGCCGACAAGGACGACGGCACGTCCTCCGGCGCCCTGGTCGGTGTGATCGTCGCCCTGCTCGTGCTCGGCGGCGGAGCGTGGTGGCTGCTCAAGCGCCGGGCCGCCTCGTCCGGCGGGAACTGACGTTCACCGTCGGCGCCTTGGGGCGGCACTGCCGCTGTCCCAAGGCACCGACGGAACACACCGTGAACGTTTTTCCGGCGCCGGGCGTCACAGCGGTAGTCGACCGCTGGGGAGTAACCATGACCGCCGGACCTTCGCTCTCTCGATCCGCAGCCACGGCCGCCCTGCTCGGCGCCCTGCTATGCGCGACCGCGGCCTGCGGTTCCCCACCGTCCACGCGGTCCGCCGAGACCGACGCGCCGAAGATCACCTGGGAGGAACCTTCCGCGTACGCGTACACGTTGACCTCGAGCACCCAGGTCCTGGCGGGAACCTTCCGGGTGAAGGTGCGCGACGGCAAGGTGGTGGAGGCCGTCGGGGTCGACGAGGACAGCCGGCGCCAGGTGCTGGATCTGCCCGGTGAAGTACCCACGATCGGCGAGCTGTTGAGGACTCTGGACCGGGCCCGCAGCGAGTCCGCGGACACGGCGGAAGCGGACTACGCCGCCGACGGGCATCCTGTGCGGATCTCCCTGGACTGGGACGAGAACTCCATCGACGACGAAGCCCTGTACACGATCAGCTCCTTTGCACCGACTCCCGGCCAGTGACCGGCAGCGCAGCCGGGAAGCCGTTTCAGCGACCAGCCGTTTCGGTGGCGCTGTCCTGCGCGGGCGCTGTGACGACGGTACGGGACCTGACGTCGACAGCGGGGGCCAGGAAAGCGGCACAGGCGACGCAGGCCAGGACGACGAACATGGCGGGGCGCAGGCCGATGTGGTCCCCCAGGAAGCCGAGGCCGGGGGGCCCGACGAGGAACGCGACATAGCCGATGGTGGCGACCAGAGCGACCCGGGCCGTCTCGTCGGGCCCTGACTCGCCGGCCGCGGAGAGCGTGAGGGGAAAACCGAGCGACGCGCCCAGTCCCCACAGCAGCACGGCGACACCGGCCAGGACGGCGCTGTCCGAGACGATCACGACGAGGAGGCCGAGCGAGCCACTGACGGCGCTGGCACGCACGACGGCGGTACGACCGAAGCGGTCGAGGAAGAACGTTCCGCTGAAGCGGCCCACCGTCATGGCCGCGGCGAACCCGGCGTAGACGAAGGAGCCCGATGTGGCGTCCATGCCGTGTCCGTCGACCATCAGCAGGGGCAACCAGTCGTTGGCCGAGCCTTCGGCCAACGCCATGGCGAGCACGATCACGCCGATGAGGACGAGCCTTCCGTCCTTCCACACCGCGGGGTGGCGCCCGTCGCCGTGAGCTTCCCGGGGACCCTTGGGCGCGACGCGCCCGGTGCCCGCCGGCAGGGCGCGGGCCGCGAGGACGAAGAGTGCGGCGGCCACCAGGGTGGCGGCCGCGAGGTGCCAGTGCACGGGCACGTCGGACGCCGTCATCGCCATGCCGGCGCCGGCTCCCAGGACCGTGCCCAGGCTGAAGCAGCCGTGCAGCGCGGGCAGAGTGGTCACCCCGCTGATCCGCTCCACGTCCGTACCGTCGACGTTCACGGCCACGTCACCGACGCCCATGCCGGCGCCGAAGGCGCACAGACCCGCCGTGACCAGAGGGATCGAGGCGGCGGCGCTGCCGACGCAGATCGTGGCCATCCCGGCGAGCAGGAGAACGGTCCCCCAGACGACGACGGGCCGTGTCCCGAACCGGGACACCAGCCGCCCCGAACAGGTGATCCCCGCCATCGAGCCGAACGACAGCCCGAACAGCACGAGTCCCATCTGTGCGGTGGTCACGTCCAGCCGGTCCCGGATCGCGGGCGTGCGCGTCACCCACGACGACATCGCGATCCCGGCGAGCAGGAAGAGGAGGAACAGCGCCCGACGACGGTGACGCACGGCCTGATCCATGTGAGTGCTTCTCCGTGCGAGTTCGGACGGCTGCCGCCGGTCGGCGGTCGGGTATCGATGCCCACCCGACCCGGGCAAATGTACATGCCTGTCCACGGCACCGAGAAAGCGCTTACGCGGTGACGCGGAGCGACGACCCTTCTCCCCCTGCGCGAGGCGGACGGCTGTCGACGTGAGACGTCGGTGCGGAATTCCCGGGCGGCCCGCACCCCTCAAGAGGCGCGGGCCGCGTCTGTCAGTGCCCCGTTCCGGGTGCCGGCGCCCGGAACGGTGCGTCAGTGCCCGGATCGGTGCGTCAGTGCCCGGATCCGTGCCGGCCGCCCAGCTGGTCGCGGTGACGTGGATCGCCCAGATATGTGTCCGCGTCGAAGACGGGCGCCGACTTGGCCTGCGTCCTCGACCGGGACAGCTGCACGATGCGGGCGTCGTGGTCGACGCCCATGACGGCGTCCGCCGGGAGCACCACGTCCCTGCCGAGAACCCACAGGCCGGTGTGCACCACCAGGAACCGCGGACCGAGGTCCCTGGAGTACTTGCTGACCCTGCCGACGTGTCCGTCCGTGGCGTCCACCTGGTATCCGGTCAGGTCGTCGTCCGGCGTGTGGCCGGCGGTCGGCACGTGGTGTGCGTGGTGTCGGGTCACGATGTCCTCCCTGTCGTCCTGTTCCTGCGGGTGCCCGCTTAGGAGCACGACAGGCGTGCGGAACACGTCACGGCGCACGTCGCGGGGCTACGCCGTCCACACCCACGGCCGCCGTGTACTGCTGCACCGGCGCGACCCGCCCCGTCCTGCGCCGCGCATGGCTCGCCCCGGGCACGCACGTGAGCTCGGTCGGCGGCTTCCACGGGCCCGAACTCGACGACGACACCGTCCGGGACGCCGCGCTCTTCACGAGGACGAGGACGCTGACGGTTCCACCGATGAGCGTGCACAGCAGGCCCGCGTGCGATCGCCCTTCTGCCGGGCAGGGACGGTGCCGAGCAGGCCGCAAACGCGAACGCCATGCGGCCATCGAGCCGGTGCTCCTCGCCGGCCCACCGCGTCATGGCAACCGATGGATCCACCCAGGCCCGGCCACAGTGCCCGACGCCACTTCCGTCACCGGGCACATGGCGCCGTGTACCGCCGACGGCCGGACAGTCGCTCGGGCGGCACTCGCGCGGTGAGCGCGGGCACCGCCCGCAGCGACTTCGAGGGCGAGGAGGTGAGTTGAAGCGTCAACAGGTCAAGCTCCGTGCTCCTGACTGCGTTTGACCAGGCCTCGGGCCGGAGGGAAGCTGGATGTGTACAGCACGAACGCAGGGCGCGCGAACAGGCCCTGCTCAAAGAACCACTGCGTTTCGTCCCGCGTGGTCCTGCCCCTACCTCTGCGATCGTCCTACCTCAACGGAGTGGTCGCTATGCGATACCCCCGTACTCTGCAGAAGGGCCCCGCCGCAGCCTGCGCGGGGCCCTGCCCGGTTCCGCTGGCGCCTGACGCCCTGGCCCAGCTCTACGCCCGCTACCTCGACCTGACGACATCGGGCCGGCTGCCGGGCACCATCACCTTCGAGGACTACTACTACACCTGGCGCTCCGCCCGGCGCGGCGCCAAACGCATCGGGCTCGACGACGGCGCCGTCCGCGTCGCCCCGAGCGGCACCCGCCAGCTCATCACCCGGCCCTCCAAGCGCCTGAAGGGCCCGATCCACACGCTGGTGCTACTGGTCGACTTTCCCGACCGGCCGCACGACCCGAACCGCCGCCCCGGCCATTTCCGCGAGCTGCTGTTCAGCACGAAGTCCCTGCCGACCGGCAGCATGCGCGACTACTACCGCACAGTGAGCGGCTTCGACCCCATAGGCGACACCGGCATCGACGTCCAGGGCGAGGTCCATGGCTGGTTCCGCATGCCGCAGCCGCTGTCGTTCTACGCCGACGGCAACTCCGGTCTCACCGAGGACGGCTTCCCGCGCAACACCCAGGGTCTGGCCCGGGACGCGGTACGGCTCGCCATGGCGGAGGGCGTCGACTTCACACCCTTCGACGCGCTCGAGGAGCAGACGGTCACCGCCCTGTTCCTCGTGCACGCCGGCCCCGGCGCCGAGGAGACGCTCGAGCGCGACGACCTGTGGAGCCTCAAGTGGGGCGTGCCCGACGGCATCGAGGTCGCGCCCGGCCTGACCGTGGAGACCTTCCTCACCGTGCCCGAGGACTGCGCGATGGGGGTGTGCGCCCACGAGTGGGGCCATCTCGCCGCACGCTGGGCGGACTACTACGACACCGGCCAGCTGGAAGCCACGACGTCCAATGGCCTCGGCAACTACTGCCTCATGGCGTCGGGTTCCTGGGGGAACCACGGGCTCACACCGACCTTCCCGAACGGCATGCTGCGCATGTTCCACGGTTGGGCGGCCCCTCAGCGCGTCACGGCGACCACCAAGGACCTGGTACTGCGGCCGTCCGCGGAGAGCGGCGACCTCGTGTTCATTCAGAACGAGGACACGATGACGGAGACGCAGTACCTGCTCGTCGAGTACCGGCGCCGCCGCGGGCAGGACGCGTTCCTCCCCGACTCGGGCGTCGCGGTCTACGTCGTCGACGAAGCCATCGAGGACGTCAACCAGGAGGACGCCCTCGCCATCGAACTGCTCCAGGCCGACGGCAAACGGGACCTCGGGGCGATCTTCGGCCGGGGCAACCGGGGAGACTCGAACGACCTCTATCCGTCCCTGGGCAACACGGCGCTCGGCGAGACGACGATCCCGCCGCTCAACCTGCCGGACGGACACTGGTCCGGGGTCACCATCGAGGTCGAGGGGAGCCCGGGCGACGAGACGATGGCGATCGACGTCCGCATGGAATGACGTAGCAGTGCCACCGAGCTGAACGGGTTCATGGTCGCCCCCTCGTCCTGGTGATCACCTTCGGCTCGGTGATCACCGCATGGAGCGGCACCGCCGGCGTCGGCTCCCGCACGGCGCCCGTCGGGGATCAGCGGCGCGAGCCACAGGTAGGGTCCACCGCTATGACCGTCGCTCGTTCCGTCGCCCTGTTCGTCGTCGCCGCCCTCTTCGAGATCGGCGGTGCCTGGCTTGTCTGGCAGGGGATCCGCGAGCACAGGGGATGGATCTGGATCGGCGCCGGCGTGATCGCCCTCGGCGTCTACGGCGTGGTGGCCACCTGGCAGAGCGACGACGACTTCGGGCGCATCCTGGCCGCGTACGGCGGGATCTTCGTCGCCGGGTCGATCGCCTGGGGCATGGTCGCCGACGGCTACCGTCCCGACCGCTACGACGTGATCGGCGCCCTGATCTGCCTCGCCGGGATGGCCGTGATCATGTACGCGCCCCGCGAGCACTGAATTCCCCTCAGGTGGTGCGGCTGGGCCGTACTGTGCCTGGGTGCGCTACTCGGTGGAGCCTTACATCATCGGGGCCTTGAGGTGCCTTACATCATCGGGGCCTTGAGGCGGGGGCGGGGGCGTTCGGTTGGGCAGTAGTGCACGGGAGCCGTTCGCGGACGACGGGTCGACCAGGGTCTCGTACAGGGCGAGTACCACGACTTCGTACGGGCCCGCCGCCCGTCCGGCCCGCTCAGTCCTGAAGCCGAGCGGCTTCCTGGACGGAAGCCGTGGCATCGGCGTTCTCCGTGCGGCGCACGGCCACGCGCAGCGTCACCGCAGCCGCGACTCCCGACAGCAGGCCCCAGATCAGGGCTGCCGGGACGCCGTTGCCGACAGCGGCGGACAGGTACATCAGGCCGTAGCGCATGCCCGTTCCGTCCGTCGCCATCCGCAGCAACTGGCCAGCCAGCAGCCCCAGGACGGTCGCGCAGACCGCGCCGACCGCCATGGCCGGCACCGTGGCTCGCGTGAGCAGTCCGGGCAACCACCGCAGCGCCCACCACACCACGGCGAGCAGCAGCACGTCGGCGGCCCGGTACAGGAGCCAGTCGCCCAGCGGCGAGCCCGCCGGGCCGGCCCAGGCGCCCAGCAGCAACCACTGGCGCAGCAGGTCGCCCGGTTCGGCGAACAGCCCGCCGCCCGAGAAAGCCGTCTGGAGAGCGGCGGCGACCGACTGGTACGACAGGACCACCAGGGACAGCGCGATCACCACGGTCCCGGCACCGGCGGCCAGACGGGCGGCACGCGCCGGGACGACCTCGCGTGGCAGCGGACCGGCGCCCTTGGCGGTGACCCGCGCCGCGAGCACCGTTCCCACCGCCGCGAGCAGCGCGGTCACCACCACGATCTGCCGCCCGGTGGAGATCACACTCGCAAGCTGCGGGAGGAAGCGGTAACTGCCGTGCCCCTGCGAGGCGATCAGCCACGGCGCCGAGACGGTCACCGCCAGGGTCCCGGCCACGAGACCCCAGGCCCATACCGCGAGCAGCGCGGCGGGCATCCGGCCGTGCACCGGCGGCAGCCTGCGGATCAGCAGCAGCGCCCCGGGCACGAAGAAGGCGAAGACCGCGGCGAACCTGATCTGCAGTGCGGTCTGGTACAGGTCGAGGTAGCGGGTGCCGTCGGTACCGGCCGGCCCCCCGATCTCGCCGGACGCCCCGGCGCCGAACAGAACCGAGGTCGGAGGGTCGTACGACCAGGGAGCGAGCCACTGTTGGAGATCGGCCGCGGCCCGGCCGCCGATCACGTCGGCGGTGCCCGGCAGGTGCAGCGCCTGCGCACTCGCCCCCGCCCACCACAGGAGTGCCGTGAGCAGCACTCCTCCGATCAGTGCCGGTATCGCCGCACGCCCATACGCCATGTGTCGTCCCCCGTTTTGGTCGCGCGTCCCGCGCCCCCCTGGTCAGGTGGAGACTACGGGGCACGGATCACATGCGGATCACGAGGGGGGCAGACCACGGGCGTGCGGTCGTCATGCTCGTAGTGCCTGACGGGCTTGCGCGAGCCGCGCCCGGACGCCCCCGGGGACCGCCTACGTCTCCTGTCCCCGTGGGTCGCGCGCGTACCCGATGCGCAGGAGCTGCGACAACAAGTCGGAGCGCCGCAGCAGCGGTTCGACCACCTCTCGCGTGACGTGTACCCGTTCCCTCGCGGACTGCAGCCCGCCGGCAGGAGCCCCGCCGTGCCGGCGGAAGCGCGCTGAGCAGCCGTCTGCATCGTCACGACGTGCAGCCATCCCACATGCCTCCTCGCACAACGAATCCTCACGGCTCCACCAGTGGCCACCTCCCGGCGAGGGATCGTGATCCGTGGTTGCCGTCTACTCCTGGGACACCTGGTGCCCGTAAAGGAGACTGCTGACCCCTGCCGGGGGTTGCACGGTCCCGGCCGCCGGCAGAGACCGGTCTCCTAGCCGGCGGCCGTCTGGGCGAACTGGTTGGTGTCGAAGAGCTGGTTGATGTAGACGCCGGGCTTGGACTCGACCAGGCGGCCATCGCCGGGTTCCCCGACCTGGTCACCGCACTGGCGGCGGTCAAGCAGGCGGCCGCGCGGGCCAATAATGACCTCGGCCTGCTGCCCCCGGACCCGCCGAAGCGATCATCGGCGCGTGCGTGGAGATCGGCTCCGGACACCCGCACGAGCAGTTCGTCGTCGACCCCGTCCAGGCAGGGGCAGGCACCTCCACGAACGAAGCGCCCTTCTTGGCCACACAGCAGGATCCCCACCGAGCAGATACCCACGCAGCAGGGCCTCCTGGCGCTCGGGTCGTCACGCGATCCCGAGCCGGCAGGAGGCCCTTCGTGAGCCGACGACGAGAGGGCGCCCGCCGCTCAGTTGATGCGGACGATCTTCCACTGCTGGTCGTCGACGTTCACGTCGTTCCACTGGACGACGGCGGCGCCGTTGGTCGTGGAGGACTGGGCGACGCCGGCGTTGAGGCCGCTGTTGACGTTCTTGAGTTCGTAGTAGCCGTTGCCCGCGTCGGTGAGCGTCCATTTCTGCGAGCCGGCGGCCGAGGGCGTGTTCTGGA
Source organism: Streptomyces sp. NPDC088157 (assembly GCF_044741545.1). Taxonomy (NCBI): domain Bacteria; kingdom Bacillati; phylum Actinomycetota; class Actinomycetes; order Kitasatosporales; family Streptomycetaceae; genus Streptomyces; species Streptomyces sp. NPDC088157. The sequence goes on from NZ_JBIUSU010000003.1 coordinate 198,378, forward strand.
CGACCGCGGCTCCCGCGGTGGTGGAGCCGGAACGGATGTCCAGGTTGAGGTTGCCGTTGGCGTTCTTGATGGTCCAGGCTCCGCCGCCCGCGGACTGGAACGTGAACAACTGGCAGAGGCACGCGCTGTTCTGCCACTGGCCCACGGCCGTACCCGTGGCCGTGGAGCCGTTGGGGATGTCGAGGTACTTGCCGCTGTTCTTGTTGACGAGGACGTACTGTCCGGTGCCCAGTGGCGGCAGGGCGGTCTGGGTGAGGTTCCAGCGCCGGCAGGCGCAGCCCGTGTCGCTCCATTGGTCGGCGATGGCGCCGGCGGAGGTGGAGGCGTTCGGGATCTCGAGGGCCTTGCCGGTGACGCGGTTGGTGAGGGTGTAGCCGCCGGCGGCGTTCGGGGCGACGGCCCATTCGTGGTCGAGGGTGCCGTTGTCGTCCCACTGAGGATCTTGGCGCCGTCGGCGGTGGACTGGTTCTCCACACCCAGGACCTTGCCGGTGGCCACGTTGAAGATCTTGAAGAAGCCGGAGGGCTGCGCCATGAAGCGCCACTGCTGGTCGGTGGCGTTGTCGGTGCTCTGCTGGGTCGCGTAGGCGCCGTTGCTCGTGGAGCCGCCCGCGATGGCGAGCTTCAGTCCGCTGTTCGCGTTGGACACGGTGTAGGTGGCGCCGTCCGAGATACCGCCGCCCAGATCGATGGTGCCGTACGTGACAGGATTCCGGACGTTGCTGCCTCCGCTTCCCCCACTGAGCACCAGCAGGCTGTGGCCGTCGGGCAGGGGCAGCATGCCCCTGCTGTAGCCGCCGACGACGGTGGAGTTGATCCGTGTCCAGGTGTCCGCGGCACCGCCCGTGGTGTTCAGGAACAGGTCGCCCGTGCTGTAGGCGCTGACGACGAGGGTGCCGTTCGGGCCGCCGGTGGGCAGCCATGTGATGTACGGGGTGCTGGTGGGGACCACTCCGTCCGTCGAACGCAGGGGTATCCCCGTGACGGAGTCGAAGGCCTCCGGGTCGGCGGAGATCTTGTAGTAGACGGCGAAGTTGCCCGAGGGAGAGCCGCCGTACTCGTACGTCATGACGTAGTTGCCGTTGGGCAGTTTGGCGACGGTGGGCATGCCCGGGCGCTGCTTGTAGGTGGGCATCGCCACGTCGTCCACGACCGGACCCCAGGTGCGCAGGTCCGTGGAGACCTGGTGCACGACCTTCTGGCCGTGGGGCGGCGTCGCGCTGGTCGGAGTAGTACACGATCAGCTTGCCGCCGGAGACGAGGAAGAACGGCTCCCACACGGGAGTGTTTCCGTTCGTGTCGAAGGCCGCGCCACCGGTGGCTATGTTGCTCAGGAAGGTCCAGGTCTGTCCGCGGTCGGTGCTGGCGTAGACGTCGATCTTGATGGCGGAGCGGTCGGCGGGGACGGAGGCTCCGGCGGCGAGAATGGTGCCCGCGGGGAAGTCACCCACAGCGGTGGGGAGTTCGAACAGCTCGGGCTCCCAGCGCATGCCCCAGCCGTTCTGCGTGTCGGCGACCTCGGAAAGCTTCGTCCAGGAGTTTCCGTTGTCGGTACTGCGGTAGATCGGGAGGACCGGCGTGCCGGTGGTGTACTGCTCGAACGTCGCCAGAAGCGTGCCGTTGGCCGAGCCGTTGTGCTGCAGACGCATCGCCCGCGGGTAGAACGATCCGGGCGAGGGCGCGTTCGACGGGGGCGTGTACATCGTCTGCGACGGCCGGGCCAGAGCGTCCGCGCGGCCCGCGGCGGGCAGCACCAGCGTCGCCACCGCGGACAGCGCGGCGAACATCAGCGTCAGGAGGAAGAGGGGACGGGAACGTGGAGCGGCGCCGGATCTGGCGCCTGTCTGCGCAGGGGACATTGCGGCTCCCAGGGGAAGGGACAAAGGTGTGTTTCAGTGCCCGCCGCACGCCGGACCGATCGGGGCGTGGCACGGCGGAGTCGATGAGTGAGGTCGGCCGGCGCGACAGCGTCCGATGTCGCGGCGACGACGTCTCCGACGAGCCGCTCGGAATGAGGGCCGTCGGACGACAGAGGGTGTTGCTCACGCGTGCGCTGTGCTCCGCACCCGTCCGGGTGGTTGCTCAGACGGCGCGAGGCACCGTCTGTTCCTGAGGGGACGGCGGGGGTGCGGTCGAGCCGCGGACGACGAGTTCGACGGGCGGTTCACTCGCGGGAGGCAGTTCCCTCTCCGGCTGCTCGATGGCGTGCACGAGCAGCCTGATCCCCTCCAGTGCCGCGGCGTCGAAGGGCTGACGGACGGTGGTCAGGGGCGGGGTGACGTAGGCGAAGACGGGGTTGCCGTCGAAGCCGACCACGCTGATGTCCTCCGGCACTCGTCGGCCGCCCTCCCGCAGGGCATGGATCAGTCCGACGGCCATCTCGTCGGGTGAGGGAGGAGGCGGCAGCGAACCTCGCCCGGTTCGCGCGGAGCGGGGGGACGCTGGCCGTCGGCTTCCACAGTGGCATGGTCGAGGAGAACGGCCATGTCGTCCTCGGCGGCTACCCCGGCGCGTTCCGCGACGTCCTCGGAGTATCGACAGACGAGCTCTTCCCTCTGCTGCCGGGAGAGACGACGGGGCTGGCCGGTGAAGTACGCCCGGGGGCCACGGCCGACCTGTGGTCGGAGCGCGTCCGTCTCGCCGACGCGCGGGAGATCGTCTCCTACGCCGACGGACCGCTGGCCGGCCTGCCCGCCGTCACCCGCAACGAGTACGGCAGCGGCACCGCCTGGTACGTGGCCACCCATCCCGACCGGGACACCCTCTCCACCTTGCTCCACCGCTTTCGCGAGGAGGCCGGCGTGGTCCCCGAACACGAGGTGCCCGCCGGGGTCGAGGTGGTTCGGCGCCGCGGCGCGGCAGCCGACTTCCTGTTCCTCGTCGACCACGCCGGAAAGGGCGCCGAGGTGCCCGCCGAAGGGGTCGAACTGCTCACCGGCAGCCAGGTCTCCGGCACCGTCGTCGTCCCGCCCGGCGGCGTCGCCGTCGTCCGGGAGCCGCACGGCACCACGTCGGCTTCCCCGCCTGTTCCGGGTGGGCGCGAGGCGGCGGGCGGTGCCGGCCTGTGCGTCGGCGACGGCCAGGTGTAGGGCCATGACGTCGGGATGCCGAATCCAGCGTCATGCCGTCATGCCGTCATGAGTGAGCATGTACGCCACACGCCGTTGGGGCGTCAGGGCCCGGCTTCGTCCTCGGGCCGCCCCTCGATCTTCCGCAGCAGCCCCAGCAACGCCTCCCGTTCCGTCTCCGCCAACCCCTCGAAGCACTCCGCGAGCACCGAATCCGCCACCCCGTGGCCTGCCTTCAGCACCCGCTGACCCTCGGGGGTGAGGTGATGCTCGATACGCCGGCCGTGTCCGGGCTGCCGATCCACCAGCCCCTGTGCCACCAGGCGGCCGGCGAGCGTGCCGAACGCCTGCTCGCTCTGGAACGTCGCCGCCGCCAGCTGTCGCGCACTGGCGCCCGGCGTGCGGCCGATCGCGCGGAGCGCGTCCCACTGCGCGAGTGTGCTGCCGATCGACGCGAGGCGGCTGTCGAGCGCTCGGTGCTGGCGGTACTGGGCGGCCTTCACGGCCCTTCCGAGGATCTGCAGTTCAACGACCATGCCCACCAGGCTAGCACCATGACTAAACTTGCTTATATAAATATCCTTAGTTACTCTCCTGGGCATGATCTCGGAACTGACAATCACCGAATTCGGCCCCGCCGCCGGCCGCCCCGTCCTCGTCCTGCACGGCGGCGGCGGTCCCGCGACCGTCGCCCCGATCGCCGAACACCTCGCCACGACCGCCCATACCCTGCTGCCCACCCACCCCGGCTGGAACGGCACCCCACGGCCCGACCGGTTCACCTCCGTGGCCGATCTCGCCGCCGCCTATCTGGGCCTCCTCCGCGACCGTCACCTGTCCGACGTCCTGGTCGTCGGCTCCTCGCTCGGCGGCTGGATCGGCGCCGAGTTGGCCGCGGCCGACACTGAGGGCCGGATCAGCGGGGTCGCTCTGCTGAACTCGGTCGGCATCGAGGTGGACGGCGAACCGATCCGGGACTTCTTCGCACTCGACGCGCGGGGTGTCGCCGAGTACGCCTTCCACGACTCCGAGCGCTTCTACGTCGACCCCGCCACCTTCCCGGCCGAGCGACTCGCCGTCATCCAGGCCAACATGGCAGCTCTGCGCGTCTTCTCCGGCGGCCCCGCCATGAACGACCCCAGCCTCCGCACCCGTCTCGCGGCCGTCACCGTCCCCGCCCTCGTCCTGTGGGGCGAGAGCGACCGCATCGCGACTCCGGCCTACGGTGAGGAGTACGCCGCGTCGTTCGGAAACGCCCGCTTCGAAGTGGTGGCGGAGGCGGGCCACTTGCCCCATCTCGAACAGCCCGCGCAGACCTTCGCCCTGCTCGACGCCTTCGCCACGGAGACCGGACGCGGCTAGGACGTCGTATCGCCGCCGGAAGCCGCGGTCGTCATACGGGGGCCGACCGGCGCCCCGGCGCGCACGGGCGGCTCGGGGCCACCCGCCCGATCTTCTACCCTGTGCCAAGGCGGCTGATCAGGGGGATCCGCGATGAGCATGTACTTCGACGTCGGTGACGAGACTCTGTGGAACCCGTCGACCGGTGCCGGCCGCCTCTTTCTACGGCAGGTCGAGGTCTTCGAGACGGAGCTCGAGCTGTCCTCGGGAATCGGCCAGGGCAAGTACTGGGGCGACCCGGACACACTCGAGGTCGACCCGGCCCTGTACGCGGAGTTCGCACGCTGCCTGGTCGCCTGGCACTGCCGGACGGGACACTCCGTGATCCTCGCGCTCTCCGAGGGGTTCGTGGCGACGGCGGTCGCGCTCGCTCGGCGCGCGGGAATCGAGGTGGAGATGCCCGAACCGGAGTCCGGCCCCGTGCGCGGTGGTGTCCAGCGCGATGTGCCGGTTCCCGGCAGTCCCTGGACCGCGTCGGCCTCTGTCGTCACCGCGCTGGACACGAGGGCTCGGGAGATGGACCGCTGGATGGCCCGCTGAGCCGGTGCGCCCAGGAGGCTCCCGTGTTTGGTTGACGCTCGGCAGAGCAACGACTCTGCTGTGGCAGGGAGTTGAGGTCGTAACAGACGGACGGGCTCCCGGTGTCCGTGAACGCGGGAGCCTGCCGACCGGACCGGCCTTCCGGACCGGCCTCTGGGTCACTCGCCCGTGGCGGCCCGCGCGACCGCGGCGGCGAGGACGTCGGCGACCTCGTCCGTGTGGGACAGGTGCGGGGAGTGCCCGGACGGGACGCGCACGCTGTGGGTGGCGCGCGCGGCCCACTGCTCCTGTACGGCGGGCGGGAGCGACGGGTCCTCGGTGGCCACGACGTAGGTGAGCGGAACCCGGGTCGGAGCGGCGCCGAGCTTCTCGGTGAACGCGCGCATGCCCTGCCAGTTGAGCCGCTTGACGGCCTCGGCGGTCAGGGCGGGATCGACGCCGCTGTAGATCGACTCCTCGGCGTCCCCCGCCCTCACGGCGAGGCCGTCGGGCGAGTGGATCCAGGTGGACGGGAAGTCCCCGCCCATCCACTCCGTCATCGAGGTCCCGGCCTCCAGCGCGAACGCGGCCAGGTGGACGAGTTCGGCGACCTGGTCCGCCTCTGCGGCGGCCCAGGTGGCAGGGACGCCGCCGTAGGAGTGCGCGGCCAGGACGACACGCCCGCCCACGGCCTCGATCGCCGCTCGAACCACCGCGACGTCCTCCCTCAGCCCCAGAGCGGCGGCGCTGTCCGGGTCGCTGCTGGGCAGTTGCACGGCGCGCGAGGCGACACCGCGGGCGGAGAGCCGTTCGCGCAGCGGGTCGAAGATCCACGGGGTGTGCATCGCGCCATGGACCAGGACGACGGTCGTCTTCACAGGAGCATCCTCAGGTGCGGCCCGTACGCCGCGACGCGTGTGCGCCGCGGCGTACGGGTGGTAATGCGAGATCAGAGGGTCATGGCGTCGCGGACGAGCGCGGTGTCGACGAACTGCTCGAAGCGGACGATGAGTCCGCCGCGTACGACGAAGTGGTGCGCCACCCGGACGTCGATCGCCTTGGCGGTGGCGTTGTTGGTGGCGGTGTAGCGGGCGAGGACGACGACGTTCTCGCCGTCGACGACGTAGGTGTCGTCATGGGCGGCCCAGCCGTCCCAGTCCTTGCCTAGCTTCTCCATCACGTTGCTCGTGACGCCGTCGGGGGTGCGGTAGGTGCCGGCGAGGGGGAAGCCGGCCATCTCGGTCCATTCCACGTCCGGGGCGAGGGTGGCGCGCAGTGCTTCCAGGTCTCCCGCGGCCGAGGCGAGGTACTGGCGGCGCACGACGTCGGCGGGGGCGGTGGAGGTCGCGAACTCGCTCATTGTCAGCCCCACTTCATTTCGCCCTTGGCGACCTTCGCGCCGATCTGCGCGGCGATCAGCATCCCGTTGTCCGGGTAGCGCTGGACGAGTGCCTCGGTCAGCGCGGCGCCGTCGGCGGCCTTGCCGAGCTCCTCTTCGAAGGCGAGGAGGTAGTCGCGGGTGGCGGTGATGGCGGACGCGTCGGCCGCGGTGCCGGGCAGGCGGTGACCGGGCACGACCAGCTGCGCGTCCAGCGCGGCCATCTCGTCGAGCAGGGCGATCCAGGCGGCGCGGTCGCCGGGGGTGGGGGTGTCGGCGACCCAGACGTGCTCCTGCTGGAAGAGCAGGACGCCGCCGAGGAGGGCACGGTGCTCGGCCTGCCACAGGTAGTGGCGGTCGGGCAGCGTCGCCGGACCGCCCTTGAGCTCGAAGGCGTGGCCTTCCAGGGTCAGGTCGCCGGTGAGGGGCTCGAGGTCCACCAGACGGGTGGGCAGGTTCGGGCCGAGGGCCGCCCAGGCCTTGAGCTTGCCCTCGTAGGAGTCCTTGATGTGTTCGATGACGAGCGGGGTCGCGACGAACTTCGCCTCCGGGAAGGCGTCGGCGAGGACCTCGGCGCCGAAGTAGAAGTCGGGGTCGGCGTGGCTGACGAAGACGGTGGTCAGCTTCTTGCCGGAGTCGAGGACCTCGGCGGCCAGCCGGTGGCCGTCGGCGCGGGTGAAGGCGGCGTCGACCAGCAGCGCCTCGTTCTCGCCGGTGACGAGAGTGGCGGTCTTGTTCTTGCTGCCGGCCGGGAAGTCCAGGTCGAGGACCTTGAAGTCGAGTGTGCTCATGATGCTTCCTTCGGGGGAGGTGGTCGGGCGGGTGTCAGGAGGAGCGGGTGGAGACGAACGCCGCGAGGCGCTGCTTCACCTCGTCGGTGGTGGCTCGGCCGCGCGCCAGGACGGTCTCGTCCTCTTCGTCGGCGGCGAGGAGAGTGGGAAAGGCGTCGACACCCAGCCCGGCGGCGCGCGCGAAGTCGGCCTCGGCCGCGGCTCGCGTCTCGGACGCTTCGAGGGCGGAGGTGACGTCGTCCGCCTCAAGGCGGGTCCGCTCGGCGACCTTCCGGTAGGTCGCGGGGTCGGAGAGGCTGAGGCCGTCGACGTAGAAGGCGTGCTGCAGCGCCATGGCCAGTTCCACCGTACGCGTGGGGGCGGCCTGGCGCAGGGCGGCCAGCCCGCGGGCGGCGGCCTGTGAGTCCATCACGAACGAGCCGTCGGCGATCAGCCGGTCGTACGCCTCGCCGAACTCCGCGCCAGTCAGCTCGGCGATCTTGGCGTTGGCGCCCTGGACGTATCCGAACTCGCGGATCGGCACCCGGCGCGATCCGGTGAACAGGCCGCCGGAGACCACTTCCACGTCGAGCTCCGGGTGCAGCGAGGTCACTTCGCGAAGCGTTCGGGAGAACCCGTGCGACCAACCGCAGTAGGCGTCGAAGACGTAGATCAGCTTCATCGGGACCTCGGCAAGGATGTGGCGCTCACCTGCTGCGAGCGGTTCACCCGGCCAACAGTACCTGACTAGTCAGATATTCCCCTGACCCTACGAACGTCCTCGCGTTCGCGCCGCCCTCGCCGACCCCGTGCGCCTGTCGCGGCCGATTCGGGGAGGGCGGTCACGCTCGCCCCCGGCCCTCGTCCCCGCCTCCGCGGATATGGAACGGCCGTCGGGACCAGCGTCACCGATCCTTCGCCGCAGGTCATGAACTCCGCCAGTGGTCCTGAGTCAAATGGTCCCCAAGCCTGCGACCGGCCGGACGCCTCCCAAGAGGTTCACCGCGCCGACTCCGGACGGCCGGCCATCGGCGAACCCGCTGGCCTGGACCACGCGGTCAAGTTTCGATCTCCCCCGACCGAGCCGGCGACAGAAGAGGGTTACCAGCGGTAAGTTCCCGCTGCCCCTCCCCACTTCACAGGAGTTCCGCTTCATGCGCCGTCTTCTCACCTGCCTCACGGCCGCGGCCATCACCTGCGGCGGGTTCGTCGCGACCGCGTCACCCGCCGCCGCCGCGGACCCGGCCTCCGGATCCTTCAGCGCCCTCACCTACAACGTAGCGGGCCTGCCGGAGATCCTCTCCAGCGCGTCCACTCCCCGCGAGTCCAGCACCACGGCCATCGGCCGGCGCATCGCGCCGTACGACATCGTGCATGTCGAGGAGGACTTCAACTATCACGCCTACCTCTACGCCGGAGACACCGCTCACGCCTACCGCACGCCCACCAGCGGCGGCGCAGGCATCGGCAGCGGGCTCAACACGCTCGCCAAACTGCCCTACGACACCGACGACTTCGAGCGGGTGCACTGGAACTCCTGCCAGATCGACTCCGGCGACTGCCTGACGCCCAAGGGCTTCACCTTCATGCGTGAGCGGCTGGCGGAAGGCGTCTACGTCGACTTCTACAACCTGCACACCAACGCGGGCACCAACGACGGCGACCTGGCCTCGCGCGCCGACAACCTCAGTCAGCTGACTGCCTTCATCAAGGCCCACTCGGCCGGCAACGCCGTCGTGGTCATGGGCGACACCAACACCCGCTACACCCGCAGCGGCGACACCATCGCCGAGTTCGCCGCGGCCAACAGCCTCACCGACGCCTGGGTGCAGCTCATCCGCGGCGGCACCCCGCCCGCCAAGGGCAGCGACGCGCTCGTCTGCGACCAGAGCGGCCCCACCGTTCCCAACACCTGCGAGGTCGTCGACAAGATCCTGTATCGCGGCAGCAAACTCGTGTCCCTCAACGCCACGTCCTACGACAACGAACACGCCAAGTTCCTCACCGACGCCGGTCTCATGTTGTCCGACCACGACCCGATCGCAGTCGGCTTCTCATGGTCGCGCAACGCCGACTTCCAGCTCAGCGACCAGTACGGCGGACCGCACGGTGACTACTACACCGACATCGACGCCGTACCCGCCGGCGCCCGCCCGGTGAGCATCTCGCTGCGCAGCGGCTCCCGCGTCGACAGCGTCGGCCTGACGCTCGCCAACGGCAGGGCCCTCGCCCACGGCGGCACCGGCGGCACGGCGTCGTCCCTCACCCTGGGCAGCGGGGAGTACGTCACCTCCGCCCAGCTGTGCCAAGGCCAGAAGGACGGTCACACCCGGATCTTCTACGCCAGGTTCAGCACGAACCTCGGCAGGAGCCTGTCCGGCGGAACCACCACGTCCGACTGCGTGACGCGCACCGCACCCTCGGGCCGGCAGCTCGCCGGGTTCCACGGGCGCGCCGCCGACGAGATCGACAAGCTCGGCTTCATCTACACGACGCGCTGACCCACCTCCCCGCACCGGACACGCGGCGGCGGCCCCCGGGCCGTCGCCGCGTGGCGCCACTCCTCCGCGCCCGACCACTCATCCGGCTTCGACGCGTTCGCCGGGCCGGCCGGCGGGCGCGGCCCGGCGGGCCACCGACCGTGATCTACTTCTGGGCACCCTGCCGATCAACGAGAACGTGAGGTCATGACCGACCACTGCTGCGAGGCGATGACCAGCCGCGTGAACATGCGCTGCGCACAGCACGACGACCCCTTCGCCTGCCCGGACGTGCTGATCGGGTTCAGTGCCAGGTTCCAGGAGTACGGGCTGATCGTCCATGACGGCGGCACGTCGAGCATCACGATCGATTTCTGTCCCTGGTGCGGACGGCGGCTCCCCGCCTCGCAGCGGGACCGCTGGTTCGACGAACTGGAACGCCGCGGGATCGATCCGTGGGAGGACCGGATTCCGGCCGAGTTCCAGGACGATCGATGGCTCGCCGCACCTCCCCGGGACTGACGAACGAACAGGGCGACCGGAACAACCAGTCCCCCGAGCCGCCTCCGGGAACCGCCCCTGGACAGGCCCGGCGCCGAGCGGCCGGAAGTCCCGGCGGGCCGCGTCAGAGTATTGGCCGAACTCGTCGCGCCCGGTGGGGTGCTGGTGCTCAGCGACGCGGTGGACCTGACGAGCGACCGAGTTCCCGACACGCCGTACAGCGCGGCGATGCGGGCGATGTGGCGAGGACTGCGGGACACCATCGGCACCGATGTCTCCTGGGTACCGTCGTACCCGCAACTGCTGCGCGAAGCGGGGCTGGTGTCCGTCGCCGCCGAGATCCACGTGCCGGCGCTGCTCCCGGGCAGTCCCGTCAGCCGCTTCTGGGCGGACACATGGGATCGGAGCAGAGCCGCGATGCTGGCCACCGGTCTGGTCGACGACGCGGCCGTCGACGCGGCGGTCCGCTACCTGCGGTCCGAGGAGTGCGCGGCGCTGTCGGCCGGCATGCTCACCGTGTGGGGATGGAAGCCCGACGAGAGCTGACCTCTCACGCGTTCGAGATCCCGGCAGCCGGGCAAGTGCGGCCCCGGACTCCGCAACCCTCGCCACGGCGTCCGCGATGATGCGGACGCCGGGCATCGGCCGCTGCCGGTCCAGCGCCGGCGGCGGAGTGGTTCAGCCCTCCGTGCGGGCGGGCAGTCGCCATCCCGGGCGCGGGAAGTGGCAGGTGTAGCCCTCGGGGTAACGCTCCAGATAGTCCTGGTGCTCGGGCTCGGCCTCCCAGAAGGGGCCGACGGGCTCGACCTCGGTGACGGCCTTGCCCGGCCAGAGTCCGGAGGCGTCCACGTCCGCGATGGTGTCCTCGGCGATCCGCTTCTGCTCATCGTCCACGTAGTAGATGGCCGAGCGGTAGCTGAGGCCTATGTCGTTGCCCTGGCGGTTCTTGGTGCTCGGGTCGTGGATCTGGAAGAAGAACTCCAGGATCGCGCGGAAGTCCGTCTGCTGCGGGTCGAAGAGGATCTCGATGGCCTCCGCGTGGGTGCCGTGATTACGGTAGGTGGCGTTCGGCACGTCACCCCCGGTGTATCCGACGCGGGTCGCCGTCACGCCCGGGAGTCGGCGGATCAGGTCCTGCATCCCCCAGAAACATCCGCCCGCAAGCACGGCCCTCTGCGTCTGCGCTGCCATGTCGGCACCTTCCCATCTGTCGCCTCGGCGACTTCCACTGCTCGCTCGCACACCGTAGGCGTCCCAGCCATTGTGGCTACAACAGCGCGTGAGAGGCCCGAACAATTCCGCGCCCTCGCGACCGGCGCCGCCGGCCGCCTGCCTGGCCGGGCTGCCGCTCCGCCGCTCGCACGACCGCTTCCCTCGTGCTCAGCGCCGCACCACCCGCAGCGTCCGCACCGACGGGTCGGCCGCGTCCGGGATCAGGACACCGTGGTCGACGCCGCTGCGAAGGTAGTCGAGGACCTCGTCGGTGATCACCTCTCCGGGGGCGATCACCGGCACTCCCGGCGGGTAGGGGCTGATCATCTCCGCGGCGATCCGGCCCGCCGCTCGTTCGGCGGGCACGTGGTCGACCTCGGCGAAGTACGCGTCGCGCGGCAGCATCGCCTGCTCCAGCTCCAGGATGGAGGGCTCGGGCAGGTGGACCGGCGTCTGCCGTTCGATGGAGTCGGCGCCTTCGACGAGGGCACGCAGGGCGTCCAGCAGGACCTTCTCGGTCTCGTCGTCGTCGGCGTACGTGATCGAGGCGCTGACGCGGCAGGTGTCGGAGCCGCCGAGGTCGACATTCCGATGGGTCCGCAGCCACTCGGTCGCCTGCATGCCGCTGATGCCGAGCTCGCGTACGTCGATCACGATCTTCAGCGGGTCGAAGGAGGCGGCGAGCCCCTCGTCGACGACCTCCTGGCCCATCGGCCGCAGGCCGGACAGCTCGCCGGCCGCCGTGCGAATACGTTCCGCGCGGTGCAGCGCGTCGTCCAGGAGGTCGTATCCCTGCTCGACCATCTGACGGCGCCAGCCGTCGAGCGTCGCGTACACCAGGGACGAGGCGCTGGTCGTCCCCAGCAGGTCCTCACGCTGGCCGAGGACCTCGGGCGACACCCGGTCGTACTGCAGGTGGAAGACGGAACTCTGCTCGATGGCCCCGCCCATCTTGTGGACGCTGGTGACCACCAGGTCCGCCTCGGCATCCATGCCCCAGGGGGGCAGCGAAGGATGGAACGGCAGCACCGCGCCCCACGCCTCGTCGACGATGAGGGGGACCTCGTACTCGTGGCACACCCGGGCCACGCCCCGGATGTCGGCGCAGGTGCCCCAGTCCGTGGGCGTGATCAGCAGCATGCCCTTGGCGTCCGGGTGCTCCCGCAGGCACCGGCGTACGTCGTCGGGCTCCGGCGGGTGGGCGATGTGCCGCTCGGTGTCGAACTCGGGGTGGACCCAGATCGGCTGGACGCCGTTGACCACGACGGCCGCGATCACCGTCTTGTGCGCGTTGCGGGACAGCAGCAGCTTCTCGCCGGGGCCGGCCACGGCCAGCATGGCGGTCTTCACCGACAGGGAGCTGCCACAGGTCGAGAAGAACGCGTGCTCGGCCCCGACCGCGTCCGCCATCAGCTCCTGGGCCCGGCTCAGCACGCCCTGGGACTGGCGGCGGTCGTCCAGCCCGTTGAGGGAGAGGACGTCCGAACGGAACACGTCCATCCCGACGATCTCGGCCACCCGCGGGTCCACACCACGGCCCTGCTTGTGCCCGGGCGGGCCGTAGGCGATGTCTCCACGGCGCCGGAACTCCTGCAACGCCTCCAGAACGGGTACCCGCGAGTGATCCATCGTTTCTCCCCAGTAGGCCCCCGGGAACGGCGGAGCACGCCTTCCTCATCCACGGACCGAGTGCACCGGGAGCGGCTGTCGAAACGCGGGCCGCCCGTACGGGGGCCGTGGTGCCGCCTGTCGTCGGGTACCCCGCACCACCGGTGACGTTGCGGTTCAGCCGGTCAGGTGGCGTTGCAGCCAGTCCGCGGCGGCCCGGCGGAACAGCCGCCGGTTGTCCGCGCGCAGGAAGTCGTGGCCCTCGTCGCGCAGGGTGAGCAGCTCGGCCGGGACGCCGCGGTCGCGCGCCGCCCGTACGAACTGTTCGGACTCCCCCGGCGGCACGTTGGTGTCGTGTTCGCCGTGGACGGCCAGCACGGGGACGCGCAGCGCGTCGATGCGGGTCATCGGCGAGAGCTCGCGCAGCAGTTCGCGGTCGCGCTCGGGGTGGCCGTACTTGTGGGCCGCCGACTCCGCGAGCCAGGGCTCCGTACCGGCGAAGAAGGTCGCGAGGTCCGACATCCCGCAGACGGCGACGCCGGTGCGGAACAGAGCCGGGTGGCGTACGAGGGAGGCGAAGGTCAGATAGCCCCCGTACGAGCGCCCCATGACCGCCAGTCGGGTCGGGTCGGCGGGGCCCGCCGGCACCGCGTGCGCCGCGCAGTCCGCGACGTCGTCCAGCGCGGCGAAGCGGCCGGCGCCCAGGTCGGCGTCGACGAACGATCTCCCGTGCCCCGACGAGCCCCGGACGTCGGGGGCGAAGACGTCCAGTCCGCGGCCGGTCAGCTCGTGGTAGAGCGGGCTGAAGACGGGGCGCTCCTGCTCCTCCGGACCACCGTGCAGGTGGATCACACAGGGTGCCGGGTCGCCCGGGGGCCGGCCCGGGGCCCGGTAGTACCAGCCGCTCAGGGGCAGCCCGTCCCGCGCCGTGAGGCGCAGGAGGACGGGGCGCACGGGCGGGCGGGCCGGCCCGGCGGCGTCCTCGTCACGGGACGACCAGGGGGTGCGCAGCAGGGACACGCCCTCGAACGCCGACCACACCCCGGGCCGGCGCTGGGACCCGGACAGCGCCGACAGCAGTCCTCGCGGGCCGGCCGCCTCGACGCGGGTGACGACCTCGTGGGGCAACGGGACGTGCGTCGTCCGCAGCGGGCCGGGGCCGTACGGCGCCCTGCGGCCCGGGAGGATCTCGACGAGTTCGAGCCTGCTCGCGCCCCGTTCGTTCCAGGACAACGCGGCGGTGTGGCCGTCGTGCGACACCGCCAGGAGGTCGAGGTCGCTGTCCGGCCGTTCCGCCACGACGGACCGGCCGTGCGGCCGGCCGTCGGTGCCGAGGGCGACGGCGAGAAGCGCCGCGTACTCGCGTTCGGCGTCGCTGCGCAGCCACAGCGTCCGCCCGTCGGGCGAGAACCGGCCGATCCACGGATCGCCGTCGGCGACCGGCAGAGTGCACGTCGTCGCCGCGTCGGCCGTGCGCCGGACGACCGCCTCGCGCCGTCCGCGCGGCCCCCGGCGCAGCAGCACGAGCCCGCCGTCGCGACTGATGTCGCACACCCGCAGGGTGGCGGCGTGCGTCTCCGTGGCGAGCAGTACGGGGGAGGCCAGACCGTCGGGATCGATCAGGTAGGCCGACAGACCGCCGTCGGACCGGACCGACGGTACGGGGGGAGCCAAGGCGTCGACCGAGGGCACGGTCCGTCCCGCCGCCTGCGCGGTCTCGTAGGGGGTTCCGCCCAGGAGCGTGGCCCGGCCGTCGCGGTCGGCCCAGTTCGCCGGCAGAGCGGTGTCCGTGCGCGTCGGCCCCCCACCGTCCGGGGGCGTGCGGGTGTCCGGAGCGGCGAGCGTGACGGCGACGGCCGAGCCGTCGTGCGCCCAGCAGCCCAGGTAGGCGGTGTGGCCCGGGTCGGCCCCGGCCAGGACGCGGCGGCCGGTGCCGTCGGGTCGTACGCACAGCACCCGGGAGTGCTCGCCGCCGCCCGGTGCGGTGGTGTAGGCGATCCAGCGGCCGTCCGGTGACCAGGACACCTCTTTGACGGGGTCCGGGAAGGAGTCGAGCAGGTGCGCGTCGTCCCTGTCGACGGGCCCGGCCCACAGCTGGGGAACGCCGCCCCGGTCGCAGATGAAGGCCGCCTCGGAGCCGTCGGCGTTGGCGGAGGGATACCAGCAGCCGTGGGAGCGCAGCCGTGTCACGGCGTCCCGCGGCCCGCTCGTGTCGGGCAGGAAGACCGGTGCCGGGGCGGCGGCGGGGGCGGTGCCCCGCCCGTCCGCCGGCCGGATACCGGGCGGCGGAGCGACCGGCGCGCCGGGTTCCCCGGGTGGGGCGACGACGGACGGCGGGGTGAACACCGCGCCGGTCGGTTCCGCCGCCGTGCTCTCGTCGCTCACGTGATGGCGTGTGCTCCGGTCGCTCACGTGATGGCGTGTGCTCTCGTCGGTCACGTGATGCCGTGCGTCTGAAGCCATATCTCCAGCAACGCTATCTGCCACAGGGCGTTCGCTCCCCGTTTGGTGCGGTGCTCGTCGGGCGCCTCGAGGAGCTGGGACACGTACGACTCCTGGAAGAGGCCCCGCTGCCTCGCCTCGGGCGCCTCGAGAGCCTCGCGCACCCGTTTCAGGACCGGGCCCGCCATGTGCCTGATCGCCGGGACCGGGAAGTATCCCTTGGGGCGGTCGACGACGTCCCGGGGCAGCAGCTGACGGCCCGCCGCCTTCAGCACGCCCTTGCCGCCGTCGGCCAGTTTCAGTTCCGGCGGGCAGGCCGCGGCCAGCTCGACCAGTTCGTGGTCGAGGAACGGCACCCGGGCCTCCAGGCCCCAGGCCATGGTCATGTTGTCGACCCGCTTGACCGGGTCGTCGACGAGCATCACGTGTGTGTCCAGGCGCAGGGCCGCGTCCAGGGCCGTCTCGGCGCCAGGGACCGCCATGTGGCCCCGGACGAAACGGCCCGAGACGTCGTCGTCGGACAGCATGCCGGGTTCCAGGACCTGGGCGAGGTCGGCGTGCGGCCGGTCGAAGTACGTGTCGGCGTACCGCTCGGCCGCGTCCGCGCGGGCGGCCTCGGCGAGCCGCGGGTACCAGTGGTAGCCGGCGAGCACCTCGTCGGCGCCCTGTCCGCTCTGCACGACCTTCACCTCCTTGGACACCTGCTCGGACAGCAGATAGAAGGCGACCACGTCGTGGCTGGTCATCGGCTCGCTCATCGCCTCGACGGCACCGTCGAGGGCTGTCGACACCTGGTCGGAGGGAACCATCAGCCGACGGTGGTCGGTGCCGAACTCCCGCGCCACCAGGTCCGAGTACCGGAACTCGTCGCCGGCCTCCCCGCCCTCCGACTCGAACCCCACGCTGAACGTCATCAGGTCCCGCTGTCCCTCCTGGGCCAGCAGCGCCACGATCAGACTGGAGTCCAGGCCGCCGGAGAGCAGGACGCCGACCTGGACGTCGGAGACCATCCGTCGGCGCACGGCCTTGCGCAGCGCCTCCTGGATCGCGTCCCGCCAGTCGTGCGCGTCCATGTCCGCGTGCTCCGCCCGGCGCGTGTACGACGGCTGCCAGTAGCGGTGGTCGCGGTGGGTGCCGTCCGGTTCGACGACCCGCACGGTGGCCGGCGGGAGCTTGCGCACACCCACCAGGACGGTGCGCGGGGCGGCGACCGTGGCGTGCCAGCTCAGGTACTGGTGGACGGCCACCGGATCGAGTGAGGTGTCCACGTCGCCGGCGGCGAGAAGGGCGGGCAGGGACGACGCGAACCGGAGCCGACCCGGTGTCCGGGCCAGGTACAGGGGCTTGATGCCGAGGCGGTCCCGCCCGAGCACCACCCGTCCGGACCGGTGCTCGACCAGGGCGAAGGCGAACATGCCGTGGAAGTGCTCCACACAGGCGGTGCCCCACTGCCGGTAGGCCTTGAGCACGACCTCGGTGTCGGATGTCGACGTGAACCGGTGCCCCAGGCCCCGCAGCTCCTCGCGCAGCTCCCGGTAGTTGTACACGCAGCCGTTGAAGACTCCGGTGATCCCCGCTCCGGAGTCGGTCATCGGCTGTGCCCCGAGGTCCGACAGGTCGATGATCTTCAGTCGCCGGTGCCCCAGTGCCACCGCCCCTCGCGTCCAGGTCCCCTCACCGTCGGGGCCACGGGCGGCGAGCCGCTCGCTCATGCGCTCGACAGCGTCGAGGTCGGGTCGGCCACCGTCGAAGCGGATCTCCCCGCTCAGACCGCACATGTCGTGCCGCCTCCTTCTCGTTCGTCGTGGACCGGGCACCGGGACGCGGGTGCCGGCCCACCGGCGCAGGGGTAGTAGGGGTCATCGGTGTCCATGGCGGTCACCTGGAGGTCAGCGGCCGGACGGACAGGGGGGAGGAGCCTGCCACGTCGGGGGCGTACAGGTTCTGGCGGCGGGTGCCCGTGGCCCCGCGCGGAGCGCGTTCGCCCCGGGTCTCGGCGATCAGCGTGTCGACACAGGCCAGCAGGTCCTCGTCCTGCGCGATGCGGCGCATGCGCTGGGCCGCGCTGCCGTCGGCGAGGGCCTCGTCCGCCAGCTCGCGGACGGTCTGCCAGTCGCCCTGCGCCTCCAGTGCGGGGCGCAGTCGGGCGAGCAGCTCGCGCACCACCTGCGCGGCGGGCACCTCGCGGTGGGTGCCGGGGTCGACCAGGCTGCCTTCGAGCCCGGATCGTGCGGCCCGCCAGGAGGCTCCGCGCAGCCACTCGTGCCGGCCTTCGCAGTCCGGGACATCGCCCGTCCCGAGCCTTTCGCAGGTCTGGGTCACCAGGGCGCGGAACAGTCCGGCGACGAGCACGACGGTCTCGGCGCGGGGGCAGGCGTCGCAGATGCGCAGTTCCAGTGTCTGCAGATGCGCGGAGGGGCGGACGTCGTAGTAGATCATCCCCTCGTCGCTGATGATCCCGGCGCCGACGAGGTCGCGGACCGTGGCGTCGTATGCGTCCGCGTCGGCGAAGCAGCCGACCGGGCCCGCGGTGGGCCAGCGCTGCCAGAGCATGGTGCGCCAGCTCGCGTAGCCGGTGTCGGCGCCCTGCCAGAACGGCGAACTGGCGGAGAGCGCCAGTAGCACGGGCAGCCAGGGAGAGACCTCGCACATGACCCGCACCGCCGTGTCGCGGTCGGGAACGTCCACATGGACCTGGGCACCGCAGATGAGCTGCTCGTCGGCGACGGTGCGGTAGTCCTCGACCATGTGCCGGTAGCGCGCTCCCGCCGTGGGGCGCGCGGACGCCGCGGGCGCGAGCGGCGCGGTGCCGGCGGCCACCGCCGCGAGGCCCAGCGAGGAGGCGGCGGCGTCGAGCCTCCGTCTCGTTTCCGCGAGGTCGGCGAACAGATCACCGAGCGAGGTGTGCACCTCGCTGTTCGACTCCACGGTGGACTGATGCAGTTCGGTCGTGAAGGTACGCCGTGGGAGGCGTCGCAGAAGCGGATTGGCGCGCGGTACGAGCAGCCCGCTCTCCACCTCCAGGACGTGGAACTCCTCTTCCACTCCTATACGAACGCTCACGGTCACTCCTCGGGGCGATGAACGGCTGCCCGCCGCAGGCGAGAGAGGCTGCCTCACCGGCGGACACGGCGGCCTGTGCGGATCTTCGAGTCACCAGAACGCCGATTTATAAGCCTGCGGGGCCCATGTGACGCAGGTGACCCTCGAATGAGCGGCCCATTCGCGTGCACACGCGAGCGTCGGGGCACTCCGAGCAGCCGGTTTCACCGTCACCTGCGGCTCGGCAGCCGGTCGAAAGCCGTCCGGGTCGCGCGGACCGGGACGCGGGCCGGGACGCGGGCCGGGCTCCGACTGCCGCCCGGGCGGGTTCCTCAGAGCGACAGGGCGGACAGGGCGGGGGTGCCGGCCGTCCGGCACACCGGGCGGACGCTGCGGCAGGCGATACGGGCGAATCGACCTGGGGGCTCTGTTCCCATGGGCAGCCACCACCTCACCGGCCGGCCCTCGCCGAGTCCGAGAACGAGGCGGCCTTCTCCTGAGGGTATGGACGACCGCGCTCCCCCGCATCCTCATCACCGCATGCGGCCGAACCGACGTTCGACAACACACGCGACCTCGCGGTGGGGAGCGGCGGCGGAGACCATGGGGGCGGCGGCACGGCCCCTACGGCCGGGGACCCACGCGTGCCCGACCCCTACGGCCCCCGGGCCGCGAGCACCTGTCGCAGTGGCTGGACGTGACCGAGCTGCGCCGCACAGGACCACGGCGTGCCCGACCCCTACGGCTGAAGCCCCGCGCGTGCCCGCCCGGATCGAAGCACTCAACGCCCTACGTCAACCGCACCGAACCACTCAACGCCCTACGTCAACCGCACCGAAGCACTCAACGCCGTGCACGTCGGAGCCGTCACCGGCCCTCGGTGGCACCCGTGTGCCGCTGCCGGTAGGGCCGCACAGCGCGGCGCGCTATGGCGAAGCGGTGGGTCTCCGACGGGCCGTCGTAGATCCGGAAGGGCCGCACCTCCCTGTACAGGCGGGCCAGCGGGGCGTCGGCGGCAGAGATGCCGAGGGCTCCGCAGATCTGCACCGCCCGGTCGACCACCCGGTTCACCGCCTCCGCCACGAAGGTCTTGGAGATCGAGGTGAGCTGCGAGGCGGCGGCGGAGCCGGTGTCCAACTCCCAGGCGGTGCGCAGGATCAGGGCGCGGCTCGCCTCGATGTCGATCTCGGAGTCGGCCAGCATCTGCTGCACCATGCCGAGGTCTCCCAGCGCGGAGCCGAACGCCACCCGGCTCCCCGCCCGCTCCAGCGCGACGTCCTGGGCGCGCCGGGCCGCTCCCAGCCAGCGCATGCAGTGGGTCATCCGGGCGGGACCGAGCCGGACCTGGGCGCCCTCGAAACCGTGGTCCACCGCGCCGAGCACCTGCTCCTCCCCCACCACGCACTCCTCGAAGACGATCTCGCTGTGCCCGGCGAAGAGCGACTCGTCGAGGGTCTCGATGGTCCGGACGAGACGCATGCCGGGGGTGCCGGCGTCGACCAGGAACATGGTGGCGCCGCCCGGGTCGCCGGGGCTGCCGGAGGTGCGGGCCATGACGATGGCGAAGCCGGCTCCGTCGGCACCGGTGATGAACCACTTGCGCCCGTCGATGCGCCAACCGCCCGGCACCCGGGTCGCGGTGGTCCGCAGGGAGCGGGGGTCGGCGCCCGCCCCCGGAGCGGGTTCGGTCATGGCGAAGCAGGACCGTGTCCCGCCTGCGGCGAGCGGACGCAGGTACGTCTGCTGCTGCTCCTCGGTGGCGACCTTCTCCAGCAGGTGCATGTTGCCCTCGTCCGGGGCCGCGCAGTTCAGCGCAAGCGGTCCGAGCAGCGAGTAGCCCGCCGCTTCGAACACCACCGCCTGACCACGCAGGTCGAGCCCGTGTCCGCCCCACCGCGTCGGCACGTGCGGCGCGAACACGCCTGCCTCGCGGGCGGCCTTCTGCAGGGTTTCCCGGAGAGCCTCGGGGGCGTCGTGCACCGACCCGCCGCACTCGCGCTCGGCCGGGATGACCACCTCGCGCACGAACTCGGCCGTCGTCCGGGCGAGTTGAGCGACAGTCGGATCGACATCGAACTGAATGGGCACGGGGCCTCCCGCCGACGGGCGTACGGGCATCGACTTCCCGTCGCGTTCTAGAAACTGTATAGCGTCTTTAGTATCTTGCCGGGAAGCACCGGGACGCACCCGGCGACGGGAAGTCGACAGGAGAAACACCCATGAGCCTCCCCGTGAGCACCGGCCCGGTCCGGATCGTCCGCCACCCCGACGGGGTCGTCGAGCTGAGGCTGGACGACCCCGGGCGGGGGAACGCCCTGGATCTGAGGACCGCCGAGGCGCTGCGGGACCGGGCCGGCGAGGTGGCGGCGGACCCGGGCGGCGCGGTGCTGCTGCGAGCGGCGGGCGGCAGCTTCTGCGTGGGCGGTGACCTGCGCGCATTCGCCGGCCTCGGTGCGAAGACCGGCGCCTATGTGCACGCGGTGGCGAGCGCGGCGCACGCGGCGGTACAGGCGCTGCACGATCTGCCGGTGCCTTTGGTGACCGCCGTGCGCGGCGCGGCCGCGGGCGGCGGGATCGGTCTCGCCCTGGTGGGCGACATCGTCCTGGCGGCCCGGTCCGCGCGGTTCCGGCTGGCGTACACGGCGATCGGGCTCACGCCGGACTGCGGGGCGTCATGGTTCCTGCCGCGCCTGGTGGGCCCCCGCAAAGCGGCGGACCTCATCCTGACCAACCGGGTCCTGACCGGCGACGACGCCGAACGGTGGGGTCTGGTCTCCCGGTCCGTGGACGACGGGGAACTGGACGAGACGGCACACCGGACCGCGGCCGATCTGGCCGCCGGCGCGACCGGCGCGCTGAGCGCGGCGAAGGGCCTGCTGCGCGGTGGCGCCGGCGCCGATCTGCGTCGCCACCTCGCCGAGGAGGCGCGCTCGATCGCCGACCTGGCGAACGGCCGGGAGGCGCAGGACCGCATGGCGTCGTTCGTCGCCGCGCGAGCCCGCCCGACGGCGGGCGACACCCCCACCGAGGCCAGGGAAACGGAAAGTGTTTCTTGAGTTCCTCTTCACTAACCAGCCCGTCGGGGCGTAACCTCCGGGCAACACAGAACCAAAGGAACCGGTCACCACAGAACCGGGGAAAAGGTGTGGCGATGCAATCTGCTGCCGTGGACCTTCCGGACGCACACGACGAGCCCCTCGCCGAAGCCGTCGTCGACCTCGTCCTGCGGGGCATGTGGCGCGGTCGGCCGGAGTCCGAGCACCGCCCGCTGGTCGACGCCGGGCTGGCGATGGTGAAGGGGCCGGTGGTACTGCCGACCGAGCGTGCCAAGGCCGCCGCCGCGCAGATCCTGCGGGTTCCCGCCGGCTCCGAGCAGGAGGAGCGGATCACCGCGGCGTACGAGGCGTTCCTGCCGGTCAACCGGAAGATCCGCGACGTGTGCACAGCATGGCAGTGCCGCCCCGACGGCACCGCCAACGACCACTCCGACGAGGTCTACGACGCCGGGGTGCGCGAGTCGCTGGAAGACGTGCACGAGGCCATCCAGCCCGTGCTGCGCCGGCTGGACCAGGTGCTCGCGGGCAGCGGACAGTACCTGACGGCCCTGGACGAGGCCCTCGACCACTTCGACGACGGCGCGCCGGCGTGGCTGGCATCGCCGCTGTGCGACTCGTACCACACCGTGTGGATGCGGCTGCACCAGGAACTGCTGCTCGTACTGGGAATCAGCCGCGCCGAGGACGAGGCCCTCGAAGAGGAGCTGGTCAAGAGGAGCCGGGGTTGAGCGTCACCGATCGCGAGGCGGGCCCGCTCGAACAGTCCGGCCCGCCCCTCGTGCCCTCCGGGACCCACGGGACCCGGCAGACCTCCGCGACCCCCGGCCGGAACCTGGTGCCCTACGGACAGGGACGCATCCGGGGCCTCGACGCCGACGAGCTGGGCGCGCACGGGGCGGCGATGGACCGGCTGGTGGCCCTCGGCCTGCCGGTCGTGCCGGGGCTCACCGTGCCCGCCGGCGCCGCCGCGTCACTGTGCGAGACCGACACCGCCGAGGCCGCCGTACAGCTGGTCGAACAGCTCTCGGGGCGGCACATCGGGGACGCGACCCGGCCGCTGTTGCTGCGCCTGTCGGCGAGCGCGCCGACCGAGATCGCCGGACTGCCGCCCGACCTCGCCTGTCTCGGCCTCGCCCCCGCGCGTGCCGACGACCTGTGCGCTGTCATCGGAAGTGAAGACGCACTGTACGAGGTGTGGGCCGCCACCGTGCGCATCATCGCCGAGTACGCCCTCGACGTGCCCGGTGCCGTGCTCGACGACGCCCTTCTGGACACGTCCTGGCCCCGGGCACGGGTGGAGGTGTTGCTGTCCCTGGTGGCGGAGCACGGCTCCCGGCCCTTCCCCGACGCCCCCGCCCAGCAGCTCGCGCTGGCCGCGCGCGCCCTCCTCGGCCGGTGGGACTCGCCGCGTGCGCGAAGGTCCCGCCGGTCCCAGCGGCTCCCCGCCGGACTGGCCGTCGCCCTGCATGTGCAGGCCCTGCGCATCGGCCCGTCGGACCACTCGGGCTACGGCACGGCCGTCAGCCGGGATCCCGAGACCGGGCGCCTCTCCCCCCACGGCTCCTTCTTCCGGGGCGTGCGCCGCAGCGCCCCGCCGCCGCACACCGGTGAACCGCTGGACCGGCTCGCGGGCGGCACCGCGCTGCTCGAGCACTCCCTGCTCACCCTGGAGCGTCACCTGCGCGCACCGGTGTCGGTCGACTTCGAGGTGCGCGACGACGAGATCTCCCTGCTCGCCGCCTCGGCGCAGCTCCGCCCACCCCTTCGGGCCTCGGTGTGTCTGGCGGCGGACCTGGCCCGGGACGGGGCGATCGGCCGCGACGAGGCCGTACGGCGGATCACTCCCGCGCAGGTGCAGGAGTTGCTGCACCCCCAGCTCCGACTGACCGGCGGGGAGGAGCTCCTGGTGCAGGGGCTGCCCGCGTCCCCGGGGGCGGCGACCGGAGCGGTCGTGCTGTCCAGCGAACGGGCCCTCGAACTGGCCGCGGACGGTACGCGGGCGGTGCTCGTGGCGGCCGAGACGAGCCCGGCGGACGTGCCCGGGATGCTGGCCTCCGCCGCCGTACTGACCGGCAGCGGCGGGATCGCCTCGCATGCCGCCGTGGTGGCACGGGGCGCCGGCAAGCCCGCTGTGTGCGGCGCCGACGGGCTGCGCGTGGACCTGGCCGCCGGGACGGTCCGCTTCGGGGAGCGGGTCGTGCGCGAGGGCGACCCGGTCTCACTGGACGGCCGTACCGGCGCCGTCTACGCGGGGACGCTGAGCGTCAGTGTGGCCGGACCGCCGCCCGAACTGTCCACCCTGCTGGAGTGGGCGGACGGCGCACGCCGGCTGGGCGTCCGCGTCAACGCCGACACGGCCGCCGAGGTGGAGACGGCCCTCGCCCTGGGAGCGGAGGGTGTCGGGCTGTGCCGTACGGAACACCAGTTCCTCGGCGAGCGCCTGCCGCTGATCCGCCGGGTGCTCCTGGCCGCCGACCCGGCCGCCCGCGACGACGCGCTGCTCGCGCTGGAGCGCGCCCAGCACGAGGACTTCACGGCGCTGCTGACCGCCGTGGGCGACCGCCCGGTGACCGTGCGCCTGCTGGACGCCCCGCTGCACGAGTTCCTGCCCGCCCCCGGGCAGGCCCTGGACGCGGCCGAGGAACAGCGGGCCGCCGCGCTGCGCGAGGCGAACCCGATGCTCGGGCTGCGCGGGGTGCGGCTGGCGCTGCTGCACGAGCGGCTCTACCCGGCGCAGGCCGAGGCGCTGTTCACCGCCTGGGCCGAGGTCGCCGCCACCGGGGTCCGGCCGGAGCTGGAGGTGATGATCCCGCTGGTCAGCCTGCCGGAGGAGCTGGCAGCCGCGGCCGCTTACGTACGCGGTGCCGCCGACGCGGTCGCCGCCCGCACCGGGGTGGAGGTCCCGTACCGGCTCGGCACGATGATCGAGACGCCGCGGGCCGCGCTGCTCGCCGGTGAACTCGCCGAGCACGCCGAGTTCTTCTCCTTCGGCACCAACGACCTCACCCAGCTCACCTACGGGTTCTCCCGGGACGACGTCGAGCGCCAGGTGCTCGCCAACTACCAGGAGCGCGGGTTCCTGACCGCCAGTCCGTTCGCCCGGCTCGACCCCCACGGGGTGGGCGCCCTGATCGCCCTGGCGGCCGAGCGGGCACGGGAGGTACGGCCCGGCATCAAGCTGGGCGTGTGCGGTGAGCACGGCGGGGACCCCGAGTCGATCGCGTTCTGCGACGACCTCGGTCTCGACTACGTCTCCTGTTCCGCGCACCGCGTGCCGGTGGCCCGGATGGCGGCCGCGCACAGTGCCCTGCGACAGCGGCGCGAGGAGAGCGAAAGCGCGGGGCACGACGACAGCGGGAGCACACGATGACGAGCACCGTGACCGACGGCACGGCCCTGTCGGACACCGAGCTGGACGACCTGCGTGAGACCGTACGGTCGGTCTGCGCCGACGCCGGCGGCACCGCCGCGGTACGCCGGCTGTCCGAGACCGCCCCCGGCATCGACACCGGGCTGTGGGACGCCCTCGGCCGGCAGGTGGGCCTCGCGGCCCTCGGCCTGCCCGGGTCGGCCGGCGGCATCGGCGGCCTCGCCGAGATCGCCGTCGTCTGCGAGGAGCTGGGCAGGACCCTGGCACCGGTACCGCTGCTGTCCTCCACCGTGCTGGCCGGCCAGGTGCTGGCCGGCTGCGGTACGGCCGACAGGACACTGGCCAGGCTGGCCGAGGGGGCCGTGCACGCCCTCGCCGTGGCCTCGCCCGACGGGACGTGGCGGGCCGACGCCGTGCCGGTGGCCGTCACCTGGCAGGGCAGCGTCCCCCTGCTGGACGGCACCGCGCCGTTCGTCCTCGACGGCGCCCATGCCGAGGCGCTGGTGGTGGCCGCGGCCGGGACCGACGGCGTCGACCTCTTCCTGGCCGACCCGCGCGAGCCGGGAGTCACGGTGCGCCGGGTGCCCACCCTGGACCTCAGCCGGGGCCAGGCGGTGGTCGCCTTCTCCGGTGCCCGGGCCCGCGCGCTGACCGCCGGCGGCGAGGGGGCGGACATCGTCTCCCGCGCCCTGGACGTGGCCCTGGTGGCGCTGGCCGCCGAGCAACTGGGCGGAGCACAGGCCGCCTTGGACATGACGGTGGCCCATGTGCGCGACCGTACCCAGTTCGGCAGGGCGATCGGCGGCTTCCAGGCGGTCAAGCACGCCTGCGCCGACATGCTGCTCCAGGTCGAGGCCGCACGGTCGGCCGTGGTGCGCGCGGTCCGCGCGGACGGATCGCCGCGGGCGCAGGCCGAGGCCGCGGCGGTGGCACAGGCGTGGTGCGGCGAGGCGTTCGTCTCCGTCGCCGCCGAGTGCGTCCAGCTCCACGGCGGAATGGGCTTCACCTGGGAGCACGACGCGCACCTGTACTTCCGGCGCGCCCAGTCCGACGCGGTGCTGCTGGGCGGCGCCGCACACCATCGGGAACGGCTGGCCGGCCTGCTCGGCTGGTGACGCGGAAGAAGGGAGGGAACATGACCACCAGACTGATCGACGAGTCGCTGTTCGAGAACCGGGAGTACGACGGCGAGGGGTTCGACGACGCAGATCCACCACGGCTTGCGGGCGCCCGCTGCTCCGGGTGCGGCACCGTCGTCTTCCCCCGGCAGGACTCCTGCCCCAGGTGCCCGGACGGCACGATGTCCGTGCGGGTGCTGCCGGTGAGCGGGCGGGTGTGGTCGTGGACGCTCCAGGCGTTCCCGCCGAAACCGCCGTACCGGCCCCCGGCGGGCGGCCACCGGCCGTACCACGTGGGCTATGTGGATCTCGGTGAGGTGCTGGTCGAAGCGCGGCTGGCGGTTCCCCGCGCGCAGATCCGGATCGGTCTGCCGGTCCGGCTCACCACGGTGCCCGCCTACCTGGACGAGGACGGGACCGAGGTGGTGACCTTCGCGTTCCGCCCCGAGCGGGACGGCGAACGATGAGCCGGCCCGACGAGGTGTACGTGGTCGGATGCGGGATGCGTCCCTTCGGCCGGGACGAGAGCGTCACCGGCATGGACATGGCCGAGCGGGCGATACGCGAGGCGCTGGCCGACGCCGGTGTCGGCTGGGAGGACATCGGCTACGCGGCCGGCGGCTCCGACGTGTCCGGCAAACCCGACACCCTGGTGGGCCGGCTGGGCCTGACCGGAGTGCCGTTCGTCAACGTGCAGAACGGCTGCGCGACCGGTGCCTCCACCGTGCTCGCGGTGGCCAACGCGCTGCGCGCGGGCGAGGCCTCCCTGGGACTGGCGGTGGGGTTCGACAAGCACGAGCGGGGCGCGTTCCACGTGTCCGCCGCCCGCTACGGCCTGGGCGACTGGTACGCCGAGACCGGCATGATGCTCACGACCCAGTTCTTCGCGCTGAAGACCCAGCGGTACCTGTACGAGCACGGGATCTCGGAACGCGCGCTGGCGACGGTCGCCGCGCGGGCCTTCCGCAACGGCTCGCACCACCCCCTGGCCTGGCGGCGCAAGCCGCTGACGGAGCAGGAGATCCTCGACTCCGCCGAAGTCAGTCCGCCGCTCACCCAGTACATGTTCTGCTCGCCCGGACAGGGCGCGGCGGCCTTGGTGCTCGCGCTCGGCGACCGTGCGTTCGACCTGTGCGAACGACCGGTCAGGCTGGCGTCGTTGGCCTTCCGGACCCGCCGGTTCGGCTCGTTCGAGGTGTTCTCGCCCTGGCTGCCTCCGGGACCGCACCACAGCCCGAGCGTCGACGCCGCGCAGGCCGCCTTCCGCGCGGCGGGGGTGCGGCCCGCCGACGTCCAGGTCGCCCAGCTGCAGGACACGGACAGCGGCTCGGAACTGATCCACCTGGCGGAGACGGGGCTCTGCGGCCACGGCGAGCAGGAGGAGCTGCTGGCCGCCGGGGCCACCGAGCCCACGGGCCGGATACCGGTGAACACCGACGGCGGCTGTCTTGCCGGCGGGGAGCCCGTCGGCGCCTCCGGGCTGCGTCAGTTCCACGAGGTCGTACGGCAACTGCAGGGCCGGGCACCCGGCGCGCAGGTGCCGGGCGCGCCTCGGGTGGGCTTCACCCATGTGTACGGGGCGCCCGGGATCAGCGCGTGCTCGGTCCTTACGGTATGAGAGGCGGCGGGCGAACCATGCGGCACGGGGAGAGAACCGCGCTGGTGACGGGCGGGGCGCGTGGAATCGGCCTGGAGATCGGCCGGCAGCTCGCGAGCCGGGGACTGCGGGTCCTGGTCGGGGCGCGAAGAGCGGCGGCCGCCGAGGAGGCGTGCCGTGCGATCGGTCCGGCGGCGCTTCCGCTGGCCCTGGACGTGACCTCCGCGAGGAGCGTCGGTGAAGCGGTCCGCCAGGCACGGGAGCTGACCGGCGGGATCGACGTCCTGGTGAACAACGCGGGGGTGTCGCTGGACGCGGAGCTGCGGCCCCCGTACGTGGACGAGGACATCCTGCGCGAGACGCTCGACACGAACCTCACCGGCGCCTGGCGCGTGGTGGAGGCCGTCGTCCCGGGGATGGTGGAAGCCGGCTACGGCCGGGTCGTGAACGTCACCAGCTCGTACGGTTCGCTGTCGCTGATGGACT
Source organism: Streptomyces sp. NPDC088157 (assembly GCF_044741545.1). Classification (NCBI taxonomy): domain Bacteria; kingdom Bacillati; phylum Actinomycetota; class Actinomycetes; order Kitasatosporales; family Streptomycetaceae; genus Streptomyces; species Streptomyces sp. NPDC088157. The sequence goes on from NZ_JBIUSU010000003.1 coordinate 226,425, forward strand.
CCGGCCGGCACCCCGCCTACCGGATCTCCAAGGCGGCGCTCAACGCCCTGACCCGCATGCTCGCGGCCGAACTGGCCGGCACCGGCGTCCTGGTCAACGCCGCCGACCCCGGCTGGACCCGCAGCGGCATGGGCGGCCCGTCCGCCCCGCGCGGTCCGCGGGAGGGTGCGGACACCCCGGTCTGGCTGGCGACCCTTCCCGAGGACGACGGGACGACGGGCGGGCTGTTCGCCGACCGCAGACCACTGCCCTGGTGAACCGCCTCAGGTCCGTGAGGGGGCCGGCTTCGTCGGCCTGACCGCACTCTGCTCGGCGGCGACGATGCGCAGCGCCAGCTCCCTGACCGCCTCCAGCACGGACCGGGAGGGCATCTGGGACAGGGGTCCTCCCTCCGCCCGCAACGCGGTGACCAGCATGGTCGTGCTGATGAGCGTGCGCACCGCCAGGGCCTGAGCCGCGTGGCGGGCCTTCGCCGCCCGGGGGCCGCGCGTGGTGCCCTCGGGCAGATAGTCGTAGCCACGCTGGATGTGCCGCTGCTCGAACTCGTCCCGCAGCACCTTGACACTGCCGTTGGCCGAGGCGACCTGAACCTGGTACAGCCGGGCCTCGTCGGGGTTGCGCTCCACCCATTCCCACACGGCGTCGATGACGCGGACCAGGCCCTCCGCGTCACCCGGCTCGGACTCCGGCCGGGCCGCCTCCACGACCGCGTTCAGCTGGTCGAAGACCCGGCGCATGGCGAGTTCGAGCAGCTCCTCCTTGCCGTCGAAGTGGTAGTAGACGGCCGTGGGGACCACCTGTGCCTCGTCGGCGATGTCCTGGATGCTGCTCTCCGCGAAGCCGTTGCGGCCGAACACCCGCACGGCGGCGGTGATGATGTGCTGCCGCCGCGAAGGTCGGTGGGCGGGCTGCTTGCCGTTCTTCGTGGTGGCCATCATGCTCCCTGCCGACTGCCGTGAACCCGCGTCCGTGGGCCCTGGGTACTGACCATTGTATGCAGTAACTCCGACCCCCGAACCGCATAATTCCTGCTGCGCACTGGTGTCTGAGGTACCGAGGTCCCGGCATACTTGACAGCATGACGACATCCGGAGCCCGCGCCGCCCACCGTCCGTCGCGCAAGCAGTGGGTGATCGAGGCAGCCACGGAGTTGTTCGCCACGCAGTCGCCGGACGAGGTGACGGTGGCCGACATCGCCGCTCGCGCCGAGATGACCTCGGCAGCGGTGTACTACCACTTCTCCTCCAAGGACCAGGTCCTGGCGGCGGCCATGCGGGCGTTCGCCGCCGCACTGCGCGAGCAGTTGCAGACGATCACCGATGCCCATGAGCTCGGCTCGGACCTCGGAGCGGCCGTCACCACGCTGCTGGCCTGGATGGGCGAACACCGGTCCGCCGCCACCGTGTTCTTCGTGTCGTCGGCCGGCATGAGCCAGGACGCGGAGGCGCTGCGCCAGGAGAGCCGTGCGGAGTTGCTGGAGGAGTTGGTCCGGCTGATCCGCAGGGCCCGCGAGTCCGTCTCCGACGCCGAGGCGGCGGTGATCGGTCTGGGCCTGCTGGCGCTGCTGGAGACCGCGGCGATCTCACAGGTCCGGGGCGACGACGTCTACCGGTCACTGGGACACCGCTCCTTCGTCCGCGAGGTCGGCGAACTCGCGGAACGGATCGCCGACCCGGCCGCATAGCGCTCCGGTCACCCGAACGGGCGCCAGGAAGCACACCGGCGGACGCAGGGGATCACATCAGCAGGCGGAGGGGCCTGCTCAGCAACTCGCCCACCGTGCGCAGATATTCGGCGGCCGGCGCCCCGTCCACGGCCCGGTGGTCGAAGGTGAGGCTCAGGGTGAGTACCCGCGTCCGCAACGGCCTGTCGTCCACCCACTCGACACCGTCCCTGAGCCGGCCCACCCCGAGAATCGCGACATTGCCGGGGTTGACGACGGGGGTGAAGAAGTCGACGCCGTATCCACCGAGCGAGGTGACGGTGAAGGTGGCCCCCTCCAGCTGTACGGGGGAGATCCGCCCCTCGCGCGCGGCCTGGGCCAGCGCCCTCGACCGGCGCGCGATCTCGGGCAGCGCGAGCGCCACCGCGTCCTCGATCACGGGGACCATGAGGCCGCCCGGAACGGCCACCGCGAAGCCCACGTGGATCTCGTCGAGCAGATGGACGCCGTCCTCCCGCACCGTCGCGTTGAGCAGCGGGTGCTCGCGCAGGGCCAGGGCGGCGGCCTTCACCAGGAAGTCGTTGAGGCTAGGCACCGGCAGTTCGCCGTCGGCCCACTCCACCTTGAGCCGGTCCCGCAGGGACACCACGGCGTCCATCCGCACCTCGTAGCCGTGCGTCAGCTGGGCCATCTCCTGGAGGCTGGCGTGCATCCTGCGGGCGATGGTGCCGCGCATCCCGGTGAGCGGGAGGACGTCGCCGGGCTGCGGGGCCGCGTTCCTGCGGACGGGCTCCGGGTTGACGGCGTCGAGGTCGGACCGGCGGATCCTGCCGCCGGGACCGGTGCCGCTGACGTCGGCGAGGTCGATGCCCCGCTCCTTCGCCAGCTTGCGGACCAGCGGCGAGGAGGAGGCGCCGCCCGGCGGGACCGGCACGACGAGGTCGCCGGGCAGGTCGTCGGGGAGGGCCGCGAGGAACTCCTCCACGTCCTCGGAGAGGATCCGGCCGCCCGGGCCCGTGCCGCGGACGGCGGTGAGGCCGACGTCGGCGGCCGCGGCCACCCGCCGGGCGTTCGGTGAGGAGAGAAGCCGGCCACCGGTGCCGTTGACGGAGGGCGCCACGGCAGCGCCGCCGGGGTCGGCCGCCGCACCGGTGCCGGTGAGGGTCCGTGGGACGCCCGCACCCGCCGCTCCGCCGAGGGACGGCACGGCGGCGCCACCCGCAGCGCCGCCGTTCGGGGCAGGAACGGCGGCCGTCTCCGCGCCCGTGGCGGAGCCGGCCGGCGTCGGCGTGCCCGCCGCCTCCGGCGGCTGCTCGCCCTCGGCCAGCAGCCAGCCGATGAGAGCCCCGGCCGGCAGGGTGGCCCCCGCCGGAGCCACCGGGTGGAACAGTCCCCCGGCCTCGGCCTCGACGTCCACGTCGACCTTGTCGGTGGCCAGCCGCAGCAGCGCGTCGCCCTCGGCGACGGCCGCGCCGGTGGGCACCAGCCATTCGTCGATCGTGCCTTCCTGCATGGTCAGGCCGATCTTCGGCAGCAGAACCTCGACCGCCACGTCCGTCACGACCTTTCGAGGAGACGCCGGCAGCCCTGGGCGATGCGGGCGCGATCGGGTACGTACGCCTTCTCCAGGACGGGAGAGAAGGGCACCGGGCTGAAGGGGGCGCCGATGCGCAGGACCGGCGCGTCCAGGTAGTCGAAGACCACGTCCTGGATCTGGGCGGCGATCTCCGCCCCGAGCCCGCCGAAGGTGACGGCCTCGTGCACCACGAGCACCCGGTTGGTGCGGCGGACCGAGGCGAACATCGTCTCGGTGTCCAGCGGCTGCACGGTCCGGGGGTCGATCACCTCGATCTCCACGCCCTCGGCGGCGAGTTCGTCGGCCGCGGCCAGGGCCTCCCCCACCATGCGGCCGAGGGCGATCACGGTGACGTCGGAGCCCTGCCGCGCGGTGTGCGCCTGGCCCAGCGGGATGCCGTAGATCTCCTCGGGCACCTCGCCGGAGCTGCCGAGCAGGACCTTGTTGAGCATGACGACGACCGGGTTGTCGTCCCGGATGGCCGAGACGGTCAGGCCCTTGGCTGTGTACGCGTCGCTCGGCATCACCACCTTGAGGCCGGGCACATGGGCCAGCCAGGCCTCCAGGCTCTGGCTGTGCTGGGCGGCGGCGCCGAGGCCGGCGCCGGAGGCGGTGGTGATGGTGAGCGGCACGGACAGCCCGCCGCCGAACATGTACTTCATCTTCGCCGCCTGGTTGACGATCTGGTCGAGGCAGACGCCGATGAAGTCCATGAACATCAGGTCGACGACGGGACGCAGACCCCGGGCGGCGGCTCCCACGCCGAGGCCGACCAGGGCGGCTTCGGAGATCGGGGTGTCGATCATGCGGCGGGGGCCGAACTCGTCGAGCAGGTTGTCGAACATGCGGAACACGCCGCCGTATCCGGCCACGTCCTCGCCGGCGACGAAGACGTTCTCGTCCTCGCGCATGGCCTGCGCGAGTCCCTCGTTGAAGGACTTGACATAGGTGAGTTTGCGGGCTCCGGCATGCGTGGCGACGGCCGGCGCTTGGGTGGTGGTGGTCATGGCGGTCATCCCGAGTAGACGTTGAGCAGCAGGTCGGCGGGGTCGGGCAGCGGACTCGCCTCGGCGTACGCGATGGCCTCGGCGATCTCGTCGCGCGTGCGCTGCCATACGTCGTCGAGCTCCGCACGGGTCGCGGTGCCGTCGGCGACCGCGCGGGCCTCGATCAGGTCGATGGGGTCGCGGGATCTCCACTCGGCGACCTCCTCGTCCGAGCGGTAGGGGTGCCGCAGACCCTTGACGCCCTGGTGGTCGAAGAAGCGGTAGGTCTTGGCCTCGATCATCATCGGACCCTCGCCGCGCCGGGCCCGTCCGACGGCTTCGGTGGCGGCGCGGTGGACGGCGACCGCGTCCATGCCGTCGACGATCACGCTGGGCATGCCGTAGGCGGCGGCCCGGTCGGCGACGTCGGTGATCAGCATGTGGCCGGACTGCGGGGTGAACTCCGCGTAGCCGTTGTTCTCGCAGACGAAGAGCACGGGCAGGCCCAGGATCGCGGCCATGTTGGCGCCCTCGTGCCAGGCGCCGATGTTGGTGGCGCCGTCGCCGAAGAAGGTCACCGCGACGCTGTCCTCGCCCTTGTACCGGGCGGCGAAGGCTGCGCCGACGGCGATCGGGACGCCGGCCCCGACGATGCCGTTGGCGCCGAGCATGCCGCGGGTGAGGTCGTTGATGTGCATGCTCCCGCCGCGGCCGAGGCAGGCGCCGGTGACCCGGCCGTACAGCTCGGAGTACATCTCGCGGAAGCCGACGCCCTTGGCCACGGCGTGCCCGTGGCCGCGGTGGGTGGAGGTGATCTGGTCGTCGTCGCGCAGGGCCGCCATCACTCCGGCGGCAACGGCTTCCTGGCCGACGTACAGATGCAGGAAGCCGGGCAGCCTGCCCGCCTCCATGAGCTTGCCCGCTTCGGTCTCGAACAGCCGGATGCGCACCATGCGCTCGTGCAGGTCCTTGATGACCTCTGTGCTGACCTGCGGGGATTTCTTCGACGCCGTTGACGCTCGTTGAGCCATCGTCCGCCCCTTCGTCCGAGGGAGGTTGCCAAGCAATCGGACTTACTTGTGCCTGTCTACAGTAACCAGCACGGGGCACCTTACTGAACAGCGTCTCTAATTACTATGCCCCGGACCCGGGTCTCCGCCCCGCGCGTCCACCAACTCCACGGCGTTGCCCTCCGGATCCGCCCAGAAGCTGATCCGCCGACCGCGCGCCAGGACGACGACCGGGTCCGACAGGGGCCGGGCGCCCGCGGCCGGCAGCGCCGCCACCACCGGGTCCAGGTCGTCGAGATGGAAGGTGAGATACGACAGCCCCGGGCGCCCGGTCGGCACGAGTGCCGTGTGCGCCGACACCGGGGCCGACACCTGCTCCGACCGGGAAAGGATCAACTTGACGCACCCGCCGGAGGGCACCCGCAGCCAGACGACCACGAGCTCGCCGCCGAGCCCGGCCGGGCCCCCGACGGACGCCGGTACGCGGGAGCGGTGCTCCGCGCGACAGCCGATGGCGTCGCAGTAGAAGCGCTCCATCAGCTCCAGGTCCCGCACCACCACACCGACCTCGAACGGACGCGTCATGACCATCACACCCACCCCCACGGCGCACCGAGTGGCGACTTCGACACTTTCTATTGACAGACCACACTAAGTCCTGTTGTCGTTTCGGACACAACCCAGCTGTCGCATTCCTGAGCCGGTCACCGGCTCGCGGCTGGGAGGATTGTGAGGACATCGTGGTCCAGACCAGTTCGCCGGAGATTCGGGAAGCAGGCGCCGAGCGCAGGTCGCCGGTCGCGGCTCCCTCGGCTCCCTCCGTCCCCTCCGCGCCCGCATACTCGTCGTGGATCAGCCAGGACCGGTCCACCGACGCGGCATCCGAGACCATGCGCCGGGAAGCCGCCGAACTCGTCGAACGGGTGATGGCGCACTACCGCGACAACACCACGCACGAGGCGGACGGCCAGTGGACGGAACCCGTGGCCAACTACCTCGACGCCGACCGCTGGCAGCGCGAGACGGACGCCGTCCACCGGAGCGTCCCGCTGCCGCTCGCGATGTCCTGCGAGCTTCCGGGGCCGAACACCTACAAGGCGATCGACGTGCTCGGCATCCCCGTGCTGATCACCCGGGACCGCCAGGGCGCGGTGCACGCGATGATCAACGCGTGCCGGCACCGGGGAGCCAAGCTCCTCGAACCCGGCTGCGGTGTGTCGAAGCGGCTCACCTGCCCGTACCACTCCTGGTCGTACGACCTGGCAGGCGAACTGCGCGGCGTGTATCAGGAGAAGACCTTCGGAGAGGTTCCGCGTGAGGGCCGCAGCCTCGTCCGGCTCCCTGCCGGGGAACGCGCGGGAATCGTCTTCGTCTCGCTGGATCCGGCGGCCGAGCCCGACCTGGACGGCTGGCTGGGCGACCTGCTGCCGCTCCTGGAGGGCCTCCGGCTGGCGGAGTGCCTGCACTACTCCAGCAGCGAGCTGACCAGTCCCAACTGGAAGGTCACCCTCGACGGGTATCTGGAGACGTACCACTTCGCCTCACTGCACCCGAAGACGGTGTTCGAGACGAACCTGTCCAACATGATGGCCCACGACACCTGGGGTCCCCACCAGCGCATCGCACCGGCCCTGCGCCCCATCGCGCAGGCGGTCGATCTGCCGCCGGACCAGCGTGACCCCGGGGACTGCGTCGGCCCCATCTACTGGCTCTTCCCCGGCCTCGCCATCGCGGGCGGCTGGCGCCAGAAGATCGCCGTCTCCCTGGTGCTCCCCCGCACGGCGACCGAGTCGGTGACCCAGCAGATCATCCTGCTGCGGGAACCGGCGGTCACCGAGGAGGAGCGCCAGGCCGCCGACCGGTTCGGCGAGTGGTTCCACGAGGTGGTCCGCGACGAGGACTACGCGACCACCTACGGAGTTCAGCAGGGTCTGAAGGCCCTGGCCGGGACCGACTTCGTCTTCGGACGCAACGAGCCCGGGCTCCAGCACTTCCACCGCACCATTCACCGACACCTGGACAAGGGCGCGACAGCAGCCCCCAGAGCCGCCAGGTGAGCAACCAACAAGACTCGCGGGAGAACACCATGGTGGCTACGGGCAGCCTCGACGGACGTGTCGCGGTGATCACGGGCAGCACACGCAGTATCGGCCGCGCCATCGCCGAGGCCTTCCTCGCCGACGGCGCCACGGTCGTCGTCAGCGGCCGTTCCGAGATCAAGGGCAAGCAGGCGCTGGAGGAGATGGGCGCCGGGGACCGGGCCGTCTTCCACCCCTGCGACGCCAACAGCCAGGAGGACATCGAGGGCCTCGCCGACTTCGCCGCCGAGCGCTTCGGCAGGCTCGACGTCTGGGTCAACAACGTCGGCGGCAGCTCCGGCTTCGCCCCCATCCACCAGCTCAGCGACGAGGCGTGGCACGAAGCCCTCAACCTGAACATCAACGGCTACTTCTACGGCACCCGCCGGGCGCTGCCGAAGATGCTGGCGGGCGGCTGGGGCCGCATCATCAACATCTCGTCGGTGGAGGGCAAGCAGGCCAACAAGCCCGCGATCAGCCACTACATCACCAACAAGCACGCCATCCACGGCCTGACCAAGGCGACCGCCTTCGAGTACGGCACCCAGGGCATCACCTGCAACGCCATCTGCCCCGGCGCCGTCGACACCGACCTCATGCGGGCCGCGGGCCCCGCCGCGGCGGAGGCCGAGGGCATCTCGTACGAGGAGTGGCTGGGCCGGTTCGCCGAGCATGCCGCCACCAAGACGATCACCACCGTGGAGCAGGTCGCGGCGGTCGCCTCGCTGCTCGCGAGCGAGGCGGGGGCGGGTATCACCGGCACGTTGATCAGCGTCGACGGCGGAACGGCGCAATGGTAGGCCGGGGACGGGCAGCGGCGGGCTCAGGCACGGACAGCGGGAGATCTCGGGCATGAAGAGCTGGATCACGGACTGGCAGCGCAGTGAGCGGCTGCCGCACTACACCCGGGCCAACGCGGGTGAGACCCTGCCGGACCCGGCCAGCCCGCTGGGCTGGACCCTGGTCTGGGGGCGGGGCCTGCAGGGCTGGCGTCGCGGATTCGTCGGGTTCGGCATCTACCGCGAGGAGGAGGTGGCCGGCCCCCGACCGCCGTTCGTCGGGATGTTCGGCGGCCACTTCTATCTCAACCTGTCCCACATGCGGCTGTTCGGCATCCGGATGGGCCAGACGGCGGACCAGATCGACGCGGCCTTCGTCGGCCAGCGCTCCGACACTCCGGCGTACGTGGCACACCCGGACGACCAGGACGGGGAACTGACCGGCAAGGCGGGCGCGACGCTTCAGCGGATGCTCGGCCAGGCAGGGTTCCCCGAGGCCGATGCCGACCGGGTCCGGCTGCGCGCCCTGCGTCACTCGCGTCCCGACCTGACAGGGCTGTACGACGCCGAACTGGTCGCGCACGCACGGTCGTTGCTGGACGAGGTGGAGACGACCTTCCAGCGGCACGTCGAGTCGTCGCTGCCCGCGTCCGTGGGGCCGGCGATCCTCGGACCGCTGTGCGCGAGCGTGGACCGCCCCGGCGCCATGCTCGACCTGATCGGCGGTCTCGGCGACGTCGACTCCGCCTCGCCCTCGACCGGGCTGTGGACGCTGTCCCGTCAGGTGGCGGCCTCGGCCGAGCTGACCGCGCTGTTCGACCGGGGTACGGCCGCGGTGGAGCAGGCGCTCGGCGCCGCGACCGGGGATCTCAAGGCGTTCCGTGACTCCTTCGAGGAGTTCCTGGCGGAGTCCGGCGACCGCGGCCCCAACGAGTGGGACATCCACGCGCTGTCCTGGGAGGCGGCGCCCATCCAGGCGCTGGCCCTGGTCGACCGGATCCGGCACAGTCCCGACGACGACTCCCCGGCCGCCCGCCGAACGCGGCTGACCGAGGGGCGTGAGCGGACGGCGCGGGAGATCCGGGCCGCGCTGCCCGAGGAGACACAGCCCATGTTCGACGCCGGCATGCACGCCTCCCAGGTGTGGATCCCGGCCCGCGAGCGCACCAAGGCGAACTGCGTCACCGTCGTCAACGAGATCCGCATGGCCGTACGCGAACTCGGTCGCCGCGGCGTCGAGACGGGAGTCTTCGCCCGTCCCGAGGACGTGATGATGCTGCTGGACACCGAACTCGACGGCTATGTCGCCGCCCCGGAGTCCTTCGGGCCGGTGATCGCGCAGCGGCTCGAGCAGTACGCGGGCCTGCACGACCTGGAGCCGCCGTTCTTCGTCGCCGACGACACGCAGACCGAGATCGACACCTGGCCGCGACGCGCCGAGGAACAGACCCCGGCGGCCGTCGAGGGCGATGTGCTCGGCGGTGTGGCCGGCAGCCACGGCACGTACACCGGCACCGTACGGGTGATCACCGACCCCGCCTCGTGCGAGGCGCTGGAGCCCGGCGAGGTGCTGGTCGCGCCGATCACGGACGCGGCCTGGACCCCGCTGTTCCTCGTCGCCGGAGCGGCCGTCGTGGACGTGGGCGCGCTCAACAGCCACGCCGTGGTGGTCTGCCGTGAGCTGGGCATCCCGGCCGTCATCTCCGTCGAGGGCGGGACACGACGACTGCGGGACGGCATGGTGATCACCGTCGACGGCGAGCGGGGCACGGTCACCGTGGACGCCGTTCCCGCGCCGCTCGGCGGCTGAGAACGCCGCGGGCCCGTCGCTTCCCACGCACGGAGCGACGGGCCCGTGGGCACGACCGCGAAAGGAGACCCATGGCTCTTGTGGCCGAGGAAATCATCGTCGCCGGCTGGATGGACTACGAACCCGGCGACCGCGCCATCCTGCTGAAAGCTCTCGTCGAGCTGGGCCGGCGGACCCGCGAGGAGGAACCCGGCTGCCTGGACTACGCCATGACCGCCGATCCCGGCGACGAGCGGCGGATCCGGGTGTACGAGCACTGGACCTCCCGGCAGGCCCTCGACGAGCACTTCGCCACCCCGCACATCAGTGACTTCCGGGCGGCCGTGGCGGGGCTGAACCGGGTCGGGGCCTCACTGACGGCCCACACCGTCGCGGCGTCACACCCCATGCGCTGAGAACACCTTGTGCGTGAAATCGGCGCCCCTGTCAGGGGGCGCCGTTTCCGCGCGTTCAGTGGGAGTCGTCGAGCCGTACCAGCATCTTGCCGACGTTGCCGCCGCCCAGCAGGGACAGCAGCGCGCCCGCGGCGTTCTCCAGGCCGTCCACGACCGTCTCGCGCGCGGTGATCCGGCCTTCGGCGAGCCAGCCCGCGACCCGTCGCTCGAACTCCGGTCGCAGGTCGTCGTGGTCACGGACGATGAAGCCACGCAGGGTCAGCCGTTTGAGGACCGCCTGGATCAGCTGGTTGATGTCGGCGGACCGCCGGTCGCCGCCGAACTGCGACATCATGCCGCACAGGGCGACCCGGCCACCGGCGCGCAGCGCGTGCAGCGCGGCGGCGAGCTGCTCACCGCCGACGTTGTCGAAGTACACGTCGACGCCGTCGGGCGCCAGCCGGGCCAGCGCGTCGCGTACCGGCTCGGCGCGGTAGTCCGCGGCCGCGTCGTAGCCGAACTCCTTCACCAGCAGGGCGCACTTGTCCGGCCCTCCGGCCGTCCCGATGACGCGGTCCGCTCCCAGCAGGCGCGCCAACTGGCCGGCCGCGGTGCCGACGGCGCCGGCCGCCGCCGACACCAGGACGGTGTCGCCGGGACGCAGCTCCGCGATCCGGGTCAGGCCCACATAGGCGGTGAACCCGGTCTGGCCGAGCAGGCCCAACCAGGTGGGCAGCGGGGCGAGTCCGGGGTCGATGCGCCCCGCGCCGTCGGTGTCCGCCGCGTCCAGCACGGCCCGCTCCCGCCAGCCGAGCTGGTGGCGTACGTGGGTGCCGGGCGGCACCGAGGCGCAGCGGCTCTCCTCCACGACGCCGAGGGCTCGGCCGTCGAGCGGCGAGCCCGGGGTGAAGTTGTGCGTGTAGTGCTTCTCGGTGCTCTCCAGGCGCCCGCGCATGGACGGGTCGACGCTCATGTAGAGGTTGCGTACGAGCAGCTGTCCCTCTCCCAGGGGCGGCAGCGGGCGCTCCTCGACGGCGAAGTCGGTGGGGAGCGGTTCTCCGTCGGGCCGGCGCACCAGACAGACCACCCGGGTGGTTCGGGGTGTCACGGGTTCACCGCTCCGGCTGCGGGGGCGTACGGCGCCGGGCGAGGCGGCCGACCCAGCCGGCCATCTGGAGGTCGGCATGGCGCAGGTCGCCGGACTGCCACCGGGCCTGGAAGTCGAAGACGCCCCGGGCTCCGGTCCTGGGGTCGGTCACCTCGACCAGTCCGTCCTCGGTGAGCCGGTAGACATGCCCGGTCAGTGGGTGGATCACTTGCTTGGGCATGGGGGCCTCACTCCTGCACTCGGCGGCGTACGCCGCGCTTGGTCACGGTCACCGGGCCCTCGACCCGGAGCCGGCAGGCGAGCCGGGTCAGGCCGTCCACCGGTCTGCGCAGAGCCTCGATGCCCTCGCGTTCCAGCGGGCCCACGGGGGAACAGTTCTCGGCGCCCTCCTCCACCTGGACGAAGCAGGTGCGGCAGGTCCCCCTGCCGCCGCAGACGGTGGGCCAGCGGTAGCCGAGCCGCTGGGCGGCGGTGAACAGGTCCTCGCCGTCGAGGACTTCGAGTTCTTCGCCCAGGGGTCTGACCGCCACCCGATGGGTCACTTCTCCATCCACCGGTCGAGCGTCCGGTTGAAGTGGCGGATGCGGCTCTCCTGGTAGTTGGCGAGCGTGATGCCCGGCTTGCGCATCGCCTTCAGGCCCTGTTGGACGTAGGGCAGGTTCTCGCAGTCCTGGTCGAAGACGGGCCCGAGCACGCCCAGTTCGGGGATGTCGGCGAAGAGCATGTCCTCCGGTACCCAGCGGATCTTCACCGGGGGCGGCAGCTCGCCGGGCTGCTTCGGCGACGACATGAAGATGATCTCGGCGGTGCAGGAGTCGGGGTCGAGGCCGTTGGGGCGGAACCGGTAGATGATGTTCGACTTGGCGCCGCCCCAGGGGTTGAAGTTGGGGAACAGCAAGTAGTTGATGGCGTCCAGCAGTTCGGTGTCCGCGACCCCGGAGAAGTCCTGTGTCGAGGTGGCCGCCAGTTGCGCGCGCATCCGCTCGGCGAGGACCTGACGGGCGGTGCCGCCGGGCGGGATCGCCGGCAGTTCGTCGCCCTCCTGCATCACCAGGTCACGGCCCTGGGCGGCGGCGTAGAACGCGCGCGAGTCGTAGAAGGTCTCCAGGACGTCCTGCTCCGTGACGGAGTCCGCCACGTGCGGACTGGGCGCGCCCTGGATGTTGATCATCCGGTTCCAGTTCGGCTGGTCCGCCATGACGTCGTACTGGGAGTTGGCGTCGGCGAGCCACGGCAGCATCTGCGGGTGGGTGGCGATCACATGGAAGGACTCGATGAACGCGTCCTGCGCGATCTTCCAGTTACAGGGCAGCACCTTGCCGATGTGCAGCGACTTGTAGCGGTTCTCCAACGGCCAGATGTAGTAGTCGTCGAAGGTGCCGCGGTAGCTGTCGAAGGACTCGGCGCAGGGGTCCATGTTGATGAAGACGAAGCCGCGCCAGGTGGCCACCCGGGCCTCGGGAAGGGCGAACTTCTCCGGGGTGACGTGCGGGAAGTCCCAGGCGCAGGGCGGGGTCCGCATCGTGCCGTCGAGGTTCCAGGCGAAGCCGTGGAACGAGCAGCGGAACTCGCCGACGTTGCCGCCGCTCGTGCGCAGTTTGCGGCCGCGGTGCAGGCAGACGTTGACGTAGGCGCGGATCTCGTCGGGGGTCGTGCGGACGACGATGAGGGAGTCGTCGCCGATCTCGTAGACCTCGTGGTCCCCGACCTCGGGAATCTCGCTCTCCAGGCAGGCGAACTGCCAGACGCGCCGCCAGACCTGCCGCATCTCGCGTTCGGCCCACTCGCGGGAGGTGAAGCGGGCGGTGTCGATGTCCTCGCTGCCGAGGTGGTCGTTGCGCTCGTACCTCAGAGCGGGGGGAACGGGGCGGCTGTCCTGGTCGAGGTAGTCCTGGACGCTGGGCCCGGGGCACCGCGCAGTGGCCGGCTCCGACGTTTCGTCCATCATCTCTCCTCCGGCAGAAACTTTAGAGTGAGTGTAGTTATGGGTGCCACTCAGGAGCAACACTCGCGGCATCGCGCGGACACCGCAAACGTCGATGTCACGGGGGACAGGCTGGGTTGCAGCTCTAATTCGTCGCACCTGACCCCTCCCCAAGCCCGTCCGGGCGTGTCACACTCCGTCGCAACCGAGGCTGTAGAGCCTCATAAGTTTCTCCATGGCCCGGGGCGGTGTCCGCCTCATGTGGGCCACAGCGCCGCCCGACTCCACCGGCGGCCCGCGCCGTACCCCACGCCGGCGAACCGATGAAGGCGCTCGATCAGTCATGCGTGCCGTCCGGTCCGGACGGCCCAGGACCCGCCTGTGCAGAACCGGCCGTCACGGACGCGGGAGCGACGCGGCCGCGGCAGCAGCGCAGGCGCCACACCACGGGAGTACTCAACGATGAGTTCAAGACCCGGACGCGCGATCCGTCGCGCGCTCACCTCGATCGTCCCCGTCACCGCCCTGCTCGCCCTGGCGGCGTGCGGCACCGACACGACGCCGGCCGCCGACTCCGCCAAAGCCGCGGCCTCGGACTCCCCCGGCCTGATCGCGGCCCGCGAGGCCGTGAAGAAGTACTCCGAGCACCCGGCCCGGATCCCGGTCACCGAACCGGTGGGCAAGAAGATCCCCGAGGACAAGAAGATCGACTTCATCCTCTGCGGGGTGCAGTCCTGTCAGGACCTGGCCAACTTCTTCACCGCCGGCGCGGAGCTGCTCGGCTGGCACGTCAAGCAGATCGCCACCCAGGGCACTCCGGAGTCCGTCCAGGCCGCCTACGAACAGGCGCTGCGCGACAAGCCGGACGCCGTCGTCGCCTCCGGATTCCCCCGCGCGGTGTACGCCAAGCAGCTGGCACAGCTGAAGGCGGCGGACATCCCGGTCATCCAGTCGAACGCCGACGACGTGGTGGGCGAAGGCATCGCCCTGCTGAAGAACGGGCCCGACGACGTCGCCGTGCAGGGCGAGATGCTCGCCTCCTGGGTGGTGTCCGACAGCGCCGCCCAGGCCGACACCGTCTACTTCGACCTGCCCGCCTACACCATCCTCAAGCCCGTCAAGGACACCTTCGCGGCCAAGTACAAGGAGTGGTGCGAGGGCTGCGCGCTGGACAGCGTCGACGTGCCGATCACCTCGATCGGCAAGGACATGCCGGACCGGGTGGTGTCGTACCTGCGCTCGCACCCGAAGGTGACCCACGTCGTGTTCTCCCTCGGCCTGCTCAACGTGGGCGTCCCGGCCGCGTTGAAGACCGCCGGCATCACCGGCAAGCACATCGCCGTGAACGTCGGTGACGGGCAGAACTACCAGTACATCCAGAGCGGCCTCAGCGACGCCGCGATGGCACTGAACTCGCACGAGGCCGCATGGCTCCAGGTCGACGCGCTGGCGCGCCACTTCACCGGCCAGTCCATGGACATGGACCAGAAGGCGGTGCTGCCCAACATGCTCATCACCAAGGACAACCTGCCGAAGGGTCTCGGTGACTTCCCGCTCGTCGAGGACTACCAGGCGCAGTTCAAAGCGCTCTGGGGCCTGAACTGACCGACCCGCCCGCCGCCGGCCCAGGCCGGCGGCGGCGCCACTCGACGGATGGAGCAGCAGTGCACGCTGACACGTCAACGGAGACGACCGAGCCGGCCGATTCGGTGCGCGGGGCGGCCGGGACCGACGAGAGCGACCGGCCCGTCCTGCGGGTGTCCGCGCTGTCCAAGCGGTTCGGCGCGACCCAGGCGCTCGAGGACGTCGACCTCGACATCGCCCACGGCGAGATCCACGCCCTGATCGGGCCCAACGGCTCCGGCAAGTCCACCCTCATCAAGATCCTCGCCGGGTACCACCATGCCGAGCCCGGAGCGGTCGCCGAACTCGACGGCGAGCCTTTCGGCCTGGGCCAGGTCACCGGCTCCCGGCACGCCCGGCTCCGCTTCGTCCACCAGGAGCTCGGCCTGGTGAACGAGCTGAACGCCACCGACAATCTCGCCCTCAGCCGCGGCTTCGCCCGTACCGCCCTCGGCAACATCCGCTGGCCGGAGATGGAACGGCGCACGACCGCCCTGGTCGAACGGTTCGGCCTCGGCATCGACGTACGCCGTCCCCTCTCGGCGGCCACTCCCGTTCAGCGGGCGGTGGTGGCCATCGCCGCCGCCCTGCAGGGCTGGGAGGGCCGACGCGGGGTCCTCGTGCTCGACGAGCCGACCGCCGTGCTGCCGCCGGGGGAGGTGGCCCGGCTCTTCGACATCGTGCGGGAGATCCGCGACACCGGTGCCAGCGTCCTCTACGTCTCGCACCGCATGGACGAGATCTTCGCACTGGCCGACCGGGTCACCGTGATCCGCGGCGGACGCCGGATCGCGACCCGCCCGGTCGCCGGGCTCACTCCCCGCTCGCTCGCGGAGCTGATGGCGGGCGAGGAGACGGAAACCGAGCATCGGCCACAGCCGCCCACCGGGCCCGCCCCGGCCGTCCTGGAGGTCCGTGACCTGTGGGCCGGCCCGCTGCGCGGAGTCGGCTTCACGCTGGGGCGGGGCGAGCGGCTGGGTGTCACCGGCCTGGTCGGCTCCGGCCACGAGGTACTGCCGTACGCGGTGTGCGGAGCGTACGGCGGACCGGTGCGCGGCCAGGTGCGGGTACCGGAGCGGTCCCGGCGGTGGGCCGACGCGAAGGACGCGCGTGAGCTGGGCATTCCGCTGGTCCCCGCGGACCGGGCCACCGAGGGGGTGATCGGCGAATTCTCGGTCGGGGAGAACCTGACCCTCCCGCTGCTCGACCGGCTTCGCGCCCGGGCCGGACGCCTGCACCGACGCCGCGAGTCCTCGCTCGCCGGGGAATGGATCCGGCGGGTGGGGGTGCGCACCGCCGGACCGGGGGCTCGGATCACCACCCTGAGCGGCGGCAACCAGCAGAAGGTCGTCATGGCCCGCTGCCTGGCCCAGCGGCCTGAGGTGCTGGTGCTGTGCGAACCCACGGCGGGCGTCGACATCGCCACCCGCCTCCAGCTGTACGACCTGATCGAGCGGCAGGCCGACGACGGCATGGGAGTGATCGTGTCCTCGTCCGACACCGAGGACCTGCTCGCGCTCTGCACCCGCGTCCTGGTGGTACGGGACGGCCGGATCGTACGCGAGATCAACGGCCGGGACATCACCGAACCCGCGCTGGTCCACGCCATGGAAGGAACCGAGTGAGATGACATCCACCCCGACCCCGGCCGCACGGCTCCGGCCGACCGGACCCGACGACCCCGCGGTCCCCGCCGTGGGGGCACCGGGCGCGCTCGGCCGGCGGGCGGCAGCAGCCCTGTCGTTCCGGAACATCGGCGCCGTCTACGTGTGGCTGCTGATCGCCGTGCTCTTCTCCGTATGGGCGCCTGACACCTTCCCGACCGTCATCACGGTCAAGCAGGTCCTGAACGGCAACGCCGTGGCCGGACTGGTGGCGCTCAGCGTCGTACTGCCGCTGGCCGCCCGCGTCTTCGACCTGTCGGTCGCGTACACCATGTCCCTCACCAGCGTGCTGACCGCCCACTTCATGGTCTCCACGGGCCTGGGCGCCGCCGCGGCGATCGCCCTGGCGATGGCCGCGGCCCTGCTCGTCGGGGTGGTCAACGCCATCGTGGTGGTGGTGCTGCGGGTCGATTCGTTCATCGCCACCCTGGCCACCGGCGCGCTGATCCAGTCCCTGATCACCATGGTCACCAACGACAGCTCGATCACCGGCGTGCAACTGCTCGCCAAGCCGTTCGCGGACATCGCCCAGCTGGACGCGGGCGGCATCACCCTGCCGGTGCTGTATCTGTCGCTCGCCGCCCTCGCCATCTGGTTCCTGCTGGAACACACCGCCACCGGACGCCGGTTGTACGCGACCGGCTTCAACGCGGACGCGGCACGTCTGCAGGGGGTGCGCACCGACCGGCTGCGCTTCCTGACTCTGTTGGCATCCGCGCTGCTGTCGGGTTTCGCCGGGATCGTCTTCGCTTCCTCGGTGGGATCCGGATCGCCCACCGCCGGCACCCCGTATCTGCTCTCCGCCTACGCGGCGGCGTTCGTCGGAGCGACGCAACTGCGTGCGGGCCGCTTCAACGCCTGGGGCACGGTGATCGCGGTCCTCCTGCTCGGCACGGGCATCACCGGGCTCGGCCTCGCCACCAGCGCGCAGTGGGCCGCGAGCCTGTTCACCGGCTCGGTCCTCATCGTGGCGCTCGTCCTGACCGGTGGACGCATCGCCCTGCCCGCCGTCCTGCGCCGCCGGACGAGCACCCGGCACGATTCGACCACCGGCAAGGAGGTCCGCGGATGAAGGCCGTCCAGTACCGGCGGGTGGGGCACGCCCCCGAGGTCGTGGAGATTCCGGTGCCCGAACCCGGCCCGGGCCAGGTGCTGTTGAAGGTGACGGCGGCAGGGATCTGCCACTCCGATCTGGCGGTGATGGGCTGGCCCGAGGAACTGTTCCCCTACGCGCTGCCGCTGGCCCTCGGCCACGAGGGGGTCGGGACGGTGGCGGCCTTGGGCGCCGGTGTCACCTCCGTGGCCGAGGGCGAGGCGGTGGCGGTGTACGGCCCATGGGGCTGCGGCAGCTGTCCCAAGTGCGCCGAGGGCAAGGAGAACTGCTGTCCGCACGCCGCCGGGCTCGGCATCATGCCGCCGGGGCTCGGCTCCCCCGGCGCCCTGGCGGAGTACATGCTGGTGGACTCGCCCCGCCATCTCGTGCCGCTGCACGGGCTCGACCCCGTGCAGGCCGCGCCGCTCACCGACGCGGGGCTGACTCCCTATCACGCGATCCGCGGGTCGCTGCCGAAGCTGGTGCCCGGCAGTACGGCGGTGGTGATCGGCGTCGGCGGCCTGGGTCATCTCGCCGTACAACTGCTGCGTGCCCTGACCCCGGCCCGGGTGGTCGCGCTCGACGTGAGCGAGGAGAAGCTGGAGCTGGCCGCCAAGGTCGGCGCGCACGAGACGCTGCTGTCCGACGGCGAGGCGGTCGCACGGCTCCGGGAACTCACCGGCGGCATGGGAGCGGAGGTCGTCCTGGACTTCGTCGGAGCCGAGGCGACCCTGGCGGTCGCCGCGGCGTCGGTGGCGGTGGCGGGCGATGTCACCGTCGTCGGCCTCGGCGGGGGCACGCTGGCCGTCGGCTTCGGAGGCGGACTGCCCTTCGAGGTGTCGGCCACCTTCCCCTACTGGGGCAGCCGGACGGAGCTCATGGACGTCCTCGAACTCGCCCGGCGGGGCCTCGTGTCCGCCCACGTCGAGACCTTCACCCTGGACCAGGCGCCCGAGGCCTACGAGCGCCTGCACGCCGGCGACATCAACGGCCGCGCGGTGATACTGCCGACGCCATCTCGATGAGCCCCGACGGCGGCAAGCCCCTGCTCCAGCCCTTACGGCGACCGACCCGCACAAGCCCGGATCCCCCCGCCTCTTGAGCCGCACACCCCAGCGACCCAGCCCCTCGGGTGACCGAGGGGCACGAGCCGACCCATCCGGCGACCGAGCCGCACATACCCGGATCCTCCGGCTCGGCCGGCCGCACACCCCTCCGGCTCGGCCGGCCGACGACGGAGCCACACACGCCAACCCCTCCAGCGCTCCTGAGCCGCACGGCCCAGCCGGCCGGCGACGGAGCCGCACAACATATACCCCTCCGGCGTTTGAGGAGCGGGGGTCCAGGGGGCAGAGCCCCCTGGTGACGTTTCAGCGGCCGGCCGGGAACCCGGCCGGCCCGCCCGCGTACACCGCCCGCTCCACGCACCGCCGCAGCACCGTCAGGAACTGCGGTGTCTCCCACGGCCCGACGTCCCGGCGACCGGTGTCGTCCACGCCGAGGTCCTGCAGGTCGTAGCGGCCCCGGCAGTGCCCGAGGGTGAAGTAGCAGACCTCGCCGAGACCGTGCCGCTTGAGGTACAGCACCGGTCGGGGCGCGCTGTCGAGTGCCGCCGCCTCGCCCTCGGCGAAACCGCGGCACGGCCCCGTGTACTCGGCGTGCAGCAGCACCTCCAGCTCCCCGTGCAGCTCGCACACGTACAGCTCGTCGGTGACGGTGAACGGTCCGATCCCGGCGACCAGCGGATGGTCCGGCCGGGACACCATTACCTCGTACGGCTCGATCGGCGGATGGGCGAGGAACTGGCTGCCGAGCACCTGCGCCAGTTCCCCGAGGAGCCGCGGAGTCGTGAACACCCGCGGCCCCGCACCGGTCGACGGCTCGATCACCGAGTTGGTGCCGTGCAGGGCGAGCCAGCGCCCGCCCCGCTCGACGAACCGGGCCAGCGCGGCCCGCTGCACCGGGCGGGGCCGGACGTCACAGGTGTAGGTGACCAGCAGGTCGGCCTTGTCGAGGGCGGCCACGCAGTCGTAGTCCTGGTACACGGTGCTGCGCACCCGGGGATGCTCACCGAGCATCCCCAGCAGTCGCAGCCGCGCGTGGTCGAAGTCGTGCCAGCGGCCGCCGCAGACGAGCACGGCGTCCAGGCGGCCGGCCGGGCCTGCCACGGGTCAGTACTGGACGCGGGTGAGCAGCCCGCCGTCCACCACGAGGTTGACCCCGACACAGAAGGAGCCGGTCCGCCCGAGCAGGAACGCCACCGCCGCGGCCACGTCCTCCGCGGTGCCGTAGCGGCCGATCGGCAGCTTGGCGAGCACCTCCTCGTACACCTCCGGGCGGCTGGTGCGGATGGTCTCCCAGGCGCCGCCGGGGAAGTCGATCGGGCCGGGCGAGACGGTGTTGACGCGCACCCCCTTCGGCGCGAGGGCGTGCGCGAGGGCCGAGGCGTGCTGGACCACGGCCGCCTTGAGCGCCGAGTACGAGTTCGCGCCGGCCGGACGCGCGGTGTCGGAGGCGTTGGTGGTGCCGATGGCCACGACGGCGGCCCGGTCGGAGGCCTCGAGATGCGGTAGGGCCGCGTCGACGAGTCCCGCGAACGGGATCAGGTCGCCGCGCAGGCTGGCCTCCCAGGAGTCGGGGCCCTTCACGTTGCCCGCCGACACGTTGGACACCAGCAGGTCGAGCCCGCCGAGTTCACCGGCCGCCCGCTCCACGAAGCCCGCGAGGGCGGCCGGGTCGGTGACGTCGACCGGTTCCGCGAACACGGTGGCGCCCTCTGCCCGCAGTTCGGCGGCCGCCTTGGCCAGCCCCTCCTCGCCCCGGGCGCACAGGGCCAGTGCGCAGCCCTCCGCCGCCAGTGTTCCGGCGATCGCCCGGCCGATGCCCCGGCTCGCGCCGGTCACCAGCGCCTTCGCGCCCGTCAGTCCCAGATCCATCGATGTCACTCCTTCGTGATTGCCGGATTTCCGAAACGAATCCCGGTCGCTCAGTGGCCGGGCAATCCCTCGGTCGCCCGGGCGGGGCCTCAGTTGCCGGGAAGCTGTGAGAACGGCGCCCGGTCCGCCCGGGGTTCCGGCGGCAGCTTCAGCACCCGCTCGCCGATCAGGTTGCGCTGGATCTGGTCGGTGCCTCCGGCCAGCCGGTAGCCGGGTGCGCCGAGGAGATGCTGGGTCCAGGCGAAGGTGCCGGATTCACCGGTGTCGGCGCTGATCCGCGCCCCCATCAGCTCGGCCGCGACCTGTCCCGTCCGGGTGAGCAGGTCGGAGGCCATGAGTTTGGTCAACGACGCCTCCGGGCCCGGCCGTCCGCCGGCGGCGCTCGTCCTGGCGACGCGGTCGACGGTGGCCGCGCGCAGTGCGGCACGTACGTACAGGTCGGCGAGGCGCTGGCGGACCAGCGGATCCGAAGTGCGGTCGAGCGAGCGGGCGAGCGCCAGCACGTCCGTGAAGGTGCCGCCCTTGCGGCGGTTGCCGCTGCCGGAGGCGGTCCGCTCGAAGGCGAGGGTGGTGGTGGCGACCTCCCAGCCCTGGCCCGGCCGTCCGATCCGGAGCCGGTCCGGGACGCGCACGCCGCTGAGGAAGACCTCGTTGAAGGAGGCGCCGCCGCTCATCTGGCGGATGGGGCGCACCTCCACCCCGGGGGCGTCCATGGGGACCAGGAAGGCGGTGATGCCGGCCTGTTTGACGACGTCCGGGTCGGTGCGGGCGAGCAGCAGACCGTAGTCGGCGAACTGGGCGCCCGAGGTCCACACCTTCTGACCGTCGATCACCCACTCTCCCTCACGCCCTTCCTGCCGGGCGCGGGTGCGCACGGCCGCGAGGTCGGATCCGGCACCGGGTTCGCTGAAGAGCTGGCAGGCGAGCAGGTCGGTGCGCAGGAAGGCGCGGGCCTGGTCACGGCGCTGCTCGGCCGTCCCGAAAAGGGAGACGGCCATGGCGACCAGGCGGACGGTGACGCTGATCAGCTCGGTGGACGGCGGCACCTCGAAGTCCGACTCCTCGTCGGCGAAGGCCACCACATGGGCGGCGCTCAGGCCCGCCCCGCCCTTGTCCACGGGCAGGGTCAGCGCCTGGTACCCGGCGTCGAAGCGGGCCCGCTGGTAGGCGCGGCAGCGTTCCAGGAGCAGGCGTTCCTCGTCCTCGGGGAGGTTGTGGAACACGGCGAGGTCGGCCGGCTCCCCGGCCGACTCCGCCGCCCGCGCCGGGGTGAGCACGGTGGCCAGCCACTGCCGGACCTGTGTGCGCCATGCGTCCGGATCGGGCTGGGACATGGCTCCTCCTCGGGTACTTACCAGATGACATTTTCAGTAACAGGGAGTGGGATGCGTGCGTTCACGACCGCTTAATCATGCGGGAACGGCTCCTTCTGGGATCAGAGTGTTCCGTACTTTCTTGATAAACGCTACAGTCTCTGCATCCCCTCTCCCCTCGAATCGGGAGAGGACCGAGGAGCCGCCGGAGGAGCCATGTCGCTGCTGCCACTCGACCGTCGCGCCCAGGAGACACCCCATGAACCCGCCTTGGCGGACGACCTGGGCGTGCTGTCCTGGTCCGGCCTGACCGACCAGGTGACCCGGGCCGCGGCCCGGCTGCTGGAGTTCGCGCCCGGGCCCGACGACCGGATCGCCGTCCTCGGTGACAACGCGATCCCGACGCTGGTGGCCCATCTGGCGGGCCTGCGCGCCGGAGTGGGGACCGTGGCCTCGTCCCGGAACCTGACATCGCGCGAACTCGTCGACCAGATCATCGACGCGGGCGTGACCGGGATCATCGCCGGTCCCGTCGGCGCGGGCGCCGCCCTCGACGCGGCCCGCGAACTGGGCCTGCCGATCGTGACGCACGGAACGCCGGCGGCCGGGCACGCCTTCGACTGGGACCTGTGGCTGGCCGCCGCGCCCGCCGACCGCACGCTCCCGACGGACCGGCCCGCCCGGCCTCCGCTCGTCTACACCTCGGGAACCACCGGTCGGGCGCGCGGCACCGAGGTGCGCTGGGTGAGCGGCCCGGTGGCCGACAGCTCCGCCTACCTCGCCGCGATGTCCGCCCGGCCCGGGTTCCCGCCCGGACCGCATCTGGTGTGCGGCCCCCTCCAGCACAACGCGCCACTGACCTCGCTGCGACACCTGGCGGCCGGCCAGCCGGTGGTCGTCCTCGGCAGGTACGACCCGGAGACCTTCCTCAGCCGGGTACAGAGGTGGCGGGTCTCCTCGACGGTCATGGTGCCCACCCACTTCCAACGGCTGCTCGCCCTCCCGGACGAGGTCCGCGCCCGGTACGACGTCTCCACCCTGCGCCAGGTCTCCCACACCGGCTCCGCGTGTCCGCCGGAGGTGAAGCGAGCCATGATCGAGTGGTTCGGTCCGGTGCTGACCGAGTCGTACGGCGCCAGCGAGGCGGGCACGGTGGCCCGCATCGACAGCGACGAGTGGGTGGCGCACCCGGGCTCGGTAGGGCGGGTCCGGCCCCCGTTCGAGGTCCTGGTCACCGATGACGACGGCCGGCGGCTGGAGCCCGGCGCACGCGGACTGCTGGCCTTCCGGGCGCCGGAGGGCCAGGGCGTCCGCTACCACGCGGACCCGGACAAGACCAGGTCCGCCTATCTCTCCCCCGGCGTCTTCACCCTCGGCGACATCGGCTACGTCGACGCGAACGGCTACATCTACATCACCGACCGGGCCGCTGACGTCGTGGTCTCCGGTGGCGTCAACCTGTACCCGGCCGAGAGCGAGGCGGTCCTGCGGGAGCACCCGGCGGTCGTCGAGGTCGCGGTGATCGGCGTGCCCGACCCGGACTTCGGCGAATCGCTGCGGGCGCTGGTCGTGGTGGCGGGGGACGAACCGCCGGCCGATGAGCTGGACCTGTTCTGCCGGGACCGTCTCGCCGCCTACAAGTGTCCGAAGTCGTACGAGTTCGTTCCCGAGCTCCTGCGCAACGCGATGGGCAAGCTCGACAAACGCGCGATGCGCCGCCCCTACTGGAGCTCGGAACGGACCATCGCCGGCTGAGCCCGCCCGCCCCTCCCCCGCGTACGAAGGATCGTCATGACCGAACTCCTCCTCATCCGGCACGGTCTTCCCGTGGCAGGCGTGTTCGACCCGGGGCTGTCTCCGGAGGGCACCGCTCAGGCCGGCCGCCTCGCCGCCTGGCTCGCCCACGAGGACGTCGACGCCCTCTATTCCAGCCCGTTCCGGCGGGCCCGTGAGACCGTGGCGCCCCTGGAGCGCCGCACCGGCATGACCGCCACCGTCCTCGACGACCTGCGCGAGTGGGACACGGACGTGTCCCAGCCCTACACACCGCCGGAGCAGATCGGCGCGGACGATCCCCGGGCGGCGGCGCTCGCCGAAGGACGCTTCGAGGACTTCGTGCCCGACCTGGACTGGGACGCCTTCCGCGGGCGTGCCCTGCGGGCCATGGACACCATCTTCGACGCCCACCCCGGCGGCCGGGTCGCGGTCGTGTGCCACGGCGGCATCACCAACACCTATCTGGCGACGGTGCTCGGTCTGCCCACGATGTTCTGGTTCCACCCCGACTACACATCCGTCAGCCGGGTGCGGCGCATGCCCGGCGGCCGGATCGTTCTGCACTCGGTGAACGAGACGGCCCACATGATCGCCGATCGTGCCGTCGACGCGGTCGTCTGACCCCGTCCCACACCCCAGGAGGTCCCGGTCATGCCCGGATCCGTCATCGTCGCCGGAGCCAGGACGCCCATCGGCAAGCTGATGGGCGCCCTGAGCACCGTGTCCGCGGTCGACCTAGGCGCCCATGCCATCGGCGCGGCACTGGCCGCCGTCCGCCTGGAGCCGACGGCCGTGGAAGCCGTCGTCATGGGCCACGTCGTCCAGGCCGGGGCCGGCCCCAATCCGGCACGACAGGCCGCGATCCGGGCCGGCATTCCGTTCGCCGTGCCCGCCAGCACCGTCAACAAGCTCTGCCTGTCCGGTCTGCACGCCATCGCCCTGGCCGACCTCATGATCGCCTCCGGACGCCACGAGGTGGTCGTCGCGGGCGGCATGGAATCCATGTCGGGTGCCCCGCACCTGCTGCGGGGGTCGCGCACCGGCTGGAAGTACGGCTCGGCCGCGGTGGAGGACGCCCTCGACCGCGACGCCCTCCTCTGCGCCTTCGACGGCGTGTCCATGGGCGCGGCCACCGAGCGCTACCAGCAGCCGTTCGCGCTGACCCGCGAGGAACAGGACGAGTACAGCGCGCTGTCCCATCAACGGGCGGCCCGCGCCCGGGAGTCGGGCACGCTGTCCGAGGAGATCTCCCCCGTCACCGTGGCCGGGCGCCGGGGCGAGACCGTGGTCGACGCCGACGAGGGCGTACGGCCGGGAAGCACTGCCGAGAGCCTGGGACGCCTCAGGGCCGCCTTCTCCGGTACGGGCACCATCACCGCGGGCAACTCGTCACAGCTATCCGACGGCGGTGCGGCCGTCGTCGTGATGAGCGCGGAGCGCGCCCGGCGGGAAGGCCTGACCCCGCTCGCCGAGATCGGCGCCTACGGCACGGTCGCCGGGCCCGACCCCTCGCTGCTCGTCCAGCCGGCCGGCGCGGTCCGCGACGCCCTGGCCAGGGACGGCCGGCTGAAGGCCGCCGATCTGGACCTGTTCGAGATCAACGAGGCGTTCGCCGGAGTGGCCCTGGCCTCCGTACGGGAGCTGGACATCCCCCTGGACAGGGTGAACGTCAACGGCGGCGCGATCGCGCTCGGCCACCCGGTCGGCATGACCGGGGCCAGGCTGGTGCTGACCCTCGCGGCGGAACTGCGGCGGCGCGGAGGCGGCAGCGGAGCCGCGGCCCTGTGCGGGGGCGGCGGCCAGGGCGACGCGCTGTTGCTGCATGTCCCGACGCAGGCCTGAACCCGGAGCTGAACAACCATGAACGACCAACTGCCCCCGGGCGACATGACCCTCGCCGTGGCGGCCCGCACCCGGGCCGCCGACGGCGTCGTCTCCCTCACCCTGCGCCGCCCCGACGGCGGTCCGCTCCCCACCTGGACGCCGGGCGCGCACATCGACGTGCTCCTGAACGGCGAGGACGGTACCGGCGGCGAGCTGATCCGCCAGTACTCCCTGTGCGGGCGCCCGGCCGCACGCGAGTCCTGGCAGATCGCCGTGCTGCGCGAGCCACAGGGCCGCGGCGGCTCCGCCTACGTCCACGACCACCTGCGCGAAGGCGCCACCGTGCGGGTCCGCGGACCGCGGAACAACTTCCCGCTGCGGCCCGCCGCACGCCATCTGTTCATCGCCGGCGGCGTCGGCATCACGCCCATCCTGCCCATGGTCGAAGCCGCCGAGGCCGCGGGGTCCGACTGGCGGCTGCTGTACGGCGGCCGCACCCGAACCTCCATGGCGTTCCTGGACCGCCTCGTCCCGCACGGGGACCGGGTGCTCGTCCGTCCGCAGGACGAGTACGGTCTGCTGGACCTCGCCGCCCTCCTCGGCGTCCCCGAGGAGGGCACGCTGGTGCACGCCTGCGGCCCCGAACCCCTGCTCCGGGCGGTGCAGGAGCGGTGCGTGGGCTGGCCGCCCGGCACCCTGGGCGTGGAGCGCTTCGCCCCGGCTCAGGCGGCCGGAGCCGGGCCCGCCGAGGCCTTCGAGGTCGAGCTCGCCCGTTCCGGGCTCACCCTCACGGTGCCGGCGGACCGCTCGGTGCTCGAAACCGTGGAGAGTGCCGGCGTCGCGGTGGACTTCTCCTGCCGGGAGGGCACCTGCGGCACCTGCGAGACCGACGTACTGGACGGAGAGCCCGACCACCGCGACTCACTGCTGACCGAGGACGAGCGGGCCGCGGGCGACACCATGCTCATCTGCGTCTCCCGCTCTCGGGGGCCTCGCCTGGTCCTCGATCTGTGACGGCGACCGCCTCCGGGGTCCGTCGCCGACGCACATCCGGCTGAGGGCCGGTATGCCCGGATCGAGGCGCCGGCCCCGGGCAGGGAACGGCTGGGCCGTGCCGAACTCGACGACTCGCCGATCGGGGCGTCCGCCGCCTCGCGGGCCGGCCCTCGGCCTCCGACCCGCTACGTCACCGGTCGAGCATCGCCAGGGTCAGGACGTCGCCGCCGATGCCCCAGCCGCCGTCGGTGACCTCCTCGACGAGGACCAAGGTGGTGGCGCGGGCCCGTTCCCCGTAGATCTCCACATAGAGCTCGGTGGCGCGGGTGACCATCTTCTCCTTCTGCTCCTCGTCGAGGGAGCCGGCAGGGACCTTGAAGTTGGCGAACGGCATGGTGGTTCTCTTTCTGGAGTGAGCGGCGATCGCCGAGACGACCTCGCCGCCGTCACGGCCGGGGCCCAGGTGGGTTTCCCCCCGCTTGCGTCTCCAGAGTGGGCCGGTGCCGCCGCGCCGGCCAGGGCTGTCTGCACCCAGGGGTTGCCACCCCCTGGCTCAGGGCAACGGCGCGCGTGACGATGGAGGCGTGAACCACTCCGAACTCGCCGCGTTCCTCAAGTCCCGGCGCGCCCGCATCCGCCCGTCCGACGTCGGTCTGCCCACCGGTCCCCGGCGCCGGGTGCCCGGGCTGCGGCGCGAGGAGGTCTCCCAACTGGCGGGTCTGTCCGTCGACTACTACACCGAGTTGGAACGCGGTCGCGGCACCCGGCCCTCCGCTCAGGTGCTGGCCGCCCTGGCCAGGGCGCTGCGTCTGGACGGCGACGAGCGGGACCACCTGTTCCATCTGGCCGACCGCCTCGTCCCTCCGGCCGCGCACGGCCCGACCGCGCATGTGCAGCCGGCCCTGCTCGGCCTGCTGGACCAGCTCACCACCACGCCCGCCCAGGTCATCACCGACCTGCACGAAACCCTGGTGCAGAACCGCCTGGCCGCCGCGCTCATCGGCCGGCCTCCGGCGGTGCACGGCCCCGAAGCGAGCTTCGTCCACCGCTGGTTCACCGACCCCGCCGCCCGTGCTCTCTATCCGGCCGAGGACCACCCCCACCACTCGCGGGTCTTCGTCGCCGACCTCCAGGCGGTGGCCGCGCGGCACGGCGGCGACACGGCGGCGCATCGGATGGTGGCCACGCTGCGTCGGCGCAGCCGGGAGTTCGCCGACCTGTGGGACACCCACGACGTCGCCCTCAGACGGACCGACCACAAGCGCATCGTGCACGCCACGCTGGGCGTCATCGAGCTCGACTGCCACAGCCTGTTCAGCGAGGACGGACGTCAGCGTCTGCTGTGGTTCAGCGCCCCGCCCGGCACCGAAGGCGCCGCCCAGTTGCAACTTCTCACCGTCATCGGCTCACAGGACCTGGCTCCCGGCGCGAGCGCACCGGCAGGCGTGCTCGGACGATCGTAGGGGTTTCGCGTGGGGAACCTCGAGCGGCTCCCCACGGCACGCCCGACGCGAACCCGCCGAAGAACGCTCAGACGTATTCCGTCGCCGCGTCGAGCAGCCAGTCCGCCAGGTAGCCGGCGAAGGAGGAACGGACCAGTAGCCAGAAGCCGGCCCTGGTTTCGTCACGGGAGACCAGGACGATCTGGGTGCGGGCCAGGGTGGTCTGGGCGCAGCGTCCGGGGCCGAAGGTGCGCGGGTGCAGATCCAGGGGGCAGCCGTGGGCCAGGAGGTCGCGGGCGCGGGGCCCCGTCACGAGGAGCGTGGTGCGCTGGGCGGAGACGTCGGTGACGGAGACGGGTTCGTCCCCGGCGGCCGTTCGGATCCGGCTCTCCAGGTCCCCCACGCCGCCGGGCGGGCCCACCAGCAGCCATTCGTCCGGGCCGAGCCACAGAGCGGTCGACTCCCCTGCGCGTACGACGGTGTTGGCTTCCAGGGGGAGGGGGAGGCCCAGTGCCAGCCCGACGGCGTCCGCCGCCGCTCCCTTGGCGTCGAGGCGCACGTTCACCTGAGTCAGGAAGGGGAGTTCGGCCAGCCGGACCGCGCCCCTGGACATGCGCGTCGCGTCGGCCAGACGGTCGGAGAAGTTCGCCAAAGGGCTGCGGAGTGGGGCGGCAAGGGCGGTGTCAGCCATCGCGACGGGCTCCCTCGGGGTCGTAGAGGACGGGGCCGGTGACGGTCACCGGAACCAGCCGGTCGCCCACCGGGGCGTACAGCCGCTCGCCGATGCGCTCCCGGCCGCCCTTGATCAGGGCGAGCGCGAAGGTCCGGCCCAGGGCGGCACTGCGGTAGCTGGAGGTGACGTGGCCGAGCATCGGGACGGGCGGCACCGGCAGCACGCTGTCGGCGATCAGCTGGGTGCCTTCCGGGAGGAAGGTGCCGGAATCCTCGGGGAGAAGGCCGACCAGGTGCTTGCGGTCGGCACGCGCGGTGTCGGCGCGGGCGTGGGAGCGCTTGCCGATGAAGTCGGGCTTCTTCTTCGACACCACCCAGCTCATGCCCAGGTCCTGCGGGGTGACGGTGCCGTCGGTGTCCTGGCCGATGATGGGGTACCCCTTCTCCGCCCGCAGGACGTGCATGGTCTCGGTACCGTACGGGGTGATGCCGTACGGGGCTCCGGCCTCGTACAGGGCCTCCCAGAGGGCCGGGGCCTCCCACGGTGACACGTTGATCTCGTAGGCCAGTTCGCCGGAGAAGCTGATCCGGCACACCCTGGCCGCGATGCCCGCGACCGTCGTGTCGCGCCATGCCATGAACGGGAAGTCGTCGTTGGCCACGGCGAGTCGGGGAGCGAGCGTGCCCAGGACCTCGCGGGAGCGCGGGCCGACCAGGGCGACCGTGGCCCACTGCTCGGTCACGGAGGTGCAGTGGACCTTCAGCTCGGGCCACTCCGTCTGGAGCCACTCCTCCATCCAGTCCAGTACGGCTGCCGCGTTGCCCGTCGTGGTGGTGACGAGGAAGCGGTCCCGCGCGAGGCGGATGACCGTGCCGTCGTCGAAGACCATGCCGTCCGGGCGGCACATGACGCCGTAGCGGATCATGCCGACCTTCAGGGTGCTCATCATGTTGGTGTAGAGCAGGTCCAGGAAGACGCCGGCGTCCGGGCCCTGTACGTCGATCTTCCCGAGGGTGGAGGCGTCCATGAAGGCGACGCCGTCGCGCGCGGCGGCGCACTCGCGCAGCACGGCGGTCTCCATGTCCTCGCCTTCCCGGGGGTAGTACCAGGGGCGCTTCCACTGGCCGACGT
Source organism: Streptomyces sp. NPDC088157 (assembly GCF_044741545.1). Classification (NCBI taxonomy): domain Bacteria; kingdom Bacillati; phylum Actinomycetota; class Actinomycetes; order Kitasatosporales; family Streptomycetaceae; genus Streptomyces; species Streptomyces sp. NPDC088157. Next base: position 256,204 of record NZ_JBIUSU010000003.1, read on the forward strand.
TCTCGAACAGGGCGCCGTGCCCGGCGTGCCACGCGTGCAGGGCCGTCACCCTGATCGGGTCGTGCAGCGCTCCGCGGTCGCGGCCGGCGAGCGTGGCGAAGGAGACGGGCGTGTAAGGGGGGCGGAACGTGGTCGTGCCGAGCGCGGCGATGTCCACCCCGAGCAGTTCGGCGACGACGCCGCCGGCCAGCAGACCGGACGTCTTGCCCTGGTCGTTCGCGGTGCCGGCCGTGGTGTAGCGCTTGGTGTGCTCGACCGAGCGCATACCGGCGCCGGTCGCCCGGGCCAGGTCGTCGACGGTGACGTCGCGTTGGAGGTCGACGAAGCGGTGGGCGCCGGAGGTGCCGGGGACCACGTACACGTGCATGGGTGGCGTCCACGGTCGGGCGGCCACGTCGGGGAGGCGGGGGGACTCGGAGGTGTAGCCCTCGGCCTCGATCGCGCGCGCCCCGGCGGCCGCACCCTGGGTGAGGACCCGGGCCAGGTCGGGGACACCGCTCGCGCTGCCCGCGACCTCGACCGCCTGACGGCAGGCGTCGGGGACGAAGGAGCCCAGCGTCTCCTCGTACCGCAGCTTGCCGCCCGCCTGGCTGAACAGCTGCGCCGCCGGATTCCAGCCGCCGGAGACCAGCAGCAGGTCGGCGGCGAACCGCTGCCCCGCGGCCGCCCCGTACGGGGCGACGGTCACCGCGGTGAGGCGCGCGTCGCCTTCCGTGCCGGTGACGGCATGCCCGGCGAGCACCTCGATGCCGGCGCCCCGGGCCCGCTCGGCCCACTCCCCCGGCTCGGAGCGGGTGTCGACGATCGCCGCGACTCCCACGCCCGCCGCGGCGAGGTCCAGCGCTGCCTCGTAGGCACTGTCGTTGGTGGTGAAGACGACGGCGTGCCGGCCGGGCAGGACACCGTGACGGTTGACGTAGGCGCGGGCCGAGGAGGCCAGCATGACACCGGGGCGGTCGTTGTCCGCGAAGACCAGTGAGCGTTCGTGGGCGCCGGTGGCGAGCACCACGCGGCGCGCGCGGATGCGCCAGACGCGCTCGCGGGAGGTGGACGCCGGGGCGTTGGCGCCGAGGTGGTCGGTGCGGCGCTCGACGGCGAGGAGGTGGTTGTCGTCGTAGTAGCCGAAGACGGTGGTGCGGCGCAGCACGCGTACCTCGGGCTCGGCTTCGAGCAGCCCGGCGACCTCCGCCACCCAGTCGAGGTGTTCGCCCGAGCCCAGGAGGCTGCCGCCCGGTTCCGGTCGGTCGTCGGCGAGGATGACGCGCGCGCCGCTCCTCGCGGCCGCCGCGGCGGCCGCGAGGCCGGCCGGGCCCGCGCCGACGACCAGCAGGTCGCAGTGGGCGTGTACGGCGTCGTAGCGGGCGGGATCCGGTTCGGTGGAGAGGCGGCCCTGACCGGGCAGGCTGCTCGCGACCAGGCCGTCGTACAGCTCGACCGTCGGCGCGGGGAGCATCGGCTCGGGGAAGGGGGCTTCGATCTGGACGACCGCGTTGGGCTCCTCGACGCCCGCCGAGAAGATGCCTCGCGGGCGGCCGAGCTTGATGCTGGTGCCGGCCTGGATGATGCCGTTGGCGAGGAGGGCCGAGGCGAGGGTGTCGCCTCGGTAGCCCTGGTACTCGGTGCCGTCGAAGGTGAAGGTGAGGGGGGCTGCCCGGTCGACTCGGCCGCCGGTGGTCAGGCGGAACGGCTGGGTCCTCTCCACCTCGCTCCTTCCCGGCGCCGGGGGGCCGTCCACGGATCCCGCTGGGGGCTCCGTCCCCAGGGCCCCGTTCGGCCCCGAAGGGGCCTCGTCCTCACACGCCGGACGGGCTGCCGTACGCGGCTGATACGTGACCGGGCGCGGCTCGGCCGCCTCCGGACGGGCCTCCCCCGGCCGGTACACCGCCAGAAGCTCGTTCGTCGCTGTGTCGCGCACCGCGTTGAACCACTTGCGGCAGCCCGCCGCGTGGCTCCATCGCTCGGCGAACGGGCCCTTCGGGTTGTCGCGGAAGAACAGGTACCGGGCCCAGTCCTCGTCGTTGAGGGCCGACGGGTCCTCGGGGTACGGCACGTGTGCCTGGCCGCCGTAGTGGAACTCGGCCTCGTCGCGGGGCCCGCACCACGGGCAGGGGATGAGCAGCATGGATCGGCTCCCTAGTGGGCCACCGCGGCCGCGCCGTGCTCGTCGACGAGCGCGCCGGTGGTGAAACGGTCGAGCGAGAAGGGGGCGTTGAGGGGGTGAGGGGTGTCGTGGGCGATGGTGTGGGCGTATACCCAGCCGACGCCCGGGGTGGCCTTGAAACCGCCTGTTCCCCAGCCGCAGTTGAGGTAGAGGTTGTCCACCGGCGTGAGGCCGACGATCGGCGAGGCGTCGGGGCTGACGTCGACGATGCCGCCCCAGGTGCGCAGCACGTGGGCGCGGGCGAAGACCGGGAAGAGCTCCAGGGCCGCCGACATCTGCTCCTCGATGATGTGGAACGCGCCGCGCTGGGTGTAGGAGTTGTACGAGTCGATGCCCGCGCCCATCACCAGCTCGCCCTTGTGCGCCTGGCTGACGTACACGTGGACCGCGTTGGACATCACGACCGTCGGGTGCACCGGCTCGAGCAACTCCGACACGAGTGCCTGCAACGGGTGGCTCTGCAGCGGGAGTTCGATGCCGGCCATGGCGGCGAGGACCGAGGTGTGGCCGGCCGAGCAGAGCGCCACCTTGCCGGCCGCGATCGGGCCCAGGGTCGTCTGTACGCCGACGACCCGGCCGCCGACCACGTCCAGGCCGGTGACCTCGCAGTTCTGGATGATGTCGATCCCGGCGGCGTCGGCGGAGCGGGCCAGGCCCCAGGCGACGTGGTCGTGCTTGGCGATGCCGGCCCGTGGCTGGTAGGTGGCGCCCAGGACCGGATAGCGCACGTCCGGCGAGACGTTGACGATCGGGCAGACCTCTTTGACCCGCTCGGCGTCGAGCCATTCGGCGTCGACGCCGTTGAGCCGGTTCGCCTCGACGCGGCGCACGCTGTCACGGACGTCCTGGAGGCTGTGGGCGAGGTTCAGCACACCCCGTTGGGAGAAGAGGATCGGGTAGTCGAGTTCCTCGGCCAGCCCCTCCCACAGTTTCAGGGCGTGCTCGTAGATGCCGGCGCTCTCGTCCCACAGGTAGTTGGAGCGGATGATCGTGGTGTTGCGGGCCATGTTGCCGCCCGCCAGCCAGCCCTTCTCCAGCACGGCGACGTTGGTGATGCCGTGGTTCTTCGCCAGGTAGTGGGCAGTGGCGAGGCCGTGTCCGCCGCCGCCGACGATCACCACGTCGTACGACCGCTTCGGCTCCGGCGTGCGCCACAGCCAGTCGGGGTGCTCGGGGAGCTCGGAGCCGGGGGTGCGCGGGCTCATCGGACGTCTCCGTCTTCTGAAGGGGCTGCTGGATGGGCGTCGGAGCGGGCTGCGGAGGGGGCTGCGGGGAGGGCTTTCGGAAAGTGCGGACGGAGCGGGTGGCCGGGGATCGGCGGGTCGGGCGCCGGCGGTGCCCCGCACTCGCGGTCAGCCACGGAGGCGGGACATGGTCGGGTCGAACAGGGGCTCCTCGGCGACGACCGCCTCGATGCGCTGGTCGAAGTAGCCGATGCGCAGGGTGGTGCCCGGGGTGGCGAGGTCTGCCGGCAGCCAGGCGTAGGCGATGCCCTTGCCGATCGTGTAGCCGTAGGAGGCGCTGGTGACATAGCCGACCGCGCGGTCGCCGTCGTAGACCGGTTCCTTGCCCAGGACGACCGACCGGGGGTCGTCGATCGTGAGGCAGGTCAGCTTCCGCCGCAGGTCGGCCCTGCGTCGTTCCAGCGCCGCCTTCCCGACGAAGTCGCCCTTGTCGGGCTTGACGGCGAAGCCGACGCCGGCCTCGTAGGGGTCGTGCTCGTAGGTCATGTCGGTGCCGAAGGAGCGGTAGCCCTTCTCCAGGCGCAGGCTGTTGAAGGCGCCGCGGCCCGCGATGATGCCGCCCAGCGGCTCGGCCGCCCGCCAGAGGGTGTCCCACAGCTTCTGGCCCTGGTCGGCGGTGGTGTAGAGCTCCCAGCCGAGTTCACCGACGTACGACAGGCGCATGGCGGTGACGGGCACCGATCCGATGTAGGCGCGTTTGGCGCGGAAGTACTTCAGGCCGTCGCCCGAGAAGTCCTCGGACGTGAGCGGCTGGAGGACCTTGCGGGCCAGCGGGCCCCACAGGCCTATGCAGCAGGTGCCCGGGGTGATGTCGCGGACCTGGACCGTGCCGTCGGCGGGGAGGTGGCGGGTGAACCAGTCCAGGTCCAGGTTGCCGTTGGCCCCGACCTGGAAGAGGTCACGGGCGAGGCGGGCGACGGTGATGTCGCTGCGGATGCCGCCGTCGTGGTCGAGCAGCAGGGTGTACGTCACCGAGCCGACGGACTTGGCGACCTTGCCGGTGACCAGTCGCTCCAGGAAGTCGGCGGCGCCGGGGCCGGCCACCTCCAGCCGCTTGAGGGCCGTCATGTCGTACATCGCGACGGTTTCGCGGGTGACCTGGGCCTCGGCGCCGACGATGGGCGACCAGTACCGCGCCGCCCAGTCGTTGGGGGTGGGGATGTTGCGGCCTTCGACGAGTCCCGCGTTGGCCTCGTACCACTGCGGGCGTTCCCAGCCGTTCGCCTCCAGGAAGAACGCGCCGTGCTCCCGCTGGCGGGCGTGGAAGGGGCTGGTGCGGATGGGGCGCGGGCGCCCCGACGGCTGGAGCGGGTGGAGGATGTCGTAGACCTCGACGAAGTTCTGGCAGTCGCGGGCCAGGACGTACTCCGGTGACAGCTGGTGCTGCTCGAAGCGGTTGACGTCGCACTCGTGCAGGTCGAAGGAGGAGCAGTGGCCGTCGACCAGCCACTCGGCGACGGCCCGTCCGACGCCCGCGGAGTGGGTGACCCAGACGGCCTCGGCGACCCAGAAGCCCTTGACGTCCGGGGACTCGCCGAGCAGCGGGAAGTTGTCGGTGGTGAAGGAGAACAGGCCGTTGATGCCTTCCTCGACCTTGGCGTCCTGCGTCGCGGGGAGCAGGGACCGGGTCTCGGTCCAGGCGTCGGCGAAGTCCTCCTCGGTGAACTTCAGGACCGACGGCATCTGGTCGGCCTCCTCGACGGACAGGATGTCGTCGGCGGTGATGGGCATCGGGCGGTGGCCGTAGTAACCGATGCCGATGGTGTCGAAGCGGTCGCGGTAGTAGAGGTCGGCGTCCTGGTGACGAAGGATCGGGCGCACCGCCTCCTCGGTCTGGCCCGCGAGGGCGGGTACCGGGCCGGTCCAGGCGAGCTGGTGGGCGAGCGGGGTCAGCGGCAGGTTCATGCCGACCATGCGGGCGATCTTCGGGCCCCAGATGCCGGCGCAGCACACGACTATGTCGGCGGGAATCTCGCCCTGGTCGGTGAGGACGCCGGTCACGCGGCCGTCGGCCTGCCGGACGTCGAGGACTTCGTGCCGGGCGAGGAATCGCACACCGCGCTCGGTGGCCCGGCGGATCTGGGCCTCGACGGCGAGTACGGCCTTGGCGAGGCCGTCGGTGGGGACCAGGAGGCCGCCGAGGACCCTGTCCGGGTTCACCAGCGGGTGCTGCTCGACGCACTCCTCGGCGCTCAGCAGCCGGGACTCGATGCCCCAGGCGGTGATCCAGCCGTGGCGGCGGTGGAGTTCGGTCAGGCGCTCGGGGGTGGTGGCCACCTCGAGACCGCCGACCTGGAGGAAGCAGGGCTTGCCGTCGACGTCGAGGGAGCAGAACTTCTCGACGGTGTAGCGGGCCAGCTCGGTCATGGTCTTGGAGGAGTTCGTCTGGAAGACCAGGCCCGGGGCGTGTGACGAGGAGCCCCCGGTGGCGGGCAGCGGGCCCTGGTCGACCACGGTCACTTCGGTCCAGCCGCGCGCGGAGATCTCGTCCGCGAGTGCCGCTCCCACGACACCCGCTCCGATGATCACCACTCGGGGTCCCGCCATCGCCGCACCTCCGAATTCAAAACCGATCCGGTTGCTGTCTACGCAACATGCTTCAGGTTGCGCAACTCAATGTGCCTGTCGCGGGGAGGGGGTGTCAAGAGGTCCGTGACGCCGGAAGCCGACCCGGACCACAGCCCGCAACAGCGCCCTGGACATGGCGATGCCCGGTGGGCGGCGCGCACCTGTGCGCACCGCCCACCGGGCATGTCCGACCGCGGTCGACTCCGCTACTTGATCCAGGCGTCGACCTTCTCCTTGTTGGCGTCGACCCACTTCTTCGCCGCCGCGTCGGCCGTCATCTTGTCCACCGCGATGTACTTGGCCACGGTGTTCTGGTCGTCGTTCGTCCAGTTGAACTTCTTCACCAGGTCATAGGCGGGACTGCCGGACTTGGCGAACCCGGCGCTGACGATCTTGTCGAGGTCGTAGACGGGATAGTCGCAGGCGACCTTGGCCGCGTCGGCGTCACAGCCCGTCTTGTAGGCCGGCAGGTTCACCTTGACCAGCGGCACCTCGGAGAGGAACCACTGCGGCTCGTAGAAGTAGCCGATCACCCATTCCTTGTTCTTCTCGGCCTTGCGGTAGGCCTGGATGAGCGCGGTCTCACTGCCCGCGTACACCACCTTGAAGTTCAGCTTCAGGTTCTTCACCAGCGCCTCGTCGTTGGTGACGTACGAGGGGTCGCCGTCGAGGAGCTGCCCCTTGCCGCCCGACTCCGAGGTCTTGAACTCGTCGGCGTACTTGTCGAGGTTCTTCCAGTCGGTGATGTCCGGGTGCGCCTTGGCCAGCCACGGCGGCACGTACCAGCCGATGATGCCCTTGTTGCCGGTCTGGCCGGCCTCCACGGCGGTCTTCTGCTCGGTGACGTACTTCTTCTTCAGGTCGTCGTGACCCCAGTTCTCCAGTACGGCGTCGACCTCGCCCGTGCCGAAGCCCTGCCAGGCGATCTCCTCCTTGAGGTCCTTCTTGGTGACCTTGCAGCCGAGTTCGTGCTCGGCGACGTACGCGACGACCGCCGCGTCCGCCTCGTAGCCCACCCACGGGTTGACGGCGAGGTTGAAGGTCCCGCACTTGTCCGAGCTGCCGGAACTGCCGGAGCCCGCGGAGTCTTCACCGACCTTCGCGCCGCCGCAGGCGGTGAGGGCGAGCCCCATCACAGTGACGACCGCTGTGCCGACGGCGCCGACTCTCCACTGTCTTGCTTGCCTTGCCATGGTCAGTGCTCCTTATGCGCTCGTGCGTCGCGCCGCTGCCTGAGTGATCCGGTCGAACATGACGCCGAGAAGGACGATGGCGAGACCCGCCGCGAGTCCCTTCCCGTACAGCTGTCCCTGCGAGAAGCCGGCCACGACGTCGTAGCCGAGGGCGCCCGCTCCTACCAGGCCGCCCACAACAACCATCGACAGCACGTAGATCAGGCCCTGGTTGGTCGCGAGCGTCAGGGCACTGCGTGACATCGGCAGTTGAACCTTGGTGATGATCTGCCAGGTGTTGCACCCGGCGGACGTGGCCGCCTCCACGGTGGTCGCGGGCACGGCCCGCACACCGTCCGCGATGATCTTTATCGCGACCGGCACCGCGTAGACGATGGCCGCGACGATCGCCGTGAAGCGCGTCGCGCCGAACAGCGCGAGGAAGGGCACCAGATAGACGAACGGCGGCATGACCTGCGCCGCGTCCAGCGAGGGCCGCAGCACCCGGTCCACGAGCATGCTGCGCCCCATCCACACCCCGAAGACGATGCCGAGCAGCATGACCAGCACGGTCGCCACGACGGTCGAGGCGAGCGTCGTCATGGCGTCCGACCACAGACCGGTGCCGATCAGCAGGCCCACGCACACGGCCGTGGTGACCCCGGCCTTCCAGCCGCCGAGCACCACGCCGAGCGCGATCAGCACCGCGCCGACGAGCCACCACGGGGAGTCGGTGAGCAGCGACTGGAACGGGTTGAGCAGGCCGTTGGTGATGGCGTCCCGGAAGCCGTTCGTCAGACCCGACAGGTTGTCCTGCGCCCAGGTCGTCACGTCGTCCGCCGCGCTCGCGATGTTGCTGCCCGTGCTGCCCTCGCCGGGGAACTCCGCCGCCCACAGATAGGTGTGCGAGAGATAGACGAGCACCGCGGCGACCACCGCTCCGGCTGCCAGCAGCGGCCGCCGCCACTGGGCGAAGCGGTTGTCCGAGCGCCGGGCCGCCTCGGCCCGCGCGCTCGCCGCGGTCGTGACCCGGTCGAGGACGATGGCCATGACGACGATGGCGAGGCCCGCGTTGAAGGCCGTACCGACGTCGAGGGACTGGAGCGCCTGCATGACGGTCTTGCCGAGGCCGGGCGCGTCGATCAGGGCCGCGATGGTCACCATCGCCAGGGCGGCCATGATGGTCTGGTTGACGCCCATCACCACGGTCCGCTTGGACATGGGCAGCAGGACCTTCAGGAGCGACTGGCTCCGCGTCGCGCCCAGGGAGTCGGCCGCCTCGACGGTCGTCCCGGGTACGGAACGGATGGCGTGCGCGGTGATGCGGATCGCCGGTGGGGCCGCGTAGATCACGGTGGCGATCGTCGCCGAGGCCCCGCCGATGAGGAAGATCAAGGTCAGGGGCGCCAGGTAGACGAAGGTCGGCATCGTCTGCATCAGGTCCAGGAACGGCGTGAGGATCCGGTTGAACCGGTCGGACAGCCCGGCCAGCACGCCCAGCGGTATCGCGAAGAGCAGGGCCACGAACACCGCGCAGAGGATGAGCGCCAGGGTGTCCATGCTCTCCTGCCACAGGCCCTGGAGCCCGAAGAAGGTGAAGCCGGCCACGGCGAGCAGCGCGACCCGCCAGTTGCCCACGGCCCAGGAGACGTAGCCGGCGAGACCGACCACGCCGAGCCAGCCGATCTGCGGGAGCGGGCGGTCGCCGGACGGCTGGGAGATCAGGTCCTGGACGAAGGTCACCAGATTGTCGATGACCAGCCGGATCTCGTTGAAGAAGTACAGGAAGAGCGGGTTGGAGTTGCGGTTCGAGCCGACGGAGTCCCTGATGTCGTTGAGCCACCGGTGCAGATCGGTGAGGTCGGCCGCCGCCAGGGACAGGGTCTGCCGGCCGCGCAGCACGGCGAAGAGCACCAGCCAGACGACCAGGATCGCCGCCAGCAGCAGCGAGCGGCTGATCCTGCGCTCCCCCGCGACGGGTGCGGCGGTCTCCACCGTCTCCGTCCGCTCGGGTTTCTCCATGACGACGGTCATCGCGCGTCGCCTTCCTGCCCGGCGACGACCGCGAGGATCTCCTCGTCGCCGACGATGCCGAGCAGCTTGCCGTTCTCGACGACCTTGACCGGCTTCTCCGCCGCCAGTACGGCCCGGGTCGCCTCCCGCACCACGACGTCCGGGCCCAGCTCGGGACCGTCCAGGGCGTCGCCGTCCTCCGGCGCGCGCATGATCCACCGCAGGGTGAGCACGTCTCCGCGCGGCACGTCCTTGACGAACTCGCGTACGTAGTCGTCGGCCGGGGCGCCCACCAGCTCGTCGCCGGTGCCGCACTGGACCATCTTGCCGTCGCGCATGATGAGGATGCGGTCGCCCAGCTTGAGCGCCTCGGAGAGGTCGTGGGTGATGAACACCATCGTCTTGTTGACCTCGTGGTGCAGCCGGATGACCTCGTTCTGCATGTCACGGCGGATCAGCGGGTCCAGCGCGGAGAACGGCTCGTCGAAGAAGAGGACGTCCGGGTCGCCGGCCAGCGCCCGGGCGAGACCGACGCGCTGCTGCATACCGCCGGACAGCTGGTCGGGGTAGGAGTTCTCGTAGCCGGCGAGACCGACGAGTTCGACGACCTCCATCGCGCGCCTGGTGCGCTCGGCCCTGCTCATGCCGCGGATCTCCAGGCCGAAGCCCACGTTGTCCACCACCCGACGGTGGGGCAGCAGCCCGAAGTGCTGGAAGACCATGGAGAACTTGCGGCGGCGCAGTTCACGCAGGCGTCTGCCGTCCGCGTTGCGGATGTCCTCGCCCTCGAAGACGATCTCTCCGGCGGTGGGTTCGATCAGTCGGGTCAGACATCGCACCAGTGTGGACTTGCCCGAGCCGGACAGGCCCATGACGACGAAGACCTCGCCCGGTGAGACGTCGAAGTTCACGTCCCGCACGGCGGCGGTGCATCCGGTGCGGTCCATGAGATCGCGGCGGGTGAGACCGCAGAGCTCCTCGGAGCCCGGCACCCGGTCGGCCTTCGGCCCGAACACCTTCCACAGATTGCGCACGGATATGACCGGAGTGTCCTCCGAGTCCTGGGGCGTGCCGCGCCGCTGCGCCACCTCGGTCTGTGTGGGGGTCACGATCGACCTCTTTTCGGCGTTCAGCCGCGGAACCAGTGCTGCGGCCGGGGTTGGATGTTCTGCCAGATGTGCTTGGGCTCTCGGTATTCGTCCAGGCCGGTCGGTCCCAGCTCCCGGCCTACGCCGGAGTGCCCGAAGCCACCCCATTCCGCCTGCGGCACATAGGGGTGGTAGTCGTTGATCCACACCGTGCCGTGGCGCAGCCGCCGGGCGACCCGCTGGGCCTTGCCGGCGTCCTGGGTCCAGACGGCTCCGGCAAGTCCGTACTCGGTGTCGTTGGCGATGCGTACGGCGTCGTCCTCGTCGGTGAACCGCTCGATGGTCAGCACGGGTCCGAAGGACTCCTCGTGCACCACCCGCATCTCCTGGGTGCACTCGTCGAGCACGGTCGGCGGGTAGTAGTGGCCGCTCGCGAGGGCGGGGTCGCCGGGGCGTTCACCGCCGCAGCGCAGTACGGCGCCCTCGGCGAGGCCCGCGGCGACGTAGGCCTCGACCTTCTCCCGGTGCTGGGCGGAGATCAGCGCGCCGGTCTCGGCCCCGGGGTCGAAGGGCCCGCCGAGGCGGATCTGCCGGGCGCGGCGGACGACCTCGTCGACGAAGCGGTCGTGCAGCGAGTCCTCGACGATCAGACGGGCGCCGGCCGAGCAGACCTGTCCGGAGTGCAGGAAGACGGCGGTGAGCGCGAAGTCCACGGCCGTGTCGAAGTCGGCGTCCGCGAAGACGACGTTCGGGTTCTTGCCGCCGAGCTCCAGCGCGACCTTCTTCACGGTCGCGGCGGCGGTGGCCATGATGCGCCTGCCGGTGTCCAGGCCTCCGGTGAAGGAGACCATGTCGACGGCCGGGTCCTCGGAGAGGGGGGCGCCGACCTCGGGCCCGGCGCCCAGGACGAGGTTCGCCGCGCCGGCCGGCAGACCGGCCTCCTCCAGCGCCTTCATCAGCAGGACGGAGGTCGAGGGGGTGAGCTCGCTGGGCTTGAGGACGATGGTGTTGCCCGCGGCGAGGGCGGGCGCGACCTTCCAGGAGGCCTGCAGCAGGGGGTAGTTCCAGGGCGTGATGAGCCCGCACACGCCGATCGGTTCGTACACGACGCGGCTGACGGCGTCGTCACGGCCGGTGTCGATCACGCGGCCGGCGTCGGTGCCGGCGATCCCTCCGTAGTAACGGAAGCAGGAGACGACGTCGGCGATGTCGTACTCGCTCTCCACCAGCCGCTTGCCGGTGTCCAGCGATTCCGCGCGGGCGAACTCCTTGGCGTCGCGCTCGATGAGGTCTGCGGTGCGCAGCAGGAGGGCGCCGCGCTCCCGCTCGGGGGTACGGGGCCAGGGGCCCTCGTCGAAGGCGCGGCGGGCCGCGGCGATCGCCGCCTCGGTGTCGGGACGTGTCCCTTCCGATACGGTCGCCGCGAGGGTGCCGTCAGCGGGACAGCGGATTTCCCGGTGGCCTCCGGCCGCCGGTTCCCGCCATTCACCGTCCACATACAGGTCTGCCACGCGCCATGCCCTTCGACCGAAATGCGTTGCGCATTGTGCATTCAATTGCTTGTGGTGGAACACCCTTGCGAATGTGCAGACATACGTCAAGAGGTTGGCGGATGACGATTTCACCATGCGAGCAGTTGCCGTGCCGCCCTTGACCACGGGCGGCACCGAGCCGACCATGTTGCGTATCGCTCACCCAGTTGTGCATTACGCACCGACGGAGGCCGCTTATGTCCCCTCGACCGCAACCCGGCCGTGAGTACGTCCTCACTCTCTCGTGTCCCGACAGCGCGGGACTGGTCCACGCCGTGAGCGGCTTCCTCGTCAGGAACTCCGGCAACATCCTGGAGAGCCAGCAGTTCGATGATCGACTTCAGGGCCGTTTCTTCATGAGGGTCCACTTCGACGTTTCCGATCCGGACGCGGATCTGAAAAATCTGCGTTACCGGTTCGGCCCGGTCGCGGAGGCCTATCGCATCTCCTGGACCCTGAGGGACGCCTCGACGCCGACCCGGACGCTCATCATGGTGTCGAAGTTCGGGCACTGCCTGAACGACCTGCTGTTCCGCCGGCGCACCGGCGCGCTGAACATCGAGATCCCGGCGATCGTCTCCAACCACCGGGACTTCGAGAAACTGGCGGAGACCTACGACATACCCTTCCACCACATTCCGGTGACCAGCGACACCAAGCCGGAGGCCGAGGCTCGGCTGCTGGAGCTGGTGCGCGAGCTGGACGTCGACCTGGTGGTGCTGGCCCGCTACATGCAGGTCCTCTCGGACGACCTGTGCAAGCAGCTGGAGGGTCACGCGATCAACATCCACCACTCCTTCCTGCCCAGCTTCAAGGGCGCCCGCCCGTATGTACAGGCCTACGACCGCGGGGTGAAGCTCGTCGGCGCGACGGCGCACTATGTGACGCCGGACCTGGACGAGGGACAGATCATCGAGCAGGACGTGGTCAGGGTGGACCACTCGCTGGACCCCGGGGAGCTGGTCACGGTCGGCCGCGACGTCGAGGCACAGGTCCTCGCCCACGCGGTGAAGTGGCACAGCGAGAGCAGGGTGATGGTGTACGGCAACCGCACGGTGGTCTTCCGCTGAGGTCTTCCGCCGAGCACGTCCGTATACGGATGCGCGCAGGCGCGGAAGGTCGCCGGACGGGCAGATCGGCCCGTCCGGCGGCCTTCATCGTCCTCGTCCCGGCCGCCCGCGCGCCCCGGGTCGCCGTCAGCCGCCAGGTCGCCGTCAGCCCTCGAGTCGCTCCAGCAGGGCCCGCCGCCACTTCTCCGTCTCGGCGATCTGGTTGAACGTGTACAGGTGCAGGCCCGCCACCCCCGCCGAAGGCGCGGTGAGCGCCTCCTCGGCGCGGGCCAGCAGCCGCTCGGGCGCGTACCCGCCGGGCGCCGCGAACCGCAGGAACCATGACGCGTGCTTCGTGAGGAAACGCGTCGACTCCCCCACCCCGATCTTCGTCGCCATGGACAGCAGCTTGGCCCGCTGCACGGGCCCCGCGACGCCCACGTGGAGGGGCAGGGTGACCTCCCGGCGCCGTATCCGGCCGATCCACTCCCCCAGCACCCGTGCGTCGAAGCAGAGGTTGCTCACGATGTACGTGGCGTGCTCGCGCTTGTCCCACATCGCCTGGATGGTGACGTCGTCGTGGATGAGCGGATGGCTCTCGGGATACCCCGTGACGCCGACGCGGGCGAAGGGCCTGCCCAGCTCGCTCAGCGCCCGCAGCACCGGCAGCGCCCCGTCGTAGACGCCGGCCGGCGGATCGGCGTCACCCGCCGGGAGGAAGACGTCGGCCACCCGCGCCGCGCGGAGCCGGTCGACGACCTCCTTCAGGTGCACCTCGTCCCGCAGCAGCCGCGCGGGCACGTGCGGGACGACGCGGTAACCGTGCGCCGACAGACGTGTGGCGAGGCCGAGGGTCGGCTCCAGGCCCTTGACCGGCGACGCCGTCACGGTAACGACGGCGTCGCGCGGGACGTGGGCGAGGACCTTGTCCTCGGTCGCCTTCGCGGGCAGCACCTCGTAGCGGACGTTGCGCAGCAGCGTCCCGATCCCGGCGCCCAACGTCTACCCGGCCTGCTTCTGGGCGTCCTGGTGCCGGTAGTAACCGGCCTTCGACGGCGGCAGCGGCTCCTTGCCGAGGATCAGGTCGGCGGCCTTCTCGGCGACCATCATCACCGGCGCGTAGATGTTGCCGTTGGTGACGTACGGCATCACCGACGCGTCGACCACGCGCAGGCCCTCGACGCCGTGCACCCGCAGGCTCGCGGGGTCGACGACGGCCATCTCGTCGGTGCCCATCCTGCAGGTGCAGGACGGGTGCAGAGCGGTCTCGCCCTCCTTGGCGACCCAGGCGAGGATCTCCTCGTCGCTGTCCACGGACGGGCCGGGCGAGACCTCCCCGTCGTTGTAGGGGGCCAGCGCGGGCTGCTCGAGCAGCTTGCGGGCCACCCGGATCGCCTCGACCCATTCGCGGCGGTCCTGCTCGGTGGAGAGGTAGTTGAAGCGCAGCGCCGGATGCTCGTGCGGGTCCTTGCTCTTGATCTTCACCGAGCCGATGGCATCGGAGTACATCGGCCCCACGTGCACCTGGTAGCCATGGCCGCCGGCCGGTGAGGAGCCGTCGTAGCGGACCGCGATGGGCAGGAAGTGGAACATCAGGTTGGGGTACGCGACGTCCTCGTTGCTGCGGGCGAACCCGCCGGCCTCGAAGTGGTTCGTGGCGGCCGGGCCCTTGCGGAAGAGCCACTGCAGCCCGATGAAGGGGGCCCGCCACTTCGCCATGTACGGCTGCATGGAGACCGGCTGCTTGCAGGCGTACTGGACGTAGACCTCCAGATGGTCCTGCATGTTCTCGCCGACGCCCGGCAGGTCGTGGACGACGTCGACGCCGAGGGCACTCAGCTCCTCGGCGTTGCCCACCCCGGAGAGCTGGAGCAGCTGCGGGGAGTTGATCGCGCCGCCGCAGAGGATGACCTCCTTGGCGCGGACCTGCTGGAGGGCGCCCTTGCCGCGCCGGTACTCGACGCCGACGGCCCGCTTGCCCTCGAAGAGCACGCGGGTGACGAGAGCGCGCGTCCTGATCGTGAGGTTGGGCCGCTTCCTGACCGGCTTGAGGTACGCCTTGGAGGCCGACAACCGCCGTCCGCGGTGGACGTTGCGGTCGAACTTGGCGAAGCCTTCCTGCCGGAAACCGTTCACGTCGTCCGTGGGCGCGTATCCCGCCTCCTCGGTGGCCTTGAGGAAGGCGCCGAAGAGCGGGTTGGTCGCGGGGCCGCGTTCGAGGACGAGGGGGCCGTCGTGGCCGCGGAACTCGTCGTCCGGGTCGGCCGCGAGACAGTTCTCCATGCGCCGGAAGTACGGCAGACAGTGCGCGTAGTCCCAGGCCTCCATGCCGGGGTCGGCGGCCCAGCGCTCGTAGTCCATGGGATTGCCGCGCTGGAAGATCATGCCGTTGATGCTGCTGGAACCGCCCAGCACCTTGCCGCGCGCGTGGTAGACGCGCCGGCCGCCCATGTGGGGCTCGGGCTCGGACTCGTACTTCCAGTCGTAGAACCGGCTGCCGATCGGATAGGTCAGCGCCGCGGGCATGTGGATGAAGACGTCCCACGGGTAGTCGGGCCGGCCGGCCTCCAGTACCAGTACCCGGTTGGCCGGATCCGCGGAGAGCCTGTTCGCCAGTGCACTGCCGGCCGAACCGCCGCCGACGATGACGAAGTCGTATTGCAGGGGAGCCATGGTGCCTCGTCTCGCTCGCGCCGTAGATACGCGAGGCATGGTAGTACCGGTAGCGCCATACGCACCAGGTTGCGAACGACGCAACTTGCAAGGGCTTGGTTTCGGGGCTGTTACTTGCAGTGGTGTTGTTTACTACGCGTATAGTTTTGTTGTGAGCAACCACAGCCAAGGCACCGAAACGTCAAATTCGCAGGCCGGCGGAGTGCAGTCGGTCGACCGAGCCATCAGCGTCCTGGAGATCCTGGCCCAACGCGGCGAGGCGGGCGTCAGCGAGGTGGCCGCCGAGATCGATGTTCACAAGTCCACCGCGTTCCGTCTGCTCGGCGCACTGGAGGCACGCGGTCTGGTCGAGCAGGCGGGCGAGCGCGGCAAGTACCGGCTCGGCTTCGGCATCGTACGCCTGGCCGGTGCGGTCACGGGACGTATCGACATCACGCAGCAGGGCCGCCCGGTCTGCGAGCGCCTCGCCGAGGAGATCGGCGAGACCGTCAACATCGCCGTCATGCAGGAGCACTACGCGATCAACCTCTACGAGGTACGCGGCCCCGGCGCCGTCACCGCGCACAACTGGGTCGGCGAGCTGACCCCGCTGCACGCCACCTCCAGCGGCAAGGTCCTGCTGGCGCACCTGCCCGCGAAGGACCGCGCCGCGCTGCTGACCGAGGCCGGGATGAAGAAGGTCACCCCGCACACCATCACCGCGAAGACGAAGCTGGAGAAGAACCTCGCCGAGGCCCGGGAGCGCGGATACGCGTGGACCCTGGAGGAGCTGGAGGTCGGCCTGCACGCCATGGCCGCGCCGGTCCGCAACCGCGACGGAGAGGTCATCGCCGCGCTCAGCGCCTCCGGGCCCGCGTACCGCTTCACCGAGCAGCGGCTGCACGAGCTCTCCCCGGTGCTGCTCAAGGGCGCCGAGGAGATCAGTCACCGGATGGGCTACCTGGGCTGACCGGCCCCGCTACCGCGGGCCGCTGCCCAGGCGGTCGTTCACCCAGTCGTGGAAGGCGCCGATGTGGTGCTCGCTGGGCACCAGCACGCCGCCCTTGGCGTACATGCGGGAGCTCATTCCGGGCTGCGTGCGCTCGCACGCGTCGAAGTCCTGGCGGTTGACCCGGTCGAAGAGTTCCACGGACCGGCTGACGTCCTTTCCGCCCTCGACGACGTGCGGGAGGTAGAGCCAGTCGCACTCGACGATCGTGCGGTCGACGGCCACCGGGTACATCCGGTGGAAGATGACATGGTCGGGGACGAGGTTGATGAACACCTGCGGCTTGACGGTGATCGCGTAGTAGCGGCGGTCCTGGTCCTGCGCCACCCCGGGGATGCGGTCCAGTCCCTCGGAGCCGTCGACGGTGAAACCCTGGACCCCTTCACCGAACTCGGCGCCGTGGCCGACGTAGTACTGGGCGGCGTAGCCGTCGGCGAACTCGGGAAGCACCTCGGTGAGTTCGGGGTGGATGGTGGCGCAGTGGTAGCACTCCATGAAGTTCTCGATGATGAGCTTCCAGTTCGCCCTGACGTCGTAGACGATCCGTTTGCCGACGGAGAGGTGGTCGATGTCGTAGTGCTCGATCGACTCCACGTCGCCGAGACGGCCGACGACCTCGCCGATGACGTCCTCCTCGAAGGAGGGCGGGTTCTCCGCGAGGCACACCCAGACATAGCCGAGCCACTCACGGACGGCGACGCTCACCAGGCCGTACTCGGTGCGTCCGACGTCGGGCATCCTGGTGAGGTTGGGGGCCGCGACGAGCTTGCCGTTCAGGTCGTACGTCCAGGCGTGGTAGGGACACTGGAAGGCCCGCTTGACCTCGCCGGTCTCCTCCGTGCAGAGCTTGGCGCCGCGATGCCGGCACACGTTGAAGTAGGCGCGGACGGTGTGGTCGCGCGCGCGGGTGACCAGGATGCTCTCGCGGCCCACGTCGACGGTGCGGAAGGCACCGGGCTTCGCCAGTTCGGAGGCGCGCGCCACGCAGAACCACATGGTCTCGAATATGCGCTCCTGCTCCTGGGCGAAGATCGCCGGATCCGTGTAGGAGGAGCCGGGAAGGGTGGCGATCAGGCTGTCCGGCAGACTGGTCGAGGTCACGGTGCACTCCTCGGAGGACGTCGTGGAGGGGCAACTGCGAGCCGCAGGCTTGCGCAGCGGAATTGGGGAGCGCCCCGCAGGGGCGCGGGACTGCCTTCTACGTGCGGCCGCGCCGCGTGGGCGCGACCGGCCACGACGGCGCCGCGGAAAAGCAACGACCCATCACCGTGCTCACGGCGGAGCGCTGAGCTGCTTGCGCCAGCGGGTGAACAGCCGGGGCTGGTTCATCCCGAGCACGGCGACCGGCCGGCCCGCACGGCGGTAGACGGCCAGGACGTCGCGGTCGTCCGCGGCGCCTTCCTCCACCGTGACGCTGTCGGCACCGGCCGCGTGCCCGGCGAACTGGATCCTGACGCCGTACTGGTCGGACCAGAAGTACGGCGGCCGGGGCACTCCGGGTTCCACCGCGCCGCCCGCCAGCAGTGTGGCCACGGCGGCGTCGGGGCGCTCCCGCGCTCCGGTCCAGTGCTCGACGCGGCGGTGGGCGCCGGCGCGAGGGTCGTACCAGTTGGCGCAGTCGCCGACCGCGACCACACCGGCCAGGCTGGTGCGGCCGTCGGCGCCGCAGGTGACGCCGTTGTCGAGCTCGACTCCGGATCCCTCCAGCCACTCGACGCACGGGCGGGCCCCCACGCCGACGACGACGATGTCGGCCGGGATGCTGCGACCGTCCTCGAGCAGGACGGCGTCCACCCTGCTCTCCCCGCTCAGCCCCTTGACGCCCACACCGCACAACAGCCGTACGCCGTGGTCGGCGTGCAGGGCGGAGACGACGCTGCCCATGGCCGCGCCGAGCGGCCCGGCGAGGGGGGTCGGGGCCACCTCGACGACCGTCACGTCGAGCCCGAGGGCACGGGCGGTGGAAGCGACCTCGGCGCCGATGAATCCGCCCCCGATCACCACCAGCCGTCCGCCCCGGGCCAGTTCGTCGCGCAGGGCGCGGGCGTCGTCCAGCGTGCGCAGGGAGTGCACTCCGGCGAGGCCTTCGGTTCCCGGCAGCATCCGCGCGGCGGCACCGGTCGCGATGACCAGGCCGTCGGTGCGGACCTGGCGTCCGTCGGCGAGCCGGACGGCGCGTTCGGTGCGGTCGAGTCCGGTGGCACGGGCGCCGAGCAGCCACTCCGCCCGGAGGTCTTCGTCGTCCGTCTCCAGCGAGAGATCCGCTTCACCGAGGGTGCCGGCCAGGAACTCCTTGGACAGCGGGGGCCTGTCGTACGGGCGGTGGATCTCGTCGCCGATGACGACCAGCCGCCCGTCGTAGCCCCGCTTCCGCAACGAGCGCGCCGCCGACAGTCCGGCCAGCGAGGCGCCCACCACGGCGACGGTCCTCACGCGGGACCTCCGGCGAGCCGGGACGCGACGCACGGCGGCAGGTTGGGGGCGTCCGTGGACACCCGGACGTAGATCATGCCGTCCTCGACCAGGACCCCGTGCGTCCGCACCGGCAGCTTGGCCGGCGGGGCGTCGACGGCGCCGGTCCGCAGGTCGAACTTCGAGGCGTGCAGCGGGCATTCCACCTCGCAGCCCTCCAGCCAGCCGTCGGCGAGCGAGGCGTCCTGGTGGGTGCAGGTGTCGTCGATGGCGAAGACCTCGCCGTCGTCGGTGTGGAACACCGAGACCGGCGGGTCGATGTCGAGCCGGAAGGCCTCACCTCGCGGGAGATCCGCGAGACGGCACACGGGAATCATCATGACACCTCGGTGCGTATAACGAAACGGATTGCGGTAAGCGCAACATCAGTCTGAAGTCGGCCCGAATCCTTGTCAAGGCGTTCACGGGCCGGACAACATGGCCCACGAAGTTGCCCTTGATGCAACTCCGTGCACCATAGGCAACAGCACGGACGAGCGTGACCCCACGCTCCGCAAGAGTCGGAGCACAGGAAGGCGGCCGCCTCCTCGCCCCCTGGGGGCGGAGAAACGGGCGCTCCGCCTTCTGCGTACGGGGCGGTCAGAAGCCCCGGTCGATCCACTCCTGAAGGTGCGGAGCCTCGGCGGCGACGGTGGTCGTACCCCCGTGCCCGGTGTACACGACGGTGTCGCCCGGCAGGGTCAGCAGCCGCTCGCGGATCGAGTCGACGAGGGTGGGAAAGTCGCTGTACGACCTTCCCGTCGCCCCCGGTCCACCCGCGAACAGCGTGTCGCCGCCGAAGAGGGCCGTCAGGGCCGGCGCGTACAGGCAGACCGCGCCGGGGGCGTGCCCGGGCGTGTGCAGCACGGTCAGTTCGACGCCCGCCACCGCGAGCACCCAGCCGTCGGCCAGTTCGCCGTCGGGCGTCCGGTCCGGGTGGGTCTGCTTCCACAGCGGGAGGTCGTCCGGGTGGAGGAGGATCGGCGCTCCGGTGCGCACCGCGAGCTCGGGGGCCGCGTCGATGTGGTCGTTGTGGGCGTGGGTGCACACGATGGCGCGCAGCGTGCGCCCGCCGAGCGCGTCGGCGATGGCCCCGGCGTCATGTGCGGCGTCGACGACGATCACCTCGTGGTCGTCCCCGACGATCCACACGTTGTTGTCGACGTCCCAGGTGCCCCCGTCCAGCGAGAACGTCCCCGAGGTGACCAGGTGCTCGATGCGGGCGGTCATCAGAGGACCACCACCGAGCGCAGGACGTCGCCGCCGTGCATCCGCTCGAAGGCCTTCTCGACCTCGTCCAGCGCGATCGTCTCCGTGACGAAGGCGTCCAGCTCGAGCCGGCCCTGGAGATAGAGGTCGATGAGCATCGGGAAGTCGCGGGAGGGCAGGCAGTCGCCGTACCAGGAGGACTTCAGCGCGCCGCCGCGTCCGAAGACGTCCAGCAGCGGCAGTTCGAGCTTCATCTCCGGCGTCGGCACACCGACCAGGACGACCGTGCCCGCGAGGTCACGGGCGTAGAAGGCCTGCCTGTAGGTCTCCGGGCGGCCCACCGCCTCGATGACGACGTCGGCGCCGAAGCCGCCGGTCAGCTCGCGGATCGCCTCCACCGGATCGGACCGGCTGGAGTTGACGGTGTGCGTCGCACCCAGCTTCCTGGCCGTGGCCAGCTTGCGGTCGTCGATGTCGACCGCGATGATCTTCGCCGCGCCCGCCAGGCCGGCGCCGACGACCGCCGCGTCCCCGACACCGCCACAGCCGATGACCGCCACACTGTCACCGCGTCCGACGTTGCCGGTGTTGATGGCGGCGCCGATGCCGGCCATCACCCCGCACCCCAGCAGGCCGGCGGCCGCCGCCGAGGCCGCCCGGTCGACCTTCGTGCACTGGCCCGCCGCCACCAGCGTCTTCTCCGCGAACGCGCCGATGCCCAGCGCGGGGGACAGCTCGGTACCGTCGAGCAGGGTCATCTTCTGCCTGGCGTTGTGGGTGCTGAAGCAGTACCACGGGCGTCCGCGCAGACAGGCCCGGCACTGCCCGCACACCGCGCGCCAGTTGAGAATGACGAAGTCGCCGGGGACGACATCGGTGACCCCCTCCCCCACCGACTCCACGACACCTGCGGCCTCGTGCCCCAGCAGGAAGGGGAAGTCGTCGTTGATGCCGCCCTCCCGGTAGTGGAGATCGGTGTGGCAGACCCCGCAGGCCTCGATCTTCACCAGCGCCTCCCCCGGGCCGGGATCAGGCACGATGATCGTTTCCAGGCTGACGGGGGCGCCTTTCCCTAGTGCGACGACAGCGCGGACCTGGTGAGTCATGGCACTCCTCGGCTGGTGCGAGTTCTGGTCGATGTTGCTCATCGCGGCACGTTTTCCATGTGCCGCAACAAAGCATCGTGGAGCGCCGACCGAGGGTCAAGGATCGGGGAGGTCCCCACTGCGGCGACCCTCCCGTTCCTCCGGAAACACAAGGCCGCCCGACCGGCGAAGACGCCGGTCAGGCGGCCTTGTGGGCAGAGAGGCGGCGGGCCCGGGCCACGGGCCGCCGACCGTGTGCTACTGGTCGATGTTCACCCGGAGGATCTTGTCCGCCCCGTCCGCCGCCCCTCCGTTGTTGTCGCAGTTGGTCGTCGACAGCCAGAGCTGGTCGGCTCCCGGCACCTTGGTGACGGTCCGCAGGCGACCGTAGGTCCCCACGTAGTACGCCGTCGCCGTGCCGACGGTCTCCGTGTCACCGTTGATCGGGATCCGCCACAGACGCTCGCCGCGCAGCGACGCCATGTAGACGGTGTTGCGGACGATGGCGATACCGCTCGGCGAGGCCTCGGAGACGCTCCAGGTCTTCTTCGGGTTGGTCATGCCGGAGACGTCACAGGTGCCTTCGCAGGTCGGCCAGCCGTAGTTGGCGCCCGGCTTGATCAGGTTCAGCTCGTCCTTCGAACTGTTGCCGAACTCCGCCTCCCACAGTCGCCCGTTGCGGTCGAACGCGAGGCCCTGCGGATTGCGGTGGCCATAGCTGTAGACGTAGTTGCCGAACGGGTTGCCGGGGGCGGCCCTGCCGTCCGTCGTCATACGCAGGATCTTGCCGTTGAGGGAGTTCTTGTCCTGCGCCAGATCGGGCGTCTGGGCCTCGCCGGTCGAGACGTAGAGGTAACCGTCCGGACCGAAGGCCAGCCGTCCGCCGTTGTGGTAGCGGTTCTTCTTGATGCCCTGGAGGAGGACCGTGTAGCCGGTCAGCGAGCTGCCGTTGTACGTCATGCGGACGACCCGGTTGCCCTCGGACGCCGTGTGCATGAAGTACACGTAGTGGTCGGAGGCCCAGTCGGGGTCGACGGCGACGCCGAGCAGACCGCCCTCGCCGTTGGTGGTGACGGCGTTCGGCACCGTGCCCACCTGGGTCCTGGCTCCGTCCTTGGTCACCTTCCAGACCCGGAAGTCGTCCCGCTCGGTCGCCAGCGCGGTCTGTCCGTCGGGCATCCAGTGGATGCCCCACGGGATGGTCCAGCCGCTGGAGACGGTGGTGATCGACGACGGGACTCCCCCGTCACCCACACACGCCTTGGTGGTGAATTTGACCGTGTTGCTCTGCTGGGACACGTTGCCCGCCGCGTCCTTCGCGACCACGTTCAGCGTGTACGGGCTGTCGCAGGCCAGGCCGGTGAGCGTGGTCGACG
Source organism: Streptomyces sp. NPDC088157 (assembly GCF_044741545.1). Classification (NCBI taxonomy): domain Bacteria; kingdom Bacillati; phylum Actinomycetota; class Actinomycetes; order Kitasatosporales; family Streptomycetaceae; genus Streptomyces; species Streptomyces sp. NPDC088157. Next base: position 278,813 of record NZ_JBIUSU010000003.1, read on the forward strand.
TACCGGTGACCGTCTTGTAGACGGTGTCGCCGCTGCGTACGTCGTAGCCCGTGACACCCTTGTCGTCGGTCGAGACGCCCCACTTCAGCTCCACGCCGGTCGCCGTGACGTTGGTCGCGCTGAGCGTTCCCGGAGCGCTCGGCGCCGTGGTGTCGGAGCTGGGTGTGGTCGTGCAGTCGATGACCGGACTGGCCTGCGAGGTGTTGCCGGCCGCGTCCCGCGCGATGACGGTCAGGTCGTAGGTGGTGTTCGGGCTCAGCCCGGTGAGAGCCTTCGAGGTGGCGCCGCCCGCCGCCTCGCCCAGTTTGTTGCCGTGCTCGTACAGGTCGTACGCCGTCACGCCCACGTCGTCGGTCGAGGCGCCCCAGGTCAGGGTGAGCCGGTCCTCGCCGATCGCGGAGCAGCTCGGCTGCCCCGGCCGGGTCGGCGCCTGGCCGTCGGCCGCCGCAGCGACGCCGATCCGGTCGAGGTTGGGGCCGCCGTTCGCCGTGGTGGCGGTGGCGCGGATCTTGTTGGTGCCCGCGGTCAGCGGCACGTCGACGGTCCTGGTCACCCAGGTGTCCCAGTCGACGGTGGCCGGGAACGAGACGCCCGCGGCGACGACCGTCCCGCCGACGGAGATGTCCATGGGCCGGTCGACGGACGTGCCGTTGGAGTACCGGAGGGTGACGGACCCGGTCCCCGCGGCGGCCGCACCGACCGTGAACTCCACGGCGGAGCCCTTGACGTTGGTGTAGTCGACGAAGCCGGTACCGGTGTACCCGGTGTGGTTGGTGGCGACGGCGCCCTGGGTGATGGCGGCGTCCTCGGCCTGGTAGTCGGTGGCCGCGTGCGCCGCACCGGAGGCCAGACCGGCCAGGGGCAGCGCCAGGACCAAGGAGAGGCCGCACGGAAGAGCTCTGGTGCGTTTCACGATTGTTCCCCCTCAGCCCGTGACGGGGCGGAGACCTTCGGGGAGTCGGCCGGCTTCACCCGGATCAGCCGGGTCTCGCCGGGCCTCAGGGTGGCGCCGTAGGAGTCCGCGATCACGCCCTTGTGGGAGCCGGACCACAGGTCGGTGACATCACCGGAACCGGTGAAACCGACCTGTGACCAGTCCACACTCACGGAAGTGCTCCCGGACGTACCGGTGTTGAAGAGCGCCACCACGTACTGGCCGTCGCTCTCCTTCTTGCTCCACACCTGCTTGACCCCGCTGTTCACGATCCGCTTGGCAGCCACTCCGTCCTGGTCGACACCGAGCAGCCGGTCGTTGGTCAGCATCGCCCTGTCGACGGGGTCGAGCTGGGTGAGGTCGGTGCCCAGCAGCAGCGGTGAGGCCGCCATCGCCCACAGGGTGAAGTGGGAGCGGCGCTGGTCGGCGGTGAGACCCACCTGGTCGCCGTTGCCGAGCTCCAGTGAGTCCAGGTCGTTCCAGCCGCCCGGCCCCGCGTGCTGCTGCCAGGAGGCGGCCGAGTTGAAGCGGGTGGAGACGTGCGACCAGTCGGTCAGCGGGTAGCCGCTGCCGTTGGAGCCCGGCCCGCAGTAGCACTCGACGTCTCCCTGGGTGCGCCAGCTGTTCGCGAGCTGCCGCCAGGTGGAGGCGTTCGCGACGGGCAGGTTGTTGGAGAGGGCGAAGTTGATCGGCCGTCCGGACGCCCGCAGTGCCTTGTCCCAGGCCTGCACGTCCGGGATGTCCGCGCTGCCCACACCGTCGATCTTCAGGTAGTCGACTCCCCAGGAGGCGAACTGCCGGGCCCAGGAGTTCACGAACTCCTGCGCGCCGGCCTTCCCGTAGTCGATGTAGTACATGTTCCTGCAGTTGTAGTTCTTCTCGGTCTTCGAGGTGTCCGCGATGTCCTTCGCGTGGTACGAGGTGCCCTCGATCGGGGTGTTCCTGGTGACGGCGTTCTTGGCGATGCCGGGCGTGACGTAGAAGCCGAATTTCAGGCCCTTGGAGTGGACGTGGTCGGCCAGCGCCTTGATGCCGCCCGGGAACTTGGCCGTGTCCACGCTCCAGCGGCCGAAGGAGTCGACGACGAAGCCGTTGTCGTCGCACTTCTGCCAGAAGTCGTCGAGGTTGACGTACACGAAGCCGTGGTCCCTGAGGCCGGTCGACACCAGGGCGTCGGCCTGCGCCTTGAGCTTCGCCTCGGTCGGTGTGCGGCGCACGAAGCTCCAACTGCTCCAGCCCATGGCGGGCCGGACCGACTGGCCGTTGTCGGAGGCGGCGGCGGGGCGGGCGGTGGCCAGCAGCGGGATCGCCGAGGCGATCAGCAGCCCGACCGCGGCCATGACCAGTGCTCTGACGCGGGTGGTTCCTGTCATGACCGTCCCCCGTTCACCGGAGTCGCGTACGAGTTGCCGATCCACGCCTCGTCGATCCGCAGCCGCTTGTAACGGGTCGTGTCGGTGGACGCGGCCCAGGTGGTGTCGACCTCGAGGCGGACGTAGCGGGCGTTGACGGCCGTGAGGTCGATTCCCTGTATCCCGCGCCGACTTGCCAGCTGTCCCGTCTTCACGGCGCTGCCCCAGGTCGAGCCGTCGTTGCTGACGAACACCTTGTAGTCCTTGATCCGTGCCGACTGCTCGGTGTCCGAACGGGCGTACGCGACGGAGTCCTCGCGCTGGTTGAGCCCGATGTACTGCGCCTTCTTGGCCGAGCCGAGGTCGAAGGTGAGGTGGACGGGCAGCGTCTTGTCGCTGTCCCAGTAGGTGCCGTGGTCACCGTCGCCCGCCGCGGTGCCGCCGTGACCGCCAGCCGACGCGCTCGCGCTCACCTTGACGCCCGAGAGGATGCCCTGCCGGCCGGCCGTGGTGACTTTGAAGACGGTGTCGTAGGGGTCCCAGCCGCCGAGGCCGCTCAGGGTGAGCACGCCGCCCGACTGCGACCAGGAAACCGCCGCTCCCGTGCGCAGGTCGGTGACGGCCGCTATGCGGTGGCCGTTGTCCCGGATGCGCAGCACGCTGGTGCTGGGCGGGGTCAGGACGTGCACGTACTGGCGGTTCGGGTCGGTCTTCGCGACGGTGGTGACGCCGTGTGCCCCGTCGTTCCAGAAGCCCGGTTTGAGACCGCCGTACAGATAGCCGCCGCCCTCGGTGCCGTGCAGGGACTCCCAGATGGGGTCGAGGTAGGAGTCCGCGAAGGTGTTGAAGGAGGCCTGGTTGGCCGGGAACCTGCCGTTGACCTGGGCGGTCTCGGCCATCAGGGCCTTCACGGAGGAGCCGGCGTTGGTGACGAGCCGGCCGAGGGTGAGCTTGCGGTCCACGGCGGGGTCCGAACCGTCGTACCACCAGGCGCCGGCCGAGGGGAGCTTGAAATCCGCCTCTGTCAGGCGGGGTTGGGCGGTGTACACGGCCTGCGGGTAGTCGTAGGCGGGCGACATCCCCGTCTTCTGCTCATTGCTGATCATGTCCATGATTGGCGTGTCTTCGTTGTTGTTGCTGAGCGTGTAGCTCGGGCGCCTCCGCTGGATCTGCGCGTAGAGGTCGTGACTCTCCCAGTACGCGTTGTCGTTGTCGATCCAGAAGCCGCCGAGGTCGGGATAGCGGTCCATGACCTCGAAGAAGTTGTCGTAGCCGAACTGCCCGAAGCCGTCACGGGTGGTCAGGTCGACGTCCGCGCCCTTGTAGGCCGAGTACGCGGACGAGTCGAGCCATTCGTGGCCCCCCTCGGCATGCCACTGGGGGTCGTCGGTCATGTACAGAATGACCTTCATGCCCTTGGCCTTCGCGGCGGTGATCAGTTCGCCGACGAAGTCCCGCTCGGTGGAGCAGGAGCCGGGAATCCTGGACGGCCAGGGGCGGGCATAACCCAGGCGGCTGTGGAAGGTGGCCAGGACCAGGTACTGGGTGTGCAGCTTCCGCGCCTCGTTCACCCAGTAGTCGGGTGACCAGCCGCCGCCGGTGACGTCGTCCTCCCAGGCGGAGCAGCTGGTGTGGGCGGGGGCCGTGCGCAGGCCCCAGTGCAGGAAGAGGCCGCCGACGGAGGCCCGGAGGAAGTCCTGGCGGGAGTTGTCGGTGCGCGGAGCGGGGGGCGGAGCGGAGGACGGGGACGCGAGGGCCGCGGGCTGGACGAGTCCGAGGACGAAAGCGAGGACGCACAGGATGATCGCCCCTGCCCCGCGCCCGGGAACGCTGGGGGATTTCATGGGACGGCTCCTCATACGAGCTGGTAGCCGCGGAGACCGGTGAGCAGGAGATAGGTGTCCTGCAGGGAGCCCGAGGTGTCGCCCAGGGAGCGGTAGATGCCCCACTTGGGCCGCACCCGGTCGGCCAGGAAGGTGTCGACGCCGGTCTTCGACGCGTCGATGACGGTCGAGCCGCCGCTCTTGAGGATCCAGCGGACCGAACCCGCCGAGCCGTTGCCGACCTTGATCTGGAAGTCGACGTCGGTCCATCGGTCGTGCAGCGGGTCCAGGTCGGTGCGGCCGATGAGGATGTCGTCGATGGCCAGCTTCAGCTCGATGGTCTGCTTGCCGTTCACCCGGCGCAGCGACTGCACGACGATCGGGGAGGTGCCGCTGCCGGGCTGCTTCATCTGCATGATGTGGGTGAAGGTGGTGGTGGCCTTCAGGGAGCTGGGGATGTACATCGAGTACGTGACCCGCCAGGTGTGACCGGAGGTCCATTTCAGGTAGTCGCTGCCGCTGCCGTTGCGCAGACCGGTGACCTCCTGGCGCTGACGGTCGGTGGAGGTGTCCCGGTCGGCCTTGTGCATGTTGAAGCGCCAGTTGTTTCCGGTGGCGAAGATGTGCGGCTGACCCGACGGGTGGGAGTCGGCGCGGTCGTCCTCGATGGTCTCGAAGGCGCCGAGGCCGTCGCTGCTCGCGGAAGGCGCCCACTTCTGCTGCCAGGAGGCGGCGTGCGCGGTGCCGGGCAGACCGGTGACCGAGGCCGCGGCGCCGGCGACCGCCGCGCCGAGCAGGGTCCTGCGGGATGTGCTCATGACTGACTCACCTCGTTCTGTGTGGGGGTGCCGCGCGGTTCCCGGCGTATGGACGGACGGCGGGGGCGCGGGTCTGGGGACGAGCGGTGGTCACCTGCCACCGGGCCGCCGAACCGTCCTGAGCCGCTCGTTCGTGATCAGGAACGTGCCGAGACCGGCTTTGAGGGTCGGTCCTCCGATGTTTCCTGAATACTCCGTTCCGCAAGCTGGGTTCCTGAAGGTTCCTCACTCATGAGGCGTGCTCGCTTTCCTGGGGACCGCGAGGGCGTGGAGTGCGGAGATACTCTCGGCGGACACCTGTCGTTCACGTACATGCACCAGGTTCACGCGGCCGATTGAGGGGCGTGCAACAGAGTCCCGGTCGAACCGAACGGGGTCAATGGTCCGGACCGATAAGGTCGGACCCATTTCCGGCCAATCTCCGGTCGGCACACAGGGGTTGACGGCACCTACAGGGAGGGGCCACTTTGTACCGCACCCAGTAAGGAAACTTTCCTAACAGAAGGGTCCCCACAGTGCGCTCTCGAACACTGACCCTCACCGCGGCCGCGGGTGCCGCTCTTCTCGCCACCGCCGCCCTTCCGGCGCACGCCTCCGGACTCTCCCGGGGCCCCGGTTCGGACGCCACCGGCCCCACCGCGGTGCGGGAGGGCTCGGTCAGCGCGGCCGATCTGCTCGCGAAGGTGACCTCCTGCTCGCAGATATCGAGCGGCAAGTACAGGACCGACGACGAGACCTCGGCCACCGTCCCGGTGTGCGGCAAGAACGGCGCGGTCTTCTGGAAGGCCGACATGGACATCGACTGCGACGGCCAGCGGACGTCCAAGTGCAGCGAGGACACCGACCCCTGGTACCAGGACGACACGGCGTTCCACCAGTCGAACGGCAAGCCGCTGCGCGCCGACACACTCCCCTACGTCGTCGTGCCCAGCTCCAGCTCGATCTGGAACTACGGCTCGGCCGGCATCAAGGGCGGCGGAGTCGTCGCCGTGATCTACCAGAACAAGGTGGAGTACGCGGTCGTCGGCGACACCGGTCCCACGAAGATCATCGGTGAGGCCTCGTACGCGACGGCCAAGGCGCTCGGGATCGATCCGGACCCGGAGAACGGCGGCACCGACTCCGGCGTCACCTACATCCTCTTCAAGAACTCCCAGGTCTCCCCCATCGAGAGCCACAGCGCGGCGGTGGATCTCGGCGACCGGCTGGCCCAGACGTTCATCCGCAACAACTAGGGTCTTTCGTTCGGAACGGGGCGGATCAGGGAGCGGGGGCCGGTGCCGCGCATCGAGGCGGAGGAGGGAGTCGGGGCGGAGCCCTGGCGACCGACGACGACGCGGCGAGGTGCGGCACCAGGGTTCGCGAGCCCGGCCTGATCCCAACGAGAGGCCCTCGCTCGTGGTTCGACGGCTTCGGGCCCGGCGGGCGAGAACAGCGCCCGTCGAGCCCGGAGCAGTGCGACACCGACTCGGTGCGGCCGTGTCAGCGTTCGACCGGCTCGTACTCGAACCAGTCGAAGTGGACCGAGCCGGCGCCGGCGAACATGCCGATCACCCGGCCGGTGAAGCCGCCGGCGACCTCCGTGGAGAGGTACTTCCCGTCCAGTGACGCGAGTTCGGCGAAGGTGCCGTCCGGCTCCTCGACACCGATCGTGACGGTGTCCGGGCCGGTGCGGGCGTCGTTCAACGCGTGCACGGCGGTCACCTCGATACGGAGGACGACGGGTCCGGGGGGTGTCCGCCGGGCGGCGACGACGGTGTTCGACGGGCCGATCCGGGCCCGCACCCGCACCTCGCCCGACGAGGCCTCGATGTCGTAGTGATGCTGCTCGTCGAGGCGGACGGCCAGGCCGCCGCGTCCGTCCGCGACATCGACCAGGGCGCGCACTCGGCATGACATGTGCTGCTGGCGCCGGCCGACGAACGTCACGTCGGTGTCATCGAGCGACCCGCCGCGCGCCTGCAGGGTGAGCCAGCCGGGCTTCTCCTTCGTGCTGCACGCCTCCGGCGGCCGGTGACGCAGCGAGATCCAGTGCGGGGCCGGCTCACTGAGGTCGAAGTCGTCCCGGCCCGGCAGGGCGGCCTGCGGCTGCAACGGCCAGTGGGGGGCGGGCATCGAGGTCGACAGTTCGCCGACGACCGGCCAGCCGTCGGCCCAGTCGACCGGCACCAGGAACGTCTCGCGGCCGAGGACGTGCCACCCCGGCGTGCCACCGCCCGGCCGCACACCGAGCAGCACCATCCACCACGAGTCGTCGGGCGCCTGCACCAGGTCCGCGTGGCCGGTGTTCTGGATGGGGTGGTCGGTGCCCCGGTGGGTCAGGATCGGGTTGGCCGGGCAGGGCTCGAACGGGCCGTTGGGTGTGCGGCTCCGGGCGATCGAGACGCTGTGACAGCGCTCGGTGCCGCCCTCGGCGATCAGCAGGTACCAGTAGTCGCCGATCTTGTAGAGGTGCGGTGCCTCCGGGGCCTTGGCGCCGGGGGCACCGGACCAGAGCCGGCGTGACGGACCGAACGTCTCCCCGGTGTGGGGGTCGATGCGGATCTGTCCGACCCCGGCGGTGGTGCACCAGCAGTTGCCGTCCTCGTCCCAGGCAAGGTCCGGGTCGATGCCCTGCACTCCGGGAAGGCGGACCGGATCGGACCAGGGGCCGGCCGGATCGGTGGCCGTGAACAGCAGATTGCCGTCCCCGCTCACATTGGTGACGATCAGCCAGAAGCGGCCGTCGTGGTGACGGAGGGTGGGTGCGTAGATGCCTCCCGAGGACGGCGAGTCCAGCGGCAGGCGCAGCTGGTTCGGCCGGTCGAGCGCGTTCCCGATCTGGGTCCAGTGGACGAGGTCCCGGCTGTGGAAGATGGGCACGCCGGGGAAGTACTCGAAGCTGGAGCACGCCAGGTAGTAGTCCTCGCCGGCCCGGCAGACGGACGGGTCGGGATGGAAGCCGGGGATCACCGGATTGTCGATGGTGCTGCCCTTCTCGGGGATGCTCGACACCCTCATCGAGTCCTTTCACTGGTGTGCGCGGGGAGAGATACCGGCGGAGCCGGAACGGATGGTTCAGGCGGGGCGGAGCTGGACGACCACGATCGAGTAGGCGGGGACGGTCTGGCGGGTGGCGCTGCCCGTCGTCGCGGAGCTGATCGACGCGGCGTTCTTCCGGTACGAGAACACCGTCGGGGTGGCCGAGGACGGGGTGAAGCCGCTGTACGACAGGGTGACCGTCGCGTCGTTGGCGGGGTCCTCGTTGATGAGCATGACGCCGAGGTCGCCGTTGGCCCGCCGGACGGCGTGCGCGGAGACCGTCGGGGTCGAGCCGACGGCCCGGACCAGCGTGTCCCCCGGCGCACCCAGCTTGGTGATCATCCGGGTGCCGTGGTAGGCGGGGAAGGGTGTGTTCAGGGGCGGCTCGCAGGAGGCGCCGCTGGACAGTATTCCTCCGTCGTCGTAGTCCGTGGCGCCTTCGACCGTGGTCACGTGGGTGCAGTCCGTGCCGTTGTGCAGATTCCACCAGTCGACGGTGAACGCTCCGTTCTCCATCCAGGTCAGATACTCGTCCGGTGCGAACAGGCCGTTCGGGGACGTGTTCTTGTAGGCGTTGGCGTTGACCTCCGTCACCGCGATGCCGACGTCGGGCGCGTTGCTCCCGGTGTACTGGTTGATCAGTGAGCGCAGCGTGGCGGCCATGTTCGGGATCTCCGCCCGGGGCTTGCCCAGCAGGTCCGCCTGGCTGTTGCCGATCGGGTAGTGGTGCACGATCACGAAGTCGATCTGCGAGCCGGCGATCGACAGGACCGTGTGGTTCCAGTCCGCCGGGTCACCGGGTCCCGTGAGGCCGTCGGGCCAGGCCCCCGGGGTGGTCAGCACCGCACCGATCCTGATGGACGGGTCGACGGCCTTCATCGCGGTGGCGTACCGGACGAGGTTGGTCGCGTACGTCGTGGCGGTCCTACTGGCATGGTGGTCGATTTCCCAGGTGGCGCCGTAGAGGCCGTTGCCGTAGACCTCGTTGCCGATCTCCCAGTACTTCGCCCCGTAGCCCTTGGTCACGTTGGCGTACCGCACCCAGGCCGCCGCCTCCTCCGGTGTGCCGGAACCGTAGTTGGCGGTGATGATCGGCTGTGCGCCGACGGCGCGTACCGTGCCCATGAAGGTGTCGAACTCGGTGCCGGGCGCGACGTAGCCGCCCTCGACGGTATGCGTCTGCCAGTGGTAGCCGTCGGCGTAGCTGCCGCCCGGGTAGCGGACCATTCCGGTACCGGCGTCCTTCAGCAGCCCGGGGACGGCCGGGTGGTTCATGTTGCCGTCGTAGACCGCGACGTTCATACCGACACCCGTCGCCGGGATTCTGGCCGTCGTCCGGCCCGCGTCGACCGACACCGAGGCGTTGAACGCGGCAGGAGCCGCCGACGCCGACGGGGCGACCGCCACGCCCGGTGCGGCAACGGCCAGTGACACCGCTGCGACCAGCCCCATCAGCCGGGCACGGTAACTGTGGACCAACCTCCGCATGAGCTCCTCCAGGGGGATGCGACCGAGGCGGGTGGAGCGGGGACGGCGTTCATGGTCCGCGCGGTCGCGGAGGTTTACCAGTCTCATGAGCACAGCGAAACTTTCGCTGTCCATGGTCGGATAATTTCCTGGGGAGGTTGACGAACAGAGCCCTCACGGTCAACGGTCGCGCGGCCAAGCCCCCTCATGGAGCCCCCAAGAACACCAAGGCGCCCGCTGCCGGGGCGTCGGTTCGACAGCGGGCGTCGCCGCAGCTGATGCGGGGTGAAGCAGCCGTCGAGGGCGGCTGCCGAGGGTCAGCTCCTGGGTGGGGCCGTGCTGCCTCGGACCGTGAGAGTCGTCGCGATCTCCAGGCCGACCTGTGGCGCCGCTTCACCCCGCCCGAGCGTGAGCGCCAGCTCGGTGGCGGCCGCGGCCATCTCGGTCAGGGGCTGGTGGACCGTGGTCAGCGGTGGGTCGACCCAGGCCACGACCGGCAGGTCGTCGAAGCCCACGACGCTCAGGTCGTCCGGGATCCGCAGCCCGGCCTCGCGCGCCGCCTGGTAAACGCCCAGCGCCTGCAGGTCGTTGGCGGCGAAAACGGCAGTGGGACGGTCGGGCAGGGCGAGCAGGAGCCGCGCCGCCGCACAGCCGTCCTCACGGGTGAGCGGCGCGTGCACGACGAGTTCCGGCTCGACCGTCAGGCCGGCGGCCCGCATGGCCGAGCGGTAACCGTCCAGCCGGGCGCAGCAGTAGAGCTGGTCCTGGGGACCGCCGATCATGGCGATGCGGCGGTGGCCGAGTTCGGTGAGGTGGCGGGTCGCGGCCCGGCCGCCCGACCAGTTGGTGGCGCCCACGAACGGGACGTCGTCGGGCAGTTCCGTGGCCGGGTCGAAGACGACGAACGGGATCCCCTTCGCCTTCAGCTGATCGCGCTCGGCCTCGGAGAGCTGGGCCACGGACAGAACGCAGTTGGGACGTCTGGAGACCGTGTCGTCCCAGCTGGGCTCGGCGGTGTCGTGCAGCCCGAACTCGGAGACCATGAGGCCGACGCGGTGTTGGCGGGCCACCCGCTCGACGCCCCGGATGATCTCGATCGCCCACATGTGCTTGAGCTCGCGGAACACGAGCTCGACGACGTTGTTCCTGTTGGCTCCCGAGGGTTTGCGGTAGCCGTACTCGTTGACCAGCGCCTCGACCCGGGCACGGGTGTCCGCGGAGACCCCCGACTTGCCGTTGATCACCTTGGACACGGTCGGGACCGAGACCCCCGCCGACTCGGCGATGAACGCGATGGTCACCGGGCGGGACGTATCGCCCTGCCGGTCGCCCTCGCCCGTCGGATCGTCCGGCCCGTCCGCTGCGTTGTGCGCCAAGGTCGCCTTCCCGGTCGTCGAACCGTCCCCCGGCAGAGGCCTGACGCGAAAGCCGGGTGAACAGCGTCGTAAGGATGTGCGCGGCCATTCTGGCATCTCCGGTGGAAGAACCTGTGGCCTCGGGCACGGCTTCATGTTAATTTCTCCGCCGCGTACAGCGAAAGTTTCCTTCCCGAGTCACATCCCGGTCGGCTCGCGCCGGCCCCCACGTGTCGAACGGTCCGGCAGGGTTCCGCCGGGCCCGCGCCGCCCACCCCCAACCGGAAGGTGCACGTGATGACGAGGAGACCGGCACGATTCCTCCCACGACGAGAACGGCCGTCGCGGCTCCGGCTCCGGCAGCGACCCCGGCTGAGACTGACGGCACTGCTCCTGGCGATCGTCCTGCTCCCGCTGGTGCCCGCCACCGCACGGGCCGCCGATCCGCCCGTCCCGCCGTCGAGCGCCCCGGCCGCCCGCAGCGCGGTGGCGGCCATGCAGCCCGGCTGGAACCTCGGCAACACCTACGACGCCATCCCCGACGAGACGTCCTGGGGCAACCCGCCCGTGACCCGGGCGCTGCTGAAGAAGGTCAGGTCACAGGGGTTCAAGAGCATCCGTCTGCCCGTCACCTGGGGCATCCACCAGGGCGCCGCGCCCGACTACACGATCGACCCAACCTGGATGGCGAAGGTCCGGCAGGTGGCCGACATGGCGCTGGACGAAGGCCTGTACGTGCTGCTCAACATGCACCACGACTCGTGGATGTGGGTCAACAACCTCTCCACGGACCACGACGCCGTGCTCGCCCGCTACCGCGCCACCTGGACCCAGATCGCGGCGGAGTTCCGCGACGCCCCCGCCAGGCTCGTGCTCGAAAGCATCAACGAGCCGACGTTCAAAGGCACTTCGGGGGACGAGGAGAACTTCCGGCTGCTGGCCGAGCTCAACCGGGTGTTCCACACCATCGTCCGCGACTCCGGCGGCAGGAACGCCACCCGGCTGCTCGTGCTGCCCACCCTGTACACGAACGCCGACCAGAGCCGGCTGGACGCGCTGGCCGGCGAGCTGGCCTCGCTGCGCGATCCCATGGTCGTCACGACGATCCACTTCTACGGCTGGTGGCCGTTCAGCGTGAACATCGCGGGCTACACCAGGTTCGACGCCACCTCGGAGCAGGACCTCACCGAAACCTTCGACCGGGTGTACAACACCTTCGTCTCGCGAGGCATCCCGGTCATCATCGGCGAGTACGCCCTGCTCGCCTACGACCACAACCGGCCCGGCATCATCGAGCGGGGCGAGGTACGCAAGTACTTCGAGTTCCTCGGCGACTACGCCCGCCGGCGCAAGCTCACCACCATGCTGTGGGACGCCGGACAGTTCCTGAACCGCAACACCCTGCAGTGGCGGGACCCGGAGCTGTTCGCCCAGATCGAGTCGAGCTGGACCACACGGTCGGGAACCGCCTCCAGCGACCTGGTGTTCCTCGCCAAGTCGGCCGACATCACGAGCCGGACGCTCACCCTCAACGCCAACGGCACCGACTTCCAGGGCCTGCGGCACGGATCACGCAACCTTGTGCGGGGCAAGGACTACACCGTCTCCGGCGACCGGCTCACACTGACGGCCGCCGCGCTCGGCGAGTTGGCCGGCGACCGGGCGTACGGAGTCGACGCGACGTTGGAGGCCCGGTTCTCCCGCGGTGTCCCGTGGCGGATCGACGTGATCACGTACGACGCCCCGGTGCTGTCGAACGCCTCGGGAAGCACCACCGGGCTGAGCATCCCCACCGACTTCCGCGGCGACCTGCTGGCGACCATGGAGGCCGGATACGACGACGGGAGCAACGCGGGTCCGGCGAACTGGACTCCCTATCAGCAGTGGGACACCGCCTTCTCGGCCTACACGGGTGACTCGATCAAGCTGACGTCCGACTTCGTCGGCTCGCTGAGGGAGGACTCCCGCGTGACGCTCACCTTCCACTTCTGGAGCGGCGGCTCGGCCACGTACCACGTCACCAAGTCGGGCGCCACCGTGACCGGCACGACCGCCTGACCTCCCCGGCCCGGTACCGGCCGGACGCTGCCGGGCCGCCCGTCGGGGATCGCGCCGCGGCTGTCGCACGCCGCGGCGCGATCGGGGTTTCGACGAGGGCCGGGCCGGGGGGCCTGGCGCGGTGTCAGGAGCGGGGGAAGCCCTCCGCGCCGAGGCGGACGCCACCGGCCGCGCCGCCCCGGACGCCTGGCGACGCGTCGTCGCCCTGGTGATCCGGTCCCTCGATGCGGCCAGAACGCGGCGTCAGCCGCGCCAGGCGCACGCCGCTGTTCCCCTGACCGGTACGTCAAGGCTGAGCACCGCGCCCAAGGCCGCGGTCGGACTCCTCACCCCGTACCGGGCCGTGGTGACGAAGAGGCGGTTGTCGTCGGGGTGCAGACACACCGAGGTGGGGTGCGGGGCAGGGACGGTCACGGTGTGGAGCAGGCGGCCGTCGGGGTGGTAGCGGCGGACCGCACCCGCGCCCCACAGCGCGACCCACAGACAGCCCTCATCGTCGACCGTCATGCCGTCGGGGCCGCCTTCGCCGTCACGCAGTTGGGCAAAGGGTTCCGGGGCACCGCGGAGGTCGCCCGAGACGGGGTCGACCCGGCAGCGCAGGACGGTGCCGACGGCCGTGTCGGCGAGGTACATGAGGGCGCCGTCGGCGGTGAACGCCGGGCCGTTGGCGATGGTCAGGCCGTCGAGGACACGGACCACCGTGCCGTCGGAGTCCGTTCGGTACAGGGAGCCCGCGCCGGGAGTCCCGTCGTAGGCCATGCTGCCCGCCCAGAAACGTCCTGCGGGGTCGGCGACGCCGTCGTTCATCCGGCTGGGGACAGGGGTGCGGTCCTCGGGTCGGTCCAGCCATTCCAGGGCGCCGTCGGGGGTGAGCAGCGCGATGCCGGTGCCCGCGGCGGCGATCCAGGCGCCCGGCTGGTCGCCCACCGGCGCGACGGCGCCCAACGGCACGTCGAGCCGGGCCAGTTGGCGCGCAGCCGCCGGTTCGGTGTCGTCGCGCAGCTCGAGGAGCCGGCCGCTGAGGATGTCGACGTACACGTACCGGCCGTCGACCCAGCGGCCGCCCTCGGCGAGTTCGTACGCTCCGTCCACGACGACCGCCGTCGGCAGTGCCGTTGATGTCATGTCGCGTCTCCTGGGTCAGCGGATGGTCGTGCCGTCGGGCTGGTCGAACAGGCCGAGTTCGTCCCGCGTCGGAAGACCCTCCCAGTCGCCCCGGGTGGCGACGGCGAAGGCCGCGGTGGTGACGGCCAGGTGCAGGCGGGCCGGGACGTCCGCGCCGGTGAGCAGCCCGGACAGGTATCCGGCCACGAAGGCGTCGCCCGCGCCGACCAGGTCGACCGCGTCGACCTGTCGCGCCGCGCAGTCGGCCGCCCCGTCCACGGTGAAACCGGTCGCGCCACGTGCGCCACGCTTGACGACCACCTCGCCGACCCCTTCGGCCAGGATGCCGCGCACGGCCTCGGATTCGTCCACCCCGGGCCGTTCGAGCACCAGCGGCAGCTCGTCCTCGGAGGCTATGAGCAGGTCCGTGCGGGCCAGCAGCGGCCGGAGCGCGGTGCGGGCGCGGTCGGCGGTCCACAGCCGGGAGCGGTGGTTGACGTCGAGGCACACGGTGATGCCGGCGTCGCGGGCGGCCGTGGCGGCGGCGAGGACGGCATCGGCCGCGGACGGGCTGAGCGCGGGTGTGATGCCGGTCAGATGCAGGATGCGGGATCCGGGGACCAGCGCGGGCAGGACGTCGGCCGGTGAGACGGCCGAACCGGCGGAACCGGCGCGGTAGTAGCTGACGCGCGTGAGCGTGCCCAGGCGGGGTTCGGTCAGCAGCAGTCCCGTGGGCCGACCGGTGTCGTCGGTGACCGCGTGGCCGATGTCGACGCCCTCGGCGCGCAGGGTGCGCAGGACGAGCGCGCCGAGTTCGTCGGCGCCGACCCGGCCGGCCCAGCGCACTCGGTGACCGAGCCGGGCCAGGCCGATCGCGACGTTGGACTCGGCTCCCGCCACGGACAGGCCGAGGCTCCCGCCGAGCCGCAGCGCGCCATGAGCCCGCAGCGCCGCCATCGTCTCGCCGAAGGTCACCACCTCGGGCGGGGCCTGCCCGGCCGGAGCCGTCACGGCGTCTCCCCTTCGGCCACCTTGCGGAACCCGGCCGCGCGGATGCGGAGTCGGTCCAGGCTGCCGCCGTCGGCCGCGTCCCCGACGAGGGGTGAGCCGACGCCGACGGCGAGGGCGCCCCGGTCCAGGTAGTCGCGGGCGGCCTGTGCGTCCACTCCGCCGACGGGCACGAAGGGCACGTCGGGGAACGGGTCGCGCAGGGCCTTCAGATAGCCGGGGCCGCCGAAGGAGCCGGGGAAGAGCTTGATCGCGGTGGCACCCCGCGCGAGGGCGACTTCGACCTCGCTCGGTGTCAGGGCGCCCATCAGCACGGGTACGCCGTATGGCTCCAGCCCGTCGACCAGTGCCGGGGTGACGAGATACGAGGCACCGGCCTCCACCGCACGGGCGGCGTCCGCGGCCGAACGCACGGTTCCGGCGCCGAGGAGGGCGTCGGGGCCCAGTTCGGCGCGGGCCTGCCTGATCACGGTCAGGGCGTCGGTGGTGGTCAGTGACACCTCGACGGCCGCGATGCCCTCTTCGGCGAGGGTGCTCACGGTGCGCAGGGACGCCGCGGGGTCCTTGCCTCGTACGATCGCCAACAGGCGGTGGGTGCGGAGGGATTCCACCAGGTTCACGGGAGCGGGCTCTCCTTGGGCGTGACTCGGGTCGTGGGGTTCGGGGGCCGGGCCGGCGGTGGTCACCATTCGGTGAACGCCCCGTCGGGGCCGCGCCATACGGGGTTGCGCCAGCGGTGTCCGGTCTCGGCGGCCCGGCGTACCGCCTTCTCGTCGATCTCGACGCCGAGACCCGGGTGGGAGCCGACGGCGGCGTATCCGCTCTCGAACCGGAACGGTTCGGGGTCCATCACGTACTCGAGCAGGTCGCACTGCTGGTTGTAATGGATGCCCATGCTCTGTTCCTGGATGAGGAAGTTCGGCACGGAGAAGGCGATCTGAAGGCTCGCGGCCAGGGCGATCGGGCCGAGGGGGCAGTGGGGGGCCATCGCGACGTCGTACGTCTCTGCCATGGCCGCGATGCGGCGGACCTCGGAGATGCCGCCGGCGTGCGACAGGTCGGGCTGGGCGACGGCGATGCCGCTGGTCATGACCTCGCGGAAGTCCCAGCGGGAGTAGAGGCGTTCGCCGGTGGCGAGCGGAATGCTCGTGGTCTCCACCAGGCCGCGCAGATGGCCCGAGTGTTCCGGGGCGACGGGTTCCTCGACGAACAGCGGGTGCAGGGGTTCCAGCAGGGGCAGCAGGCGGCGTGACATGGCGGTGGAGGCCCGCCCGTGGAAGTCGACCGCGATGTCCCGCTCGTCCCCCAGCACCTCGCGGACGGCCGCGACGCGTTCGACGACCTCGGCGGTGCGTGCCGGGGTGTCGATCGGGGCGAGTTCGGCCGAGGCGTTCATCTTGACGGCGGTGAAGCCCGCCTTCATCTGCTCCTCGGCGAGCTCCGCGACGTCACTGGGGCGGTCCCCGCCGATCCAGGCGTACATGCGGACGCGGTCGCGTACGGGCCCGCCGAGGAGGCGGTGCACCGGGACGCCGTAGGTCTTGCCGGCGATGTCCCACAGAGCCTGGTCGATGCCTGCCACGGCACTGGAGAGGATGGGACCGCCACGGTAGAAGCCGCCCTTGGTCAGCACCTGCCAGTGGTCCTCGATGCGCAGCGGGTCCCGGCCGACGAGGTAGTCGGCCAGTTCGTGGACCGCGGCACGTACGGTCTCGGCGCGGCCCTCGATCACGGGCTCGCCCCAACCGATGACGCCCTCGTCGGTGGCGACGCGCAGGAACAGCCAGCGCGGAGCCACCAGGAACGTCTCAAGTCCGGTTATCTTCAAGGAGCTTCCTCAGGGAGCGGGTCGGTCGGGACGTCGTCGGGATCTTCCTGGGCCTGTACGGCCGCCAGGTCGTGGGACGCCTGCGCCAGCAGTGACTCGACGGCGGCCACCGCCGCGTCCGGGTCACCCGCCTCGACCGCCTCCAGCAGTTCCTGGTGCACGGGGATGGAGTCGGAGAAGTGCCGGGCGCCGTGCACGATCCGGTCACGCACGCGCAGACCGGCCTCGATGACGACCTCCATCCGGCTGAGCAGTTCGTTGTGCGCGGCGTCCAGCAGGGCGCGGTGGAAGGCCAGGTCCGCCTCGACCATCGCGTCGGCGTCCGTTCCCGCCGCCGCCATCGCCTCCAGCGCCTGCCGCATCGCGTCCAGGTCGGCTGCGGTGCGGCGGGCAGCGGCGAACCGGGCTCCGGCGGGCTCGACCATGGCGCGGACCTCGGCGAGGTCCTCCAGGAAGCCGTCGGTGGGAGCGCTGCTGCCCTGCCAGCGCAGCAGGTCGCTGTCGAGCAGGTTCCAGTCGGCGCGGGGCCGGATGATCGTGCCGCGCTTCTGCCGTGATTCGAGGAGGCCCTTGGCCGCCAGCACGCGCAGCGCCTCGCGCACGACGGTCTTGCTGACGCCGAGCTCGGTCTCGAACTTGACCGGGTCCACCACGGAGCCCGGGGGGTAGTCGCCGCGGATGATGCGCCGGCCCAGTTCCTCGACCGCCTGGCCGTGCAGCCCCCTACCGGGATGGGTCACCACGTTCTCCGTTTCCGTATCGGTCCTGTTCGCGCATGCCGCGCACGGCTCACCGCACGGTGCGGGCCGCTCACGAGGACTCCTTCATGACACTCCATCCTCCGTCGACCACCAAACTCGCTCCCGTCACGTAGGAGGCGTCCGCGGATGCCAGGAAGGCGACGGCCGATGCCACCTCCTCCGGCTGCCCGAACCGCTTGGCCGCCGTGGCCGCCACGCTGCGCGCCCGGTCGGACTCCGGGATCCCCTCCCACGCGGCGGTGAGGATGGGGCCGGGCAGCACGGTGTTGACCCGGATGTCCGGCCCGTACTCGACGGCCAACTGCCGCCCCAGCGAGCACAGCGCGCCCTTCGCGGCGGCGTAGGCGGCATGGCCCGGCAGGCCGATGACCGCGTGCACCGAGGAGGTGAGGACCACGCACCCCGAGGCCTCGCGCAACATGGCCGCGAAGGTCTTCATGCCGCGCCAGGCCGGCTTCAGCAGCACGGCCATCTGACCGTCCCACTCGGCTTCGCTCAACTCGTGTGCGGGCTTGTTGAGTTGTGCGAAGGCGTTGCTGTGCAGCACGTCCAGCCGCCCGTGGTGCTCGTCGACGTGGCGGCCCAGGTTCTCCCAGTCGGCGGCCGAGGTCACGTCGCAGCGTACGTACTCCGCCCGTCCGCCGCCGTCCTCGATGCCCGCCGCGACCGCCTTGCCGGCCGCGTCGTCCACGTCCGTGACCACGACCACCGCCCCTTCGGCCGCGAGCCTGTGAGCCGTGGCCGCGCCGATCCCGTGCGCCGCACCGGTGATCACCGCCACGCGCCCCGCCATCCTGCGGCATTCCGTCATCACGTGCGTCTCCCCTCACTACTGCCTACGTGCCCACCATAGCTGTTTCAATTAATTATGAATATATCTTGACGGGGTGACGATGCCGCTCCGAGACTGACCGGCGTGCACCAGGCACCACCAGTACGAAGCCAGGAAGGACCTCCTCGCATGAGCCGCACCACACACGTCCGCAGAAGCCGGGGCGCACTCGCAGCGACCCTCGCCGCCGCCTCCCTGCTCCTCTCCGCCTGCGGGGGTTCGACCGATGCGCAGGACAAGGCACAGGCACCCGTCAAGCCCGGCCAGAAGGTCGACCTGCGCTTCTGGTCGTGGGTTCCCGGTGTCGACAAGGCCGTCGACCAGTGGAACGCCACCCACCCGGACATCCACGTCAAACTGGAGAAGATCCCGGCAGGCAGCAGCGGCGGCTACGCGAAGATGCGCGCCGCGCTCAAGAGCGGCAACGCGCCCGACCTGGCACAGGTGGAGTACCAGGAGATCCCCTCGTTCCTGCTGGAGAACGGCCTGGTGAACCTGTCCGAGTACGGCGCGGACAAGGACCGGTCGAAGTTCGTGGACTGGCAGTGGCAGCAGGGAGTCTTCGGCTCGGCTGTCTACGCGATCCCCCAGGCGTCCGGTCCGATGGGCCTGTTCTACCGCTCCGACCTGTACAAGAAGTGGGGCATCACGCCTCCCGCCACCTGGGACGAGTTCGCCCAGGCCGCGCAGAAGATCCACGACGCCGACCCGAAGGCCTACATCAGCACCTTCCCTGCCGGCAACTCCGCCTGGTTCACCGCACTCGCGTGGCAGGCCGGCGCCAAGTGGTTCGGCGTCGACGGCGACACCTGGTCGGTGAACATCGCCTCCCCGCAGACCCTCAAGGTCGCAGCCTTCTGGGACGACCTGCGCAGCAAGGGAGTGATCAAGACCGAACCCGACTTCGCCAACGGCTGGTACAAGGACCTGCAGACCGGTGCCATCACCTCGTGGGTCAGTGCCCAGTGGGGCGACGCCATCATCAGCGGAAACGCTCCTCAGACCGCCGGCAAGTGGGCGGTGGCGCCCATGCCGCAGTGGGAGAAGGGCACGGGCGTGTCCGCGAACTGGGGGGGATCCTCCACGGCTGTCCTCAAGGGCGCCAAGCACATCCCCGAGGCCTTGAAGTTCGCCGAATGGCTCAACACCGACCCCAAGAGCGTCGACCTGCTGCTGCAGGGCGGATACGGCTGGCCCGCGGCGGCCGACGCGTTCAAGGGCTCCTCGCTGGACAAGCCGTCACCGTTCTTCGGAGGCCAGAAGTACAACGAGGTCTTCGCCCAGGCGGACAAGAACATCGACACCTCGTGGAAGTGGATGCCGACGATCGACGCCACCTACCAGCACCTCAACGACGGCTTCCAGGCCGCTGTGGCGGGCAGGGGCACGTTCGTCTCCGCGGTCCAGCAGGCACAGAAGCAGACCGTCGAGGACCTGAAGAGGAAGGGCCTGAAGGTTTCCACCGGCCAGTGACCACCTCCGGAGGGCGCGACACGGCCGCCGCCGTTTCCCCCCTCCGGACTCCAGAAAGTACCCTGATGCCCACCCGAGCGCCCCGCCGCCGCAGAAATCTGGCGCCCGTCGCCTTCGTCGCGCCATTCCTCCTGCTGTTCCTCCTGACCTTCGCCGTCCCCATCGGCTACGCCGTCCACCAGAGCGTCATGGATGTCGAGCACACCGGTCCGCTGGGGCTCGGCGGCACCCGTACCGTCTTCGTAGGGCTCGGCAACTACTCCGACGCGTTGTCCGATCACGCCTTTGTGCGCAGCATCGGTCGCGTACTGCTGTTCGCGGTCGTCCAGGTACCGGTGATGGTCGCGTTGTCCGCCGGGCTCGCGCTGCTGCTGGACAGCGCCTCGGCCAGAGGCGTGCGGTTCTTCCGCGCCGCCTTCTTCCTGCCCTACGGCGTTCCGGGGGTCATCGCGTCCATCCTGTGGGGCTTCTTGTACGTTCCGGGAGTCAGCCCTCTCGTGGACGGCATGCGCCACCTGGGGGTGTCGGTGGACCTGCTGGGCGGAAACACGGTTCTGTGGTCCATCGCGAACATCGTCACCTGGGAGTTCGCCGGCTACAACGTTCTGGTTCTCGTCGCCCAGTTGCGCACCATCCCCGCGGAGTTGTACGAGGCCGCCCGCATCGACGGCGCCACTGCGTGGATGACGGTCCGGCATGTGAAGCTGCCGCTGCTGCGCCCGGCGCTGATCCTCACCACGGTCTTCACCATCATCGGCACGCTGCAACTGTTCGCGGAACCACTGGTGCTCCGGCCCGTCTCGTCGAGTATCGACAGTTCCTACACCCCCAACCTCAGCGCCTACAACGAGGCGTTCACCAACGACAACTACCACCTCGCAGCCGCCGAGGCAGTGCTGCTCGCCCTCGCCGCGTTCGTGCTCTCCTTCGGTTTCCTGCGGCTGATCAACAAGAGGGGTGAGGACGCGTGAGTCTCCAGACACCGGCCCGCACAGTCCCGCCGACGGGTGAGGCGCCGGCCCCCGACGACGGCACGACGCCGCGCGGCGGCATCACCGGGGTCACCGCGCGCAGTCGTATCCTGGTCACCGGCCTGCTCGTGGCAGCCGCCGGGTACTTCCTGCTCCCGGTGTACTGGCTGGTCGTGGCGTCCACCAAGTCCACCGGCGACCTGTTCGGCAGCTTCGGGTTGTGGTTCTCCCATCCCCGGTTCCTGAGCAACCTGCACCAGGTGGTCACCTACGACCATGCGATCTATCTGCGCTGGGCCGCCAACAGCCTGCTGTACGCGGGGGTCGGCGCAGGCGTGGCGACGCTGCTGGCCGCGATGTCCGGCTACGCGCTGGCCAAGTTCTCCTTCACCGGCCGCGACACGATCTTCAACATCGTGCTGGGTGGCGTCCTGATCCCCGCCACGGCGCTGGCGCTGCCCATGTACCTGCTGTTCAGCAAGGCGGGCCTGGCCAACACCTACTGGGCCGTACTGCTGCCGAGCTTCGTCAGTCCCTTCGGCGTGTACCTGTGCCGGATCTACGCCGCGGCATCCATACCGGACGAGCTGTTGGAGGCAGCCCGCATCGACGGCGCGGGAGAGATCCGCATCTTCACGGTCGTCGCCCTGCGGATCATGGTCCCCGCCCTGGTGACGATCTTCCTCTTCCAGTTCGTCGGCATCTGGAACAACTACTTCCTGCCGCTGGTCATGCTTTCCGACTCCAAGCTGTACCCCATCACCCTCGGTCTGACGTCGTGGCAGTCCTTCGCCGACCGCCAACCGCAGCTCTACCAGATGACCGTGGGAGGCGCCTTCGTCTCGGTCGTCCCTCTGATGATCGCGATGGTCGCCCTGCAGCGCTTCTGGCGCAGCGGTCTGACCGAGGGCAGCGTGAAGGGCTGACCCGCCGGACCGGACGGTCCTGCCCCTTGCGGCCGGAGGTGCGGCAGCGCACGGCGCCCAACGGGTTGCAGCCCCGAGCCGGTCCGGTCGAGGGCGCGGACCCGGTCGCGAGACGCAGGAAGGGGAGGGGCGATCGCCCCTCCCCTTCTTCAGCGCCGTCGGTGCCTCGGGACGGACGCGCTCAATCACTCCGCCCTGGGACCGGCGGCCTTGCGGAAGACGTCGTAGACGAGCTTGGGCCGCTCTTCGGCGAAGGTGAGCAGCCCCATGACGGAGATGCCGTTGTAGGCCTGGTTGTACCCGGCCCGCTGCTTGTAGTCCTTGAGGACCCAGTAGGTGAAGCCCGCGACGAACTCGCTGCGCGCGGTCACCTGCGCCCAGTGGGCGGTGAAGCTTGCCGCCTGCCACTCCTCCGTGCCCTGTGTGGTGCTGGGGCCGTGGGTGCCGGCAATGGACCAGGTGCCGTTCTCGGTGATCAGGATCGGCTTGTCGGGATACTTCGCGTGCACCGCGTCCAGCGTGGGGCCGAGGTCGGCGTCCTTGCCGTAGAAGTAGCCGAAGTACTCGTTGAACCCGATCACGTCGGCGAGGTCGAAGGCGGGGTCGTTGCTGGTGTTGGAGGCCCAGGTCACGGGGCGGGCGGTGAGATCGACCGCCTTCACTGCCGCCTTCAGGTCGGCGAGCCAGGCCCGGTAGACCGGAGCGCCGTCGGGGTCGATCTCCGACTCGTTCTGGAGTCCCCAGAGGATCACCGAAGGATGGTTGTGCTGGTTCCAGGCCATGGTCAGGGCCAGGGCCCGGGCGAGGCCGTAGCGCTCGGTCTGCAGCTTCTCCTGGTCCGTGTTGAGCCACATGGTGTCGATGTCGTCCATCACCAGCACCCCGTGCTCGTCCGCCCAGTCGTAGACGTACGGGTGGCGGTTGTAGACGCAGTTACGGATGAAGTTGGCGCCCACCGCCGTCACATGGCCCAGTTCCCGGTCGTACTCGGCCGGCGTCATCGCCCTGCCGTGCGCGGCGGTCTCCTCGTGCCAGTTGAGCCCCTTGAGGAACAGCGGCTTGCCGTTCAGCCGCAACTGCGCGTCGTCGATGGCCAGTTCACGCACGCCGTACTCGGTGGACAGCGTGTCCACGCGCGGGCCCGAGTGCCTCCCGGCGGTCAGGGTGGCGCGGGCGGTGAGCGTGTGCGGCGAGGCGGGGCTCCAGCGTGGGGCGCGGGGTATCGGGACCGGGACGCGTACGACGCCTGCCGACCGGGCCGCGATCCGGGCCGCGACCACGACGGGCCGGCCGCCGCTCCCCCGGCCGGGATCCAGCGTCAGGCGGCCGTCGAAGTCGGTGGCGCCGTGGTTCTCGACGACCGCGCGGGCCTCAAGGCGCCCGTTCGCGCCGACGGCGAGCAGTTTGGCGATGGTGACCTGCGGGACCGCCTCGATCCAGGCGGACCGGGTCGGTCCAGCGTAGGGCCAGTGGTCGACGGGCTTGTACGGCAGCTCGTGGTCGTCGGTGACCGGCTGAGCCGTCGAGGCCGTGTAGTCGGTGTAGCTCGCGCGGCGGAAGACCCGCACGGCGATCGTCTGGCGCGTTCCGGGCCGGAGCGCGCCCCCCACCGGAAGCGCGAAGGGCGAGTTGGCGCCCTCGTGCTTGCCGAGGTGAGTGCCGTCGACCCAGACCTCGGCGCTGTAGCCGACTGCCAGGAAGGCGATGCGTACATGCCGGGCACGCCAGGAGGCGGGCACGTCGACGGTGGTGCGGTACCAGGCGTAGCCGTCGGTGAACGCCGTGCCCTTGCCGAAGGCGGCGCTCTCCGAGCCGAATCCCGGAGTGTTCAGCAGGTCCCAGGCCGCCGGGACGTCGATGAGGCCCCATGCCCGGTCGTCGTGGTGCGGGGACTGCCAGCCCTCGCCGAGCCCCTGGCCGGCGGGGTCGAAGCAAAAGCGCCACCGCTTGTCCAGGGACAGGTAGTCGCGCGTGGGCTCACGGGTGCGCCAGCCGTCGAAGGACGGGAGCACCGTGCCGTACTGGAAGACGACGTCGGTGCCGCCCACGTCACGCACATGGGTGCCCGAGGGCTCGGTGGCGGGGTGGGTGTCGAGCACCGGGCCGTTCGCGGCGGCCGCGGGCGCGCCGTCCGCCGCTCGAGCCGTCTCCGGCCAGGCCGGCAGGGCGACGAAGGCGGCCGCGCCGAGTGCCGTGACGACGGTGCGCCGGGACGGATGGATGGATTCGGTCATGACAGGCGGCTCCTCGATGCGCGTACGCGTGTTCGTCCGCCCCACAGCCTGGACAACCCCGGCACCCCCGTCAAGGATTATTCATAAATAATGAATTGAGCTAGCGTGGTGTCGTCGAGCCGCCGACGGCGTCCCACCGCACACGAACGACGGGTGACCTCATGACCGCACAGCAGCAACCCACCACGAGCGAGAGCACGAGCCGACTCGCCATCACCCTGTGGGACTTCAGCTGGTACACACAGGCAGGACCCGGCGAGCCGTTCGCCGACCTCGACCGCGCCTTCGCCGAGGCGGTCGAACGGGGCTTCAACACCGTGCGCGTCTGCGCCATGCCCTTCCTGCTGTTCTCCGGCCGCGTCCACGAGCCGGAGTCCATGCAGGTCCGCGGCCTGGGCGAACAGTTCGGACAGCGCACCCGCTGGTACGACGTGCGCGGCGGTTATCCGCTGGACGGCCTCCGACGGCTCGTCGAGCTGTTCGAGGCGGCCGCCCGCCACGGCTGCAAGGTGATCGTGTCCTCGTGGGAGTACCAGCAGTCCCCCAGCTTCGCCGACACCGACGCCTGGCACCGCGCCCTGGCCGAGGTTCCCGGCCCGGACCGCGCCGAGGCGGTGGCCGAGGCGCTCGCCGGGCTCCTTGACCTCCTCACCGAGCGCGGACTGGCCGACCACGTCGCCTACGTCGAAGTGCACAACGAGGTCGACAACTGCTCCCTGGTGCCGAACGACGGCGACACGGCCCACTACGCACGGCTGCGCGGACCGCTCGAACGCGCCGTGAAGCTGTTGCGGGCACGCCACCCGGCCGTCCCCGTGACCTACTCGCTGGGTGAGCCATGGCCCGACGAGCTCGACGACCTGCCGGAACAGGGGCAGATCGCGCACTTCCACTTCTATGTCTACGGCGTGCTCGGCGCGCTGTACGAGGCGGTGGGACTGGGGCACGGCACCGAAGCGGCGCCCGCGACCGCCACCTGGCCCACCCCCGAACTCGGCGCCATGCTGCGCCCCGACGCGCCCGCCTTCGCCGACTACCAGCCGGACGAACCCTGGCGGCTGGCCGCCACGGGGATACCGCGCGAACTGTTCTACGCGCACGACTGGGTGGATCCCGACCGCTGGGACCTGTGGCTCTACGAGAACTATCCGGCCCACCGTCAGGCCATGCGGGAGACCCTGGCCTCGTGGGTCGACTCCGTCGCCGAGTTCGCCCGCCGCCGCGGCATCCCCGCCGTCCTGGGTGAAGGCGTCGTGGGCTACACCCCGCTCCTGACGCGCTTCGAGGAGGACGCCGTCGGCAAGGACATCGCGGAGTTCGTCGTCGACCGCTGCCTCGCCGCGGGCTTCCAGGGCGTCGTCCTGACCTCCAACGCGGCCCCTCACCACCCCATGTGGAACACGGACCGGGACTGGATGCGGCGGATCAACGCCCGTGTCACCGCGGCCTCCCCGGCCGGATCCGCGGCCCGAGCCGACTGACCGCAGGCACCGGCCGCCACGGGCCCCGGCCCCCCGGGCCCGGGCCCGCGCTCAGTGATCCCGCCGGCCGGAGGCGGCGGGATCAGCGGGATCCCCGGCCGCCTCCGTGGCGGCCCAGGCGGCGAGAAGCCGCAGGGCGTCGTGATCGGGTGTGCCCGGGGCGGCACTGTAGGCGGTCATGGTCAGGCCGGGTCGGGCGGACAGTTCCATGGCGTCGAAATCGAGCGTGAGAACGCCGACGGCGGGGTGCTGGAAGGACTTGCGGCCGGTGTGGTGCAGGCGCACGTCGTGCTTGGCCCACCCGGTACGGAACTCCTCGCTGCGGGTGACGAGTTCACCGATCAGGCCGGTCAGCTCGCTGTCGTGGGGGGTGCGTCCGGCCTCGGTGCGCAGCAGGGAGACGGTCGTGTTCAGGGACGACTCCCAGTCGGGGAAGAAGTCGCGGCCGCGGGGGTCCAGGAACTGGAAGCGGGCGATGTTGGCCGTCCGGGTGGCGGGGTCGGGGAACAGCGGTGCGTACAGGGCGCGGCCCAGGGCGTTGGTGGCGAGGATGTCCAGGCGTCCGTTGCGGATGAAGGCCGGGGAGTCGGTCATGGACCGCAGGACCCGCAGGACGCTGTCCGGGAGCGGGCCGGAGGCGCGCTTGGCGCGGCGGGCGGGGCGTCTGGCGGCGGCACGCGCCAGGTCGAAGAGGTGGGCGCGTTCGGCCTCGTCGAACTGGAGGGCGTTCGCGACGGCGTCGAGGACCTCCTCCGAGGCGCCCGCGAGATGGCCGCGTTCGAGGCGGACGTAGTAGTCGACGCTGACACCCGCGAGCAGGGCGACCTCTTCGCGGCGCAGGCCCGGCACCCGGCGGTTGGCCCCGTAGGCGGGCAGCCCCGCCTGCTTCGGGGTGATCCTGGCACGGCGCGAGGCCAGGAACTCTCGGATGTCGCTCTCGGTACTCACGCACTCCAGGCTAGGCCGGACGGCGCACGAGTGGGGGGCAGGGCAGCCCTGTCTGCTGCGGGGTGATCCTGGCGTGCGGTGAGCGACGTCGACCCGGTCATCGACGTCTGGACCGGTTCTGACAGCTTCGGACCGATGCGGGACGACGATGCCGACGGCGTCGACGACGGCGTCGTCGTCGGCATGGGCCCGGACGGGGGTGCCGGGTGGCGCCCGAGTTGGGCAATCCGGTTGCGGATCGGCCAAGGCGCCGCCGGCGCACCCGGTGCGCCGACGGCGCCGAACCGGCGGCGCTGGCCGAACTCCCCCTGCCGGGCGGCCCGCACGCGACGCGCGCCCACCGCGCGGGCGGCGGGCTCGGTCCCGCCCGCCGTGCCCGCGCCCGCCGGTCTCCCCGCCGTCAGGGCCTGCCCGGCTTCACCTTCCTGTCGGCGCCGTTCACCCGCACGGTGACGTCCCTGCGGTGCGGCGCCCGGTCCGCCACGATCTCGTAGGACGTCACCTTCCCGTGCCGCCACTCGCAGCTGACCTCGTAGCCGCCACGGGCCCGCAGCCCGGAGAAGGACCCCGTGGCCTTCCAGTCGTCCGGCAGGGCGGGCAGCAGGTGGATGACGCCGTCGTGGCTCTGCAGGAGCATCTCCGCCACGGCGCCCGAGATGCCGAAGTTGCCGTCCATCTGGAAGGGCGGATGGTTGCAGAAGAGGTTGGGCAGCGTGTTGTAGGTCAGCAGTCCGCGCAGCATGATCTGGGCGCGCTGCGCGTCACCGAGGCGGGCGAAGAGGGCCGCCCGCCAAGGCCACGTCCACGAGCGGCGGCTGTCGCCGGAAACCGTCGCGGCCGTGAACGGTACGCCGTCCTTCTCGCCGCACCGTGCCTTGAGCGAGACGAGGGCGGCGGCCGCGAACTCGGGCGTCCTCGGGGTGATCTGGCGCCCCGGGTAGACGGCGAAGAGGTGCGAGGTGTGGCGGTGGATGTCGGTGGGGCTGTCGAGGTCCTCCTGCCACTCCTGCAGCTGACCCCACCGGCCGATCCTGTTCGGCGCGAGGCGCGCCTGCATGTCCGCGACCCTGGACCGGTAGGCGGGATCCGCCTCGAGCACCGCTTCGCAGTCGAGGTAGTTCTGGAAGAGGTCCCAGATGATCTGCTGGTCGTACATGACGCCGTCCTCGCGGGGCCCGTGCTCGGGCGACCAGCCGTTCGGTGCGACGAGGAGTCCGTCCTCGCGCTCCTTCAGGTGGTCCTCCCAGAACTCGCAGATCTCCTTGATCATCGGGTGGGCGACGGTGCGGAGGTAGACCAGGTCCTGGGTGAACGCCCAGTGCTCGTAGAGGTGTTGCGCGTACCAGGCGCTCGCGACGGTGTTCCACTCCCACGAGTTGCCGCCGAAGACGCTCTGGCTGGTGCGGGCGGTCCAGCCGCGCGTGTCCTGGCCGAAGGCGTTGCGGGTCGCCACGCGGCTGGGCACCGCCACCTGCTCGATGAACCCGACGAGCGCCTCGTGGCACTCCGGCAGGTTCGTCGTCTCGGCCCCCCAGTAGTTCATCTGGACATTGATGTTGGTGTGGTAGTCGGACGCCCACGCCGGCTGGTTGCTGTCGTTCCACAGGCCCTGGAGATTGGCGGGCAGGCCGTTCGGGCGCGAGGAACCGATCAGCAGGTACCGGCCGTAGTCGAACATCGACTGCTCGAGCGTCGGGTCCGTCCCGCCCGCCGCGTAACGGGCCAGCCGCGCGTCGGTCGGCAGCGCGACGACGGCGGCGTCGGTGGTGCCCCAGTCGACCGAGACGCGGTTCATGAGGGCGCGCGTCTCGGCGATGTGCTTGGCGCGCAGGGTGTCGTAGGACCGGGAGGCGGCCTTGCCGAGCGCCCTGGCGACGCCCGCCCGCGGATCGGCTCCGCGCCACCCGGCGGCGGCGTCGAGCTTGTAGTCGGTGCGGGCGTCCAGGAGCAGGGTGAGGGTCGTGCAGCCGCTGAACCGGAGCACCGACCCGTCGGCGCTGAAGTCGCCGTCGGTGTGCACGGCCTGGACGGTGCACGCGTGCTTGAGGCCGTTGCCCATGACTCCGCTGAAGGCGATCCGGCGGCCACCGGCGTCGACGGTCGTCGGTGCCTGGTCCTGCCCGGACGTCAGCGAGATCGCTCCGGACAGGCCCTGGGCGCTGTCCGACGTGTACCGGAAGACCATGACGTCCGCGGACCGGCTCGCGAAGGCCTCCCGCAGGACGCGCTGTCCCGGCGCGCCGAAGCGGGTGACGTGGACGCCTTCGACGAAGTCGAGGGTGCGCCGGTAGTCGACGACGGTGTGCTGGGTGCGGGTGTCGAAGTTCTTGCCCGCCAGCGCGATCTCCGCGATCTGGAAGCCGGTGGAGGACGCGCCGGGGGTCAGGGTGAGCCGGTAGGCGCGGTAGGCCGTGCTGTTGGTGAGCTGGAAGGTCCGGGTCTCGCCACGGCCGAAGGGCGTTCCGGCGTCCTGCGTGTCGAGGGTGACCCAGGCGGTCCCGTCCTGCGAGGCCTCGAGCGTCCATCGCCGGGGGTCGTCCCGCGGGCGGTCGGGGGCCGCCGTCAGTGTGTACGAGGTGACGGCGGCCGCGCGGGACAGGTCGGCCTGCCAGACGACCGCGGGTGCGCTGCCGTCGACCCGCCAGACGGTGGCCGGATCGCGGTCCGCCGAACGGGAGATGCCCTTGGCCTTCGACCCGGTCCCGGTACCCGATCCCTTGGAGTGCCCGCTCGGCGACGACAGGTACATCGAAGCGACCGCGCCCAGGTCGACGCCGGCCAGGCCGATCTCGCTCACCTGGAAGTGGCTGACCCCTGCCTTGGGCACGAAGTCGAACCGGTAGAAGCGGAAGGCCGCGGTGTCGGCACAGGTGAACTCCTTTGTCTGGTAACGGCTTTCGAACGGCGTCCCCGGAGTGCGGCTGTCCAGCGCGGTCCAGGTGGCGCCGTCGGCGGAACCGGAGAACGTCCACTCCTGCGGGTCGCGCTGCGGCACGTCATTGGCGCTCGTCAGCCGGTAGGAGGCGACCGTGACGGGGGCGGGGAGTTCGACCTGCCACCGCACCTTCGAGCCGGGCCCCTCGATGCACCACTTGGTGCTCGGGTCGCCGTCGTACGTCTTGTCGACGCCCTCCGACGAGGAGGAGCTGTAGGGGCCGCCCGGGGCCGTGACCGTGACCTTGGGGCGGGTGGCGAAGGTGACGGCGAGGTCACCGAAGTTCCGGTACGAGCCGAAGCCGGTCATGCCGGTGTCGAAATCGCTGTCCGGCTTGCCGGCGAGAGCGTTGTCGTAGTTGTTGAGGCCGCCCCACAGACTCTGCTCGTTGAACTGGATGCGCTCCTCGTCGGGATCGGCGAAGAGCATGGCGCCGAGCCTGCCGTTGCCGATGGGCAGGGCCTGCGACTGCCAGTCGGCGGCCGGGACGGAGTACGTCAGCGCCTTGCGCGACAGGGTGGGCCACTGGATGCCCGCCGACGCGTGGTTCCCCGCGGCGACGGCCTGTCCCGTGGGGGTGGCCTGTCCCGTGGGGGTGGCCTGTCCTGTGGGGGTGGTGTCCGTCAGCCGAGTGCCCAGAGGTGCTGCGGCGAAAGCACCGCCGAGCTTGAGGACGCTTCGTCGCAGCGGTTGGGATTCATTGATCACAGTAAGATCTCCCGGCCCATTCATCGGCTGTTTCACGGAAGGAGGAGCGGACGCACCGGCTTTCGCCAGAGCAAGGTCATCTTCGCCGGATGATAGATCGGATGTCTAGAGGTGTGCGTCCGCGAACGACACAGGGGTCGGGCGAGTCCTGGTCAGCCGTCGGCCGACGGCTCCTCCGCGTCGACGAGGCTTCCCGCGAGCCAGTGCTCGACGGCGGCCACATGGACCGTCGCGGCGGAGGCGGCGAGCAGGGCGTCACGTGCCCGGAGAGCGCGGAGGATCTCGTCGTGTTCCACGTGTGCGCGCTCCACGGCGCGCTGCGTCGAGGTCCCCCGCACGATGCGGACCCGCTGGGTACGGGTGGAGAGGACGCGCAACAGCATGGACAGCACGGGGTTGCCGACGGCTTCGACGATGCGCAGGTGGAAGGCGATGTCGTGGGCGACGAACTCGTCGACCGTGGCGGCGGCCCGGGACCGTTCGAGGATGGCTCCGAGTTCCTCCAGGTCCTGGGAGGTCAGCAGAGTGGCGGCCAGCCCGGTCGCCGGCGGTTCCATCAGCCTGCGTACCTGGAGCAGCTGCAGGGCGGTCCGCCCGTGCGAGACGTCGGCGGCGAAGGACAGCGTCTCGAGCAGGAGATGGGGCTCGAGGCTGGACACGTAGGTGCCGTCGCCCTGCCTGGTGACCAGGATGCGCATGGCGGTCAGCGCACGGACGGCCTCCCGAAGCGAACTGCGGGACAGACCGAGCTGACAGGCGAGAACGTCCTCCTTGGGCAGGCGGGAGCCGGGCGCGAGTTCACCTGCGACGATCAGCGCCTTGATGTTCTCCATCGCCTCGTCTGTCAGTGCCACGAGGGTGCCTCTCTCTGTCCCGGGGACGTGCGAGGGGGTGCCACGCGGACCACGAGCGCGCCCGCGTGAAGCTCCCGAGTACTGCGCCTGCTCCCGCGCCTACTCCTGCTTCTCGCCGGACGCGAAGCGGGAGATGATCAGGGCGACGATGATGATCGCGCCGTTCAGGAACTGGTTCCACAGGGGCGGTACGCCCGCCAGCGTCATGACGTTGACCACCAGTTGGAGGGTCAGCACACCGGTGAGGGCTCCGAACACCGAGCCCTTGCCGCCGTTGAGGCTGACTCCGCCGATGACCGTCGCGGCGAAGACCTGGAAGATCCAGCCGCTGCCCTGGGTCGCGGAGATGGATCCGTAGTGTCCGCTGTAGAGGATGCCGGCGAACGCGGCGAGCAGGCTGCCGATGATCAGGACGACCCACACGATCCGGTCGACCCGGATACCGGCGGTCCGGGCGGCCTCCGCGTTGCCGCCGATGGCGTAGAGCGCCCGCCCGTGCCGCAGCCAGGCCAGCGCGCTGCCGCCGGCGGCGAACAGCACCGCGCAGATCCAGATGGCGGCCGGGACGCCCAGCCAGGAGGCCTTGCCCAGGTAGGTGAAGGAGGAGGGCAGGTCCACGATGGACTGGCCTTCGGAGAGCGCCACTTGGAGCCCGCGCAGCATGGTCAGCCCGCCGAGCGTGACGATGAACCCGTTGAGGCGCAGCTTGAGGATGAGGAAGCCGTTGAGGGCGCCGATCGCCACCCCGACCAGGAGGCAGAGCGGGATCGCCGTCCACTCGGGGAAGAGCCCGAGGCCGTTGAACCGGCCGCCGCTGGTGGGCAGCACGAGCCATACGGCGATGACGGGCGCCACCCCGATGGTCGACTCCAGGGACAGGTCCATCCGGCCGACGACGAGGATCAGCGCCGTGGCCAGCACGAGCAGGCTCAGCTCGGTGGACTGCTGGGCCACGCCGATGAGGTTGTCGGAGGTGAGGAAGGCCGGGGAGACGATGAACCCGATCAGACCGAGGACGAGAATGGCCGGGACGAGGGACAGTTCACGGAAGCGGCCGAGATCGAGTCCGCGCCGGGTGATGCCCGCGGCGGGCCGCTGAGCCACGTTCGCTGCGGGGTCGGTGACGTCTGAGGTGGCGGACATGACTACCTTCCGTGCTCTTCGGTGTCGGATGCTGCGGGGGTACCGGCGACGCCCTCCATGGCGGCGACCATCTGTTCGTCCTTCCAGCCGCGGTCGAACTCCGCGACGACGCGACCGTGGAACATGACGAGGACCCGGTCGCACACCCTGAGGTCGTCGAGTTCGTCGGAGACGATCAGCGCCGCCTTCCCGCCTTCGGCGATCCCGCGGATCCTGGCGAGCAGGAACTCCTTGGACTTGACGTCCACTCCGTTGGTGGGCCGGATGGCGACCAGCACATGGGGGTCGGTGGCCAGGGCCCGGGCCACGACGACCTTCTGCTGGTTGCCGCCGGAGAGCGCGGAGACCGGAGTGCCCGCGCCCGGCGTCTTGATGTCGAGATCGCGGATCATGCGCTGGGCGAACGTCCTGGTGCGGGCCGGCAGGACGGTGCCGAACGGGCCGAGCTGGTCGGTGACGGTGAGCGTCGCGTTCTCCGCCACGCTGCGGTTGTTGACGAGGCCCTGGAGGTGGCGGTCCTCCGGCACCAGGCCGACGCCCGCGGTGAGGGACGCCGGGACACTGCCCGTACGGATCGTCCGGCCGTCGACCGAGATCCTGCCCCCTTCGGCCCGGTGCAGTCCGGCGATGGCCTCGCCCACCTGGACATTGCCGCTCGCGGTGGCGCCCGCGAGGCCGACCACCTCCCCGGTGCGGACGGAGAGCGACAGGTCCCGGCAAGTGCCGGACAGCGTCAGCCCGTTGACGGTCAGGAGCTCCTTGGAGCCGACCCGGGAGTCCGTGCTCGTGTCGCCGGCGCTCGTCGGGGTGGCGGATTCTCCGGTCATGGCCTCGACCAGTTCGTGCTTGCCGAGTCCTGCCACCGGCGCGGTGCGGATGTGGGCCGCGTCGCGGTAGACGGTGACCGTGGTGCAGAGGTCGTAGACCTCTTGCAGATGGTGGGAGATGAAGAGGAAGGCGACGCCCTGCCGTTGGAGGTCCCGGAGCTTGTCGAAGAGCCGGTCGATGCCGCGGGCGTCCAGCTTGGCGGTCGGCTCGTCCAGGATGATGAACCGGGCGCCGAAGGACAGGGCGCGGGCGATCTCGACGAACTGCCGCTGCTCCACAGTGAGGTCCCTGGCCCGGGCCGTGGGGTCGACGTCCACCCCGTACTCGCCGAGCAACTGCTCTGCGCGCCGGCGCAGATCCTTCCAGCGGATGGGGCGCAGCGCGGCGACACTCTGCCGGTTGAGGAAGAGGTTCTCGGCGACGGTCAGCTCACCGATGATCGTGGAGCGCTGGTAGACACAGGCCACCTTGGACCGCCAGGCGTCGATGTCGCCGAAGGCGGGCGCCGGTTCGCCGGAGAAGTGCAGGGTCCCGGTGTCGGGCTGCTGGAGCCCGGTGAGGATGGACACGAGCGTCGACTTGCCGGCGCCGTTGCGTCCGACCAGGGCGTGCGACTCGCCCTCGGCGATGGTGATGCGGGCGTCGCGCAGCGCGACGGTGGCGCCGAACCGTTTGCTGATACCGGTCGCCTCGGCCACCGGGGCGCGGCTCGCGGTGCCTGTCGCCGGGGCGGTCGCGGTGTCCGCCATGGTGAATACCGTCCTTCTGGTCCGGATGCAGGGGTGAGGCGAGGTGGCGGCCGGGGCGGAGGGAGGGGAGAGCCGGTCCCTCCGCGCGCCGGCCGTCCGGCCGGCCGTCACTGGCCGACGGTGTTGCCCCACAGGGTCTTGTCCTCGACGTTGGCCTTGGTCACCAGCGGCGCCGGCAGCTGGTCCTCGAACCCGTTCGGGATCTTGATGATCGTGGAGTCGTGGTCGGTCGGGCCCGCCTTGAAGGTCTTGCCGTCGGCCGCGGCCTGCGCGTAGAAGAGGGCGTACTTGGCGTAGAGGTCGGCGGGCTGGGAGACGGTCGCGTCGATCCGGCCCTTGCGGATCGCGTCGAACTCCTGCGGGATGCCGTCGTTGGAGATGATCGAGATGTGACCCTTCTGGCCGGCCGGCTTGAGCAGCCCCTTCTGCTCGAGCAGCGCCAGGGTGGGCTGGAGGAACACGCCGCCGGCCTGCATGTAGATGCCGTTCAGGTCGGGGTGCTGGGCGAGCAGGCTCTGCAGCTTGGCGGAGGCCACGTCGCCCTTCCAGTCGGTGGGCAGCTCGAACACCTTGATCTTCGGGAACTTCTCCTTCATGCAGGCCGCGAAGGCCTCGGAACGGTCGCGCCCGTTGATGGAGTCGAGGGCGCCCTGGAGCTCGGCGACCTTGCCCGTGCCACCGAGCTGCTTGCCCAGGAACTCACAGGCCTTGGTGCCGTACGCCTTGTTGTCGGCGCGTACGACCATGTAGACGTCGCCCTTGTCGGGGCGGGTGTCGACACTGACCACGGGGATCTTCTTCGAGGCGAGGGTCTCGAGGGTGGAGGCGATGGCGCCGGTGTCCTGGGGTGCCATGACGACCGCCTTGGCGCCCGTGTTCTGGAACACCTGGACGTTGGCGACCAGCTTGGTGACGTCGTTCTGGGAGTTGCTCAGCGGCAGCGCGTTGATGCCGTCGGCCTTGACGTCCTTCTTCAGGTAGTCGGCGTAGGAGTTCCAGAAGTCGGAGTCGGAGCGCGGCAGGTCGATGCCGATGGCGGGCTTGTCCCCGCTGCCCGAACCGTCCGAGCTGGTGCTCTCGCGGTTGCATGCGGTGACGAGGGCGAGAGCTACGAGGACGGTGCCGGCGGCTGCGACGGCGGAGCGTGTGCGAGCGAGCTTCATGGCCGTGTGTTTCTCCTTAGCCAGGGCAGGGCGGTGCGCGGCGGCGGCAGAGGCGTCCGCGCCTGGTGGGCGGGACGAGGACTCGAACCGTGAAGCGACCGCTGCCGAGGGCGTGCGCGGACCGTGCCGGCGGGGACGGGATGAGGGTGGGGCGAGGGGCCGAGAAAGCGGACTGAACAGCCAAGAGGAGACAGTGAAGCCGATTCCTCCGATGTATCCGGGACGACGTGGACGTTACGACGGCGTTGCCAGCGTTGACAAGAGGCCGTCCCCCAACGATTTCCGCGGTATCGCCCCGCATGCGGTCCCGAGTCGGCCCGATGAGTCCGGCTGCGTCCACGCAGGCCGGTCTGAGCTGCGCTTATCCTCCGCCATCCGTCCGGGGTCCGACAGGTGCCCCAGTTCACGATTCGGCATAGTCCCGGTCTCGGGAACGACGGCCGAGGGCGAGGCGAGGTCCGTCGCCGACCCCATTCTGCCCCCTGGAGCGCCGTGGAGCGGTAGTCCCGTCCCTCGGGGCGGACGAGGCGGCCGATGCGCCGCGCGCCCCACTCGTCGCACATTCGTCCGATGGTCCGCGCCCCGCCCGCGAGACTGCCCCGATGAATGCGGACATGTCACTGCGGACTTTCGAGCGGGCAGCCGAGACGTGTGGAATACATCCGAGGAATGCATTGCCCGGACGCCCGTACACCCTTACAGTCACGGAGTCGTCATTCCTCCGATGAATGCGGTCGAGTCCGAACCGTGAGCGCAGTCCGGCCGGGACATGCGCAGAGAGAGCGGCACGGCTCGCCCGGCGGCTCCTCGCCGCGCGGCGAGCGCACTCGCGGACGAAGCACCCATGGCTAGGGAGTTGCTCAGTGAAACTGCTACGCGTCGGGCCTGCGGGAGAGGAGCGGCCCGCGGTCCGCACCGACGACGGCCGACTGCTGGACCTGACCTCCGTGACCCCCGAGATCGACGGCGTCTTTCTCTCCTCGGGCGGTGTCGACCGGGCGCGCACGGCGGTCGAGGCCGGCGTGCTGCCGGAGCTCGACGCGGACGGGCTGCGCGTCGGCGCACCCGTCGTCCGGCCGGGAAAGATCGTGTGCGTCGGTCTGAACTACCGTGACCACGCCGCCGAGACCGGGGTCCCGATCCCGGCCCGTCCGGTGGTCTTCATGAAGGACCCGGGCACCGTCGTCGGCCCCGAGGACGAGGTGCTGGTTCCGCGCGGCTCCCGGAAGACCGACTGGGAGGTCGAGCTCGCGGTCGTCATCGGACGGCGCGCCCGCTATCTGGCGGGTCCCGAGGAGGCGTCCGGGGTCATCGCGGGATACACGGTCAGCCACGACGTCTCCGAACGCGAGTTCCAGCTCGAGTACTCGCCGCAGTGGGATCTCGGCAAGTCCTGCGAGACCTTCAACCCGCTCGGCCCGTGGCTGGTCACCGCCGACGAGATCGCCGACCCGCAGGACCTGGGACTGCGGCTGACCGTCAACGGCGTCAAGCGGCAGCACGGCCACACCCGCGACATGATCTTCCCGGTCCACCACATCGTGTCCTATCTGAGCCAGTACATGGTTCTGGAGCCGGGGGACGTGATCAACACGGGTACCCCCGCGGGCGTGGCCCTCGGCCTGCCCGGCACCCCCTACCTCCGTCCCGGCGACATCGTCGAGCTCGAGATCGACGGGCTCGGCGGCCAGCGGCAGACCTTCGGTCAAGCGTGAAAGGCACCCTCTTGTCTGCAACCCCCGCCCGGATCATCTCTGTCGACACCTACGACATCCGCTTCCCGACCTCCCGGGAACTGGACGGCTCCGACGCGATGAACCCCGATCCCGACTACTCGGCCGCCTATGTGGTGCTGCGCACCGACGCCGGCGACGGGCTCGAGGGCCATGGCTTCACCTTCACCATCGGGCGCGGCAACGACGTCCAGGTCGCGGCGATCGGCGCCCTTCGCCCGCATCTCCTGGGCCGCTCCGTCGAGGAGCTGTGCGCCGATCCGGGGTCGCTCAACCGCGATCTGATCGGCGACAGCCAGCTGCGCTGGCTCGGCCCCGAGAAGGGCGTCATGCACATGGCCATCGGAGCCGTGGTGAACGCCGTCTGGGATCTCACCGCCAAGCGGGCCGGGCAGCCGCTGTGGCGCCTGCTCGCCCACGCCGATCCCGAGTGGCTCGTCTCCCAGGTGGACTTCCGCTACATCGCCGACGCCCTCACCCCCGAGGACGCCCTTGCCCTGCTGCGGGAGGGACGCGACGGGCTCGCCGAGCGCGAGACGGACCTGCTCAAGCGCGGCTACCCCGGCTACACCACCTCACCGGGCTGGCTCGGCTACTCCGACGAGAAACTCACCCGGCTCGCCAAGGAGGCGGTCGCCGACGGCTTCACCCAGATCAAGCTCAAGGTCGGCGCCGACCTCGACGACGACATCCGTCGGCTGCGCACCGCCCGCGCCGCCGTGGGCGACGGCGTGCGCATCGCCATCGACGCCAACCAGCGCTGGAACATCGGTGAGGCGATCGAATGGGTCCAGGCCCTCACGGAGTTCGACCCGTACTGGATCGAGGAGCCCACCAGCCCGGACGACATCCTCGGCCACGCGGCCATCCGTGCGGGCGTCGCACCGGTGAAGGTCGCCACCGGCGAACACGTCCAGAACCGCATCGTCTTCAAGCAGCTGCTCCAGGCCGGCGCCCTCGACGTCCTCCAGATCGACGCCGCCCGGGTCGGCGGCGTCAACGAGAACCTCGCGATCCTGCTGCTGGCCGCGAAGTTCGGGGTGCCGGTCTGCCCGCACGCCGGCGGGGTGGGCCTGTGCGAACTCGTGCAGCACCTGTCGATGTTCGACTACCTGGCCCTGTCCGGGACGACCGAGAACCGGGTCATCGAGTACGTCGACCATCTCCACGAACACTTCACCGCGCCGGTGGTGATCCGCGACGGCCACTACACCGCCCCGCTGACCCCCGGCTTCTCCGCCGCCATGCACCCCGGGTCCCTCACCGAGTACCGCTACCCGGACGGCACGTTCTGGGTCGCCGACCTGGCCGACCTCGCCGAAGGGGACCAGACCTCATGACTGGCCTCGCAGGTCTCACGGCCGTCGTGACCGGCGGCGCGTCCGGGATCGGGCTGGCCACGGCCAGGCTGCTGGCCGCGCAGGGCGCCGAGGTGGCCGTACTCGACCTCGACCCCTCCGGGGTGCCACAGCCGTTGCTCGCGCTGAAGGCCGACGTCACGGACGACGCCTCGGTGCGAGCCGCGACGCAGGAGGCGGCAGGGCGGCTCGGCGGCCTCGACATCCTGGTCAACAACGCGGGTATCGGCGCCGCGGGAACCGTCGAGGACAATCCCGACGAGCAGTGGCACCGCGTCCTCGACGTCAATGTCATCGGCATGGTGCGCACGACCCGTGCGGCCCTGCCGTATCTGCGGCGCTCGTCCCACGCGGCCGTGGTCAACACCTGCTCCATCGCCGCCACGGCGGGCCTGCCGCAGCGTGCCCTGTACTCCGCCAGCAAGGGCGCCGTGCTGTCGCTGACCCTGGCCATGGCCGCCGACCACGTCCGCGAGGGCATCCGCGTCAACTGCGTCAACCCGGGCACCGCCGATACCCCCTGGGTCTCCCGGCTGCTGGACGCCGCCGACGATCCCGAGGCCGAACGCGCGGCTCTGGAGGCCCGGCAGCCCATGGGACGCCTGGTCA
Source organism: Streptomyces sp. NPDC088157 (assembly GCF_044741545.1). Taxonomy (NCBI): domain Bacteria; kingdom Bacillati; phylum Actinomycetota; class Actinomycetes; order Kitasatosporales; family Streptomycetaceae; genus Streptomyces; species Streptomyces sp. NPDC088157. The sequence goes on from NZ_JBIUSU010000003.1 coordinate 317,287, forward strand.
CCGCGGACGAGATCGCCGCCGCGATCGTCTACCTCGCCGGTCCCGCCGCCGGCAGTGTGACCGGCACCGCGCTCGCCGTCGACGGCGGTATGCAGGGACTGCGGCTGCGACCGCCGACCGGGCCATGAGAACCGCCCGGCCGAGTGGCACCGGCCCCCTGCCCAAGGGACTGCGGCTGCGTCCGCCGGCCGGGGCATGAGAACCGCCCGGCCGAGTGGCACCCGGCCCCCTGCCCACCGGGCCGCCGTCCGGCGCCCGCGTCACAGGGGTCCGAGCGAGCGAACGGGACCTGGCCGCGGTGCATGATCGTGGATCGCGGGGCAACCGGACAGGGAGCGATCTCACGACCAGGGAGCGAACCCCATGGGCACCGCCGTCCACGTCCCCCAGACCCGGGACATGATCGGAGAGGAACTCTCCGGCGACGAAGCGTTCACCGCGCTGCGCCACTACGGAGGACTGCGGCTGCTGACCGACTCCTTCGCCCGGTTCCGTTACGCGGACGGCTTCACCAACGCCCGCGCGCTCGCCTTCCAGGTGGTGCTGGGCCTGGTGCCGTGCACCGTGGCGCTCGTCGGGCTGGCCACCTCGGTGCACACGGAGGGCGTGGGCCGGATCATCGAGCTGACCCTCGGCCGGATCGTGCCGGGCGCCAGCGCCGGCATCGTCGAGGACGCCTTCGACGGGACACGGCGCAGCGCCCACGGCAACGCGTGGAGCACGCTCGCCCTCTGGCTCGGTCTGGCCTTCGCACTGCTGAACCTCGCCTCGGCCATGGGCCAGATCGAACGCGGCGCCAACCGCATCTACGGCATCGAGCGCGACCGCCCCTTTCCGCGCAAGTACGCCAGGGCGTTGGTCCTGGCGCTCTCGGCGGGTCTGCCCCTGGTGCTGGGCTTCGTCGCACTCGTCGCGGGCGAGGCCGTCGGCGACGCGGTCGCGGACACCGCGGGACGGGAGGGCGGCGGGCCGCGCTGGTGGAGCGTGCTCGACGTCCCCGTGGGACTCGCCCTGGCCTGGGTGGCCTCCGCCGTGATCTTCCGGTGGTCGCCGCGTCGGGTGCAGCCCGGCTACACCTGGCTGGCCTTCGGCTCCGCCCTCCACCTCCTGCTGTGGATCACGGCCACCTGGCTGCTCGCCCTGTACGTCGAGCGCAGCGGTGCCTTCGGCGCTTTGTACGGGCCGCTGACCGCGTTCATCGCGCTGCTGCTGTGGGCGAACCTCACGGCCGTCGCGCTCTTCCTCGGCATGGCGTTCGCCGCCCAGCTCGAAGCCGCCCGGGCCGGCGTCGAATCGGCCGTGCACCCGGACCCCGGCCCGGGTGCGTAACGCGTCGTTTCCCCTCTCCCTCAGATCGGCCGGCCGCCTGCGCTCGCTCGTCCCCGCTCCCCCGGGTACGGCCGACGCGTCATCGACCGCCGGCCGCGGCGGTGACCGTAGCGGGGTCGACGCCGGTCAGTTCCACGATGCGATGCGGCGGCACGCCGACGGCCAGGGCCCGGCCGATCAGATCGTCCCTGCCGTCTGCGCAGTCGCGGTAGGCGAGCAGTTCCTCCTCGACCCCGGCGTGCGCAGCCGGGGCCATCCGGTGCCGCACACGGCTCAGTTCCTCCTCGCTCAGCGGGACCGGCAGCCGCTCCGCGCCCTCGGGAACGGTCCCCCTCTCCTCCGGCGGCACCAGTCGCAGGCGGGGCGACGTCGCCGTGCTTCCCTGCGCGTCCAGCCAGGCGCGTACCGCCGGAGTCTCCATGCAGGCGAGGTCACCGACGGCGGCCGGAGCCACGCCCAGCGCCACGGCGACGTCGTCCAGCAGAAACAGGTAAGCCTCGTCGGTCATCCTCGGCTCCTTCTCGACGGGAGGGATCCGGCCACCACGGTGCGGGGCCGGTCGACGTCCCTCTACCCCACCGCACCCGGATTACCGTCGGCCCGTCCGGCGACGTCACCCCGACCGCACCACAGACGCCATGGCCGGACGAGGACCGGCCGGGAGCGGCGGCGCCGGAACCGAGGCGCCGCGTTCTCAGGTGCCGGAGCCCCGGTCCACCGCACGGTGGACGACCAGGCTCTCCACCACGTACGACAACTCGGTGGTGTCGTCGTCCGGAGGTGGATGGTAACGGCCCGCGCACACCGAGAGGTTGACGATGAGGTAGGCGTGCCAGGAGGACCCGACACCCCGTCCGTCGGCGAAGACCCGCTCGCCGTTGAGCGACCAGACCACGCTCCGCCTGCCGAACGTCACGCTCAGATCGACGACGCCACCGGGGCGGACGGCTTCGTCGCGCACGTAACTGTGCCCTTCGCGTACGTGGTTGCTGAGCTCCAGGAGGTCCGGGTTGTCCGGGTGGTACTCGAACACGTCCACCTCGTTGCCTCCGTCCCGCCAGGTCCAGATCGCCGGCCAGGAGCCCGACCCGGTGGGCAGGCGCACCCTGGTGTCCAGGCGGTCTCCGGTACGGACCATGAAGTTCTCGGCGCTCTCCTCGGTGGTCAACAGGCCCGCGTCCCACAGGCCGTCGGCTCTGCGGGTGGCGCGGAACGTGCCGGTGCGGGAGTACGAGGGGTCGTCGGTGAGGTGGTCCAGTTTGTTGTCGCCGGGATTGGTGGGGCCGCCGTCGGGATAGGCCCACGAACGCCCCGCCACCCACTGGCGGTCGGAGGCGAAATCAGCTGTGAAGACGACTGCGCTCACCCGCGGGCTCCCTCTGTGGCCGGGTACGGCATCGCATGCCGGATTTCTCCCCAGCGCCGTCAGGGCCATGCGGTGCCCGGATCCGCGCGGCCGGCGATTCACCCGTTCGGCGTAGGGAAGACGCTGTGCGGGGCGACAGGCCGGCGACATCCGATGGTCCCCACCGCGTCGCAGTAGGCCCGCATGCGCATGTGCGGCGAAGGGCCCACGCTGTTCACATGGCCCTTGTCCAGCCCGTCGTGATCTATCCGCCCGCCGCGGACGGCGGACGGCGGGTACGCGCCGGTGATCACTTCCTGGGGATGGCGTACGGACTGCTGGACGTCGCCGAGTTCCTCCGGGAGGCCGGGGTCGACGACGCCGACGAGGCCTACGTCGAGTCGTCCGCGCTGATCGAATGGCGAGGGGGCGGACCGGAGGCATGGAAGCCCTGAGCATGGGAGGCCCGACCGGACCGCCGGTGAGTTCGGCGTGCCTCTCGTGCTCGCCTTCGTGCGGTCGGCGCCTGCGGGCCGGGCGGGTCATGTCCCTGGATCGTGGCCCCAGTTCATGAGGGAGTAGCGCCAGGGGGTGTCGGCGACGTCACCGCCGGGACGCTGTGCGACGTGGCGGTGGACATAGCCGACGACCTTGCGCATGTGGGCGAGGTCGTCGTCGGTGAGGTCCGCCTTCGTGGTGGGAGCAGGCGTCGCGGGGCTCACCTGCGCTCAGGGCCTGCTGGCCGCGGGCGTCGGCGTCGAGGCCCGCGCCGTCCGGGAGGTGCTGCGCGACCTGGGACGGTAGCCGGGTGACGCCCACCGGAAGACGCGGAGGCCGGCGCGCCGGGCGTCATGTCACCGCACGGTGGGAGCCGGGCGTCACATCACCGCACGGTGGGGATCGCTCCGCCCTCGACGCGGGTCACCTCGACACCCGGCAGACCCGTGACCCACCGGCCCGCGATGTCGGCGAGCCGCTCCGCGCCGAGTGGCGTGTGCCCGAGACCGATGGCGTAGCGCGCGCTCGTGGCTCCCTCCGGGGACGCCGGCGTGGGGGGCAGGGGCCGCGGCCAGGCGTGCGCGTCCTTCACCCCCGCGTCCTGCAGCGCCCGGAGCAGCGCGCGCACACGTCCGCGTACGCGCCCGTTCAGCTCGTCGAAGTCATGCCCCCGGCGGGGTACGACCGTCACCACGGCCCATGCCGCGTGCCGCCGGTGCAGGGGCGGCGCGGTCAGCAGCTCGGGCCACGGATCCGTACCGGCCTCGGCCGCGGCCTCCACCGTCTCCCAGGCCTGGTAGAGCTCCTGGCCCAGCAGATCGCGGCCGTGCGGACCGACCTGTTCGGTACAGGAGCGCACGGGTGCGCCGGGCGTCAGCACGGTCAGGGCCTCATGGTTCTCGCGACCGTCCCCGGTGAGGGCGTCATGGTTCTCGCGACCGTCCCCGGTGAGGCCGACGGGCTCGCGCCAGTCCCACGCGGCCCATGTGCCGAAGAATTGCCGCAGCAGATCGCCGTGGTCCGTGAGGTCCGGCGACTGCCGGACCGTGCGGGCCGCGAGCACCGCCCACGCCACTCCGGGCAGGCCGCCGAACGGCGCCGCGTCCAGGCCACGCGCCCGCGCCCACGCCTTCACTCCTCGTGCCAGCACCGCGAACCGCGACCTCCCCGGGTCTCCCACGGCTTGCGCGGTCACGGCCGCCAGGACCGCGTCCGCGTCCGACACCGAACTCAGCGCGACCGCCGCGGCCTCGCCCAGTTCCGCCCGCCGGGCCGGCGCGTCCTTCGCCGGGATCGCGCCGGTGGCCACGACCACCAGGTCCACGTCGAGCCCTTCGACGTGGAACCGCAGCCCCGGCACGCGCGCGCCGACGACCTCCCGCATCCGCTCGGCGTCCGGCAGCGCGGCCGTGACCCGCGCCCGCACGACCGCGAGGTCCACGGCGCCGGGCAGCGCCGCCACGACGTCCAGGTCGGATCCGGCGAGTGCGCAGCCCATGCGCCGCGACCCCGCGAGGTGGACGACGCCCTCGCCGAGCGCGTCCGTCAGGCGCCGCACCACCTGCTCGGCCGCGGCGTCGTCCGTGGCGGCCAGGACGGCCGCGTCGGACGAGGACGCGGCCCAGTCCTCCCATTCCCGGTCGGGCCGGCCGAGAGCGGGCTCGGGCAGCCATCGCACCTCGCCGGTGCCGAGGGCGACCGTGGCCCGCGGTCGCATCGGTTCCTCGCCCCGCCGGGACAGCAGGACCAGCTCGCCGACCCTCGCGGTCATCGGGAAGAGACGGGCCGCGCAGTCGACGGCGACGGCGTGCGGGTCGTCGGTCCGGCCGAGGCTCAGATGCGGCGTGAATCCGTCGTGGCGTCCGCGGCAGCGCGGGAAGCGCCGTACGAGTGCCTGCCACAGCTCCGCCCACGGCGTCTCGTCGTCGGCCGCGGGGTCCAGCCACACGGTGGCGTCGTGCCGGTGGCCGAAGGTGTGCAGCCCCTCCAGCCGTGCCCTGAACGGCGCCACCTGCGCGGCCGCCGCGGCGAGCAGCGGGGCCGCCCGCTCGAAGTCCGACTCGGGGACGAACCCGAACAGCACGTTGACGTGCGGCGGCCAGCGCCGGATCTGGACGTCGTGGTCCCGGCGCACTTCCTGCAGCGCCGGCCACAGCTCGCGCGGCGGAACCCATGCCAGCGCCGTACGAGGTGTCGGCGCGAGGTCGAGCTCGTCGACGGGTGTGCCGGAGCCGCGGTGCAGGTCGGCGGCGACCCCGTAGTGGTCGGAGATGTACAGCCCCTGCGGGGTGGGCGAGGTGCCGAGCCGCGCGGCCCCGGTCACCCGCGCGCCGTCGGCGGGGCGGACGAAGACGCGGTCGAGACGGGAGGCGCGGCCCGACAGCGACGAGACGGCGGCCAGCGGATTGACGCCGGGGTCGAAGGTGGGCGAGTCGTCGTGCGGCCCGTGGGTCTCGGTCCAGGCGTCGAGCATGCCGAGTGTGCGCGCCGGGCCGGGGCCGCCGTCGTTGAAGTCGCCGACGAGGACCAGGCCGCCCTCCGCGCCGGCCAACCCCTCGGCCAGCCGGGTCAGTTCGGCGCCGCGCCGGGTCGGCCCGTCCTCGGAGTGGTCGCTCGTCAGATGGGTGGCGGCCACCGTCAGGGGTCCGGACGCGGTGTCCACGACGACGGCGGTGACGGCCTTGTGGTGGCCCAGGACATGCAGGGCCGCCTCTCCCACCGGGAGCCGGCTGAGCAGGAGGAGACCGCAGTCGTCGACGTCCTTGCCGTAGGGGTCGGTGCCGACGGTGTAGTGGGCCCGTACCCACGCCGCGTCCAGCAGCATGGCCAGCAGTCCCGCCTCGACCTCCTGAAGGGCGATGACGTCCGCGTCGGCGCGCTCCAGTGCGTCCAGCAGCAGCGGGCGGCGCAGGGCGGTGTCGATGCGGTGGCTGTCGTAGCGGTCCCAGAGCGTGTTCCAGGTCAGCACCCGTATCCGGTCCCGGCCTGCCTCCCCCCGGGCGGGCGCGGCGGGGCCCCACCGCCCGGCGGCGGCGTCCCAGGCGTGCGGCGTGCGTGCCGTGAAGAAGGGCGCCCGCAGCCGCCGTGCCTCGCGCGCCCGGCCGGCCCCGGACGCGTCGACGCGGTCCACGCCCGTGGCGCGGTCCCACACGACCTCGCCGTCCGCCTCGACGAACAGCACCCGGTGCCAAGGGATCTCGCCACCCGGCACGAACATCGGCAGCGGCACCCGCTTGGGCGCGGCGCCGCGCTGGTGGATGCCGAACACGAACCGCGCGGGATCGAAGCGCGCGTCCCAGCGCACGCGGTGGTAGATCTCCTCGCTGGTACGCATCAGGCGTCCTCCCCGTCCAGTGTGCCGTCGCGGTCCTGGACGGTCCCGTCCGCGCCCACGTACCAGGTGCGGTGTGCCTGGCCTGGATACGGCGGCACGAACCGGCGCAGCTGCCCGGTCAGCACGTCCGCCGGCACCGGATGCGCGCGCGTGGCGTTGCGCCGCACGAGCTCGTCCTCGTCCGTGAGGACGACGGCGTGCGTGACCAGCGCATCACGCCGGCGCGCCACGGCGTGCACCAGGGACCGCTGGTGCGGGTTGAGCGACGTGGCGTCCCACACCACCGTGCCGCCGGCCCCGAGCGCCCTGTCCAACCGCTCCAGCCCCTCCCGCAGCACCTCTCCGTTGGCCCGCTGATCCCCTCGCGATCCGCGTGCGGCACGCAGTCCGTCCAGCGCGACGCACGCCGCGACGCCCTCCGACCGTGCCGCGAAGTCGCTCTTGCCGCTGCCGGACGGCCCCACGAGGTGCACCAGCCGGGGGAAGTCCCCGTCACGCCACCGCCACGTCGCCGCGACGGCCTCCTCCACCGTGGAGACCCGCCCCTGCGCGTACATCTCGCGCGCCTCCGCCCAGCAGCGGTCCCCGGCCTCGCCGTCGACCCCGTCGCGCGCCAGCGCCTCCCGCAGCCCGGCCCGCAGCGGACCGAGCGGCGCCTCACCGAGCAGCCCGGCCTCCTCCGCGTGCAGAGCGGACCACTCCACCTGCTCCCGCGCCCGCTCCTCCCCCGCGACCGCGCCCGCGACGGCGTGCAGCACCCCCAGGTCGGCCGCGAACGACATGCGTACGAGCCCGGCCCGCCGCTCCACGTCCGGGTACGGCCGGTGCAGCGCGGCGTGCAGCCCCACCAGGTCGGCCGTACGCCTCGCGAGCGGCACTCCCAGGGATCCGGCGGCCCGGCTCATCAGCGCCGCCCGTCGCGTGCGGTGCAGCAGCGCGGCGAACACCCCCGCGAGCCGTGCGTCCCCGCTCCGCCCCGACGCGTCCAGCCGCGCGCCCGCCTCGGCGGCCGCGTCCGCGTCACCGTCCGCCGCACCCAGGTGCCCGGCCAGCGCCTCCGCGTCCGGTGCCGCCCCGGACCGGACCGCCCACAGCGCGGCCGCCGGGCCGAGCCCGTTCGGCACGACCGTCGCGTGCATCCAGTGCGTCCCCGTCGTCACATGCCCGTGCCGCACCCACTTGGCGACCCGCCCGGCGAAGTCCTCCCGCGCGAAACCCCCGGAGGTGCGTACGACGTACCCCTCCTGCCGCCCGGTCTCCACCCGCAGCCGTCGCAGCGCCCGCTCGTCGAACGTCCCCCGCCACAGCACCGGCGGCGCGGGCACGCCCAGCCCCCGCAGGAACCGGACGGTCTCGTCCCAGCCCAGACACCGGTCGTGCTCGTCCCACACGGAGAACCCGTAGAAGTAGCCTTCCAGCGCGTCGTACGGGATCGAGTGCCGCGCGTACATGTTCTCCCCGCACACCCGCCACCCCGCGGGTATCCGCGCCCCCACCCGCCCCTGCAGCGCCTTGGCCCAGGCCCGCGACGGATGGTGCGCGGAATCCACGGACCGGGCATGCAGGCCGTCCGCGTACAGCGTCGTGTTCTCCCCGTCGAGCTTCTCGGTGACGACGACCTCCCGCCCGAGGAACCCGTCCAGTCCACCGGCCCGCACGTCGTCCGCGGACATGCCCGGTGACCAGGGCAGATGAGGGGTTCGGGGATAGGGGGTAGGCATGCGGGCCACTATAGGAGCGCGGAAACGGCTCCTCCATCGGATTACCGACCGGCGCGGGCCGAGCGGCAAGGCGACGCCGCCACTCCTACGCCGGTGCGGCCTCGGGGGTCAGGTGGAGCGTATTGGCGCGCTCACCGGGCGACACCGACGGGGGCTTCGACATCGACGGTCTCCACAAGGGACGCGGACATGGGTACCTCTCTCCCGGTCGGTTCGGGACCGCCCCCACGGTTACGGTGCGGAGCGGACACCTGCGGCGAGGCGACCCACACAGCCGCACCGGGAGACTTGTCGGCACCGCCGGACGGAATGACTCATGGGCAGGTGCGAACCGGCTCTCACAGTCCGAACAGCTCTGCCGCGTTGTCGTGGCACACGGCCCGCAGCCACGCCTCCCCGAGGTCCAGCCTTTCCAGAGCGTGGAGTTGGTGCGCGTACGGGTAGGGGATGTTGGGGAAGTCGGAACCGAGCAGGACGCGGTCGCCGAGACCTGCCAGCCGGGGCAGTGCCCGGCGGGGGAACGGCATGAGCCTCTCGGCGAAGTCGGTGAACGCCATCGTCGTGTCCAGCCGCACCTCCCCGTACCGCTCGGCGAGGCCGAAGAAGTCCTCGTACTCGGGCATCCCCAGATGCGCGACGATCAGCCGCAGCCGGGGGTGTCGCGCCAGCACCCGCGCGATCGGTTCGGGGCCGGTGTGCTTGCCGGGTGCGGGCCCGGAGCCGCAGTGGATCACGATGGGGATTCCCGCCTCGGCCAGCAACCCCCATGCCTCATGGAGGAGTTCGTCGGCCGGGTTGTAAGCACCGACCTGTACATGTGCCTTGAACACGCGCGCGCCGGCCTCGACGGCCTCCCGGACGTATGCCTCGACGCCCGGCTCGGGGTAGAGGGTGGCGGTGTGCAGACAGTCGGGAGTGCGGTGGGCGAAGTCGGCCGCCCACCCGTTCAGCCAACGGGCCATGCCCGGCTTGTGCGGATAGAGCATCGCGGTGAAGGCACGTACGCCGAACTCCCGTAGCACGGCCGTCCGTTCGGCCTCCTGCTGCCGGTAGGTGATCGGCCACTCGACGCCACCGGTCAGCGATCCGAGCGCGTCGAAGTAGTCCCAGACCTTGCGCAGGACCCGCTCGGGCATGAAGTGCGTGTGCACGTCGACCAGCCCCGGAAGACCGAGGCTCTCCCAGAAGCGCCGGACCTCACCGGCCTCCTCACCCACTGGAAGGCCGTCGCTCATCGCTTCTCGAGGTTCGACGGGTACCACGCGGTGATCGTCCATGCCGCCCACGATCGGCCCGACCCGGGTGACAGTCCACCGTTTCGCGCAAGGATTCCGTGAGGGATCCGTCACCGCCGGGTGGTGGGGAGCCTGACTTCGAAAGGCGGTGGTGCGCAGCACGCTTGTGCGCCCGGAACGCGCTCAGGTCCCGGAGCCACCTGCTCCGGGACCTGAGTCGGCGTGCGGGATCAGGCAGGCGTGATGTTCTCCGCCTGCGGGCCCTTCTGGCCCTGGGTGATCTCGAAGGTGACCGCCTGGCCCTCCTGGAGCTCACGGAACCCGGACGCGTTGATGTTGGAGTAGTGCGCGAAGACGTCCGGTCCGCCGCCGTCCTGGGCGATGAAGCCGAAGCCCTTCTCCGCGTTGAACCACTTGACGGTTCCGCTGGCCATGCTGGTGCCTCTCAGTCGCTGTCGGGAACCGCACCGCGCGGAACCCGGAGGTGATCGCCCTGGTCCGGCACTGGACAGCAAAACACCCGCGCAGCAGCGCGGGCGGGTACTGCGAACCAACCACGACATCTGAGAGCGACGCTACACGGCGAAACCGGCCCCCACCAGACGGCGACGGCCCTGTTTCGCCGAACGGTTGGGGCATGCGGCACACATCACCGGCCCGCCGGGAGGCGGGCAGCATGACACCGAGGAAGAACCATTCACGCCGCATGTCCGTACTATCTCTGCAGCAGGGCCATGCACATGTGCCTGTCGCTGCGTGCCCGACGAGCATCACCGCGGCGGCGCGCACGGCAGTTGGTCATGTGCCGCCACCGCACCGAGGGAAGGTCGAGCCCGTCATGTCCGAAACCGTTTCCGCCACCGAACTCGCCTCTCAGTACACCGCTCAGGTGACCGCCGACCTGGAACGCAACACCAAGGAGCAGGAGCGGGTCGGCGCTGAAATCGCGTCCCTGCAAGAGCAGTTGGCGGCCCTTGAGCACGATCACTCCGTGCTCGTCAGCATTCAGCAGGCCATCGACGCGGCGCCGGTGACCGCCCCGGCGGCCCAGCCGACCGACAGTGTCGCGGTGCCCGCGCCCCGTAAGAAGGCCGCCACGTCCGGCACGAGCAAGCGGACGCAGAAGACACAGTCGAAGCCGAAGAAGACCGCGTCCGGCGTCACCCGCAAGGCTGAAAAAACGGCCGCCCCCAAGCGCGCGAGCGCGACCGAGCAGGCCGCTCCGGCCGACACGGCGCAGCCGACACTGGTCGACCTGGTCCGCCGCCATCTCACCGAGCAGAAAGAGCCCCGTTCGGCAGCGGAGATCACCGCCGCTCTCGGCCTGGCCCACCCCGAACGCACCATCAAGACCACCGTGGTGCGTACCACCCTCGAAGGCCTCGTCGCCAAGACCCGGGCTCAGCGCTCCAAGCAGGGCTCATCGGTCTTCTACACCGCCACCGAGGCAGCGGAACCGACCACCGCGGCGCAGACCGACGAACAGGCACCGCTCGCTACCGCATGACACCCACTGTGCCCGTGCGCAGTGAGCGGGAGCCGCACACGACGGGCGGCCGGCGGACTTCAGTGTCCGCCGGCCCGCTCATGTGTCTCCGCCAGTGCTCCGTGCGGCCGGGCCACCCACGGCGACGGAGCGGCGACCAGGGCCGCCGGCCGCACGCACGGTGGGTCCTCTCGGGATGATCACCGTCGGCGGGACCGTCGACGCCGCCCTCATGTGTGCCCCTGCCGCATGCCTGGCTGTCGCAAGCCCGGCGCCACATGCCCAGATGTCGCAAGCCTCTCTGTTGTGGGCTTCTCTGCCGTGTGCCTCTGCTGTGTGCCTCTGCCGTGTGCCTCTGCCGAGAACAGGTGGAGTTCCCACTTCCGGATATGGTTTTTGCATATGAAATCTCGTCCGATGGGGAGGTCGTGCGGTGAATGCCCCCCAGACGGCGGGCCAGACGCCCGAGCAGCCCTTGGGGGCTGTCGGGTACGCGGGTGTGCTGCGGGAGCTGCTGCCGATCGCCCTGTGGCGGGAGGACGCGGACGGCCGCATCGTGGAGTGGTCGCTGGCCGCGCAGGATCTGCTCGGCTACCGGCCGCAGGACGTGCTCGAGCGGGCCGCGTCGGCCCTGCTGGTGCCCGAGGGCAACCGTGAACTCGCCGACCAGCTGACTTGTCGCGTCCAGGGTGGGGAAACCGTCGTCGGCACTCTGTCGGTGCGCCACCGTGACGGCCATCAGGTCACCATGGAGATGTGGATCGTGCCGGCCGCCGACGCGCAGGGGCGGGCCGGAGCTCTGCTGATCGCCGTGGAGACCTCGCAGGTCCTGCGCATGCGCGATTCCCTGGCGGCGCTGGAGAGCCTCTTCAGTCAGTCACCCATCGGCCTGGCGACCCTCGGCGTCGATCTGCGCTTCCTGCGGGTCAACGACGCGCTCGCCCGGATGAACGGCGTGTCAGCCGCCGAGCACGTGGGCCGGCGGCTGACGGAGGTCGTACCCGGCGTCAACGCCGTGGCGCTGGAGTCGACGATGCGGGAGGTGCTGGACGGGGGTAAGGCCGTCGTCGACGTCCGCCGCAGCGGGCGGACCCCGGCGGACCCCCACCACGAACGGACGTGGTCGTGCTCCTACGCCCCCCTGCTCGACGGCGCCGGCCGGACGCTGGGCCTGATCGCCTCCCTCATCGACATCACGGAGGGCCAGCAGGCCGAGCAGGACGCCGATCGCGCCCGGCGCCGCTTCGCCCTGCTGGCGGAGGCCGGTACCCGTGTCGGCACCACCCTGGACCTGCGCCAGACCGCGGAGGAGATCGCGCAGATGCTGGTGCCCCAGCTCGCCGACTCCGCCGACGTGCAGCTCCTGGAAGAGGTGATCGCACCCGACGAGTCCACCGCCGCGACCCACGGCGTGGTCCGGCGCATGGCCGCCCTCTTCCCGGACCCGGCGGCCCCGACGGCGAGGCTGCGGCCGGGCATGACGTCCCGGATCGCGCGCGGCTCACTCTACGAAAGGGTCATCGCCGACGGCCGGCCCACCAACCTCTACCGGTCCGACGTCCCGGCGCTGGTCACCGATCCCCGGGCCGAAGAGTTGCGCACCTACCTCATGAGCCTGGGTTCCGCGAGGCTGATCCCGCTGGTGGCCCGGGGCAAGGTGCTCGGCGCGGTCGTGGTGACGCGGCTGCGCAGCCGTGAGCCCTTCGACGAGCAGGACTGCGTGCTCATCGACGAGCTGGCGGCGCGCGCGGCCCTGAACATCGACAACGCGCTCATGTACACGCGGCAGCGGGCGGCGGCCCTCACGCTGCAGCGCAGCCTGACCAACAGCGCGCTGCCCGCCGTCCCCGGACTCGAGCTCACGGGGCGGTATCTGCCCGCCAGTGAGCACGACGTGGGCGGCGACTGGTTCGACGTCATCACGCTGCCCCAGAACCGCACCGGACTCGTCATCGGGGACGTGATGGGGCACGGCATGCACGCCGCGGCGCTCATGGGCCAGCTCCGCACAGCGGTGCGGGCGCTCGCCCGGCACGACATCGACCCGGCCCGCATGCTGCGCTCGCTTGACGCCGTCGTCGCCGACATGGGTGAGGACCAGATGGCGACCTGCGTCTACGCCGTCCACGACCCCGCCTCCGGCGGATGCCTCGTGGCCAGGGCCGGTCACCCCCCGCCGGCCGTGGTGACACCCGGCGGCGCGCTCGCCTTCCTCGACGGGTCGCCGGGCACCCCGCTGGGAACGGGCGGACAGCAGTTCCGCACCGAAGAGGTCCCGCTTCCGCCGGGCAGCCTGCTCGTCCTGTACACGGACGGACTCATCGAAGCCCGGGGCAGGGACCTCGACCAGGGCCTCGACCGGCTCGCACGGGCCCTGCGCTCGCCCGGACGGCCGCTCGCCGTGCTCTGTGACGACGTCCTCGCACAGATGTTGCCGCATCCCGCCCAGGACGATGTCGCGATACTGATGGCCCGCCCGCAGTGACCCGCGACGGGCACCGCACGGCGGCACTCACGAGCGGCGCTCCCGCCTCGTTCGCATGACAATGGCTGCGTCCGCCGGTCCCGGTGCCGTCCGCCGGTGCCGGTCCCAGTGCCGGTGCCGGTGCCGGTGCCGGTGCCGGTGCCGGTGCCGGTGCCGGTCCCGGTGCCGTCGAGCGTCCCAGTGATGTCGGGCGTCGCGGTGCCGCCGGGCGTCGCGGTGCCGCCGGGCGTCCGGGTGTCGGCACCGTCCAGGCTCGTCGGCGGGGCAGCTCGTCGCGTGCGCGCCTGACATCGGTGGCGCGAACACGGGTACACGCATCAGCGGAGGTTCCTCAATGATCGAGGCAAGCGATATCCGTGAGTGGCGAGGTCACGACGTGGTCGATCCGCAAGGTCACCGGATCGGTGTCCTGGAGTCGGTCTACGTGGACACCGGGACCGACATGCCTTCCTTCGCCACGGTGACCGTCGGTCTGCCCACCCGTCGCCGCCTGGTGTTCGTGCCGCTCCTCGGGGCGACGGTCGGCCCGGGCTATCTGAAGGTCGTCCACGACAAGAACGCGGTGAAGAAGGCCCCGTCGATCGATGTCGACGGCGAACTGCCGGCCCCGGACGAACCGAAGGTCTTCGCACACTACGAACTGGACTATGCGCCGGGCGTCGGTGGCGAGCGACGCCTCGCCCGTCGCTGACACGTCGAGGCCGCGGGAGAGCCAATGAGCCTGTTTCTGTTCCTCATCCTCGTAGCCCTGGTCCTGGGCATCATCGGATTCGCGGCCCACGGGCTGTTCTACCTGCTGATCATCGGCGCGGTCGTGCTCGTCGCCGACCTCTGCTACGCGACCGTTCGGTTCCGCCGCGGCGGCCGCAGGCACCGCATCGCCCGCTGACCGGCGCCCTCACGCGGACCGCCGGTTCAGCGGGGCACTCCGACAGCCCCGGGGCTCAGGGCTCAACGGGCCGCGATCGCCGCTTCGGCCGCCGCCTTGATGCGGGCACCGAAGGCGTCGGCATCCTTGCGGGCGGCGGTGAGCGCGAGGCCGACGAGCAGCTTGCCCAGTCCGTGACCCTCCAGAACGTTGAAGATGCGGACCCTGGTTCTGCCGTCGGACAGCCGCTCGAGGTCGTAACCGCCTTCGCTTACCGTCACGGTGTTCTTCGAGGCCTCGGCCCACCGGATCTTCACCGGGGCTTCGAGAGCGGTGATGCGGAACTCTCTGGCCGTCTTCATCCCGGCGTCCTTGACCGTGCTCCGGAAGACGGTTCCCACCGTGGTCGGCGCGTCGGGGATCCGCTCGATCTTGAGCACCCGAGGACTGAACTGCGGATCGTTGCGACCGTCGGCGAGGTAGGCGAACACCTCCTCGACAGCCCGATCGACCTCCACCGTCGCTTCGAACTGTCCTGACATGGGCACTCCTCATCGGTCGTGTCGCACGCGATCGAGCTGTGCCGTACCGCCCGTCCTGTCACAGCGGCACCGCGACCCCATGGGACCACCGAACGTCTCGCGCGGCAACGGCACACGAACCGGACGGGGCCCGTCCGCGCCGGTTGGTCCTCGGTCCCGGTCCGCTCCCCCCCGCCGCGGACGGCGGGCCCGTCCGGAAAACCGCTTGGAGCGCGCCACAGCCGCAACAAGACTGTTCCGCGCCCCACTTGAGACGACCCGGAAAAGGATCACTTTGATGAGGACACACCGTCTCGGACGAAGCACGGTGGAAGTCACGGAGCTGGGCTTCGGTGGTGGGCCACTGGGCGGGCTGTTCGCCCCGCTCGACGACGAGACGGCGGCTGCGACGCTGAGTGCTGCCTGGGACTGCGGCATTCGCTACTTCGACACGTCGCCCCACTACGGCATCGGTCATTCCGAGCGCCGGACCGGCGACTTCCTGCGCGGAGCGCCGCGTGCGGCTTTCACGCTCTCCACCAAGGTCGGCCGGCTCCTCGTCGCGCAGGATCCGCAGGGCCGCAGCGACGAGGCCTTCCATGTGCCCGCGACGCACCGCCGGGTATGGGACTTCTCCCGCGACGGTGTCCTGCGCAGCGTGGAGGAGTCCCTCACCCGCATGGGCGCCGACCGCATCGACGTGCTGTTCCTCCACGACGCGGAGAAACACTTCGACGTCGCACTGCGCGACGGCTTCCCCGCGCTGGCCGAGCTGCGCTCCCAGGGCGTGGTGGGCGCCGTGGGGGCGGGCATGTATCACCCGGGTAAGTTGACGACGCTGGTGCGGGAGACCGACGCCGACGTGGTGATGCTCTCCGGCCGCTACACGCTGCTGGATCACAGCGCTCTCGACCACCTGTTGCCCGCGTGCACCGAGCGGGGCGTCTCCGTCCTCGCCGCCTCCGTCTTCAACTCCGGGCTGCTGGCCACGCCGCGGCCCGCGGAAGGAGCGACGTTCGACTATGCGCCCGCCTCGCCGGACGTCCTGCACCGGGTGCACGGGATCGCCGACGTCTGCGAGGCGCACGGTGTGACGCTTCCTCAGGTGGCGATGGCGTTCCCGCTGCGTCACCCGGCCGTGGCGGGCATCGTGCTCGGCATGCGCTCCCCCGACGAAGTACGCCACAACGCCGCGGCGTTCGACACCCACATCCCCGAGCAGCTCTGGTCCGACCTGCAGGAGGCGGGATTCCTGGACGAACGTGCACCGGTGGGCACGCCGAGGTGAGGGGCCAGGCGTTTTCGTGCCCACCCCGGAAACCGCCGACCCGGAAGCGAGGCCGGGAGTTCAGTGCTCAGGCATTGGCGTGGCGGCCCGGGACCGTCCTTCGTGGAGCCGCATGGTGCACGGACATGCCCTCACCGGCAGTCTGCTGACGCCACAGCCACAGCGAAGTCAAGGACAGCAGACCGGTGAAGACCACCAGGAAGAGCACCGACACCCACATCTGCCGGCTTCCGGGGTCGTCCCACCCCGTCCAGGCGGCCGATGCCGCCCACAGCAGTGCTCCGCCTGCGTAGACAGGGCGGATGCGTCGCAGCTGCCGCACGGCACGCACGGATTCGACGTGATCATTTTTCTGTGCCATGCGGCCCAGGTACCCCGATCCACGCCATCCATCAGTCATCAGTTCATGAGTTCTCAGCCATCAGTCATCAGAAGCATGGGGCTCGGCCCGGTGCTCCCGGCACCACGTCACGTAGTGAGGCCGACCGCCCGGTTCTCGTGCGAGCCGCCGTGCAGGACTGCGAACAGCCCCCGCGCGCGGGTTCCGTCCGGCATCCGCCAGGAGCCGGCCACGTGGCCGGTCGCCCGCGAGGGCAGAAGGGGCATGTCGTCCGGGGCGGGGCGCAGGACCCGGTGCAGGCGCAGTGTCGTGCCATGCGGTGCGGACAGCTCAGTGCCCTCATGGTCGTCGGTGGCGCCGGGGGTGAAGTCCGTGAATGCGGAACCCTCACCCTTGTGGGAGCGGGTGACCTCCCGGTCGGGGGTGTCGCTGCTGTTCTGGTCCTGGGCCTGGACCCGGCCCTCGATCAGGGCCGACAACTGGGCGAGCAGCACCGGGTCGTGACAGCCGTCGTAGGCCCAGCGTCGTCCCAGCACCCCGTGCTCCATGGTGCCGACGAGGGCGTGCTCCGCACCGTCGAGCGGGGCGCCGCGATAGGTGAGCGGCACCAGGTAGGCGGCCGGGTGGGCGCCGGAGGTGTCGGTGACCGCCATGAACTCGATCCCGACCTCGCCCTGCGGATCGTCCAGCCGGAAGCCCCCGGCCTTGGCCAACGCGGGTTCACCCCCGCCACCCGAGAACCAGGGCCTGGACGGCAGCCAGGCGGCGAGCAGTTCCAGCTTGGTCGGCTCGAGGACAGTGCGGTGGATGACGGCCATGCCGAGGCTCCTCCTGGTGTTGAGCGGATACGACGCTCACACTCTCCCATCCGTGCGGCGTCGGCGAAGCGCTGATCCGATCGACAAGATCCGTGAGGACCGGGCATCGCCCACCACGGGACCGTCGAGGACCTATCGCCCCTCACCCTCGTCCTGGCCCGGCCCGGCCTGGTCTGGCCGGGCCGGGCCGGGCCGGGCCCAGGACTTCCACTCACCGGCCGTCTCCCTCCGCACCGACCGTCGTCTCCGTCCGCACCGACCGCTGTCCCCGTCCGCACCACGACCGCCGTCTCGGCCGCGGCGCACCCCGTGGCCCCGCACGGGGGCGGGCTGCGGACGAGACCTGGTGCACCTCGGCCCACAGCGGTTGAGTCGCGGCTCCGGGCGACGCTCTTCGGGAACCGGTGTGGTCAGCCGGTCGGCGCGGTGATATCCCGCTTGAGGATCTTGCCGCTGGGGCCGGTCGGCAGGGTGTCCACGAGCCACACCTCGCGCGGGTACTTGTACGCCGCCACCCGGCTCTTGACGAACTCCCTCAGCTCGTCGGGAGTGGCCCGGGCGCCCGGGCGCAGGACGACCGCGGCCGCGATCTCCTCGCCCAGATGGGCGTGCGGCACGCCCACCACGGCGGCCAGGGCGACGGCCGGGTGTTCGTGCAGCACCTCCTCCATCTCGCGCGGATAGACGTTGTAGCCGCCGCGGATGATCATGTCCTTCTTGCGGTCGACGATGTACAGGTAGCCGTCCTCGTCCTGTCGCGCGAGGTCGCCGGTGCGCAGCCAGCCGTCCGGAATGGTGATCGCGGTCTCCTCGGGGCGGTTCCAGTACCCCTTCATCACGTTCGGGCCGCGCACGACCAGCTCACCGACCTCGCCAAGGGTGACGTCCTGACCCTTGCCGTCGATCAGCCGCACCTCCACGTCACGGATCGGGGTGCCGATGGAGCCCGCCTTCCGCGGACGGTCGGGGTGGTTGAACGTGACCACGGGGCTGGTCTCGGACATACCGAAGCCCTCCAGCACGGCACAGCCGAAGCGCCTCTCGAAGCCGTGCAGAACCTCCACGGGCAGTGAGGCCCCGCCGGAAATGCACATCCGCAGCGTCGGCAGGTCCGCCTGCGACGGGTGCTGGACCAGCGCGGCGTACATCGTGGGAACGCCCTCGAAGACGGTGGCCCGGTCCCGGGCGATGGCGTCCAGCACGGTCTGCGGTTCGAAGCGGGGGATCAGGGTGAGGGACGCACCGGCGCGGACGGCCACGCTCAGGGTGCAGATCTGGCCGAAGATGTGGAACAGCGGCAGACAGCCCACCACCACGTCCTCCGGTGTGATGCGCTGGACGTGGACCGCGTTGACCTCGGTGTTGTGCCGCAGCCCGGCGTGGGTGAGCGCGGCGCCCTTGGGACGGCCGGTGGTGCCGGAGGTGTACAGCAGCACGGCCACGTCGTCCGCGTCGGTCGGGGCCACCTCGGGCAGTGGCTGGTGCCCGGCCAGCCGTGCGGCGAACTCGACGGGTTCGACGGCCAGGTGGGGCACCCCGGCGGCGACCGCGCCCTGCGCGCCCTCGCCCGGCGCCCGGTGCCATTCGAACAGCAGCACCGCCCCCGAGTCGTCCAGGTGGTACGCGGTCTCCCGCGTCTTCAGCAGCGGGTTCATCGGTACGACGATCCCTCCTGCGCGCAGGACGCCGTAGTACAGGACGACGAACTCGGGGACGTTGGGCAGCATCAGGGCGACGCGATCCCCGGGGCGAACACCCTCGGCCCTCAACAGTGCGGCGGCGCGGGCGCTGCGCTCGTCCAGCTCCGCGTAGCTGGTCACCTGCTCGCCCAGGCGCAGCGCGGGGCGTCCCGGCTGCCGCTGTGCCGTCTCCACCAGGAACTGCGCCAGATTGGCCATGACCCGCCTCCACGAACGTCACCGTTGAAATCCGCTGTTCACTTCGCCGACATCGTGCTGCCGCTCACGGCGTCGGCCTATGGGCGGTGGGACAGCACCTCCCCTCCCTGCTTGTCCCGAGGAACAAAACGATGGCGTTAAGCTGCGTGAATGGACATCTCGGGCGTGGCCGCGGCGTTGCACTCCAGGCTGCCGGCACTGGGTGAGCGGATCGCACAGCGCATCCGCTCGGACGTCGACGCCTACGACGAGGAGTCGCTGATCCCCTTCGACTCACTGCGCCGCTCGTGCACCGCCAACGCGGACCTGGTGCTGAGTCACCTCGTTCACGCGGACGCCCCGGACCCTAGTCCGGCCCGCGAGACCGGCCGGGTGCGCGCCGAACAGGGTGTGCCGCTGGCGGACACCCTGCACGCGTACCGGGTCGGCTTCGAGCTCCTGTGGACGGAGATCCTGGTGGAGTCGCGTACCCATCCCGAGGTGTCCGACGACCAGTTGGTGTCACAGTCTGCGGAGATCTGGGCGTTGTTCGGCCTGTACGCGGAGGCGGTGGCGGCGGCCTATCGGGAGACCTCCGCCGAGTTGACCTCACAGCGCCACGCCAGGCGCTCGGCGCTGGTGGAGGCGCTGTTCACCGGCGTCATCGCCGACCGGACCACGCTGTGGGAGGCCGCCCGTGAGCTGGGCCTGCCCGAGCACGGCCCCTACGCGGTCGCCGCGGCGGCGGCCGGCGCTCCCGGCCAGGAGCCCCTCGCGGGAGTCGAAGCCGCGCTGCATCAGGCACAACTCCCTTCGGCCTGGCGGCTCTTGCCCGACCATCAGATCGGACTGATCGCCCTGCCCACGTCGGCGGCGGAGAGCGCCTGCCTGCGCATCCTGCGCCGATCGCAGGCCCGCGTGGGAGTCAGCCCGTGCTTCCACTCCCTGCGCGACACTCCCCAGGCTCTGCGTTTCGCTCGTCTGGCCCTGACCGGGCTGCGGGAGACCGGTGCCGGCGTCGCGCGGTTCGACGACAACCCGCTGGCCAT
Source organism: Streptomyces sp. NPDC088157 (assembly GCF_044741545.1). NCBI lineage: Bacteria > Bacillati > Actinomycetota > Actinomycetes > Kitasatosporales > Streptomycetaceae > Streptomyces > Streptomyces sp. NPDC088157. The sequence goes on from NZ_JBIUSU010000003.1 coordinate 337,481, forward strand.
GGTGGTGGCCGCCGCTCCGGCAGAGGCGGCTCATCTCGTGGGTGTGGTCCTCCAGCCCCTGGTCGATCTCCCGGTGGTGGAGCGCGCTCGCCTGCTGGAGACCCTGGAACGGTGGTTCGGCGCCGCCGGTTCGGCCACCGACGCGGCTCGGAGCCTGTTCGTCCACCCCAACACCGTCCGTTACCGGCTGCGCCGCATCGAGGAGTTGACGGGCCGCTCCCTCTCGGATCCGCGAGCGGTGGCGGACATCGGCGCGGCGCTCCTGGCCGTCCGCAACGCCGCCGTCGTTCCGGCCGGGCAACCGCCGACCGCGACACCCGGCGCCGGATGACGACCGAGCCGAGCAAAGGCCTCTCCACGATCCGGCAGCAGAGCAACGGGCCGCTTTCTCGACGCCCGTCAGGACTCCGGCGACGACTTCCGGTCCTCACCCGTACCGCCACGGCGATGCACCGCGCGTGGCCGGCTTCCCGCCTGGTCACCGTCACCGGTGCCGACCGGCACGGCGTCCACGGCGCGTACGGCGACACCTGCGTAGAGGGCACGGCCAACGCCTGTCTGCGCACCGGGAAACCGCCCGCGCGGACGTCACCGGCGCGGCCGGGCACACCGGCGCGGCGGAGCGAGCCCCCCGCCTGGGGAGGTGAGCCCGTCGTCCTGACCGCGTCCTGGTGCCGACCGACTGCCCCGTAGCCGATCGGCGCGTCCGCGCACCGAAGGGGGCCCTGGTCCAGTCTCCGCTCAGGCCGTTCCTCGTGCGGGCCCCCGTCCGACACGGGCGCCGCGGTGGGCGAGCGAAGGCGCTGATCGCCTTCGGTGTGAAGAGCGGCCACCGGCCCGCGACCGCACACGTCCGCGAACCGAAGGGGGCCCTGGTCCAGTCTCCGCTCAGGCCGTTCCTCGTGCGGGCCCACGTCCGACACGGGCGGGGTGGCGCCGGTCGCGGGTGAAGATCAGGCACCGGCCCGCGACCGCAGCAGCTTGTGCCGCCCAGGAGCGGGGAACGCGGGCGTGGAGGACGCGGTTTCCGGGCCCCGCCGCGATCTCCCTTCTATCGTGGAACGGCACAGTGACGCTCGGCACCGAGACAGGCGGCAAGACATGGAAGAACCGCAGATCGACTATGTGGCGGTCTTCCGAGCCCTGCCCGGCATGGTGGCCCTCCTCACGCCCGACCTGGTCTACGCCGACGCCAATGACGACTTCCTGCGGCTGGCCGGGCGGACCCGCGAGCAGTTGGTCGGCCGGTACATCTTCGACGTGTTCCCCGAGAACCCGAACGACCCGGCCGCGGCCGGCATGCGGGAAACCCGGGAGTCGATGCTGCGGGTGGTGGCCACCGGCGACCGCGACACCATGGCGCTGCTGCGCTACGACATCGAGGATCCGCAGCGGCCCGGGCTGTGGCACGAGCACTGGTGGAGCCCGGTGAACGCGCCCGTCCACGGCCCCGACGGACAGGTGGCGCTGGTCGTGCACCGGGTGGAGGAGATCACCGAACTGATGAACGCCCGCGGCGGCACGGACGGCGGGGCCCGGGCCCGTGTGCTGGAGGCCGAGCTGTACACCCGGGCGCGCGACCTGCAGGAGGTCAACGAACGGCTCCGCCGGGCGCACGCCCATGAGCGGGAGGTCGCACTGGCCCTCCAGGCGGCGATGCTGCCCGCCCCCGGCCCGACCGGGCCGCACGCCACGGCCGTGCGCTACCGGCCGGCGATCGGCGCCCTGAACGTGTGCGGCGACTGGTACGACCTGGTCGACCTGCCCGGCGACAACCTCGCCGTCGCCGTCGGTGACGTCGTGGGACACGGTCTCGCGGCGGCCTGCGCCATGGGGCAACTGCGCAGCGCCCTGAGCGCCGCCTGCCGGGTGGCCGACGGCCCGGCCCAGGCTCTGGAGGCGCTCGGCCTGTACGCCCGGTTCGTCGACGGAGCCGAGGCGACCACCGTCGTGACGACCTTCATCGACTGGGACAGCCGCACCATCTCCTACAGCTCCGCCGGCCATCCGCCACCCGTCCTCGTGCACGCCGACGGCACCGTCACGCTCCTCGACCAGGCCACCGATCCGCCGCTCGCCGCCCGCCCGGAGCACCTCCCCCGCCCTCAGGCTCACACCGGCTTCGCCGAGGGCGACACCCTCGTCCTGTACACCGACGGCCTGATCGAGCGCCGCGGCGAGGACATCTACACGGGGCTGGCCCGGCTCGCCGCCTCTCTCACCCACCACCGGCACTCGTCCCCCGAGCCCCTGGCCGACGCCCTGCTGAGCGACCTCCTGCCCACCACTGGGAACACCGACGACACCGCCCTGATCGTCCTGCGCCTGTGACTGCCCTTTCCGCTGTTCAGGGCGTGATCGCAATCGAATTGACGTCCGGTGCGGCGGTGGCCGAAAGTGCATCCTGCCAAGGAGCAGGGGTGGGACGTGGATCAGCAGTACGCACAGCAGTGCTCGGAGTTGTTCGCCGTCGGTGGCTACGCGGCCGTACGGCGCGCCGCGCAGGCGGGCCTGCGGGAGACGGGTCCGGACGTCGTGCTGTACCGGTGGCTCGGCCAGGCGCACGCGGCCGAGGACGAGGACGACCACGACGCCGAGGCGGAGGACGCCTACCGGCGGGGTCTGGAGCTGGATCCCGACGATCTCGGACTGCTCGTGTGCTACTTCGAACTGTGCCGGCGGGCCGATGCGTTCGACTATCCCGGAAGAGCGAGACGTGCAGTCACCCTGCGCGCCCGCATCGACGAACTCGCACCTGAGGGCTCGACCTGGCGCGAGCGGGTCGACGACGCCCTGGGATGGGCCGGCCGGGGCTACTGGGACGATCCGACCGCTCCCGTCACGATCGCGCGCACCACGCGGCCAGGGCTGGACGAACTCGACGCACAGGGCAGTGGGGCGCCACGTACTCCTGCGGACAGCGGGGCGGGCCCCACGAAGACCGGCGAGGGGGATGACCTGAGAGCAGCCGAGCTGGCCGCAGCGTCGGAACTCCTGCGGGGCCGACGCAACGCTCCGCTGCGTCTGCTGCTGACCTACCGCGGCGCGGCCTACGCGGTGACGACCCTTGCCTCCTTCGCCGTGATCCGGTCCCTGATCCCCGGCGGGCCGGTCGACCACAGGATGTGGGGAGCGCTGCTGTGGATACCCCTCCTCGCCGCCGAAGCCAAACTCCGCGCAGTGCGCAAAGTGGCCGGGCGACGAGTCGTCGCACGCATGGAGGCCCGCCATGCCGAGCAGCGCATGGCGCCCGAGGGGCGCTAGGTCAGCGCTAGGTCGTGTTCGCTCCCGTCAGGTGAAGGGGCCGGTCGGTTCACGGGTGCCGGGGCTGTCGGGCCGAGCCGTGTGATCGGGGTGGTTGCGCGTCCGGCGGGCTTCCTTCATCTCCGCCTCGTACAGGTGGTCGCGCCCGTCGGCGAGCTGCTCCACCGCCTCCCGCTCCAGCTGTCGGAACGCTCGGTAGTAGGTCCCGTCGTAGGCTTCGACGATCTGGAACGTCCAGTGGCCCGGGATGACGTTGCGTCCCAGGATCTCCGTCTCGACGCGTTCGGCCCACGCCTCGTGGCCCGCCCCGCGCAGCAGCTCGACCGCGCGGTCCAGTTCCAGGTCCGCGGTGCCGGTGAGCTGGTGGAACGAGTAGAGGTGCCCACGGGCCCGCTCGATCGTCTCCAGTGCCTTGGACAGTGAGCCGAGCGCTTCCACCGTCTCGTCGCTGACACCCGCGGGGCGCCGGTGCTCGTCGTCCGGACCTTGCAGGTCACCCATGCCGTCACTCCTCTCGGCGGGCGGTCAGGAAGGGAGCCTGCTCCGCCCGGCAGTCCCCTCCTGTCCGGAAAAGCACAGCACAACCCCGGCGGCGGCACCGTCCGTGCCGCCCGGTTGCACGATCGTGGAACACGATCGGGCCGATCTCATCGGACGACGTCGACGAGGTGGGGCACGACACGGGTCAGGCGCAGCACGCTCCGGAGGATGAGGAGCGCGCCGATCGCCTCGGGCAGCAGCCACCAGCCCGTACGGATGCTCTCGTCGAACAGGACGACGCCCAGCAGGAGGCTCACGGCCGCGTCACCGATGGTCAGCGCGGGCTGTGAAGCGACCAGCGGGCCGGCTTGCAGGGCGTTCTCCAGCAGCAGGAGGGCCAGGACCCCGGTGAGGGCGAATCCGTAGGTCTGCCAGGCGGTGAGGAAGGCGGGCAGTCCCGCGTCGGCGAGGCGTCCCGTGGCCGACTTCAGCAGGGCGGCGGTCAGGGCGTTGCCGACCGCCGCGGCCGAGGCCAGCGCGGCGGCACGGAACAACGGCGAGGAGGCGGAGCGCGCGAGGAGGAACGCCACGGTCATCGCTCCCAGGGCGATCGCCAGGACCGGGATCCATCGCGCCATGGAGGCCTGTTCCCGGGAGCCGGAGGGGGCTGCCGAGGCCAGGAGCAGGGTGAGGCCGGCCACGACTCCGCCGACCGCCCACCAGCCGTCGGCCGACAGCCGACGGTGCATCAGGGGCACCGCCAGAAGCAGCGCGAAGGGAAGCTCGAGGATGAACAGGGGCTGGACCAGCGCCATGGGGCCGTTGATGAGGGCCAGCGCCTGGAACACCGCGGCGCCCACCACACCCGCGATGCCGATCGACCAGGCGGGCCGCCGCACGAGGGCGAGCAGCAGCCGTACTCCGCCGCCCTGTTGCACCGTGGAGGCGGCCTTGCGCTGGAACGCCGTGCCCACCGCGTTGCTGATGGCGCCCAGGACGGCGAAAAGCACGGCGAGCGCCATCATGACTCCCCCCTGACCGGACGGCCGGCCGTCATACGTGAACGGGTGGCTGCCACTCGAGCGGCAGCGTCGTCGCGTCGTCCCGGAGGTGGCTGGTCCTGTCGTCCCGGAGGTGGCTGGTCCTGTCCTCCTGGATGGCGTGGATGAGTCGCCGGAGGGTTACGGGGGCCAGTTCTGCGGCGGCCACGGCGTGAGCGGCGCGCCGCGCTCGTCGGCCGGCAGGTCGCCCGTCTCGACGCCGCCGACCCGGCAGCAGCTGCCAGCCGACGCGGGGCCGGGGCGGCCGCAGCTGGGGCCCGGTGCCCCGGTGCGGCGCGCCACATGCGTGGACCGCTGCAGGGCAGGGTCGGCGAGGAAGTCCATGCGCTGCTCGTCGTCGCCGTCGGCCGTCACGCCACCACCGCCCGATGGGCTGACCGCTTCGACCGCAGTCTCACACCCGGCGGCATGATCCGCAGGTCGGCAACGGGCACCGCCCGCCCCGTGGGTCCGGCGGCGCCCGTTCAGCCGTCGGCTAGTTCTTGCTTCGGCGCAGCAGCAGGTAGGCGAGGGCGACCGCCGCGGCGGCGCCGATGAGGGCGCCGCGGTGGTCGCGCACCCGTCGGGGCGCTTTTTCCTGCCACAGCTGTTCGGCCTGCCCGGCCTTGGCCCTGAGCTGGACGGCGGCCGCGGCGGCCGTGTCCTTGACCGGGGCGGGGACCTTCTCCTCCAGCAGGTGGGCCGCCTCGGTCGCCTTCGTCCTGGCCTGCTCGGACAGGTGCGACGCGGTGGTGCCGGCCTGTTCCTTCAGTGCGGTCGCCTTCTCCTGCGCACGGGCCTTGACGTCCGTCTTCGCCGACAGCGCCTCGACCGTCTCGCCGAGTTCGTGGCGGGTCTGCTCGACCTGTCGGCGCAGTTCTTCGGGGCCGGCGGCGGTCGGCTCGTCCTGGGGTGGCTGGGTCATCGTCGTGCACTCTCCTTGATCTCCGACACATCGGCTTTCACGCTGTCGACGGTGCGTTCGGGCATCGGCGGGGCGGCCGCGCCGACCTGCTTCTTGCCGGTCAGGGCCAGCACGGCGGTGATCACCGCCAGTACGGCCGTGACGATCAGGGCCGCGGCCCACACCGGAAGCGGGACCGCGATCGCGGCGATCGCGGTGGCGGCCAGCGCCTGAAGGGTGAGGAAACCGAAGAGCCCGGCCCCGCCGAACAGGCCCCCGCCCTTGCTGTAGCGTTTGCCCTTCTCGACCATCTCCGCCCGTGCGAGTTGCATTTCGCCGCGCACCAGTTCGGTCAGCTGCTGCGAAGCGCGCTGGACGAGTTGACCGACGGACTCACCGCCGTCGGCGGTCCGTGTGCCGCGCTCGCCGTCCGTGCCGTACCGTCCTGCTTCAGCCATCACCTTCACCCCTTCCTCTCGGTGCCGGTCCGAGTACCCGATGACCGGCGGGAAAGACATTCCTTTCCGGGCCGGGCCGGGCCGGGCCGGAAAGGGTCGGCGCCCGCGCTCCCCGCGTCGGCCGTCTCGGGAAGGGGCACGAGCTCGCGGGTGCAGAACCCGCGGCGGCGCGCTCGGGCGGGCACCGAAATGAGGCACTCGGGGCGGTCCCGCTCGTCGCCCTGGAATTCCACACGCTCCACTCCGCCCCTCTCGGCTTTCGCTCGCCTCACGGGCGGTCGCGACGCTCGCGGCGGTCGGAGGACGTCTCGCCCCGTCGGCGCCGGGCACCCCGCCGGCGGTGGCCGGGCACCGGGCGGGGTCCACCCGGATGGACCCTCGCCCCGCGCGACGGCGTCGGTCGTTGCCTAGCGTCGAAGCGACGGCCCCCGGCCAGGAGGAGACGCCCATGCCGCACCGCGCCATCGTCACCGGCATAGCCGCGACGATCATGACCTTCGCACCGCTGTCCGGAGTCGCCCACGCGCAGGATCTCGACTGCCGCGACTTCACCTACCAGGAGGACGCCCAGGCGGTGTTCGACCAGGACCCCAGCGATCCCAACCGGCTCGACGAGGACCGGGGAACGGACGACGGCATCGCCTGCGAAGTCCTCCCGCACCGGTCGGTGCCCACCCTCGTGCCCGCCACGAGCATTCCGGCGCCGGTCCCGACCGGTACCGCGATCCCGACCAGTACCGCGGTGCCGACCAGCCCCGCGCCGCTGCCCAGCCTCGGCGTGCGCGGGGGTGTCGGCGGCGCCGTGACCGCCGGACCGTCACGCTGGGACATCGGCATCGGCGTCAGCCTGACCACGGCGGGCCTGCTGGCCGCGGCCGGTTGCGTGAGGCGGCGCCGACGCCGGTTCTGACGGCCCCGGAACAGGCCCCGGTCGCCGACGCCGTGCGGACAGCCCTCGTCGGACAGCCCCGGACCGCGCTTCAGGAGGCCGTGCCGCCGGGATGCCGTCCGGGCCCCTCGCTCCGGTCCGCCGGCGGCGTCGGCGACAGGGCCGTGTCCTCCTCACCGGGTTCCGTGCCGGTGCCCGCCCCGGACGCGAGTACACACGCGTCCGCTGTCGATCCACGGCGTCGGGCGCGGCCACCGCTTCGCGCCGCGACGGCCTGGCGGAAAGCTGTTTGGCCCGGCCCGCGGCGGAAACCCCGGTGGTCCGGGTGGGAAGTCGCCAAGAGGTTCACCCCATCGGTGCACTGACCGTATTTTTACGTGTTTTTCGGTACGAGTCGAAGGACTGTCATCCCATGAGCGAGAGCAACCCCCTGAAGCGGGCGGCCCAGAAGATCACCGACAGTCTCCAGGGCGGCGGCGCGGCGCCGGAGGAGGGCGTTCCCGGCAAGCCGGGTCCCGAGTCCCCGTCCGTCGCGGAGCCGACGGAGCCGCGCGAGCCGCTGCCGCCGAAGCCGGACCAGAGCGGCCCCGACACCGTGTCGCCGACCGGGCAGCCCACGGGCGCCGACCAGGCGCGCATGGCGCAGTCCGGCAGCTATCTGACGACCGCGCAGGGAACACGGCTCCACGACACGGACCACTCGCTCAAGGCGGGCCCCCGGGGGCCGGTGCTGCTCCAGGACCACCATCTGCGCGAGAAGGTCATGCACTTCGACCACGAGCGCATCCCGGAGCGCGTCGTGCATGCCCGGGGCGCCGCCGCGCACGGCGTGTTCCAGAGCTACGGCACGGCGGCCTCGGTGACCAAGGCGGCGTTCCTGTCCGAGGACGAGGAGACGCCGGTGTTCGTGCGCTTCTCCACGGTGCTGGGATCGCGGGGCTCGTCCGACACCGTACGGGACACCCGCGGATTCGCGACGAAGTTCTACACCAGCGAGGGCGTCTTCGACCTGGTGGGAAACAACATCCCCGTCTTCTTCATCCAGGACGCCATCAAGTTCCCCGACGTCATCCACGCCGGCAAGCCGCACCCGGACCGGGAGATCCCGCAGGCGCAGAGTGCCCACGACACCTTCTGGGACTTCGTCACCCTGCACACCGAGGCCACCCACCACACCCTGTGGAACATGTCCGACCGGGGCATCCCGCGCTCGTACCGGACCATGGAGGGCTTCGGCGTCCACACCTTCCGCCTCGTCAACGCCGCGGGTGAGACGACGCTGGTGAAGTTCCACTGGAAGCCGAAGCTGGGTGTGCACTCGCTGGTGTGGGAGGAGGCGCAGATCATCAATGGCGTCGACCCCGACTTCCACCGCCGGGACCTCGCGGACGCCATCGAGGCGGGCGCGTACCCGCAGTGGGAGCTGGGCATCCAGACGTTCCCCGACACCCCGGACCAGATGTTCGAGGGCATCGATCTGCTGGACCCGACGAACCTGGTTCCCGAGGAGCTCGCGCCGGTACAGCCGGTCGGGCTGCTGACCCTGAACCGCAACCCGTCGAACTTCTTCGCCGAGACCGAGCAGGTCGCCTTCCACGTCGGCCACCTCGTCCCGGGCGTCGACGTCACCGACGACCCGCTGCTCGCGGGCCGCCTGTTCTCCTATCTGGACACCCAGATCACCCGGCTGGGCGGCCCCAACTTCCCGCAGCTGCCCATCAACCGCCCGCACGCGCCCGTCAACGACATGCTGCGCGACGGCTTGCACCAGACGGCCGTGCACCGGGGTGTGGCCCCCTACCGGCCCAACTCCCTGGACGGCGGCTGTCCGTTCACAGCGGGGGCGGACACCGGGGCGTTCGTCGAGACGCCGGTGCGCGTGCCGGAGGGCGCCAAGGTCCGGGACGCGCCCGAGTCGTTCGCCGACCACTTCAGCCAGGCCCGCCGGTTCTGGCTCAGCATGTCCCCGGTGGAGCGCGAGCACATCATCGGCGCGTACAGCTTCGAACTCGGCAAGTGCTACGAACAGGCCGTCAAGGAGCGGGCGTTGCAGGTCCTGGCCAACATCGACCCGGAGCTGTGCGGCGAGGTGGCGACGGGTCTCGGGCTGCCGGCGCCCACGCCCACCGTGCCCCTGGCCGACGTCGAGCCCAGTCCGGCCCTGTCGCAGCTCGGCCACAGCTGGCCCACGGACGGCCGCGTCATCGGAATCGTCGTCGCTCCGGACGGCGATCTGGACGGTGTGCGCGCCGTGCGCGAGGCGGTCCTCGAGGGCGGCATGGTGCCGCTGGTCGTCGCCCCGGTCGGTGGCGTCCTCGGATCCGGAGAGGGCGTGGTGACCGTTCAGCGCACATACGCCACCGCGCGGTCCGTCGAGTTCGACGCGGTGCTGCTGGCCGGGTTGCCCGGGGTGGGCAGTGACGCGTACGGCGCCCGTGACGCCAAGGCGTTCCCCTCGGCCGCGCGACAGCTGACGGGCGATCCTCGCGTCACCCTGCTGGTGTCCGAGGCGTTCCGGCACGGCAAGGCCGTGGGCGCCTGGGCGGGCGGCGAGGCCGTCCTCGAAGGCGCGGGAGTGCCGACGGCCGCCCCGGGTGTGGTGGTCGGTGACAGCGGCACGGCCGCGCTGGCACAGCTCGTGACGCTGTTGGGCGAGCACCGGGTGTGGGACCGCTTCACCGCCGCCTGAGCGCGCCGGACCGGTTCAGCGTCGCCGGACACCGTCTGAGCGGTGTCCGGCGGCGCACCGGTGAGGGCTTCCGTCATACGGGGGTTGGACCATGCAGACCTTCCTGCCGTACCCCGACTTCACCGCCTCGGCCGCCGCCCTGGACCCGCGCCGCCTGGGCAAGCAGCGCGTCGAGGCGCTCCAGGTGCTGCGGGGCCTGACGGTCTCCGGCTACGGATGGCGCCACCACCCGGCGGTGCGCATGTGGACCGGGTACGAGGAGGCGTTGGTGCGCTACGGCCTGGAGGTCTGCGGTGTGTGGACGGCGACCGGCCGTGCGGACACCTGCGCCGCCTCGCTGGTGACCGGCTTCACCGGACAGCCGGACGGCATCCGCACCCAGGAGCGGCTCGCCGAGGCAGGTGAGCTGCCCCCGTGGCTCGGCGATCCGGCGTTCCACCGCAGCCACCGGTCGGCGCTCGTGCGCAAGGATCCGGAGTTCTACGCGGCTCTGTTCCCGGGTGTGCCCGACGATCTGCCGTATGTCTGGCCGGCCTCCGACCGGGCCGCGCCGCTCGGGGAATGAGCGTCCCGCGTGGGCGCGGGGCACCGGCCGACCGGCACCCGGTCCCGTTCGCCGACCGGCGCCACAGGACGGCGCTCCCTCTCTCCACGTCCGGCCACGCGACGGCCGGACCGCGCGGCGCGACCGTCAGTGCGTGGGCGAGGATCCGCCCGGTCGCTCCACCACCTCGAGCAGGTCGTCGCGTGCGGCCAGCGCGTCGAGGGAGAGCGTGCGGTAGCCGGCCTGGTCGAACAGCACGGTGATGCGGTCGCCGTCCGCGCTCAGCACCGTCCCGTCGAGCCACTCGCCGTGCCTCACCTGGGAGCCGACGGGATAGTCGGACACCGCCGGATGGACCGGTCGCCGCTCCTCGGGAGAATCCCCGTCGGCCGTGTCGCACGCGTCGCAGCCGTCGCACGGCGGCTCGTACTCCTCCCCGAAGTAGCCCAGCAGGAAGCGCCGGCGGCAGCCGGTCGCCTCGGCGTAGGCGCGGGCCATGTCGACGCGGGACCGGTCGGTACGGCGATGCGCCTCGGCGGCCTCGGCGGCCCGGTCCACCGCGGTGGCCGACGCGGTGCCGGGAGCGGGACGCAGCTCGCCCTCCTCCCCCGTGGTGACGGTGCCGGTCTCCCGCAGAAGGTTGACGGCCGCGGTGACGCGGTTGCGCGAGAGACCCGTGTCGTGGCGGAGTCCGTCGAGGTCGGCGGGGTCCGCGCGGTGGGCGTGGATGGCGTCGGCCACCTCGGTCAGGACCTCGTGGCCCGGCGCGCGGCCGGCGAAGTACGTCTGTATGCCGGTGTCCTGCGGGCGGTGGTGGAGCACCGCGAGGGCGGGTTTCCCGTCCCTGCCGCACCGGCCGATCTCCTGGTAGTAGGCGTCCAGCGAGCCCGGCAGGGCGGCGTGCAGGACGAACCGCACGTCCTCCTTGTCGATGCCCATGCCGAACGCCGAGGTCGCCACGACGACGTCGGCCTCGCCCGTGAGGAAGGCGTCGTGGATCCTGGCACGCTCCGAGGCCCGCAGCCCCGCGTGGTAGGCCTCGGCGGCGAGGCCCAGGGAGGCCAGTTCGCCGGCGTAGTACTCGGTGTCCGCGCGGGTGGCGGCGTAGACGATGCCCGGCTTGGGTTCGGCGGCCGCCCGCTCGAGCACCGCGCGACGCCGGTCGTTGTCGTCCTGGAAGCGCCGGGCCTCCAGTCTGATGTTCGGGCGGTCGAAGCCGGCCACGGTCACCCCGGGCTCGCGCATGCCGAGCCGTTCGACGATCTCCCTGCGCACCGGCGGGGCCGCGGTCGCGGTCAGGGCGAGAACCGGCGGCCGTCCCAGGCGCTGCACCGCCTGGTCGAGACGGAGGTAGTCGGGGCGGAAGTCGTGGCCCCAGGACGCCACGCACTGGGCTTCGTCCACCACGAACAGCGCGGGGCCGATCGCCGCGAGCCGTTCCACGACCTCGTCCTTCGCCAGCTGCTCCGGCGACAGGTACACGAACCGGACGTCGCCCGTGCGCAGGGCCTCCCATGCCGTCTCGGTCTGCGCCACCGTCAGGTCCGAGTTCAGGGCGACACCGCCGGGCGCCCGGTCGCCGTCGGGCAGCCCGGCGATCTGGTCCCGCTGGAGGGCGAGCAGCGGCGAGACCACGAGGACCGGCCCGGGCAGCAGCATGCCGGGGACCTGGTAGACGGCGGACTTGCCGGATCCGGTCGGCATGACGACGAGGGTGTCCCGTCCTTGCAGGACGGACTCCATCGCCGTGAGCTGTTCGGGCAGGAGGGTGTCCCACCCGAACACCTCGGCTGCGGTGCTTCGAAGTCGTGCCGTCTGTCGTCGGGCCATGAGCGCTCCTCTCGCGACCGTCCGGGTACCCCGACGGGCCGCCGCCTCCCCGCCCGGGTGCGGTCGGTCGCGGTCAGGCGCAGCCGAGCGCCGTGAGGTCCACGGCGTCGGCCATCGCCTGCATGCCCTTGTCGTTGGGGTGCAGGTGGTCGCCGCCGTCGAAGACGGGCAGGATCCGCTCGGGGTCGTAGGGGCTGCGCAGGATGCGGTCGAAGTCGGTGACGGCGTCGAACTCCCCACCGCTCCTGATGAACGTGTTGACGTCCTGGCGTACGGACTCGGCGGCCGGGTCCCACTCCGACCAGCCCTTGAAGGGGGCCACGGTGGCGCCGACGACGCACTTGCCCGCCTCGTGCGCACGGCGGACGATCTCCCGGTATCCGGTGATCATGTCCTGGGCGGTCACTCCGGTGTGGGCCTTGATGTCGTTCACGCCCTCGAAGAGGAACACCGTGCGCACGCCCGGCTGCGACAGCACGTCCCGCTGGAGCCGGTTCAGCGCGCTCTGGCCGAGTCCGTCCGCCAGGACCTTGTTGCCGGAGATTCCCTCGTTGGCCACGCCCCTGATCTCGGCGTCCGCCTGCCGCAGGCGGCGGGCGAGGTAGTCGGGCCAGCGCCGGTCGAGGTCGGAGGTGGACTGCCAGCCGTCGGTGATGGAGTCGCCGAGCGCGACCACCGCGCCCGTCGACGCGTCCGCTCGGACGGAGACGGCGTCGAGGTAGAACCAGGAGCCGGTCGTCGCGCTCCACCGATCGGCGCTCTCCTCGGCCGTGTGGTCGCCCTGGCTGACGTACGACGTCTGCATGGCCATCCCGTGACCGCTCGCCGGGCCCGCCGCGTCCGGCGAGTGCAGGCTGACCACCAGGCCGGTCGCCGCGGGCAGTCGGCCGGGCAGCGCGTCGCTCAGCGCGGTCCCGCCGGCGGGGATCGTGACGGAGTGCGCGCCACCGAAGCTCAGCCGCCGGTTGCTGCCGCGCACGAGGGTGGCGCCCTGCTGCTGGACTCCCGCGTGGACGCTGTCGAAGGTCACCGGCCGGTCGCCGAAGGCGTTGGTCAGCCGGATCCGCAGGTCGCTGCCGCCGACGCTGGTGCGCACGACGAGCCGGTAGCCGCGGTCGGCGACGCCTTCCCCCAGGCGGTCGGCGGACGCCGCCCAGGTGACGACGTCGTGCCGGGTGACCGCCGCGTGGGCGGCCGCCGGGAGGGCCTGCGGCAGGACGACGGCGAGCAGGGCGGTGACGAGCACGCGGACCGGCGTGCGACGGGCCGTCATCGGGTGAGGCCCTTCAGAGTGACGGACTCGCCCGGCCGCAGGTCCACCCTCCTGGAGGTGCGGCCGTGGGCCACCGTCGTGGTCCGGCCGCCGACACTGCGCAACCGCACCGAGGTGGGCGTGCCGTCGCGCCATCGCAGGTCGACGACGAACCCGCCGCGCGCGGGCAGGCCGGTGACCTGCCCCTTGGCGGCCCAGGCGTCGGGGAGTGCGGGCAGGAGTTCCAGGTGCCCGGGGCGCGAGTACAGGAGCATCTCCGTCATCGCGGCCGGGGTGCCGAAGTTGGCGTCGATCTGGAAGATGCCGCGGCCCTGTTCGACCTCGTAGATGTCGAACAGGTTGAAGGCGGTGCCGTTGCCGCCGCCGGTCGACGGGCGCAGGTTGCTGGTGACCAGCTCGTACGCCTTCTCCGCGTTCTTCAGACGGGCCCAGCACAAGGCGCGCCAGGCGTTGGCCCATCCGAAGCTGTCCATGCCGCGCGCGGTGAGGAGGGCGGTGGCGCCGTCGACGGTCTCCTGCGGGGTGGAGCCGTCGGGGCGGATGCGGTCGCCGGGGAACAGGCCGACGAGCGGGGAGAGGTGCCGGTGGGTGGTCTCGCCCAGGTTGTCGGGTGACATCCACTCCTCCAGCCAGCCGGTCCTGGGGCTCACCTGTGGCAGGTACAGCCGTTCGCGCAACCCGGCGACGGTGTCCGCGTAGGCGGCGTCCCTGCCCAGTTCGCCGGCGGCGGTGCGGTAGTGGCCGAACAGTTCCCACACCAGCTCCTGGGCGTAGGTGATGCCCTGGGCCTCGAGCGGGCCGTGTTCGGGCGACCAGTCGCTGTCGGCGACGAGGACCTCCCGCGTGCCGCCGGGAAGCGTCGTCGGCAGCAGCCGCGCCTCCCAGAACTGGCAGGCACCCTTCAAGAGCGGGTAGATCCTCGCCAGATGGGCGCGGGAGCCGGTGAACTCGTAGTGCTCCCAAAGGGTGTTGGCGAGCCAGGCGTTGCCCGCGGGATGCCACCACCAGCCCATGCCCCCGTGCGGGTTGGTGGAGATCGCGACGGTCCAACCGGCGTTCTTCCCAGTGGAGTTGCGGTAGCGGTTGCGCGGGTCGTTGAACAGGGACCGGGTGAGCGCGGTCCAGGACGGCAGTTGGGCCAGGCAGTAGTCGGTGAGGGCGTCGAAGCACTGGGACAGGCCGGCGCGGTCGGCCATCCAGTAGTTCATCTGGAGGTTGATGTCGGTGTGGTAGTCGCCCATCCAGTCCGGGTCGTTGCCGTCGAGCCACAGCCCCTGGAGGTTGAGCGGGAGGCTGCCGCGGGATCCGGAGATCATCAGGTAGCGGCCGAACTGGAAGTAGGCCGACTCGAGTTCGGGGTCGGGCGTCCTGTCTCGGGCGCGTGCGGTGAGGCGTTCCCAGGTGTCCAGGGAACGCTGCTGCGCGGTCGACGTGCCGAGCGAGAGGTCCAGTTGACCGTAGAGGGCGCGGTAGTCGGCGACATGGGTGCGCAGCAGCGTGGCAGCCGGGTGGGCGGCGGCCGCGCGTACCTTCGTACGGGCCAGCTTCTCGGGGTCGAGGGACGGGTCGCGGTACTTCGTCCTGGCGTCGGGCGCGTAGTTGGTGCCGCCGCTGACGACCACCGTGAGCTCGGTGCAGCCGGAGAAGTCGATGCGCGCGCCGTTCACCCGGACCCGGCCGCCGGTGCCGTGCGCCGTGACGGCCGCGCCGTAGCGCAGGCCGCCCGGGAAGGACGCTCCGAAGGACTCCGCCGTCCCGCCGGTCTCGCCGTGTGTGCCGTCCAGCGTCACGGACCCGGTGTACCGGCCGCCGCCGCTCTGCGTGAAGTGGAGCACGATCACGTCGTCGGGCCGGCTGGCGAAGATCTGCCGCCGGTACGTCACCGCGGAGCGGACGTACGTGGTCGTGAGCAGGGCCTGGGAGAGGTCGAGGGTACGGCGGTAGCCGTTGACGGCGGACAGGTCGTGGTCGGGGATGTCCACGGTGAGCCGGGCCAGCAGGGTGAAGGAGCCGAAGTCGGCGCGGCCGTAGGGGAACTGGCCGTCGGCGTCGAGCTCGTCGTTGAGGCCGCCGGTCCACATGGTGGCGTCGGTGATCAGGAGGAGTTCCCGGCCGGGGTCGTTGCTCGCCAGGGCGCCGAGACGGCCGTTGCCGACGGGCAGTCCCTGTTCGATCATGGAATGGTCGTCGGCGGGGGCCTGCCACCACAGCAGGTGACGGGTGGCGTCGGCGGGCGGCGGAGCGTCGGCGGGTCGCAGCGGTGCGGCGGAGGCGGTGAAGGCGGGCAGTCCGGCGAGGGCGGCGGCGGTGAGACCGGCGGCGAGGAGGGCGCGTCTGCCGGGGTCCGTGGGGCGGGGGTTCATGGCGGCTCCGGAGGTCTGAGGGGGCCCGGGTGCGGTACCGGGCCCCCGGGTGTCGTCAGGAGGTCTTCGGTACGTCGATCCGGTCGATGTCCGGCGCGTAGCCCGAACCGCTGTCGAAGGTGACGGTGTTGGCGCCCGCCTTCAGCGTCACCGGCACATGGACGCGGGCGACGGTCCCCCAGTCGCCGGTGGCGGGGAACGTGTGACGGGTGGCGCCGCCGCCGTTGGCGGAAACGCTCGCGGAGCGTGCGTCGCCGCTGATGTAGGCGACCTCGATCTGATAGGTGCCGGGCCTGTCGACGACTACGCCGGTGAAGGTCAGCTTGCCGCCGAGGTAGAGGTTGCCGACCTTGCGGTCGCCGGAGCAGGCGGCGCAGTCGGCGACGGAGGCGTTGCCGCCGAGGGTGTTGGCAGGCGCCTCGGCCTCGTAGCCGGTGCGCTCGACCGCGCTGCCGCGCGGGGTGACGGTGAACAGGCGGGAGCCGTGGGCGGGCAGCGCCTGGGTGATCCTGTTCTTGAACGTGCCGAGGTTCTCGTGGTTCCACAGGTCACGGACGGCCGCGTTGCCGGTGAAGCCGAGCGTCGTCCAGTCGGCGCTCACCGAGGCCGGTGCGCCGGCCAGATTGAACAGGGCGACGGTGTAGGTGCCGTCGGGGTTCTTCGCGGCCCACACCCGCTGGGGGTCGGACGCGGTGACCGGGTGCGCGGGCGGTGCGTCGCCCTGGTTGACGGCGATGACCTCGCGGTTGGTCAGCAGGGACAGGCCGTAGGAGTCCAGGCGGGTCAGGTCGTCGCCGGTGTAGAGCGGCGACTTGGCGATGGCCCACAGGGTGGCGTAGGTCTGCCGCTCGGCCTTGGTGAGGCCGTCCATCGCGCCGTTGCCCACGTCGAGCGAGTCGAGGTCGTTCCAGCCTCCGGGACCGGCGTGCCGGGTCCAGGCCGGCAGGTCGTCGAAGCGGTCGTCGACCGAGTTCTCCCAGGAGACCAGGGTGTTGCAGTAGCACTCGACGTCGGTGTCGATGCGCCAGCCGTCGGAGTACTTCTTCCAGTCGGCGGCGTGTCCGATGTCGAGGGACCAGGACACCTCCAGGTGGATCGGGCGTCCGGTGGCCGCGATCGCCTTCTGCCAGGCGGCGACGTCCGCGACGTTGTCGTAGTTGTCGCCGCTCTTGGAGGAGCCCGGGCCGACGCCGTCGAGCTTGAGGAAGTCGTAACCCCAGTCGGCGAACGTCCGCGCCTGGGAGTCTATGTACTTCTGGGCGCAGGGATCGGAGGAGTCGATCTTGTAGGCGCTGTCCCAGCCGTTGGTGGTGCGCAGGTCGTCGTAGACGATGTCGGCCGTGGTGCAGCCTTCGGCGTTCCAAATCGGGGCCTTGCCGTCGGCGTACGCCTCCTTCTCCAGGCCGACCGGCAGGTAGATCCCCGCCTTGAGGCCCTTGGCGTGCACGTGGTCGGCGACGGCCTTCATGCCCCGGGGGAAGCGCTGCGGGTCGGCCTTCTGCCGGGCGTACTGGTCGAACTGCGGCTTCCAGGCCTTGTCACGCCACCAGCCCGCGTCGATGTTGACGTACTCGTAGCCGTACTTCTTCAGCTTCGACGCCAGGGCGTCGGTCTGCTTCAGGACGTTGGCCTCGGTGAGGTAGCTGTAGTCGCCGTCGGGGTTGAGGCCCGGGTACTTGGAGGACTGCATGCTCCAACTCGACCAGCCCATGTACGGCTTGGCGGCGGGAGCCGGCCCGGTGGCCGTGACGTGGGCGGCAGGAGCGGGCTCGGTGGTCCCCGCGTGGGCGGCGGGGGCGATGCCGGCGGTGAGCCCGGCGAGCGCCAGGACGACGACGGCTCCCAGGGCGCGTGCGGGCAGGACGGAGTGCGAGGGTGACCGCATGGGTCTGACCTCCTGGGGTGGGGATGGGCGGGACGGCTCCAGGGCAGCCCGGTCATGGCCCGTACCAGGGGGGAGGGGCCGCTGACCAACTGGCGGGAGCGTGAAGTGGACGCTCTCGTACGGTCAGTTCGGGTCGGTGATGAAGGACTGGATGGCGGTGGCCGCGGCGCCGCGCGCCCACTCCTCGAAGGGCAGCGGGCGGGTCTGCAGGTCGCACTGCGCGGCCGAGCCGAACGCGGCCGCCACGAAGGCGCTGCGGATCTGGTCGGCGAACAGGTCGTAGGCGGCGAGGCCCTCGCCGGAGATGACGACACGCTCCGGGCCGAGCAGGTTGGCCACGGTGGCGATGCCCCGGCCGATCGCCTCCCCCGCCCGTGAGTACGCCTCGCGGGCGTGGGTGTCACCCCGGCGGGCGAGGTCGACGGCCTCGGAGGTGTCGGTGACCTCGACGCCCGTGCCCTCGCGGATGCGGGCGAGGATCGCCGGGTCCGCGGCGATCGCCTCGACGCAGCCGCGGTTGCCGCAGTGGCAGAGCGGCCCGTTCGGGTCGACGGTGACATGGCCGATCTCGCCGGCCACGCCATGGGCTCCGGCGACCACCCGGCCGTGTACCACCAGGCCGCAGCCGACGCCCGCGCCGACGGTCACCACGGCGAAGTTCGACAGGCCCACCCCGGCGCCGAACCACTGCTCGGCGACGGTGAGGGCCCGTACGTCGTTGTCGACGGTGGCCGGCAGGCCGGTGATGGTGGAGGCGAGTTCGGCGAGCGGTACGTCGCGCCACTCCAGGAACGGCGAGTAGCGCACCACGCCCTCGGCGCGGTCCACGTCGCCGGAGACGGCGATGCCCAGGCCCATGACGCGTACGCCGTATCCGTCAGCCTCGGTCAGCAACTCCCGTACGAGCTCCGCGGTCGAGGCCAGGACCGCCTTGGGAGCACGGTCGGTCAGGGGTGCGTGCCGGGCGAGCAGGGTCCGGCAGCGCAGGTCCGTGAGCACCCCGTAGATCTCGTCGCCGGTGAGCTTGAGCCCGAGGAACGACGCGCGGCCCCCGTCGACCCGCACCAGGTTCGCCGGCCGCCCGAGCGCCGGGCGGGCCTGCGTGTCGGCGTCCTCCACCAGGTATCCCGACTCGATCAGGGGCCGGACCGCCTTCGTGACGGCCGCCGCCGACAGGCCGGCCCGCCGGGCGAGTTCCAGGCGGGTGAGCGGGCCTTCGGACAGGACGGTGGTGAAGATCTGCGAAGCGGCCGGCGTTGCGGCGGGGAACGTCTCGGCGGGGTGCGCGGCGAAGGACGAGGGCATGGCCCGGAACCTAGGGCTCTTATTTTCCGCTGTCAATGAAAGAAGCAGGAATTAGCTGAAGGCCCGCTGTGAGCCCCGAGCCCCTTTCGAAAGACCTACGGTGACGAGGTATTGACGTGCGATCGAAGCCGGTGCTCCCCTGGAGGCACGGTCGGCGTCAGCGCCGCGTCCGCAGGCGGGCCAGCAGGCCGCGCGCCTGGGCACGACGGCGCGGGTCGGCCGCCGCGCGCCGTGCCTGCTCCATCGTGCGCCGCCCCTGCGGGCTCCTGGCGAACTCCTTGATGCGCTGAATGACGCTCATCCTCGTCCTCCCCTTGTCTGTCGGCGTACTGCCTCTTCCGGTCGTCCGGCTACCCCCGAACGCGCCGATCAGGCCCGTCGGACGGGGCGTCCGGGTCGGTAGCACGGACGGGGCGTCCGGGTCGGTCACGGACGGCTCGCTCCCCCACCGCCGGCCGTCCGCTCACGCCGCGCGCCCCCTGGCCGCCGTCGTCGGCACAGGCGCGGCCGCGGGGCGGGCGCCCGTGGTCCGGGTGCGGGCGGCGCGGACCCGGTAGGTGGTCTTCGTCGGGTCCGTGACGGGCTCGCCCACCGTGATCCGTCCGGCCGCGTACAGCGCGTCGCACTCGGTGGCGGACAGCGCGACATAACAGCCGCCGCGGCCGCTGTCGGCGTCCAGCGGCCGCCAGTAGCCGTACACCCGGCGTCCATTGGCGTGCTCGGTGACGAACACGGGTGTGCGCGGATCGGAGACGATACGCAGCACGTCGGTCCCGGCACGGTTCGGCGATCCGCTCGGCCGGGTCGACGCGGCCGGCCGCACGTTCCGGGCCGCGCCGCCGTCGTCGGGGACGCCGGGACGCCCTGCCGGACGCGCCTTCTCCTCGCGGCCGATCGGGAGCGGGCCGCGGGGGCTCGGCACGCCGGCCGCGACGACGACCGCGCCCGCCGCGCCGAGCATCGCCTCGTACCCGCGCTGCCGACGGTGAACGTCGGAACGAACGTCGAGGACCTGCGGCTGGACGGCGGTGGGCGGCATCATCGGTGACCTTTCCTCTGCAGGGACAGAGACCGACTACCCGGCAGAGCCGAAGTTGATCTCCTGTCGGGCATCCTTCATCACGCCACTGACAACGGGCCGTGCGAGAAGCCCTGCGCCGCAGGGTGAACGTCGGGTGTCATCGTCCTGGTGACGGCCTTCGGCGTGCGACCCGCCATCGCCGCCGCGAGCACCGTCTCCGCGGTGCTCGGCCGCACGGTGGTCGGAGGCTCCGGGCCCGTCCGGGCTGTTGACCGGGGGCGCCTGGCGCCGACGGACCGGGGAAGGGCCTGCTAGACCTCCCCAGGCGTCACCGCCCTTCCCCGGTCGGCAGGCAACGATTACCCGGATACCCCGGGCTCATGCCCGCGAGATCGACGAACGGCTGTGACCACTCACACAACGCGCTCCATGCACACCAGTTGATCCCGTTCCTCCCATGATTCGGCGACGGTGAAGCCGAGGCGTTCGTACAGGGAGACGGCACCTGTCCGCCACTTCCACACCGACAGCCGAAGGGTGGCGACACCGCTCTCCGCGGCATGCGCGAGCGCCGCGCCGAGCAGGCCGGACGCGATGCCCCGGCTGCGGAACGCCGGGTCCGTCCAGAGCCTCTTGATCTCCGAGCACCCTCCGACAGGGGCGGTCACCACGAGGCAGCCCACGGCCGTGTCCGCGCACAGAGCCATGAGTACGACATCGTCGGCGAACGCGCGCCGCGGGTCCTCGATCTCCGCCCGGTAACGGTCCGGCAGCGCGGCCACCTCGACGACGGCCTCGCCCTTCTCGGCCTCCGTCCGCAGATGGTAGGCCGCCAGAAGCCCGGCCAGCCGTCCCACGGAAGCGCCCCGGCCCGGCAGGCGCACGACGACGACCTCGGGTCGATCAGTCATCCCGCCAGCATCACACATCCGCACCGGTGACCGGCCAGATTGATGCCACATTTGCCGCAAATCCATGTATATGAGATGTGATGCCGGATACCCGTGCGGCATGGTGAGGACACTGAAACGGCATGGACGGCACGGCGGCCGCGTCGCGGACGAGCGTGAGAACGAGCGGGAGAAGGAGCGCGGTGACGAGCGCGGTGACGAGCGCGGGAACACGCGGGTCACGGACACCGCCGGGCCGGATGAGCAGGTGGAGCGGCGGGCGCCGGACAGTCCCACGAAGCTGCCCAAACGCTCCTGGAAAGCGGTGCTGAAGGGCACCCTGAAGGAGTTCAAGAAGGATGAGCTGACGGACCGGGCCGCGGGCCTGACGTATTACGGGATCCTGGCGCTGTTCCCCGCGCTGCTCGCGCTCGTGTCCTTGCTGGGCATCGTCGGACAGTCGGCGACACAGCAGGTACTCGACAACATCCAGAAGCTCGCCCCCGGCCCCGCGCAGGACGTCCTGCGCAACGCGGTGCAGCAGATGCAGGGCAACGGCGGGCTGGGTTCGCTCATGGCGATCGTGGGTCTGGTACTCGCGGTGTGGTCGGCCTCCGGCTATGTCGCCGCGTTCATCCGCAGCGCCAACGCGGTCTACGACATCCCCGAGGGCCGTCCGGTGTGGAAGGTGCTGCCGGTGCGGGTCGCCGTGACCGTGGTGCTGATGGTGATGGCCGTGATCAGCGCGCTGATCGTGGTGTTCACCGGCGGGCTCGCCCGGCAGGCGGGCACGGCGCTCGGAGTCGGCGACGCGGGGCTGACGGCCTGGTCGATCGCGAAGTGGCCGGTACTGGTCGTCCTCGTGACGGTCATGATCGCGCTTCTGTACTGGGCGACCCCCAACGCCCGGGTCCGGGGCTTCCGCTGGGTCACACCCGGCAGTTTCCTCGCGCTGCTGATCTGGATGGTCGCCTCCGCGGGCTTCGCGCTCTACGTGGCCAACTTCGCCTCGTACAACAAGACCTACGGGACGCTCGCGGGCGTGATCGTCTTCCTGGTGTGGCTGTGGATCACCAACCTGGCGATTCTCCTCGGCCTGGAGTTCGACGCGGAGCTCGTGCGCCAGCGCGCCGTCGCCGGGGGCCACCCGGTCGACGACGAGCCGTACGTCCGGCCGCGCGACACCCGCAAGTGGGACGAGGAGGACTGCCGCCGCCTCGGAACCTGAGGCCGCGGAGCGGCTCGTCCAGTTCGGGGAAACCCGCGCCGATCACCCGAGACGGGTGCCGCTGCGGCCCCGGATGTGCTCCGGCGGTTCGGTGCCTGGCGGGAGCAGGGGGTCCGACTCGGGCTCGCCCCAGGTGGAGACCAGGGGGAGGACCCCGGCCCAGATCCCGAGGTCGGCGTCGGGCCCGTCGCCGTCGTCCGGCCCGCCGGTGCGTATCTTCACCGACGCCTCCTCGAGCGAGAGGGCCAGCAGGACCGTCGCCGCCAGTTCCCTGCGGTTCGGCCGGCGCGCGTGGTCCCACTGGGCCGGTGCGGCCTGTTCGGTCAGGCGGCGCAGCCCCGCGAGCTTCTCCTCCGGGTCTGCGACCAGGCGCGGGACGCCGTAGATCATCGCGCTCCGGTAGTTCACCCCGTGCTCGAACACCGACCGGGCGAGGACGAGTCCGTCGAGGTGCGTCACCGTGACGCACACGGTCGCCCGGGGCGACGCGAGCAGGCTGCGGGCGGCCACCGACCCGTGGAAATAGAGAGTGCGTGAGTCGTTCCCGTAGACCGTGGGAACGACCATCGGCTGCCCGTCGACCACCACACCGAGGTGGCAGACGAAGCCCGCGTCCAGGATCGCGTCGAGTGCGGCACGGTCCGGACTCCCCTGGTCCCGCAGACGACGGTGACGGGTGCGGTCGGTGTCGGGCAGCGTGGGAGGCAGTGGGTCCTGGTTCACATCGATCCTTCGCTCGGCACGACCGAAGAGTATCGATACCGTCTTTCGATCGCCAGGTTTCGACGAAATCAGTTCCGAAGAGCGTCACCCACAACGAAATACGTACAAGACGTCGTCGCCGTGTCGGCGGGCCGTCCGGTGGAACCCGGCTCCCTGCGGGAGGCCGAGCGAATCCCAGGGAGGCCACGTGTACGAGACGCCCGACGAGACCTGCCGTCGCATCCACGAGGCGGTCATGGACCGGGCCGACGCGCTCTGGCGGGTCGCGTCGGCGCTGCACGCCGATCCCGAGTACGCCTTCGCCGAGGAGCGGGCGGCCACGCTCCTCACGGACGAGCTGCGCCGGGCCGGTTTCGACGTACGGCTGGATGTGGCGGGCATGCCGACGGCGTTCACCGCGCGCTACGGCGAGGGCCGCCCCGCCGTGGCGCTCCTGCTGGAGTACGACGCCCTTCCGGGCCTGGGGCACGCCTGCGGGCACAACCTGATCGCCGCCGCCGGCCTCGGGGCGGCGCTCGCCGCGCGGGCCGTGCTGGAGCCGGGCGCCGGGGCGGTGCTCGCGGTGGGGTCCCCCGCCGAGGAGGGGGGCGGCGGCAAGGTCCTGGAGGTGGAGGCCGGCGTCTTCGACGACGTCGACGCCGCGCTCATGTTCCATCCGGGCGTGTACGACTGGGCGCGGGCGCCGCTCACGGCGCAGGAGCAGTACCGGGTCGGCTTCCACGGGCGGGCGGCCCACCCCACGGGCAATCCCACCGAGGGCGTGGACGCGCTCGCCGCGCTCGTGCAGCTGTTCAACGTGCTGGCCGCAGTGGGGCCCCGACTGCCGGAGGCCTCCCACGTCCAGGGCATCGTCACGCACGGGGGCACGGCCACCAACATCGTGCCCCCCTACGCCGAGGGACTGTTCGGGCTGCGCGCGGCCACCACGGGCGCACTGGACGACCTGGCCGGACGTCTGCGCTCGTGCGCCGCCGGAGTGGCCCGGGCCACCGGCACCACCGTCTCCGTCGAGCGGGCCGGCGTGCGGTACGAGCACTTCGTCGACAGCGCCGCGCTGTCCGGGCGCTTCGCCGCTCATCTGGGCCGGGCGGGGATCGCCCTCACGCCGCCGGCGCCGGGTGTGTACCTGGGCTCGTCGGACATCGGCAACGTCAGCGCGCGCGTACCGGCCATCCACCCCTTCGTGGCGATCATGGACGAGGACGGATCCGACCACACCCCCGAGTTCGCCTCCGCCGCCGCGTCCGACCGGGCCCGCCGGGTCCTGCCGGCCGTCACGGAGGCCCTCGCCTGCACGGCGCTGGACGTGCTGCGCGACGCCGGCCTGCGCGGCGAGGCGTGGTCGGGACACCGCGCCACCACCGCCGGGGCCCTCGCCCGCTGACTGCGGCACGCCCGCGCGGACCCGTGGCGTGACGCGGTTGACCACCTGCGACATGGGCACTCGGCGAGACACGTTCGGCGACTGCGGGAGGTACACGGTGGCGGTACGGCATCGGTTGATCAAGGCGAGTCCAGGGACGGTGTGGGGCGTCCTGGCCGACGGCGACCGCTACGCGGAATGGGTGGTGGGTCCGTCTTCGTCCCAGCAGGTGGAGGGAGACTGGCCGCAGGTCGACTCGACGATCGCCTACGAGATCCGGCTGGGACCCGTCAGCCTGACCAACGAGACGGTCGTACGGCGCTGCCAGGAGCCGGAAGCCCTGGAGCTGGAGGCGCGCGCCGGGGTGCTGGGCACGGCGCGGATCGCGTTCGAGCTGCGGCCGTGGGGCCGCCACTGCCTGGTGATCCTGGACGAGCATCCGCTGCAGGGCGTCGGCGGGCTGCTGCACAACGCCGGCGTGGAAGTGGTGACCCAGGTCCGGCACCGGGCGCTGCTCGGCCGGCTGGCGAAGGTCTGCGAGGCCGAGGCCCGCGCCGAAGGGTCCGGTGGCGGCCGGGAAACGCCGGTGGCGGCCCGGTCGCAGGCCGCGGGAGGCGCCGATGCCTGACGCGGTGGTGATCGGGGCCGGGCCCAACGGGCTGGTGGCGGCCAACCTGCTGGCCGACGCGGGCTGGAGCGTCGAGGTCCTCGAGGAACAGCCCGAGCCCGGGGGCGCGGTGCGGCACGACCGGTCCGTGGACCCCGACTTCGTCAACGACCTCTTCAGCTCGTTCTATCCGCTGGCCGTCTCCTCCCCGGTGCTGTCCGCACTGCGACTGCACGAACACGGGCTGCGCTGGAGCCACGCGCCCAGTGTCCTGGCCCATCCCCTCACGGACGGCGGCTGCGCGGTCCTCGACCGCAGGATCGACGTCACCGCCGACTCCCTCGACGCCTTCCACGCCGGGGACGGAGCTGCCTGGCGCCGGCTGCACGAGGTGTGGGACCAGCTCCGCCCCGGCATTCTCGACGCGCTGTTCACCCCGTTCCCGCCGGTGCGGGCCACGGCCCGGCTCGCGGCCAGGCTGCGCGCCGCCGGGGGCCTGCGGATGGCCAGAACGCTGGTGCTGCCGGTGCGGCGGATGGGCGAGGAGGAGTTCCGGGGCGAGGGCGGCAGGCTGCTCCTGGCGGGCAACGCCCTGCACGCGGACCTCGCTCCGGAGGCCGCCGGCAGCGGCGGTTTCGGCTGGCTGATGTCCATGCTCGGGCAGTCCTACGGCTTTCCCGTGCCGGCCGGCGGCTCCGGGGCCCTCACGGAAGCCCTGGTCCGACGGCTGCGTGCCGGCGGCGGCACCCTGCGCTGCGGGCGGCGGGTCAGCCGGATCGTGGTCCGTGACGGGCGGGCCGTGGGGGTGCGCACCGCCGACGGGGAACTGATCGCCGGACACCGCGCGGTGCTGGCCGACGTGTCCGTCCCCGCTCTGTACGGCGCGCTTCTGGAGCCGGAGCATCTGCCGCCCCAGGTGCTGGCCGACCTGAAGCGTTTCCAGTGGGACTTCGCGACCTTCAAGGTCGACTGGGCTCTCGACGGGAAGGTGCCCTGGCAGACCGAGGCGGCCCACCGGGCCGGGACCGTGCATCTGGCCGACGGCATGGACGAGCTCACCCGGTTCGCGTCCCAGATCGCCATGCACCAGGTTCCGGACCGCCCCTTCTCGCTGTTCGGCCAGATGACGACCTCCGACCCCGGGCGCTCCCCCGTCGGCACCGAGTCGGCCTGGGCCTACACCCATGTGCCGCAGCTGGTCGAGGGCGACGCGGGCGACGAAGGGCTCACCGGCGCCTGGGACGCGAGCGAGCAGGAGCTCATGGCCGACCGCGTCGAACGCCAGGTCGAGCGATTCGCTCCCGGCTTCCGGTCCCTGATCCGCGCCCGTCGCGTCCTCGCCCCGCCCACCCTCCAGTCCCTCGACGCCAATCTGCACGGCGGCGCGATCAACGGCGGTACCGCCGCGCTCCACCAGCAGCTCTTCTTCCGCCCGCTGCCCGGCAGCGGGCGCCCGGAGACCCCGGTGCGCGGGCTGTTCCTGGCCTCCGCCGGCGCCCATCCCGGCGGCGGCGTCCACGGCGCGCCGGGCGCCAACGCCGCACGGGCGGCGCTGCGCCGGCACCGCCCGACCGGCGGGACGTACGCGCAGCGGGTGCTCGCCCGCCGGGATCGCACCGGCGCCAGGAAGCCGTCCGCCGGCTGACCGACGCCACTCACCACTCCCCCGACACCGCCGAGGAGCCGCTGCGTCGCCGCGTCGCCGCCGAAGACCGTCGTCGAGGCCCCGACAAGCACCGCCGAGGCCCGATGTGGATCATCGAGGAACGGAGCAGGCCGTGCATGAGAGTCCCCTCCAAGACCGCACCGTCGTGGTCACGGGAGCCGCCCGCGGGGTGGGAGCGGCGCTGGCACGGGAGCTCGCACGGCGCGGTGCCCGCCTGGCCCTGATCGGCCACGAGCGGGCGGCGCTGGAGACGGTGGCCGGGTCGCTGCCCACCGCCGCGCTGGCCGTCGAGGCCGACGTCACCGACGGCGAGGCACTGGAGCGGGCGGCCGAGCTCGTCCGCTCGCGGCTCGGTCCGCCCTCGGTCGTCGTCGCGAACGCGGGAATCGCGGAAGGCGGCCCCTTCGCCCTGGCGGACATGGCCTCCTGGCGACGGGTGATCGACGTCAACGTCACGGGCAGCGCCCTGACGGTACGCACCTTCCTGCCGGACCTGCTGGAGACGGCGGGCTACTACCTCCAGATCGCCTCGCTGGCCTCCTTCGGGGCAGCTCCCCTGATGAGCGCCTACTGCGCTTCCAAGGCCGGTGTGGAGGCCTTCGCGCACGCGTTGCGGGCCGAGGTGGCCCACCACGGCGTGGCCGTGGGCATCGCCTACCTGAACTGGACCGACACGGACATGATCCGGGACGCCGACCGCCACGCGGTCCTGCGTGAGCTCCGCGCCCATATGCCGCCGCCCGCCCGGCGCGTGTACCCGCCCGAGTTCGTCGCCGAGCGGCTCGCCACCGCGGTGGAACGCCGCCGCACCGCCGTCTACGTCCCGGCCTGGCTGCGCCTCGTCCAGGGGGCGCGCGCGGCGCTGCCGCCCCTCGTCCTGCGCCGGTCCCGCCACGAACTGCCTCGTCTCGAGGCCTCCGAGCCGTTCCGCCCCACCGGGCTGCTCGGCGCGGGCGGCCGCGCCGACGGCACGGCCGGGCACGGGGGCTGACACACCCCACGGCCCGTTGCACGGCCGGCCGTTCGGCCTCGTGGCTCTCTCACGGGTAACGGGAACGCCCGGCGGCCTGCCCTCCCCCACGGGGCGGACGAGGTGTCGGGGTGTCCCGGCGGTCCGACCCGAAGGGGGCCGATGCTCACGCATCGGCCGAGCACTACGCCCGGGTCCGTGAATCCCCGGCCTCGCGGGCCCACTTCTCGACGACCGGCACGCAGACCTCGGCGAAGTGCTCGTAGTCGTCGGGGGTGTTGTAGACGTGGGCGGACAGGCGGAGGTACCCGAGTCCGCCGAAGCTGGTGAACGCGGCTTCCACGCCCAGCTCGGCGGTCGCACGGTCCCGCAGCGCGTCCGCCGCGAGCCGGCTCGTTCCCAGGCCCTCGGGCAGCCGGACCAGCCGCATCCCGGGGACGGGCATCCCGACGTCCACGGGATCGGCCGGAGCCCCGGACCGGCCGAAGGCCGCCGCGACGACCCGGGCGCCGTGGTCCGCCAGCTCGTCCATGTACCGGCGGGCCGTGTCCCAGCCCCAGGTGTCGTCGACGAAGTCCAGTGCGGCGGGCGCGGCCAGCCAGGCGGTGGCGTCGATCGTGCCCTGCTGGTCGAAGCGGTCGGGGAAGGGTTCGGCCGCGCCCCACGAGTCGATCAGCGGGTGCAGGTCCGCCGACAGCGGGCCGCGGGCGACGAGCGCCGCCGTGCCACGCGGGGCACACCCCCACTTGTGGAGGTTGCCGACCCAGGCGTCGCAGACCAGGCCGTCCAGGGGCGCGGCGAGCAGACCGGGGGCGTGCGCGCCGTCGACGAGCAGGGCGACCCCGCGCCGGGCGGCTTCGGCTCCGACGCGTTCGACCGGCATCAGCCGGGCCGTCGCGGAGGTGATCTGGTCCAGGACGATGAGGGCGACGTCGTCGTCCACCTCCGCCATCACCGCTCGGTACGCCTGCTCGGCGTCGGCCGCCAGCGGTACCCGGGCCGTGCGGACGCGGGTCCCCCAGCGTTCCGCCAGCCGCCGCGCGCCCATGGTGACGGCGCCGTAGCCGTGGTCGGTGACCACGATGTCCCCGCCTGGCCGGGCGGCCAGCGCGGCATGGACGACGCCGGCCCCGGCACTGGCGTTCGGCACGAACGCCAGGTCCTTCACGTCGGTCCGCAGCCGGCCGGCCACGGCCGCGCGGGCAGCGGCGATCCGCCCGGGCAGCGCCGGGAACCATGCGACCGGGGCGCGTTCCATCTCCGCCCGCAGCGCGTTCTGCCGCTCCTGCGCCACCCGTGGGACCGCGCCGAAGGAGCCGTGGTTGAGGTGCCGCATCCGGGGATCCAGCGTCCACGCCTCCAGCGCGGGCCGCCCGTCGGGCAACGTCAACGGCCGGGGCACGGTGACGACTTCGCCCTCGTTCACGGATCTCCTCGGATCGTCCCTGGTCGGGTGCCCTGCCGACGCCGGGCGGGCCCACGATACCGGGGGCGGGTCCGCCCTTCGGACGGACGGGCTCAGGAGAAGAACCCTCGCGGCGCGGGCAGGCCGGGCGTGAAGGAGGAGGGGGCGCTCATGACGCGGTCCAGGTCCCGCTTGATGCGTTCGGCCTCGCCTCGTACCTGAGCGGGAATGTCGCCCCGTTCGGTGATGAGGCGGTGGTAGATCGGGGTGTCGTCGAAACCGGGGATCACCGAGGTGGCTCTGCTTTCGTGGACGGTCGGGCAGGCCGACACGGCAGGACTTGCTTCGGACACAACCGACGATCCGACGGGGCGAACCGGCGTTTTGATGACGTCCGCTGACGGTTCGACAGCGGAACCGCCCGTGGGGACGTCATCGTATTCTCCCCGATGGGCCGGAGGCGGGTGACCGCGGGGGGCACGGGAGCGGTGGCGGCGGGCCGCGAACACGCTTCCCGGACGCGCCCCGCCGACCCTCGGCGTGACCGCCTGCCGCCGCGATCCGCTCGGTCCGGCGTCACCACGGCAGTGGGCCGTCCGCCGCGCAGGCCTCACCGGCGAGCCCCTCCAACACCGGCTCGGACCTCAGCAGTTGGGCGACGATCGCGGCGGTGGCGCGGTGCCAGTCGGCGCCGCGCCGGAGCATGGCGTGATCTCCCCGGCGGACGAGGACGAGGCCTGCCTGCGCCGTGACCCGCCGGGCCCGTCGGACGTACTCCGCGGACGCCTCGGGATCGGTCACCCGGTCTCGGTCTCCGTGCAGCACGACGATCCTCGTCCCGCCGAGGTGGGCGACGGGTTCACCGGGCGGGCACCACGGCGCCAGAGCGAGCACGCCGTTCACCGCGGGGTCGGCCGCGGCCCGTAGCGCCGCCCGGGCGCCCATCGAGTGCCCCACCAGGGTCACGGGCACCTCTCCCACCGTCCGGCGCAGTTCGTCGAGGGCTCGTACGGTGTCGTGCACGGGGTCGGCGGTCGCGTTCCACCCCCGGTAGCGGTATCGCACCTCGGCGAACAGCACGTCCTGGCGGTCCGTCGCGGCCACGGCCGCCCGGAGGACGGGACGCATGCGCAGGGCGGCCAGATGCCGGCCGCTGGACGCCTCCCGGCTGTGTTCCCGGCCGCCGTGCAGGACCACGACCGCGGCACCCGGCCGGGCGGCCGGCCGGTGCCGCACCACCAACGCGGACGCGGCCCCGCCGACGGCTCCTCTTCGTCCGCCTCCTTCTCCCTCTCCCGCTTCTTCATCTGCCGCCTTCTCGCGCACCGCCCCGCCGCCTCTCCCGCATCGCGCCCGGATCCTGTCGACGACCACCGGTTCAGGCCGCCGCGAAGTCCTGCTCCCAGGGCCTCGGTCCCGCTCCGGCCTGCCAGTGCCAGAGGTCCTGGCCGTCCACGCACACGATGCCGCATCGCCGCGCGTACTCGACGGCGGGCTCCGTGAAGTCGCCGGTCGTGACGACGACCGCGACCTCGGCCCCGTGCACGGTGTAACAGGTGCCCCCGAAGCGCTGCAGGTCCTGGGAACCGACGCGGTTGCCGTCGCTGTACCGCTTGCACTGGACGACGAGCAGGCGCCCGTCCGGTGTCCTCGCCACGACGTCGGCGCCCAGGTCACCGGCCCCGCCGACGACGTCCACGTCGGTACAGCCGTCGCGTCGGCACAGCTCGGCCATCGCCTGCTCGAACTCGGCGGGGTCCAGCTCTTCGTAGTCGATCGCCCCGGTGGCGGCGGCCGCTTCGCCGAAGGGCGGATCGAGCGGCTGATCGACGGGCTCGGTGAGCTGGATCGTCCGGGCCGTGTCGAGCCGGCCGCCGGGAGAAGGAGCCGGTGGCGGGGTCTCGAGAGCCTCCACCACCGTCTCCGTGGCCGCCTCCAGGGACCGCGCGGCGCGACGCGCGACTCTCGCCGCCGAGAACCTGCGCCGCCCGCGGTGGCCCGCGACGACACCGGCGGCGCCCACGAGCACGAGCGCGACGGCCCAGCCGGGGCGGTGCTCCGCCGCGGCGGTGGCGGTGCGGGCGACCCAGACCAGCAGCGTCAGGAGGATGGCGAGAAGCACGAAGTACACGGCCGTGTAACGGAGTTCGAAGCGACGCGGACTGCGTTCGGACTGCCGCGCGCTGGGGGGTACGGTCATGGCGATGCTTCTCCCGGGTCCGTCAACGAAGATCATCGAGCGGGTGCCCGGTCCCGGAGGTTCTATCGGGAAGAGCGCCGACACGCACGTACGACTTCGCGGGGTACGGCATGCGCGGTCACCCCGGGGCGGCCGGGCAGAAGCGTCCGCGGCCTCGCCAGGAGGAGTTCGTGCCCGAGCCGCCCGACCGGCGGGGGTTCAGCCCGCCGCGTCCTCGTCCGCCGCACACCTCGCGGGTTCCGACGCAACTGCCGCCGCGGCCTCGGGCCGGTCCTCGACAGCGGCGCGAAGGGTGCGCACCTGCGGTGAGAGGAGGGCCGACGCGCTGGCCAGGGTCACCAGGGCCGCGCAGCCCACCAGCGCGTGACCGGTGCCGACGGCGGCCGCCACGGGGCCGGCGGCGAGCAGTCCGAGCGGTGCGAGGGCGAGCGAGCCGAACCAGTCGTAGGAGCTGACGCGGGAGAGGACCTCCTCCGGGATCGCGCGCTGGACGGTGGTGGCCCAGAGCACGCCGAAGACGTCGCTGGAGACGCCGGCGCCGAACATGGCAGCGGCGATCAGCCACACCGGGGCCCGGACGCCGAGCAGGGCGATCGGCACAGCCGCCGGGAAGGTGGCCAGCACGGCGACCAGGATCGGCCGTTCGACCCGCACCCGGGCGGCCAGCCCCGCTCCGGCGACGGTCCCCAGGGCCTGCGCGGCCACGATGAGCGACCACGCCCGTGCTCCGCCGAGGTGCTGTTCGGCCGTCAGCGGGCCCAGGACCCCGACGTTGGCGTTGAGCGCGGCGACCACGATCGCGTATTGGACGACCACCACCCACAGCCACTGGCGGGAGGAGAACTCGTGCCAGCCTTCGCGCAGGTCGGCCCAGCCCGACGACTTCTTCGGGGGCCGTGTCGCTGTCCGCAGCCGGGCCGTCAACGCGGCGCTGACCACGAAGGACGCCGCATTCATGGCCAGCGCCCAG
The DNA here is from genome assembly GCF_044741545.1 of Streptomyces sp. NPDC088157. NCBI lineage: Bacteria > Bacillati > Actinomycetota > Actinomycetes > Kitasatosporales > Streptomycetaceae > Streptomyces > Streptomyces sp. NPDC088157. Next base: position 369,448 of record NZ_JBIUSU010000003.1, read on the forward strand.
CCCGGGCCGACCAGCGCCACGGTCACCCCCGACAGGGCCAGGCCCAGGAGCAGTGAGCTGTTGGTGCCGACCCGAAGCAGGCCATTGGCCTGTTGCAACCGGTCGGCGGGCACGATCAGCGGCACGATGCCGTCCATCGCCGGAGCGAAGAGGGCCGTCGCCGTCCCGGCCGCGACGGCCAGCAGACACATCCCCAGCAGCGGCGCAGGACCGGTCAGCACCATCGCGGCCAGGCCCCCGTACGCGCCCGCCCCCAGCACGTCGGCCACCGCCATCAGCCGGGATCGAGACATCCGATCCGCGATCACCCCGCCGACCAGGATGAGCACGAGCTGCGGAACCGCCTGGCAGGCGACCACGAGCGACAGACGGCCCGGGCCGGCTCCGGGCAGAGCCAGTACCGCGAACGCCAGCGCCACCCGCGCGAACCCGTTCCCCAGCACGGAGATGATCCGCGCGGAGGCGAGCAGTACGAATTGCCGGTCATGCCGGAGCGGCGACCCGGTCGACGAGACAGTCACGGCCGGGCACTCTATGCGGCCCGAGCCGTCCCAGAACCTGATCCGGCCACATCGGAACGTGTCCGCCCCGATGGACATGGCGGGCGGCCGCCGCGCGTCCCTCGACGGCGCCGACGTGGCCGTGGCCTGCGGCGCTCCTAGGCGAACGTGAGCGCCGGGAGCTCGGTCGAGTCGCTCAGCGCGGCCCAGACCGTCTTCCCTCGGCGTGCGTGGCGGGTTCCCCAGTGCTCGGCGAGCTGGGCGACCAGCAGCAGGCCGCGGCCACCCTCGTCGAAGACCCGGGCCCGGCGCAGGTGAGGGGTGGTGCTGCTGCCGTCGGAGACCTCGCACAGGAGGGCGTGGTCGTGGATGAGGCGCAGCCGGATGGGCGGTTCGCCGTAGCGGACGGCGTTGGTGACCAGCTCGCTGACCACCAGCTCGGCGGTGAAGCCGAGCTCATCGAGTCCCCAGTCCGTGAGCTGCCGGGAGACGTCCGATCGGGCCCGGGCGACGGCGGTGGGTTCCGCGGCCAGTTCCCAGGTGGCCACCTGGCGGGCGCCGAGCGCTCGGGTGCGGGCCACCAGCAGGGCGACGTCGTCGTCCGGCCGGGCCGGCAGCAGGGCATCGATGACGGTGTCGCAGACGGCCTCCAGGGAGGGGGCGGGTCGGGCCAGGGCGTGTCGCAGCCTGGTGAGACCTGCGTCGACGTCGTGGCCCCGGGCGTCGACCAGACCGTTGGTGTAGAGGGCGAGCAGACTGCCTTCGGGGAGTTCGACCTCCGTCGCCTCGAACGGCAGGCCGCCCAGGCCGAGTGGCGGGCCGGACGGCAGGTCCAGGATCTCGGCCGTTCCGTCCCGGGTCACCACGGCAGGCGGCACATGGCCCGCGCGGGCCAGGGTGCAGCGTCGGGAGACGGGATCGTAGACGGCGTACAGGCAGGTGGCGCCCGTGCCCCCGGGGCCCACGTCACCCGTCCCCATGTCCCCGGCGGCCGCATCGCCGGCGGTGTCTTCGTCCGTGTCGTCGAAGGCCTCGTCGGACGTGCGCAGGACGACGTCGTCCAGGTGCGTGAGGAGTTCGTCGGGCGGCAGGTCGATGTCGGCGAGGGTGCGCACGGCGGTCCGCAGCCGGCCCATGGTGGCGGCGGCGTGGATGCCGTGGCCGACCACGTCGCCCACCACGAGGGCGACCCGGGCTCCGGACAGCGGGATGACGTCGTACCAGTCGCCGCCCACGCCGACCTGGTCTCCCGCCGGGAGGTAACGGTGGGCGACCTCCACGGCGGACTGCCGCGGCGTACCGCGCGGGAGGAGGCTGCGTTGCAGGGCGAGGGCGGTGGCTCGGGCGTGGCTGTAGCGGCGGGCGTTGTCGACGGCCACCGCCGCCCGGGCGGCGATCTCCTGCGCGAGGAGCAGATCCTCGTCGTCGTAGGGGTCCGGGTCCTGGTGCCGGGAGAACTGGGCGACACCGAGCGTGGCGCCGCGGGCGCGCAGCGGCACCACCAGCGTGGAGTGGATGCGGGGGCCGTCGGCAGCGGCAGCGGCCGCGTCGCCGTGGTGCTTGGCCGGCTGCCCGGTGGCCAGGGCGCGGGCCGTCGGCGATCCGTCCAGGCAGGTGTGGAGCAGCGGCGCGGAGACCGGTGCGGGATCGTTCTCGGCCCTTGGCGAGTGCGCGGTCCGGCGCAGTACGAGGGGCGCTTCGCTCGCGGTGTCACGGCCGTGGAGCACGGCGTCGAGCAGGTCGACGGTGACGACGTCGGCGAAGTGCTCGGTGGCGAGGTCGGCCAGCTCCTGGGTGGTCGCGGCGATGTCCAGGGTGGTCCCGATCCGCAGGCCCGCTTCGTTCACCGTCGAAAGCCGCCATTGCAGCCGGCGCTCCCGCTCCTCGTGGAACGCGACGACGCCCTGTTCCGAGGTGCGGTCCACGTACGCGGCCGACGTCGCGATCAGGCGTCGCGTGGCCGCGCTGACCAGCTCGGCGTCGCTGGTGAACCGGGGCATCTCACGGAGCAGGCGGTCGAGGACGATGCCCTGCGCGAGCCGGAAGGCCCGCAGCATCGTGCCGAGGGGGATGCCACGCCGGGCCAGCCGCTGCGCGCGGTGCACATCGGCCGGCGGTGGTTCGATGAGGCCGGGCTCGATGGCGTACTCGAGGCCGGACAACCCGGCGACGATGTGCTCGGCGACGTTCACCGACACCGTGTGCGCGATGTCCGGGTCCTCCCACAGCTCGGGCAGCTCCCGCCGCAGGCGGCGCTCCACCTCGGCGGTCAGCTCGTCCGCTCTCGAACCGAACTCGCGCGCGAGACGGGACACGAGACCGGCAGCCGTCAAGTCCACAAGGACGACGTTACGCCGTACGGGCGCGTAGGCCCCGTCGGGAGGAAATCGGCCTCGCGGACCCACGCACTCCGGGCCCTGCCGCACGCGGCGCCGCCATCCGGCAGCGGCTTCTCGAACTGCCCGCCCCGTCCTCGCGGACGCCACCCCGATGTACCGGCCGACGCTCGACAAGTGCGCGGGGGCCGTCTGCGACGCCGCCCGGCGCAGCTGAGCGCCGCCGCTCCAACCGAACCGAGCGGCGGTTTGCCCCGGGACCCGGAGGCCGTCATGGCGACTGCTCCAAGCGGTCCCGCAGGTTGCGGCGGGGCCGATCGAACCTGCCCGGGTACAGGCTCGGCGCGGGACAACCGACGGTCATGGCGCTGTGGGCAGCAGACGTACCTCTGCCTCGGGGAGCTTGGCCCACCAATGGTGGTAGCGGCTGTAGACCGCTGCCTCGCGTCCGGCCAGGCACGCCGCCAGGGACTGGGCCTCCGCGAGGAGTCCGTCCCAGGCGGCGGGCGAGAGGGGGTGGAAGGCTGTGGCCTCGATGCCGCCGTCCACCTGTCGCCACACACCGGCGACATGACCGTCCACCAGCAAGGTGGGCAGCACGTCGCCATTGTTGCGGATCACCAAGGGGCGGTAGGCCGCGGGGATCACCCGGCTGCGGTCGGCGTAGGCCAGCAGAGTGCTGTCCCACATCGCCATGAGCCGGGGCGGGGCGGGGGTGTCGGCGGGCGGCCGGGAGGCGTCCGGGAGGTCGAACAGCGCTGCCTCCCCCGGCCCCTGGAGCTGCTCGACGGCACCGTCCAGGGTGCGGAGGGCTTCGCGAACGGGTGCCCGCTGCACCATGGCGAACTGCGCCACGTCCGCCACCGACGCGGGCCCGAACCCTGCCAGATAGCGCAGGATCAGGGTCCGCAGTGCCTCCGGTTCCACCACCCGTCCCGAGGGCACGGGTCCGGTCGGGGCCGCGACGAAAGACGGCCGGAGACCGAACGACCACGGCGCGTCCGTCGGGGCATGGTGCAGCGGCGCGTACGCCTTCAGCCCCCACCACGCGCCGTCCTTCTTCTCGGTTCCGAACCGCTCTTCGACCCATGTCTGCATCTCGGCCGCGCTGCGTGGCCGGTCCGCGAAGGCCAGCAGCTCCGGGACGACCGCCTCGGCCTCCGCCGGCGTCAGCCCCGCGGCGGCGAAGCGATGGCCGAGCCGGGTGCCGTACAGCGTCGGCTGCATCGCCGCGCGGAAGGCCTGGTAGTCCTCGGCGTGCACGGCGTGCAGGGTGATGCGCATCAAGGTCGCCTTGACCACGGAGCGCTGGACGAAGGCGGCGTCCAACTCGGCCGGGGTGAAGCCGGCGAGCCGGTTCCACAGCGCGAGATACGGTGAGGCCGGATGCTGCGCCTGGAGCGCGACCACGCGCCGCACTGCTTCCGGGACAGTCAACGGCTCGCGCGTCAGCAGCAGTTGCCGGCTGAGGGTGGCCCGGTTGAGTTCCTGCGCGGTGATCTTCACAGGCTGGATTGTGCCGTGCCCCGTGCCCCGTCCCCCGTCCCCCGTCCCCCGTCCCCCGTCCCCCGTCCCCCGTCCACCAGCGTCGACCACGGCCCGGGAGGCCCCGCCGTGCTGCCCGCGGGTATCCGCGCCCCATGCCTCCCAGGGGCTGCCCGCGCCGGTGGTCCGGGCCGGACGCTACGGCTTGCGTCCCACCCCGCAGTAGGCGTCCACGGCGGCGGCGAAGTTGGCCGGATCACCGGGGTCCGCACGCCACTCGGTCACCCGGACGATTCCGGGTTCCACCAGGTCCAGCCCGTCGAAGAAGCCGCCGATCTCCTCGACGGAGCGCACGTGGTACGGCACGGCCCCGCTCGCGTTGTACGCCTCCGAAGCGGCGATCATGCCCTCGCTGGTGGCCGTGCTGTCGCTGATCACCAGATGGCTGCCCGAGGGGAGACCCGCCATGAGCCGCCGGACCAGATCACGCGCCTGCTCGTGGTCGGCGACATGGCCGAGCGTGTTGAGGATCATCAGGGCGACCGGCCGGGTGAAGTCGAGCGTTCCCGAGGCGGCCCGCAGAACGGCTTCCGGGTCGTACAGGTCCGCGTCGAGATAGGCGGTCCTGCCTTCCGGCGTGCTCGTCAGCAGAGCGTTCGCATGGGCCAGGACGACGGGATCGTTGTCGACGTACACGATCCTGGCGTCCGGGGCCACGCGCTGTGCCACTTGGTGGGTGTTGTCGGCGGTGGGCAGCCCGGTGCCCACGTCAAGGAACTGGCGGACGCCCTGCTCGCCGGCGAGATGTCGCACCGCACGCCCCAGGAAGTGCCGACTGGTGACCGCCACGTCCACGAGGCCGGGGAAGATCTCCTTGATCCGGTCCCCTATCTCCCGGTCGACCTCGTAGTTGTCCTTGCCGCCGACGAAGTAGTTCCAGAACCGGGCCGAGTGCGGCTTGGACGTGTCGATCCGGCCGGGGGCTCCGGCAGTCACGGCGGTCTGGGCGGTCGGGTCCGACATGGTGAGGCCTCCTGCACGGGAACGTTGATGATCAGGACGATCAGTGCACCAACGTAGGCGAACTTTCTTTCCGTGCTGGGAAGTTGAGAGCGCTTACTGCCACCTGACATGCCGTTTCGGCCAATCGCCCGCCGCGCCGGCGAGTCGACCCCGAGAACCGATCCGCGGCTCAGGTCGCGGTGTAGCCGAGCTGGCGCCTCATGTACGGGGTCATGAGGGTCTTCGCCTTTGCCAGCACGGAGGTGCGGCTGCCGAGAACGGCGCTCTCACCACCCGGCACGGGCAGCACCGTCAGTCCGTCGGCGGCGCCGAAGGGCACGATGAGCGGGGTGCGTTGGATCGGCCGGTAGAGGCGGGCCTCCCCGCGGTGCCTGCCGGAACTCCTCAGCTGGACGCGGATGTTGTGGGCGGCGAGGTCGGCCTGGGCGAGCGCGGCGGGGGTGATCTTGAGTTCGGTGGCGTCGTTCACGTCGCCCACCGCGAACACCTCCGGGTGCCCCTCCACCCTGAGTCGCCGGTCGACCTTGACGTGCCCGGCCGCGTTCAGCCAGTCCCCGTGTCCGCCCAGCCGCAGCCAGAGTGTGTTGGGGGTGGTGCCCGTCGCCCAGAAGGAGAGGTCCGCTTCGATGGTGTTGCCGCGCGCGTCGCGATAGGTGCCGAAGTCGTTCCCGGGGGACATGAACGAGTCGAGGCGCACCTCCACATCGTGGGACTCCAGCCAGGCCAGCGCCCTGCGTCCGGCCCGCTCGCTGCCGGCGGAACCGAGCAGCGCCGTTCCCGCGTGGGCGAGCGTGACGCGGGCGTCCGGCCGGGCCAGGCGTATCTCGGCGCTGAGTTCGACGCCGGAGGGTCCACCGCCGACGACCAGGACGTGTTCGGCGGTGGCGACCTTGCGCTGGTGCCCGGCGAAGGAGTTGATCGTCTCCTCCGGGGTCGTTCCGGTGAAGCGGGCCGGTTCGGGGTAGTCGGCGCCGGTGGCGATCACGACGACGTCATAGGGGAGCCGTTCGCCCGTCGCCAGGACGACCTGCCGTTCGGCGGTGTCGATGCGGACCGCCTTGCCCACGACCACCCGGCCCTCGCGCAGCAGCCGGTCGTACGGGATGAAGGGGGTGACCGACCACTCCGGACGCACTCCGGCGCGCAGGGCGGCGATGCGGTGGAAGAAGACCTCCTTGCGGTCCACCAGCGTGATCCGTGCCGTCGTGTCCAGTCGCTTCGCCAGCCGGACGCCCGCGTAGCCACCGCCGATCACCACTATGTCGCCGTCGCGCACGCGCGTCTCCTGAGCATGGGGGGGAAGCGAGCGGCTCACCGTGGGGCTTCCTCGGCCGCTCGAACTGCCGACGAGCGTAGCGCTTGAACTTTTAAGTTCCAATGGAGCTGTGTGCAGTTGTGTGCACGTTCGGTGAAGCCGTGCCGGGTTCGGGTGGCTCATGACCGGGCGTGCGCGAGCGCGGCGATGTGCGTCAGGGCCGCGGTGGCGAGACCGGTGTCGGCGATGCGGGTGCGCGTCGGGGGCGGTGAGCGACTCGCGGCTCAGCGGCGCAAGTCGGATGCGGTCGCGGCCGCGACGACGCGGTCCCGTTCGGTCCGCGTGAACAGGCCCTCGGCCAGCCAGTCGTCGGCCAGGGCGCGCACCGCGTCCACGAAGCGGCTGAAGTTCGCGAACGGCGCCCGTTCCCAGAGGACGTCGAGAAAGGTCAGGCCGTCGGCGCGGGCACGGTTCGCCACACCCGAGTCGGCGGCGCCGAAGACGACGACCGGCTCGGCGCGCCTGAAGTACGCGTGGTAGGGGGCGTCGTCCGCGATGTGGAAGGGGGCCAGGGTGAGGCCGTTCGTCGTGAAGTGCTGGGGGCGTCCTTCGGGTCGGACCGCGTCGGCGAGGTCGCCCCGCAGCGTGAAGTCCCGGTAGAACGAGAACTTCCGGAAGTCCGTCTCCGGGCTCCTCGCGACCAGCAGGACCGGCCCGTGGAACAGCGACTGGACGGCGGGATCGTCCAGCGCCCTTTCGACCCGCAGGCGGTAGGGGGCCGAGACCGCGACCCGGTCGCCGCGCCGCCAGTTCCTGCTCAGGGTGAGGTAACTGCCGGGCACCGCCTGTGTCTGTTGCCGGACGCCGTTGACCGTGACGGTGAAGCCGGCCGTGGCCCAGGACGGCACCCTGAGCTTGAGGTCGAGCCTGCCGCCGCCCTCACGGAACGTCAGGGTGCGGACGCTCTCGGCGGGGTAGGCGCTCGTCTGCTCGATGACCAGCCCCCGTTCCGGCCACCGCAGAGTCGAGGCGAGGTAGAGGTTCACGTACACCGCGTCGCCGTCGGCGGAGCGGAAGTAGACCGAGTCCTGGTACTTGGTGTGGTTCTCCATGCCGGTGCCGCCGCAGCAGGTGCCGGTGTTGTCGTACTCGCGCACCACCCCCGGGCCCATGCCGACGAAGTAGGTCACCTCCGGGCTGTCCGCGCCGGGCGCGTCCCGGCGGGAGGCGAGGATGTGGTTGGTCAGGCCCCGCTCGTAGTGGTCCATGTAGGCGGGGTCCGGCTCGTGGAAGAACAACTGCCTGCCCAGTTTGAGCATGTTGTACGTCGCGCAGGTCTCGGCGTTGTCGTCGCCCAGGGTGGCCGCGACGGCACCTCGGGCCCGGAACATCTCCCCCTGGCCCGTACCCCCCAGGCTGTACGTCCGAGGGCCCGCGACCATGCCCCAGAAGTTGCGGGCCGCGGCCGCGTACCGCTCGTCCCCCGTGTGGTCGAACAGCCGGGCGTAGCCGGTGAACTGGGGGATGTGCTGGTTGGCGTGCCTGCCCTCCAGGATGTCCCGGTCGCCGGCGCAGGCGTCCAGCAGCGCGGTGTTGTCGAAGCAGCGGGCGGCGGCCAGGTGCTCCGCCCGTCCGGTGAGGGCGTGGAGGTCCGCCATCACCTCGTTCATGCCGCCGTACTCACCGGCGATGTAGATCGACCACATGCGCTCGAGCTGCGCCTTCGGCAGCCCGCCCAGTCTGCTGTGCACCCAGTCGCCCAGCTTCGAGGCGATGGCGAGGGCCTGCGCGTTCCCGGCCAGGGTGTACGCGTCGAGGAGACCACGCATGATCTTGTGGCAGGTGTAGTAGGGCGCCCAGATCGTGGGGTAGGTCGTGTAGCTCTCCAGCAGGATGAACTGCGTCTCCGGGTACGCCGCCAGGTAACCGGGGTGACTCGGCTTCGGCGAGCCGTGCTCGGCCAGGGCCCGCTGGCACTCGCCGAGTGCGGCCACCAACTGGTCGAGCTTGGCCTTCAGCGCGGCCTCACGCGTGTCGGCGTACGCCTGGGAGACGAGGGTGAGGAAGTGGCCGCCGTAGTGGCCACGCAGGTTGCCGTCGGCGGTCTCCCAGCCGCCCGGTGGCCGGGCGCCACGGGTGTCGAGCCCTGCATTGGCCCGGAAGACGGCGAGGATGCGGTCGGCGGGGTAGGACCTGGCGTAGTCGAGCATCAGATCCCGCTTGCGGCGGAAGACGCCGTCACCGAGGGTCACCTGGTCCAGGGGGAAGGGGTGGACCGCCCAGGCGTGCGGGACGGGAGCCGGGGCAGCGGTGGGCGGGACGTGTGGCGAAGTCGCGGTGTGCGCCGTGGCGGTGGAGGAGGTACGGGCCGCCGCCGGGGCCGCGTGCAGCAACGGGGCGGCGCCCGCGGTCCCGACGGCCAGCCTCAACAGACGGCGACGAGTGGGGGGTTGGGACATTCTGGGCTCCGTTTCGCGGTGGGTGACGGATGTGTGGGGGCGAGGGATGTGTGTGGTGAGGCGGGTTGTGTGCCGGGGACACACGCATGGTGGTCCCCCGTGCCGCATGGACACCGCCCTGTCGCGGGAGGCCTGCGCCGCTACCTCCCGGGGGGCGCTGTCGGCGGTTCCGTCGCCGTCGGCAGCCACACCCGCATCGTCGATGGGCCTCGGCGCGCCCAGGAGTGGTAGGGCACCAGGACGACGCCGGTGCGTTCTGCGGCGGGGGCTGTGTCCTGGCCGAGCGGCCGGTACGGCCAGGGGGCGTCGCGTGGTCCGTCCCGCGGGGCGACGAGTTCACCGGGCGCCACGACCGTGTCGTCCGGCCCGTCCCGCGGTTCGAGGGACGGGTCCACTCGCACCGTGTCGACGTCCTGTCCGTCCGGAAGGTCCACCGACTCGGCGCAGTACACCAGCGGCCCGCGCTGGACGGCGACGGTGCCGCGTACGGCGTCGACGCGCGGGTCGGACCCGATCCAGCGCGGGATCACGGGCAGTTCGAGCCGTACCTCCTCACCGGGCCGGAAGAGCCGGGTGACCTCGGCCGTGCCCGGTCCTACGGCGCGGCGCTCGCCGTCCGGGCCGACCAGGCGGGCGGGGGTACCCGCCGTCCACGCGGGGACGCGCAGCGACAGCGTCCACGGGTGGTCCGGCGACCGGTCGATCCGTACGCTCACACTCCCGCCGGATGGGTAGTCGGTACGCACACGCAGCGCGACGCCGTGCCCGCCCGCGAGCGAGGTGACGATCTCCGCGTCGGCGTACTGGTGCAACTGGATGCCGTGGTCGTCCGCCGTCGCCAGATAGGCGGGCAGCAGGGCCAGGGTCCGCGCCACGTTGGTCGGGCAGCAGGACACCGCGAACCAGGGTGCCCGCAGGCTCGATTCGGCGCGCGGGCTTTCGGAGCCCGGGGAGGGTACGGTGCCGCGGCGGCGCCGGTGGAGGGTGTTGGAGTAGAAGAAGGCCCGGCCGTCCTCGGACGGGGAGGTCGCGACCACGTTGAACAGGGTCCGCTCCGCCAGGTCGGCGAAGCGCGGCTCGCCGGTCGCGAGCAGCAGCCGCCAGCTGAGCATCACGGAGGCGACCCCGGCGCAGGTCTCCGAGTAGGCGCGGTCCGGCGGCAGCACGAAGTCGTCGCCGAAGGACTCGTCCCGGTGGTGCGAGCCCATGCCGCCGGTCAGGTAGGTGCGCCGGGCGACCGCTGTCTCCCACTGCCGTACGACCGCGGCGAGCAGGTCGTCGTCGCCGGTCTCCACCGCCACGTCGACGGCGCCGGACGCGAGGTAGAGGGCGCGGACGGCATGGCCACGCAGCGCCGTCGCCTGCCGGACCGGCAGGTCGTCCTGGTAGTAGGCGCGGCCGAACTCATGGTCGGCGAGGGTGCCGTGCCCGCGGCGGGCCACGAAGAGCGCGGCCTGGTCGAGGTAGCGCTGCTCCCCCGTCGCCCTGGCCAGTTCGACCAGGGCCGTCTCGATCTCCGGGTGTCCGCAGACGCCCTCGACACCGCCCGGACCGAAGGTGGCGCACACATGGTCGGCGGCCCGCCGGGCGACCTTCGCCAGCTCACCCTCGCCCCGGGCCCGGGCCTGGGCCACGCCCGCCTGGATCAGGTGCCCGTGGCAGTACAGCTCGTGCCCCCATTCGAGGTCGCTGTAGCGGGGCTGCTGGCCGGGGCGGCCGAAGGCGGTGTTGAGGTAGCCGTCCGGTTCCTGGGCCGGTGCGATGGTCTCGGTGAGTGCGGCGATCCGGAGGTCGAGCGAACCACCGGGATCCTGCCCGGCTTCCCAGGCCATGGCTTCGAGCAGCTTGTACACGTCGGAGTCGGCGAACTCCCGGCCTCGCCGGTCCCGGTTGATCCGGCCTTCGACCGCGGCCCGGAAGTTGCCGATCCAGCCGACGCGCTCCATCCACTCCCGGCAGTGGTCGAGTGTCGCGGTCGCGTTGACCTGTCGGCGCCGGGCCCAGAAACCCCCGGTGATCCGGACCTCGTCGAGGCCGAGCGGCCGCAGCCGTCCCCGGCTCGGCGCCACCGGCAGGACGTTCGACCGCGCTGTGTTCTCTCTCACCAGTTCATGCCTTCGGTTCGTCCCTTCGGTGGTCCGTCAGGTTGTCCGTGCATGTGGTCCGTCAGGTTGTCCGTGCATGTGTCTGTTCATGTGTCTGTTCATGTGTTCAGTGCACGTGGTCCGCACTGCGGGCCCCTCAGGTTGTCCGTCCGGGCGCGGGGCGCGGGTCGGGCCAGGGCCTCAGCCCTTGAGCGCGCCCGACATGAAGCCGCGTACGTAGTGCCGTTGCAGCAGCAGGAAGAGGAGCAGGCAGGGCACGGCGAGCACCACCACCCCGGCTTCGGTGGCGCCGTAGTCGACGGCGCCCATGCTCTGCTGCCGCAGGTTCGCGACGGCCAGCGGCAGGGGCGCCTTCTCGCTGTCCGAGATGAGGATCAGTGGTGCGATGAAGTCGTTCCAGGCCGCGAGGAAGGCGAACAGCCCCACCGTGATCAGCCCCGGCCGCACCGCGGGAAGGAGCACCCGGCGCAGCGCGCCCGCCGTTCCGCATCCGTCGACCAGAGCCGACTCCTCTAGTTCGCGCGGTACCGCCTCGAAGGAGATGCGCATCATGAAGGTGGCGAACGGCAGTTGGAACATGGTCAGCACCAGGCTCAGTCCGAGCAGCGAGTTCTGGAGATGGAGCCTGCCGAGCAGCACGTAGAGCGGGATGAGGAGCGTGGCGTAGGGAACCATGAGGATGGCCAGCGTCAGCAGGAACAGCGGGTTCTTGCCCGGGAAGTCGAAGCGGGCGAAGGCGTAGCCGCCGAGCAGGGAGACCCCGAGGGTCAGGGCGACGGTGAGCGCGGAGACGACGGTGCTGTTGCCGAGGTACCGCCACAGGCCGGCGTCGTAGTCCAGCAGCGTGCGGTAGTTGCCGAGGCCGTAGCCGGACTCCTGTGCGGTGCCCGGCTGCGCGCTGACCGAGGCCCAGGCGTTCCACGCCAGCGGGAAGAGGAAGATGACGGCCAGTCCTCCGGCGACGACGTGGTGAGGGGTCCGGCCGAGGGCTCGGGTGAGCACCGGTGTCTCCTTTCTCGAGTTGCTCGAGCTGCCGGGCTTGCTCGAGCGGCTTGAGCGGCTTGAGCGGCTTGAGTTGCTTGAGCGGCTTGAGTTCCTGCTTGAGCGGGTCATGACTCGTCGGCACGGCGAAGACCGCGGAACTGGGCCACGTTGAGCAGGAGCAGCGCGGCCAGCACGACGATCGACAGTGCCGCCGCGGTCCCGAGGTTCAGCCGCTGGAAGGCCTCGCGGTAGATCAACTGCACGACGGTGACCGTGCTGTTGTCCGGCCCGCCCTTGGTGAGGACGAAGAACTGGTCGAAGGCGAGCAGTGATCCGGTCACGCAGAGCAGCAGGGACAGGGCGAGGGACGGACGCAACAGCGGCAACGTGATGGAACGGAAGACCTGGCCGCGGCTCGCGCCGTCCATCCGAGCCGCCTCGTAGACCTCGTGGGGGATGCGCTGGAGGCCGACGAGCAGGATCAGCATGTAGAAGCCGGCGAACTTCCAGACGACGAGGAACACCGTCGACAGGAGGGCGGAGGTCGGCGTGCCGAGGAAGGAGACCGGGTCGTCGATGACACCGAGCTTCTCCAGGACGCGGCTGAGCGGTCCGGTGGTGGGGCTGTACATCCCCCAGAAGAGCAGGGAGGCCGAGGCGAGTCCGAGGGCGCCGGGCAGGAAGTACACCGTGCGGAAGAAGCCGGCGCCGGGGCGGGACTCCTGCACCAGCAGCGCGAGGAACAGAGCCAGGCCGAGCAGGGCGACCGTGACGATCACGGTGTAGAGCAGGGTGAAGCGGACGGCCGGCCAGAACAGGGGGCTGTCGGTGACGTCGGTGTAGTTCTCCGGGGCGTTGCCGCCCTTGTCTCCCGCGAGGAGCGGCCAGTCGCTGAGTGACATCTGTGCCACGAGGAGGAGAGGCAGCACGAAGAGGACGGCGACGAACACGGCCGTGGGAGCGGCGTACCCGAGGCCCTGGATCCGGCGGGGTGCGGCCGTACGGGGTCGGCGGGTCGGGCGCTGCGGCGCGGGCCGGTGCGCGGTGGTCGTCCGGTCGGGCGCCTTGACCTGCATGGCTCTCCTCTGCCGGGTGACGTGGGAGGGGTCGTGCCGGGGTCCGGCGGCTCCGTCGCGTCCGGTACGTGAGTACGTCCGGTGCATCCGGAGCCGTGCCCTGCTGTGTCCTGCCCTGCTGTGTCGTGCCGTGCTTTGTCGTGCCGTGCTTTGTCGTGCCGTGTCGCTCAGTCGGCCAGCGAGGCGGTGACCGCCTTGTTGTCCTTCTCGACGGATGTCCCGTCCCCGAAGACGGCGTCCCGCATCAGGGACAGCCAGGGCCCGTTGGGGTCGTTGAAGGTCTGGCCGAACTTCAGGGCGTACGGGGTACGGCCGTCCGCCACGAGCCGGTTGATGGTCACCAGGCGCGGGTCCGCGGCGGAGTACTTGTTGGCGGCGAGGTCGGTGCGGGCCACGACGTCCTTGTGCGCGGCGACCACGTCGACCTGTGCCTCGTCGCCCAGTGACCAGGCGAGGAAGTTCCAGGCCTGGTCGGCCGACCCGCTGGTGGCGGAGATGCCGATGGCGTCACCGCCGACGAAGGTGGAGGTGCCGCCGTCCGGGCCGGGGATGGGCGCGACACCGAGGTCCAGGTCCTTGGGCATGAGCCCCAGCGTGGTCGACGGCATGGGCATGACGCCGACCTTTCCCTTGGGGAAGGCGCCGGTCCAGGTGGTGCCGGTCTCGTCGCGTGCGCCGGGGGCCACGATGCCGTCCTTCACCCATCCCCGGTAGGTGTCGTAGACCTTCTTCGCGGTGGCGGAGTCGAGGTTCGCCTCGGTTCCCTCCTTGTTCAGGACCTCCTCCCCGCCGGCCCAGATGGACGGCCACCAGGTGAAGACGCCGCAGCCCCCGCAGTTGCCCCCGAAGAAGGTGCCGTCGACGCCGCCGCCCAGCGCGTCCACGGCCCGGGCCTGCCGGTCCCACTCGCCCAGCGTGGTGGGCGGCTTGGCGGGGTCGAGCTCGGCCTTCCGGTAGAGCTCCTTGTTGTAGAAGAGCACCGACAGGTCGAGGGTGTGCGGGACGACGTACTTCTTGCCCTCGTACGTGCCCGCCCTGATGTGCGACTGGGCCAGGTTCTTGGCGAAGGGCAGGGCGTCGACGCGCCCGGTGAGGTCGGCGAAGAGGCCGCTGCCGGTGTAGTTGGGTACGAACACCACGTCGGAGGCGAAGAGGTCGGGGAGGTCGCGGGAGCCGGCGGCCGCGCCGACCTTCGCCTGGTAGTCGTCGGTCGGGACGACGGTGAGCTTGATCTTGTTCTTGTGGCCCGCGTTGTAGGCCTTGACCAGTGCCTCGCTCTGTGGCCGGGTCGCCGCGCGCGTCCACATCGTCAGTGTGGTGCCGTCGTCGACGCCCTTGGCGTCCGCGGCTCCGCCCCCTCCCCCGCCGTCCGAGCCGCCGTCCCCCGAGCCACAGGCCGTGATCAGGCTCGCGGTGGCGAGGAGCGCGACGACGCCGGTGGCGAGCCGGCGAACAGGTCCACGTGGTCCGGTCGTGCTCCCCATGACGATCCCCCCTGGCTGGGTTCTGCGACGGAAAGAAACCGAAAAGGCTTTCTGAAAGCTAGGACCCGGCTCACGGCCCGTCAATCCCCTTGCAGAGAACGGTTGTAGGAGCTGCCGTACAGTGCGTGCCGAAACCTGTGAAATTCTCCGGCACGCATCCCGGCCGAAACTTCTCGCGTACGGTTTACGCACGCGACGCGAGACAGGAGAACCTCCATGGCACCGGCCCTCGGCCCCTCTCGTTCGCAGCCCGCCACGCTCAGCGATGTCGCCCGGCTGGCGGGTGTCTCCATCGCCACCGCGTCCAAGGCCCTCAACGGCCGCAGCCAGGTGCGCGCGGAGACGCGGCAGCGGGTGATCGAAGCGGCCGAGCGGCTGGCCTTCCGGCCGAACCAGCTGGCCCGGGGCCTGCTCGTCGGCCGGTCGGGCACCGTCGGTCTGCTCACCAGCGACCTGGAGGGCCGGTTCAGCATCCCGATCCTGATGGGCGCCGAGGACGCCTTCGGGGCGGGCGAGGTCGCGGTGTTCCTGTGTGACGCCCGCGGCGACGCCATCCGCGAGCAGCACCATGTCCGCGCCCTGCTCGGGCGCCGCGTCGACGGCCTCATCGTGGTGGGCAGCCGGACGGACCCCCGGCCGTCCCTGGGCCGTGAGCTGCCGGTTCCCGTCGTCTACGCGTACGCGCCGTCGGACGATCCGGCCGATCTGTCCATCGTCCCCGACAACGTCGACGCCGGCCGGATCGCGGTGGAGCACCTGCTGGCCTGCGGCCGCACCCGGATCGCGCACATCACCGGCGACCCCGGGTACCTCGCGGCGCGGG
The DNA here is from genome assembly GCF_044741545.1 of Streptomyces sp. NPDC088157. Classification (NCBI taxonomy): domain Bacteria; kingdom Bacillati; phylum Actinomycetota; class Actinomycetes; order Kitasatosporales; family Streptomycetaceae; genus Streptomyces; species Streptomyces sp. NPDC088157. The sequence goes on from NZ_JBIUSU010000003.1 coordinate 384,978, forward strand.
AGCGGGCCGAGGGGGCGCGGGCCGCGCTAGCCGACGCCGGTCTCGCCCCGGTCGGCGAACCGCGGTTCGGGGCCTGGTCGGAGGGGTGGGGGCGGGCGGCCACGGCGCTGCTGCTCGACCGGCACCCGGACCTCGACGCCGTGCTGTGCGGCAGCGACCAGATCGCCCGTGGCGTCATGGACGTCCTGCGCGAGCGGGGCCACCGGGTGCCGGAGGACGTGGCGGTCATGGGCTTCGACAACTGGCAGGTCCTGACCGCCGCGTCGCGGCCGCCGCTGACCAGCGTCGACATGAGTCTGGAGCAGGTCGGCCGGGCGGCGGCGCACGCCTTGTTCAGCGCGATCGGCGGAGTACGGCGCTCGGGAGTGGAGAGCGTGTGCTGCCGGGTGGTGATCAGGGGGTCGACGGCGCCGCTGTCCTGATCCTCCGGTGGGCGTCGTTCCGGGTTCGCGCCGCCCTCTCTTGACACTTCATCAGCCCGCTCCTACGTTGCGAAAACCTTTTAGGTCAGTTTCCGTGCACGTATGTCAGGCACATGCCATTGCCCGCTCGCCGTCACCCTGACAGGGAGCACCTCATGAAGCGCCTCCTCGTCGCACTCGTGCTCATCATCTGTTCCGTCTGTTCCGTGACCCCGGCCGCCGCCGCGCAGACCATCGGGTTCCCGACCTTCAGCGGACCCGCGATCCCCGCCCCGCCCGTCGCCTACACACCGGGCGACATGATGCGGAGCATCTACGACGCGGAAAGTTCGGGAACCGATTTCTGGATGGACCGTCTGCTGGCCCGCTCCGGCGACGACCCGGCCGGCCCCTGGCTGATGAGCCGTGGGCGCGCTGTCTTCATGAAGACGCACGACCCGGCGGTCCTCGGCTTCGGCGGTCATGTCGCCTACTGGGAGAGCGTCAACGACAACAACGCCTACACCGTCGCGATCAGCCCGGGCACCTTCACCGAACAGGTCTCCCAGCGGCGGCAGGTGCCGAGCCACTGGAAGAGCGTGCACACCAGCGGCTCGATCGAGGTCACCCAGACCAAGTTCATCACCGAGAACAACGTCGCCGTGACCAACCTGTCGATCAGGAACAACGGCACCGGCTCCACCACCCTCCAACTGCGGGCGACTTCGCCCTACGCCACCACGGGCACCGGCAGCGAGCTGACCGGGCAGGTGAACGCCTACAACAACCTCACCACCATCCGGCCCAGACTCACCGGCGACGGCTTCGGCGTCTCGGGCGGGGGTCTCAACCGGTCCGTGACCGTGGGCGCCGGAGCCACGGTGACCGCCAAGGTGGTGATGGGCTTCGTCACCGACGAGATCCCGGAGTCGCTGACCGACTACAACGCCTACGCGGGCTACTCCAACGCGACCGCCTTCGCCACCCACGTCAGGGCGTACAACCTGTGGTGGGCGCAGAACGTGCCCTACATCGACGTGCCCGAGCCGGCGATCAAGAAGAACATCTACTACCGCTGGTGGCTGATGCGCTTCAACAACCTCGACGCCGACATCCCCGGGCAGACCTTCCAGTTCCCGACCTCGACGGAAGGCGTCCTCGGCTACAACAACGCGATCGCGCTCACCCAGCCCATGCACATCGACGACCTCAAGTACCTGCGCAACCCGGCCTACTCCTACGGGGACTGGCTCAGCGCCGGCCAGACCTCCAAGGGCGGCCGCTTCCTCGACAACCCCGGTGACCCGGAGAACTGGTCCAACAGCTACACCCAGTACATCGCCGAGGCGGCCTGGAAGAGCTACCAGATCCACGGCGGCCAGCCGGCGATCGCCGGCAACCTGGCCCGCTACGCCGAGGGAGACGTCAAGGGGCAACTCGCCTACTACGACCACGACAACAACAAGCTGATCGAGTACGACTGGGGCGCGCTGACGGGCAACGACGCCGACGCCGTCTCCTTCCACTGGAAGCCCGGCAACATGGACCGCGCCGAGTCCGCCTACCAGTACAGCGGCGCGCTCGCCGCCGCCCAGGCCTACGAGGCGACCGGCAACACGGCCAAGGCCACCGAGATGCGCACCCTCGCGACACAGATCAAGGACGCCATCGTCAACGTCCTGTGGAACCCCGGCCGGCAACTGTTCGAGCACCGGCTGAAGTCGACCAACGAGTGGGTTCCCTGGAAGGAGATCAACAACTACTACCCGTTCGCGGTCGGAGCCGTCCCCGACACCGCCACCTACAAGCAGGCGCTGCGTCTGTACGACGACCCGGCCCAGTACCCAGTCTTCCCCTTCTACACGGCCAACCAGGCCGACAAGAAGGCGGCGGCCGACGCCGGGAACCCCGGCTCCAACAACTTCTCCACCATCAACTCGACCGTGCAGTTCCGGCTCTACTCCTCCGTGCTGCGCAAGTACCCCAACTCCTGGATGAGCGCGACCGACTACAAGAAGCTGCTCTACTGGAACACCTGGGCGCAGTACGTCGGCGGCAACACCCAGTGGCCGGACGCCAACGAGTTCTGGGCCGACTGGAACGGCAGCGGCATCGACTACCGCTCCTGGATCCACCACAACATCCTGGGCAGCAGCAACTGGACGGTGATCGAGGACGTCGCCGGTCTGCGGCCCCGCAACGACGCGAAGGTCGAGCTCTCGCCGATCGACATCGGCTGGAGCCACTTCACCGTCAACAACCTGCGCTACCGCAACGCCGATCTGTCCGTCGTCTGGGACGACCCGGCCGACGGTGTGGTCCGCTACCCCGGCGTCCCGGAGGGCTACTCGATCTACGTCAACGGCAACCGGGCGGCGACCGTCAGTTCGCTCGTGCCCTTCACCTGGGACCCGGCCACCGGGGACGTGACCACGAGCGGCACGGTCACCCACCACACGGCCGTCGCCGGCCTCCAGGCCCCCAACCAGGTCGTGCAGAACAGCCCCCGGATGGTCGACATGCTCGCCAAGGCGGGCGTCGACCTGACCGCCGACCTCACCAACCTCGCCACCGGAGCGACCGTGTCCGCCTCCGCCACCGCGTCCGGCAGCAGCACCGCCGGCGCGGTCGACGGATACCCCACCAACGAACCGTTCTGGGGCGCGGGCGGATCCGCCAACAGCCAGGACTGGTACGAGCTGAACTTCGGTACCGCCCGCACGCTCGACGAGGTACGCCTGTACTTCAAGGACAGCCGCCCGGCCAGTACGACCTACCGGGCGCCGTCCGCGTACACCATCCAGTACCACGACGGAAGTTCATGGGTGAACGCGCCCGGCCAGACCAGAAGCCCGGCGGTGCCACGCGCCAACTACAACCTCGTCCGGTTCCCGGCGATCAGCGCCCAGCGCGTGCGGGTGCTGGCCACCAACGCCTCCGGCGCCAGGACGGGGCTCACCGAGGTCAAGGTGTACAACCGGGGCGGTGTCCAGCCACCGGCCAACCTGGCGACGTCCGCGACGCCGTCCGCGTCGTACACCTCCGCCTGGGAGAGCGTCACCGCCGTGAACGACGGCATCGATCCGCCGTCGTCCGACGACACGGTGAACCCGCGTTGGGGTACCTGGCCGGAGACCGGCCAGCAGTGGGCGGAGCTGACCTGGCCGGCGGCGAAGACCCTGAACAGGGCCGAGGTGTACTTCTTCGACGACGACCAGGGCATCGACATGCCGGCCGCCTGGAAGCTCCAGTACTGGAACGGCAGCGCCTACGTCGACGTACCCGGCGCCGGCGGCTACCCACTGGCCAGGAACCAGTACAACACCGTCACCTTCACCGCCACGAGCACCACCCGGCTACGGGTCCTGCTCACCGGCAACGGCACCAGTTCCGTCGGCCTCCTCGAAGCAAAGGTGTACGGACCGTGACCCGTTCCAGATACCCGGCCGCACTCATCGCCCTGCTGACCCTGGCGGTCGCCTTCCTCGTGGCGCCGCCCGCGTCCGCCGCCGTCGCCTTCACCTCCACCGGGGTGAACCAGAACGGCGGCAACTGCCTCGACCTGCCCGGCGGTTCGACGGCCGACGGAACGCAGCTGCGCGCCTTCACCTGTGGCTCCGGCGCCAACCAGAACTTCGGCCACACCCTGGTCGCCGGGACGAGCGACACGTACACGATCACCACGCAGTCCGGCCAGTGCGTCGACGTCTACGGGGCGTCCACGGCGGACAACGCGGCGATCATCCAGTGGCCCTGCCACGGCGGGACGAACCAGCGGTGGCGGCTCGTGCCGGTGTCGGTGAGCGGAACCGACAAGACCTTCAACCTGGTCTCCGTGAGCTCGGGCAAGTGCGTCACGCCCAGCGCCGGATCCCCGGCGTCCAACACCGACCTCGTGCAACTGCCGTGCGCCGCAGCCAACGGCAGGGTGTGGCGGCTGCCCGGCTTCACCGGCGGCGGCACCAGCCCGCACACGTTCACCAACCCCCTGTCCCAGCACGGGCCCGACCCCTGGCTCACGTACTACGACGGGTACTACTACCTCGCCACGACCACCTGGAACTCGACGGTCACCATGCGCAGGGCGAGCACCCTGGCGGGACTCGCCACCGCCACCGACCAGGTGATCTTCAACCTCAGCCGGCCCAACGGGGCGGGCACGATGTGGGCGCCGGAGTTCCACCTGCTCGACGGCCCGAACGGCAAGCGGTGGTACTTCTACTACACGGCCGGGCGGGAGCCCTACGACCTGGGCACCCAGCGGATCCACGTGCTCGAGAGCGCCGGCCTGGACCCGATGGGGCCGTACAGCTTCAAGGCCGACCTGCTCGACCCGACCCAGGACAACACCTGGGAACTGGACCCGGGCATCCTGCAACTCAACGGTCGGCTGTACCTGTTGGGCACCTTCTACAACGGCTCGCAGCCCATGTTCATCCGGCCGCTGTCCAACCCGTGGACCGCGAGCGGCACCCGCCGTGTGCTGTCCACGCCGACCTACGACTGGGAGACGGTGGGCGGCGCGGTCAACGAGGGTGCCGAGGTCCTCCAGCGGGACGGCAGGACGTTCATCGTCTACTCCGCGAGCCACTGCTCCACACCCGACTACAAGCTCGGGATGCTCACCTACAACGGCGGTGACCCGCTGAGTTCCTCCTCGTGGGTCAAGTCACCGAACCCGGTCTTCCAGCGGTCCAACGCCAACGGTGTCTACGGCCCCGGCCACAACGGCTTCTTCAAGTCGCCCGACGGGACCGAGGACTGGATCGTCTACCACGCCAACAACTCCACCGGAGGCGGCTGCGACATGAACCGGACGACCAGGGCGCAGAAGTTCACCTGGAACGCCGACGGCACCCCGAACTTCGGCACCCCGGTGGCCCTCGGCGTCACGCTGCCCTCGCCCTCGGGGGAGTAGTCGGATGACACGGTCCCGGTTCCTGCCCCTCTGGGCGACGCTGCTCACCGTGATGATCGGTGCGGTCATGGGCACCGTGGCGCTCGCACCGCCCGTGCAGGCCGCGACGGCGTTCACCTCCACCGCGGTCAACCGCAACGGCGGCAACTGCCTGGACGTCCCGGGCAGTTCCACAGCCGACGGCGTCCAGCTCATCCAATGGGCCTGCCACGGCGAGGCCAACCAGACCTTCACCTTCACCCCGGTCGGTGGGACCACCGACCAATACGGCATCGGCACGTCGACCGGCGGAAAATGCGTGGACGTCAACGGAGCGTCCAGCGCCGACAACGCCACGATCGTTCAGCGCACCTGCGGCACCGGGACCAGCCAGAGGTTCCGTCTCCAGCCCGTGACGGTCGAAGGAACGAACAACGTCTACGGCCTGCAGTCGGTGCACTCCGGTAAATGCCTCGCCCCCGCCGGCGACTCCTCCGCCTCCGGCACCGGCCTCGTCCAGCTGCCCTGCACCGGCGCGACGGCTCGGACATGGCGGCTGCCCGGCTTCACCGGCAGCGGCGGCGGCCCGACCCCGCCGCCGACGAAGACCGTCCGGGTGTACTGGCTGAAGCCCTCCGACGTTCCGTTCGACCAGCGCTACCCCGACGGCATCGCCAACGTGATGCGGGAGGCACAGCGCTACTACCGGCAGGAACTGGGCAGGACCTTCACGCTGAACAGCCCCGTGGTCGAGGTCGTCGACGGGGACCAGCCGCGGAGCTGGTACGAGAACACGCCCAACGGCGGTGACCGTTACTGGTGGGCCGTCACGAACATGCAGAACGAACTCGCCAGAAAGTTCGGCCTGAACAACCCCGACAGCCGTTGGCTCAACGTGGGCGAGATCAGCGCCGAGGGAGAAGGCGCGGGCGGGGGCGCCAGCCCCGGCTGGGTCGTCCTGAGCGGGCACGACGCCGACGGCGCCGCGGGCACCGGCGGACAGTCGATGAACCGCTGGTACGGCGGGATGGTGCACGAACTGGGGCACGCGTTCGGCCTGCCGGACTCGTCCTCGACCGACGGCACACCGATGTCCGCGTCCTTCTACGACTACCCCAACACCCACTTCAGCCAGAGCCAGAAGAATCAGATCCTCGACGGCCCCTACGGAGGCTTCCTGTCCTGACGCCGACCGCCCGTGAGCGCCGTGCCGGGACCGACCTCGAGCACCTGGACCCGGTCCGTCCCGGCCGGCCCTCCCGGCAGCGCCCTGCGCGAGTCACCCCGCGTCAGGAGGCGCACCCGCCCACGCGCCGGGTGCTCAGCGCCACGTCGTCCATGCGGACGTCGTACGACTGGGGCGTGGGCCCCGGCTGGTACAGCTGCCAGCCCAGCTTGAGCGTGTCGAAGCGCGGGAAGACGAAGTCGTCCGCGCCGCCGCCGTGCTCCTTCGTGGAGACCGTCAGCTCGGACCGCTCCTCGCCGTCGAGGTAGACGGTGACACGGTTGTCGGTCGCGTCGAGGTGGAATTCGACGCAGCTCCAGGCGCCGGCCGTGGCGGGGGCGGAGGTCTTCCAGGCGGTCCAGTCACCGGTGGGGCCCAGATCGGAGCCGACACCCCAGAAGTTCGCCTGCGAGGTGGGCACGTACTGGCCGCCCAACGGGCGCACCAGCGTGGGGACATCGGAGCCGGAGGCCTCCGCGACGGTCCAGTGCGCCCAGTCGGGGGCCGTGGGGAACCCGGCCACGCGCAGCCGCAGCCGGGCCCAGAAGCTGTTCCCGGCGGGCGCGAGGTCGGAGAGCACGAGGAACGCCCGGCCGTTGCCCTCGGTGCGCAGACGCAGTTCGCGGCCGTGACCGGTGGCGCTGGGTTCGACGGTCAGTGACCCGTGGGAGGCGTCGGTGGTCCAGCCGCGGCCCGCGGTGACCGGACCGAGCGGGAGACGGTCGAAGCTCTCCCTGACGAAAGGGGCCTGCGGGGCGGGAGCCGCCCGCGAGGCAGAGGTGGCGGAGGCGGGGGTGGGGGTGGCTGAGGCGGTGGGGGTCATCACAAGCAGCGCGGCCGAGGCGGCGGACACCGCGGCTGCGATCTTCCTCATGCGTGTCATGGACACAGTCTGCGGCACACGCCACCACGATCACACCGCCTGGTCCCCCAACAGCTTTTCAGGGGAGGCCGGTTGAGGGATCGGCAGGACTGCGGCAGCCGGCCGGCGGATCAGGAGCAGCGCCGCGTCGTCGTGCAGCCGACCTCCGACGTGCGCCAGCAGTTCGTCGTGGATCGCGCCGACCGTGCGCGCCGGCTCGTCGCCGAGATGGCGCGCCAGGCCCTCGACGAGCGGGTAGAACTCGCGGTCGCGGTCACGGGCCTCGATGACGCCGTCCGTGTACAGCAGCAGCTGGTCCCCGTCGGCGAAGGACAGCACCTGAAGGCTCGGCCTCTGGTCGGTGAGGGCGCGCAGCCCGAGGGGCGGGGCGGGGTGCGCCGGTTCCACCGCCGTGACGCTTCGGGAGGCGCCGACGAGCAGCGGTGGCGCGTGACCGCAGTTCACCACTTCCAGCTCCCCGGGACGCGGGTTTCCGGCGACCACGGCGGTGACGAAGTCGTCGGTACCGAGGTTGCGGGCGAGGCTCCGCTCGATCCTGTCGACGACGGCGAGGAGATCGGGTTCGTCGTAGGCGGCCTCCCGGAAGACACCGAGGACGAGTGCGGCGGTACCCACGGCCGGCAGCCCCTTGCCGCGTACATCGCCGACGATCAGCCGTACGCCGTACGGGGTGGGCACCAGCGCGTAGAGGTCTCCCCCGATCCGGGCCTCCGCGGCCGCGGCGCTGTAACGGACCGCCACCTCGAACGGACCGACGGTGGCCGGCACCGGCCTGAGCAGCGCGTGCTGGGCGGCCTCCGCGACCGAGCGGACGTCCGCGAGGACCCGCTCACGGCGTCCGCGCAGCGCGCTGGCCATGGCACTCCCCAGGGTGACGGCCACCAGGGCGGCCAGTACCGCCGCCACCTCACGGCCGGGAGCACCGGCCCGGGCGCCGAGCGTGGCGCCGACGGCCGCGGCGAGCAGGCCGACGCAGACGACACCGCGAGGGCCGTTCGTGGTGGCCGCCAGCGCGGGCCCTGCCGCCAGCAGGGGCAGCCAGATCATCCCCGCCTGGCCGAAGAGGCCGACCAGCATGATCACGAGGAGGATCAGGACCGGCAGCAGAGGACCCGCCCCCCGGTGCCTGAACGATCTGAACAGCCGCGTCGGGCAGTGGTCGCCGCCATGGTTGCGCGCAAGACTCATGCTTCGTCCGCAGTCCTCACCTGTGGGTGCGCCGGGGCACTTCGGAAATGTCCGTTTCCTCTAGAGAACGGGATCGCCCCAGTGCTTACAAGGATCAGGTTTTCAGATAGTGAACGATCACATCGTGAGGGAAAGCCCCCTGGTCACGCGGCTGGCGGTCGGGAGCAGCCGCTCCCGTACCCGCTCGAGCCGGGGAAGCCGGTCGGCCGGCAGCGAGACCCCGAGCGAGCCGAGGGTTTCTCCGCTGTAGACGGGCACGGCCACGCAGACCGTGCCGAGCGCGTACTCCTCCAGGTCCGTGACGGCCGGCGCCGCGGGCGAGGAGTCCAGTTGCCGGAGCAGTTCGGGGGCGCTGGTGATGGTCCTGGGCGTGAGGTCGGCGAGGTGATGGCGGGAGAGGTAGTCCTTGCGGGCTTCGTCGTCCAGTTCCCGCAGCACCGACTTGCCGAGGGCGGTGGCGTGCCCGGCGTCCTCGAACCCGACCCACAGGTCCACACGGGGCGCCCGGGGACCGTCGACGATCTCGGCGACCCTGATCTCTCCCTCCTCGTAGAAGGTGAGGTAGGCGGCGGTCGCGAGTTCGTCCCGCAGCGCGGCGAGTGCGGGACGGACCCGGTTGAGCAGCGCCTGGCCGCGGCCGGCGGTGTGCAGCGTCTGCAGCCTGTCCCCCATGACGAACCCGCCGTCCGGCAGTTTCCGCAGGTAGCCGTCGTGGACGAGGGTGCGCAGCAGGTGGTAGGCGGTGGCCAGGGGCAGCCCCGTCTCGCGCGCCAGCTGTTTCGCCGGCGCGCCGTTCTCATGTGCGCTCGCCGCCTCCAGCAGGCGGAACGCCCGCTGCACGGAGGTGATGAGCGTGGGGCCGTCCCGCTCACCCATGGGACCAGCGTGCGCCAGACACCCGTCCCGGGCAAGGCGCGGGGCCCGGAGAGGCTGCCCGGGGTGCGGGGCGGGCGAGAGTCCGCCGACGGCCGACGTGGGCGGGCGGGCCGACGCGTGGGTCCTGCGGATCACCGGCGAGCTGCTCAGCGCACCGGCCGCTTGAAGTGCGCGTAGGGCGGATACGGCTTGAAGCTGATCATCACCTCCAGGGGGTGCCCGCCACCGGGCGGCTGGACCAGCGCCGGGAGCGCCGTCATCAGCGCGGAGCGGCCCTTCTCGACTCCTTTCTGGCGCGGGCCCCAGCCCGCTGCCCCGGCGAGGTCCGTGGCCGTCTCGGCGAAGACGTCCCGGCTGCCGAACAGGAAGAACGTCCGTGCGTGAGTGGCGTGTCGCAGTTCGTCCCGGAAGTCGGCGCGCCCGGAGCGTTCCCGCCAGGAGGCGGCGTCCCGGGCGGTGCGTGCCTCGTCGGTGCCGACGGTCAGCTCAGTGCCGTTCACCAGCTTGCGCCGCAGCTCGGGCCACTTGCTGGGGCGCAGGCCGAGTGTGTGGTGGGCCAGGACCAGGTCCACCGGTTCGCCGATGGCCTCGTCGGGCGCAGGGGTGTAGCGCAGCGGTACGTGGACGATCGTGTGCCGGGAGTAGGCGGCGAAGGAGAACAGGCCCGCGAGCCGGTTCAGCCCGTCGTGGTCGCCGAGCAGCAGACCGATGGGCCGGGGGGCGCTCAGCGAGGTGTGGCGGAGGGGGTGCCGGGGCTGGACGACACGGTGCTCGTGCGGCCCGGTCCGGGGTCTGAACTGGCGCAGCCTCAGCTGCATACGGAGTACCTCATGGGGTCAGGATCGCGGGCGGCCGCTCCTGTCGGCAACGGAGATTCCGGCGTCCCGCGTGCCTGCTCACCGAGTGCCGCCCGGGCGGGAGCGGCTCGCCCCCTCTCGTGGGCCCGGGACCGCCGCCGTTGAGTCGCGCCGGGATGGGAATCCGCAGCCTGGTGCGTGCCGCGGCGACGGGCCCCGGCTTCCGGACGGATCCGGAGTCAGGGGTGAGCTCGCCTGTCACATCCCGCCGGGGGCCACCCCCGTGCCCAGCAGGGCCGACAACTGCGGGGAGTACGTGGCGTGCAGGACGAGTGCCGCGCTGCCCACCACCGCCGCGTCCGTGCCGAGCCAGGACGCCTCGACCTCGACCACCCGGACGTGCCGGGACAGCGGCCGCCTCGCCAGCGTGGCGGCGACGACCTCGACGTACCGCGACTCGACGTGCTGGATGCCGTGCCCGCCGAGAACGATCAGGTCCACGTCGATGAAGTTCACGATGTCGACCGCGACCGAGGCGACGTGCTCCGCGGTCTCGTCGATGACCGCCGCCGCGACCGGGTCGCCGGCCGCCGCCGCCACCCCGATGGCGGCGTGGTCGACCGCCTCGGGATGCTCGGCGAACACCCGTGCCAGCGCACTGTCCGGGTGCGGTCCGGCGGCGAGCCTGCGGTGCACCTCGGCGACGATCGCCGTCGGGTTGACGAGCCGCTCCAGACATCCCCGGTTGCCGCAGTAGCACTCCGGGCCTTCGGGCAGCACCGAGGAGTGCCCGAACTCCCCCGCGTTCAGTGAACCGCCCCTGTACACCTGGTGGTTCAGGATGAGTCCGCCGCCGACGCCGGTGCCGAAGAAGAAGTAGGCGAAGTCCGCCACGCCCCTGCCCGCACCCGACCAGCGCTCGCCGACCGCGGCGGCGGTGGCGTCGTTGTCGAGGGTCACCGGCAGGCCGGTCGCCTCGCTCAGCATGTGCTGCACCGGCACCCGCGTCCAGCGGGCGAGCTGGGGCGCGCCGACGATCGCGCCCGCCTCGAGGTCGATCGGCCCGGGCGTGGCGAGGCCGAGACCGAGGACCTTGCCGCGGTCGACGCCGGTCTCGGCCAGCACGTCGGCGACCAGTTCCGCCATGTCCTTCACGACCTGGGCCGGGTCGGTCGCGGGGTCCGTGGGGCGTTTCTTGACGACCAGGGGCCGGCCGAGCAGGTCGACCACGGTGCAGCTGAGCTCCACGGGATCGAAGTGGAGCCCGACCGCGCTGCCCGCCTCGGCGTTGATCCGCAGGGTGGTGCGGGGCTTCCCGCCGCTGGACACCCTGCTCGCGCCGTCCTCCCGCACGATGCCCTCGTCGAGCAGGCGGCGCACGATGCCCGACACCGTCTGCGGGGTGAGACCCGTGTGCTGGGCGATCTCGACCCGGCTGACGCCGTCGGCGAGCTGGATCTGGTCCAGGACGACGGCCCGGTTGTATCGCCCGACCTTGGGAAGGTTCGTTCCTGCCTGCCGCACGCACGGTCCTCTCTCGTTACCCCACACCAACCTATCCCTCGCAGCCCATTGACTTAGTAAAACAAATGGATTTAGTGTCCGGACCCGCAGACGAAATCTCGGACACGACGGCACAGGGCAGTGCCATCGGAGGCAAGTTGATGTCCATGCAATGCCGCAGGCCCGAAGGCTCGGGGGCGCCTCGGCGCGTCCCCGGCGGTGGGGAGCGCCTCTCATGACGCCCACCGCCCCGACCCTGCTGGAGATGCGGTCGATCACCAAGACGTTCCCCGGCGTCACCGCGCTCGCCGACGTCAGCCTCCTCGTGCGGGAGGGCGAGATCCACGCGATCTGCGGCGAGAACGGCGCCGGCAAGTCCACCCTCATGAAGGTGCTCAGCGGTGTGCACCCGCACGGCAGTTACACCGGCGACATCGTCTACCGGGGCGAGCAGGTCCGGTTCGGCGACATCCGGGCCAGCGAGCAGGCCGGAATCGCGATCATCCATCAGGAACTGGCCCTGGTGCCCGGTATGTCGATCACCGAGAACCTCTTCCTCGGCAACGAACCGCGCCGCCGCGGCGGCATCGACTGGAAGACGGCCCAGCGCCGAGCCCTGGAGCTGATGAGGCAGGTCGGGCTCCGCGAGGACCCCGACACCCTGATCAGGGACATCGGCGTCGGCAAGCAGCAACTCGTAGAGATAGCCAAGGCGTTCGCGAAGGACGTGAAACTGCTGATCCTCGACGAGCCGACCGCGGCCCTCAACGAGGCCGACTCGCGGCACCTGCTCGACCTGCTGCGCGGCTTCCGCGAGCGGGGTGTCACCTCGATCATCATCTCGCACAAGCTGAACGAGATCGAGGCGGTCGCCGACACCATCACGATCCTGCGCGACGGCCGCACCATAGAGAGCCTCGACGTGCGGGCCGACGGCGTCAACGAGGACCGCATCGTGCGGGGCATGGTCGGCCGTGCACTCGACAGCCGCTTCCCCGACCGCACGCCCGACATCGGCGACGTCTTCTTCGAGGTCCGCGACTGGACGGTGCGGCACCCCAGTTCCGACGAGCGCATGGTGTGCAAGGGCTCGACGTTCCACGTCCGCCGCGGGGAGATCGTCGGCTTCGCGGGACTCATGGGCGCCGGCCGCACCGAACTCGCGATGAGCCTCTTCGGCCGCTCCTACGGCACCTGGCTGTCCGGTCAGGTCTTCAAGGACGGCGAGGAGATCCGGCTGAAGACCGTCTCGGACGCCATCGGGCACGGACTTGCCTACGTCAGCGAGGACCGCAAGTCGATCGGCCTGAATCTCCTGGACGACATCAAGACCTCGATGGTGGCCGCCAAGCTGTCGAAGATCGCCCGGCGCCGCGTCATCGACCCGGTGCGCGAGCACCGGATCGCCGAGGAGTACCGCCGGAGCCTGCGGATCAAGACCCCCGGCGTCGACGAGGGAGTCGTCAAGCTCTCCGGCGGCAACCAGCAGAAGGTCGTCCTGGCGAAGTGGATGTTCACCGACCCGGACCTGCTGATCCTCGACGAGCCGACCCGCGGCATCGACGTGGGCGCCAAGTTCGAGATCTACGGGATCATCCAGCGGCTCGTCGCCCAGGGCAAGGGCGTGGTGGTCATCTCCTCCGAGCTGCCCGAGCTGATCGGCCTGTGCGACCGCATCTACACGGTGTTCGAGGGCACCATCACCGGCGACGTGGCGCGCGGCGACGCCGATCCGGAACTCCTGATGAAGCAGATGACCGCTACCAAGAAGAGCCCCACGCCATGAGCCGAATAACTGACCTGCAGAAGAACCTCTTCGGGGGCACGACCTCCAACGCCCGCCAGTTCGGCATGATCTCCACCCTGGTGGCGATAGTCCTGCTGTTCCAGATCTGGACCGACGGCCTGACGCTCACGTCCGGCAACCTCATCGCCGTCGTCAGCCAGTACTCGTACATCCTGATCCTGGCCATCGGGATGCTGATGGTGATCGTCGCCGGGCACATCGACCTGTCGGTCGGCTCCGTCGCCGCGTTCACCGGCATCGTCGTCGCCAAGGCGATGCAGGAGTACGACCTGCCGTGGCCACTGGGCATCCTGCTCGGCCTGCTCGTCGGCGCGGCGATCGGCGCCTGGCAGGGCTTCTGGGTCGCCTACATCGGCGTGCCGGCCTTCATCGTGACCCTCGCCGGGATGCTGCTGTTCCGCGGCGGCAACCAGTACATCGGCAACGCCGACACGGTTCCGGTTCCCGAGGGCTTCCGCAAGATCGGCGCGGGCTTCCTGCCCGAGGTCGGTCCGGACACCGGGTACAACAACCTGACGCTGCTGCTCGGCGTGGCCGCGTGCGCGGGAGTGGCGTGGCGCGAGTGGCAGGCGCGCCGGACCCGCCGCGAGATGAACGCCGACCCGGCGCCGCTGTGGGTCACCGGCATCCGCCTGGCCGTGATGGCCGGCGTCATCGTCTTCGCGACGCTCCGCTTCGCCGGCGGGCGGATCGGCACCAGCCTGCCGATCTCCGGCATCATCCTGATCGTCCTGGTCCTCGCGTACTCGCACTACACCCGCAACACGATCGGCGGCCGGCACATCTACGCGGTCGGCGGCAACGCACGCGCGGCCGAACTGTCCGGTGTGAAGCTCAAGCGGGTCAACTTCCTGGTCATGACGAACATGTCGGTGCTGGCCGCACTCGCCGGCATGATCTTCGTCGCCCGGTCCTCGGCCTCCGGACCGCAGGACGGCCTGAGCTGGGAACTGGACGCCATCGCGGCCGTGTTCATCGGCGGCGCGGCGGTCTCCGGAGGCCTCGGCACCGTGAGCGGCTCGATCGTCGGCGGTCTGGTCATGGCACTGCTCAACAACGGCCTCCAACTGGAGGGCGTCGGTTCGGACATGGTCCAGATCATCAAGGGCCTGGTCCTCCTGCTCGCCGTCGCCTTCGACGTCTACAACAAGAGCCAGGGACGCTTCTCGATCATCGGAACGCTGACCCGCCCGTTCCGGCGGGACGACCCGGCGGCACCGGCTCCCCCGCCGGCCCCGAACTCCGACGCCGACAAGGCCAAGATCGCGGGCTGACCGCGAAGCCCGTACCGCCCCGCCGCGCTCGACGGCACACCGCACTCCGGCAACCAGCACCGCACGAAGGGTCAACTCACCATGCGCACAACCGTCATCAGAAGCATCGCCGCCGTCGGCGCCGCCGCCCTGCTCACCCTGGGCACGGCCTGCTCCAACGAACGCGAGGGCTCCACCGGCAGCGACAGCGCCGACGGCAAGGGCTTCGCGAAGGACTCCCTGATCGGCGTCGCCCTGCCCGCCAAGACGTCGGAGAACTGGGTGCTCGCCGGTGACCTGTTCACCGGCGGTCTCAAGGACGCGGGCTTCAAGGCGGACGTCCAGTACGCGGGCGCCTCGACCACCGTGGCCGACCAGCAGGCGCAGATCTCCTCCATGGTCACCAAGGGCGCGAAGGTCATCGTCATCGGCGCGACCGACGCCTCACAGCTCGCGACCCAGGTGAAGCAGGCCAAGGAGGAGGGCGCCACCGTCATCGCCTACGACCGGCTCATCACCAACACCCCCGACATCGACTACTACATCGCCTTCGACAACTTCAAGGTCGGCCAGCTTCAGGGCCAGGCCCTGGTCGACGGCATGAAGGCGAAGAAGCCGAAGGGGCCCTGGACGATCGAGATGTTCTCCGGCTCGCCGGACGACAACAACTCCAAGGTCTTCTTCGACGGCGCGATGGACGTGCTGAAGCCACTGATCGACAAGGGCGACATCGTTGTCGGCTCGGGGCAGACCGACATCAAGCAGACCGCGACCCAGGGCTGGAAGGCCGAGAACGCCCAGCAGCGCATGGACTCGCTGCTGACCTCGGCCTACGGCGGCAAGAAGACCCTCGACGGCGTCCTGTCCCCCAACGACACCCTCGCCCGCGCGATCCTCACCTCGGTCAAGGGCGCCGGCAAGCCGGTCCCGGTCGTCACCGGTCAGGACTCCGAGGTCGAGTCGGTGAAGTCGATCATGGCGGGACAGCAGTACTCGACCATCAACAAGGACACCCGCAAGCTCGTCGCGGAGACCGTCAACATGGTCAAGGCCCTCCAGAAGGGCGACAAGCCGACCATCAACGACACCAAGTCGTACGACAACGGCAAGAAGGTCGTCCCGTCCTACCTCCTTCCGCCCGTGATCGTGACGAAGGAGAACGCGGCCGAGGCCTACGCGAACGACCCCAAGCTGGCGGCGCTCACCAAGTAGCACCGACCGTCGCCTCCGCCCGCCCCGAAAGGCTCTCCGGGGCGGGCGAAGGCGACCCCCCGCCGCGGGAACCGGGTCAGCGCGTCGTGCGGGTCGAGGCTCCGACGTCGCGGGCCGCCGCGAGGTAGGCGAGCACCAGCGGCCGTCGGTCCTCCCGCCCGGCGGCCACCGCCAACCGGGAGGGGGAGACGCCCCGGACCGGCACGGCGATCACCTCGTCCCGTACGAGCAGCGGGGCGTTGCCGGTCGCCAGCAGCGCCACGCCCTGGCCGCCGGCGACGGCCTCGTGGGTTTCCTCGGCACTGGCCACCACCCCGCCGATCCGCGGCGGGCGACCGTCGCGGGCGTCGAGCGCGAGCCAGTAGTCCCGCAACGGGCCGGCCTCCGCGGGGAGGGCGAGGAAGGGCTCGTCCAGCAGGTCGGCGAAGTCCACCTTCCCCTCGGGGTCGGACGCGGCCCGGGCCGCCAAGGGGTGCCCGTGCGGCAGCGCGACCAGCCGGGGTTCGCGGGCCACCACCGCGTACTGATAGCGGTCGTCGTCCGGCAGCGGGAGCCAGACGAAGGCGACGTCGCTGGATCCGTCCGCCAACCCGGCGCTGGGATCGGCCCAGTTGACCTGACGCAGGACGGGATGTGCGTCCGGATGCCGGGACACGAGGCGGGTCCGCAGGGCCGGCAGCAGCCCGCGGCCCGGGCTGGTGGACATACCGATCACCAGAGTGCGCCGCTCGGCGGTCTTCGCCTCCTCCACGGCCGCCTCGGCGGCCTCCCATGCGGCCAGCACCTCGCGGGCGCGGGGCAGCAGGGCCTCCCCCACCGCGGTCAACCGCACGGTCCGCCGGTCCCGTTCGAACAGGACCGCACCCAGTTGCCTCTCCAGCATCCGTATCTGCTTGCTCAGCGCGGGCTGGGAGACGAACAGCCGCTCGGCGGCGCGGGTGAAGCTCAACTCCTCGGCGACCGAGGCGAAGTAGCGCAGGTCGCGCCCGTGGATGTCCATAACCCATGGCTATCACGGAGGGTCTTGGACGCCACCCCGGTACCTGCCGAAGGATGGGACCTGTCGACGGGGAGCCCCGGACGGCAGTTGACGAGGGAGACGAAGATGAGCGAGAACGCCAAGGTCTGGCTGGTCACCGGCGCGAGCAGCGGCTTCGGACGGGCCATCGCGGAGGCCGCGGTCGCCGCCGGTGACACGGTGATCGGCACGGCACGGCGGACCGAGGCGCTGGACGACCTGATGGCCGCGCACCCGGACCGGGTGGAGGCGATCGGCCTGGACGTCACCGACGGCGAGCGGATCGACGCGGTGGCCGCCGACGTCCTGGCCCGGTACGGCCGGGTGGACGTGCTGGTGAACAACGCCGGCCGCACCCAGGTCGGGGCGTTCGAGGAGACCACCGACCGGGAGTTGCGCGACCTGTTCGAGCTGCATGTGTTCGGCCCGGCGCGGCTGACCCGCGCGCTGCTGCCGCAGATGAGGGAGCGGGGCGACGGATCTGTCGTGAACATCAGCAGTTTCGGCGGGCAGTTGTCCTTCGCCGGGTTCTCCGCCTACAGCGCGACCAAGGCGGCGCTGGAGCAGCTGTCGGAGGGCCTGGCCGACGAGGTGGCGCCCTTCGGCATCAAGGTGCTGATCGTGGAGCCCGGCGCGTTCCGCACCAACCTGTTCGGCAAGGGTGCGGCGTACTTCTCCGAGGAGAACCCGGTGTACGCGGAGAAGGTCGGCGCGACCCGGCAGCTGGTGCAGGGCGGTGACGGCGGCCAGCCCGGCGACCCGGCGAAGGCAGCCGCGGCGATCCGGCTGGCCCTCGCCGCCGAGAGGACCCCGCTCCGCCTCGCCCTCGGCGGGGACGCGGTCGACTTCCTGACCGGACACCTGGACTCCGTGCGCGCCGAGCTGACCGAGTGGGAGAAGGTCTCCCGGGGGACGGACTTCGACACGGAGTGACGGCCGGGCGGGCGGAGGGACCGGCGGGCCCCTGCCGCGAGCCCGGCTCACGGCTGTTTCACCTCACGGATAGCTCACCAGGTTGGCCACGTTGGTGGCGGAGTTGGACGGCCCGCCCCGGTCGTTGATGACGTGCCGGATGGTCCCGGTACCGCCGAGCGAGACGGTCACCATGTTCTGGAAGCGCACGTTCGGATTGGCCGGGGCCTCGAAGGCGTGCTCGGCGGTGACGCCCGGGTCGACGTTGAAGTAGCAGTAGCTGCCGAGCCCGTAGGCCTGGTGGCCGGTGACCGAGTTCGCGACCTTGTAGGCGGCGTAGCCCTGGGTGGAGCCGTTCATCCAGGCGGCCTGGTTCGGGGGATCGTAGGGCATCTCGTTCTGGTAGAAGTACGTCCGGCCGCCGTTGCCGTTCCACAGGGTCTGGTGCTTCTGGTAGTGCTCGACGAACAGGCCGTACATGGTGACGTCGTCGCCGTTGACGACGAGTCCGGTGTCCGCGGTGTTGGTGTTCCAGCCGATGCCGGTGCCGTGGTCGCCGCGCCAGATCCACATGTGGTCACCGATGACGTCGTCGCTGTTGACGACGAGGCTGGTGGTCGCCCTGCCCACGGCGGCCCCGCCGACCCGGAAGTACACGTCGTGCAGGGAGGTGGGGTTCGCCGCGTGGTCCGCGGCGGCGCCGCTTGGGCCGATCTCCACGAGTGTCTGCGAGTTGGTGGTGCCGGCGTCGAAGAGGACGCCGGCGACCTTCACCCCGTCGACGTCGGCGACGGTCATGGCGGTGACGCCGTTGTCCGGGACGAACGTGGCGAGGCCGAGACCGAGCACCACGGTGTCGGGGCGGGTCACCCGCAGGGTCTGGTCGAGGTGGTACACGCCGGGAGTGACCAGCAGGTTCCTGCCCCCGGCGAGGGCGGCGTTGATCTGTGCCGCGGTCGCGCCGGGTTTGACGACGAAGAACTGGTCGATGCCGAGCGAGCTGCCCGCGGCGGTCCCGTTCGCCCAGGTGGTGGCCGAGGAGTTGGTCCGCACGGACGGGACGAACACCTTGTAGGCGCCGGTACCGTCCACGTACAGGAAGGGCTTCTCCCGCGCCGTGGGAGTGCGGTCGACCGTGGTGTAGGGCGGGTTGGGGAAGCTGTTGCCGGGCACGCCCTGGCTGCCGACGAAGACCATGTTCCAGTTGGAGCCGGTCCAGCCGCCGAGCTGGGAGTTGCGGGTCAGCCACTGCTGCTGGGTGCCGGACCGCACCTGTCCGTCGATCTTGCTGTCGGCCATGAACCCGCCGCTGGACCAGCCGCCGTCGCTCAGCTCCAGGTTGCCGCGCACATGCATGCGGCGGTACCCGGACGCCTGGGACACGGCCCACCGGTCCGTGCCGCCCGTGGGGTTGACCGACAGGTTCTCGGCGCCGCGCCAGAAGTTCTGGGTGGCGTTCTGCGGCGGGAACCAGTCGGCCTCCACATGTACGGCGCCGTTGATGGTGACCGAGTCCGGCGACTGCCCGAGGCCCAGGACCTGGGTGTAGAAGCCGACGTTGACGTCGTTGCTGTACGTGCCCGGCTTGAACATGACCGCGTAGCGCTGGGAGCCGAACTGGTTCGTCTCCTGCTGCTGGAAGATCGAGTTCAGCCGGCTCTGGATCGTGGACGAGGGCATCGACGGGTCGAAGACGACGACGTTCGGGCCGAGGTCGACGTCACCGGGCGCGGTGCTCACGGGCGCGACCTGGAAGCGCTGGGCTGCGGTGCCGTTGCAGGTGTACTGCACCAGCTGGACGCTGTCGGCCGTCGAGGCGGACGGGACGTCGAGACACTTGCCGCTGTTGCGGTTGACGAAGCGGTACGCGCCGCCGCCCTCGTCGACGGCCTGCCACTGCTGGTTGGCGCCGCCGCCGTAGCTCCACAGGTGCACGGCCGCGTTGTCGGCCGTGGAGACGTCGCTGACGTCCACGACCTGCTGGGCGTCGTTGCGATTGCCGATCCGTACGAAGCCGTCGCCGGTCGCGGTGAAACTCCACTGCTGGGCGGTGCTGTTGTTGCAGGCGTACTGCTGCACGGCGGTGCCGTTCCCGGTCGCGGCCGACCGGGCGTCCAGGCACTTGCCGCTGCCGGAGTTCACCACCGTGGACCAGCCGGTGGGGAGGGCGGTGGCCGCGTCGGTGGCCGCCCGGCTGGGCTGGACTCCGGTCAGGAGCGAGACGGCCGTGGCCGCGGCCACGGAAGCCACGGTCCAGGGGCCGGCGAGGGATGGTCGTGGGAAGCGGAGCACGTCTTCTCCTGTGCCGCCGGAACGGCGTGAGTGGGGGTCGGGGAAGTGCGGGAGGGGCCGACCCGGGTACGGGAGGGGTCGGCCCGGGTACGCGAGGGGTCAGCCGGCGTACTGCGCGAAGACCCGGGTGAAGTCCCAGGGCTGCTGGGAGACGCCCGAGCAGGTGTCGGCGCCGCCGCCGGTGCAGGGCCGGTCGCGGTTGACCGACCAGAAGGTCAGCCGGGCCAGGTGCCGCTGCTGGGCGTACGCGAGGATGGTGCGGAAGTCGGCGACGGTCACCGTCTCGCTGTCGTCGGTGACGCCGTTCATCGAGGAGATGCCGGTGTGCCGGTAGGCCTGGTCGTCCGAGTAGCCGTACGCGTTCTTCACCGCGGTCTTGAGTCCCTCGGCGGCCCGGACGGTGAGCAGGCCCATGTTCTGGCCCGCGCCGCCGAAGTCGAACGGCATGATCGTCCAGCTGTCCACGGTGAGTCCGGAGGCGGCGGCCCTGCCGATCAGGCTGCTGTCGGGGCCGTTCTGGCCGGTGCCGAAGGTGACGTACACCTTGATGCCGGGGTTGTTCGCCCTGACGGTCTTCAGCGCGTCGACCGTGCGTTGCTGCACGACGGCGCTGTCGTACGCCGCCGCCTCGATGTCGATGTCGATCGCCTTGAGACCGTAGGCGTTGATGACCTTCTGGTACGCGGCGGCCAGTTCGCCCGCGCTGCCGCAGGAGCTCTCCAGTTTGTTGCCGCTCCAGCCGCCGAAGGAGGGGATCACGTCTCCGCCCGCTCCCCGGACGGCGGTGACGGTCTGCTGGTCGACTCCGCCGGTCAGCGGGCGGCTGCCGTCCCACCGCGGATCGCAGTAGCCGTTGCTGAGGACGAAGGCGAGCGTGAACCACTTGACCCCGGTCGCGTTCATCACGGTGGTGGGGCTGGGCGGGCTGCCCCAGCCGTTGTAGAGATACGGTGCGACGGCCATGGCTCCCGGTCCGGGCGCCGGCTCTCCCCCGCCGCCGGGCGCCGTCCACTTCTGGTTGGCGGTTCCGGTGCAGGTCCAGATCTGCAGCCGGGTGCCGTCGGCGGAGCTGTTGCCGGTCGCGTCCAGGCACTTGTCCGCCTGCGGGTTGACGATGTCCCGGGCGGCGGTGACCGTCCACTGCTGGGCCGCGGAGCCGTTGCAGTCCCACAACTGGGTCCGCGTTCCGTCGGCCGTGCCGCCCGAGGCGACGTCCAGACACTTGCCCAGCGCGCGGATCGTGCCGTCGCCGCCCACGGTCCACTGCTGGGCCGCGCTGCCGTTGCAGTCGTACAGCTGCACGGCGGTGCCGTCGGCGGTGGCGGCACCCGCGATGTCGACGCACTTGCCGCCGATCCCGGTGATCTGCCCGGCGGCCGCCGCGGCGCCGCTCGCCGGTGTTCCGTTCAGGCCGGTGAGCAGGGCGGCGACGGCCGCCGCGCCCAGCGCGCCGCGTACCGCGCGTCGGTGCGCGAACCTCGTGGTCATCGGGTCACCGTCCATTTCTGCTGGGCCGCGCCGGTGCAGGTCCAGATCTGCAGCCGGGTGCCGTCGGCGGAGCTGCCGCCCGTGGCGTCCAGGCACTTGTCCGCCTGCGGGTTGACGATGTCCCGGGCCGCGGGGACGGCCCACTGCTGGGCGGCGGAACCGTTGCAGTCCCAGAGCTGTACGGGGGTGCCGTCGGCCGTGCCGCCCGAGGCGACGTCCAGGCACTTGCCCAGCGCGCGGATCGTGCCGTCGGCGCCCACGGTCCACTGCTGGGCGGCGGTGCCGTTGCAGTCGTACAGCTGCACGGCCGTGCCGTTGGCGCTGTTGGCCCCGGCCACGTCCACGCACTTGCCGGCGAGGCCCGTGACGGGGCCGCCACCGCCCGGCTGGGCGGTGCCGGTGCTCACCCGCACGTGGTCGACCAGGAGCTGCTGGGGGAGGACCGTGCTGCCGTCGGGGTCTCCGGGCCAGTAGCCGCCGACCGCGAGGTTGAGGATCAGGAAGAAGGGCTTGTCGAAGACCCACTGCCGCCCGCCGAGGTCGGCGGGGGTGCGCCGCTGGTAGACGGTGCCGTCGACGGACCAGGTGATCGCGTTCGGGCTCCAGTCGACGGCGAAGGTGTGGAAGGCGTCGGCGAAGGCCTGTCCGCCGGGCAGGGTGTACCCGGCTCCGATGCCCGCGGAGCCGGAGTATCCCGGGCCGTGCAGGGTGCCGTGGACCGTGGCCGGCTCGAAGCCCACGTTCTCCATGACGTCGATCTCGCCCGAGGCGGGCCAGCCGACCTGGCCGATGTCGTTGCCCAGCATCCAGAACGCGGGCCACATGCCCTGCCCGCGCGGGACCTTCATCCGGGCTTCGACACGGCCGTACGTCGTGGTGAACCTGCCGGCCGTGTTCAGCCGGGCGGAGGTGTACTCACACCGCCCGTACCAGCACTGGTAGTTGCCCGGGTTCTCCCGGCGGGCGGTGATCACCAGATGGCCCTGGCCGTCCAGAGCGGCGTTACGGTTGCCCGCGGTGTAGTACTGCCGCTCGTGGTTGTTGACGTTGTCACCGGTCTCGATCTGCCAGCGGGCGCCGTCCACGGCGGCGCCGGCGGGCCCGTCGAACTCGTCGGAGAACGTGACGGCTGCCGCGTCGGCCGACGCGACGGCGTGTGCGGAGGCTTGCGCCGCCGATGGGGACGCGCCCTGCGCCGGTCCGGTGGACAGCGACGCGAAGGCGAGGAGCGAGGCCAGCGAAAACAGCAGGCGCCGGGGCAGGCGCGGAGAGGCCATAGCTCTCCCTTCCTGATGCGTGACGGGCTGACACAAGCACGGCATGCTCATGACAGACCGGAGCGCGGAAGGGCGTACCGCCCGTGACCGCGCCGACTGGGTGGGGGGTGCGAACCGGCCCTGGCGGGGGCTTAGTTCACTACGTGATTTAAGAAGTGAGTAATGAACCTGTCAAGGGTTTGGTATGGACCAGATTCCGGACCTGGAGACGTCCTGGCCGAGGACCACGTCATTCATGGGTGGCGTGGTGGAGGCGTGGGTGCCATACGCGAGGCAGCGTCCCCGGAATGTGGCGCTGTCGGTCGGGTGCCGCCCCGGTGGGGGCGGTCCACGGCCCGCGCGTTCCGAGAGGGCAGGATGGGAGCATGAGCGTAGTCAAGATCAACGTACTGACCGTCCCGGCGGAGCAGCGGGAGACCCTCGAGAAGCGGTTCGCCGCCCGGGCCCATGCCGTCGAGAACTCGGACGGCTTCGAGTGGTTCGAGCTCCTGCGCCCCGTCGAGGGAACCGACGACTACCTGGTGTACACGCGGTGGCGTGACGAGGAGTCGTTCCAGGCGTGGATGGAGGGCCCGATGAAGACCGCGCACCAGGGCGGCACGGAAGGGGAACGGCCCAAGCCCGCGGCATCGGGCTCCACCCTCTGGTCGTTCGAGGTCGTGCAGCAGGCGGCGCCGAAGGGCGAGTAGTCCGCCTCGGCGGCGGGTGGAGACGGCGTCGTCCACCCGCCGGTGGCCGTCAGCTCAGGTCGACGGCGGTCCTGGCCGGGTGCGGCACGGCCCGGCTGTCGGCGGAGTTCATGACGGCCGTCCGCCGAACTGCCATTCGTGAACCTCGATGTCGGCATACAGGTGCGGGGCCAGGACGGCTCGTGCCGTGTCCGGGTCCGGGGCTCTGAGCAGCACCGCGGTGCCCACGGTGGTGGCGCCGTCGTCGGAGAGCAGCGGGCCGTACGCGATCAGCTCGTCCCGGTCGGACGGCACGACGAGGTCGGTGTCCCGCCCCGAACCGAGGCCGAGGACCAGGTACCGGTCGCCATCGGTCCGGCCACCGGGGAATTCCCACATGGTGCGGCCCAGCAGGTTGCGCCACCGGCGCAGCAGCACGTCCCGGTAGACACCGGCCTGGTAGTTGGGCTCGTCGAAGGCGAACGCGCGGGCGGCGGCGGCGTCCGGGAGGTCGACGATGTGCACGCTGCCGGTGGGTGTGTCGCCGTCGGCGGCGAAAGTCGGGCCACGAGCGATCATCTCCGCGGCGTACCGGTCCATGTAGGACCAGTGCTTCTCCAGCAACTCGTCGCGCAGGACGGCGGAGGCGGGCCGGTCACGGTGGTAGCAGAAGAACTCCATGCCCACAGACCCTCCCCAAGGCAGCCCGCCATCTCAACAGGTTTGCCGCCGCATGATCCCGAAGCTCGTGCCCGCCCGCCTCGCCCCGACCTCGGCCCGAGCGGCCGAACCGCCCACGACGCTCACCCGCGACCGCGCCGGGCCGGGCCGGTGACGCTGCGGCGACTGGGTTTCGCCCCCGTCGACTTGACGCGCCATCATATAGTTGCGACGGCTCACGGTGATCCCTTGTACCCCGCCGCGCGGCCGCACCCCACTGGAAAGGCACGACCCTGCGGAACGAACCGCGCAGCCGCACCGACGACGCCTCCGCCGCCCTGTCCTCGCCCCGCCGGTCGGTGTTCTCCCCCGCGGCCGACGTCATCGGCTCGGAACTCGATCTGCGGATGACCGGCAGCCATGTCGTCCACGCACTGACGCCCGGGTTCTGCGACGCGGCTTCCGTGTACCTGCTGGAGCGGTGGCGCGTCGAGGAGAACGCGCACGTCGGAGCGGACGCGCCCAGGATCGAGGCGCGCCGGATGGCGCTGCGTGTCGGACCGGGCGCGCTGGAGGACTGGGAGGGCATGCTGCCGGTCGGCGAGGTGGTCTCCTTCCCCCGGGAGACGCCGTACGCCCGCGCGCTCGCCGCCGGGCAGGCGCAGGTGCTCGACTCGGTGGACCCGCACACGTCGGACCGGCTCATCGCCTCCGGAGACGGCGAGGCGCGCGTCCGCGACCTGCTGCGGGTGGCGTCCTTCCTCGTCATGCCCCTGCGCCTGCGGGACGTGCCGATCGGCTTCGTCACGTGTACGCGGGGACCGGGCCGTGTGCCGTTCGGCCCGGCGGACACGGCCGCCGCGGAGGCACTGGCCGCGCGGGCCGCCGTAGCGCTGGACAACGGGCGCCGGTACGAGCGTGAGCGGCGGACCGCGCTGGCCATCCGCAACAGTCTGCCGCCGGGAACGGCACAGGAGTTCGGGGGCTGCCGCACCGCGCACGGCTGTCTGCCCGCCGGGCAGGGCAACCTCGTCGGCGGCGACTGGTTCGACGTGCTGAAGCGGCCGGGCGACCGGGTCAGCCTGATCGTCGGGGACGCCATGGGACACGGCCCTGAGTCCGCGGTCGCGATGATCCAGCTGCGCACCGCCGTCCGTACCCTGGCGGGCCTCGACATCTCGGCGGCCGACCTCATAGGACGGCTCGACACACTCGCCGGGGACTCCCCCGGCGTCTCGTTCGCGACCTGCATCTACGCCGAGTGGGATGCCCGGCGGCGCACCTGCACGCTGGTGGGGGCGGGCCACCCGCCCCCGTTGCTGCGCGGCCCGGACGGCCGCACGGCCCCGGTCGGACTGACCGGGGCGGGCCTGCCCCTCGGGCTCGGTACGGGCAGCTACGAGGAGACCGTGCTGAGTGTCCCGGATCCGGCCCTGCTGGTGCTCTACAGCGACGGTCTGGTCGAGTCCCGCGACGCCGACATCGACCAGGAGATCAGCCGCCTCGCGCGCACCGTGGACGCGGCGGCGGCCGTCGGGTCCATGGACGGCGACGGGCAGGACGCCCTGCCGTCGTTGTGCCGTCGGCTCCTGCACACCCCTTCCGGCACGGTCGGCGCCGACGACCGCACCCTGCTGCTGGCCGAACTGACCCCTGCCGGGTACTGAGCCGCTGGGAGCGGCCGGCCTGCGGGTCCTGTGCGTCCGCTCAGGCCGTCAGGGTCGCCCACACCGCGTTCCCCTCTCCCGGCATCGCGGTCGGTCACCGCCGGCGCCCGGACGCCCCCGACGACGCCACCGACGCCGAGGTCAGCCCTGGACGGGCGTGGGCGTCAAGCCGTAGCCGGACCGACCGGTCAGGCGGGGGACGAGCCCGGGGGCGGGTGTTCCCGGGCGGGAAGGCTGTCCAGGCCCGTGTCGCGCATGATGCGGTCGACGGTCCTCGTGAGCGTGCTGTCGGCACCGATGACGGTCTCGGTGCCGCTCGGCAGCAGATCGAGATCCCGGTACCAGACGCGCAGGTCCGCCTCGCCCACCTCGTCGGCGATCGGCTTGCCGGCATGGCGCACGAGGGTCTCGGCGAGCGGCACATGGAGGTAGTAGCCGTGGGTCGGGCCGCGGTGGTCCGCGCGCAGCCGCTCGAGCATGGGGCCGTACCGGTCGGCGTACAGAATGCCCTCGAGGACCACGTGGTACCCGGCGTCCAGGGCGTAGCGGGCGACGGCCTCGATCAGCCCGATGTTCGCCGCGCCGGGCCGGTCGTGCTCGCGCAGTACGACCCGGCGGAGGTTGTCCTGCCCGACCAGGGCCAGGCCCCGGCCGAACCTGTCACGCAGGCCGGCCGCCACCGTCGACTTTCCCGAGGCACTGTTGCCCCGCAGCACGATCAGCCGGGTCTCCCGGGTCCCCACCATCACGGCGGTCACGCTACCGGCACCGACCGCAACTGGCGGAAGTTGGCGTGCGGATACCGTTCCAACCGACCGAAAATGTGAACGCGTGTACGTAACAGGGTCGTTGGGACGTAGGTTGTGGCTCGAACTGCTCACGCCTCGGCTGAAAGACGGACGCCCCTCATGACCGACCATGTGACCTCGCCCGGACCAGCGGCGCACCAGAAGATCGACACATCGGTGCCGCACTCGGCCCGCATCTGGAACTACTGGCTGGGCGGGAAGGACAACTACCCCGTCGACGAGCAGGCCGGTGACGCCTACACCGCCGTCTTCCCCGGCATCGTCACCATCGCACGGAGCAGCCGTGCGTTCCTGCGCCGCAACATCACGTATCTGGTCTCCGAGGCGGGCATACGACAGTTCCTGGACGTCGGGACCGGCCTGCCGACCGCCGAGAACACCCACGAGGTCGCCCAGCGCATCGCCCCCGAGACCCGGATCGTCTACGTCGACAACGACCCGATGGTCCTGGCCCACGCCCGCGCGCTGCTCTACTCCACCGCGGAGGGCGCCACCTCCTACGTCGACGCCAACGTGCTGGAGCCGGAGCGCATCCTGGCGGCCGCCGCCGAGACGCTGGACTTCACCCGTCCCACCGCGCTCATCCTCAGCAACATCCTGGGCCACGTCGCCGACTACGACCAGGCACGCTCCATCGTCACGACCCTGATGGCGGCCCTGCCGTCCGGCAGCTACCTCTCCGTCAACGACGGTTCGCGGGGCATCGACCCGGTCTTCGAAGCGGCCCAGGACGCCTACAACGAGAGCGGCGCCGTTCCGTACAACCTGCGCTCCGTGGACGAGATCACCGCGTACTTCGACGGCCTGGACCTCCTGGAGCCGGGAGTCGTCCCGGTCCCCCTCTGGCGCCCGGAGACCACCTCCCCCGCCCCGGAGGTCATCGGCGAACACGGCGGCCTCGCCCGTAAGCCGTGACCGGGGCCGGCGCCGGCGTCCCTGCCGGGCGTCCGGCCGACGAGCGCTGATGTGCGTCCCGCCGCACCGGCAGTCACGGCCGGTGCGGCGGAGTCGTTCAACTCTCCGACCGATATTGACGGACAATGTGAGTACTCCGTAAGGTCGACACCGGCATTGAGTGTCAGCGTCAAGCCCTGGCTAGCTGACCGGCAACCCTCCTCCGCGGTGGGGTGCTCCAGGTGAAAGCCCGGCGGGGTCATTCGACTCCGCAAGCGCGTAGCCCCGGTTCCGGGGCCTGAGAGGTGGAGGACCGGCGTGCGGCACAACGGCAACCTGAGTTCCTCCATCGCGACCGCTGCACCGTTCTCCGGATTCTCGCGCCGTCGCCACATCGACCTGCGGCGTTCCGCCAGCTGTCTGTGTCAGGGCTGATCACGCCCCACCCCACCGGCTGACCCTCGCCCCCGGCGCGGTCATGTCGTCGTCGACATCGTCGTCGGCGTCCCCCCTGAACAGTTCTGAGCAGTGCCGACCCGTGCGGGGACGGCACCTTCCGCGCATCGCCATGGCCGCGTTCCGCCCCGGCATGTGCGCGGTGACCTTGGAGTAGGAGAACCATCCCGTGACAGCGCATCCGGATTCCCGTACTCACCGCCGGGCGGCGTTCGCCGCACTCGTGACCGGCGGGCTGCTGCTGAGCGCCTGCGCGTCGAGCGACACCGGCAGCGCCGGCGGCGAGGGCGGCCGGCCGAAGTCGGGCGGCACCCTCACCTTCGCGGTGGGTTCCGACGCCGGCTGCGTGGATCCGCAGCAGGTGGCCAGCAACGACACCATCTACTCACTGCGTCAGGTCGTGGACTCCCTGACCGACCAGGACCCCAAGACCGGAAAGATCGTGCCCTGGCTGGCGAAGAGCTGGGACATCAGCCCGGACACCACGACGTTCACGTTCCACCTGAGATCAGGTGTGACCTTCAGCGACGGGACACCCCTGACGGCACAGGTGGTGAAGGACAACTTCGACGCGGTGCCGAAGCTCGGCGCCCTGGGCACCCTCGCCCAGGGGTACCTGAGCGGCGTGGAGAGCACCACCGCGGTGGACCCGCTGACGGTGCGGGTCAGGTTCAAGCAGCCCAACGCGCAGTTCCTGCAGGCCACGGCGACGCACTCGCTGGGGATCGAGTCGTCGGCGAGCGCGAAGGAGAGCCCGCAGGACAAATGCAGCAAGGGCGTGGTCGGATCCGGGCCGTTCGTGCTGAAGGACTATGCGCAGAACCAGTCGATCACCCTGGCCAGGCGCGCCAAGTACGCGTGGGGTTCCACGCTGTGGACCAAGAAGGGCGAGGCCTACCTGGACAAGCTGGTGTTCAAGGTGGTCCCCGAGGCCGGCGTACGCACCGGCAGCCTCCAGTCCGGCCAGGTGGACGCGATCGGCAG
Source organism: Streptomyces sp. NPDC088157 (assembly GCF_044741545.1). NCBI lineage: Bacteria > Bacillati > Actinomycetota > Actinomycetes > Kitasatosporales > Streptomycetaceae > Streptomyces > Streptomyces sp. NPDC088157. The sequence continues at coordinate 414,145 of NZ_JBIUSU010000003.1, forward strand.
CGTCGGCAAGGCCAACGAGGCCGCGCTCCAGGGCGGCGCGGTGAACCTCCCCCAACGGGCCAACCCGGGCGTGGTGTTCAACCTGGGGCTCAACAACTCCCGGGCGCTCTTCAAGGACGCGAAGGTGCGCCAGGCGCTCCTGTTCGCCATCGACCGGCAGCAGATCGTGGACGCCGTGTTCCCCACCGGCACCGAGCCGGCGACCAGCATCCTGGCGCACACCACACCGGACTACGCCGATCTCGGCCCGGACCTGGCCTTCGACGCGGGCAAGGCGAAGTCCCTGCTGGACTCGGCCGGTTGGAAGGCGGGCAGCGACGGCGTCCGGGTCAAGGACGGCAAGAGGCTGAGCCTGACCGTCAAGTGGTTCGCCAACGCGGCCACCAACCAGCCCGCGCTGGAACTGATCCAGCAGCAGCTCAAGGCCGTCGGCATCGACGTGGCGCTCAAGCAGCTCCAGATCACCCAGTTCTCCCCGACCCTTCAGTCCGGTGACTTCGACGCGGTGTGGGGCAATGTGACCCGCGCCGATCCGGACATCCTGCGCAGCTCGTACTCCTCCCGGCTGGCCAACTTCTACCACCTGCCGGCGAGCTCCCTGGACGACGCGCTGACGCAGCAGGCCGCGACGAGCGACCCGGTCAAGCGCAAGCAACTGGTGGGCGAGGCACAGAAGTTGATTGTGCAGAACGCCTACGTCGTGCCCGTGGTGGAGCTGCAGACCCAGCTGGGGGTGGCGAAGAAGGTGCACGACCTCGACTTCGAGGCCTCCAGCCGGATACAGCTGCACGACACCTGGATCGGGTAACGGCCGGCATGCGTCCCTATGTGGTCAAACGTCTCGCGCAGGCCCTCGGGGTGCTGTGGGCGGCCTACACGGTCTCCTTCCTCGTGCTGGACTACCTGCCCGGTGACCCCGTCTCCGCGATGGCCGGCGCCGGAGCGGACACGGGGCAGGTCGATCCGGCCCAACTCGCCGCGCTGCGACACGAGTACGGCTTCGACAAGCCGGTGCCGGCGCAGTACGCCGACCATCTCGGCAGGGCGGTGCGCGGTGACTTCGGCGACTCCGTGTCCACCGGCCGGCCGGTGACCTCGACCCTGGCCGACGCGCTGCCGCAGACCCTTCAGCTGACCGGGGCGGCACTGCTCCTCGCGGTGCTCCTCGGCGGCGGTCTCGCGGTGCTGGCGACCTTCACCGGCCGCCGGTGGCTGCGGCAGTTGCTGCTGTCGTTGCCGCCGCTCGGGGTGTCGGTACCGACGTTCTGGGTCGGGCTGCTGCTCGTCGAGCTGTTCTCCTTCCGTACGCGGCTGTTCCCCGCGTTCGGCAACGACGGACTGCGGGGCCTGGTGCTGCCCGCGGTGACGCTGGCGATACCGACCGGCGCGCTGGTGGCGCAGGTACTGGCCAAGAGCCTGTTGACGGCGCTCGACCAGGCCTACGTGGAGACGGCACGGGCCAAGGGCGCCGGCCGGCTGCGGATCCATCTGCGGCACGCGCTGCGCAACGCCTCACTGCCGGCCCTGACGGTCGTCGGGCTGCTGGCCGGCCAGCTGATCGCCGGTTCGGTCGTCGTCGAGACGGTGTTCTCCCGCGACGGCCTGGGCCGGGTGACCGCCGCCGCGGTCACCGTCCAGGACATTCCGCTGGTCCAGGGGGTCGTGGTGTTCGGAGCGCTGATCTTCGTGACGGCCAACCTGATCGTCGATCTCGTCTACCCGTTGCTCGACCCGCGGATCGTGGTGGCCTCGAGCAGGAAGGTGCGTCCCGCATGAGCCGGACCCTCGCCGACGATGTCGCCGCCGGAGCGGCCAAAACCGTGGAGGCCGCGGCCGGCCTGGCCCGGCCGGTCGATCCCGGTACGGATCCAGGTCCCGCGGGCCAAGGTCCCGCGAGTCCGGGTGCCGCGGGTCCGGGGCGCCTGGTCGGAGCGTTGCGGGTCCTGCGTTTCGTGGTGCGCCGGCCCGGGCTGTCGGTCTCGGCGCTGGTGCTGGTGCTGGTGGTGCTGGCCGCGTTCTGGCCGTCCCTGTTCACCTCGCAGGATCCGCTGCGCGGGGTGCCCTCGCAGAACTTCCGCAGCCCCGGCGGCGGGCACTGGTTCGGCACCGACGAGCTGGGACGTGACGTGTTCTCGCGGGTGGTGCACGGTGCGCAGCTGTCACTGAAGGCGACGTTGATCGCGGTGGGGTTCGCGTTCGTGGTCGGCGGGCTCATCGGCCTGGTCGCCGGGTTCGTGGGCCGCTGGGTCGAGGACGTGCTGATGCGCTTCGTCGACGTACTGCTGTCGATTCCGTCGCTGTTCCTTTCCCTGGCCCTGGTCACCGCGCTGGGCTACGGGACGGTGAAGGTGGCGGTCGCGGTCGGCATCGCCAGCGTCGCCGGCTTCGCCCGGGTGACCCGCGCGGAGGTGCTGCGCGTGCGGCAGGCGGTCTTCGTCGAGGCGTCGCGCTCCTGCGGTGCCCGCTGGTACTCGGTGCTGGGCCGGCACGTCCTGCCCAACGCGGCGGGCCCGGTGATCGTGCTGGCGACCCTCGAGTTCGGCGCGGCCATCCTCGCCGTGTCGTCGCTGAGCTTCCTCGGCTACGGGGCGCCGCCGCCTGCGCCCGAATGGGGCACCTTGATCTCCGAGGGGCGCAACTACCTGGCCAACGCCTGGTGGCTCACCGCCCTGCCCGGCCTCGCGATCGCCGCGACGGGCCTCGCCACCAACCGCATCGCGCGAGCGCTGGACGGCGAATGGTCCCGACAGCGATGACCGGCCCCACGACGAACGAACCCACGACGAACGAACCCGAGACGGACGAACCCGTGCCGCACGAGGCCGTGACCGACCAGCCGGTACCCGACAAGACCGTCCCCGACCGGCCGACGACCGACGAGGCCGTCGCCGACCGGCCGACGACCGACAAGACCGTCCCCGACCGGCTCCCGACAGACCGGGCCGCCATCACCGTCCGGCCCCGAACCGACCCCACCGGGACCGGCCGACCCCCGACCGGCCGTGGCGCCGCCGATCAGGCCGTGAGCGGTGAGGGCTCGGTCAGGGAACCCGCGCTGTTGGAAGTGCGGGGCCTGTCGGTGTCGTACCGCACGCGTGGGGGCACCGTGCGAGCGGTGCGGGGGGTGGATCTCGACGTGTGGCCGGGGCAGGTCACGGCGGTGGTCGGCGAGTCGGGTTCCGGGAAGAGCACGACCGCGCACGCGATCACCCGGCTGCTGGCGGCCAACGGTGGCATCGACGCCGGTACCGTCCGCTTCGGCCGACACGACCTCACCGCGCTCTCGGAACGGGAATTGCGTACCGTACGCGGCGCGCAGATCGGGCTGGTGCCCCAGGACCCGACGGTGTCGCTCAACCCGGTCAAACGCGTCGGCGAGCAGGTCGCCGAGGTACTGCGCATCCACGGGTTGGCGACCCGGCGCTCCGCGCAGTCGGCCGCGATCGCGATCCTGGACCAGGCAGGGCTGCCCGACGCGGCCACCCGGGCCCGGCAGTACCCGCACGAGCTGTCGGGCGGGATGCGCCAACGGGCCCTGATCGCGGTCGCCATCGCCGCCGAACCGAAACTGATCATCGCCGACGAGCCGACCAGCGCGCTGGACGTCACCGTGCAACGGGTCATCCTCGACCACCTCCAGCACCTCACCGAGGAGTCCGGCACCGCCGTGCTGCTGGTGACGCACGATCTCGGCGTGGCCGCCGACCGGGCCCAGCGCATCGTGGTCATGTCCGAGGGGCGGGTCGTGGAGGCGGGTCCCACCCGCGACATCCTGGAGAACCCGCGGCACGCCTACACCCGGCGGTTGCTGGCCAGTGCGCCCAGCCTCACCACGGCCCGCCCTCGTGCCACGGGCTCCGCCACCGCGCCGGCTCCCGACGAGGCGCCGCTGGTGGAGGCCCGCCATCTGGTCAAGGAGTTCCGGCTGCCCGCCGCCGGGGGCGCCGCCCGCACCCTGCGGGCGGTCGACGACGTCAGCCTCACCCTGCACCGCGGCCGGACGCTGGCCCTGGTCGGGGAATCCGGTTCGGGAAAGTCCACCACGGCCCGCCTGGTGCTGCGGCTGGCCGATCCGACCGCCGGAAGCATCCTGTTCGACGGCGCCGATGTCACGACCGCCCGAGGCGCACAGGCCAGACAACTGCGCCGGCGGGCCCAGCTCGTCTACCAGAACCCGTACGCCTCGCTGGACCCCCGGTTCTCCGTCGGCGAGGTGATCACCGAGCCGCTGCGTGCGTTCAGGGTCGGCGACCGTGCCTCACGGCTCGCCCGGGCCCGGGAACTGCTCGAGAAGGTGGCGCTGCCCGCGTCGATGCTGGGCCGTCGCCCGGCGGAACTGTCCGGCGGGCAGCGCCAGCGCGTCGCGATCGCGCGCGCCCTCGCACTCTCGCCGGACCTGGTGGTGTGCGACGAACCGGTGTCCGCGCTCGACGTGTCCGTCCAGGCCCAGGTGCTCGACCTGCTCGCCGAGCTCCAGGCCGACACCGGAGTGGCGTACCTGTTCATCTCGCACGACCTGGCCGTCGTACGCCAGATCGCGCATCGGGTCGCCGTCATGCGGTCCGGGCGCATCGTCGAGACGGGCACCGCCGAGGACCTGTTCACCCGCCCCCGCCACGACTACACCCGCGAGCTGCTCGCGGCGATCCCCGGCGGCCGCCACGCGTCGGCCGGGGTCGGGCCGCACCAACCGAAGGAGCACAAGTGACCGTTCACGACACGTCGGCAGACATCGAGGCCTTCGTCCTCGACTGGCAGGAGTGGCATCACCGGCAGGAGGCACGACTCGCCGACCCGCACGGATTCCTGGCGGTCACCGGCCTGCACTGGCTGAGTGAGCAGCCGGAACGTTTCCCGGACGCTCCGGGGGCGTGGTCGACCGACGCCGACGGAATCGTCGTGGTCCTCGACGACGGCGAGGAGCTGGTCGTCGACGGCGTTCCCGTCCGGGGCGAGCACCGTTTCGGGGTGATCCCGGAGCGCGGCGGGGTCGACGCCGTCTGGGGCGACGCCGTCATCGAGGTGGCCAAGCGCGGCGGACACGACATCATCCGCCCCCGCCATCCGGACACACCGCTGCGCACCGCCTTCACCGGAACGCCGGCCTACGCCCCGCACCCCCGCTGGGTGGTTACCGGCCGTTACACGGCGTTCGACGAGCCCCGGCCGACGACCGTCGGCGCGGCGGTCGAAGGACTGGAGCACGTGTACGACGCGCCGGGCCGGGTCGAGTTCGAGCTGGACGGGCGGCCGCTGGCGCTGACCGCGTTCCCCGGCCACGGCCCGGGCGGTCTGCTGGTGCTGTTCACCGACGCGACCTCCGGGGTCACCACCTACGCGGCCAACCGGGCCCTCGCGCTGGACGCACCCGCGGCCGACGGCACGGTCGTTCTGGACTTCAACCGGGCGACGAACCTGCCGTGCGCCTACACCGATCTGGCAACCTGCCCGCTGCCGCCGGCGGAGAACCGGCTGCCCGTGCCGGTGGAGGCCGGCGAGAGGATCCCCCGCGAGCGGGGCGGGTCGTGAACGCCGAGCGCCGATGAGCCGACCCCGACCATGAGGACGAGCACCGTATGAGCAGCCCCACCCTCACCTCGCTGGCTTTTCTCACCCCGGGCAACTTCGCCGACGACGATCCGTACACCGGTCTGGAGGAGACGCTGCAACTGTTCGAGTACGGCGAACGGATCGGCTTCGACGGTGCCTGGATCCGGCAGCGCCATCTCGAACACGGGGTGGGCTCGGCCGCGGTGTTCCTCGCCGCGGCGGGCCAGCGGACCGAGCGGGTCGAGCTGGGCACCGCGGTCATTCCGATCGGGTACGAGAACCCGTTCCGGCTGGCCGAGGACCTGGCGCTGGCCGACGTCCTGTCGCGCGGCAGGCTGCAGGCCGGGTTCAGCACCGGCATGCCGCACGCCGAACTGCTCGGCGATCTGGTGTACGACGGGGACTGGCGCGGTTTCGACCTGTCCTACGGAAGGATCGCCCGCGTCCTCGACCACCTGCGCGGGAACTACCTCGGGGGCCCGGACACGGTCATCCGGTCGCCGGGCAACACCCAACGGCCGCGGCTGCAACCGCACGACCCGGCCCTCCTGGACCGCGTCTGGTACGGGGGCGGCAGCCTGCGCTCGATCAGATGGGCCGCGGAGCACGGCCTGAACCTGCTGAGCGGCAACATCGTCACCGGTGAGGGCACCGACGACTTCACCACCGCCCAGCTGGCCCTGGTCCGCGAGTACCGGCGCACGGTTTCCGCCGCGCGTCCGGCGCGGGTGGCGCTGGGGCGGGTGATCGTGCCCTTCGACAGCGCCGACGCCGGCACCCGGGCCCGCTACCGGGAGTACGCGGCCGGCCGACGCGCGCGCACCCTGGCGCCGCAGGGTGAGAACCGGACCCTGTTCGCCCCGGACCTGGTCGGCACGGCGGAGCAGATCCTGGAGCAACTGGCCGCGGATCCCGTGGTGTCGGCCGTTTCGGAACTGCGCCTGGAGCTGCCGTACGAGTTCCGTCGCGCCGACTACGAGCAGATCCTGCACGATGTCCGGCACCTGATCGCGCCGGAGCTGGGCTGGCGGCCCGCCGAGGGGACCGCCCCGGCCGCACGGCCGGTCGCCGCCGGGGGCGGGACCGGCCGGGGGCGGGACCGGCCCGTGAGCGGGACCGGCCCGTGAGCGGGACCGGCCGGTGAGCGGGACCGGCCCGTGAGCGGGACCGGCCCGTGAGCGGGAAAGCGAGGGACCGGGAAAGCGAGGGAGCGAACGGCACGGCGACCGCCCGCGGGTACGCCTCGCCCGGTCACAGCAGGCGTCGGATGTCACCGCGGACCCGGTAGAAGCCGCCGGCCGCCGTGTGCAGGGCGTCCACGACATAGCGCGCCCCGGGCTCCCGTATCTCGCGCGGGAACTGGACGTTCCACGAAGCGTCGTAGCCGTCGGACACCACGTGCACCCGGACCCGGCCTGCCTCCCGGACGCACTCGACGACGACCGCGCCGGAAGGCGCGTGAGCCACGGTGGCCACCGTGGCCGCGGCTGTGGCGGGCACGTAGGTCGGCAGGGCGGCGGCAAGCTTGACGTCCCGGACCACCGGCACCGTGCCCTGCTGCGCCGCGGCGATGGCCGTCTCGCTCGCGTCCACGCACACCAGCGAGCCGTCCGTGGTCACCAGGTACAGCCGTTCGTCGCGGTACTGCATCGACAGGGCCGAACCGCCGCCCGTGCCGAGCTTCCACAGGCGCGTGCCGTCCCGGTCGAAGCAGTAGACGGACGAGGACCCGTCACCGGCGAACACGAACCGCCCGCTGGGCGAGGTGGCGCACGAGTACACCGCGCTGTCGCAGCCGTACGTGGCCTCCACCGCGCCGGTCGCCTTCGACAGCCGCTGCACCACCTTGTGCGCGGTCCCGGCGTAGACGGCGTCCTCCTCCTGCCAGCCGAACAGGACACCGCCGCGGGTGGGCGTGTGCCAGAGTTCGCCGCCGCCGTCGGGTGCGTAGGCGGTGACGCCCCGGTGGTGCCCGTGGTAGACGGCGCGGTCGTCCGCGCGGACCATCCAGGCGTGCTCACCCTGGCTGCGCCGGGCCCACTGGTGCTCGTCCTCGTGGTCGATGACGGTGAGCCGGCCGTCGCGGTCCGAGACGTTCAGCAGGCCCTCGTGGATGTCCAGCCAGAAGATGTCGACGTCCGCCGTGATGTCGTACGCCGCGAACGGCAGCTTCGAGGAGAGGTCGTAGACCTTGCCGTCGTCGCAGCCCGCGTAGATCCAGAAGTCGTCGGCCACCAGGCACTTCACGCCGTCGGGCAGACTGAATCGGGCCAGGACGCCACCCTCGTGGTCCAGGGTGTAGACGTCGCCCGACTGGTTGCCTACCCAGCAGTGGTCGTCGTCCACGTGGATGCCGAATGCCGAGGAACCGGTGCGGAAGCGCCACAGCACCGGTGCCACGGAGCGCGCGGTGGACGGTGCCGAGGTCACCTGACGGCGGGTCACCGCACGTGGGGCACGCTGCCCGGCGACGGCCGGGGCGTACCCCTTGCGGACCTTCTCGCCGACCTTGCGCGCGGCGGCGGCCCGTGCCTTCTCGGCGGTGGGGAACGTCGTCGTCTGCAGCTGTCCGGAGGCGCCGATCCGCCCGTACCGCACCGTCACCACCACGCCGTCCACGGCCACTTCGTAGAACTTGTGCGCGCCGCCGCTGTCCTGCGAGAGCTCCAGATACGTCGTCGACACGGTGCTGGACCCGGTTGCCATGACAAACCCCTCCCCAGGGTGGACCCGCGGCCGTTCCGGCAGGTCCCACTCCCAGAACCGTAGGCCCAGGCACTGACAATCACGTCAGGGATCCTGCGACGCCCCCGCCAGGTCGCCCGGCGCGCAGCGCGGGTAGAAGGAGTCGAGGCCGGCGTGGAGGAAGTCGTTCGGGGGGCTGCCGCTGTCGCCGGCCGGGGGCGTGTACTCGTCGGGGTCTCTCGTGAGTCGCGCGGTGCCGTCGCCTCGCGAGTCCTCGCATCCGGCGAGGAGCAGCGGGCCGGCCGCGGCGAGGGCGGCCTGCCTCAGTCGCCTCTTGCGTGCCTCCGCCCCAGAGATCATGGCCGCCGAACATGGCACCCGGGGGTTCCGGCCCGCATCGGGAGGGTCGGCCACGACTTGGCGGCGGCGCGCACGGCCTGGCGGCGGCGCGCACGGCCTGGCGGCGGCGCGCACGGCCTGGCGGCGGCGCGCACGGCCTGGCGTCAGCCGCCCGTGTCCCTCGTTCCCTCGTTGTCGTGGGTGTCGTGGGCGTCGTGGGCGTCCTTCGGCGGGCGCGGCGGCGGGGCGTCTCCCGCGGTCAGGTGTTCCAGGACCTCGACCAGTTCCTGGCAGGCGCGTTCCACCGAGCGTCTGGTGTTGCGTTGTTCGGCGATCACCGCGGAGAGCAGCAGGGCGGTCAGGGCCATCGTCCCGTTGAAGGCCTGGAGCTTCATCATCACTTCGACGCGGCTCAGACGTGCGAAAGGCCCGACCCCGTCCGTGGCGGCGATCGTGGCCATGACCGAGGTGAAGAGGGCGCAGAGCATACTGCCGGCGAGCTGGAAACGCAGCGCCGCCCAAATCAGCAGGGGGTAGACGAGGAAGAGCAGGCTGACGGGACTGGACGTGGCCAGCGGGACGAGAGCGCAGGCGACGAGAGCGACTCCCGCGGCCTCCTTCCAGCGGGACGGGCGGAAGGGCCTGCTGATCGTGTGCAGCACGAGCAGGACCGGCGTGACGATGAGAACGCCCATCGCGTCGCCGACCCACCAGCCCAGCCAGACGGACCAGAAGCTGTGCGTGGCGAGCTTGTCGGTGAGGACGAGGAGGCCCACCCCGATGGTCGAGCTCAGCAGCATGGCGGTGAGGGCGCCCAGGAAGACCAGCGCGAGGCCGTCGCGTAATCGCGCCAGATCGTTGCGGAAGCCCACCTTGCGCAGCATGAGGTACGCGCAGACAGGAGCGGCTGTGTTGCCGACCAGGTTGCCGATGACCACGGGCCGTAGCGAGGTCAGCGACATGATGACGAAGAGGGAGCCGAGGGCGATGCCCGGCCAGCAGCGGATCCCGAAGATCAGCAGACAGGCCACCGCCACGCCCGTGGGCGGCCAGATGGGTGTGAAGACCGCGCCCTCGACGACGAGCTCCCGCACCAGTCCCAGCCGCCCGGCCGCGTAATAGCCGAGGGCGACGGCCAGCGTCCGCACGGCGAAGACGGCTGATCGACGCGGATCCGGGGTACCCACCACAGCAGTCATCAGACACCGGCGCGGCGCCGTCGGCGAGGCGGGACGCGCGGTGTCCGGCCCTATGGCTGAACCAGGGGGACGTCCGGCGCCGTCCGCCCGTCGTGTCCGACCACCAGCACGGCCGCGTCGTCCTCGTGTCCCACGTGCTCGGCGCCCCTGATCACCGCGGCGGCGAGCGAGTCCGCCTGCATGCCCGCGACGGCGGCGACGCCGGCGAGCCGTACGACCGTGTCGAGGCCCTCCTCGACACTCAGGGTCGGCCCCTCCACCACGCCGTCCGTGAGCAGGACGAACACCCCGCCCTTGGTCAGCCGGTAGCGGGTGACCGGATACTCCATGCCTGCCTGCACCCCGAGGGGCGGTCCGCCCTCGTCCTCGGCGACGCCGGACTTGCCGTCCGCCGTGGCCCACACACAGGGGATGTGACCGGCCCTGGCGCTCTCCAGTTCCCCGGTGGCGGGGTCCAGCCGCATGAAGGTGCAGGTGGCGAAGAGTTCGCCGCCCAGGGAGAGGAGCAGGTCGTTGGTCCGGGCGAGGAGCTCGCCGGGCTCGCCGGTGACGGAGGCGAGGGCGCGCAGACCGACCCGGACCTGGCCCATGAACGCGGTCGCCTCTATGTTGTGGCCCTGGACGTCGCCGATGGACAGGCCGATGCGTCCGTCCGGCATCGTGAAGGCGTCGTACCAGTCGCCGCCCACGTTGAGGCCGTAGCAGGCGGGCGCGTACTTCACGGCCAGGCGGAAGCCGGGAGCGGCGGGCAGGTCCCTGGGCAGCATGCCGCGCTGGAGGGCGAGGGCCAGCTCCACGCGGGAGCGTTGCAGCTCCGCGCGCTCGCGCGCCTGGGCGGTCAGCGAACCGAGTCTGGCAAGCAGCTCGTCGCCGTCGTCCGAGGGGCGCTTGCGGGACATCGATCACTCCGGCGGGACGGCAGCTCGTCGGGAGGGCCGCCCCATCGGGCAAACCTCACATTTTATCCTTAGAGGATGATAGCGGGCCTGAGGCGCGGCCCGACAGAGCCGACGTCGCGCGGGCCCCGGCGGACCCGTGCGCGCTCCCGCGACCAGGTGGTGTCCCCGGCGCAGGCCCTCGGGCACGACAGCGCGGTCGGATCACGGCTCACGGACGCCCCGGAGGACTCCGCCCCCGGGGCCTGCGTGCGAACGCCGACGGCCCGGGGACGGATCCGGCGCCGTGGCCCCGGCTCACACGCTCAGCGCCGCCCGTACGGTGTTCTCGGCGCCCGTTCCGCCCTCGCCCGAGGAGGTCACCCGGCCCGCCTCCAGAACGTAGTAGTGCTGGGCGGCGCGCATGGCGAAGCCCACGTGCTGCTCGACGAGGAGGACGGAGAGTCCGCCGCGCCGGGCGAGGGCCAGGATCGTCTCCTCGATCTCGGCGACGACGGACGGCTGGATGCCCTCGGTCGGTTCGTCGAGCAGGAGCAGCCTCGGCCGGGTGACCAGGGCGCGGGCGATGGCGAGCTGCTGGCGCTGGCCGCCGGAGAGCAGTCCCGCGCGGCGCCCGGACAGCTCGCGCAGGACGGGGAACAGGTCCAGGGCCTCGGCGATCGCCTCCTTCCCTCCGCCTCCGCCCGGCCGGCCCTGTGTCGCCCTGGGGCGGCCGTCAGCGACGAGTTGCAGGTTCTCGGCGGTGGTGAGGTGCGGGAAGGACTGCTGGCCCTGCGGGACGTACGCCATGCCGCGGGCCACCCGCTGGTGCGGGGAGAGCCGCGTGATGTCCTCGCCGTCGAGCAGGACGGTCCCGCCGGTCGGCCTGATCAGGCCCATGGCGGCGCGCAGCAGGGTGCTCTTGCCGGCCCCGTTGTGTCCGAGCACGGCCGCGACCCCGTTCCCGGGGACCGCGACGCTCACCCCGTGCAGCACGGTGGTGCGGTCGTAGCCCGCCCGGACGGTGTTGATCTCGAGCATGGGCTTCACGCCTCCTCGGCGACGGTCGCGGCTGCGGGGGTGGGCGCCGGCCGTGGGGTGGGCTCGGGTTCGGAGGCTCGTCCGAGGTAGACCTCCTGGACCTTGGCGTCGGCCTGGACCTCGGAGACGGAACCCTCGCTGAGGACCTTGCCGGCGTGCAGGACGCTGACGCTCCGGGCGAAGGAGCGCATGAAGTCCATGTCGTGTTCGATGACGACGACCGTGCGGTCCTCGCTCACCCGCCGCAACAGCTCACCGGTGGCCTCGCGTTCGTCGTGGCTCATACCGGCGACGGGCTCGTCGAGCAGGAGCAGCCGCACGTCCTGGACCAGCAGCATGCCGATCTCCAGCCACTGTTTCTGTCCGTGGGCCAGCACCCCGGCGGGGCGGTCGCGCAGGCCGGTCAGGCCGATGGTCTCGAGGGCCCTGGCGACCGGCTCGGGCACGTCCTTGCGGCGCCGCAGCATGCTCCACGCCCCCCGGCCGGCGCCGGCGGCGATGTCCAGGTTCTGCACGACGGTCAGCTCCTCGAAGACCGTGGCCGTCTGGAACGTCCGGCCGATCCCCGACCGGGCGATCTTCTGTACGGGCTTGCCCAGCAGGTCCTGGTCGCCGAAGCGGACCGATCCGGTCGCCCTGACCAGACCGGTGACCGCGTCGACGAGGGTGGTCTTGCCCGCGCCGTTCGGCCCGATGAGGAAGCGCAGGTCGCCGGGGCGGATGTCCAGGTCGACGCCGTCCACGGCGGTGAACCCGTCGAACGTCACCCGCAGGTCGCGCACGGTCAGTCCCTCGCCGCTCATGCCGTCTCTCCAGTCGCAGGGGTGCCGGTACGGGTACGGCGCCGCCGCAGGACGACGCCGAGGGAGGCCAGACCGCCGGGCAGGAAGCCGACCGCCAGGACGAAGAGCAGGCCCTGGAGGTACGTCCACGCGGCGGGGAAGGCGTCGGAGAGCGTGCTCTGCGCCCAGGCGACCGCGATCGCTCCCAGCACCGCGCCCACCAGCGAGGCCCGGCCGCCGACCGCGGCGCCGATGACGAAGCCGATGGACGGCACGATCCCGATCAGGGCCGGCGAGATGATCCCCACCGCCGGGACGAAGAGGGCGCCGGCCAGGCCCGCGGCGCCGGCGGCGAGAACGTACGCGACGAGCTTGACGTTGGCGGGGTTGTAGCCGAGGAAGCGGACTCGCTCCTCGGAGTCCCGTACGGCGATGAGGAGTTCGCCGAAGCGGCTGACGAACAGCTGGCGTGCGCCCGCCGTCAGCAGGAGCAGGACGGCCGCGATGACGAAGTACACCATCCGTTGGTTGACGGGATCGTCCAGCGAGTAGCCGAAGAAGCCCTGGATGTCCGTGAGCCCGTTGGTGCCGCCGGTGGTGGCCTGCTGGCCGATCAGCCAGATGGACAGGGCGGCGGCCAGGGCCTGGCTCAGGATCGCGAAGTAGGCGCCCCTGACCCGTCGCTGGAAGACGAAGAAGCCGAGCAGCGCGGCGACCGCCATCGGCAGCAGCACGGTCATGGCGAGCGCGAAGGCAGGGTCGGCGAAGGGCTTCCACCACCAGGGCAGGGCGTCGCCGGTGCCGTACAGCTGCATGAAGTCGGGCAGCGTCTCGCCGGTCGCGGCGGCGTCGGTGAGCTTGAGGTGCATGGCCATGGCGTAACCGCCCAGGCCGAAGAAGACGCCCTGGCCGAGCACCATGAGCCCGCCCCGGCCCCAGGCCAGGCTCACGCCGACGGCCACGATCGCGTAGCACAGGTACTTCGCGAGGAGCGAGAGGCGGAAGTCGGAGAGGGCGAGCGGGGCAACGCCGAGGAGGAGGACGGCGCCGAGGAGGAAGGCGCCGGGTACCCGCAAGCGGGCCGACGGGGGCGGGGGCGCCGGGGTCACCGCGGAAGGGGGCGTCGTTGTCGTCGTCATGCCAGGCTCCGGGTGCGCAGTGTGTACAGGCCCTGGGGTCGCCACTGGAGGAAGGCGACGATCGCCACGAGCACGACGACCTTGGCGACGCTGACCGTCGTCGAGTACTCGAGGACCGACTGGAGCACGCCGAGCGCGAAGGCGGTGATCACACTGCCCTTGAGCTGCCCGATACCGCCCACGACGACGACCAGGAAGGCGTCGACGATGTAGTTGGTGCCCATCGTCGGGCCGATCGGACCGACCAGGGTGAGCGCGACGCCGGCCACGCCCGCGAGGCCCGAGCCGATGAAGAAGGTGACGCGGTCGACCCGGCCGGTGGCGATGCCGGACACCTCGGCGAGGTCTCGGTTCTGTACGACGGCCCGGATACGGCGGCCGAGCGGGGTGAGCCGCAGGACGATCGTGAGGGCGAGGACGCTGAGCAGGGCGAGGCCGAGGATGAACAGCCGGCTGCTGGCGAAGGTGACGCCGCCGCCCGTCGAGATGTTGCCGGTGAGCAGGTCCGGGGCGTGGGTCTGCACGTTGGGGGCGCCGAAGACGTCGCGGGCGAGCTGCTGGAGCATCAGTGAGACGCCCCAGGTGACGAGCAGGGTGTCCAGCGGGCGGGTGTAGAGGCGCCGGATGAGCAGCCACTCCAGCAGCGCTCCCATGGCCCCGGCCACCAGGAAGGCCACGGGGAGGGCGACGAGCAGTGAGACGCCCGCGCTGCTGATGGACTTCTGGAGGACGTACGTGGTGTACGCGCCGGTCATGATGAACTCGCCGTGCGCCATGTTGATCACGCCCATCTGACCGAAGGTCAGGGTCAGGCCGAGCGCGATGAGCAGGAGGACTGCGCCGATGCTGATGCCGGTGAAGGACTGGTTGAGGATGACCGTCATGAAGCGGCTCCTGGTCGGGGACGGGGTGCGGGCGGGCCATGGGCGTGACCCGGCCCCGTGACGGGGCCGGGTCCCACCGCGCGAGCGGGGATCGGGCCGGCGGCCGGGGCGGGACCGTGCATCAGGGCCGCCCAAGGATCAGGTCCGGCCAAGGATCAGGTCCGGCCGGGGATCGGTCCGACCCGGGGCTCAGGACAGGCCGGAGGCCCAGTCGTAGCCCTTGAGGTAGGGGTCCGGCTTGATCGGACCGCCCGAGTTCCAGACCTCGGTGATCAGCCCGTCCGCACCGACCTTGCCGATCCGGGCCGTCTTGTAGACGTGCTGGCTCGCGCCGTCGACGGTGACCTTCCCCTCGGGGGCATCGAAGGTGATGCCGTCCGAGGCCGCCTTGACCTTGGCGACGTCGAAGGAGCCGGCCTTCTCGACCATCGCCTTCCACAGGTACACGGAGATGTAGGCGGCCTCCATCGGGTCGCTGGTCGGCTTGTCCTTGCCGTACTCGGCCTGATAGGCCGCCACGAACTTGGTGTTGGCCGCGCCGGGCGTGGTCTCGTAGTAGTTCCACGCGGTCAGCTGGTCCTGGAGGTACTGGGTGCCGATGCTCTTCACCTCTTCCTCGGCGATGGAGACCGACAGCACCGGCATGCTCTTCGCGGTCAGTCCGGAGGACTTGTACTCCTTGAAGAAGGCCACGTTGCTGTCGCCGTTGAGGGTGTTGAACACGGCGTCCGCGCCGGAACCCTTGACCTTGTTGACGATGGTGCCGAACTCCGTGGAGCCGAGCGGCGCGTAGTCCTCGCCGACCACGGTCATACCCTTGGCCTCTGCATAGGCCTTGATGATTTTGTTTGCGGTGCGCGGGAATACATAGTCGCTGCCGACCAGGTAGAGCTTGGTCAGGCCCTGCTTCTTGAGGTAGTCGAGGGCCGGGACGATCTGCTGGTTGGTGGTCGCGCCGATGTAGAAGATGTACGGCGACTCCTCCAGGCCCTCGTACTGCACGGGGTAGAACAGCGGCGACTTGTACCGCTCGAAGACCGGCTTGACGGCCTTGCGGCTGGCCGAGGTCCAGCAGCCGAAGGTGGCCGCGACCTTGTCGTCCTTGATCAGGGCCTCGGCCTTCTCCGCGAAGGTGGGCCAGTCGGAGGCGCCGTCCTGGCTGACGGCCTTGAGCTTCTTGCCGAGCACGCCGCCGACGGCGTTGATCTCCTTGATGGCGAGCAGCAGCGCGTTGTGGACGGTGACTTCGCTGATGGCCATCGTCCCCGACAGGGAGTTCAGCAGACCCACCGCGACCGTGCTGCCGGAGGTGTCGGCGGAGGCGCCGGCCGCGTCCGTCGTGGAACTGTCCCCCGTTTTGGCGCCACAGGCGCTGAGGGCGGCGGAGGCACCGACCGCCGAGATACCGGCCAACAGGCCACGCCTGCTGATGCTGAGCCCGGACATACAAGACCTCCATGCCCCGAAGGGCGGTGCGAAGCGAGCGGAATGACTCTGGGGAGGAAGGGGAGTGCGACGCGGCTCAGGATCGGCGGCGTTGGCGCACAGCCTGCGAGTAAACTGTTTCCGCCGCGTTTCCGAGGAATTGAAGAACAGTTTCTGGTGGAAGTAATAATGCGAGCCCAAAGAAATAGCCGGAGGGGCGAGTTGCGCGCGTGACGGGACCTGATCGACGACGGTCGATACTTCCTGCGGAAAGGACCTTTTGCGGTAGGATCCGGCCAACCCCGCACGGGGAAAGAGGGTTTCGAGCGAAGGAGTGCGATGGCGAGGCGGCCCCAGGAACTGTTCCGTCTGCTGACCCGCGCCGAGCGCCTCGCCGTCCGCCGGGTCCAGTCCGTGCTGGAGGACTTCGACTGTTCGGTGGAGGCGTGGTGGGTCCTGGACCTGCTGTCCGACGGGCAGGGACACAACATGACGGCCCTCGCCGACCACGCCTTCATGCCCGCGCCGAGCGCCACCAAGCTGATCGACCAACTCGTCGACCAGAACCTGGTGTTCCGCCGGGTCGACCCCGCCGACCGGCGCCGCGTCCTGGCCTACCTCACCCCACGGGGGATGCAGCGCCGACAGCAACTGGTCCGCGAAGTGCGGGCCGACTGGGCCGGATTGGAGCCGCTGCTCGGGGACCAGCCGGGCGAACGGCTGGAAGTCCTGCTGGACCGACTGGCGGACGTGCTCGAAGGCGGAGCCGGAGGCGAAGCCGGTGTCACGACAACTCGTGCGGAGCGCGCAGTTGAGCCAGGACGTTGAAGTCGAGACCGTCCGCCTGCGCCAGATAGATGCGCTGGCGCACGTGCCGGCCCTCCAGACCGACCAGGCCACGCGGCCCCTCGTACGACACGGTGTCGGCGGTGGCCCCGATGGCGGTCACGTCCAGAGTGCCGGCCCGTTCGATGAGCGCCGCGAGCAGCAGCACGCCCTCGTAACAGGACTCGCCGAGACTGCCCGGGGTCGGGGCCGCCAATCCGAAGCGGTCGGCGTACCGGCCGTGGAAGTCCAGGGTGTTCTGGTCGGCCAGTGAGGCGAAGAAGCCGGCCGTGCTGTAGAGGTCGACGGTGGCCTCGGGACCGCTGCCCAGCAGCATGTTCTCGTCCATCAGCGTGCTCAGCCTGAGACAGCGCCGGTCGAGGCCGGCGGCGGCGAAGGCCCGGTTGAAGCGGACCGCGTCACTGCCGACCAGCAACATCAGTACGGCGTCGGCGTCGGCCCGCTCGATGCGGCGCAGCACGTCGTGGAAGTCGTCGGCGCCCAGCGGGAGGTACGCCTCGCCGCACACCCGGCCGCGGGAGTCGTGGGCGTAGCGGCGAGCGGCCCGGGCGGTGCGCCGGGGCCACACGTAGTTGTTGCCGACGACGAACCAGCGGCGCACGCCCCGCGCCTCGGTGAGCAGCCGCATGGCGGGCAGCAGTTGCCAGGCGGGGGTCTCGCTCGTCAGGTAGACGCCGTCGGTGCACTCGCCGCCCTCGTACAGAGCGGTGTAGACGTACGGCACCCGGTGCGCGATCCGCGGGGCCATCGCCTGCCGCACCGAGGAGATGTGCCAGCCCGTGACTCCCTGCACCACGCCGGTGGCCACCAGGGCCTCGACGTCGTCGGCGACCCGCTGTGGCTCGGCTCCCCCGTCGACCTCGAGGAGCCGCAGCTCCTTGCCCAGCACCCCGCCCGTCTTGTTGATCTCCTCGGTGGCCAGCCGGGCACACGTCTCGCAGGTGGGTCCGAACACCCCGGCGGGCCCTTGCATCGGGTAGACGAGCGCGATGTTCAGGGTCGAATCGTCGACGGTGAACCATTCGGGGGTCGGGAGACGGACGGGCCGGTGCATGGGCCCATGATTGCCGCAGCGATCCCGCAGCCCAAGCGGCGGCCCGGATCGAGACCGATTCTTGAGGTGTCCCCCCGGGTGGGGGCGCCGGCGCGTTCCGGCCGTGCCGAAGGCCGGCGCGAGCGCCCCCGTGCCGGGGGCTCAGCCGCCCAGTGCGGCGTCGACCACGTCCCTGGCCTCCTCCTGGACCCGCCGCAGGTGGTCGGGGCCCTGGAAGGACTCGGCGTAGATCTTGTAGACGTCCTCGGTGCCCGAGGGTCGGGCGGCGAACCAGGCGTTGGCGGTGGTCACCTTGATGCCGCCGATGGACGCGCCGTTGCCCGGGGCCTCGGTGAGCACGCCGGTGACCGGCTCCCCGGCCAGGGTGTCGGCGGTGACCTGTGCGGGCGAGAGCTTGCCCAGGAGCGCCTTTTCCTCCCGGGTGGCCGGGGCGTCGATGCGCGCGTAGGCGGGCGCCCCGAAACGGTCCGTCAGAGCGGTGTAGTGCTCGGACGGGGTCTTGCCGGTGACCGCCGTGATCTCGGAGGCGAGCAGCGCCAGGATGATGCCGTCCTTGTCCGTGGTCCAGACGGAGCCGTCGCGGCGCAGGAAGGACGCGCCGGCCGACTCCTCCCCGCCGAAGCCGAGGGTGCCGTCGACCAGTCCGTCCACGAACCACTTGAAGCCGACGGGCACCTCGACCAGTCGGCGTCCGAGGTCGGCGGCGACCCGGTCGATCATCGAGGACGACACCAGCGTCTTGCCGATCCCCGCGGCGGCGGGCCACTGCTCACGGTGCGCGTAGAGGTAGGCGATGGCGGCGGCCAGGTAGTGGTTGGGGTTCATCAGGCCGGCGTCCGGCGTGACGATGCCGTGCCGGTCGGCGTCGGCGTCGTTGCCGGTGGCGATCCGGAAGCGGTCCCGCTGCTCGATGAGCGAGGCCATCGCGTACGGCGACGAGCAGTCCATACGGATCTTGCCGTCCCAGTCGAGCGTCATGAAACGCCAGGTGGGATCGGTGAGCGGGTTGACGACGGTCAGGTCGAGCCGGTGCTCTTCGGCGATCCGCCCCCAGTAGGCGACGGAAGCCCCGCCCAGCGGGTCGGCGCCGATGCGGATCCCGGCGGCACGGATCGCGTCCAGGTCGAGGACGCTCGGGAGGTCGGCGACATACGTGCCGAGGAAGTCGTGGCGGCCGGTCGTGGGCGCGGTGAGGGCCCGGGTGTAGGGGATGCGCCGTACGTCCTTCAGCCCTGACGTGATGATCTCGTTGGCCCGGTCCTGTACCCAGGAGGTGGCGTCGGAGCCGGCGGGGCCGCCGCTCGGCGGGTTGTACTTGAAGCCGCCGTCGGCGGGCGGGTTGTGCGACGGGGTGACGACCACGCCGTCGGCGAGGGCGGCGGTACGGACGCGGTTGTGGGTGAGGATCGCGTGGGAGACGGCGGGCGTCGGCGTGTAGCCGTCGGCGCTGTCGACGAGCACCGTCACCCCGTTCGCCGCGAACACCTCCAGAGCGGTGACCCGGGCGGGCTCGGACAGGGCATGGCTGTCGGCCCCGAGGAAGAGGGGTCCGTCGGTGCCCTGGGCGGCCCGGTACTCGCAAATGGCCTGGCTGGTCGCGGCGATGTGGTCCTCGTTGAACGCCGTGTTCAGCGACGATCCGCGGTGCCCCGAGGTGCCGAACGCCACGCGCTGCGCCGGGTCGGCCGGGTCGGGGTGCAGCGCGTAGTACGCCGTGACCAGCCGGGCGACGTCGACGAGATCCTCGGGGCCGGCCTTTCTGCCCGCTCGCTCGTGCTGCATGTGCCCGCTCCTCCACATCGGTTGATCATGGCTTGCGCCTTCCATCTTCCCTTGTGGTGGCGGCTGTCCGCGAGTACGGGTCGGTTTCCGCCCGAAGCGCTCAGCGCCGGCGGCCGCGCACCGACCAGCCGCTGCCGATGCCCGCGAGGTGCAGGGCGAGCACGGTCAGGCCGAGGAGCATGAGGTTGGTGGAGGTGAAGGTGTCGTTGGTGGATATCTCCGCCGCGTTGATCAGGAAGGCGATGAAGAACAGCACTGCCGAGATGATGGCGAGCACGGGGGTCCGTCCCTTCGGGATGTCGACTCGTTCAGTGTCTTGTTCTGCACATGCCCCCGACCGGGCCGTGAACACCGGGGCCCCGACCCCGGGAATCGAACACCGTGTCGGGAGGCCGGGGTTGCCGGGTCCGTCGAGCGGCACGGCATGCCGCCACCGTCGGCCGCGCACCAGCAGCTGCGGGAAGTACGGCGTGCCGATCACCGCCGTCATGACACCGGCGCCCAGTCGGGCGGGGTGATGACCGTGCGGCCGAGCAGATCGGCCGCGCAGACGAGTGCGACACCGAGGAGCACGGCGACCGGCGCCACCCGCCGCCGGCCGACCAGGGCACGTGCCGCGTGCGGTGCCACGAGGCCCACGAAGCCGATGGCGCCGGCCGAGGAGCAGCCTGCCGCCGCTCCGCCCGAACGGGCCGAGGCCGGGGTCCATGGCGGCCAGGTAGCTGGAGGGCCGGACCGTCTTCCGGCGGACGACGGCGCCACCGAGCGGGCAGCGTGGCCCAACCCCGCCCAGAAGCGATCGTCAACGATTTCGACAGCGCCGTCGGGGAGTGGACCGGAAGGCCATAACGTGCCCAGAAGGTGACAAAATGGGACAATCAGAGCACTCGGCGACGCGTGACCGGCGTCCTCCACAGACCACGAACAGGCAGGTCGGACCATGTCGAAGAAACCACGTTCGTCCGAACCCCCGCACGGCAAGGGCCCGAGCCGTCACGAGGGCGCCGGGCAGCACGGCTGGTCGCCCGACGTGGACGAGACACGTCAGCAGGACAACCCGAGCGCCCCCCGCTCCTTCCGAACGGCCGAGCACGCCGACGAGAAGGGCCGGGGCCGCACCAAATCCGCGGAGGAGTCGAAGTCCGTTCCGGGCGACACGGTCAAGAGTCACGGCGGACGCGGCGAGGAGTACGCCGACGCCGACGAGAAGGGCCGTCGGGACACCGGACGCAGGGGTCGCTCCCAGCGACCCAGCGGCACCAAGGACGCCTCCGCCGAGACCGGCGTGGACCCGCAGGACCCGCCGTCCGGACGCCGATCGGGCTGACGATCCCGTCGGCGCGCCCGGCGACGGTCCGGATCGGGCGCGCCCGGCGACAGTCCGGTACGGGCGCGCCCGGCGACAGTCCGGATCGGGCGCGCGCCGAGACCGGTTCGGCGCGGGGCGCGCCGGTCCGGTTCGGCGCGGGGCGCGCCTGCGGGATCCTGATCCGGGATCTCCGGACAGGCGCCCGTATCAGCAGATCCGCGGCAGCTGCTCCCCGATCGGCAGATCGACGACCCGGGTGCCGCCCAGGCCGGTCCGGGCCACGACCATTCCGGGGTGCGCCTCGACGGCCTCGCCGATGACCACGGAGTCCGTGCCCAGCGGATGGGCCCGCATCGCGTCGAGGACGGCGTCGGCGTGCTCGCGGGGAACGAACGCCACCAGCTTCCCCTCGTTGGCGATGTACATGGGGTCCAGGCCGAGGATGGCGCAGGCATTGGCCACGGCGGGCGGGACCGGGACGTCGCGTTCCCGGATGACCACCCCGGTTCCGGACGCCTCGGCGATCTCGTTGAGCGCCGCCGCCAGGCCACCCCGGGTGGGGTCGCGCAGCACGTGCAGATCCGGGGTGACGGCGAGCATCGCGTCGACCAGGCCGCCGAGCGCCGCGCAGTCGCTCTGGATCTCCACCCCGAACTCCAGGCCCTCGCGCACGCTCATGACCGCCACCCCGTGGAGGCCGATGGCGCCGCTGACGATCACGACGTCACCGGGGACGACGCGTTGCGGCCGCAGGTCGACGCCCGCCGGGACGAGCCCGATGCCCGCGGTGTTGACGTAGATCCCGTCGCCGTGTCCGGCCTCCACCACCTTGGTGTCCCCGGTGGCCACTTCCACACCGGCGGTGCGCGCGGCCGCGCCCAGCGCCTCGGACACCCGCCTGACCACGTCCAGCTCGACGCCCTCCTCGAGGATGAATCCGCAGGAGAGGTAGGCGGCCCGGGCGCCGCTCATGGCGAGGTCGTTGACGGTGCCGTTGACCGCGAGATCGCCGATGCTGCCGCCGGGGAAGAACAGGGGCCGCACCACGTAGGAGTCGGTGGAGAACGCCAGCCGGGCCCCGCCCAGGGACAGGACGGCGGCGTCACCCAGCTGGGCGAGCACCTCGCCCCCGAAGGCGGGCGCGAAGATCTGCTGGACCAGTTCGGCGGAGAGGACTCCACCGCCGCCGTGGCCCATGACGACGCGCGGCCGGTCGCGCACCGGCGCCGGGCACGTCCATCCTTCGAGGTCCAGGGCGGGGACGGGGAGATCGGTGGTGTCAGACAACGGGGCTCGCCTCCCGGGCCGTGGCGGCCGGCACGTCCAGACGCCGGTAGAGGTAGTAGGCGGCACAGGCGCCCTCGGTGGAGACCATGGTGGCTCCCAGGGGGGTGCGGGGCGTGCACAGAGTGCCGAAGGCCTCGCACTCGTGCGGCTTGAGCAGCCCTTGCAGGACCTCTCCGCTGCGGCACTCGGCGGGTTCCTCCGTCCGGATCCCGCCGACCGAGAAGCGGTGCTCGGCATCGTGGTCGCGGTACTTCGACGACAGCCGCCAGCCGCTGTCGGGGATCACCCCGATGCCGCGCCAGGCGCGGTCGGTGACCTCGAAGACGTCCTCCAGCATGGCCCGGGCCGCCGGGTTGCCCTCCGGGCGGACGGCGCGGGCGTAGGCGTTGTCGACGGTGTGCTCACCGCGTTCCAGCTGTCCGACGGCCCGGCGCACGCCTTCGAGGATGTCCAGTGGCTCGAAGCCCGTCACGACGATCGGGACACGGAAGCGTTCCGCCAGTTCCGGGTACTCCCCCGTGCCCATCACGCTGCACACGTGACCGGCCGCGAGGAAGCCCTGCACCCGGCAGCTCGGCGACGACATGATCGCCTCGATGGCCGGCGGTACGCGGACGTGGGACACCAGCATGCTGAAGTTCCCGATGCCCAGCTTGCGGGCCTGGTGGACGGTCATGGCGTTGGGAGGCGCCGTCGTCTCGAAACCGATGCCGAAGAACACCACCTCGCGGTCCGGGTTCTGCTGGGCGATCCGCAGCGCGTCGAGCGGCGAGTAGACGACGCGCACGTCACCGCCCTCGCCGCGAACCTGGAACAGGTCCCGTCCGGTGCCCGGCACGCGCAGCATGTCGCCGAAGGAGCAGAAGATCACCCCCGGTCGGGAGGCGATCTCCAGAGCCTTGTCGATGACCTCCAGCGGGGTCACGCACACCGGGCAGCCGGGCCCGTGGATCAGTTCGACCTCCGCCGGCAGGAGTTGGTCGATGCCGTGGCGGATGATGCTGTGCGTCTGCCCGCCGCACACCTCCATCAGCGCCCACGGCCTGGTCACCGTGGCGTGGATGTCGTCGAGGAGCCGACGCGCCAGCTCCGGGTCCTGGAACTCGTCGATGTACTTCACTGGTTGCGCACCTCTTCCACCGGTTTTGCGCCCGCCTCTTCCGCCGCCGTCTCCCAGGCGTCGCCGAACTCCTCCTGCAACAGGCCGAGTTCGGCGAAGAGTTCGAGCGTCTGCCGCGCCGACTCCTCGTCCAGCCGTTGCAGGGCGAAGCCGACGTGGACGATGGCGTACTCGCCGACCCGGAGGTCGGGCAGGTACTCCAGGCACACCTCCTTGACCACACCGCCGAAGTCGACGGTGGCCATCCGGGTGCCGTCCCGGTCCTCGATGTCCAGCACTCTGCCGGGTACCGCCAGGCACATGAGCCTCTCCTCGCTGTGGGTCGCGCGTTGCTCAGTCGGTGCGAGTGGCACGGGCGGCCACCATCAGCTGCCCCAGCGCCAAACCGCCGTCGTTGGGCGGCACCAGCCGGTGCCGCAGGACCGTGAAGCCGTCCTCGCGCAGGGTGGCGGCACAGGCCGAGGACAGCAGCGTGTTGGCGAACACGCCGCCGGTCAGGGCGACCGTGTCCAGTCCGTGCCGCTCCCGGGCCCGCGCGCAGATCCGGTGCACCAGGCCGGTCACGCCCCGGTGGAAGCGAGCCGCGACGAGGGCCGGCCCGACGCCCGCCCGCAGGTCGCCGACGATCGCCGTGAGGACGGGCGCCGGATCGGCCCGTACGGCTCCGCCCCCGTCCTCCTGCGACGCGTGCAGGGCGAAGGCGTACGCGGTGGTGTCCCGGTCGGGTGCGCGCAGAGCGGCGCCTTCCAGCTCGACGGCGGCCTGTGCCTCGTATCCGGCGCGGTGGCACACCCCCGCGAGCGAGGACACGGCGTCGAAGAGCCGGCCCATGCTGGATGTCGGGACACAGTGCAGGCCGCGCTCCAACTGCTGTTCCAGCACGCGAAGTTCGTCGGGCGGACAGGCGGCCGTGCAGGGCAGGTCGGCGGACCAGCCGATCCCGGCCGCCCTGAGGTGGGCCAGCGCCATCCGGTACGGCCGGCGCACCGCGGCGTCGCCACCGGGCAGCGGGACGTACGCGAGGTGCCCGAACCGGGTGGAGCGGTCGTAGTCCGCGAGCAGGAACTCCCCGCCCCACACGGCTCCGTCGTCGCCGTGGCCCGTGCCGTCGAAGGCGACGCCGATGACCGCCCGGGTGCCGTCCAGGCCGTGCTCGGCCATCACGGCGGCGACGTGCGCGTGATGGTGCTGGACGCGTACGACGGGCCGCTGGGCCGCGTTCCGGTCGGCCCACCGCACGGAGCGGTAGCCGGGATGCCGGTCGGACACCAGGGTCTCGGGCCGCACCCCCGTGAGCGACTGCGACTGCGCCACCGCGCGTTCGAAGGCCCGCTGGGTGCCGACGTCGTCCATGTCGCCGATGTGCGCCGACAGCCAGGCCCGTCGGCCCGCCCCCAGGCAGAAGGCGTTCTTCAGGTCGCCGCCGACGGCGAGGGCCGGCCGCACGGGCAGCGGGAGCGGGACCGGCAGCGGGGCGTAACCGCGGGAGCGGCGGATCACCAGCGGCTCCCCGTCGCAGACGCGGACCACGGAGTCGTCGCACGGGACGTGGATCGGCCGGTCGTGCGTGAGCCAGGCGTCGGCCAGGTGCGCGAGCCGCTCCAGCGCGTCCGTGTCGTCGGTGACGATCGGTTCACCGGACACGTTGCCGCTGGTCATGACGAGCAGCCGGGGGCCTTCCGGATCGCCGGGCAGACCGAGCAGCAGATGGTGCAGGGGCGTGTACGGCAGCAGCACGCCGAGGTCGGGGCTACCGGGTGCGAGGGCCTCGGCGGGCCGTGGATCCCCGGCCGCGTACGACGGGTGCGGGCGCCGTCTCAGCAGGACGACCGGCCCGGCCCGGCCTTCGAGCAGGGTCCGCTCCTCGGGGCTCAGCCGGACGAGGTGACGGACGTCGTCCGCGGTGGCGGCCATGACCGCGAACGGCTTGTCCCCGCGCGCCTTGCGACGGCGCAGCAGGGCCACCGCCGCCTCGTCGGTGGCATCGCAGGCCAGGTGGTAGCCGCCCAGGCCCTTCACGGCGAGGATCGCGCCCCGGGTCAGCAGTGCGCGCGCCTCGGTGACCGGGTCCGCGCCGTCGACGCTGCGGAGCCCGGACTCCTGGGCGACGAGCAGCCGCAGTCGTGGCCCGCAGGCCGGGCAGGCCACCGGTTGCGCGTGGAAACGCCGGTCGGCCGGATCCGCGTACTCGCGGGCGCAGTCGGGGCACATCGCGAAGCCGGCCATGGTGGTGTGGGCCCGGTCGTACGGCACTCCGGTGACGATCGTGAAGCGCGGGCCGCAGTGCGTGCAGTTGACGAACGGGTGGCGGTAGCGCCGGTCCGCCGGGTCGGCCAACTCGGCGAGGCAGTCGGCGCAGGTCGCCGAGTCCGGGGAGACCAGGGTGCGGGCCGGTCCGTCGGTGCGGGAGGCGAGGATGGTGAACGCGGTGCCGCCGGCGGGGGGCATCTCCCGGTGGTGGACGGACTCGACCCGGGCCAGTGGGGGCGCCTGGGCGGCGATCCGGTCGCAGAACCGGACCACGGCCGAGGCGGTGCCCTCGACCTCCACGACGACGCCCTCCGGGGTGTTGGTGACGTGTCCGGCCAGGGCGAGTTCGGTGGCCAGGCCGTACAGGTAGGGCCGGAAGCCCACGCCCTGCACCACCCCCCGGACGGTGACCCGGCGGCGCAGCGGCTGGTCGTCGGCGACGGCGGCCGACGGCGGCGGCGGCGGAGCGCTCACGAGCGGGCGGGGGCCAGGTCACCGGCGTCGGTCTCGCCGGCATGAGTGTGCGGGTGGGCGTGAGTGAGGTCGGGTTGGCCGGCCATCACCGGCGTGTGCACGGGCGCGCCCTCCGCGGCGGCGAGCGCCCGGTCGAGCAGCGCGCCCACGTTCTTGCCTCGGCGGGCCGAGGTCAGGATCACCTCGACGCCCGGGTTGACCTGCTGCACGTTCGCGCGGAAGGCGATCTCGTCGAACTCCACGGCGTCCGCGATGTCGGTCTTGGTGACCACGACCAGGTGGGCGAGACCGAACGCGGTGGGGTACTTGAGCGGCTTGTCCTCACCCTCCGTCACCGAGGCGAGGACGACCCTGAGGGTCTCTCCGAGGTCGTAGGAGGCGGGACAGACCAGGTTGCCGACGTTCTCCACGAACAGCAGCCGGGTACCGTCGGGCAGCCACCCGTCCAGGTGTCCGGCGAGCATCCCCGCCTCCAGATGACACAGTCCGTCGGTGAGCACCTGCTTGACCGGGGCGCCCGACCGGGCCAGCCGGGTCGCGTCGTTCTCGGTGGCGAGGTCGGCGGTCAGCGCGGCGACGGGCAGGGACCGCTCGCGTGCGCGCAGCAGTTCGCTCTCCAGCAGGGCGGTCTTGCCGCTGCCCGGACTGGACAACAGGTTGACCACCGTGGTGCCGTGGGCCGCGAGGCGGGTGCGCAGCGCGTGGGCACTCGCGTCGTTCTTCGCCAGCACGGCCTGCCGCAGGTCGACGACACGACACATGGTTCAGCACTCCTCGGAGATCGGTTCGCGGGTGGGCGCGGGCTGGGGGTCGCCGGTCTCCCACTGCACGGAGGCGATCCGCAGTTCCCGGCCCGCGAGCAGATCGGTGGTGGTCCCGTCGCAGACGGGGCAGGCCAGCCGGGGCGGCATGCCGACGGCCCATTCGTGTGCGCAGGGCGTGCAGCGGGCCCGCCCCGGCACCTCCTCGGTGACGAGTTCGGCGCCTTCCAGCAGGGTTTTGGCGCAGACCAGTTCGAAGCAGAAGGCGAGCGAGTCGGGTACGACGCCGGCCAGTTGGCCCACCTGGAGCCGCACCGATCGCACCGCGGTGACGTCGCCGGCCCGTTCGGCGGCCTCTGTCACCTGGTCGACGACGGCCAGTGCGACGGACATCTCGTGCATGGGTCTCCGTCCTTGTGCGGCCTGCCTCCGGTCGGCCTTCATTAGAGGCGCGCGCTGCCGGGTCGCACGGCCCGGCACGCCGTCGCCGGCCGGCGGGTACGCCGTTCGACGCAACCGCGCGGCACCCCGGTGGCGGCCGTGGATCACATCCGTCGGATGCGCAGGTAGCGCCTCAGGTCGGGAAGCACCTCGACGCCCAGGGCGACCAGGGCCGCCAGGGCCGCTCCACCGATGACGATCTTCTTCATGCGTCTCTCCTCATGTCGGGTCACTCCTCATGTCGGGATTCCACCCGACGTGGCCCGCGGCGCGGGCTCTTCCGGCTCCCCGTTCGTCAGCAGTTCCTCGATCAGCCGCACGGCCTGCGGTACGGCCTCGGACACCGGCGCGCTGAGTCCGATCCCCTCGTCCACCGAGGCCGGTTCGCATCCGACGACCAGGACACGGCGTGGTGGCTCGCCGCCGGTCCCGGCGCACAGGGTGCCCAGCAGCGCCAGGACGGCGTCGGGGGTCATCCGGTGGCCGTCCAGCGGGGGCGTGCCGGGCGACGGGCTCGCGCCGCCGGGCTCGTGTTCGATCACGTACAGCGTGCCGGGGGCTTCGCCGCGCGCCGTGGCGTCCACCAGGACGAGGGTGTCGTAGCCGTCCAGGAGCTGGTAGGCGAGGTGCACTCCGCGCACCCCGATGTCCACGACCTCGACCGCTGCGGGCAGTTCGCGCTCGGCGAGCCGGCGCGCGGTCTCCACGCCGAAGCCGTCGTCCCCGAGGAAGATGTTGCCGATGCCCGCGACGAGTGTCCTGGGAGCCGCCGGTGGGGACGGGTTCATGCGTCGGCCTCCAGCGGTGTGACCTCGTCGGGCTGGAAGTACAGGAACCGTCCCTGCTCTCGGCGGATGTCGGCGCCCGGGTCGCCCTCGACCGTGACCGCCAGGTGCACGCCGCCGTCGACGTCGTGCAGCACCGCCTCGACCTTCGCGGTGCGGCCCCGCAGGAAGATGTCCTGCGCGTCGGTGCGCCGCAGCCCCGGGCGCAGTTCGACGCGGCTGCCCCTGGCCACCGTCCGGCCGTCCACGAGCACCTGGTCGCGCGCCGGGTCGAAGCCGGCCTCGCTCGCGGGGTCCCACCAGGGGGTGTCCGGCCGCTGCACCCCGTACTCGTCGGGGAAGCCGCCGTCCGGGGCGGTGGGGTCCGGCGGGGCGGCGGGGTCCGGGCCGGTCACCTCGCGCAGACTGCGCACCGCCCCGTGCAGACGCTCCAGCACCTCGGGCGGCATCGAGTCCGCCAGCTCGATCACGGCGGCCGCCCGCTCGTCGGTGCCACGGGCCTCGCGTTTCTCCTCGTCGGTGAGGGCGGCGGTGCGCAGCGCGAGGATCTCGTCGATCTCGGTGGCGTCGTAGAGCGCGCCGGGGCTCTCCGGCGCGATGGCCGGATGGTCCTCCAAGATGATCGGCGAGGACAGCACGAGGTCGGCGCTGCCGGGCTCGCCGGCGAGCACGGGCCAGGTGTGCAGGTTGCGGCAGACGGCGACCGCGCCCTTGGCCCACTCGGGGGGATCGGTCATCGACAGGAAGGATCCGGCGCTGAGGGCCATGAGGAGGTGGGTGGCGACCAGGGAGTGCGGCAGCGCCGCGTCCCGGCCGGCGCCACGGCTCTCGGACGGTGTCCAGTCAGTGGTGTTCTCGACGACGGCGGTCAGCCGCACGGTCCGGTAGGGACCGTCGAGTTCGCGGGCGGACAGCCGGATCGTCCCGCTGATCTCCTCACACCGCCGCAGGAGCCGGCCGACGGTGCGGCCGGACGCGTCCAGGACCGGTGCGGTGTCCTCCCGGGCGGGGCGTCGGAAGGGATGCGTGACACCGTCGCCGAGGAGCTCGTCCATGGCGGCGACCACTTCGACGCGCTCCTCGTTCCCCTCGTCCCAGGGCACCAGCACCCGGTCGTCGAGGGGGAGTTCGGGGACGGTCTCGAAGCCGCCGTCCGGGCGGACCCGCTGCACCGTACGCCGCCGGGCGTGCAGGAAGCGCACCTCGACGGAGAGGGTGGCGTCCGCCTTCGGTTCCATGAGGAGTTCGGTGTGCTGGAAGTCGTGCTCCTCGCAGTCGGCGCCCCAGCCCGGCGGCACCAGCACCCCGAACTGCCAGCGCAGCCGGTTCTTGGCCGCCGACGCACGGTAGGGGTAGAGCACATAGCCCTCGAAGAGGACGGCGTCGGCCACCTGCCGGGCGAGGGCGAACCGCTCCTCCGTCTCGGAGGCGAACGCGGTCACGGTCACGGATCCGTCCTTCCGGTGGTGCCGGTGAGCGCGCGCAGCGGGTCGCCCCGGGGCGGCTCCGCGGCGCCGCTGTCGTCGAGCAGGGCTCTGAGGGTCGCCTCCCAGGAGGGCAGCGCGCGCCGGGAGCGGTAGGCGAGGAGGGCGTCCATGGTGTCGCGGGGCAACCGGATCCAGCCGCATCCGGGGAAGTGCTGCTCGACCATCTCCCGCCAGGTCGCGACCGGCATCCGGTAGGCCGCCTCCCGGTCCCACGGCACCGGCTCCACCTGGAAACCGCCGTCCCCGGTGAAGGCCGTGCCGGAGAACAGCATCAGCAGTGGGACCTCTCCGTCGGCGAGGGCTTCGAGGTAACGGGTCGCGGCGATGTCCATGTCGTAGGTGCAGGGCACGACGAGGTCGGCCTCGGTCTCGCCGGTGAAGCTGGGGACCATGAGCGAGATCTGGGCGAACTGCACCGGCTGAAGGGTGCTGCCCCAGCGGGAGCGCTCGCCGAAGAGGTCCGCCAGGCCGTCCGCCTCTGCGGGCCGGTAGCCGCGGCGGGCGGGTTCGATGCGGATCTGGCAGCGCAGCGCGAGGGCGTGCACGCGGGCGCCGTCGGCGGCGGTGACACGCAGCCGGAAGACGAGCGTCGGTCCCGCGGCGTACCGGTCGGCGCGGACGCCGGTGCAGGCGAAGGAGAACTCCGTCATGGCCGCACCGCCCCGTCCACGGGCCGGGCACGTCGCGAGACGTCCGCGAAGAACGTGTCCAGAGCCGCCCTGGCCTCGGCCCCGCCGTCGAATCCCTGCCACAACAGGCGCATCCGGCCCACGAGTTCGTAGCAGATGTCGATCGGTACGAGGTGGCACTCGAAGCGGCCGTCGGTGCGGCGCAGCAGCAGCGCCTCCACGTCGGGTTCGAGCAGTTCGGCGAGGCGGCTGCCGCCGAGGACCGCCGTCCAGGTGGCCGGTTCGAGTTCGCTCTCGGTGGCTCCGGCGGGGCTCGGGTAGAGAGCGACCAGCCGGTCGAGCGCCGCGTTGCGGAAGAGGAAGGCGACGCCGACCGGGATCTGCAGGGCTTCCCAGGTGCTCTCGTCGAGGCGGTGTCCGGG
Source organism: Streptomyces sp. NPDC088157 (assembly GCF_044741545.1). NCBI lineage: Bacteria > Bacillati > Actinomycetota > Actinomycetes > Kitasatosporales > Streptomycetaceae > Streptomyces > Streptomyces sp. NPDC088157. The sequence continues at coordinate 444,711 of NZ_JBIUSU010000003.1, forward strand.
GTCGGTGAGGTAGCGGGCGGGGACCGTGCGGAAGCGGCCCGCGGCGGCGCCCGGCTGCTCCATCAGCAGCGCGCAGGGGGTGCAGGCGCAGGCGAGCGCGCGTTTCTCGGTGTCGACCAGATGGCGGTGGTCCGCCTCCACCGTCACGGCGCACAGCTCACAGCGTTCGACTTGTGGAGGTCTCTCGGTGAGGAACCTCCGCAGGCCGGGCGGGCGCGTCGCCGAGGACGCCGTCATCGGGCCCCCGTCGGTGCCGTGCCGATCTGGAGGAGCGTGGGCCCCGCGGGTGCTGTCCGTACGTCGACGGCCCGGACCTCCGGTGCGAAGCAGGCGAGGGCTGCCTGCGCGGCCTCCCGGGCGCCCGCTCCGGAGCCGCAACCGCAGCCGCCGCTCTCCCGGGCCCGCAACGTCAGGGCACCGCTCTCCTCGTCGAAGTCCTGGACGTCCAGGGCGTGTTCCCGGACGCTGTCGAGGGCCCGGGCGATACGGGTGTCGCGGTCCTCGGGGTGCAGGTCGTGCAGGACGAGGAGGCTCGCGACGAGTTCGTCGCCGAGCAGGCCCGCCACCGCGTCCTCGCGGGAGGTGGACAGCAGCTGGAGCACGCGGGCCAGGCCGGCGCCGTAGAAGTCCATGAGGGAGCGGACGAGTTCCTCGGCCGCCGCCGCGGCGGCCGGGTCTCCGCTCGCGGTCAGCCGCTCCAGCACCTCCTCGACTCGGCGCCCGGTCTGCTCCGCGTTCACCGGCGTCGTCGCCGTTCCCGCGCTCATCCGCCCAGTCCGCTCAGGCCGGTGGGCACATGCATCGACTTCACCGTCTTGCCGCCGCCGACGTACATGTGGACGCCGCAGGGCAGACAGGGGTCGAAGCTGCGGACGGCGCGCATGATGTCGATGCCCTTGAAGTTCTCCGGGGTGTTCTCCTCGAAGATGGGGGTGTTCTGCACGGCGTCCTCGTACGGGCCGGGCGTGCCGAAGGAGTCCCTGGTGCTGGCGTTCCAGGGGGTGGGCGGATACGGGTGGTAGTTGGCGATCTTGCCGTCGCGGATCACCATGTGGTGGGAGAGGACACCGCGGACCGCCTCGGTGAAGCCGACGCCGAGACCCTCGTCGGGGACCTCGAACTTCTCCCAGGTCTGGGTGCGTCCGGCGCGGACCTCCTCGAGGCCCTTCTCCGCGAAGTGCAGGGCGACGGCGGCGGCGTACGCCTGGAAGTAGGTGCGCGCGCGGTTGCGCTCCAGCGCGTTGGACCACTTCGGGATCTTCCACTCGAAGCTGGTCTCCGGCTTGGTCATGGTGCGCGGCAGGTTGATGACCACGCTGTGGCCGGTGGCCTTGACGTACCCGATGTCGACGAGTCCGGACAGCGCGGTGGACCACAGGCGGGCGATGGGGCCGCCGCCGGTGTCCAGGGCGAGGTGGTCCTTGCCGTCGAACCAGCGCGGGGACATGACCCAGCTGTACTTGTCGTCGAAGTCGCGCTTCTGCGGGGCGGGGATGGTGTGCTGGTTCCACGGGTGGCGCGGGTCCACCGGGTTGCCGAGCGGGTCGTGGGTGACGAACTGCTCCTGGCCCTGCCAGTCCTCGTAGTAGGAGCTGCCCAGCAGGATGCGGATGCCGAGGTTGATGTCGGTGAGGTCGTTGGTGACGAGTTTGCCGTCGACGATGATGCCGGGCGTGACGAACATCCGCCGGCCCCAGTCCGTCATGTTGGCGTAGGTGAAGTCGCAGTACTCGGGGTCGTTGAGCGCGCCCCAGCAGCCGAGCAGGACCCGGCGGCGGCCCACTTCCTCGTACCCGGGGAGGGCCTCGTAGAAGAAGTCGAACAGGTCGTCGTGCAGGGGCACGACCCGCTTCATGAACTCCACGTAGCGCATCAGCCGGCTGAGGTAGTCGGTGAAGAGCTGCACGGAGGCGATGGTGCCGACGCCGCCCGGGTAGAGCGTGGAGGGATGCACATGGCGGCCCTCCATCAGGCAGAACATCTCGCGCGTGTAGCGGCTGACCTGGAGCGCCTCTCGGTAGAACTCCCCTTCCAAGGGGTTCAGCGAGCGCATGATGTCGGCGATGGTGCGGTAGCCGTGCTCGGCGGCGTGCGGGGCCTCGGTGCGCTCGGCGAGTTCGAGGACGCCGGGGTTGGTCTCCTTGACCATCTTCTCGCAGTAGTCGACCCCCACCAGGTTCTCCTGGAAGATGTTGTGGTCGAACATGTACTCCGCGGACTCGCCGAGGTTGATGATCCACTCGGCGAGGTGCGGAGGCTTCACGCCGTACGCCATGTTCTGCGCGTACACCGAGCACGTGGCGTGGTTGTCCCCGCAGATTCCGCAGATGCGGCTGGTGATGAAGTGCGCGTCGCGGGGGTCCTTGCCGCGCATGAAGACGCTGTAGCCGCGGAAGACCGACGAGGTGCTGTAGCACTCCGCGACCCGCTTCTGCTTGAAGTCGATCTTCGTGTGGATACCGAGGCTGCCCACGATCCGGGTGATCGGGTCCCAGGCCATCTCCACCAGGCCGCTGCCGTCTCCGGCCGTCTTCGTCCTTGCCATCGTCTTTGCCGTGCCCTTCGTCGCGCGGGGTTGGGGGTGTGGGGGATGCACGAAGCAGAAGCGGGTCACTCGCGGTGGGGAGTCACCAGGGGGGCCGGTAGCCGGTGGTGATCTTCTCTCCGGTGCGGCGCCACTTGGGCTCCTTGTCCACCGTCTTCGCCGTGATCGAGCGCAGCTTGCGGACCACGGCGCCGTAGGCCCCGCTGGCGTTGCTCGACACCTTGGCGCCGGGGGGCTCGTCCATGAACGGCATGAACTTGTCGGGGAAGCCCGGCATGGTGCACGCGATGCAGATACCGCCGACGTTGGGGCAGCCGCCGATCCCGTTCATCCAGCCGCGCTTGGGCACGTTGCACTTGACGACGGGCCCCCAGCAGCCGAGCTTGACCAGACACGTCGGCGAGTCGTACGACAGGGCGAACTGACCCTGTTCGTAGTAGCCCGCGCGGTCGCAGCCCTCGTGGACGGTGGCCCCGAACAGCCAGGTCGGGCGCAGCTTGTCGTCCAGCGGGATCATCGGGGCGGCGCCGGTCGCCTGGTAGAGCAGATAGGTGAGCGTCTCGGAGAAGTTGTCGGGCTGGATCGGACAGCCGGGGACGCACACGATGGGGATGCCGGCGTGGGACTTCCAGTCCCAGCCGAGGTAGTCGGGCACGCCCATCGCGCCGGTCGGGTTGCCCGCCATGGCGTGGATGCCGCCGTAGGTGGCACAGGTGCCGATGGCGACGACCGCCAGGGCCTTCGGGGCGAGCCGGTCGATCCACTCGCTGGTGGTGATCGGCTGACCGGTCTCCGGGTTGTCGCCGAAGCCGCACCAGTAGCCCTCGGGTTTGATCGCCTCGTTGGGGACGGAGCCCTCGACGACCAGGACGAACGGGTCGATCTCGCCCCGCTCCCCCTTGAAGAACCACTCGATGAACGTGTCCGAGCCGCCGACCGGACCGCACTCGAAGTCGATGAGCGGCCAGTGGACGGCGATCTTCGGAAGCCCCGGCAGCACGCCGAGCACGATCTCCTCGATGCTCGGCTGCATGGCCGCCGTCAACGCGACCGAGTCGCCGTCGCAGCTCAGCCCCGCGTTGATCCAGAGAATGTGGATCGTGGGTGCCTCTTCAGCGGGCGCACTGTCGGCGTCCGCAGCGCGGACCGTGCCCGGCGTGGCCTCAGTCATGGGACCGCCTCCTGGGGAGGAAAAGGGATGAAGGCCCACATTTCGGCCTTCACGGTTCTTCGTATCAGTCGTCCGGCCGTGATGAGACGGCATCCAGGGCCATTCAGGTGACGGCGGCGGAGGAGGGGACCGGGCCGGGTTTCGCAACCGCGGCCGGACCGAGGTGCGGCGGCGTGCCCGACGGCCGCTCCTTGTGGACGAAGGAACGGCGCAGCGCGTGGTACGGGGCGTTCGGGTCGTCGAACGTGCGGCGCATGCGGGCGAGCTCGCGCTCACGGAAGCCGGCCAGCGGCGTCCCGCTCTCCAGCCGGTCCAGCACGGTCTTCTTCGCGGTGATCCGTGCCGCCGTCGCCGGCAGGGCCGCCAGCCGCGCCGCCAGGCCGGCGACCTCCGGCGCGAACCCGCCGGGACCGCACTCGAGCACCCGGTCGACGAGCCCGAGGCGCAGCGCGCTCGCCGAGCTGACCGGCAGAGCCTCACGCAGGAGCCGTTCGGCCGTCTCGGGACCCACCCTGCGCGGCAGGGTGTGGGTCCAGTACTCCGAGCCGTGCAGGCCCATCAGACGGTAGTGCGGGTTCAGCACGGCGCCCGAGCGGCACCACACCTCGTCGGCCGCCAGGGCGAGCATCACCCCGCCCGCCGCGGCGTTGCCCGCGAGCGCCGAGACCACCAGCCGGTCCGTCGTCGTCAGGACCGCCTCGACCAGATCGTCGATGGCGTTGATGTTCGCCCAGGACTCGGCGGCGGGGTCGTCGGCCGCCTCGATGACGTTGAGGTGGATGCCGTTGGAGAAGAAGTCCCGTTCGCCACCCAGCACCAGCACCGACGTGGGGCGCGCACACGCCTCCCGGTAGGCGTCCAGCAGCCGTCGGCACTGCTCCGTGCTCATGGCCCCGCCGGGGAAGGAGAACGCCAGGAAGCCCACGTTCCCGTCCTCCCGGTAGCGGATGTCCGTCCAGGCGCCCGGCCGCGCCCCGGGTGACACGGGCGCGGGGTCCTCGGGCAGCGGCGGCAGCCGGTCGCCCAGGGCCCGCACGGCGGGCAGTTTGAACGTGGGCGGCCCACCGGGCGCGCGCCGGGGCCGCAGTTCGGGGATCCACACGGCGCCGTCCCCGGTGGCCCGGCAGACCGCCCCGGCCCGGGTCGCCAGCAGCTCGCCCGGACGGCCGCGCAACACGCTCTCGGGGTGACCGCCGTGCAGGTACCACTCGCCGCCGAGCAGCGCGTCCAGCACACCGGGCTGCGAGTCCGCCGCCCTCAGCTTGCGCAGGACGGTCCGCGTGGAGTCCTCGGTCCAGTCGATCCGCCGGACGCTCTGGTCGAGGTAGGGACGCGTACGCAGGCGCGCGTCGGCGGTGCCTGCCGGGTCCTGCCTGTGCGGTACGTGGGTTCCCCCGGCGAAACGCTCCACGGCGAGCAGGACGGCCTCGAGCGCGGCGTCGGCGATCTCACCCCGGTACAGCTCGCTCTTGGACACCTGAGGAAGCCGGCACGGCACGGTGGCCCACACGTCGCCGGTGTCCATCTCCGCGTCGGCCTGGAGGACCGTGACGCCCCACTGTTCGATGCCCTCGTGGATCGCCCAGTCCAGGGAGGACGGCCCGCGGTCGCCCACGGGCCCCGGATGGACGACGAGACAGGTGTGCGCCGACCAGACCTCCTCGGGAATCGCCGACTTCAGCATCGGCGCCACGATGAGCTCCGGCGCGTGCCGACGCACGGCGTCCGGCAGAGAGCTGTCCGGCAGGGCCAGTTCCACCGCCACCCGGTGACCGCCGTCGCGCAGCTCGGCGTGGACTCGCTGGGTCAGGCTGTTGAACGCGCTGGCCAGGATCAGGATGTGCACGGCTGCCTCCGGGCGGACGAACGGCAGGCAGGAATGACCGCCGCCGCGATCCTCGGCCCCCGCTGTCCGCCGCCCCCGGCGACATGCGGTGGGATCATCCGAAAGCGGGGGCCGATCCGCCGTCCGGCCTCACCGGCCGCCGCTCACGGCCGCACCGGCGCACCGACGTCCCGCCGCACCGGGCCGGCCGTCGGGGAGGATCAGCGTCGTCGCAGGCCGCTGGTGATGCGCTCCCACGGGGAGCGGGTGGCGCCGAAGTGGGTTTCGTGTGCCCAGATGTGGGTGCACGACCGGCACTGCAGGTGGAGCAGGCTGCCGGCGTTGGAGAGCAGGTAGCGCCAGTGCTCGGAGCAGGAACGCCCCTGCTCGCAGGTGACGCACCCGCGACGGTCGTCGCAGTTCGGGCAGGCCACCCAGGCCCGGCGTCCGATGTCGGCCTGCGGGTCAAGCGGCAGCATGGCCACCTCCTCGGCGCGGAAGCACGCCGGCCGAGACCAGCTCGTCGTACATGCGCTGCTGCTCGGGGTCGAGGCCGGAGTACAGCAGCTCGTACGCGGCCTCCTCGCCGCGCAGTGCGGCGACGGGGTCCCAGTCGGGGCCGACGGCGTCCAGGACGTGGGCGCGCCGTAGCAGTTCGTGCGAGCCGAGGTCGATGGAGAAGTCGACGGGGGGCGGGGCGCCAGGCCGGTCCGGGGCAAACCCGTTCGCCGTATCGGGTTCGTCCGGTTCGCCGGGAAGGGCACGATCACGCGAGGACATGCGACCGAACGTAGGTAGGTGCTCCTCGCCCGGGCAAGAGCGGGTGGGGGAAGTCACAACGGTCGGTGCGGGACCTGTGCCCGCGCCGTGCGGGGCCGGAGGCCAGTGCTCAGGTCCATGCCATCGACGCCGGTGACCGGCGTGACCCGGGCGCCGTGTCGAGTGAGCGGGCCGGGGCCGGTGCGGCGGATCGGGCGCGGAGCGGTGTCATGGCGCCGACCCGACACCTCGACGGACCGCCGCTCGTGCCCCCGGGGACGGGGCCGGCTTCGCCCACCGGGTCGCCGCACGTCCGGCCACCGCCACGGCGCGGAGCGGCCGTCCGGTGCGGGTCGACGGTGCGTCGCTCCTCGCGGAGCGGGCCGCTTTCACCGGGCACCGCCGACAGGGGCGGACCTCGGCGGGCGAAACGGAGCCGGCTGCTGCCCACGGCGGACGGCTGGGCGGCCGTATCCTGCGCCCGCCCCGACGATCCGCCGCCGCCGCGGGCGCTGGTCGGCGCCGTGCTGCCCGACGACCCGTGGCCCGCGGTCGTCGACCGGTCGCGGACGCACACCGGCACGGAGCCCGGCCGAGCGGGGCCGCCCTGCTCGGCCTCGCCGCCGCGCCCGTACGTCCGTCGGCGGCCCGCCCGCTGCCCGCGCCCGGTCGTCGCGGCGGGAAGACGCTTTGGCTCACGGGCAGACGCTGCCCTCACCATGATTCGCCGGACAGGCCCGGGTCGCGGTGAGCGGCCGAAGTGCCGAAGAGGCCGAGGTCACAGGGGGGCAGCGGCCAAGGTCACAGCCGTGCCCACTGCTGCTCTCCGGTGCGTCTGCCCTAGCATCCGAGCATGACGGTCCTGCCCGACGACGGGCTTTCGCTGGCCGCCGAGTTCCCTGACGCGACCCTTGAGCAGTGGCAACGCCTCGTGGCGGGTGTCCTGCGCAAGTCGGGCAGGGAGGTCTCGGACACGGCAGCCGAGGAGACTCTGTCCACCGCGTTGGAGGACGGGCTTCGCGTCCGGCCCCTGTACACGGCGGACGATCCCGCTCCCGACCCCGGCCTGCCCGGTTTCGCGCCCTTCGTGCGCGGGGGCCGGGCGGAGGGGAACACGGTCGGCGGCTGGGACGTGCGGCAGCAGCACACGACCGGCGGCGCGGTCCTCGGGGACCTGGAGAACGGCGTCACGTCGCTGTGGCTGGTCCTCGGCGACGGCGGCATGCCGGTCGACTCGCTCGGCCGGGCCCTCGATGGCGTCCTTCTCGACCTGGCGCCCGTCGTCCTGGACGCCGGACACGATGTCGAGGCCGCCGCACGGGAGTTGCTGCGGCTGTACGAGGAGCGGGGCGTCGCCGGGGAGGCGGCGCGCGGCAACCTGGGTGCGGACCCGCTGGGCACCGAGGCCCGTACCGGCCGGCCGCACGACTTCGCCCCCATGGCCGGCCTCGCGCGCCGGTGCGCCGAGGCGTATCCGGGGCTGCGGGCGTTGACCGTGGACGCGCTGCCGTATCACGAGGCCGGCGGTTCGGCCGCGCAGGAACTGGGCTGTTCGATGGCGACCGCGGTGGCCTATCTGCGGGAGCTGACCGAGGCGGGGCTGCCGGTGGAACAGGCCTGCGCGCAGCTGGAGTTCCGGTACGCGGCCACGGCCGACCAGTTCCTGACCGTCGCCAAACTCCGGGCGGCCCGCCGGCTGTGGGCACGCGTCACCGAGGTCTGCGGAACCCCGGTGGGGCAGGTGCAGCACGCGGTGACCTCGCCGGTGATGATGGCCCGTCGCGATCCCTGGGTGAACATGCTGCGCACGACCGTCGCGACGCTGGCGGCCGGGGTGGGCGGCGCCGACGCGGTGACCGTGCTGCCCTTCGACCACTCGCTCGGCCTGCCGGACGCCTTCGCACGGCGCATCGCCCGCAACACCTCCACGATCCTCATCGAGGAGTCGCACCTGTCCCGGGTCGTCGACCCGGCCGGCGGCTCCTGGTACGTGGAGCGGCTCACCGACGAACTCGCCCGTGCGGGCTGGGAGTTCTTCCAGATGATCGAGCGGTCGGGCGGCCAGGCGGCCGGTCTGCGCTCGGGCCGGATCGGCCAGGACCTGGCGGACACCTGGGAGGCCCGCAGCGCGAAGCTCGCCAAGCGGCGCGAGCCCGTCACCGGTGTCAGCGAGTTCCCGTACCTCGCCGAGCGCCCGGTGGAGCGCGCGCCCGCGCCCGCACCCCGTTCCGGCGGGCTGCCCCGGGTACGGCGCGACGAGACGTACGAGAGGCTGCGCGCCCGTTCCGACGCCCACCTCGCGGCGACCGGATCCCGCCCCCGCGTCTACCTGGCCGCCCTCGGTCCCGCCGCCGCGCACACCGCCCGCGTCGGCTTCGCCGCGAACCTGTTCCAGGCCGGCGGCATCGAGCCCGTCACGGAGGGCACCTTCGCGGACAGCGGCGCCACCGAGGTCTGTCTCTGCTCCAGCGACGCGCTGTACGTGGAACAGGCGGCGGCCCGGACCGAGGAGCTCAGGGAAGCCGGCGCCTCGCACGTGTTCCTCGCGGGCCGTCCGGGTCAGTACCCGGGAGTCGACGCGTACGTCTTCGCGGGCTGCGACGCCGTCGCCGTGCTCTCCGCCGCCCTCGACCGCATGGGAGTGTCCTGATGGGAATCCCCGACTTCTCCGGGATCGAGCTGGGGGCCCCGGCCGTCGGCGCCGGCGCCGACGAGTGGCGTACGGCCGTCAAGCAGGCCACCGGGGGTGACGAGCCGCTCTGGGAGACCCCGGAGGGCATCGCGGTCAAGCCGCTGTACACGGGCCGTGACCTGGAGGGCCTGGACTTCCTGGGCACCTACCCGGGCATCACCCCGTATCTGCGCGGCCCGTATCCGACGATGTACGTCAACCAGCCCTGGACCATCCGCCAGTACGCGGGCTTCTCCACCGCCGAGGAGTCCAACGCCTTCTACCGGCGCAATCTGGCGGCCGGTCAGAAGGGCCTGTCGGTCGCCTTCGACCTGCCCACCCACCGCGGCTACGACAGCGACCACCCTCGGGTGACGGGCGACGTCGGCATGGCGGGCGTGGCCATCGACTCGATCCTCGACATGCGGCAGCTCTTCGACGGCATCCCGCTGGACCGCATGACGGTGTCGATGACGATGAACGGCGCCGTGCTGCCGGTGCTCGCGCTCTACATCGTGGCGGCCGAGGAGCAGGGTGTGCCGGCGGAGAAGCTGGCCGGGACCATCCAGAACGACATCCTCAAGGAGTTCATGGTCCGCAACACCTACATCTACCCGCCGAAGCCGTCGATGCGGATCATCTCCGACATCTTCGCCTTCACCTCGCAGCGCATGCCCCGCTACAACTCCATCTCGATCTCCGGGTACCACATCCAGGAGGCGGGCGCGACGGCCGACCTGGAACTCGCCTACACGCTCGCGGACGGCGTGGAGTACATCCGGGCCGGGCGGGAGGCGGGGCTGGACGTGGACGCGTTCGCGCCCCGGCTGTCGTTCTTCTGGGCGATCGGCATGAACTTCTTCATGGAGATCGCCAAGCTGCGGGCGGCGCGTCTGCTCTGGGCGAAGCTGGTGCGGCAGTTCGACCCGCAGAACGCCAAGTCGCTTTCGCTGCGCACCCATTCGCAGACCTCGGGCTGGTCGCTGACCGCTCAGGACGTGTTCAACAACGTGACCCGTACCTGCGTCGAGGCGATGGCGGCGACGCAGGGCCACACCCAGTCGCTGCACACCAACGCCCTGGACGAGGCGCTCGCGCTGCCCACCGACTTCTCGGCGCGCATCGCCCGCAACACCCAGCTGCTGATCCAGCAGGAATCCGGCACGAACCGGGTGATCGACCCGTGGGGCGGCAGCGCGTACGTCGAGAGGCTGACGTACGACCTCGCCCGCCGGGCCTGGCAGCACATCCAGGAGGTCGAGGCGGCGGGCGGCATGGCCAAGGCGATCGACGCCGGCATCCCCAAGCTGCGTATCGAGGAGGCGGCGGCCCGCACCCAGGCCCGCATCGACTCCGGGCGCCAGCCGGTGATCGGCGTCAACAAGTACCGCGTCGAGACCGACGAGCGGATCGACGTGCGGTCGGTCGACAACTCCTCGGTCCGCGCCCAGCAGATCGCCAAGCTGCGGAGGCTGCGCGCCGAGCGCGACGAGCGGGCCTGTCAGGACGCGCTCGACGACCTGACCCGGGCCGCGGGCGGCGAGGGCAACCTGCTGGAGCTGGCGGTTCGCGCGGCCCGTGCGAAGGCCACCGTCGGGGAGATCTCCGACGCCCTGGAGAAGGTGTACGGGCGTCACGCGAGCCAGATCCGTACCATCTCCGGCGTGTACCGCAACGAAGCCGGAGAGTCCCCTTCCGTGGAACGCACGCGCACCCTGGTGAACGCCTTCGAAGAGGCCGAGGGCCGCCGTCCGCGGATCCTGGTCGCCAAGATGGGCCAGGACGGGCACGACCGCGGCCAGAAGGTGATCGCCACCGCCTTCGCCGACCTCGGTTTCGACGTGGACGTCGGCCCGCTGTTCCAGACGCCGGCCGAGGTGGCCCGTCAGGCCGTCGAGGCGGACGTGCACATCGTCGGCGTCTCGTCGCTGGCCGCCGGGCACCTCACCCTGGTGCCGGCGCTGCGGGAACAGCTCGCCGAGGAGGGGCGCGAGGACATCATGATCGTCGTCGGCGGGGTCATCCCGCCGCAGGACGTGCCCCTGCTGCTGGAGATGGGCGCGGCGGCCGTCTTCCCGCCCGGGACGGTGATCCCGGACGCGGCGTACGACCTGGTGGAACGGCTGTCGACCGGCCTCGGGCACGACCTGTAACCCCCATGGCCATCGACCTCGATACCTATGTGAAGGGTGTGCTCGACGGCAGGCGGGCCCTGGTGGCCCGTGCGATCACGCTGGTCGAGTCCACCCGGCCCGATCACCGCGCGCTGGCCCAGGGGCTGCTGACCGAGCTTCTCCCGCACAGCGGGAAGGCGCGGCGGATCGGTGTCAGCGGGGTGCCGGGCGTGGGCAAGTCGACGTTCATCGACGCGTTCGGCACCATGCTCACCGCGCTCGGGCACCGGGTCGCGGTGCTCGCCGTCGACCCGTCCTCCAGCCGCACCGGCGGCTCGATCCTGGGCGACAAGACGCGGATGGAACGCCTGGCCGTCGACCCTGCGGCCTTCGTCCGTCCGTCGCCGACCTCGGGCACGCTGGGCGGAGTGGCCAAGGCGACGCGCGAGTCGATCGTGGTGATGGAGGCCGCGGGCTACGACGTGGTCCTGGTGGAGACGGTCGGTGTGGGCCAGTCGGAGACCGCGGTCGCGAACATGGTCGACTCCTTCCTGCTGCTGACCCTCGCCCGCACCGGCGACCAGCTCCAGGGCATCAAGAAGGGCGTCCTGGAACTGGCCGACGTGATCGCCGTCAACAAGGCGGACGGCCCGCACGAGCGCGACGCCCGCGCCGCGGCACGTGAACTGGCGGGCGCCCTGCGACTCATGCACGGCCGGGACGCCGCCTGGACCCCGCCGGTCCTCAGCTGCAGCGCCCGCGAGGCGGCCGGCCTGGACACCGTCTGGGACCGCCTCGAGCAGCATCGCACCCTGCTCGACTCCACGGGCCGGCTCGCCGCCAAGCGCCGCGAACAGCAGGTCGACTGGACCTGGTCCATGGTCCGCGACGAACTCCTCGGCCGACTGCACTCGGCCCCGGCGGTCCGGGCCCTCGCACCCGCACTCGAACAGCGGGTCAGAGACGGTGAGTTGACGGCCACGCTGGCCGCCGAGCACATCCTGAGGGCGTTCGGCGCAGAGGACGGCTGATGGCCGCACCCGGGTGACATACGTGCACGGAAGGCCCCAGTAGTACGGAAAGTCCCATAGCTCCCTTTTGTATGGATCCGCTGATCCACGCACGACCGGAGCGAGGGAACATGGCCAACGAGATCGCCGACCCGGGCCCGCCCGGCGGGTTGAAGGCCGATGCGATCGGGTTCGTCGACGCGCTCGTCATCGGTCTGAACTCCACCTCCCCGGCGTACTCGGCCGTCCGCCAGGCCGGGCGAACCGGACTCGATCACGCCGTGCGGGTGGCCGACGAGGCCGGCGTACGGACGGCTGTCGAGATCATCGACCAGAAGCCCGCGCCGGCACTGATCGACGCCGCCGCACGCCATACGGCGAGGCTGATCGTGGTCGGCACCTGGGGCGAGAGCCCGATGCGCGGGGCGCTGCTGGGCTCGACCCCCCACAAGCTCCTGCACCTGTCGGGCGTCCCGGTTCTCTGCGTGCCGACCGAACGGTGAACGATGGGCGCCCGCGATGGGCGCCCGGCAGGCGGAGCGCCTGCTCAGGGAGACGGCCGTCGCCGCCCACGGGATCAAAAGATCTTCGCGACAGCGTTGCTCTTCGGACCGTAATGTGACGTAATCGAAGCTCAGGAACGGATCTTGGCGGTGCCCCTGCCGCGCCGGAAGGAGCGGCTGGCATGCATGGGTATGCGGCGGACGGCGACGAGGTCACAGCTGCGCCCAGCGGGCTGCTGGACCTCCTGAAGGTCGCGGCCGTCGTGCTGGACGCCGGCGGGCACATCGCGCTGTGGAGCCCCGAGATCGAACAGCTGCTCGGCTTCTCCGCCGAGGAGGCCCTCCGGCAGCGCGCGGACACCCTCCTGGTCTCGCCCGGCAACCGGGCACGGGGCCGGGAGCTCTTCACCCAGGTGCGTTCGGGCGCCCGGTGGGCGGGTGTGTTCCCGCTGCGCCACCGGGACGGCACGGAACGCGCCGTGGAGTTCCGCACGATGCGTCTGCTCGACAGCGAGGGGCAGCCCCACCTGCTGGGGCTCGCCACGGACGCGATGACGGTGCGGAGCGTGGAACGTGATCTGGCCCTGTCCCACAGTCTCGTCAACCAGACCCCGCTCGGCATCGCCGTCTTCGACAACGACCTGCGCTGGGTCGGCGTCAATCCCTCGCTCGAGCGCATGAACGGCGTGTCCGAGGCGGCGCTGGTGGGCCACCGGGTGGGTGAGATGCTGCCGGACCTGGACGTGGAGGCCATCGAGGCCCGTATGCGGCACGTCCTGGCGACCGGCCGGCCCCTGCTCGACCAGCAGACCATCGGGCGCACGGCGGCGGACGTCGAGGAGCGCGCGTACTCCGAGTCGTATCACCGCATCGAGGACACGAACGGCCGGGTGCTCGGCCTCGCGATGGCCGTCCTGGACGTCACCGAACGCCAGCAGGCCGCGACCGAGGTCGCCCAGGCCCGCCAGCGCCTGTCCGTGATCGCGGACGCCGGGGTACGGATCGGCACCACGCTGGACCTGCGGCAGACCGCGCGGGAACTGACCGACGTGACCGTCCCGCACGTGGCCGACCTGGCGGCTGTCGACATCCTCGAATCGGTGGTGGCCCACGGCATCATCACGCCCGTCATGGGTCACGCCCCCGCCGAGTTCAGGGCGCTGGCCGTCGCGGCCGGTTACCCCACCGACGCGATCCACGCCGCCGACCCGGTCGGCGAACTGGCCACCTACGGCTCCTCGCGGATCATCACCCGGTGCGTCCGCAGCGCCCGGCCGGTCCTCGTCGCGCGCGTGGACGGGCGCATGATGCGGCGCATCGCCCGTGACGCGAACGCCGCCCAGACCCTGCACGAGGCCGGTGTCCACTCCTACCTGGCACTGCCGCTGATGGCCCGGGGCAAGGTTCTCGGGACGCTCAGCCTGTACCGCACCGTCAACGAGCGCCCCTTCGACGAACAGGACCGGGTGCTCGCCTCGGAGCTCGCCGCGCGCGCCGCGATCTGCATCGACAACGCCCGCCTGTACGGCCGGGAGCGCGCCACCGCCCTGACCCTCCAGCGCAGTCTGCTGCCGTCCGCGCCCGCTCCGCGGGAGGGGCTGGACATCGCCGCCCGCTACCGCCCGGCCCTGAGCGAGGTCGGCGGTGACTGGTACGACGTGCTGCCGCTGGGGCCGCAGCGCACCGGGCTGGTCGTCGGGGACGTGATGGGCAAGGGCGTCCAGGCCGCCGCGATCATGGGGCAGCTGAGCAGCGCCACGCGTGCGCTGGCCCGCCTCGACCTGCCGCCGGCCGAGCTGATGCGGCACCTCGACGACATCGCCGGCTCGCTCGGCGACGCGATCGCCACCTGTGTCTACGCCGTGTGCGACCTGCGGCGCGGCATCTGCACCCTGTCCAGCGCCGGACATCTGCCGCCGGTCCTGACCAGGGACGACGGCACGACCGAACTCGTCGACATCCCCGGCGGCGTGCCGCTCGGGGTGGGCGGCGTCGACTTCGGCACCGCGGAACTGGAACTCGCTCCGGGCTCGCTGCTCACCCTCTACACGGACGGACTGGTCGAGAACCGGGAGGAACCGATCGACACCGGCCTGACCACCCTGACCCGGCTCCTCCAGGACACCGGCGGCCGCTCCCTGGAACAGACCAGTGACGCACTCCTCAACGCCCTGCGTCCGGAACCCGACGACGACGTCGCGCTCCTGCTGGCCCGGATCCGTCCGGCCCACTGAGGGCGTCCGCCGTGCACCGAATCCGGCCGACTCGCCGCGGTCGCCCCTGTTTCAGGCGTCGGACGGCGTACCGGCGCGGCCGGCCGCCGCCGGGGCGCGGGCGGCGAGGGCGGCCAGCAGCAGGTCCACCGCGTCCTCGAAGGAGCTGTCCGCCATGGTGTGCAGCTCGTCGTGCACGGTGGCCAGCGCCGGGTACGTCTCGGGGCGCACGGCCCGGTAGACCTCCGCCCAGGCCTGCCGGTCGGCCTCGCGCTGGTGCGCCGGGAGCGCCAGAGCCGCCGCGTCCATGGCGGCGTGGCCGAGGACGGTGTCGATGAACGCCAGGTAGAGGCGGACGGCACGGGCGGGCTCGAAGCCGGCGGACAGCAGCAGGCCGACCCCGGTGTCCACGGCACGCATCTCGTTGTCGCGGCGGGTGACGCGGTACGAGGCCATGCTGGCGGCACGTGGATGGGCGAGGTACCCGGCCCGCACCCGCAGAGCCATCTCGCGCAGTGCGGCAGTCCAGTCGGGACCGGGGGCGAACCCCTCCATGGCGTCACCGATGATCCGGTCGGCGATGGCCAGCAGCAGGTCGTCGGTGTTGCGGAAGTAGCGGTACAGGGCGCTGGGGTCGCAGTCCAGGGCGGCGCCGAGCCGGCGTACGCTCAGCGCCTCCTGACCGTGTTCGCCGATCAGCCGCAGCGCGGTCTCCACGATCAGGTCCTCGGAGAGCACGACCCCCGATCGGGTGGGGCGACGACGCCTGCGTTCCTGCGGGACACGGGTGGTCATACCGGGACTCCTCGTTCGCTGCGACGGCCTGCGCACGCTCAGTGGACGCCCGCACCGACCTTATGTCAACAGGATTGACGCAAGAGGCGCGGCCGTTGTTCCATCACATCTCCCGCTCGGCTCTTCCCTCCCTCTCCCTCCCCGTGAGGAGCCCCTCATGTCGTCCACCACGCACGGCCGGACCCCGCCTGTCCCTCCTCCCGCCGAGCTGCGCCGCTCCCTCGGCGTCATCGACGGTGCCGCCATCGCCGCCTCCAGCACGGCGGCCACCACCAGCATCGCCATCGGCATGGGCACCATCGCCGCCACGGTGGGTCTTCAGGCGCCCGCCCTCATGCTCCTGGCCTTCCTGCCCGTACTCGGCATCGCCTCGGCCTACGCCCGCCTCAACCGCTCGGAACCCAACTGCGGCAACGGCTACGTGTGGGTCGGCAAGTCCCTCGGCCCGTGGCCCGGCTTCCTGACCGGCTGGGTCACCGTCGTCGGTACCGTGATCTTCCTCGCCTTCACCGGCGCGGTCACCGGCTCGGTCGTGCTGATCTTCGCCAACAAGGCCGGCCTGCACAGCCTCGCCGGGATCGCCCTCGACCCGCAGTCGACGGCCGTGAGCACCGCCGTCGGCCTGGTGGTCCTCGCGGCGGTCACCGTCCTGGCGGTGACCGGCGTGCGCAGCGCCACCCGGCTCCAGTTCGGTCTGCTCGTCTTCGAGTACGCCGTGCTGCTGGTGTTCTGCACCTGGGCCCTGGTCACCGGCCGGCAGGAGTTCTCGCTGTCGTGGTTCAACCCCTTCGAGATATCCAGCGGCACGGCCTTCGCGCAGGGGCTGGTCCTCGCGGTGTTCTTCTTCTGGGGCTGGGACGCTGCCTTCAGCGTCACCGAGGAGACCAGGAGTCCCGAGGACTCCGCGCGCGGCGGGTTCATCGCACTGTTCGCCATGCTCGGCCTGTTCATCTTCGCCTCGGTCGCCTTCCAGCGGGAGATGAGCCTGTCCGAACTCATCGAGAACGGCCCCCAGGCGCTGCCGTATCTCGGCGCGAAGCTGGCCGCCGAACCGTGGGCGAGCCTGCCGCTGCTCGCCCTGATGTTCTCGGCCGTGGCCTCCGTGCAGTCCTCCGTCATCCCCACCGCCCGCGGCCTGCTGGCCATGGGGCGCGACCGCACCATGGGCCGGGTGTGGACGCGGATCCACCCCCGGTACGGCACCCCCGCCGCCGGAACCGTCATCGTGATGTCGATCGCCGCCGGCGTCGCCCTGCTCGCCGTGGCCATCCCCAAGCTGAGCGACATGCTGCTGGCGGCGGTCAACGCCATCGGCCTGGTCGTCGCCCTCTACTACGGGCTCACCGCGATCGCCTGCGCCGTCCGCTTCCGCGCCGCCCGGCACGACGGACCGCGTGAGGCGCTGCTCGCGATCGGCGTGCCGGCCGCCTCCGGGACGGTCCTGCTCGGCCTCGGGGTCTACCTCGGGTACTCCTACGTCACCATGAGCGACCACTTCGCGCTCAGCCCCGACAACGGCTGGTTCATGCTGTCGCTGCCGTCCGCCATCGTCCTCGGCGGACTCGTCATGGCGGCGGTCGCCAAGTACGCCCGCCGCTCGCCGTACTTCGCCTCCGGTCAGGGCACCGACGCCGATGCCCTGACCCTCCCCATGGACCGCACGGCTGCCTGACCCGTCCACCCGCGTCGTCCTCCCCCGCACATCGGCCCCCCTCGCCGTCCCCCACGCACCTCTGCTCCCCCACCCGCATCGGCCCACATCGGAGATCACCCCATGTCCCACCCCCAGGCCGCCGATCTCGTCTTCACCGGCGGTCCCGTGCACACGGTCGATCCCGCCCGCAGCAGCGCCACCGGCGTGGCCGTGCGCGGCGGGCGGATCGTCGCCGTCGGCCACGACGAGGTCCTCGACCTCGTCGGCGCCCGCACCGAGGTCGTCGACCTCGCCGGGCGCCTGCTGGTGCCCGGCTTCCAGGACGCACACGTCCACCCGCAGGGCGCCGGGCTCGAGCTCGCCCTGTGCCACCTCGGCGACACCGTCGACCCCCAGGAGTACCTGCGGCGCGTCAAGGCGTACGCCGACGAGCACCCGGACGCCGAGTGGATCACCGGCGGCGGCTGGTCCATGGAGGCGTTCCCCGGCGGCACTCCCACGGCGGCCCTGCTCGACGCGATCGTCCCCGACCGGCCCGTCTTCCTGCCCAACCGCGACCACCACGGCGCCTGGGTCAACACCCGCGCCCTGCAGCTGGCGGGCATCGACGCCCGGACGCCCGACCCGGCCGACGGCCGCATCGAACGCGACGCCGACGGCAACCCCACCGGCATGCTCCAGGAAGGCGCCGTCCATGTCGTCGGCGCTCTGGTGCCCGATCCCACCCGCGCGGAGCAGACCGCGGCCCTGCTGCGCGCCCAGGCCGTGCTGCACTCCTACGGCGTCACCGCCTGGCAGGACGCCATCATCGGCACCTACGCCAACATGACCGACCCCTCCCCGGCCTACCACGCGGCGATCGCCGACGGCCTCCTCACCGCCCGGGTGGTCGGCGCCCTGTGGTGGGACCGCGCGCGGGGCGCCGAGCAGATTCCCGAACTCGTCGCCCGGCGGGAGGAGTTGAGCCGAGGACGGTTCCGGGCCGGCACCGTGAAGATCATGCAGGACGGCATCACGGAGAACCACACCGCCGCCATGCTCGACCCGTACCTCACCGGCTGCGGCTGCGTCTCGGACAACAGCGGGATCAGCTTCGTCGAGCCCGATGAGCTGAACAGGCACGTCACCGCACTCGACGCCCTCGGCTTCCAGGTCCACTTCCACGCCCTGGGCGACCGAGCCGTCCGTGAGGCGCTGAACGCCGTGGAGGCCGCCCGCGCCGCGAACGGACGGCGCGACACCCGGCACCATCTGGCACACCTCCAGGTCGTCCACCCCGAGGACGTCCCACGCTTCCGCTCGCTGGGCGCGACCGCCAATCTCCAGGCGCTGTGGGCCGCCCACGAACCGCAGATGGACGAGCTGACCCTGCCCTTCCTGGGCGCCCGGCGCGGCACCCGGCAGTATCCGTTCGGCGACCTGCTGCGCTCCGGGGCCACCCTCGCGGCGGGCAGCGACTGGCCGGTCAGCAGCCCGGACCCGATGGCCGCCATCCATGTCGCCGTCAACCGGATCGCCCCCGACGCGCCCGAGGGCGCACAGGTCTTCCTGCCCGAACAACGACTCGACCTCGGAACGGCCATCGCCGCGTACACGGCCGGCAGCGCCCATGTGAACCACCTGGACGACACCACCGGCAGCATCACGACCGGCAGGTTCGCCGACCTCGTCGTCCTGGACCGCGACCCGTTCGCGGGCCCGCCCGCGGAGATCGCCGCCACCCGCGTCCTGCAGACCTTCGTCGAGGGCAGGCGCGTACACGCGGCCTCCGACGCGTGAGGAGCGCTGCGGCACGAGTGCGCTGCGGTACCGGGCGCGCTGCTTGAGTATCCGTACTCAGGCGCGTTCCTCCCCCGCGGCACGACACTGGGGCTCCGATCGCCCTCACCGGAGGTTCCCACGTGCTCAGCCGTGCCGTCCTCGCCCTGACACCGCTCTTCGGGCGCCTCACCGTCACCAGTGAGATCAAGCTGCGTCTGCCCGCGGGGACCCTCTTCGTGGCCAACCACGACTCCCTGGCCGACCCCGCCGTCGTCATGGCCGCGCTCCGGCGGCTGGACCTCGAGCCGGTGGTGATGGCGACCGCCGGGCTGTGGCGCGTACCGCTGCTCGGCAGGGCGCTGAGCCGGGACGGACACATCCCGGTCCACCGCCGTACGGCGCACGCTGCGCTGGCCCTGGACGCCGCCGCCGAGGCGCTGGCGGGCGGGCGGCACG
Organism: Streptomyces sp. NPDC088157; assembly: GCF_044741545.1. Classification (NCBI taxonomy): domain Bacteria; kingdom Bacillati; phylum Actinomycetota; class Actinomycetes; order Kitasatosporales; family Streptomycetaceae; genus Streptomyces; species Streptomyces sp. NPDC088157. The sequence continues at coordinate 464,188 of NZ_JBIUSU010000003.1, forward strand.
TACTGCTCTACGGCGAGGGCCGGCTGCCGCGCCGCAGGGACGCGGCCGCCACCGCGCCCGAGCCGTTCCGCACCGGGCTCGCCCGCCTGGCGCAGGCGAGCGGCGCGCTGGTGGTGCCGGTGGGTCACGCGGGTGCCCGGCGGATCGCCTCGGGGTCGCCCGCGAAGCAGCTGGCGGGCACGTTGACCGCGCCGGTCCGGCGTCCGCACTGCCATGTCCACCTCGGCGCGCCCCTGCGGCTCCCGGCGGAGACGGAACGCGGCACGGCGGCCGCCCGCCTCGCCGTCACCGCGGCCTGGCGAACGGCGGCCCGCGCCGTGGGCGAACACCCTCGGTAGCACGGGCGGCCACCGAGGTCCCAACCGCCGTCACACACGTACGAGGCAACCGGCACGGCGCCGAGGAGGCCGTCCCGAGGCCCACGACGAACGCCCCACGGCCACGCGGACCACGGCCCACGACCAACGCCCGGCCCCCGCGGCCAACGAACCGCGCCACGCGGCCCAAGGCCAACGCCCCGCGGCCACGCGCCGCAGCGGCCCACTCGAACACCAAGGCCGTCACAGGCGGACGCCCGCCACTCTCACGGCCCCGTACACCCGACCGCAGCCACCGTCGCCACACCGCACCGCCGCCCGTGGCAGGCAACCCGCGCCGCAGGGCCCGGCCCCGCGCCACGGGCGAACACCGGAGCCGTCACAGCCGGGACGCCCGCAATGGTCACGGACGCGCGTGTGACCGCGGCCGCCCTCAGCCGGCCGCGGGCGGCGGTGCCGTGCTCTGCCGGAGAACCAGCCGGGTCGGTACGAGCGTCGTCCCGCGTTCCGAGCCGTCCGGACGCATCTTGCGCAGCACGGCCTGGACGCAGAGCCGGCCGACCTCGGCGAAGTCCTGGTGCAGGGTGGTGAGCGGGGGCAGGAAGGAACCCGCCTCGGGGATGTCGTCGAAACCGATGACGCTGACGTCCTCGGGCACCCGGCGCCCGCGTTCGTGCAGGGCGCGCAGCAGGCCCAGGGCCATCTGGTCGTTGGCCGCGAACACGGCGGTGCACTCCTCGCGGGCGGCCAGCTCGAGACCGGCCAGGTAGCCGGACTCCGCCGACCAGTCGCCCCTGACCAGGGGCGGCGCGGTGCGGCCCGCCTCGGTGAGGGCCGCCCGCCAGGCGTCCGCGCGGCGCTGTGCCGCGAACGAGCCCTCGGGACCGCCCAGGTGCCAGACGGTCCGATGACCCAGGTCGAGGAGGTGCTGGACGGCGGTCCTGGTGCCGCCCGCCTGGTCGGTGTCCACGACGGTGTAGTGGTCGCCGGCGTCGGAGTCCACCACCACGACCTGGACGTGCGGCGGCAGTTTCACGGTCGCCGCGTCCAGCAGGTGGACCTCCATGATGACGATCACCGCGTCGACGGCCAGTTCCTCCAGCCGGGAGAACGCGCCGCGCACCTCGTCGGTGGTGGGCACGGCCACCGGCAGCAGCGTCACCGCGTAGCCCTCGGCGGCCGCCGAGGTCGCGATGGCCTCCAGGGTGCGCACATTGCCGGTGGTGGACAGCGTGAAGGTGATGACGCCGATCGTGCGGAACTCGCCCCGCTTGAGGGCCCGGGCGGCGCTGTTGGGCCGGTAGCCGAGTTCCGCCATGGCTTCGAGGACCTGCTGCCGGGTCTCCTCGTTCACACCCGCGTAACCGTTGGAGACCCGGGAGACGGTCTGCGAGGACACCCCGGCGAGCCTCGCCACGTCCGCCATGGAAGCCGTGGCCCGGGTACGTCTCGGCACGTTGGCCGGTGTTCTTTCAGCCATGCCCACTCGGTGTGCCCACCTCTCTGTCGGCGCAGGTGCCACGGTCGCCCCGGAGGACCCTTGACCATCGTTATCGGGGCAGTGTAGACATGCCGCCATCAGATGTTTACGTAAACATAACAGCTTGCCAAGCCTCTTGCGTGGCTGATGTTTACGTAAACATCATGGTGGTGGTGGGGCGTTCGGAAATCTCCGCGCAACACTGCCGGGCTCCAGGACTGGACGAGCGAGGAACGACATGACGACGCTGCAACCGCCGGTGGCCGCCGAGCCGCGGCCGGCACCTCCCCCGGCGAAACGGGACCGCCGCTCCTGGACCGGGTGGGGTTTCATCGGTCCCTTCGTGGCCGTCTTCGCCCTGGTCTTCCTGGCCCCGATCATGTACTCGATCTACCTGAGCCTCTTCCGCGACCAGCTCATCGGCGGAAACCAGTTCGTCGGCCTGGACAACTACACCCGGGCCCTGCAGGACGACGCGTTCTGGTCGGCAGTCGGCCGGGTGACACTCTTCCTGGCGATCCAGGTGCCGATCATGCTGGGCATCGCCCTGCTGGTGGCGCTGGCGCTGGACAGCGGCCGGCTCTACGGCAAGAGCTTCTTCCGGATCACGATCTTCCTGCCGTACGCCGTGCCCGCGGTGGTCGCCACCCTGATGTGGGGCTTCATGTACGGCACCAAGTACGGCCTGGTGGGCGACATCAACTCCGCGTTCGGTGTCACGCTGCCCGACCTGCTCTCCCCCGGCTGGGTGCTCGCCTCCATCGGCAACATCGTGACCTGGGAGTTCGTCGGGTACAACATGCTGATCTTCTACTCGGCGCTGCGGGTCATCCCGACCTCGCTGTATGAGGCGGCGGAGATCGACGGCGCCGGCCAGTGGCGGATCATCAGCTCGATCAAGATGCCCGCGATCCGGGGTGCGATCGTCATCGCGACGATCTTCTCGATCATCGGCAGCTTCCAGCTCTTCAACGAGCCGAGCATCCTGCGTCCGCTGGCACTGAACTCCATCACCACGGACTTCACGCCGAACTTCTACACGTACTCGCTGTCCTTCAACGGTCAGCAGCACAACTACTCCGCGACGGTGGCCATCATCATGGGCGTCATCACGATGATCGTCGCCTACGCCGTCCAGCTGCGCGGCATGCGCAAGGGAGCGTGACCCGATGAGCACCTCTGTCACCGCTTCCCCCGCGAAGAGCACCGCGCCCAGGCTGCGGACCCCCCGTAAGAAGCACAGCCCGAGCAAACCGAAGCGCAACGTGCTGCTGACGGTGCTGATGGCCCTGATGGTCCTCTACACCGTGGTGCCGCTGATCTGGCTGATCATCAACTCCACCAAGACCCAGTCCGGCCTGGCCGACTCCAACGGCCTCTGGTTCGCCCACGACTTCGCCCTGTGGGACAACATCCGGGACACCTTCACCTACCACGACGGCATCTTCGGCCGCTGGCTGCTGAACACTCTGCTGTACGTGGTTCTCGGTGCGGGCGGCGCGACGCTGCTCGCGGTGCTGGGCGGGTACGCGCTGGCGAAGTTCGACTTCCCCGGCAAGCGTGCGATCTTCGCCGTGGTCATCGGCGCGGTGGCCGTGCCGGGTACGGCGCTGGCGGTGCCGACCTTCCTGATGTTCAGCAAGATGGGGCTGACCGACACCCCCTGGGCGGTGATCATCCCGTCGCTGGTCTCGCCGTTCGGCCTCTATCTGATGTGGGTGTTCGCCGCGGAAGCGATCCCGACCGAGCTGCTGGAGGCGGCCCGGATGGACGGGGCGAGCGAGGCGCGGACCTTCTTCCAGGTCGCGCTGCCGCTGCTGGCCCCCGGGATCGTGACCGTGCTGCTGTTCACCACGGTCGCCACCTGGAACAACTACTTCCTCCCGCTGATCATGCTGAAGGACCCGAACTGGTACCCGTTGACGCTGGGGCTGAGCGCCTGGAGCTCCCAGGCACAGACCATCGGTGGCGACGTGATCTTCAACCTGGTGATCACGGGGTCCCTGCTCACGATTCTTCCGCTGATCGCCGCCTTCCTGTTCCTCCAGAAGTACTGGCAGTCCGGCCTCGCCGCCGGAAGTGTCAAGGAGTGACCCGGGCCGCGGCCCCCAAGCCCCACGTTTGAGCAACACCCGCACCACCCCCACCCTCACCTGTCCCACCCACGAAGAAGTGGAAGCCCCATGCGCAGTACAACGAGCCGCATCCTGCGCGGCATCGCCCTCGTCTCCACCCTCGCCCTGGGCGTCACCGCCTGCGGCGGCTCGGACGACGACTCCGACACGAAGGCCGTCTCCGCCGGCGACCTCCAGGCCGCCCTGGACAAGGGCGGCGACATCACGGTCTGGGCCTGGGAGCCCACGCTGAAGACCGTGGCCGCCGACTTCCAGAAGAAGTACCCGAAGGTCAAGGTCAACCTGGTCAGCGAGCGCTCCGGCGACAAGCACTACACCGCGCTGTCCAACGCGATCTCGGCCGGCAAGGGCGTCCCGGACGTCGCCCAGGTCGAGTACTTCGCGCTCGGCCAGTACTCCCTGACCAAGGGCCTGACCGACCTGGCCCCCTACGGCGCCGACAAGCTCGCCTCGAAGTACACGCCGGGCCCGTGGAACGCGGTCAGCGACGGCGGCAAGGTCTACGGCCTGCCGATGGACTCGGGCCCGATGGCGCTGTTCTACAACAAGACGGTCTTCGACAAGTACAAGATCGCCGTCCCGACCACCTGGGACGAGTACCTGGACGCGGCCCGCAAGCTCCACAAGGCCGATCCCAAGGCCTACATAGGCAACGACACCGGTGACGCGGGCCTGACCACCTCCCTGCTGTGGCAGGCCGGTTCGCGCCCCTACAAGGTCGACGGCACAAAGGTCGGCATCAACTTCGACGACGCGGGCGCCAAGAAGTTCGAGACGGTCTGGCAGCAGCTCATCAGCGAGAAGCTGCTCGCCCCGGTCACCGGCTGGACCGACGACTGGTACAAGGGTCTGGGCGACGGCACCATCGCCACCCTGGCCACCGGCGCCTGGATGCCCGCCAACTTCGTCACCGGCGTCCCGAACGCCAAGGGCCAGTGGCGCGCGGCGGCGATGCCGGCCTGGACCAAGGGCGACAAGGCGAGCGCGGAGAACGGCGGCAGCTCACTGGCCGTCCCGGCGCTGGCCAAGAACAAGGAACTCGCCTACGCCTTCACCGAGTACGCCAACTCCGGCGCCGGTGTCGCCACCCGCGTCGGCGAGGGCGCCTTCCCCGCCACCAAGGCGGAGCTCGAGTCGCCCGCGTTCCAGAGCAAGAAGTTCGACTACTTCGGCGGCCAGGAAGCCAACAAGATCTTCGCCGACTCCGCCGCGAACGTGGCGAGCGACTGGTCGTACCTCCCGTTCCAGCCGTACGCCAACTCGATCTTCAACGACACCGTCGGCAAGGCCTACGTCTCCGGCACCAAGCTGGCGGACGGTCTGAAGGCCTGGCAGGACGCCTCGATCAAGTACGGCGGGGAGCAGGGCTTCACCATCGAGAAGTAGTCGGGAAGCAGTCGGTACGCAGTAATCGGTACGCAGTAAAACGCCGGGCGGCGCGGCTCCCGGGCCGCGCCGCCCCCGTGCACCACCTTCGGAAGGACCGCCATGATCTCCACCCTCCAGTCCCGCATGCTGCGCGGGGCGGACGGTGACCCCGCCCCGCGTCTGGCGTACGGCGCCGACTACAACCCCGAGCAGTGGCCCCGGGACGTGTGGGAGGAGGACGTCCGGCTGATGCGGGAGGCCGGTGTCACCGTCGTCTCCGTGGGGATCTTCTCCTGGGCCCGTATCCAGCCGGGCCCGGACACCTGGGACTTCGGCTGGCTCGACGAGGTCATGGACCTGCTGCACGCGGGCGGGATCGGCGTCGACCTGGCCACCGCCACCGCGTCCCCGCCGCCCTGGCTCACCACCGCCCACCCGGAGATCCTGCCGGTCACGGCGAACGGTGAGACGCTCTGGCCGGGCGCCCGCCAGCACTGGCGGCCCACCTCGCCCGTCTTCCGCGAGCACGCCCTGCGTCTGGTCCGCGAGATCGCCGACCGGTACAAGGACCATCCGGCCCTCGTCGCCTGGCACGTCTCCAACGAGCTGGGCTGCCACAACATCTACGACCACTCGGACGACGCGGCCCGCGCCTTCCGGGTCTGGCTGCGCGCCCGCTACGGCTCGCTCGACGCCCTCAACCACGCCTGGGGGACGGCGTTCTGGTCGCAGCGCTACAGCGACTGGGAGCAGATCCTGCCGCCGCGGCTGGCCGCCTCGCACCCCAACCCGACCCAGCAGCTGGACTTCAAGCGGTTCTCCTCGGACGCGCTGAAGGACCATCTCGTCGCTGAGCGCGAGATCCTGCGGGAGATCACGCCCGGGATCCCGGTCACCACCAACTTCATGGTGATGGGCGGCACGAAGGGCATGAACTACCCGGACTGGGCCGACGAGATCGACTTCGTCTCCAACGACCACTACGTCCACCCCGGGCCGCAGGACCGCGACGAGCTGTCCTTCTCCGCGAACCTCGTCAGCGGCATAGCGGGCGGCCGGCCCTGGTTCCTGATGGAGCAGTCCACCAGCGCCGTCAACTGGCAGCCCGTCAACGTGGCGAAGCGGCCCGGCGACCTGGCCCGTGACTCGCTGCTGCACGTGGCGCACGGCGCGGACGCGGTGTGCTTCTTCCAGTGGCGGCAGTCGGCGGCCGGGGCCGAGAAGTACCACTCGGCGATGGTCCCGCACGCCGGTGCGGACAGCGACCTCTTCCGCGCCGTGGCCGACCTCGGCGCCACCCTCAAGTCCCTTGCCCCCGTAGCGGGTTCGGAGCGGGAGTCGGCGGCCGTCGGCATCCTCTACGACTGGGAGTCGTGGTGGGCCAGCGAGCAGGACTCGCACCCCACCGCGCTGCTGGACTACCGGCAGGAGGCGCTCGACTGGTACTCGGCGCTGCTCGCGCTCGGCGTCCGCGCCGACCTCGTCACCACCCGCGCCGACCTCTCCCGCCACCAGGTGCTCATCGCACCCGTGCTGCACGTCATGCCGGCCGAGCTCGCCAAGGAGCTCACGCGCTACGCCGAGCAGGGCGGCCACCTCGTCACCACGTACTTCTCCGGGGTCGTCGACGAGAACGACCACGTCTGGCTCGGCGGTTACCCGGGCGCCCTCCGGGAACTGCTCGGCATCCGCATCGAGGAGTTCGGTCCGCTGCTCGCCGGGGAGTCCGTGGAGCTGGACGACGCCACCTCGGGCAGCCTGTGGACCGACCGGATCACGGTCACCGACGGCGACACCGAGGTCCTGGCGCACTACCGCACCGGTGTGCACGCCGGACGTCCCGCCGTCACCCGGCGCCCGACCGGCGGCGGTTCGGCCTCCTACGTCTCCACCCGGCTGGGCGTCGACGGGCTCCGCTCGCTGCTGCCCCGGCTGTTGGACCCGGCCGGGGTCAGCAGTGAACTGCCCTCGGACGTCCGGGGATCGGTCGAACTGACCGTCCGGCGCGGCGCCGAAGACCGGTTCCTGTTCCTGGTCAACCGGACCGACGACACGGTGCCGGTGACCGGACTCGACGGAGAGGTGCTGATCGGCACCGGCGGCACGCACGGCGGCCTCGTCCTCGGGCCGCGCGAGGTCGCCGTGCTGCGACAGCCCGTCGGCTGACGTCACCCGTTCCCACCCCCTTCTCACCCCCACCACTCCTCGGCACGGCACGCGCCCGTACCGGGGGCCATCCCCTCCTGCCCGCACGGCAGGAGGGGGCCCACCACAGCGACCGCACCGCAGTTGGGAGCACACATGGCACGCCGTACCCGCAGCAGACGGACCCTCGGGGCCGCCGCACTCACCGCGCTGGCCACCGGGGCCGCCCTGCTCAGCGTCCCCGTGCAGGCGCACGCCGAGGCCGCCGTCACCGTGACGCCGGACCCGTCGTACGCGCACGACGAGTTCGAGGGCTGGGGCACCAGTCTGGTCTGGTTCGCCAACGCGACCGGCGGCTACCCGCCGGCGGTCCGCGAGAAGCTCGCGGACCTGCTCTTCGGCGACGACGGTCTCGCGCTGAACATCGCGCGCTACAACATCGGCGGCGGCAACGCCCCGGACGTCAAGGACTATCTGCGGGCCGGCGGCGCGGTCGAGGGCTGGTGGAAGGCGCCCGCGGGCACCACCCGCACGGACACCGACTGGTGGAGCGCCGACGACGAGGCGGACTGGAACGAGGACGCCGACGCCAACCAGCGGTGGTGGGTGGAGCGCATCAAGAAGGACATCGACCACTGGGAGACGTTCAGCAACTCGCCGCCGTGGTTCATGACCGTCAGCGGATACGTCTCCGGCGGCTTCGACGCGAACGCCGACCAGCTGAAGACCGACTCGGTCGACGACTTCGCCGCCTACCTCGCGGGCGCGACCAAGCGGCTCGAGAAGTCCGAGCACATCAAGGTCGACACGATCGACCCCTTCAACGAGCCCAACACCGGCTACTGGGGCACGCGTCTGGGTGCGGACGGGCAGCCCACGGGCGGCCGTCAGGAGGGCGCCCACATCGGGCCCGAGCTCCAGCAGAAGGTGCTCGCCTCGCTTCCCTCCGCGCTGAAGAAGGCGAAGGTCAAGGCGGGCATCTCGGCGATGGACGAGACCAACCCGTCCATCTTCGCGACGAACTGGAACTCCTACTCGCAGGCGTCCAAGGACGCCGTCGCGCAGATGAACGTCCACACCTACGGCACCGGGCAGCGCACCACCGTGCGCGACCTCGCCAAGGCCGCCGACAAGCCGCTGTGGATGAGCGAGGTCGAGGGCGACTGGGGTGACGGGCAGAGCTTCACGGACATGCGTCCGGGCCTCGGACTCGCCCAGCAGATGGTGAACGACCTGCGCGAACTGGAGCCCAAGGCCTGGGTGTTCTGGCAGCCGGTCGAGGACTACGACAACATGAAGCCGGGCGGCGAGTCCGCCAAGGGCGGCAACTGGGGCTCCATCCAGCTCCCGTTCAGCTGCACCGAGGCCGACACGCTCCAGTCGTGCCCGATCTTCACGAACACCAAGTTCGACACCGCGCGCAACTTCACGCACTTCATCCAGCCCGGCGACCAGCTGATCAAGGTGGACGACACGTCGAGCGCCGCCGCCGTGACGAAGAACGGCAAGGGCGCCTCGCTCGTCCACGTCAACTCCACCACCGCGGCCCGCACGGTCACCATCGACCTGTCCAAGTTCGGCACGATCAAGGACAACGCGAGGGTCACGCCGACCGTGACCAGCGCGGACGGCAAGCTGCAGCAGCAGGCCTCGATCAGGGTCGTCGACGGCAAGGCCACCTACACCGTCCCCGCCCAGTCGGTGACCTCCTTCGCCATCAAGGGCGTCTCGGGCGTCGCGGAGAACGCGAGCCTGTTCACCACGGGCCACTCCTACACGCTGACCGGCGTCCAGAGCGGCAAGGCGGTCACCGTCAAGGCCAACGGCGCCAACCTGGCGATCGGCTCGGCCAACGGCACCGTCGCGCAGCGGTGGCAGCTGGACGCCCGGTACGGCGAGACCGGCAACCGCCAGCGGTACGTGTTCGCCAACCCGGCCGAGGGCAAGCGCCTCGCCGTCCGCGACAACGTGCCCGTGATCGAGCCGGACACCGGCGAGCGGGACCCCGCCACCGAGTGGATCATGTCGACCACCGGTGACGGCACCTGGACCCTGGTCAACGCGGCCACCGGACGCCTCCTCGAGGTCGGCGGTCAGGCCACGAACGAGGGCGCGGCCGTCACGACCTGGCAGGCCAACTCCGGTTCCAACCAGCGTTGGAGGGTCACGGACGTGACTCCGTAACGCCCCGCTGGTCCGCTGTCTCCGCCCGCATCGCGATCGTCGCGATGCGGGCGGAGTGCTGTACGGGGGCGGGGGCGGCCGCCGGGATGCGCTCCAGGACCCCGCCCGCGAAGACGTCGTACAACGGCAGCGTCTCGAGGTGGACGTAGCCGATGTGGCAGTCGCAGACGGCGAGCGGGCAGGGGCGCGGGCGCAGGGCGGCGCGGTACGAGCCGTCGTAGAGGTTGCCGAGTTCGGCGCGGACGAAGTGGCAGCGGCGCACCTTGCCCTCGCCGTCGACGGAGATCACGGACTCGCCGGTGCGGCACGGCAGGCCGGCGCTGGTGTGCGGGTGGCGGCTGTAGGGGAAGAGCGGGTCGAGGGCGGTCCACCGGTCGGCCTCGGCGTCCTCGTAGGTGCGGCCCTCGGCGGCGTTGATCCACAGGTAGACGTGCGCGGGCAGGTCCGCGCGCAGTCGGCGGGCCGCGTCGAGGTGCTCGGGCAGGCCGACGACGCCGACGCTGAAACGGATGCCCCGGTCCGACAGTTCGCGGCACTTGCCGAGGAAGCGGTCGTAGGGCGTCTGGCCCGGGTGGTAGGTGCACCACAGGGCCAGGGTGCCGGGGTCGGCCTCGGCGAGCCAGTCGGTGCGGCAGCTGAGGTTGGTCTGGATGGCGACCCGGCGGATGTGCGGGAGGCGGGAGAGGTCGGCGAGGGCACGCCGGTACCAGGAGCGGACCAGGCCCTCGCCCCAGGGGGTGAAGAGGAGGGAGAGGCTGTCGTCGGTCCGGGCCGCGGCCCACTCCGTGAACCGTTCGAGAGCGGCCCGGTCGGCGCGCAGTTGCTCGCTGCTGTCGCGCCGCTTGGCGAACGGGCAGTAGGGGCAGTCGTAGTCGCAGGAGGCGAGCGGACCGCGGTAGAGCAGGGTCAGTTCCATGGCGGCACGTCACTTCCGTTCGTAGGCGGCCATGGCGGCCCGTACGGCCGGGGAGAACAGCTCGGGACCGATGGCGTCGGAGTGGGCGAGGCCCTCGGGGGTGAGCCGGAGGGTCGTCGGGTCGGCGTCGGTCAGCCAGCCGCGGTCGGCGAAGCGTTCGAGTTCCAAGCCGAAGTCGTCGGCGGGCGCGCCGCCGAAGCGGACCCGGTAGTCGTCGAGGCGCAGGCCCTCGGCCTGGAGGAGCGACTGGAGGAGGTGGCGGCGGCGCGCCTCCTGGGGGTTCATGAGGTGGCCGACCTCGGCGTGGGCGAAGTCGGAGGCGTCGGCGGCGACGTAGTCGTCGATGATGCCCCGGATCTGGTGCATGCCGACGGCGTAGTCGAAGGAGTAGTGCAGGCCGGCCGTGTAGGAGCGGGCGCCGCAGCCGAGGCCGATCATGCCGTCGGTCTGGCAGGCGTAGTCGTCCGCGCCCTGCGAAGGGGCGTCGGCGCGGCGGAACATGCGCATGGACTGCTGGGTGTAGCCGTGCGCGAGGAGATGGTCGCGGCCCGCGCGGTACAGCCGCAGCCGCTGCTCGTCCCAGGCCGGGTCGCCGCCCGCGGCCGGTCCCGGGCCCGGGCCGCGGCGGTCGAGGCCGGTCAGGGGGCGGACGTAGAGCGGGTACAGATAGAGCTCCTCGGGCCGCCAGGCCAGGGCCGCGTCCAGGGAGTGCCGCCAGGTCCGCTCGCTCTGGCCGTCGATGCCGTAGATGAGGTCGATGTTGAGGACCGGTACGGTGCTGTCGCGGATGCGGGCGAGGGCCGCCTCGACATCGGCACGGCGCTGCGGGCGTACGGCGGCCCGGGCCTCGGCGTCGACGAAGCTCTGCACGCCCAGGCTCAGTCGGGTGGTGCCCCGGCCGGCGAGGACGGCGAGCCGGTCGGCGGTGGCCGTGGCGGGCGAGGCCTCGACCGACAGCGGGACCGCGCGGAGGTCGGCGCCCATGCGGTGCTCGGCGATGTCGCAGAGGCGGTCCAGCTCGGCGGCGGTGAGGAAGGTGGGGGTGCCGCCGCCGAACGCGGCCGTGGCGAACCGGACGTCGTCCGTCTCCCCCAGGGCCTCCCGTACGGCGGTCGCCTGCCGTTCCAGGGCGTCCAGGTAGGCGCCGGTCAGGCCGTCGGGGGCGCCGATGCGGGTGAAGAGGTTGCAGAAGCCGCAGCGGACCTCGCAGAACGGTATGTGCAGGTAGAGGGAGAGGGTGTCCTTGGGCTCGGCCGCCCAGAGGGCCTTCAGGGACGGACGGTCGGGGAGCCGGCGGTAGGCCGTCTTGTGCGGGTAGGCGTAGACGTAGTGCTGGTAGGGGCTGGTGCGGGTGGTCGGCTCCGCGGTGGTCATCGGCCGGCCTCCGTCGGACGGGGTGCGGGATCGAGGAAGAAGTGGGCGTACGGCACGGTCCACACGGACTCGTGGCCGATGCGGTGGCCGGTGTAGCCGTCGTCTCCGTAGGCGGTGCCGTGGTCGGAGCAGACGATCGCGAAGCAGCGGCGCCTGCTGCTCGCCGCGTCGAACAGCCGCCCGATGTGCCGGTCCACGTACTCCAGCGCGGCGGCGTGCGTCTCCCGGCTGTCGCCTGCCTCGTGGGTCGCGCCGGGCAGATGGAACCAGTTCGGCTGGTGCAGGGCGGACACGTTGACGAAGAGGAACAGCCGCTGCTCGGGCGGAAGCCGACGTACGGCGAGCTCGGCGCGGGCGACCTGGTTCTCGAAGGACTCCGGTGAGGTGACGCCGAACTCCGGTGCCCAGTGGGACTCGTGGAACAGGCCGGGCAGCACCGAGCCCAGCGGGCCCTGCTTGTTGAAGAAGCCCACGCCGCCGACGCACACGGTGTGGTAGCCGTCCTCGGCCAGGCCCGAGACGAGGTCGGGCGTGTCGTAGACGTAGGTTCGGCCGGCCGTGGTCTCGCTGCCCGCGAAGCTCGCCGCGAACAGCCGCGGATGCGGTCCGGGGGAAGCCGGGGTCGGCAGGAAGCCCGCGAAGATCGCCTGGTGGGAGGCGTAGGTGAAGCTGCCCGGTGCGTGCCGCTCCTCCCAGCGGCCGCCGGGGAGATGGCGGGCCAGGTGGGGGATGCGGCCGGCCGCCGCCAGCTCCGCGGCGACGTCGTGGCGGAGCGTGTCGAGGGTGACGAGGAGGAGGTCGTGGCTGCCCACCACCTCGTTCATGTCGGGCACTTCGTCGTTCATGTCGGTCACTTCGTCGATGTCGTGCTCAGGCATGCGGTGTTCCTGTTCTGTGCCGGGCGAAGTCACCGACGACGGCGGCCACTTGGGCGGCGTGGGTGTCGAGGCCCTCCGCGCCGCTGCCGGGCAGGCCGGTGAGCCGGGGCAGCAGGTCCCCGAAGGCGTTGACCTCTCCCACCGCGGCCCTGCGCCAGCCGACGGCCGGCAGCAGGTCGACGCCGACGCACAGGGTGCGCGGGAAGCAGGCCGCGGCCCGCTCGCACACGCCCAGCAGGTCGGCCCAGCGGGCGCCCGCCGCCTCGACGGCCTCCCGGGCGGTGTCCAGGTCGCCCCGGCGGCCGCCGAGATGGAGGTTGGTCATGGGCGAGCGGCTGGTGCGGACCACCGCGTGGGTGGCGCGACCGGCCACGACGACGACCCTGAGGTCGGCGGCCCTGCCCTCCTGGGACGCTTTCGGCAGCCAGCGCTCCAGGTGCAGCCCGTCCGGGGCGAGCGCGTCGACGATGGCCGCGACCTCCTGCTCGCGTTCGTAGCGGCGCACCCTGAGGGAGTTGTACAGGCCGCCGTCGGCGGCGAGTTCCACGGAGGTGGTGGCCCGGATCCGGCCGCCGCCGCCCGACTCGACGGCGAGGACGCCCGACGCGGACGACCCGTGCGCGGGCTTCACGAACAGCCGGGGCATCCGGTGCTCGCGCATCGCCGCGCGGACGTCGTCCCAGCCGCGTACCGGCGCGCCCCGCGGGCCCGAGGTGGGTGAGGCGGGCACCGGGACGCCCGCCGTGTCGAGGACGGCGTGGCAGAGCCGCTTGTCGAACAGCACGGCGAGGTCGTCCGGGTCGTCGAGGCGGACGCCGCCGCGCAGGCTTCGTACCGCGGTGGTGAAGGCGGCGTACCAGCGGGCCGAGCCCTCGACCCGCGTGGGGTCGAGGGCGCCCCGTAGCAGCCGGTCGACCTCGGGGTTCTCGCCGGGTGAGTCCAGGCGGACGATCTCCTCGGCGGCGAAGTCGGCGCCTCCGTCGCGCAGTACCTCCGTCCATGGGACGACACGCGGGGCCGGCAGGCCGGCCGCGCGTACCGCGTCCTCGAAGAGGGCGACCCGGCGGTTCTCCGGGTTGCCGACCACCGCCAGGCGCGGTTCGGGCGCGCGCCGCGGGCGGCGGCACTCGTCGAGGGAGGGGAGACGGTGACCCATGGGTGGTGTGCTCACTCCCCCACGGCCACGTAGCGCCACGGCGTGCCGTCGTCGTCCGCGTCCTCCTCGGCGTCGTCGCGGTCGAGGTCCACCTCGACGCCCGCGGTCTCCACGGTCCGCCTGATGCGCTCCTGGAGGGGGTCGCTCAGGTAGTGGTAGTGCAGGTCGAGCTTCTTGAGGTGGGTGAGCGGCTGGCCGCCGAGCAGGGCGGCCGCGCCCTCGTCGGTCAGCACGCCCATGGAGAGGTCCAGCACCTCCAGACGCGCCACCACCGGCGCGGACGCGACCGCCGCGGCCACGGCGTCCTGGATCTCGCTGTTGCGCAGGGCCAGATGACGCAGGCTCGGCAGACGGGCGCCGGACAGGATCGGCTCCAGGTCGGCGACCTCGCTGTCGCCGCCGTATTCGGGCGTGCCGAGCCACAGGTCGAGGTGGACCAGGGCGGGCAGGTCGCTGCCGCCGACCCCGCGCACGACCTCCGCGGGCAGCCCGCCCGTCTCGATCACGAGGCTGCGCAGCGCGCCGTGACTCACGGCGGGGAAGAGCAGCCCGGATCCGCCGCGCACGCCGAGTTCCTCCAGCGCGGGGAACGCGGTCAGGAGCGGGGTGACGTCGGTCTGGTTGATCCAGGAGATCTCGCACTCCTCCCCCACCATGTCTCCGAGGAAGACGGCCCGCAGCGCGGGGAACCGGTGCCGGGCGGCCACCAGCGCCTCAACGACGTCCGAGGGGTCCGTGTCGTACGCCTCCTGCCAGGCTCCGACGATCAGGGCCTTCACCCGGGTGGTGTCGACGGCGGAGCAGAAGCGGGCGAACGCCTTCGTCCAGTCCTCGTCGGCGTCGTAGACGTCACTGGTGACCCGCCAGGCGACGGATTCCGGCTCCACCGGGCGGGGCTGGTGCTCCGGGCCGGGAAAGGTGTACGCGGGCAGCCCGAACAACACGTCGAGGTGATCACCGATGGTCATGCAGCTGCTCCTGGAAAGAGAAAGTGCGCGGTCCGTCATGTGTCCGCAGTTCTACCAACAGGCACCGACAACGCCCCTCGGCGGGGCCTCGGTTCAGGGCCGGGTCCGGCCCCGGTCCGAAGCCGTTGTCAGTGGTGGTCCGTACGGTTTTCGTCATGAGGCCGGTCCGTGAAGCGTCCGGCGGGAGGGGGAGAGCCATGTACCGGCAGGGAGACGTGCTGATCGTGCCCGTCACGCGGGAGGCGGTGCCGCCGCACGTGGCGGCAGCGCCGAAGGAGCGGCGGGACCCGCGCGGCCGGCTCGTGCTGGCGCTGGGCGAGGTCACCGGGCACGCCCACGCGGTGGTGGGACCGGGTGATCTGGTGCGGGAGGCCGGGCCGTTCGGTCCGCTGCTGCTGCACCTTCCCCAGGGCGGCCGGGTGGTCCATGAGGAGCACGCGGCGATCGCGCTGCCGAAGGGCTGGTACCGGGTGATCCGGCAGCGGGAGTACGTGCCCGGATCCGTGCGGATCGTCGCGGACTGAGCGGCGGGTGTCGAGGGTGACGGAGGGGCAGATGACGACTACGAGGACCACGGACGTCGCCGAGGCGGTACCGGAGACCGTGCCCGGGGCGGGTGCGGGTGCGGTGGTGGAGACGGTGGTGGAGGGCACGTCCTTCGACGACGTCCGTGAGTGGCGCGCCTGTGCCGCGGCGGCCGTGCCCGCCGACCGCGCGGCCGCCGAGGACGGCGTGCGTCGGGCCTACCGGCAGGCCGGGCTGGCCGACCCGGAGCGCGTGGTGTGGGCCGCTTCACCGCGCGAGGCGGTCACGCTGGTCCGGGAGCAGGCGGACAAGGGCCCCAGTGTGCGTGAGGCGGTCCGCAGCGCTCCGTGGGCCCGCGAACGGCGGCGGCTGCACACGCGGTTGGGCCCGGCGGGCTGGGCGGCGCACTGGGCGTCGACCGGTGGGCTCCTGTGGGAGCCCACCCAGGCGCTCGTCGACCGGATCCGCGCCGGGGTGCTGGAGGAGCTGGCCGGCAAGGACACGGGGAAGGAGGCCGCGGAGATCCGGCTGGTGCTGCTGGACGCCGTGCTCGGTCAGCACGACGCACCGTGGCTCGCCGCGTTCCCGACGGACCGGGGCCCGCTCGAGGGGCTGGCCGCGGTGAGTCGCAGCGCCGGCTGGTGGTGGCCGTTCGCACGGGTGGCGGTGGTGTGCGAGCGTCCCGTCGCGCTGCATCGCGACGAAGCCGGACGGCTCGACCACGGGGACGGCCCGGCGCTGGCCTACCCCGACGGTTTCGCGCTGCACGCCTGGCGCGGCATGCCGGTGCCGGCCGATTTCCTCGCGGAGCTGCCGGCGCTCACCCCGGAGCGGATCCGGTCCGAGGAGAACGCCGAACTGCGCCGGGTGATGCTGGAGCACTACGGCTACGACCGCTATCTGGCGGACTCCCGGGCGCGTCACGTCCACCGCGACGAGACGGGCACCCTGTGGCGGATCGACCTCCCGGACGACGAGCCCGTCGTCATGGTGGAGGTCCTCAACTCCACACCGGAGCCGGACGGAACGCGGCGCACCTACTGGCTGCGGGTACCGCCGGCGACCCGCACGGCGCGGGAGGGCGTCGCCTGGACGTTCGGCTTGGCGGCGGAGGTGTACGCGCCCGAGCGGGAGACGTGACCCGGGGAACCTCGGGGCCGGGCCTCAGCCCCGTGCGGTGCGGGCCAGTACGTCGGTGACCTGCACGCGGACCGCGTCGCGGGCGGCGGCGGGGAGGGCGCCCAGGTCCGTGTCGGCCAGGGCGCGCAGAACCTGTTCGGGGTCCGGGTCGTACGGCGTGCGCTCGCTGAACACCTCGTAGCCGTCGCGCACGGCCACCCGCAGGTCGCTCGGGCCGTCGTCGGCGGCGTGGACCGCGGCGGCGACGACGAGGGGCGGCGCCCCGCCCGCCTCGCCCTCCAGCTTGCGGTAGCCGCTGACCAGGGGGGTGCGCCAGCGCAGGGCGAGCAGTACGTGACGCTTCGCCAGCAGTTCCGTCAGGTCGGTGTCGTAGACGCTGTCGGGATCCAGGACCGTGGCCCGGGCGTCGAGGACGAGGGCCGCGGGGAGCAGACAGCGCAGGGTACTGCCGACGATGTTGCCGCCGACCGTGGCGGCACGGCGCACCGCGCCCGTGCCCACGCCGGAGGCCGCCCGGTGCAGCACCTCGGGCACGGTCGCGTCGACGCGGTGCAGCAGCACGGCCCCGCCGAGTTCCTCGGGACCGACCGTCCCCGCCTCGGGCACGTTGCGCAGCGACACGGCCTGCTCGGGGAAGCCGTCCCGCTGCCAGCCGGCCCAGACGAGGGTGGCGCCTCCTATCGGTACCGCTCCCTCGGCCAGACAGCGCTGCGCTTCGGATATCGAGGAGGGAAGACGCAACTGCACGACAACCGACCTGCCTTCCCTGGAAGTTCGCGGTGAGTGACACGGCGTCGTGGTGTGTCCCCGTGTCCACCCGCCCGCATGATCAATGGCAGAACGGATTCTGCCCAGACGCACGGGGGCGCATACAGGGCTCATGGCTGCACCTCGCGCGACGTGGAATTGCGTTGCGGCCGGCCACCCTGCCCCGGACCCTGGCGTCATGCCCTACCTCCTGCGTGCCGCGTCCCTCGCCGACGCGCCGGCCGTCACCGGTCTCCTCAACGAGATCGACCTCGTCGAGATCGGCCGGCCCGAGACGGACCTGCACACCGTCGAGGCCGATCTGAAGCACCCCGAGACGGATCTGGAGCGGGATTCCTGGCTGGCCTTCGACGGGGACCGGCTGGTCGCCCACGGGCTGTTGTGGGACGAGTCGGGCGGCGAACGCGTCGACGTCGACCACTACGTGCTGCCCGACCGGCAGGAGGCGGGGCAGCTCGTCCTGGCGGCGATGGAGACCCGGGCGCTGGAAAAGGCGCGGGAGAACGGAGCCGGGCGGGCCGTGGTGCATCTGCATCTCAACGCGGAGCCCACCCTCGACACCGCGCTGCTCCGGGCCCGCGGCTGGTCCGTCGTACGGCGGTATCACGTGCTGCGCCGCTCCCTGGACCGGGCCGGGGACCGGCCGCCGACGCCGCCCGCCGGGGTACGGCTGCGGTCGTGCGTCACCGAGGCGGACCGGGTCCGCGTCCACGAGCTCTACCAGGCCGCCTTCGCCGAACACTTCGACTTCCAGCCGCGCGGCTACGAGCAGTGGCTGCACGACGTGGACGCGGCGGGGCTCGACTGGTCCCTGGTGTGGATCGCCGGCACCGACGGGTCCGGGGACGCCGGCTTCCTGATGGCCCGCGACGACCGTGGGGCGATGGGGTGGATCCGCAGCATCGGCGTGCTGCGCGAGGCCCGGGGACACGGTCTCGCGGGGCTGCTGCTGCGGCACGCCTTCGCGGCCTTCGCCGCCCGGGGCCGGGACACCGTCGGGCTCGGTGTGGACACCTCCAACGCGACCGGCGCGCCCGGGCTGTACGCCCGCCACGGGATGGTCCTGCATTACGCCGTGGACACCTGGGAGGCCGTCCTGCGCTGACCGCGAGGGCAACGTCGGGTGCCCGGTCCCCGGGGCGCGGCGGTCAGCCGGAGGACGCCAGCCAGGGCACCGGGTCGGCGTAGTAGCCGTCGTAGATCACCTCGAAGTGCAGATGGGGGCCGGTGGACAGGCCGGTGGAGCCGACCCGTCCGAGCGGGGTCCCGGTCTGCACGGTCTGTCCCGCGGCGACCTCGATCGCGGACAGGTGGCTGTACGTCGTCTGGAGCCGTTTGCCCTCGATCGTGCCGTGGTCGACGACGACGCGGTTGCCGTAGGCCGTGGTCATGGCTGCGAAGACGACCGTCCCCGCCCGGGCGGAGGAGACCTGGGCTCCCTGGGGCGCGCCGAAGTCCACCCCCGTGTGGAGCTTGGTGACCCCGGTCAGTGGGTGCTGGCGCGATCCGTAGGGGGAGGTGACGGTGAGGGTGGTGACCGGTGCGGACAGGATCGCGTCGGCCAGGACGCCGCCGGCCGGCGGGTCCTCCCGGTCGAAGGCCTCGTACTTGCCGAACAGGGCCTTGACCTCGGTGAGGTAGGTCTTCGCCGTGGCGGGGACCGCTCCCGCCGTCGTCACGGCGTCCGTACCGACCGCGTAGGCGGCCAGGGTGAGGTCGACCAGGTCCCCGTTGACCGTGCCGTCGGTTCTGAGGCCGGTGACCTCGCGGGCCAGGGAGCAGTCCTGGCGGCCGAGCGCCATGATGGCGTCGGCCGGATCGGTCGGCGAGGAACGCCCGTTGCCGTCGTCGTCCTTGCCCCAGGTCTTCCAGCCGGCGTCGGTGAAGGCCGCGATGCCCTGCGTGCCGGAGGTGGTGGCACTGTCGTTGCTCCAGCCGGTGAGCTGGTCGATCTGGGCGGCGAGGACGGACGGGGTGACGACCGTGCAGGCGTCGGCGGACTTGCGCAGCCAGGGGCCGTAGGTCGCGTTGACGCCGCCGGCGGCGTCCTGAGGTGCGCTCCCCTCCGCGCTCCCGTCGTCGGGGAACCCGCCCGTCAGGGCGAGGAACCCCGCGACCGTGGAGAGGGTGACGAGGCCCGGGAGGACCAGGAGGGTGAAGGCACCCGGGCCGCGTCGGCGGGGGCGTGGGGCGGGCGGTTCCTGGGCCGGTGCTCGCGGGGCCGATGGTTGCGGGGCCGGTGCTTGCGGGGCGGTGGCCTCCGGACCGGTGACGGCCTCGTGCGGAGGGCTCTCGACGGCATGCTCGTCGCTCACGCGGCGGGCTCCTGACGGTCGGTCACCGGCCGTTGTGCGGAAGTGCGGTTGCTCACGGGCGGACGTTAGCCGGTGTCCCGTCCCCCGTCACCGGACGCGAGGGCAGACCTGCTGCCCGTGGGGGCAACCGCGGCCCGGGGACGGTGGGCGGGGGTTGGTAGAAAGTACGGCGCACGGGCCGGGGCGCGCAGTTTCCGGCCACCGTCCGCTCACGGAGGTACCCGCCATGACGCTGAGCCACATCTCGGAACTGCACGGCCTGCCGGTGTTCGTCTTCCCCCTGCCCGGGGAGGACATCCGGGGCCTGCCCGAAGCGGAGTCGGTGGCCTGGAAGCTCGTCCGGCAGGAG
This sequence comes from Streptomyces sp. NPDC088157, assembly GCF_044741545.1. Lineage (NCBI taxonomy): Bacteria > Bacillati > Actinomycetota > Actinomycetes > Kitasatosporales > Streptomycetaceae > Streptomyces > Streptomyces sp. NPDC088157. The sequence goes on from NZ_JBIUSU010000003.1 coordinate 484,206, forward strand.
GGCGACCCGGAGGACTTCGACGAGTGCTGGAACCGGTTCCTGGACACCGTGGACCCGGCGCGGGTGCGCGCCCTGGTCCTCGGCGCGGGCGCCTACGGCAGCGAGCTGGACGCCGGTGACGCCTGCGACGAGGTGGTGGAGCGCCTCGCCGGAGCGGCGGACCGGCTGACCGGCCTTCGGGCCCTCTATCTCGCGGACCTCGAGTTCGAGGAGTGCGAGCTCTCCTGGATCGTCCAGGGCGACGTCAGCCCGTTCCTCGCTGCCTACCCGGGGCTGGAGGAGCTCGCCGTACGCGGTTCGGGCGGTGGCTTCGGCGGTGGTCCGGGGCTGGAGTTCACGCCGTTGCGCCATGAGAGCCTGCGCGTCCTGCGCTTCGAGAACGGCGGACTGCCCGCCGAGGTGGTGCACGGGCTCGCCGCCTCGGATCTGCCCGCGCTGGAGCATCTCGACCTGTGGCTGGGGGCGGAGGGGTACGGCCGCACCACCACCGTGGCCGACCTCGCGCCCATCCTGGACGGCTCCCGGCTGCCCGCCCTGCGCCGGCTGGGTCTCCAGAACGGCGACAACCAGGACGAGGTGGCCGCCGCCGTCGCCGCCGCACCCGTGGTGGCCCGGCTGACCGCCCTGCACCTGGGCCGCGGCACCCTGTCGGACACGGGTGCCGCGGCTCTGCTGAGCGGCCAGCCGCTGGTGCATCTCCAGGAGCTGGACCTGCACCACCACTATCTGTCCGACGCGATGGCGCAGCGGATACGACAGGCTCTGGAGCCCTACGGCGTGAAGGTGGACGTGTCGGGGCGGGAGGACGCGGACGGCCCGGACGAACGGTACGTGGCCGCGGGCGAATGACCGTCCGCGGCCGGTGACCTCACCCCACCTCGGCCAGCAGGTCGCCGCCCTCCACCTGCTGGATCCGGTTGATGGCCAGCCGCGAGACCGTGCCGGCCTTCGGGGCGGTGATCGTGGCCTCCATCTTCATCGCCTCGATGGTGGCGATCGTCGCGCCGGCCTCCACCTCGTCGCCCTCGGCCACGGCCAGCGTGACCACGCCCGCGAACGGCGCGGCGACATGCCCCGGGTTGGCACGGTCGGCCTTCTCGGTCACCGGCACGTCGGAGGCCGCCGCCTTGTCCCGGACCTGGATGGGCCGCAGCTGGCCGTTCAGGGAGGACATGACCGTGCGCAGGCCGCGCTCGTCGGCCTCGCCGACGGCCTGGAGCTCGATCAGCAGCCGGACGCCCGGCTCGAGGTCCACGGCGTACTCCTTGCTCGGACGCAGACCGTAGAAGAAGTCCTTGCTGTCGAGCACGCTGGTGTCGCCGTAGGCCTGACGGTGGGTTTCGAAGTCACGGGTCGGGCCGGGGAAGAGCAGCCGGTTCAGGGTGGTGCGGCGGGTCTTCTCCAGGCCCTCGCGGTCCTCGGTGGTCAGGTCCTGGACGGGCTTGGCGTCGGCGCGGCCCTGCAACGCCTTGCTGCGGAACGGCTCGGGCCAGCCGCCGGGCGGGGTGCCGAGCTCGCCGCGCAGGAAACCGATGACGGAGTCGGGGATGTCGTACCGGTCGGGCGTCGCCTCGAACTCCCGCGGGTCCACTCCGGCGCCGACCAGGTGCAGGGCGAGGTCGCCGACCACCTTGGAGGACGGGGTGACCTTCACCAGGTGGCCGAGGATGCGGTCGGCGGCGGCGTACATCGCCTCGATGTCCTCGAAGCGGTCGCCGAGGCCGAGCGCGACGGCCTGGGTGCGCAGGTTGGAGAGCTGTCCGCCGGGGATCTCGTGGTGGTAGACGCGTCCGGTCGGGGAGGCCAGGCCCGCCTCGAACGGGGCGTAGATCCTGCGGACACCCTCCCAGTACGGCTCCAGGTCACCGACGGCCTGGAGGTCGAGGCCGGTGGGCCGCTCGGAGTGGTCGGTCGCGGCGACGATCGCCGACAGCGAGGGCTGCGAGGTCGTCCCGGCCATGGAGGCGACGGCTCCGTCGACGGCGTCCGCGCCGGCCTGGATCGCGGCCAGGTAGGTGGCGAGCTGACCGCCCGCGGTGTCGTGGGTGTGCAGGTGCACCGGCAGGTCGAACTCGCGGCGCAGCGCCGACACGAGCTTCGCGGCGGCCGGTGCACGCAGCAGGCCCGCCATGTCCTTGACGGCCAGGACGTGGGCGCCCGCCTCGACGATCTGCTCGGCCAGGCGGAGGTAGTAGTCGAGGGTGTACAGCCGCTCCGACGGGTCGGACAGGTCGGAGGTGTAGCACAGGGCGACCTCGGCGACGGCCGTCCCCGTCTCCCGTACGGCGTCGATGGCGGGCCGCATCTGGCCGACGTCGTTGAGCGCGTCGAAGATGCGGAAGATGTCGATGCCGGTGGCGGCGGCCTCCTGCACGAAGGCGTCGGTCACCTCGGTCGGGTAGGGCGTGTAGCCGACGGTGTTGCGGCCGCGCAGCAGCATCTGGAGGCAGATGTTGGGGACCGCCTCGCGCAGGGCCGCCAGCCGCTCCCACGGGTCCTCGGCGAGGAAGCGCAGGGCGACGTCGTAGGTGGCGCCTCCCCAGCACTCCAGGGACAGCAGCTGGGGCAGGGTCCGGGCGACCAGCGGGGCCGGGGCCAGGAGGTCCTTGGTGCGGACCCGGGTGGCGAGCAGGGACTGGTGGGCGTCGCGGAACGTGGTGTCGGTGACGCCGATGGTCGGGGACTCACGCAGCCAGCGGGCGAAGCCCTCGGGGCCGAGGTGGACCAGGCGCTGGCGGGAGCCCGCGGGCGGCTCGGTGTCGGGCAGCGGCGGCAGCTTGGTGACCGGGTCGATCAGCTCGGGCCGCTCGCCGTGCGGCTTGTTCACCGTGACGTCGGCGAGGTAGGTGAGCAGCTTGGTGCCGCGGTCGGCGGAGGAACGGGCGGTGAGCAGGTGCGGGCGCTGCTCGATGAACGACGTCGTGACGCGTCCGCCCTGGAAGTCCGGGTCGTCCAGGACGGCCTGGAGGAAGGGGATGTTGGTGGCCACGCCCCGGATGCGGAACTCGGCCACGGCGCGCCGGGCGCGTCCGATCGCGGTCGGGAAGTCCCGGCCCCGGCAGGTCAGTTTGACCAGCATCGAGTCGAAGTGCGCGCTGATCTCCGTACCCGCGTGGGTGGTGCCGCCGTCCAGGCGGATGCCGGAGCCGCCGGGCGAGCGGTAGGCGCTGATGCGGCCGGTGTCGGGGCGGAAGCCGTTGGCGGGGTCCTCGGTGGTGATCCGGCACTGGAGGGCGGCGCCGTGCAGGGTGACGGTCTCCTGGGACAGACCGAGGTCGGCCAGGGTCTCGCCCGCGGCGATGCGCAGCTGGGCCTGGACGAGGTCGACGTCGGTGACCTCCTCGGTCACCGTGTGCTCGACCTGGATGCGGGGGTTCATCTCGATGAAGACGTGGTTGCCCGCGGGGTCCAGCAGGAACTCGACGGTGCCGGCGTTGCGGTAGCCGATCTGCCGGGCGAAGCGGACCGCGTCGGCGCAGATGCGGTCGCGCAGCTCCGGGGCGAGGTTGGGCGCGGGGGCCAGCTCGATGACCTTCTGGTGACGGCGCTGAACCGAACAGTCGCGTTCGAAGAGGTGGATGACGTTGCCCTCACCGTCGGCGAGGATCTGCACCTCGATATGGCGCGGGTCGACGACGGCCTTCTCCAGGAAGACGGTGGGGTCGCCGAAGGCGGACGCGGCCTCACGGGACGCGGCCTCGATGGACTCGCGCAGCACGGCCGGGTCCTCGACGCGGCGCATGCCTCGTCCGCCACCGCCGGCGACGGCCTTCACGAACAGGGGGAAGCCGACCTCCTCGGCGGCCCGCACCAGTTCGTCGACGTCGTTGGAGGGCGCGGAGGAGCCGAGGACGGGCACGCCCGCCGCGCGGGCCGCCGCCACGGCGCTCGCCTTGTTCCCGGTCAGTTCGAGGGTGCGCGCGTCGGGGCCGACGAACGTGATGCCCGCCTCCTCGCAGGCGCCCGCGAGTTCGGGGTTCTCGGAGAGGAACCCGTAGCCCGGGTAGACGGCGTCGGCGCCCGCCCGGCGCGCGGCGCCGACGATCTCCTCCACGGAGAGGTAGGCGCGCACCGGGTGCCCGGGCTCGCCGATCTCGTAGGCCTCGTCGGCCTTCTGCCGGTGGAGTGAGTTGCGGTCCTCGTGCGGGAAGACCGCGACCGTGCGCGCGCCCAGCTCATAGCCGGCGCGAAACGCACGGATCGCGATCTCACCACGGTTGGCGACCAGCACCTTGCGGAACATCCGGGACCCCTTCAGCCTGGCGGTGACGAGGACCATCGTGTCGGTGGGGGGCCGGATTGGCCATGTGAGTCGGGCCACTCGGCCCATGTCTCGCTCGATCGGACCGTGCCCGGCCGCGTGCGACGCCCTGTCAGGTCGCGGTGGCCGCCGCGGCCGCGCGTCCCGCCTGGCGCGCCCGGAGAACAGACAGCCGCCGAGGATCGTGCCCTCGAGGGAGCGGTAGCCGTAAATTCCGCCGCCGCCGAAGCCGGCGACCTCCCCGGCCGCCTACAGACCGGTCACGGGGTTTCCTTGTCCCACCGGGCACCGGGTGGACGGCGCCGGCTTCCGCAACCGGGCAGGACGCGGATGCCGTGGCCGCGCCAGATCGGGTCGTAGTTGCGCAGGCCCTCGGTGTGGTGCCCCATGCGGTCGGGGATGACGATGCGCCCACCCGCCTTCTCGGTGATGCCCGGCATGCGGCCGTCGACGTGCGCGGGCACTCCCGTGCCCACGCCCGCCGCAGGCCGGTGAGGTCGACCCCCGAGGCGCTCGTCGTGGTCGCGCCCACCGCTCCCCTGCCGGAACTGCCCGCGCCGTACCGGCTGTGCGCGCCATGGATCTCGGCCGACAGCACGTCCTGCGGGCACTGTACGACGTCACGGACTTCGCCGCCCGGATCCCGCTCGCCGAACGGCCTTCACTGGGCTCCCTGTTGAGCCGTGGGCTGCTCGGCTCCCTTGGTCCGGCGGACGCGTTTCACCGCCAACTCACCCGCACCGCACTGGCGTTCCTGGACAACGGGGGTCGGCTCGACCGGACGGCAGCGGCGCTCTTCGCCCAGCCCAACACCGTCCGCCACCGACTCGGCAGGCTCCGGCAGATCACCTCCTTCCCTGGCGGACGGCGACGGCCCGTTGGCCACCCTGCACTGGTGGCGGGCCCTCACCGCGTGGCTGGAGTCGTCAACCCGGCGCTGAGTCAGGGACCTTGGCCGCCACCCCGTCGCGTTCGGCCTGTCGGACATTGTTCGAGAACTCTTGACGCGACCATGCACACCGTTTGACACTCTCGCAACATCACGTCACACGGTTGAAACGGCGGTTGCCCCCATGACGCACAGACATCGACTCCGCGACCGTGCGAGACGTGGGGCGGGGCGACTGGCCGCACTGACCGCCGTCTCCCTGCTCGTAGGCCTCGTCGGGGCGACGACTCCCGTCCAGGCGGACGAGGCGGCCGACCTCTCCGAGGGTCTGGCGCTCTGGTACAAGCTCGACGCCACGTCCGGCACCACGGTGACCGACGCCTCCGGCCACGGCCGCGACGGCACGGTGGCCGGCACCGCCGGATGGTCGTCCACCGGGCAGGGCCTCGCCTTCAACGGCTCCGACACCTACGTCAAAGTGCCCAACGACGTGATGAAGGGCATGGACGCGATCAGCGTCGCCATGGACGTGCGCATGGACGCCGCCCAGTCCACGCCCTACTTCCTCTACGGCTTCGGCAACTCCAGCGGCAGCAACGGCAACGGCTACCTGTTCACCACGGGCAACTCCCTGCGCACCTCGATCGCCACCGGCAACTGGTCGACGGAACAGACCACCAAGCCCGCCGACTCCCACAACCTGACCCGCTCGGTGTGGAAGCACCTCACCTACACCCAGTCCGGCACCACCGGTGTGCTGTACGAGGACGGCGTCGAGGTCGCCCGCAACGCGTCGGTCACCATCACGCCGGGCGCCATCGGCTCCGGCATCACCACCGCCAACTACATCGGCAAGTCCGTGTACTCGGGCGACAAGCTCTTCAAGGGCGACATCCGCGACTTCCGCGTGTACGACCACGCGCTGCCCGCCTCCGACGTGGAGCAGCTCGCCCTCCCCGTGGCCACGCAGGGCGTCGCCGACGACGAGGCCGCCCTGGACCTCGGTGACACCGACGCCGTCGTGGCCGACCTGGACCTGCCCAGGACCGGCACGGCCGGCGGCGCCTCGATCAGCTGGGCCAGCGACAACGCCTCCGTGGTGTCGGACGCGGGCAAGGTGACCCGTCCCGCCGCGGGCGAGCCGGACGGCCACGCCACCCTCACGGCGACCCTCAGGAAGGGGACGGTCACGGCCACCAAGTCGTTCGACGTCACGGTCCTCGCCGCGTTCGACGACGCGACCGCCGCCCGGCAGGCCGCCGACGCCCTCGCGGTCCACAACCTCGACGACGCCCGCGGCAACCTCAGCCTCCCGGCGACGGGTTCCTACGGCACCGACGTGACCTGGGCCTCCGAGCGGGCGGACGTGGTCTCGGCCGACGGAGTGGTCCACCGTCCCGCGCACGGCGCGGGCGCGACCACGGTCGCCCTGACGGCCACCGTCACCAAGGGCGCGGCCAAGGCGACCCGCGTGTTCACCGCGAAGGTCCCGGAACTCCCCGTGAAGGAAGCCCTCAAGGGCTACATGTTCAGCTACTTCACCGGTGAGGGCACGTCCGACGGCGAGCAGCTCTACGCGGCGCTCAGCAAGGGCAACGACCCGCTGAAGTGGCGGGAGCTGAACGACGCGAAGCCCGTCCTGACCTCCACCCTCGGCGAGAAGGGCCTGCGCGACCCGTTCATCATCCGCTCCCCCGAGGGCGACAAGTTCTACCAGATCGCCACCGACCTCAGGATCTACGGAAACGGCGACTGGGACGCCTCCCAGCGCACCGGCAGCAAGTCCATCATGGTCTGGGAGTCCACCGACCTCGTCCACTGGACGGACCAGCGCCTGGTCAAGGTCTCCCCCGACAGCGCCGGCAACACCTGGGCCCCGGAGGCCTACTACGACAGCGCCCTCGGTGAGTACGTGGTCTTCTGGGCGTCGAAGCTGTACGACAACGCCTCGCACTCCGGTGACACCTACAACCGGATGATGTACGCCACGACCCGCGACTTCTACACGTTCAGCGAGCCCAAGGTCTGGATCGACCGCGGCTACTCGGTCATCGACTCCACGGTGATCCAGCACGACGGCACGTACTTCCGCCTGTCGAAGGACGAGCGCAACAACACCTCCTCCACCCCCAACAGCAAGTTCATCTTCGAGGAGAAGAGCGACTCGCTGCTGAACCTCTCCTGGAACGCGGTCGCCGAGGGCATCGGCAAGGGCGCGATGAACGCGGCCGAGGGACCGCTGGTGTTCAAGTCCAACACCGAGGAGAAGTGGTACGCCTTCCTGGACGAGTTCGGCGGCCGCGGCTACCTCCCGTTCGAGACGACGGACCTCGCCTCCGGCGTCTGGACCCCGTCCACCGGCTACGACCTGCCGGCCAAGCCCCGCCACGGCACCGTCCTGCCGGTCACCCAGGCCGAGTACGACCGGCTGCTGCGCGCCTACCAGCCGGACCAGCTGGTCGAGAGCGTCGAGGACACCGCGGTGAAGACCCGCATCGGTGACGCCCCGGTCCTGCCTGCCACCGTGATCGCCACCTACGCCGACGGCGTGCGCCGCCCGGTGGCGGTCACCTGGGACGCCGTCCCCGCGTCGGCCTACGCCCAGGCCGGCACCTTCACCGTGACGGGCAGCCTCCCCGACGGCGCCGCGCTCCCGGTCCGCGCCGAGGTCACGGTCTCGGCGGAGGGCCCGGACGTGCCCGCCGACCTGCTCCTGCACTACGACTTCGACGAGACGTCCGGCAACATCGCCCGTGACTCCAGCGGCCACGGCAACCACGGCACCTACGTCCGCACGCCCGAGTTCGGGACCGGCGTGGACGGCGGCTCGTTCAAGATGTCCGGCGACTCCGCCACCTCCCCGTACGTCAAGCTCCCGAACGGCGTACTGAAGGGCGCCGACAGCGTCACCGTGTCGACGTACGCCAAGTGGAAGGGCGGCTCGGCCTTCCAGTGGCTGTTCGGGCTCGGCCCCGACAGCAACAAGTACCTCTTCGCCACCCCCTCCAACGGCGGCTCCAGTCTGTACTCGGCCATCACGAAGGCGAGTTGGTCGGCGGAGTCGAAGCTGACGGCCGGCTCGCAGCTGACGCCCGGCGAGTGGCGGCACGTCACGGTGACCCTCGACGGCTCGACCGGCACGATGGTCCTCTACGTCGACGGCGTCGAGGCCGCCCGGGCCACCGGCGTCACCAGCAAGCCCTCCGAGCTGTACGACGCCGCCAAGGACTACAGCGGCTACATCGGCAGGTCGCTGTACTCGGGCGACCCGTACTTCGGCGGCGAGGTCGACGACTTCCGCGTCTACGGCCGGGCCCTGTCGGCGGCGGAGGTCATGGAGCTCAGCGGCAACACCGCGGGCATCGCCAAGGCGACGCACCCCGCGCTGAAGGTCGACGCCCTCCTGGACAACGCGGCCGGCAAGATCACGCTGCCGCTGAAGGAGGGCACCGATCCCACCTCACTGGCACCCGAGTTCACCCTCGCCCACGGGGCCGCGATCAGCCCCGCCTCCGGCAGCGTCCACGACTTCACCCAGCCGGTGACGTACCAGGTGACCGGCTCGGACGGCACGAAGCGCACCTGGACCGTCTCCGCGCTGATCATGAAGAGCCCGGTACTGCCGGGTCTCAACGCCGACCCCAACATCGTGCGCTTCGGGGACACCTTCTACATGTACCCGACGACCGACGGCTTCGAGGGCTGGAGCGGTACGCAGTTCAAGGCGTACTCGTCGACCGACCTGGTGCACTGGACGGACCACGGCGTCATCCTCGACCTGGGTCCGGACGTGAGCTGGGCGGACAGCAGGGCGTGGGCGCCGACGATCGCCGAGAAGAACGGGAAGTACTACTTCTACTTCTGCGCCGACGCCAACATCGGTGTCGCCGTCTCCGACTCGCCCACCGGCCCGTTCAAGGACGTCCTGGACAAGCCGCTGCTCACGGCGGGCCAGTACAGCGGCCAGATGATCGACCCGGCGGTCTTCACGGACGACGACGGCCGGTCGTACCTCTACTGGGGCAACGGCCACGCCTACGTCGTCCCGCTCGGCGACGACATGGTCTCCTTCGACGCCTCGAAGGTCACCGACATCACCCCGAGCGGCTACAACGAGGGCAGCTTCGTCGTCAAGCGCAAGGGCACCTACTACCTCACATGGTCGGAGAACGACACCCGGGACGAGAACTACCGCGTCGCCTACGCGACCGGCCCCTCGCCCACCGGCCCGTGGACCAAGCAGGGCGTGATCCTGGAGAAGGACCTCTCCCTCGGCATCAAGGGCACCGGCCACCACTCGATCGTCCAGGTGCCGGGCACGGACGACTGGTACATCGCCTACCACCGCTTCGCCATCCCCGGCGGTGACGGCACCCACCGCGAAACCACCGTCGACAAACTGGAGTTCGACGCCGACGGTCTGATCAAGAAGGTCGTGCCCACCCTCACCAGCGTCGACCCGGTGACCATCGTGCACGCCGGTCCGGACGCCAAGGGCGTCGAAGGCGCCGCGATCGCGATCGACGGCACGGTCTCCGGGGCGGGCGGTGCGCGATGGACCCTCGAGAAGGGCGCGCCGTGCACGATCGCGGACCCGGCCGCCGCCCGGACCACGGTCAGCTGCACCGACGACGGCGCCTACACCGTCACCCTGACGGGCGGCCGCAGCACCGACGCGGCCGTGGTGACGGTGACGAACGCGGCACCGGCCATCACGTCCGCCACCGGCCCGTCCGGCCCGCTGCCCACCGGGCGCCGTACGGCGGTCACCGCCCGGTTCACCGACCCGGGCGCCGGTGACAGCCACACCTGCGTGGTCGACTGGAAGGACGGCGGCAGGCCGGCCGTCGGCACGGTCACCGCGTCCGGCTGCCGTGCGGAGCACACCTACACCTCGGCGGGCATCCGCCGTCCGGTGATCACCGTCACCGACGACGACGGCGCCTCGGCCGCGACGACGCTCCCCGAGCTGATCGTGTACGACCGCGCTGCCGGACCGGTGGTCGGTGCGGGCACCTTCAGTGCCCCGGTCGGGCCGAAGCTGAGGGGCCGGGCGTCCTTCTCGCTCGCGGCCGGCTATCTGCCCGGGGCCACCGCCCCGGCCGGAGAGGTCTCCTTCGACTTCAGGCAGGCCCACCTGAAGCTCCGCTCCACCGGCCTCGACTGGCTCGTCGTCTCCGGCTCCACGGCCGTCCTGCAGGGCTCGGGCACGGTCAACGGCAAGGGCGGCTACGCCTTCCGCCTCACGACGACGGACAACCCTGACACCTTCCTCGTCAAGATCTGGAAGAAGTCCGACGGGAAGGTGATCTACAACAGTGGTGCCGCGGCGAAGGTGAACGGCGTCATCACGGTCGGCGTCCAGCGCCGCCGGTAGGACATCCGTCCGGTCCCGACACCGGATGACCGGTCAGTCAACGGGCCCCCTGCTCACGCAGGGGGCCCGCTCGTCTCCCGGGCGCCCCCTGACCTCGTGGGCCCGGCGGACACGTACACCACGTCAGCCCGGCCGCCCGCGCCAGCCGGGGCCGCCGGGGCCGCCGGATCAACCCTGTCGGTCCGGTCAGCCGGGTCGGCCCTGTCGACGGAGTCGGCCCGGTCGGTCCGGTCAGCTGGGTCGGCCCTGTCGACGGAGTCGGCCCGGTCGGTCCGGTCAGCCGGGTCGGCCGGATCAGCCCGCTCGGGCAGGCCCGGTCGGTCGCGTCAGCCGGGGCCGCCGGATCAACCCTGTCGGTCCGGTCAGCCGGGTCAGCCCGGTCGGCCGGGGGTCAGTAGTGCTTCCAGGGCCGTCGCGGTCTCCGGGTGGCGGGAGAGCAGGGCGGCTCCGGACGAGGCGGCTTCGCCGGTCTCCCACGGCCCCTCGCAGCCGAGCAGCTCCGCCAGCGCGTCGCAGGTCTCCGGGTGCGCGGCGAGGAGCGGCAGGCCGCCTCCGGTGAGCGCCGCCGACTCCGCCGGTACGCGCGGCGGTTCCTGCGGGAGCAACCACGGCGGTACCCAGGTGTCCAGTTCGGTGAGCCGGGCGGGGAAGACCCGGCCGGCCTCGCGGATCAGCAGCGGGGCCGACTCGGCGCCTCCGGCCCGCAGGGTGGTGATGAGGGTCGGCAGCCAGGGCAGCAGCACCGCGTCCGGGAGACGGGCGAACGCGTTCGACACGGCCTCCACGACGAAGTCGGCCAGGCCCGGAACCGGTTCCAGGGCGTGCACGAAACCGCTGAGGTAGCGAGGGTAGGAGGGCACCACCAGCGGGTTGCCGAGCAGCTCGGCGCAGCGCGCCCGCAGGGCCGTCCTCGGCAGGGTGCCCAGGTGGGTCTGGGCCGCCCAGAGAAGTGCGGTGCGTGCGGGATCGGTCGGGTGGGACTGGGCGAGGGCGAGTTCGAGCTGGGTGCGGTCGCAGCCCAGGGACAGGGCCAGGCCCTCCATGCCGAACAGGAAACCCAGCATCGCCGCGACCTGACGGACGGTCGCGTCCTCGTCGGTGAACGCCGTCGGCAGCAGGGTGCAGTAGTGCGCGTACCCGGTCTTGACGAAGGACTCGATCCAGGGCGGGAGCACCGGTTCGCAGGTGCGGTAGTGGGCCAGCAGACGGCGGACCCGGCGCAGTACCTCCGGCGCGCCGTCGACGCTGCGTTCGCCCGCCAGGACCTCCAGGGCCCGGGTGCCGAGCTCGTCGGCGAGACGGCGGCTGCGCAGGTAGAGCGTGGCGTCCTCGACGGCCTCCAGAACCTGGGCCGCCGTGGCCTGCGGGGCGTACGCGGCGCGCCGCAGCCGCTGTTCGAGGACCTGCTCGATACTGACGCCCTCGTAGCCCAGTTCGATGAGGGCGCGCTGGTGGGTGCCCAGGGCCAGGTCCCAGGACTCCTGGATGGGGTGTTCGCCGAGGCGGCGCTCGCCCATGATGGGCCGGGCCGCGCCCTGCGGCAGCAGTCGGCGCAGCATCCACAACAGGTCGGAGCAGCGCGCGAGTTCCGGCCGGGAGGCGATGTCCAGCAGCGCTCGCTGCACCCCGCGCTGCTGGAGCCTCAGGTCCAGCGGGGCGAGCCGGTCGTGCACATCGCGGGCCAGCGGCGGCAGGGCGTCGTAGCCGACCTGGCCGACGCGGTCGCCGCCCATCATGATCTCGACCAGCCGGCCCACGTCGCGCCGGCCCGGTACGGCGTCCTTCTCGATGCAGGTGACGGCCGCGTCCTGGAAGTCGTACGGCGTCGGCTTGGCGCGGTCGCGCATCCCGGCCAGCAGGATCGAGGTCTCGAAGACCGCGATGGCGTCGGCGGTGGAGGCTAGGTAGCCGTTACGGCGTGCGGCGCGCACGATCTCCACGGACCAGCCGAGCAGTTCGGCCTCGTCGAGGGCGTCGAGGGCGGGCGGCCGCCGCAGAAAGCCCGTGAGCCGGTCGGCGGGCGGGGCGGGGCGCATGGAGACCGTGGTGGCGAGGGCCTTCCTCGGCTTCGTGCTCCTCTTCGTGCCCGCCTGGCCGTCCAGGCGGAACGGGCGGACGCCGGTGCGCCTGACGTTCTTCGCCCATTCCGTGGCGGCGATGGACACCGAACCCGCGGCCAGTCCGAACTGCGCTTCGATCGCGCCGTGGCTGGAGGGGATCAGGCCGTGCCGCCACTCGGTGCCGCTCGGCGGGCTGATGGCGAAGGTGTCGCTGCCGTGCACGCCGAACTCGGCGACACGGCTGGCCGCGTGGAAGGCGCCGCAGACGTAGAGGCAGTCGGCGGGGTCGGTGCCGGTGCGGGTGAGGTGCCGGCGCATCCGGGTCCACATGTACCGCTCGCGGTCCTCGTCCACCCGTACCCTGCGGGGGTCGCCGGGGGCGAGGCGCCGAAAGAGGCTGCCGATGAGCAGCATCACCTGGCGGTAGGTGTCGTGGTCGCTGTCGCCGAGGGGCAGTTCGACGTACTGGTGCCACCATTCCGACCAGTGCCGTACCCGGCCGTGGCGCAGCAGGTGCTCCTCCAGTTCGGTGAAGCGGGGGCGCAGGTCGCCGATCTCCACGCCGACGGCGTCGCCGTGCAGGGCCGCCTGCTCCGCCGCCTCGGGCGCGTCGGGGTCCCCGTCGCCGTCACCTTCGCCGTCGGGGCCGGTCTCCCACTGGAAGACGTGGTCCGAGGAGCGGTCGACGAGGACGAGTTCGACGCCCGGGGTGTCCAGCGCGTAGGCGATGGCCTGGTACTCGGCGGAGGCCTCGGTGACCGGGGCGACCACCGAGAGCGGTGCCCAGTCGGCGGGGAAGCCCTCGATCTCGCTCGCGAAGGACTGGACCGCCACCGGCAGACGGCAGTTGCGCAGCTCGGTGAGGAGGGGTGCCATGTCCTCGCACAGTTCGAGGTAGACCACCTTCGGCTGTTTCTCGTGCAGCCGGCGTGCCATGGCGATGGCCGAGGCCGGTGAGTGGTGGCAGACGGGGAAGATCTCCAGGGGTTCGCGTACCGCGCGTTCGACGTCGTCGACGATGCCCCGAAGGATGCCCTCCAGGGCGCCGGGTCCGTCGGCGAACGTGGTGGCGGCGTCCTGGAGTTGGCTGCGCAGGGCGGTGAACGTGCCCTCGGGGGTCGCGGTCACGAGAGGGTCGCGATCGCGTCGCGGCCGCCCTCGAGGAACTCCGGCCAGGAGCCCCCTTCCTCCTTGCTGCGCGGTTCGACGACTCCGTGCAGGTACTTGTTGAGGATCGCGAGGTCCTCCGGTGCGCGCCGGGCCAGGGAACCGACGAGGGAGGAGGCGAGCGTGTGGGCGGTGAGGGCGCGTTCGCCGAAGAAGTTGCTGTGCAGGATGGCGTCCTCCAGGACGCCGATCTGCTCGGCCGTGGACAGCGCCGACTCCAGCTTCTCGTCGTCGCTGCCGGCGGCGGCCGACGAGGCCCGCAGGTCGGCGAAGCTGCGCAGCAGCACGTCCAGCAGGGTCGGCGGGACGTCCAGCTCGATCCGGTGGCGGCGCAGCAGTTCCTCGGTGCGGAAGCGGACGATCTCCGCTTCGCTCCTCTTGTTGGTCACCACGGGGATGCGCACGAAGTTGAAGCGGCGCTTGAGTGCCGAGGAGAGGTCGTTGACGCCCCGGTCGCGGCTGTTGGCGGTGGCGATGACCGAGAAGCCGGGCTTGGCGAACACGATGTTGTCGCTGTCCCCGTCGCTGCCCAGTTCCGGGACCGAGATGTACTTCTCGGAGAGGATCGAGATCAGCGCGTCCTGGACGTCGCTGGTGGAGCGGGTGAGTTCCTCGAAGCGGCCGATCGAACCGGTCTCCATGGCGGTCATGATCGGGGAGGGGATCATCGACTCGCGTGACTGGCCCTTGGCGATGACCATCGAGACGTTCCACGAGTACTTGATGTGGTCCTCCGTGGTGCCCGCCGTGCCCTGCACGACCAGCGTGGAGTTGCGGGAGATCGCGGCGGACAGCAGCTCGGCCAGCCAGCTCTTGCCGGTGCCGGGGTCGCCGATGAGGAGCAGGCCGCGGTCGGAGGCGAGGGTGACGATGGAGCGCTCGACGAAGCTGCGGTCGCCGAACCATTTCGGGGCGATCTCCCGGTCCAGGCCGTCGGCGCGCTCGGAGCCCAGGACGAACAGGCGGACCATCTTCGGGGACAGCCGCCAGGAGAACGGCTTGGGATCGTCGTCGACGGACTCCAGCCAGTCGAGTTCCTCGGCGTACTTGAGCTCGGCGGGGGCGCGCAGCAGGTCGGTCATCCGAAGGCCTTTCCAGGGGAGGGGTGGATCAGGTGAGGAACGTCTTGAGTTCGTGCACCAGCTTGTCGATGTGGCCGGAGATCACCGGTGTGCCGAGGGCCTTGAACCGTTCCCGGAACCACGGGTTGACCTCCTGACGCCCGGAGCTGGTCACCGAGCCGACGGGGATGAACTTCACTCCGGAGCGGTGGACCTCCTCGATGCCCTCGAACAGCGGCTGGGACCGGTCGAACTCGTAGAAGTCCGAGATCCACACCAGCACGGTGTTCTTGGGCTCGGCGATCTTCGGGCGGGCCATCGCCATGGCGACCGGGCCGTCGTTCCCGCCGCCCAGCTTGGTCCGCAGCAGCACTTCGAACGGCTCGTTGACCCAGGGGGTGAGGTCGATGGCGCGGGTGTCGTACGCGATGAGGTGCACGTCCACCTTGGGCAGTCCGGCGAAGATCGACGCCAGGATGGTGCAGTTGACCATCGAGTCGACCATCGAACCCGACTGGTCCACGACCACGACGAGCCGCTGGGGTGTCGTCCTGCGGGCGGTGTGGCGGTAGTACAGACGGTCGACGTAGAGGCGTTCCTCTTCGGGGCTGTAGTTGGTGAGGTTCTTCCAGATCGTGCGGTCGAGGTCGAGGTTGCGGTACACGCGTTTGGGCGGGACCGAGCGGTCGATCGCCCCGACGGTGGCCTTCTCCACCTGGGTGCGCAGCACTTCGGCGACCTCGTCGACGAAGCGGCGGATCAGCGCCTTGGCGTTGGCGAGGGCGACCCCGGAGAGGTTGTTCTTGTCCCGCAGCAACTGCTCGATCAGCGACATGCTCGGGGTGAGCCGCGCGGCGAGCTCGGGGTCGGCGAGCACCTCTCGCAGGTGCATGCGCCGGACGAGGTCCGCTTCGATGGCGCCGAGTTCCGGGCCGATCGCGGGGAGGAGTCCCGTACCGTCGGGTGCCGTCCCGCGACCGCCTCGCAGTTCCCCCGGACCGCAGCCGAGCGCGCGCTCCAGCCAGTCGGCGTCGCTCTGCCAGCGGGACAGCTGCCCTGCGCTCACGGCTCCGGAGCCGGTGGAGAAGACGTTCAGCAGCACCTTGGACACGAGTGCCGCGCGCCGCACCTCGGCCGCACGATCGCGCTCGTCGTCGTCAGCGGCAGCGGCACTGCCGGTGCCTTCCTCGGTACGGGTGCCGGCGTCGGCGCCGGTGCGGGGGGCCATCAGCCCGTCGAACTCCGCCGCCAGTTCCGGGTGGCGCTGGACGAGGGAGTCGACGGAGGTCTGCGGGTCGAGCAGGGCGGGCGGCAGGCCGATGTCCTCGACGACGGCGAGACCGGCCGATTCCAGACCGGCCTGCTCCTCGGGGTCGAAGAGGCGGGCCAGCAGCCGCCAGTAGAGGACCTGCCGGCGGTTGTCGTGGGGAACGGCTTCCGGCGTGGGGGCGTTCATTTCCGCAGCAGCCTTCCCGCTCGTTCGCGCAGGACGGTCACGGCGTCGGTGGCGGCCTTCTCGGCCCGGACGCCTGCCTTGTCGGTGGTGCCGCCGGCCCACGCGCCCGCGTGCAGGGCGACGGGCTTCTTGCGCACCATGGTCTCGACGGCGAGCGGGTGGAGACGGAAGCCGCCGCCGTCCCAGCGGAGCAGGCCGACGCAGGCGCGCGAAGCCTCGACGGCCTCCGGCGTGAGCGGGCTCGCGGTCGGGATGCGGTCGGTGTCGACCGGGAACGCCTGACCGGCGACGTCGAAGGTGAGCGTGTCGCCGTCCCGCCTGCTGTCGTAGCCCTCCAGGAACACCGGCTCCGCGATGCGCACGGGGTGGCGGTCCAGGGGCGCGGTGGGCAGGGCGGTGGCGGTCGGCAGAACGACCCGTGCGGTGGCGAGGGCGTCGGCGGCGGCGCCCACGCGGGCCCGGTCGCCGTCCCAGATCAGGTCGCCCTCGTCGGTGAGGGGCATGGCGTCGAGGTCCATCGCGCGGCCTTCGCCGAGGGCGGTGAGCAGCGACAGATGCGGCCGCAGCAGTTGCCAGACGCCTGCCGCGACCACGGTGTCCGGCTTGGGCACCGAGACGCTCGCGCGGACCAGCCGGGGCGCGGTGCCGTCGGCGGGTTCGAACACCGCGTGGACCTGGACCTGCGCGGCGGTGGCGTGTTCGTGCAGGTCGACGCCGAGCGGCAGCAGGCGGCCGGTGGCGGTCGCGACGGCGGGCCGGTCGGCGGCGCCGGGCAGGGTCAGCAGCAGGGCGCGGGACCACAGGTCGCCCCAGCGACGCGCGGGGATCCGTTCCAGGGTGGCGCCGGGGCAGGAGGCGGCGAGTTCGGCGGCGAACCCGTCGAGCAGTGTGGCCAGGCGGCGCAGCTCGGGATGGGGCAGCATCGCGGAGACGATGGGCGCGGCGCCGCCGGCCAGTTCGTGGTCGATGCCCTGCCAGCCCGCGCGGGCGAGGTCCGACAGCCAGGTACGCGCGGCGGCCGGCAGGTTCACCGCCGGCCGCTCGGCGAGCGGCCCGGCTGTCCGCTCCTCCCGCCTCCGGCCGGTCAGCGCGTCCACACCGAGGGTGAGCGCGTCGTGCACGGCACCGAGCAGGGCGGTGCGGGCGGCGGCGAGGGCGACGAAGTGGTCCTCGCTCGCGGCTCCGGCCGCGGCCTTCGCGGCGGCCTCGGCGACCCGGGCGGCCGGCGGGCTGCCGGCGACGGCGCGGGCGAGCACCGTGAGATCGTCCACCTGTTCGGGTCGGGGACGCAGCAGACCGGCCACCAGGGTCCGGTCGAAGGCGTCGACCGCCGCCAGGGCCTCGCCCAGCCCCTCCACGGGAGAGCCGAGCAGGCCGGCCCGCTCCCCCGTGCCCGGACCGTGCTCGCTCGGGGTCGCCTGCGGGCCGGCCGTCGCCCGGGTCGGCGGGAACCACTGGAGCTCCGGGAGCGGGGCGGTGACCGGCGGCAGCTCCAGGTAGGCCAAGTGGCGCAGGAACCGGCTGAAGACGGGTGCGGCGGCCGCCTTGCCGTCCGCCTGCGGCGGGTGGGTGCCGGTCATCGCGGCGGTCAGGGCGGCTGCGTCCGCCTCCGCGCCCGCGGGCTCGACGCGCAGGTAGCGGGCGACGCGGTCGGCGCCGTACTGGAGTACGGCCTCGGTGACCAGCGCGCGGATGTGGTTGCAGAACGAGCCCCGCGCGCCTCCGCAGGGACGGTTGTTGTTGGTGCTGCAGGCGAAGGCGTAGGTGCCGGCGGCGACCGACGAGACGTACACGCGCTCGATGTCCGAGCCGCTGGAGACCACGCCCTGCAGGCGTCCGTCGGCCAGTTCGACGAAGGGGACCTTGGCGAGCTTGCGGGGCCGTGCGGGTGGCACCACCCGGGCCGTACTCGAACTCTCCCAGTCGGACAACGCACCATCTCCTTTGCGGCACAGGGCTCCGCACGCCGAATCGGCGCGGCACAGGGGGGTTGTCGCGCCAGATCGGCCCGACAACGACGAACCTACCGGCGACCACTGACAACGCCGTCCGCGACCGGGGAGGATCCCGTCCGTATGCCGGTCGGGCCGGATCCCGCCGTCCCGGTTCTTCTAGAATTCCGATGATCATGCCCGGGGGCGACGGCGGGGCATGTCGACCTGAAGGGGTGGGGTTGAGCGGGGAGCAGGCGGCGTTCGGGGCGCTGCTGCGGGAGTTTCGGCTGGCCGCGTCGCAGACCATCGAGGGGCTGGCCGAGGCGTCGGGCGTGAGTGTGCGGGGCATCGGGGACCTGGAGCGCGGGCGGCGGGCGGCGCCGCAGCGGCGGACGGTCGCCGCGCTCGCGGACGGTCTGCGGCTGGACGAGGCGCTGCGGGAGCGGCTGCTCAGCGCCGCGCGGGCCGGGCGCGGCGGAGGTTACAGCCCGGTGGGAGTGCGGGCGTTCCCGCGCGGTGTCGACGATTTCGTGGGCCGGGACGGGGAGTTGACACGGCTGGCGGCGCTCGCGGAGCACGGGGCCACCGCCCAGCCGGTGGTGGTGGCGGTGTCCGGGCCGCCGGGCACGGGCAAGACGACGCTGGCGCTGCACGCGGCCCGCGAGCTCGCCGACCGGTTTCCGCACGGGCAGCTGGTGCTGGACCTGCGCGGCACGGACGACGATCCGCCCGGCCCCGCCGAACTCGTGTTGCGTGTGCTGAAGGCCCTCCAGGTGGCCGACCGGGACCTCGCCCAGGCCGGACCGGAGGGTCACCCGGCCCTGTACCGGCAGCTGTTGGCCGAGCGACGCTGTCTGCTGATCCTGGACGACGCGCGCGACGAGGGGCAGGTGCGTCCGCTGCTGCCGGCCGCGGGCGCCGGCATGGTGGTGGTGACGAGCCGTCGCATGCTGACCGGGCTGGACAGCGTGCATCGTCTGCCGCTCGGCGAGCTGAGCCCCGCGGAGGCCGCCGAGTTCCTGGCCTCACTCGTCGGAGCCGACCGGGCCGCCGCCGATCCGGCCGCCCTCCACGATGTCGCCGAGCGCTGCGGACATCTGCCGCTCGCCCTGCGGGTGGCGGGCAACTGGCTGGCCACCCGCACCGGTTGGAGTGTCCGCAGGCTCGCGGACCGCCTCGCCGTCGAGGACCGGCGGCTGGACGCGCTGGCCGCCGGGGACGTTCGCGTGGCCGCGGCCTTCGACCTCTCCTACCGTCAGCTGACTCCCGCCGCCGCCCGGCTGTTCCGGCGTCTCGCCCTGGTCCCCGGCCAGGACACGGCGGCACCCGGCGCGGCCCGGCTCACCGGGCAGCCGCTGTTCGACGCCGAGGACACCCTGGAGGAGCTGGTCGAGACCGGGCTGCTGGGGACGGACGGGGACCGCTACCGCCTGCACGACCTGCTGCGGCTGTACGCCCGCAGCCGTCTGGAGGGGGAAGAGAGCGCGCGGGACGTGGACGCGGCCCGTACGGCGCTCTTCCACTGGCTGCTGGAGACCGCGGTCGTCGCCGGCCGCTGGTTCGAGCCGGGCCACGGCGCTCCGCCGCCCACCTGGCAGGGCGCGGTGGACCTGTCGACGGCGGCCCGGGCCCGCGCGTGGCTTCAGGCGGAGGGCGCCAACTGGCTGGCCGCCCTGCGCGCGGCCGAGGCCGCCGGTGAGCACGCGACGGTGGTGGAGGTGGCCGAGGCCCTGCACTGGTTCTCCGACCAGTGGATCTTCTGGGGGCACTGGCCCGAGGTGTTCGGCACGGCCGCCCGCTGCGCGCAGGCGCTGGGCGATCCGTCCCTGGAAGCGACCCAGCTCAACTACCACGCCTGGGCGCTGCTCGTGTGCGAGCGCCGCCACCAGGACAGCCTGCGGCGTTCCGCCGAGGCGCTGACCGCCGCGGAACGGGCGGACGACGTCGGCCAGCAGGCGTGGGCCCACATGTACCAGGGCTGGGCGCTGCAGCAGATCGAGGACCTCGGCCCCGCCGCCGAGCAGATGCACCGCGCCGCCCGTCTGTTCGAATCCGTCGGCGATCTGCACGGCGGTCTCCAGGCCCGGCACGGGCATGCCATCGTCCTGGAGAAACAGGGCCTGACCGAAGAGGCCCACCTGTTCTACCAGGAGACGCTGGCGTTCCTCGAGCAGGTCAGCGACCGGCTGGAACCGCATATCGCCGACGTCACCCGGATCGGACTGCACGCCGGCCTCGGCAGCAGCTTGCGGGCTCTGGAGCGCTGGCCGGAGGCGGTGGACCAGCTGACCACCGCCGTCGCGATCTGCCGGGCCAGCGGCAACACCGCCCTGGAGAGCCGCCAGCTCGTCCACCTCGGCAACGCGCTGCTGTCCGCCGGACGTCCGGCGCAGGCACGCGCGACCTTCGCGCGCTGTGTCTCCCTCGGTGTCCACGCCGATCCCCTGCCCGTCGCCGAGGCCCGCGACCGGCTCGCCCGTCTCGACGCGTCCTGACCCCGCGCCCCGTCCCCGGTCCGCCGCGACACGGGGACAGGGCGGGGGCGGCACACACCGCAGACGGGCGAGGCCCTCGCCGTGCCACCCATCCTGCTCCCACGCACTCCCCCGCGTCTTGTCCCGGAGCGCACCGCGCTGTTCTCTCAGCGCACGAGGCACGACCGTTCCCGCGCCGGTCCGCGTTTCTGCCTGCTTTCTGCCTGGAGCCCGCCGTGGAGCGCTGCTTGGCTGAGGACAGCGGGGAGAACGGGTTGCCTGTGCACCCCCTCCCCGCCGCTTTCGCACAGGTGGAGAGGAGAGCCAGGTGGCCCTGGTGCTGACGACTGCTTCGGTTCCCGACGGGGAGCGACTCGCGTACTGGCGGGACGCGCTGGGCGACGCGCTGGTACCGGTGGCCGTCACCGCGCGGCACGACGGCCCGTTCGAGGGCCGGGTCTCCATCGGGCGACTGGGATGTCTTCGCATCGCCACGGTCGAGGCCGACGCGCAGCGCGTGCGCCGCACCCCCGCGCAGCTCGCCGGAACGGCCGCGGCCCCGGCCGCGGCCGATGTGGCGGTCGGACTCCAGACGGCGGGTACGGCGACCCTGGTCCAGGACGGCCGGCGCGCCTTCGTGGACGAGGGCGACCTCGTCGTCTACGACACGGGACGGCCGTACTCCCTGGACTTCCCGCGGCGCTTCGCCACCCATGTCGTCCACATGCCCCGGCGTGCGCTCGGCGTACCGGAGGATGATCTGCGCCGGGTGACCGGGACCGCCATCACCGGGACGGAGGGCCTCGGTGCCCTGCTGGTGAACTTCCTGACCTCGCTGACCGCCTCGGTCCCGCCCTGCGCCCCGGCCGTCGCCGCCAGGCTGGCCGCGGGTGTCGTGGACCTCTTCGCCACCCTGGTCGACGAGCGGACCCGGGACGGTGCGAGGCCCGAGGCGAACCAGGGAGACCACCTCGTCCCGCGCGTCCGCGACCACATCGACCGCAATCTCGCCGATCCCGCCCTCTCCCCGCAGACCCTCGCGGCGGCGCACCACATCTCCGTGCGCTATCTCCACCGGCTGTTCGAGAGCGAGGGCGTCACGGTCACCCGGCTGATCCAGCAGCGCCGTCTGGAGCGGTGCGCCCGGGAACTGCACCGGTCCGACGCCACGGCCGCGACGGTGTCGGCGGTCGCCCAGCGGTGGGGTTTCGCCAGCCCGGCGCACTTCAGCCGGGTCTTCCGCGCCGCGTACGGGCGCTCCCCGCGTGAGTGGCGCGATGCCCGGCACGAGCTGCTCCCGACCGGCTGACCCGACCGGGTCACCGGTCGGCCCGTGCGCGGCCGGGACCGGCGCACGTCACCCCGGGGAACGGCTTCGTCCCGATGCCCGGGTGCACAGGAGGACCGTCCCGGCGACCGTGAGCGCCGCCGTGCCGACGGCGCACATTCCGCCGCGGGAGCGCCAGGACAGTACCGAGCCGGTCGAGTGGCCGGACAGCACCGAACCCGAGCTGAGCCAGGAACCCGCGGAGACGAAGGACACCGCGGAGCCCACGGATCCCACGGACAGGAAACTGCCGACGGAGGCGATGGAAAGGGAACTGCCCACCGAACCGATGGAGAGGAACGAGTCGACGGAGCCGATCGACAGCGCCGAGTTCTTCGACCACAGCGAACGCCAGGAACCGTCGGCGGCGCCCTTGGTCGCGGCCCGCGCCACGGTCCTCGTCCTGGATCTCGTACTGGATCTCGTACTGGAGTCCGTCATGCTCCGATCATAGGAGCGGACGGGTCAGGACGGCGGCCGGTCGCGGTAGGCGACGCGGGCTCGGTCGTGGACCTCCCCGACGGTGCCCCACTCGTTGCGGCCCAGCCGGGACAGGGGCAGCAGGCGACGGATGTCGGGGTGCCCGTCGACGACGACGTCCTCGCGCACGGCGGCGTGCACGACCTCGCCGAGGACCAGCGTGGAGTTGCCGATGCGGAGCGTGGAGTGCAGCCGGCACTCCAGAGCCACCGGCGAGGCGGCCACGCGCGGCGGCTTCACCCGCAGCGAGGCCTCCCGCTCGATGCCCACGGCGTCGAACTCGCCCTCGTGCGAGGGGAAGTCGGTACCGGTGGCGTTGATCTCGTCGAGGAGCGGCTCGGACGCGAAGTTGACCACGAACTCGCCCGTGGCCTCGACGTTGCGCAGCGTGTCCTTGCGTCCGACGGAGGTGAACTGGACGATCGGTGGGTCGGTGCAGGCGACGGTGAAGAAGGAGTGCGGGGCGAGGTTGGCGGTCGTGCCGTCCGGCGCCAGGGTCGACACCCAGGCGATCGGCCGGGGTACGACGACGGCGGTGAGCAGCCGGTAGAAGGCTCCCGCACCCAGGGTCCCGGGATCGTAGTCAACGCGCATGTCGGCAAGTTCTACCTGATCAACCGCCCGGGAGCGGAATCGGGCCGTCGCTCAGCCCACCTCCCAGAGGAATCGGTGGGTGTGGATGGCGAAGTAGGGGAAGGACTGCACACCGCTCACCCCCTCGATCTGCCGCACGGTGTCGTTGACGAAGTCGAGCAGGTCCTTGGCGGTGGGGCTGACCACCTCGGCGAAGAGATCGAAGCCCCCGGAGGTGAGCACGGAGTAGACGACCTCGGGGTGGAGGGTCAGTTCGTCCGCCACGGGACGCGGGTCCCCGGCGGCGGTGATGCCGAGGAGGGCCATGGCCTGGCCGCCCATGGCCATCGGATCGGTGACGCCGACGACCTGGACGGCCCGGGAGTCCAGCAGGCGTTGCAGGCGCTGGCGGGCCGCGGAGGCGGACAGACCGACCCGGGGGCCGAGGTCGGCGTAGGCGATGCGTCCGTCGGTCTGAAGTTCACGCAGGATGGCCCGGTCGATCTCGTCCACGCGCGGTTCCCTTCCCGTCTCGGTGGAGTCAGCCGGCCAGCTCGGCGAGGGCCGCGGCGTAGAGCTCGGTGTGGGTGTCCACGTCCTCCTCGGTGGTGTCCGGGCACATCAGGGCCATGTTGTGGAACGGGGTGAGGAGGATGCCCCGGTTGGCCAGGTAGAGGTGGAGGTAGTCCTCCAGTTCGGTGTCACCGGCGTCGGCGGCCTCGGTGCCGGTGCGGGGTGCGGGGGCGCTGAATCGGTACTCGGTGCGGGCGCCCAGGCGGCTGACGGACCAGGGCAGGGCATGCGCTTCGATGCCCGCGCGCACGCCGGCCTCGAAGCGTTCGGACAGCTTGTGCATACGGGCGAACGCGTCGTCGGTCAGGACGTGTTCGAGGGTGGCGCGGGTCGCGGCGACGGACAGGGCGTTGCCCGCCAGGGTGCCGCCGACCCCGCCCATGTCGACCAGGTCCAGGTCGGCGCGGCCCAGCAGCCGGTCGGCCAGGTCGGCGGAGAGACCGTAGGCGCCGGCCGGGACGCCTCCGCCGATGGCCTTGCCGATCGTCACGACGTCCGGTTCCAGGTCCCACGCGGCGGTGCAGCCACCGGGGCCGGCGGAGAACGTGTGCGTCTCGTCGTTGATCAGGAGCGTGCCGTGGCGTCGGGTCAGCTCTCGGACGCCCGCCAGGTAGCCGGGCTCGGGCAGCACGATGCCGATGTTGGTGAGGGCGGGCTCCATCAGGACGGCGGCCACGTCGCCGTGGGCGAGTTCGCGCTCCAGGTGGTCCAGGTCGTTGAACTCGGCGACCCGGCTGGTGAGGGTGACGTCGCAGGGAGCGCCGACGTTTCCGGGGCGCGCGCTGCCCCGGCCGTCGGGGCCCGTCACGATCAGGGACTCGTCGACGCTGCCGTGGTAGCAGTAGCTGTTGACCAGGATCTTCGGACGGCCGGTGACCGCGCGGGCCAGGCGGATCGCCCACCGGTTGGCGTCGGTGGCGGTCAGCGAGAAGCTCCACCGGGGCAGGCCGAAGCGGCGGGTCAGCTCGGCGCCGACCCATTCGGCATCCTCGGTCGGCAGCATCGCGGTGGCGCCGCCGAGTGTCGCGAAGCGGTGCTGGACGGCCTCGGCGACGGCCACCGGCGAGTGGCCGGCCATGGCGCCGGTGTCTCCGAGGCAGAAGTCGATGTACTCGTGCCCGTCGATGTCCCGGACCCGCGCGCCCCGCGCCGACTCCAGGTAGCGGGGGAAGGCGCCGGCCGTCTTGTTCATCCACGTCATCGGCACCCGGCCGAAGAGGTGGTCGGCCCCGGCGTAGGCGGCCTTGGAGCGCGGATTGCGCCGGTCGGCGTCCGCGCTCTCACGGGCCAGCAGCTGACGCAGTCGGGCACGTTCCATGGCACACCCCGGATCCGAGGGACGAGTGGATACGACAAATCTAGGGCCGAAAGCGTCGCTACCTCAAGGCCCGGCGATGGAATCAATCGTCCGCACGATCGATTCCGTCGTCCAGTCGGACCGCGACGGCCTCCGATCTGGCCTTGGCCACCGCGGCGGCCACCTGCTCCCGCACGGCACCCGCGGGCGGTTCGCCGTGAACGGCGTCGACCAGGTCGCCGGCGAGGTGGTGCAGCTTGGTGTTGGTGTTCTGCGATGCCTGGACCAGCACCCGCCAGGCCTCCTCGACGCTCAGGCCGAAGGACGCCATGAGGATGCCGCGGGCCACATCGATGACCGGGCGCGTCTGCATGGCGCGCCGCAGCTGGACGACCTCGATGCGCAGGTCCTCCAGGGCGATGCCGCCCGGGGCTCCGGCCGACGCGTCCCCACGGGCCGCCCCGCCATCGCCATCGCCATCGCCATCGCCATCGCCATCGCCATCGCCATCGGGGCAGGGGACGTCGAACAGCGTCCGGGTGCCGGTGAGGGTCAGCAGCCGTGCGACCGCCGGACCAACCGTGCGCAGGGCCACCGTCTTCCCCTGTTCCAGCCCCTGTTCGCGCACGCCGAGCAGCACGTTCAGGGCCGAGCAGTCGCAGAAGTCGACACCGCCGAGATCCAGATCGACGCCGCGCACGGAGGCGCCGAGAGCCGCGCACAGCGCATGTTCCAGTCGCTCGGCCGAGTCGAGGTCGAGGTCGCCGCGCACCGCCACGAGGACACGGTCGCCGTCAGGACGGACACCGATCTCGGGAGCGGGGGCCGACCGGGCGTCACGCGCACGGCTCGTCTCCGTACCGGTGCGGGCATACCCGTCGCCGGTGTTCGCATCTCCAGCACGTTCCGGCATGACCGCCTCCCTCGGTCACTTCACATGTCACGTCCAGATTCACTCCCACTCCGTCATACGTCAAGCGATACATGAAATGAAGTTCCGGCATTTGTATACGTGAACGTTCGGCCGTACCATCACCTCATGGAAGGAGTGCCCGAGTCACACAACGGATGGACGTTTCTCACCAACCACGCCCGCGTGCTGGCCGCCATCGCCGACAATCACAGCGCCCGCATCCGGGACATCGCCGCACACTGCCGGCTCACCGAACGGGCCGTCCAGAAGATCATCGCCGACCTCGAGCAGGACGGTTACCTGTCCCACACGAAGGAAGGCCGCGGGAACATCTACCGGGTCCAGGCCGGCAAGGTGCTGCGCCACCCCGCGGAGGCGGGACTGAGCGTGGCGGCCCTGCTGTCGATACTGGCCCGGGACGAGGCGGGCCGCGTCGAACACCCGCAGGCGGAGGCCGTCGACCGCCGTTCGTGACCGGTACGCGACGGTCCGTGGAGCCGTCGACCGGGGCGACGACGGCGAGAGACGAAGGTCACGAATACGTATCGGACATTTGGCGCTTCAATCTTCACGCCAGCCACACAAGTTGGTTAAGTTGACGCCCAAGGCCGTACGACTGCCCGTCAGGGCAGGGGGCTTGAGGCACCTGCGACAAGGGTCGCCCGGATTCCTCCGCCGACTGACAGGCGGAGCACGGAAGGAGTACGTCTTCCATGGCGACGGATCGCAGCCCGCGCTCCCCAGGCAGCAACACCGACGAGCCGAGCCGGGCCGAGATCCAGCAGCGGGTCAGCTCGCTGTACGACCGGGCCGAGAGCGACACCGGCAACCACAACCTGACGCGGGCCATGTCGACGCGCAGGACGGTCACGTCCGTCGCCAACGGCGGTCGGGGGTCGGCCGATCCGTCGCTCGAAGCGGTGGCCAGGCAGTGGTTCGACACAGCACGCGACCGGGTCGGGCCGACCACCCCGGCCGTACTCCCGGCCGATCGCCTGCCCGCCCGCCCGGCCCGGGCCGCGCGCCCGGCGAGCGCACCGGAGCGGTCCGCCGACAGCTCCGTCGTACGGGAGTTGGAAGCGGCCACCCGTCGGGTGCCGGAACTGACCGCGCGCGCCGTCGCCGCGCTCCCCGCGGCAGCCGAGCCGCGCCGGGAGGAGCCCAGGGCCCTGCTGCCCGCCGTCCCCGCCCCGGCCACGGCTCCCGCCCCGGACGCCGTGCCCGCCCCGGCCGGCTCCGTCGCCTCCGCACCCACGGACCGGCAGGCCTCGCTCAAGAACACCAAGGAGCAGATCGGGCGGAAGCTCAGCACCGCCCGGGAGGTACTGGCCCGGGCTCTCGCCCAGCCCGTGCCGGCCGTGCCCGCGCCGGCCGCGCCCACCTCCGCCCTGTCGGCCTCCTCGCTGCTGACCGCCTCCCTGCCCACGATCGGGACGCAGCCGGCCGGGTCGCAGCCGGTCCAGCAGCCCTGGGACACCGCCGAACAGCAGGCGTTCCGCGCGGAGATCACGGCCGCCTGGGCAGGACGGCCGCCCGCCGCCGCGTCCGGCACGACCCCATCGGTCGGTCCGGACGCACTGCTGACGACAGGTGAACTCGGCTTCGACACTGCGGCTGCGGGCTTCACGGCGCCCCAGGCCGCCTTCTCCACGCCCGCTCCCGACTATCCGGCGGCCGCGCGACCGGGCCTCGTCACACCGCCGTCCGGCTTCCCGATGCCCGAACTCGGTCCGACAGCAACGGAATCCGGATTCATGCCGACGGGCACAGGCTTCGCCGCGCCCGCACCCGGCTACGCGACGTCCGAACTCGACGTCCTCACAGCGCCCTCGGCCTACGCCACATCCGAACTCCCCCTCCCCGCACCGGAGTACGGCTACGGGGCAGCCGCCTTCGCGTCTCCCGCGCCCGCCATGCCCTCCGTGCCCATGCCGAGCTACCAGGCGCCCGCGGCGGACATCCTGACCGCCGGTGCCGGCTACCCGGCCCCGGCCGCCCCGTTCCCCGAGGCCCTCTCCCCGGCCGCCCCGGCCGATGTCACGTTCAGTTCCACCGGGACGGGATACCTGGGGAAGGCGGACAAGGCTCTCGCCTTCGCACGGGCTCAGATCGGCCGACCGTGCGTGACGGGAGCGACGGGGCCGGAGTCCTACGACTGCTCGAGTCTCACGCAGGCCGCGTGGCGGGCCGCCGGGGTGACGCTGCCCCGCACCGCCATCGATCAGGCGAAGGCGTTCACCCGGATCAGCCTGGCCGAACTCCGCCCCGGCGACCTCGTCTTCTTCTTCGACGACCTCAGCCACACCGGCCTGTGCACGGGCAACGGCATGATGATCCACGCCCCAGGTCCGGGCGCGTCCATCCGCGAGGAGGCGATCCTCCCGTTCGGGGAGGGGGCCCTGCGCGGCGCCGTCCGTCCCGCCTGACTTCCGGCGGGCCGTGCGCCAAACCCTGCCGGACGGGCGGAGTGTGCGCCGGCCAGGTGCGCGTGTGGCCGGTAATGAGGCATCGCGGAGGCGGCCCCGGCAGCCACACTGGCGTCCGAGGCGGCCGAAGGGGGTCCGATGGGGGACGCGCGGGAGAGCGTGCGGAAGGTCGAACGGGGGCCCGGCCGGCCGAACTGTCCGGTACGCCGTGGCGCGGACGGGACGTGGGAGGTACGCGGATACGCGGCCGCCCGTGAGCTGCTGCGCGCCACGGAGACCGTGCAGGCCGGACTCGGGATCGAGACGGTGGAGAAACTCCCGGCGCGCATCCGCCGCCCCGTGCTCTACCAGGACGGCCCCGGCCACCGCGAACAGCGGCGGCAGACCGCCCGGTTCTTCACACCGAGGCACGTGGACGAGCACTACCGCGAGCTGATGACCCGGGTCGCCGAGGAGCAGACGGCGGTGCTCCGGGCCGCCGGGACGGCACAGCTGTCCGATCTGAGTTTCACCATGGCGATCGAGGTGGTGAGCGACATTCTCGGGCTCACGCACAGCCGCCCCGGGCTGAAGGCCAGGCTGGAGCGCTTCTTCCCCGAGGAGTTCGGGCAACCCGGCCTGACCAGCCTCCGGGGCCTCTACTGGCTCTTCCGCCAGAACGCGAACTGGCTGCGCATCCACCTCGCCGACGTCCGCCCGGCGATACGTGCGCACCGGCGCCGGGAGCGGGACGACCTGATCTCCCATCTGCTGGCCGAAGGATGCTCGGACGCGGAGATCCTCGGTGAGTGCCTGACGTACGCGGCGGCGGGCATGGTCACCACTCGCGAGTTCATCTGCGTCGCGGCCTGGCACCTGTTCGACGACCCGGCGCTCCTCGGCCGGTACCGCGCGGCCGAGGAACCGGAGCGGCTGGAACTCCTCCGGGAGATCCTGCGCCTGGAGCCGGTCGTGGGACGCCTGTCCCGCCGGGCCACCGCGCCGATGCGGGTCGGTGAGGCGTCGGTCGGCCCCGGTGAACTGCTCACCGTCCACGTCGACGAGGCCAACGCGGACCCGGCCGTCGTGGGCCGTGCCCCAGATCTGCTGCGCCCCGGCCGGGTGCGGGAGCTGGGTCCGGGGCCGGCGGGGCTCGCCTTCGGCGACGGCGCCCACCGCTGTCCGGGCGCCGGTGTCGCCGTACTGGAGGCGGACGTCCTGCTCAGCCGGCTGTTCGCGCTGGACGGCCTGCGGATGACCGGCAGGCCGCGGGTGTCGTTCAAGGACGAGATCGGCGGCTACGAGATCAGGGACCTGACGGTGACGGTGCCCATGTCGGCGCCGTGAGCCGCCGGCTCCTCAGCGCAGCGCGGAGTTCGTGCGCGCCTGGGCCCTCCTGGCGTTGTTGTAGGCACGCGCGAGATGCTTGGAGACGGCGCACGGCGACATGTCGAAGTGGCACTGACGGCAGGTGCGCACGTGCTCCTCGTAGGCGGTACGGGACTCTTGCAGGGCGTCCTCTGGCGAGGGCATGGGGGTCCTCCGAACGGAACGACGGTTACCCGGGGCCTTGGCTACTCACCAGTAGGGCCCACGTCAAGAGGATTGGATCATGTTACTTACGGTAGTGGAAAATACGATTTCGGCCAGAAGGGAACCCTCTTGAGCGGCGAGGACGGCGGGCAGCGCGCGGCGCGGGTGTTCGACGCGCTGGGGCCCGAGTACGAGAAGGCGTTCGCGCACTCGGAGGCGCATCGCAGGTCCCTGGAGTGGCTGCTGGGGCGGCTCGCCCCGGGCGCCCGGGTGCTGGACGTCGGCAGCGGGACGGGGCGGCCGACGGCCGAGACCCTCGCCCGGGCGGGCCATCACGTGCTCGGCGTCGACGTCTCCCCCGTCATGGTGGAGCTTGCCGCCCGGCAGGTGCCCGAGGCGGAGTTCCGGTGTACCGACGTACGTGAACTCCCCTTGGAGGACCACTCGTTCGACGCGGTCTGCGTGTACTTCTCGCTGCTGCAACTGGATCGGGCGCAGCAGTCCGAGCTGGTCGGGCGGCTGGCTCGGGCGCTGCGCCCGGGCGGCAGTCTCGTGTTCGCCACCGTGCCGCTGGACGTGGCGGGTGTCGACGCCGTGTTCATGGGGCAGCCCGTACGGGTGACCAGCTTCGCCGCCGGTGCCCTCGTCGACGTGGTCACCGGGGCCGGTCTGACCGTGCTGGCCCAGGAGGACGTGCTGTTCACGCCCGATCACCCCGAGGCCGGTCCGGAGCCGCACCTCTTCCTCCACTGCGGCAGGGAGTAGGAACTCCTCGGCCCTCTCGCCCCCTCACGCCTCTTGGGCCTCTCAGGCGCCTCGGACGCCCCTGCGGGAGGTGAGGGCCAGGACCAGGGCCGCCGAGCCCGTGCCCAGCAGCGCTCCGGCCACGACGTCGCCCGGGTAGTGCACTCCGGTGTGGACCCGCGAGTAGCCCACCGCGCAGGCGAGCAGGCCCAGCGGGACCGCGGAGACGGGCAGGGTCGGGCCGACCGCCGCCGCGAAGGCGACGGCCGAGGCGGTGTGCCCGGACGGGAAGGACGCCGAGTGCGGCATCGGCACGTGCCGCCCCGGGAACGGCGAGTCCTCGGCGCGGTGCGGTCGCGGGCGGCGTACGAGCTGCTTGCCGAGCAGGTTCGCGGTCGCCGAGGCGACGCCGATGGCCGCGACACCGAGCACGGCGGCGCGGCGCGGGCGGCCGCCGCGCAGGGCGAGCGCGGCGGCTACCGTGAAGGAGAGCTTGGAGTGGTCGGCGGCCGCCGACAGCCGGCGCAGCGCGCTGTCCAGAGTGGGCGTCCTGGTCACGGTGACCGTCTCGTACAGGGCCTGGTCCATGGTGACGAGGTCGCGGACCAGGCTCAGGGCGGGAATCTCCGGTCGGCGGTCAGACATCGTAGGCCTCCTTGATCGTTCGGGGGTCGGGATGGCCGAGTGCGAGGCGGAGGATGCGCCGCCAGTCGACCGTGGGGGGCGCGTAGGCCGCGCCCGGGCGGTGCCGGGGCACCCGGACCCGCAGCGCGGCGGGCCGTACGGTGCACACGACGGGGGTGGCGAGTTCGAGTGCCTCGCCGTCGACGGCCACCGCGATGCGGTCCCGGTCGGCCTCGACGACGACGCGCCGGGACGTCACCGAGGTGATGCTGCCCGCGCGCTCGCCGAGCAGCGCGAGTTCGGCGGCCTGGGCCGCGCCCTCCACCCGGACGCCGATCACTCCGAGCAGTCCGGCGTCCAGCCGGGGACGGCGTCCGCCGCCGAGCGGGTCGGCACGCGCGTAGGCGTTGTTGCTGACCAGGAGGGCCTGCGGCGCGTGCACCCGGGTGTCGTCCGTGTGGACGTCCAGGGTCGGGCCCGCCTCGCCCTGGAGCAGGTCGGGCAGGTGGTCCAGTGCGGTGGCGGCCTTGGCGTCGCGGTAGTCGGGGCTCTGCACTATCTCCGCGTACGCCCCGAAGGAGACGGTGTTGACGAAGGCCCGGCCGCCGACGTCCCCGAGGTCCACGCGGAGTTCGACGCCGTTGGTGAGGGCGTCGAGGCTGCGGGTGGGGTCGGTGCGGTCGAGGCCGAGGTCCATGGCGAAGTGGTTGCGGGTACCGGCGGCGATCACCAGGAAGGGCACGTCGTGTTCGGCGGCCACCGCCGCGACCAGTGCCTGGGTGCCGTCGCCGCCCGCGACTCCGAGCAGGTCCGCGCCCTCGGCGACGGCCCGCCGGGCCTCCGCCTCCGGGTCGGTGTGGAGGCCGTCGGCGCCGAGCAGGACCACCCGGGCCCCGAGCGTCTGGGCCCGCTCCACGAGACCGTGCTTGACGACCTTGCCGCCGCCCGAGCGCACGTTCATGATCAGGACGGGTCGGCGCGGCGGCGGGGTCTTCCGGCCGTGCGTGCCCTTGGGGCGGCGCACACTGCGCAGTGCGGCCCGGGCCGAGGCCAGGGCCCCCGCCCACAGTCCGAGCGCGCCCACCGCCACCGGCCACAGGCCGGACATGGCGTACAGCACCAGCACGCCCACGGGTGCGCTGACGGCCAGCAGCCCGCCGAGCAGCCGGGCTCCGCCCCGGTGCGCCAGCATCCACCACACGCCCGCCCCCGCCAGCGCGAGGAGGACGAACCCGATGAACAGGATCAGCCAGCCGTCGGATCCCGCGCCCGCCATCACCACCGCGACGCAGGCGGCGAGCAGCACCAGGGCGAGCCGGGCCCAGCCCCGCGCGCGGGAGACGGCGTCCCGCTGCGCCGGGCCGACGTGCGGCAGCGCCCATTTCGATCTACGTGTCTCGTTCACCGTGCGCCCGCCATGCTTCGAGGCTCCCTCTTGTGCGTCGACAGCGCCGACGATCTCGATCAATTGTCCATGGCACAGCACCCGGATGGGACCGTGGTCCCGTTCCCGGTTCCGGTGTCGGTCCCGGCGTCGGTGTCGGTCCCGGCGTCGGTGTCGAGACGGCAGAAGCAGGACGCCAGGACGGGTACGTCGGCCAGGGCGGTGGCAAACCTCAACTGCTGGGCGATGATCCGCGCCTCGGCCTCCCTGCCCAGCCGGACCAGGCATTCGTGGAAGCCGTGCAGGGACCACACGTTGCCGGGGTGCTGGGACGGACGGGGCAGCGTGTCGTCCAGTCCGAGGTCGGCGCGGTAGACCGCCTCGGCCTCCGCGACCCGCCCCCGTTCGAGGAGCAGGGCGCCGTACGCGTGCCGGGTGGGCTGCATCCAGCCCCACGGCTCGTCGTAGGGGAGGTCGTCGTCGAGTGCGACGGACCGCTCCAGGGCCGCGAAGGCGAGGTCGTGATCGCCCTTGCGGTACTCCAGTTCGCCGTCGAGCATCGCGGACGCGATCGCGAGGATGTCCCGGCAGGTGTTGTTGAACAGCATCCGGGTCTCGGGCACGAGGTCGACCGCCGCGAGGAACAGGGCGCGCTCGGCCTCGGCCTCGGGGACCCGGCCGGTGGCGGAGAGGGCGACGCCGCGGGCGTAGTGGCGCATCGCGGTGGTCACGCTGTGCAGAACCGGGTCGGTGGGCGGCGGCACTTCGAGGACGTCCTGCCAGCGGCCGAAGCGGATCAGCACGTGGAAGCGCATGGTGCGGAACGCCTCCAGCCAGTCGGCCATGGGCGGGCTCCGCACCCGCAGCAGCTCTTCCGGGATGGAGGCCTCCAGCCGTTCCGCGGCTTCCAGCGCGGTCCGGTACTGGCCGAGGAACATCGCGCCGTAGATCTTGAAGTGGTAGTCGTGCGAGCGGTACAGCGTGTAGAAGTTCATCGCGCCGGAGCGCGCCAGGTACTTCTCGTCGGCGGTGATGGCGGTGGTGTTGTCCGCCACCACGCGCCGGTAGTCGCCGCACAGCACGTCGAGGTGGGAGGGCATGTGCTGGAGGTGACCGGCGTCGGGGACCAGGCCGCGCAGCCGGTCGGCGACCTGGAGGGCGGCCTCGGGGGTGGGTGACATCTCCATGAGGTGGACGTAGAAGTGCAGGATGCCCGGGTGGCCGTCGGCGGAACCGCCTGCGAGCGCCCGGTCGAGCACCGTCTTCGCCTCCGGGGTGCGGGCGCCCTCGGCGGGCTCGCCCGTGCGCAGGTCCCACAGCTGCCAGGGGGTGAGGTTCATCAGGGCGTCGGCGTAGAGGGCCGCGACGTCGAGGTCGTCGGGGGCCAGTTCGTGGACGGCCCGCATGGCGTCGGCGTAGGGCTCGTTCCACACCGAGCAGTCCTCGGCGGGGCGGGTCTGCGGGTAGCGGGCGCGCAGCGCGCCGATCAGGGCCCGTTCGACGGGGGTGGCCGCCTGTTCCGCCTTCTGGTGGGCGAGTTCGACGGCGGCGTGGGTACGGGCGACGGTCCGCGCCAGGTCCTGGTCGTCGAAGAACTCCCACGGTTTGTTGTAGTTGGGGCCGAGCGCGTAGGCGATGCCCCAGTGGGCCATGGCGCAGTCGGGGTCGGCGCGGACCGCGGCCTCGAAGCAGACGACGGCCTCCTCGTGGTGAAAGGCGTACGACCAGACCAGCCCACGGTCGAACCACAGTTGGGCCTCGGCGGACGAGGTCGTCACGGACCGGCCGTAGGTGCCGAGGTCGTAGTAGTCGTCCCCGGACGTCTTATACCCCGTGTGCGGTGTGGACGCCGTGTGCTCCATGGGTCTCCCATCGTCGCGCGCGCTTCGAACAACGACGTATACCGCGCGGTCCGGCGTGAGGGCGGTCGCTCGTGGGCGGGAGCACCCGTTCGGGGCCGCGACGGAGCGGGCGGACCGGGTCGCTTCGGCAGGTCTCGGCCGCGGGACCCGGCCGCTCGCACGAAGGGCCCGTCGGCATCCGACGGGCCCTTCGTGGCGTGGCTGGATCTCAGAACTTGCGACGTGCGTCGCGGAACAGCACGGCGAAGCCGGCGAGCACCAGCAGCCCTCCGCCCGCGGCGGGCCAGAGGTTGGCGCCCGTTTCGGCGAGGCCGCCCTGGACCGCCTGGGGTTCGGTCCCGCCCGGGACGGTGGTGCCGGCGCCCGTGTCGGCCGGGCTCTGCGACTGCTCGGGAGCGCTCGCGGCAGCGCCCGCGGGAGCGGTCGCCGGGGTGCCGATCTCGCCGCCCGAACCGCCGGCCGGCGCCGAGGTGGCCGCCTTGGCCGACGGCTTCGTGTAGACACGGGGCTCGGTGGTGGCGGAGTCGCCACCGGAACCGGCGTCGCCCTTGTCGGGCTCGGTGGTCACCGGCGCCTCGGGGGTCTGCGACGGCTGCTGCGTTCCTTCGTCGGGACCGTTGCCGTCTCCGGCGTCACCGGAACCGTTGTCGCCATTGCCGGCGCCGTCGTTGCCGCCATTGCCGGAACCGTTGTCACCGTTGCCGCCATTGCCGGAACCGTTGTCACCGTTGCCGGCGCCGTCGTTGCCGCCATTGCCGGAACCGTTGTCACCGTTGCCGTTGCCGTTGTCCTCACCGTTGCCGGCGCCGTCGTCGGAGCCCGGATCGGTGCCCGCACCGCAGGTGCGGCCCTCGTTGATGCAGCCGACCATGTCCCGCATCAGGTCCTCGTCGAAGACGTTGATGAAGTCGCCGTGGTCGGTCACCGGCTTGTGCAGCTGCTCCGGGAAGGAGTCCACCGCGAACAGCGGAGTCGTCCTGCCGCCGTCCTGGAGGCTCGGCGCGTCGACGTCGTACACGATGCGCTGCACCAGCTGAGGAACGGCCTTGAAGCCGTTCGGGCAGGTGCCGTCGGCGGCGGCGAAGGCCACGTGGGTGCGGTGGTTGGCGCTGTCGATGTTGCTGCCGTCCCAGCAGCTCTGGAAGCGGAAGCTGCGCACCACGTCGCTGCCGGACGGGCAGAGCGGGTACTTGTCCTTCAGCTGCCGGTCCTCGAAGCCGGTGCAGCTCCAGGACGCGTTGGCGTTGGCGGTGCCGTTGACGAAGGCCTTGGCGTCGCCGGTGATGACGCGCAGCAGCCGGGGCATGGCGGTGACCTTCTCACGCGGGTTGCCGACGAAGGTGAGCGTGACCTCCTTGGGGGTCACGATCTCGCCGGCGTTGCCCTCGATGCCGCCACCGGGGCTCTGCGCGTCCTGCTCCTGGGTGCCGTTCTGGAGGCGCAGGACGGGCCAGTAGTACGTGGACCTGTCGCCCTGGTCCACGCAGCTCGTCCCGGCGTTCGCCAGGTCGTCGTCGGAGGCGAAGGCGGTGTTGGACTGGTTGCCGACGTAGTCGTGGAAGTGGTGGGCGCCGTTGCTGACGCCCGGGGCCACGATCACGTTGTCCGAGTTGAACAGGCCGTTCGCGTTCACCCCGCAGCTGGTGGTGAAGGTGCCGCGGGAGGGGCCGGAGGTGGGATCCGGGGTCTGCCGCGTCGGCTGGACGGAGTTGATGTCGACGTAGTCCCCGGCGACGGGGCCGTTCCCGGCCTGGCCGCCGTTGCCCTGCTGCCCGTCGCCGCCCTGGCCCTCGTCGCCCTGCTGGCCTGCGTCGCCGTTCTGGTCGCCGCCCGCCTGATCGCCGTTCTGGTTCTCGTCGCCGTTGCCGTCGGCGCCTTCGTCGGCCTGGTCGTCGTTGGCGCGCAGGGTGCAGCCGGCGAGGTCCTCCAGGCCCTCGGGGCGGTCACCGACCCGGTCGATGGCCTCCACGATGCGCCCGATCGTCGCACCGCGCTTCTCCTTCAACGGGTTCATGACCGCGTTGTCGGCGAAGCCGGCGTCCTGGCGCATCGACTCCGCGGACTCCTGCAGTTGGCGGTAGGCGGCGGCGATCTGCTCGTCCAGCCCGGCGAGTTCGCGGTCGACCTCGGCCGAAGCCTGGTCCGGGACGGTGGTCAGGCTGTCGCCGACGTCCGGACAGTCGATGGTGACGGCGCTGTTGCCGCCGCGCCGCGTGGAGTTGCCGTCGGAGCCGTCCTCGGTGGCCGAGGCGTACACGTTCACCGCCATCAGTCCACCTCCGCCGAGAATGAGCGCCAACGCCGCGAAAGTCGCGCGGCGTCCGCCCATCTGGCGTCTGCGCCTGTTCTGTACCAAGGAGTGCTCCTACACGTCGTCGGCGGCCATGGACATGAGATCCCCCGGCCCTATACGCAACCGGACGCAGGAGTGTTCAACCGCACCACGAATTCATAGCAAGATCTCAGACAGACGCCGTGTCCTGGGTCTTCGTGGCGGCCGGCCACCGGCGGCGCCGCCGCTCGTGCAGCAGGCCCAGGGTGATGGCGGCGGCCACCGCGATGAGGTGTTCGCGGCCCGCGAGGTTGGGCCTGACGACCGACTCGAAGACCATCGAGCCGCCGGTGAGCACGAACACGACGGGGGCGCGGCGGACGACCGAGAGATACGTGAACAGTCCGACGACCGCGGCGGACGGGCCGGTGTCGAGCACCTGGCCCACCTCGGGCGGCAGTCCGAGGCCCCACCACCCCGGCCCCATCGCCAGCATCACGCGCACGGTGAGGGTGCCGGCCAGGGTGGCCGTGTAGGCGATCAGCAGGGTTCTGCGGCGGCCCAGGGCCAGTTCGGCCAGGGCGAAGGCCAGGAACAGCTGAGTGATGCCGGCCCACACCGGCAGGTCGAGGGCCGGGACGTACAGGGAGACAGGGGTACGGAGCAGGGCGAGCCACAGCGGCAGGTCGCCCTGGACCCCGCCGAGGATCCGCACCGCCGCCTCGCCCCGGGGGTGCTGGGCGATGGCATGGAAGAAGATCACGCCCGCGCAGGCGACGAACGCCAGCAGCAGCGCGGCGGGACCTCGCCGGCGCAACTGCCGCAGGGGATCGACGACGATGCCGTACCACTCACCGCGCAGCGTCCGGCCGACGAACTCGACGGCGGGGAAGAACGCACCACCGCGCGGCCTGCCCCCGGCGCGGCCGGAGCGCGCCTCCCCCCCGGTCCGGCCGCCGCGCGGCTCGCCCCCGGTACGGCCGACGCGCGGCGTCCCCTCGGTGAGGCCGCCGCGCGGCTCGTCCTCGGCACGGCCGGAGCGCGACCCGCCCACCGCACCGACGCGCGGCTCGTCCTCTGTCCGGCCGGCGACGCGCGGCTCGTCCCCGGCGCGGCTTTCGCTCGGCCGCTCCAGGTCCGGATGCAGGATGCTCAAGGCCGCCCCCAAACACTCGTCGCACGATGTTTCATACGAGTCACGCCCCGGAAGACGCAGACACGACCCGCGAGGATTACTCCCGCACAGGCCGTCTACCTCACATTTCGACCAGGCCCCGGTGGGACGGGTGGGGCCGAAGAGGTCCGGGGGCGGCCGGGGCACCAGGTGACCGGTGCGCTCGATGACGCCCGGTCACGTCCCCGTGACGCAGGTGGGTTAGTGTCACCGCTGTGGAACGCACTGACCAGCGGAACATGACCCCGGCAGGATTACCTCGCACGGCGGGCCCGACCGGCCCCGGCGCCCTTGGCCCCCTCCCGTCCCGGACGACCGCCGCGTGAACCGATCGCTGCCCGTCGGAGCCCGGCCCGCCGCCGAACCCGTACCGGCCCTGCTCGCCGACGGCCTGCTCACCGAACGGCTCGCCCTGGCGGTACCCGAGGACACCAGGGTCGTGGTGACGGACTACGAGATCCCGCCGGGTGGCTCACTGCCCTGGCACTACCACGAGGGCCGGGTCGTCGCCGTGGTGACGGCGGGCGTTCTGACCCGGACCCTGGCGGACGGATCCGAGAGCGTGACGCCCGCCGGCGGATGCATCGTCGAACCGGTGGGGCCGCAAGGCGTGCACATGGCGGAGAACCGGGAGCCGGAAACCCTGCGTATCTGCGCCCTCTTCTTCCTGCCGCAGGGCAGCCCGCTGTCTACGCGCGCAGAACCGCCGGACCCGGTCCGCCGCGGCTGACGCGGGGCGGGCTCGCCGGGGTCACGTCTGCGGACGGGGGCCCGCCTCCTGCACCGGGAACGTCTGCTCGGCGCCCGGCAGCGTCGGCTTGGGCAGGGTGGCGACGTCCTCCTGCGCCCTCAGCAGCTGCTCCTCCGTGTCGTCGGGCAGCGCCGGTGCCGACGTGGTCGTGGAGGCGAACCGGAAGGCGGAGGTGAGGTCGCCGAAGGCACCGCGCCGCCAGTCGCTGATGTTGGGCTCCATGACCCCGGTGAGGCGTTCGAGGAACCGCAGGGTCGAGGTGTGGTCGAAGGGCTCCGTGGCCACCCAGCCGCCCACGGTCCAGGGCGAGACGACGATGGCGGGTACCCGGAAACCGCCGCCGATCGGCAGCCCGGCGACGAATTCGCCGGGTGTGTCCACGGGCGGGATCGGCGGCGGAACATGGTCGAACAGGCCGTCGTTCTCGTCGTAGTTGAGGATGAACGCGGTCTTGCGCCAGACCTTCGGGTCGGCCGCGATCGCCTCGATCTTCGAGGCGACGAAGGCCGCGCCCGCCGCCGGCAGATGGTCCGGGTGCTCCGACTGGCGCCCGGGCGGCACGAGCCAGGACACGGTCGGCAGCCGGTCGGCCCGGGCGTCGTCCTCGAAGGTGCCCTCCGGCTGCGGCCGTACGCCCCGTTCGTACAGCGCGGAGCCGGGGAGCGCGTCGCGGAACGCGGCGAACTGCTCCAGCAGGTTGCAGCCGTAGTCGTCCTCCTGCTGGTACACCTTCCAGTCGACCCCGGCCGCCTGGAGCCGCTCGGCGTACGTCGTCCAGCCGAACGGTGTCGGGGCGGAGTTGCGGACGACCGGTCCGCCGTGGGCGCCCTCGGAGTCGATGGTGCCGGTCATCCACATCAGGCGGTTGGGCCAGGTCGGGCCGAGGACCGAGCTGAAGTAGTGATCGCAGACGGTGAAGGTCTCGGCGAGGGCGAACTGGAACGGGATGTCCTTGCGTGTGTAGTAGCCCATGACATAGGGGGCGTTGGCGCCGTCGGCCGTGCGGTGGGCCGACAGCCAG
Organism: Streptomyces sp. NPDC088157; assembly: GCF_044741545.1. Lineage (NCBI taxonomy): Bacteria > Bacillati > Actinomycetota > Actinomycetes > Kitasatosporales > Streptomycetaceae > Streptomyces > Streptomyces sp. NPDC088157. The sequence goes on from NZ_JBIUSU010000003.1 coordinate 523,818, forward strand.
CGGTCCATCCGGCCGCCGTTCCACGCCTCGTGCTGCACCGACCAGGCGTGGCTCGTGGACGGGATGGCCTGGGCGCTGGAGGTGCGGGTGTCCAGGTGGAAGGGCAGAAGATAGCCCGCGGGGTTCCCGGTGTCGGGCTGGTGGAAGACGGAGCGTCCGGTGTCGAGGGTGAGCGCGTCGGGGTCGGCGAAGCCCCGCACGCCGGACAGGGTGCCGAAGTAGTGGTCGAAGGAGCGGTTCTCCTGCATCAGCAGGACGACGTGTTCGACGTCGGCGAGTGAGCCACGGCGGGACGGTCCGGCCGCGACGGCCTTCTGCACGCTCGGCGGGAGGAGGGAGAGGGCCGCGGCGGCCCCCAGCGCGCCCGCGGTCGAGCCCAGGAGTCTGCGTCGGGTCAACTCGGCCATGTGGTGTGCCCCTTGGTGAGCGGAGGAAGCGGAGGAAGGCACCGGCCCGTGTCCCGCGCGAAACGGGCCATCGCTCGTTCTCCGCCCGGGCCGGGAACTCGGAGACCGCAAAACCGGCGCCGGACCGACCGCGCGTCAGATCCTGGGCGGCGCCGTGACGTTCAGGACCACAGCTCCTCGCTGTCGCACACCCGCGCCCCCAGGTTGCGCTCCATCATCACCAGCGCCGCGTCCGCGAGATCGGCGTGGATGTGGGCGACGGCGTCCCGGGGGACGGTCACGTCGATGTGCCGGATGTGGGCGTCGAGGGCCGAGTACAGGACGCACTGCTCGGTGACCTGTCCGCACAGCACGACGTGGTCGATGCCCTCCTGGTGGAGCAGGTAGGACAACGGGGTCTCGAAGAAGATCGAGTGGCGTGCCTTCAGGACGAAGAGGGACCTCCGGTCGGGCAGCAGCGGCTCGACCAGTGCGGCGTGCGGGCCGGAGAGGGCCTTGTCGAGGAGTTCGCCGTGGTGGGAACGCCACTGGCCGAAGTTGTCGTTGACGTAGACGACGGGCACCCCGGCGTGGCGGGCCCGGTCGAGGAGACCGGCGGCCACCGGGACCACCTCGCGCGCCGACGGCAGAAGCAGGTCGGCGTCCGGATGGTCGTAGGTGTTGATCATGTCGATGACGATCAGCGCGGTCTTGCCCATGCCGCTATGGGTTCCCAGCGCGGTGTGAGTATGACGGCACGTCACTCGTCCGCACGAGAAAGCGGCCGGGCTCCCTTTCCGGGATCCCGGCCGCTTACCTGCCTCGGGCCGCGCCGCTCAGCTCTGCTGGGCCGGCGCCGGCCTCATCGCGTCTCCCGGAAGTCGACGTGCCGCCCGGCGACGGGGTCGTACTTGCGCAGGACCAGCCGGTCGGCGTCGTTGCGACGGTTCTTGCGCGTCACGTAGGCGACACCGGTACCGGCGGTGGACCTCAGGGTGATGACGGGGCGCGCTGTACTGCGGGCCATGGGGGCCTCCTCTCACACCGACTCGCACCCACTGAACGGTGCATGCCAGTCAGGTGCTGCAACAGGAGGCCGGGCCCGCGCATTCCCGGGGCGGCGGGCACCCGGCCGGCGAATCTCGGTGGCGGGGACCACGACCCGCTCGGTTACAGTGCTCCGCCGGTATCGGGCCGGTGTCGAGAGGAGACACAGCGGTGCGCTTTGGGGTGGGGAACGTGGGACACGTGGGACGGGGGCTGACGCTGGCGGCGCTCTTGTCGGGGCTGATGACGGGTTGCGCCGCCGAAGGGGCCGGCCCGGACGCCGCGTCGGGGGCGTCGGCGAGGACGACCGCGAAGGTCGCCCAGCGCGGAGGGTCCATCGGAGCCCCGGGGTCCGCCTGCGAACTTCCCGTCACCTTCGACATCGCCGAGTTCTGGAAGGCGGAGGCGGTGGACGCCCAGGAGGAGACCGCCGCCACCGGCGATCCGGCCGACCTCGCCGACGCGTTCCTTCGCCAGGGCCCGGTCACCATGGCCTGCGAGGTCGACGCCAAGCCCGCGGGGAAGATCGGGTTCCTGCGGGTGTGGACCGGCGAGCCGGGCGACGCCGACGCGCGCGCCGTGCTGGAGGGCTTCGTGGCCGCCGAGAAGCAGGCGAGCGGGGCGAAGTACCGCACGTTCGAGGCGGGCGACATCACCGGTACCGAGGTCGAGTACGTCACCACGAGCGAACTCCTCGAGGAGACGAAGAAGGAGCACGCCCTCGCCGTCACCACGTCCGGGGGCCCCGTCGTCCTGCACCTGGGCGGCATGGACACCGCGGAGCACGAGGCGATGCTCCCGGCGTACGAGCTGGCCAAGAGCACTCTGCACGCCACCAAGGGCTGACCCGGCCCGGACCCGGTCGGGCGCCCTGCGGCGGGCCGGCGGCCGAGGCCCGCGCGACGCGACCACCGCGCGGCGCGCGCCCCGGTGGGCCGTCCGCGGGCGCAGGACTCGTCACCGTCGGCCGGCCCGGTCGCGGCCCGGCCGGTCAGTGGCCGAGCAGGGCGCGCATCCTCTCGGCGGCGCGTACGGCGGAGTCGCCGCAACAGGTGTTGAACAGCACGTGCACCCGCTCGGCCCGCGCCGCGAGCGCCCGTGCTCTCGGCACCCACTCGCGGAGCTCGCCGTCGGTGTAGTCGTGCCGGAAGCGGTCCTCCTTGCTGCCGGCGCCCCAGGCCGGGCTGCGGCCGTGCAGGCGGACGACGGCCAGCCGCTCGCAGGTGACGGGCGTGACGGGAGGCACGGCGGACGGCAGGGACTGCCGCATGTCGACGGCGACGGCGGCGAAGCCGTGGGACCGCAGCAGGTGTGCGGTCGCGCCCTCCTGTTCGCCCCGCCACCAGTCGGGGTGCCGGAACTCGACGCAGACCGGCCAGCCGGCGGTGCGTTCGGCGCACTGGGCGAGGAAGGCGTCCGCCCGTGCGCCGGGACGGAACCACGGCGGGAACTGGAAGAGGACGGCGCCCAGTCGCCCCGTGTCCCGTAACGGCCGGATCCCGTCCGCGAACCTCCGCCACACCTCGTCCAGGGCCTTGGGGCCGCGAATGTCGTCGGGCAGGCCCGGTGGCAGCACGGCGGCCCTGGTGGGGTGGCCGGTCAGGAGGGAGAAGGCCTTCACGTCGAACACGAAGCCGTCGGGCGTGCGCTCCGTCCACAGTCCGCTGGTGCGCTCCCCGGGCAACGCGTAGTAGGTGGCGTCGACCTCGACGACCGGGAAGCGTTCGGCATAGTGGCGTAACCGTCCCTCCGCGTCGCGCCGCCCGGCCGGATACCAGCCGCTGGACACCAGCGCCCGGTCGGTCCAGGAACACGCGCCCACCAGAATCTCGCCCATGGCGTGCGATTACCCCTGTGGAACCCGTTCTCTCCGGTCGCGCGGATGCACATCCGGCCAGGTGTGGCGCATTCTTGCTGTGTCGCCCAAGCGGCGGCGCACGGACTAGGTAGGGCCTCATGACTGGGAGCGCCGGAAACGAGCGGAAGCCGTCCGGGCCGCCGCCCGCGCTGCTGACCGGGGCCGTGGCGGACGCGCTACGGGTGACGGACGGCCGCATCGGTGGCGTGTACCTGTGCTCGCCCACCTCCCGGCTGCTGCGCCTCGCGGTCCTCTCGGGGCTGCCCGGCCCGCTGTTCCGCCCCTGGTGGCGGGTACACATGGACCGGCCGTTCCCGGTGGCCGACGTGCATCGGACGGGCGTGCCCGTGGTGCTGGCGAACGCCACCGAGATGATGCGCCGCTACGCGCAGCTCGCGGCGGGTCTGCCCTTCCAGTTCGGCTCGCTCTACGTGCCCGTCGTGGCGGACGGGCGGCCTTTCGGGGTGCTGGCCGTCCTGCGCCCGGCGGCGGCCGACGCGGCGGAGGTGCAGGCGGAGCGCGAGCGGCTGACGGCGGTGGCGGACGCCCTGGGAGCGGCACTGCTGCGGCACGACTCGGACGGCGGGGACGTCGCCTGGGACGGGGAGCCGCTGTGCGTGAGGCCGCCGGCCGCGGGACCCGCCCCGGGGCGCGTCGGGCGGTTCTCGTGGGACCCGGCGACCGACGTCGTCACGCTCGACGAGCAGGCACGCACCCTGCTCGGTCTGCCCCCGGGCGAGTCCTCCCCGAACACGCTGGACGCGCTGGCCCGGACCGTCGACCCGACGGACGCCCACCGGCTCCCCGGCCTGCTGCACCGGACGGCCGGGGGCCGCCCGCCGCCGCTGCCGATCCAGGTACGCACCACCGAGGGCGGCCTGCGTCTCCTCGAGCTGTGGGAGGCGACGGACGTCGGAACCCTGCCGCCGGATCCCCCCTGGCCCCCCGGCACGCCCCGCCCCATCGCCGGCGTCCTCCTCGACCCGGGCCCGGGCGCCCTCGCCGACGGAGCCGCCGACCTGCTCCCGGAGGGAGTGTTCTGTCTCGACCGGCTGGGGCTCGTCGTGTACGCCAACCCGCGGGCCGGGCACCTGCTGGGCGTGCCGCGGGACCGGCTGGTCGGCCGGTCGCTGTGGGAGGCGGTGCCGTGGCTGAGCCAGCCCACCTGCGAGGAGCATCTGCGCGGCGCCCTGCTGTCGCCCGAGCCCGCGCACTTCCATGTGCGGCTTCCCGTCCCCGCCGGCCGTTCCGCCGTCCCCCGGCCGTACGAGGGCGACTGGCTGCGCATTTCCCTGTACCCGGGGGCGGACCTCGTCACCTGCACGGCGGTCCCGGCGAACCGGGTGCCGGACGACGCGACCCCCGAGCCGTCGGAGACCGGCTCGGGCGCGCCCGACTCCGCCGCCTCGGCCGCCCCGTTCTACCGGCCCATCGTCCTGGCCATCGCGCTGACGGAGGCCGTGACCGCACGCCAGGTGTCGGCGGTGGTGACGCAGGAGCTGCTGCCCGCGTTCGGCGGCCGTCGGCTCGCCATCTACCTGCTCCAGGAGCGGCACCTGTACCTGGCGTGGGAGTCCGGCTTCCCCGAGGGATTCCTGCGCCCCTTCGAAGGGGTGGCCCTCGACGCCCGGCTGCCCGGCGTGGAGACCCTCACCACGGGCCGGCCGCTCTTCTTCGACTCCATGCAGCAGCTGGCAGCCGCCTATCCGGGCATCGCCCTGGACGCGTCGGAGGGAGCCCGCGCCTTCCTGCCGCTGATCGCCTCGGGCCGCCCGGTGGGCTCGTGCATCCTCGGCTTCGACCGCTCCCGCGGCTTCAGCTCCGAGGAACGCACGGTGCTGACCGCACTCGCCGGGCTGATCGCCCACGCGATGGAGAAGGCCCAGCGCTACGACACCGAGGCAGCCCTCGCCCGAGGCCTCCAGCAGGCCCTCCTCCCCCAGCGGCTTTCGCAGCACGCGCGCGTGGAGACCGCCGGGCGCTATCTGCCGGGCACCGAGGGCATGGACGTGGGCGGCGACTGGTACGACGTCGTGGAGGCCGGGGACGGGCTGGCGCTGGTCATCGGGGACGTGCAGGGACACGGCGTGCAGGCGGCGGCCACCATGGGGCAGCTGCGCAGCGCGGTGCGGGCGTTCGCGCTGGGCGACCGGCCGCCGGAGGAGGTCATGGGTGGCACGAACCACCTCCTCATCGACCTGGACCCCGGCCAGTTCGCCAGCTGTTGCTACGTCCGGCTGGACCCGGCCACCGGCGTGGCCCGGGCGGCGCGCGCCGGGCACCTGCCGCCGCTGCTGCGCCACCCCGACGGCCGAACCGAGGTCGTGGACCTGTCCGGCGGTGTGGTGCTCGGGGTGGACCCGCGCGCCCACTACCCGGTGACGGAGCTGCGGCTGGAACCGGGCGCGATCCTCGCCCTCTACACGGACGGGCTGGTCGAGCGGCCGGGCCAGGACATCGACGACGGGATCGCGGCGCTGCGCCGGGCCCTGGCCGAGGCCGGAGCCCGGCCCGGCCCTCCTCCGGCCGCGGCCGACGCTGCCGGTCCGGATTCCAACGGGCCGCCCGGCCGTCCCCGCACCGACGCCGCCGACCCGGCACCGCGCCCGGCCGGGGCCGGAGCCCGGCCCGGCACCGCCCCGGCCGCGTCCGACGCCCGGGAGCCGGAATCCGACGGCCCTCCCGCCCGTTCCCTCGCGGACGTCGCCGACCGGCTCACGGCGACGGCTCGGCAGGCCGCGGACCGGGCGGACGACATCGCCCTGCTGCTGGCCACGCGGCGGGCGGCGGCGGAAGTCACCCATGGCGAACGCCCGAGGCACGGGCGTGACCGTGCGTGACGCCTCTCGCCTCGCGCGGCCCGGCAGTGTAGACATGGCACATGGTCCGACTCCTGGGGCGCTCGGATGCCCGGCCGGCCCGTCGTCCCCGGGGCCCGCGGGTCCGGCGTACGCCTGAGTCCGCCCTGGGCGGGCGCAGTCTCGCCGCGCAGGTGTTCGTCCTCCAAGTGGTCATCGTGCTGCTGCTGGTCGTGGCCGCCGTGGTGGCGCTGCTGCTCCAGGTGCGGCACGACACCACCCAGGAGGCCCGTAACCGCTCCGTGGCGGTCGCGCAGACCTTCGCCAACTCGCCGGGCATCGTCGAGGCGCTGAACAGCCCGAATCCGACGGCCGTGCTCCAGCCCAAGGCCGAGGCCGCCCGCAAGGCGTCCGACATGGACTTCCTCGTCGTCATGAACACCGACGGCATCCGTTACACGCATCCCAAGCCGGACCGCATCGGCAAGAAGTTCGTCGGGAACATCCAACCGGCGCTGGACGGCGGGGTCGTGGTGGAGGAGGTCGACGGGACCATCGGCCGGCTGGTCCAGGCCGTGGTGCCGGTGAAGACGGCCGACGGGACCGTCGTCGGCCTGGTGTCGTCGGGGATCACCACCGCGCACGTCGGCGGCAACGCCGACCGGCAGCTGCCGCTCGTCCTCGGCAGCGCCGCGGTCGCCCTCGCCCTGGCCACGGCGAGCACGGCGCTGGTCAGCCGCCGGCTGCTGCGCCAGACCCACGGCCTGGGCCCGCGCGAGATGACCCGGATGTACGAGCACCACGACGCGGTGCTGCACGCCGTACGGGAAGGGGTGATCATCGTCGGCGGGGAGGGCGACCTGCTGCTCGCCAACGACGAGGCCCAGCGCCTGCTGGACCTGCCCCCGGACGCCGAACGGCGCCAGGTCCTCGAGCTGGGACTCGACCGGGACACCGCCGAACTGCTGGCCTCCGGGCGGATGGTCACCGACGAGGTGCACCTGGTCGGGGAGCGGCTGCTGGCGATCAACCAGCGGCCCACCGACCTGGCGGGCGGACCGGCCGGCAGCGTGGCCACCCTGCGCGACTCCACGGAGCTGCGCGCCCTGTCGGGCCGGGCGGAGGCGGCCCGCGAGCGCCTCGACATGCTGTACGCGGCCGGGGTGGGCATCGGGACCAGCCTGGACGTCGCCCGGACCGCCGAGGAGCTGACGGAGCTGGCCGTGCCGAGGTTCGCGGACTTCGCGACCGTTGATCTGTTCGACGCCGTCCTGGACGGCGAGGAGCCGGAGGCGCGCGGCGCGCTGCGGCGCACGGCGGTGAGCGCGATCCGCAAGGGCGCGCCGCTGTACGCGGTGGGTGAGCGGATCCGGTTCGTGGACTCCGCCCCCCAGGCCAGCAGCCTCGCGAACGCCCGGGCGGTCCTGGAGGCCCAGCTCGCCCAGGCGCCGGGCTGGCAGGCCCAGGACCTGGAACGGACCGAGCAGATCGTGGAGTTCGGCATCCACTCGCTGATCACCGTGCCCGTGCGGGCCGGCGCTCTGATCCTGGGCGTGGTCAGTTTCTGGCGTTCGGAACGGCCCGATCCGTTCGACCCGGACGAGGTGGTGCTCGCGGAGGAACTGGTGGCGCGGGCCGCGATCTCCATCGACAACGCGCGCCGGTTCACCCGCGAACACGGTATGGCCGTCACTCTTCAGCGCAGCCTGCTGCCGCGCACCCTGCCCGAACAGAACGCCCTGGACATCGCCTACCGCTATCTGCCGGCGCAGGCGGGCGTGGGCGGCGACTGGTTCGACGTCCTGCCCCTGTCCGGGGCCCGGGTCGCCCTGGTCGTCGGGGACGTGGTGGGCCACGGGCTGCACGCGGCGGCCACCATGGGGCGGCTGCGTACCGCGGTGCACAACTTCTCCTCCCTGGACCTGTCCCCGGAGGAGCTCCTGGGGCTGCTGGACGAGTTGGTGGCCCGCATCGACCAGGACGAGGCGGACGACGGCACCGACGCGCCCGTCTCCGGGGCGACCTGTCTGTACGCCATCTACGACCCGGTCGCCCGGCGCTGCACGATCGCCCGCGCCGGCCATCCGCCGCCGGCGCTGGTGCACTCCGACGGCCGGGTGGAGTACCTCGAGGTGCCCGCCGGGCTCCCGCTCGGGCTGGGCGGGCTGCCGTTCGAGACGCTGGAGCTGGAGCTGGCCGAGGGCAGCTCGCTGGTGCTGTACACCGACGGGCTGGTGGAAGACCGGGAACGGGACATCGACACCGGTCTGACGCTGCTGCGCACCGCGCTGGAGCGGAGTGCCGAGGGTCCGCCGGAGGCTACCTGCCAGGCCGTCCTGGACGCCCTGCTGCCGCCCCGCCCGAACGACGACATCGCGCTGATCGTCGCGCGGACCCGGGCGCTGGGCGCCGACCGGGTGGCCGAGTGGGACGTGCCGGTGGACCCGGCGGCGGTCGGCGAGGTGCGCGCGGCGGTGGTGCGGCAGCTGGCGCGCTGGGACCTGGACGAGCTGTCCTTCACGACGGAGCTGATCCTGAGCGAACTGGTCACCAACGCGATCCGCTACGGCAGCGCCCCCGTGGCCGTCCGCCTGCTGCGCGACCGCACCCTGATCTGCGAGGTCTCCGACGGCAGCAGCACCTCACCGCACTTGCGGTACGCGGCGATGACCGACGAGGGCGGCCGCGGTCTGTTCCTCGTGGCGCAGCTCACCGAGCGCTGGGGCACCCGCTACACCCCCAAGGGCAAGGTGATCTGGGCCGAACAGCCGCTGCCGTGAGGCGAGTCGGCCGCCACTCGACTCATAAATGGCGCTTATGAGTCCATAGACCGGACCCGCGTACCGGGTAAGGCTTGCCTTAGTTTAGGCTTCCCCCGAGTCGATCTGTCGCCACTCGAAGGGAACCTGATCATGCCCCGCCCCCTGCGGGTAGCCATAGTCGGAGCCGGCCCCGCCGGGATCTACGCCGCCGACGCGCTGCTCAAGTCCGATGTGGCCGCCGACCCGGGTGTCTCGATCGACCTCTTCGAGCGCATGCCGGCCCCGTTCGGCCTGATCCGCTACGGCGTCGCCCCGGACCACCCCCGCATCAAGGGCATCGTCAACGCCCTGCACCAGGTCCTCGACAAGCCGCAGATCCGCCTCTTCGGCAACGTCGACTACCCGACCGACATCAGCCTGGACGACCTGCGCGCCTTCTACGACGCGGTGATCTTCTCGACCGGCGCGACGGCCGACCGCGACATGTCGATCCCCGGCATCGAGCTCGACGGCTCCTACGGCGCCGCTGACTTCGTCTCCTGGTACGACGGCCACCCGGACGTGCCGCGGACCTGGCCGCTGGAGGCCGAGAAGGTCGCGGTCCTCGGCGTCGGCAACGTCGCCCTCGACGTGGCCCGTGTCCTGGCCAAGACGGCGGACGAGCTGCTGCCCACCGAGATCCCGGCCAACGTCTACGAGGGTCTCAAGGCCAACAAGGCTCTGGAGATCCACGTCTTCGGCCGCCGTGGCCCGGCGCAGGCGAAGTTCTCCCCGATGGAGCTGCGGGAGCTGGACCACTCGCCCACCATCGAGGTCATCGTCGACCCCGAGGACATCGACTACGACGACGGCTCGATCGCGACGCGGCGCGGCAACAAGCAGGCCGACATGGTGGCCAAGACGCTGGAGAACTGGGCGATCCGCGACGTCGGCGACCGCCCGCACAAGCTGTTCCTGCACTTCTTCGAGTCGCCCGCCGAGATCCTCGGCGAGGACGGCAAGGTCGTCGGCCTGCGCACCGAGCGCACCGCCCTCGACGGCACCGGCAACGTCAAGGGCACCGGCGAGTTCAAGGACTGGGACGTCACGGCGATCTACCGCGCCGTCGGCTACCTCTCCGACAAGCTCCCGAAGCTGCCCTGGGACCTCGACTCGGGCACGGTCCCGGACGAGGGCGGCCGCGTCATGGAGGAGTCCGGCGAGCACCTGCAGTCGACGTACGTCACCGGCTGGATCCGCCGCGGTCCGGTCGGCCTCATCGGCCACACCAAGGGCGACGCCAACGAGACGGTCTCGAACCTGCTGGACGACCACGCCAACGGCCGTCTGCACACGCCCGCCTCGCCCGATCCGGAGGCCGTGGAAGCCTTCCTCTCCGAGCGCGAGGTCCGCTTCACCACCTGGGAGGGCTGGTACAAGCTGGACGCCGCCGAGAAGGCGCTGGGCGAACCGCAGGGCCGCGAGCGCGTGAAGATCGTCGAGCGCGAGGACATGCTGCGGGAGAGCGGCGCGTAAGCACGGGCGCGGGGTTCGGTGGCCTCGTCGGACCGCTCGGGCGGCCTCGGCCCGGCACCCGAACCCCGACTCCCCCGCGCCCGCGACCGGGGGCGGGTGCCTCACCGAGGCGTACCGAGGCGTACCGGTGAGAACGCCGTCGGGCTGTCCGGGGTCACCTTCCGGGGCGACCGGGACGGCAGGGCGACACGGGTGACCGTGGAGGCGTTCGACGAGAACGGCCTCGGTACCTTCACCCGCGCACAGGCGGACGCCCCGGCCAGAGCCGCACCTCCGTGGCCGGGCCCGGTCAGCCGTCGTCGCGCGGGTAGGTCTGGATCACGCGGGCGTGCACATCGGCCCGCAGGTAGGCGCTGCCGTAGTCGTCCGACAGGTAGACGCTCATCGTCGGCTCGCTGTCGAAGACGGTGGAACCCGGGTTGATCACCAGGTAGCGGCTCGTCGGCTCGGGAACGCCCAGGGACTTGGCGGCCCTGGTGAGCAGCGCGGGCACGGCGTCCCAGTCGTAGACGTCCAGGTCGACGGGGATCGCGCCGTTCATGACGCTGCCGCCCGGCCCGTCCTTCACGGCCACGTCCCCGCCCCGGTAGACGTACCGGTCGTAGAGCTTGGGGTGCCCGGCGACGACGCCGTCGGCGATGGCGTACTCGCCGTACACCACGAGGCTGGTGACCTTCGACCCGCCCATGGCGGCCTTCAGCTTCGCCACGGCCGTCTTGATGCCGTCCGCACCGAGCAGATCCACCTTCGCCACGGCAGCGGCGCCGCCGGACGAGCCGCCCGAGGACACCGGCCGGGCACTGTGCGACACGGACGCCGACACGGACGGATCCGACGTGGCCGCGCCGCCGTCACCGCCGTCCTTCGTGTGCGGGAGCAGCGTCCACACCAGAACGCCCGTCAGGGCCGTGCCGAACACCGCTCCGACGACCGCCGTGCCGCGGGTGCGCCGCCCATGGGGCCGGGCGCCGGTGTACGGCAGGGCGGGGGTGACGTCGGCGGCCCCCGGCGGAGCGAGGGGGTAGGAAGTCCGCGGGGCGTCCTGGACCGACGCCGGTATCGGTGCCGGCACCGGCACCGGCGGATACGGCGCCTCCCCGGTCGCGGTCACGGCCGCGAGCATCCGGTCGACCTCGGCCGCGTCGGGGCGGGCCCGCGGGTCCCGGACGAGCAGCGCCCTGAGCACACCGGTCAGCGGTCCGGCCCGGCGCGGCTCGGGCACGTCCTCGCCCAGTACGGCCGCCAGGGTGGCGAGCGTGCTCGCCCGGCGCAGCGGATGATGCCCCTCCACGGCGACGTACAGCAGCATCGCCAGCGACCAGAGGTCGGCGGCGGGACCGCCGTCCTTGCCGCTGACCCGTTCCGGCGCCATGAAGTCCGGCGAGCCGATGACGGCGCCGGTGGCGGTGAGACTGGCGGACTCCCGGACGGCGGCGATGCCGAAGTCGGTGAGCACGGGCCGCCCGTCGGGACGCAGCAGGACGTTGGCGGGTTTCACGTCACGGTGCTCGATGCCGACGGCGTGCGCGGCGCGCAGCGCGGACAGCACCTCACGGCCGAGTCGGGCGGCCTCGGCCGGCGGCATCACGCCCCGGTCGAGCCGGTCCTGGAGGGAACCGCCCTCGACCAGTTCCATCACGATCCACGGATACGTGTTCTCGCCGCCGTCGACGATGTGATGGATCGTGACGACGTTGGGGTGGTGGACGCGCGCCAGCGCGCGAGCCTCCCGCAGGACGCGCTCGCGCAGGGTGCGGGCGCCCTCGGGGTCGTACTCGGCCAGGTCCGGGTCCGGGGGTCGCACCTCCTTCACGGCCACGTCCCGACGCAGTGCCAGGTCGTGGGCGCGCCAGACCAGGCCCATACCTCCGCCACCCAGTCGTCCGACCAGCTCGAAACGACCGTCGACGACGCGTCTGTGGGGTTCCGCTGTGCTCATGGGGGGAGCTTAGGGGTACGGACCGACAGGCGGTGTGTCGGCCGGAGGAGGCACAGCGCGAATGGTCCGGCGGGGCCACGGGCATGCTGTGAACGAGGTCACTTCCGCCGGGCCGTGCCGGAACCGTTCCCGGACCGCTCTCCCACTCGCTCATCGCCCTCCCCCACGAAGGACATGTGCTTTGGCTCTTATGTACCCTGACGCCCCCTCGGCCCGCCGTCCGGGCCGCTGCTGGACGATCCGTGTGGTCGGGCACCGGGACCGCTCCGCGTCGGTCACCTGCTCCTCGGCGTGCGTGATGCCGCCGCGCTCCCGGGACATCGCGGCCCTGCGCCGCTTCGCGGAGGCCCACGCGGCCGCGCACGCCAGAGCGGCGGCCGTGCATCACGACGCCTCCTGCTGGTGCCGCCGTCAGCGGTGCGCGCTCCACGAGGACACCCGGGTGGCCTGCGCGGGCACGGTCGTCCTCGTCCTGCGGCACGACCCGGCGGTCGGCCAGGTGTGGACGCTCAGCGAAGTCTGCGCCGCGTGCGCCGCGTCGCTGCCTCACGCGCGCGTGCTGAGCCGGGCGGCTCCACCAGCGCCCCGCGTTCCGGCCACGGGTGCGGGGACGGCCCCGGGCGCAGGGACTGGGACAGGAAAGGGCACGGGTACAGGTACGGGCACCGGCGGGGGTCCTGGGGCTGGTCGGAGTGCCGGTACGGGAGCGAGCTCGAACCCCGGTCCGGACTCCGCCCCCGGCTCGGACCCGAGTTCGAACACGGGTCCGGGTTCGGCTGCGGGCGCCGGTTCGGCCGGGGGTTCCGGCGCGGGTCGGCCGTCCCCGTCCGGCCCTGCGACGCCGACCGTGGGACCGCCGCGTCTCGTCCCGGGCGGGTTCAGCGCGCCCTCGTCGGGCGTCGGTGCGGGCCCGGAACGCAGTGGCGGACGCCGACGCGGGGTCGGCGGACGGCGCGGGCGGACCACAGGGTCGTAACCGCGCCACGATCCCGCGCGGGCACACCGGTTCGGCACCCCGACACCCCACGGGAACGGCGCACCTCGGCGTGGATCGGGGCGTTCGGGGCGGGCCTGACGCGTCCCGGCCGGCGCACTGCGTCAGGGCTGGTACCGGGACTGCGGCGGGATCCGGACGGGCAGGGCGCCGAGGATACGGCCGCGGGCCTGCGGCGGAGGGGGCGGCGAAGCCGGTGGCTCACCGCGACGGACGACGGGCCGGCCGTCCGCCCACCGCCCCGCCACCAGCTCGGCGATGCGTGCGCCGCTGCGCCGCCCCTCCAGGTGCAGTCGGCCGATGTTGGTCCGGTCGTCGGCGAGCAGCGTCAGCACGGCGGACGGCCCGGCCGCGTATGTCGCGAGGTATCCGTCGGCCCCGCGCACCAGCAGCTCGCGGAAGTCTCCGCGGGCCGCGAGGTCGACCATCCGGCGCCCGACGCCGAGTGCCGCCGCGGTGAGCGCGGCCAGCCCTTCCGGCTGCACGTCCGGCATGTCCTGGGCGAGGACGAGGCCGTCGGCGCCGGCCGCCAACGCCCCCGTCAGATTGGGCATACGGGTACGCAACCGGTGCAGTTCGTGCAGAACCTCGGTCTCGACGGCCATGACCGTTGCCCCTTCGGCGCGTTGTCGACTGACACGGATCAAGTGCGGTGCGGCGCGCGGTGGTTCAGGTGCCCCTGAGGTTACGGAAAGCGGCGGCCGGAAGCGATGGCTTCGGCATTTTCCTTTGGAACATGCCACACGCCCAAGGTCGCGCCCGGACCCAGGCGCCCCGCCGGAACTCGCAATCCCCGGTACCGCCCTGACCGGTCTGGCCACTCTGGCCGTTGCGGACGTTCTGGACTTTCTGGACGTTCTGGACGTCGCGGCAGCTCTGGCCGTTCTGGCCGTTCTGGCCGTTCATGAGGGGCCAGACCCGCCTGCCGGCTCCCTCCTCCTCTCGACGCACGACTTCGGGGCGGCTCCCAGCCGGAGCGGGACTGCGGTGTCGGGGCGAGGCAGGCCGCCGGGAGACGGTGAGGGGCCCTTCCGCCGGGTCCCACCGCACGGTGGCGCCGGACGGGCCGGTCGGGAGTACCCCCGGTACGCGGGCGCGCGGACAGGGCTCGCCCCTGTGCGGATGGTGGGCGAGTCCTGTCCGCCGGCTCCGATTCTCGGGTCCGGGAGGCCGGCGAGCCCATGGGTGCGGGAGCGCCGGCCGTGGTGTGTCGCGCACACCCCGTTCGAGTGGCGCACACCCCGCGCCGTCGACGGACCGGATCGGGACGCGTGCCGTGTCCCACGCCGGGGAAGGTGCTTGCGGAGCGGGCCCCCGCGAGGGCCCGCGTCACCGACCCGCTTGGTCGTGCACGCCCCGCGGCGAGCGATACTGGCCTTCGCACGTCGTCGCCACGTCGTCACCCGCCCTCACGAATGGACTCATGCACATCTCCGCGACCGTTTTGCCCACGACGCCCTCCACGGTGTGGCAGACCCGTGGCCGTCACACCGGCCCCACCGCACCGGACGTCCTGCGCAAGCACCTTCAGGGCCTCAAGGACGCCGGGACCGTCCAGGACTTCATGGAGCTGCCCGACGCCGACACCCCCGAGGGGGAGACGGCCTTCGAAGCCCGGTGGACGGTCGCGGAGGAGGTCACCGTCCGGGCCCGGCTGCGGCTCGCCGAGTGGTCGGGCCAGGGCCAGGAGTGGACGCTGACGGCGGAGGCGGAGCGACCGTGGGACCTGCGGTGGCCGTCGCCCGCCGACATGTTCTGGCCCTGGGAGGCGGACGCCCCCTGGGGTCAGGAGACCGTCACCGGTGAGCGCTTCCTCGCCGCCAACCCACTGCCCGCGGACGACAAGGAGCTGCGGCGCGCGCTGCGGGCCGCCCTGCGGGACACCTGGACCGTCCACCTCGTCGTGCACGAGGCCATGACGCCCGACGAGCGGGGCCGGCGGTCGCTGGTCCCGCTGCTGCCGCCCGGTCTGCACCACCGGGTCGTCGAGCACCGCGCGGCCCCGCACCAGCTGCGCACCGTGAACTGGTCCCTCAAGGAGACCGGGGTGGAGGTGCCGCGCGGCGGGGCGCTGGTACTGCCCGGCGCTCCCGCTCCGGCCGACTACGAGGCCGCCGAATTCTCGGTGCGCAGCGTGTTCCTGGACGGCACGCATCCCACCGAACTGCTGGACGCGGTACGGCGCTTCGCGGCCCTGCCCAGGCCGCTGCCGGAGGGCGCAGACGCCGCGCTCACCGTGCTGCGGGAGGAGTGGCAGCTGCTGACCCTGGAGGAGGAACTCGCGCGGGAACGCGAGCTGGTGACCATGTACAAGGAGGCGCTGGAGGCGATGACGGCTTCCCGGGACCTGTACCGGGAGGCCGCCGAGCACGCCCATGAGGCGCTGGCCGCGTACCGGGAGGCGGCCGCCGAGGGCTGGGAACCGCGGCAGGCGCCGGCCAGGAAGGGCGGCTCGCCGTTCCAGCAGCTGGGCCGGACCCTGGAACGCTTCAAGGAGACGACGAAGGGCCTGCGCCCGGCGGCCCCGGCCGAGTCGCCGGAACGGGACCGCACCACCGCCGGAACGGGCGCCACCGGCGACGACGAACCCGAGGTGACCGACCGGTAGGCGGGGGCCGTCGGGCCTCCGTGGCGGAATTGCCCCGCGCCGGGACGTGTCAGGCGCCCCGCTCTGGATACGCGGTCCCCACGGCACCACGGACCGCCCCGGAAGGGACCAGGACATGGGCAGCGAGCACGGCCCCCGGTCGGCGCCCCACCGCTCCGACACGACCCTGCGCGTCAACGGCAAGCCGCACACCGTCACGGTCGACCACCGGCGGGTGCTGCTGGACGTGCTGCGGGAGGATCTGGACCTCACCGGAGCGAAGAAGGGCTGCGACCACGGTCAGTGCGGCGCGTGCACGGTCCTCGTCGACGGTCGGCGCGTCAACAGCTGTCTGCTGCTCGCCGTCGCCCTGGACGGCTGCGACATCACGACCGTCGAGGGCCTGTCCGGCGACGGCGAGGAGCCGCATCCCCTCCAGCGGGCCTTTCTGGAGCGCGACGCCTTCCAGTGCGGATACTGCACGCCCGGACAGATCTGCTCGGCGGTCGGCGCGCTCGCCGAGGCCGAGACGGGCCATCCCTCGCACGTCACGGACCCGGCGGCGCCCTCCGGACGGCCCGTCGCGCTGGACCGGGACGAGATCCGCGAGCGGCTCAGCGGCAATCTCTGCCGCTGCGGCGCGTATCCCCGCATCGTCGACGCCGTCGAGGACGTGACCGGGGCGGACCGCACGCCATGACCGGGCCGCTCGACGGACCCGACCGCGGCAACCAGAGGACGTGAACCGGTGGAATCCTTCGCCTACGTACGGGCCGGCAGTCTCGCGGAGGCCGCCGACGCCTTCGCCGCGCACCCTGGCGCACGCTATCTGGGCGGCGGCACCAACCTCGTCGACCTGATGAAGCTCGGCGTGGAACGGCCGACCGCGCTGGTCGACGTCACCCGGCTCCCCCTGAACGAGGTGACGGAGCTGCCGGACGGGTCGCTGCGGATCGGCGCCCTGGTGCGCAACAGCGACCTCGCGGCGCACCCGCGCGTCCGGGACCGCTACCCCGCCCTCTCCCAGGCCGTGCTCGCGGGCGCCTCGGGCCAGTTGCGCAACGCCGCCACGACCGGCGGGAACCTGCTGCAGCGCACCCGCTGCCCCTACTTCCAGGACGTCTCCAAGCCCTGCAACAAACGGGAGCCGGGCAGCGGCTGCGCCGCCCGGGACGGCGTGCACCGCGACCACGCGGTGCTCGGGCACTCCGAGCACTGCATCGCCACCCACCCGTCGGACATGGCGGTGGCGCTGGCCGCGCTGGACGCCGAGGTCGAGCTGTACGGCACGGCGGGCGTACGCCGGGTGGCCGCGGCCGGGTTCCACCGGCTGCCCGGGGCGGAACCCCAGCGGGACACCGTGATCGAACCCGGCGAGATCATCACCGCCGTCCTGTTGCCGGCCGCCACGGCCGGGTTGCCGTCCGCGTACCGCAAGGCGCGCGACCGGGCCTCGTACGCCTTCGCGCTGGCCTCCGTCGCCGTGGTGCTGGAGGTCGCCGACGGTGTCGTCGCGCACGCGGGGATCGCCTTCGGGGCGCTGGCACACCGCCCGTGGCGGGCCCGGCTGGCCGAGGAGGCGCTCCTCGGCGCGGCTCCCACCCGGGCGGCGTTCGAACGGGCCGCCGAGCTGGAACTGGCCGGGGCCCGGCCGCTGCGCGACAACGCCTACAAGGTGCCGCTGGCCCGCAACCTCGCCGTCGACGTCCTGACGCGGCTCGTGCCGCACGAGGAGGAGTCATGACCGCCGTGGGCGCTCCCGCCGAGCGCCGGGAGGGCCGGGAGAAGGTCACCGGAACCGCCCGTTACGCCGCCGAACAGCCCTTTCCCGGGCGGCTCTTCGCCCGTCCCGTGCCCGCGGCGACCGCGCGGGGCCGGGTGACCGACGTCGACGTCACGGCGGCGCTTGCACTGCCCGGTGTCGTCACCGTGCTCACCCATCGCAACGCGCCCCGCCTCGCCTCGGCCGACGACGCCACCCTCGCCGTGCTCCAGGGCCCCGAGGTGCCCAACCGGGGCTGGTTCGTCGCCCTCGTGGTGGCCGACAGCCCGGAGGCGGCCCGGGCCGGCGCCGCCGCCGTACGGGTCGCCTGCGTCGAGGAGAAGCACGACGTCACGCTCACCGCGGACCACCCGCGGGCCTACGTCCCCGAGAAGATCAACGGAATGTTCCCGGGCGTACGGGAACAGGGCGACCCCGACGGCGCGTTCGCCGACGCGGACGTGCGGGTCGACGTCGGCTACCGGGTGCCGCCCCTGCACAACCACCCCATGGAGCCGCACGCCAGCACCGCGCACTGGGACGGCGAACGTCTCACGGTGCACACCTCCAGCCAGGGCACCACGGCCGTACGCGGCGTGCTCGGCGCGATGTTCGGGCTGGCGGAGGAGCGGATCACGGTCCTCGCCGAGCATGTCGGCGGTGGCTTCGGGTCCAAGGGCACGCCCCGGCCGGACGTGGTGCTCGCCGCGATGGCCGCATGGCACACCGGACGCCCGGTCACCGTGGTCTTCCCCCGCCGCATGCTGCCCACCTCCGTCGGTCACCGGGCGGCCACCCTGCACCGGCTGCGCCTGGGCGCGGAGCCCGACGGCCGGCTGACCTCCCTCGTGCACGAGGTGACGACGTACTCGTCACGCGTCAAGGAGTTCGTCGAGTACGCCGGGATGCCGGCCCGCGTCATGTACGCGGCCCCGCACAGCCGCAGCCTGCATCGCGTGGTCCGGCTCGACGTGCCGACACCGTCCTGGATGCGGGCGCCCGGCGAGGCGCCGGGCATGTACGCCCTGGAGTCGGCGATGGACGAGCTGGCCGAGGCGCTCGGCATGGACCCGGTCGAGGTGCGGGTCCGCAACGAGCCGGACGCCGAGCCGGACAGCGGCAGGCCGTTCAGCAGCCGGCACCTCGTCGAGTGCCTGCGGGAGGGCGCCCGCCGCTTCGGGTGGTCCGACCGGGACCCCCGGCCCCGGACGCGCTCCGACGGCCCGTTGCTGCTCGGGACGGGCGTGGCCGCCGCCACGTACCCGGTGCAGGTGTATCCGTCGAGCGCGGCGGCCCGTGCCCTGCCGGACGGGTCCTTCCTCGTCGAGGTCAACGCCGCGGACATCGGCACCGGCGCCCGTACGGTCCTGGCACAGGTCGCGGCGGACGCGCTGGGCGTGCCGCTGGAGCGGGTGGGGATCCGGGTGGGCAGCAGTGATCTGCCGGCGGCCCCGCTGGCGGGCGGTTCCTCGGGCACCGCCTCCTGGGGCTGGGCGGTGCGCGAGGCCTGTGTGGGGCTCGCCGCGCAGCTGGCCGGACGTCAGGGTGCGCTGCCCGACCGGGGGCTGGAGGTGCGCGCCGACACGGCAGGGAAGGCCGACGCCGAAAGTCCCTTCGCGCGGCACGCGTTCGGGGCGCACTTCGCTGAGGTCTCGGTGGACACGGTGACCGGAGAGGTGCGGGTGCGCCGGCTGCTCGGGGTGTACGCGGCGGGCCACATCCTCAACCCCCGTACCGCGCGCTCCCAGTTCGTCGGCGGGATGACCATGGGCCTGGGCATGGCGCTGACCGAGGGCAGCACCATGGACGCCGCCTTCGGCGACTTCCCCGAGTCCGACCTCGCGTCGTACCACGTGCCCGCGCACGCAGACGTGCCGGACATCGAGGCGCACTGGATCGACGAGGACGATCCGCATCTCAATCCGCTGGGCGGCAAGGGGATCGGCGAGATCGGGATCGTGGGCACGGCGGCCGCCGTCGGCAACGCCGTGCACCACGCCACTGGCGTCCGCTTCCGCGAACCGCCCCTGACTCCCGACCGTGTGCTGACGGGCCTGCTGCGGGCCCCTCAGCACACGGTGACGACCGACTGACCGGCTCCCGCCGAGCCGACGCCAGTCCGAGGTGCTCCGGCGCCGCGGGCGTCCCCCCGGGGGTGCCCGGGCCGGCCGGTGGACGGCCCACAGGCTCACGAGGAGCGCGAGGAACGCCGTCAGCGCGGCGGCGGCCGTCGGGGCGGCGAGACCCGCTGGAGCCAGGATCGACTCCGCGGCCCGGGACAGCCCGGTCGGGTCGAGGCGCCACCCGAGCAGTTGGGCGCCCGTGAGCTGCCGGCAGCAGTACGGCCACCACGAGCACCGGCAGCGCCGGCCCGCGGACCAGCGGCAGGGCCGTCAGGGGACAGAGCCCGGCCAGGCGAACGGGACCGCGAGGACGCCGAGCGG
Source organism: Streptomyces sp. NPDC088157 (assembly GCF_044741545.1). Classification (NCBI taxonomy): domain Bacteria; kingdom Bacillati; phylum Actinomycetota; class Actinomycetes; order Kitasatosporales; family Streptomycetaceae; genus Streptomyces; species Streptomyces sp. NPDC088157. Next base: position 543,910 of record NZ_JBIUSU010000003.1, read on the forward strand.
AACACCCTCGTGGTGCACGGGGACGTACGCGGCTCCGCACAGGCCAACTGCCACGCCGGCGGCCCCCGCGACGTGACCCTGCCCACTACACGGACCGTCCGGCGCACTGCGCCACTCGGACGGGGCAGCCGTGTCAGGCGCGTCCGATGCGGTAATCCCGCCGGAAAGGGGAATCCGGAGACCGAAAGCGGGGCAATCGACAGTCAGGGACCACGACGCCGGGTCCGGGACAGAGAGACCGAGCAAGAGCAGACGTCGCGCGACGGACCATCGGGAGGGCCCGTGGATGCGCCAACCACGCTCGTCGTCGTCGCCGTACTGGCGGCCACGGCCCTGTTCGCCGTGGCCGCCACGGTGCTGGTGCGTCTGGTCCGGGCCCGCAGGGGTCTGAGACGAGCCGGACTTCCCACCGGTCCGCGCTGGGTGTTCTGGGGCGCGGTCCTGTACTTCGTGCTTCCCACCGACGTACTGCCGGATCCCGTCTACCTCGACGACATCGGCGTCCTCCTGCTGGCCCTGCGCTCGCTGCGCCGCGCCCCCGAAAACACCCCCGGACGCCTCCCCGACTGACTGTCCGGGAAGACGTTTTCACCCCTGCTCGACCCGATCTCCCCTGCTCCGCGCCCTGATCGTGCCCCGACTCCGCGATGATCACGGAGAGTAAGGAAACCAACCCCCCGTTCGATTCGTATAAGTGACTGAAGGACGCACCTATCCAGCACCACGCAGCGGGCCCGAGTGACGTCGCACAGCGGCACCGCTTGATCGAGGCAGTACCGACGAGGGAGAGACGATGCAACCGTTCACGCTCAACTACGCACGCCCTGCGGCCCAGTTGGAGTTCAGCACTCCGTACGCCTATGACCCCGGACTGCAGTTGAACGTACTCCTCGACGGCCGGATCGCCGCTCGTGACCACGCCTTGCTCAGAGAACTGGGCACGACGACCTCGACGGCGGGCTCCAAGACCCACTTCGACGACTGAACACGGGCCGACGAAAATGACCGTGCTCATCCTTACCTGTGAAGAGGACGTCACGGCGGACATGGTGGTCGTGCACCTGAACGCCGCGGGCGTCCCCGTCGTCCGGCTCGATCCGGCCGACCTGACCCACTCCGTCGCGCTGTCCGGCGAGTACGTGCACGGCGCCTTCCGGGGCCACCTGTCGTCCGCGGGACGGCTGGTGAGCCTCGACGGGCTGCGCTCGGTGTGGGTCCGGCGGCCCGGCACCGCGGCGGCCCGGGCGCCCCAGCCGTCCGCGTGGCTCACGGAGGAGGCGTCACAGGCGCTCTACGGCATGCTCCGCGGCACCGGGGCACGCTGGATGAACCACCCGGACGCGTCCCTGCGCGCCCGGCACAAGCCCTGGCAGCTACGGCTCGCCCAGCTCAGCGGGCTGCCCGTGCCGGCCACGATCGTCACGACGTTCCCGCAGGCGGCCCGTGAGTTCGCGGACCGCTACCCGGACCTGGTGGTCAAGCCGGTGTCCGGGGCGCATCCGCAGGATCCGCCCCGTGCGGTACCCACCACCCGGGTCCCGCCGGGCGCGGACTTCGCCGCCGTCGCCTACGGTCCGACGCTGCTGCAACGCCGGATCGCCAAGCGGGCCGACATACGGCTGACCGCGGTCGGCGACCGGATACTGGCCGCCCGCAAGGACACCGTCCCCGGCGGCGACCCCGACGTGGTGGACGTGCGCTACTCGCCCTCCGCCACACCGTGGCGTCCCGCCGACGTCCCGCCGCGCCTCGCCGAAGCCGTGGGGAGGTACCTGCGGGAGGCGGAACTGGCGTACGGCGCCTTCGACTTCGCGGAGGACGCCGACGGCACGTGGTGGTTCCTGGAGTGCAACCAGTCGGGTCAGTTCGGCTTCGTGGAGGTGGACACCGGCCAGCCGATCGCCCGCACCATCGCGGAGTGGCTGGCCGGGGCGCCCCCGGAGCGCGATGCCCGGCGCGCCGACCGGTGCGGCTCCGCCGCCACATGAGACGACCGGCGCACGGCGAAAGCCCGTGAGGGCACCGACGCGCGCCGGTCCGGATCCGAGGCCTCCCCGGACGGCCGGGGACGGCCCGCCCTCAGACGGCCAGGGACAGTCCGCTTCCCGCATCGTTCACGGGCACCGCCGCCGCGTTCTCCAGCAGGGCGTCCGCCGCGGCGACCGCCTCCCGGACGTCTGCCGTGCCCATCAGCACGCACAGGGTGTACGTCACGTCCTGTAGTTCACGAGCCGTCTGCGGCGTGTCCCGCTCCGCCTGAGCGATCCTCAGCGTCGCGTACCGGGTGAGCAACGTCCTGGCGACCTTAGGGTCCGGAACGATCACGAGCGCCCCTCTCTCCATGTGTTGCGCAGCGTGTGCCCGGACCTGGGCGAATCATGCACGGTGGACCAGGATGTCATCCTCAGGGGTCATGATCCGGCCACGCACCGTCACGCGACCTGCCCGCTGTGCAGCTCCGTGTACACGCCGCCCCGGCGCAGGAGTTCGTCGTGCGTACCGGTCTCCAGGATCCGCCCCTCCCCCATCACCACGATCCGGTCCGCGCCGCGCACGGTGGACAGCCGGTGCGCCACCACGAAGGTGGTGCGGCCGCGCAGCAGCCGGGCCAGGGCCTGCTGGACGAGCGCCTCGGACCGGGTGTCCAGCGCGGACGTCGCCTCGTCCAGGACCAGCACCTTCGGGTCCCGGATCAGGGCGCGGGCGATGGCCAGCCGCTGCTTCTGACCGCCCGACAGCCGTGCCCCGCGCTCGCCGACGAGGGTGTGCAGACCGTTCGGGAGCCGGTCGACGAACTCCAGGGCGTTGGCGTCGCGCAGGGCCGCGCGGACCGTCTCCTCGTCGGCCTCGTCCTCCATGCCGTAGGCGACGTTCTCGCGGATCGTGCCGTCGAAGAGGATCGACTCCTGCGGCACCACCGACACGAACCTGCGGTAGGTGCGCAGGTCGAGGCTGTTCATGTCGGTCCCGTCGAGCAGCACCCGGCCCGAGGTCGGCCGGATGAAACCGATGACGAGGCCGAGCACCGTGGACTTGCCCGCGCCGGACGCCCCCACGAGAGCGACCGTCTCCCCGGGGGTGACGGAGAGCGTGAAGTCGCGCACCGCCGGGCTGCCGGTGTCGTACGCGTAGCCCACGTCCTCGAAGGTCACGAAGCCGTCCAGCGCCGTGAGTTCGGGCTTGCCCGCGTTGTCCTCCAGTTCGGGCGCCTGAAGGACCTCGCCGACCGAGCGCACCGACTCCAGGCCCTTGGTGATGACCGGCGCCAGCCCGGTCAGGGTGGTGGTCGAGTTGGTGAGCGTGGTCAGGAAGGCGCTGAGCATCACGACGTCCCCGGCGGTGACGCCCCAGACACCGTAGTACGAGATCAGCGCGGCGCCGGTGAGGACGAGCACGCCGATCACGTTCAGCAGCACCCAGGCCAGGGAGCCGAAGCGGCCGTTGAGCAGGTCGAGGCGCATCCCGGAGGTGAGCAGGCGGCTCAGGGTGCCGTCCATGCGGCGCAGCGCCTTGCCCTCGAGCCCGTGGGCGCGGGTGACCGGGATCAGGCGGGTCATCTCGGTGACGCGTGAGGAGAGCGTCTCCACCTCGTGCCGGAAGTCCTCGTTGTGGGTGCGCAGCCGGGCCCTGAGGCGGTCCACGAGGAGGGCGGCGACGGGCACGACGACGAGGAAGACGGGCACGAACTCGGGGGTGCGCACGGCGATGATGACGAGGCCGCCGGTGAGCACGGTCAGCGCGCCGAGCCCCTGCTCGGCGGTCTGCTGCACCATCTGCTCCACGGTCTCCACGTCCCGCACCACCTTGGCCTGAAGCACACCCGCGCTGACCCGGGAGTGGTAGCCGATGGACAACTGCTGCATCCGGGTGCACAGCGCGGAGCGCAGGCTGGTGCCCATGCGGCGGACGCTGCCGTACAGCAGACGCACGTAGAGGAGGTGCAGGGGGTAGTTGACCAGCAGGATGAACAGGATGACCCCGGTGCTCGTCCACAGTCCGCCGATCGGCCGGTGCTGGACGACGGTGTCGATGATGGACGCGGTGATCAGCGGCAGCAGCCAGATCGGGCTGTGCTTGACGGTGAACACGCCGGCCGCGGCGGCGAGACTGCGCCGGTCGGCGCGCAGGAGGTAGGCGAGGGTGCGGATCGGATGCTCGCCCCGGTAGCGGTGGTCGAGCGGTCTTTCGTACGACGACGCCATGGCCGGCGTTCCTCCTGGAGGTCGTGTCAGACGGCGGCGTCCAGCTCAGCGAGTTCGCCGGCGGTGAGGACGAGGTCCGTCGCGGCGAGGGAGTCGAGGATCGTCTCGGGGCGGCTCGCGCCGGGAATGGGCACCACGACCGGGGACCTGGCGAGCATCCAGGCCAGGCACACCCGCTGCGGGCTGACCCCATGGGCCTCGGCGACGTGGGCGAACGGCGCGTAGGACGAGCCCAGTTCGCGGGCACGGGAGATGCCGCCGAGCGGGCTCCACGGCAGGAAGGCGATGCCGAGCTCGTCGCACAGACGCAGCTCGGGCTCGCTGGAGCGGAAGGCCGGGGAGAACTGGTTCTGCACGGCGGCCAGGCGTCCGCCGAGGATCTCGTTCGCCTGCCTGATCTGTTCGGGGTTCGCGTTGGAGATGCCGGCCGCACGGATCTTGCCCTCGTCCAGCAGGTCCCGCACCGCGCCGACGGACTCCGCGTAGGGGATCCGCGGGTCGGGGCGGTGGAACTGGTACAGGTCGATGCGCTCCACGCCGAGCCGGCGCAGCGACGCCTCGCAGGCCGCCTTGAGGTGTGCGGGGCTGCCGTCCAGGGTCCAACTGCCGTCGCCGGGGCGCAGATGGCCGCCCTTGGTGGCGACCAGGACGTCCCGGCCCCGGTCGTGGGAGGCGAGGGCCTTGGCGATCAGGGTCTCGTTGTGGCCGACCTCGTCGGCGCCGAGGTGATAGGCGTCCGCGGTGTCGATCAGTGTCACACCGGCGTCCAGCGCGGCGTGGATGGTGGCGAGGGACCGGGCCTCGTCCGGTCGTCCCTCGATCGACATGGGCATGGCGCCGAGGCCGATCGCGCTGATGTCCAGGTCACCGATGCGGCGGTTCTGCATGGGCTCGCGACCTCTTTCGAATGCGGGCGGGCAGGGGGAAGTCCGGTGCCCCCGAAGGTGATGGCGGCGCACCGGACGTCCTCCAGCCTGGCCCCGCCGTCGGCCGCGGGTCCAATGGAGATAAGCGAACGCATTCAGCAGCAGGGCCGCTGAATCCCCGGACGGCGGGTCAGGAGCGGCCCGCCAGGTACTCCGTCACGCCCGGCGCCTGGTGCGCGTCCTCCGCGCCCACCAGGCCGCCGACCGCCTTCGCGTCCGGCTTGAGCACGTAGTTCGACAGGGCGGCCGGCCGGGACACGTCGGAGAAGTCCTGCGGGGAGCCGAGCCCGGTGTCGGCGTTCTTCTGCGCCCGGTGCGCCTTCACCACGTCCTCGCGGGCGAGGCTGCCGGCCGCGCATGCCTTCTTCAGGTCGGCGCCCAGCAGTTGGGCGGCGTTGTAGCCGGACAGCACCCCGGAGTCCACCGGGGAGGCCGGGTACTTCTTCCCGTACGCGGTCACCATCTTCTGGACGCCGGGCAGGTCCGAGCTGACGGCGGGCGCCGCGCTGACCACGTTCAGCATGCCCAGCAGGGCCGGTGCCGCGGGCGTCTTCAACAACTGCGGCGCGTAGCCGGGCGCGCTGCTGACGACGGGCACCTTCAGTCCGCGGGAGGCGGCGACGCCGACCAGGGAGGCCGTCTGGGCCGGGCCCGCGCTGATCAGCACGGCCTTCACGCCCGCCTTGCGCAGCGCCGACACCTGCGCGGACAGATCCGTGTCCGTGGCCTTGATCTTCTGCGGAACGATCTTCAGCCCGGCCTTCTCGGCCGCCCAGGTCGAACCCTCCAGGGCGTTGGCGCCGTAGTCGCCCTCGAAGTACACATGGCCGATGGCGTCACCCTTGGCGAGGCCCTTGGCGCGGGTGAGGAAGTCGACGGCCGCGACCATGTCGACGTCGTAGGTGGTGCCCATGACCTGGACGGAGTCCTTGCCCAGCAGGGAGGCCGCCCAGGCCTGCGGGAAGGTGAGCAGGTGGTCCTTCTCGATGTCGTCGAGGAGGGCGGCGACGACCGGGGATCCGATGACCTGCGGCAGCGCGACCACGTCCGGGGCGAGGTCGGCGTAGGCGGTGACCGCCTTCTGGACGTCGTAGCCGTGGTCCTTGACGACGATCTCGATCTTGCGGTCGCAGATGCCGCCGGCGGCGTTGGTCTCGTCGGCCCACATCTGCTGGGCCTGCACGATGGACTTGCCGAGGGTGGCATAGGGGCCGGTCAGGTCGGTGAGGGCGCCGAGCCTGATGGTCTTCGCGGTCACCCCCGGGCCGGACTTGACGCCGTCGGCGCTGTCGGAGGAATTGTCGCCGTCCGCCTTGGAGCTGCATCCGGTGGCCGCGACGAGCAGGGCCGCGAGCGCGGCGGCGAGAAGGGTTCCGGGGGCGCGGTGTCTGTGGTGCGTGCGGTTCACGGGGTGGGCTCCTTGGTTCGGACGACGGAGGCGGTCGGACGGGCGGTGGGCGCCGGGGCCGGGGAGGCGGGGCGCAGGCGGGTGCGGACGCGGCGGGTGAGGCCGCGCAGTCCGTCGGGGGCGTACAGCAGGACCAGGACGATCGCCGCGCCGTAGAGGTAGCGGGCCGCTTCGGTCGGGCCCACTCCGCCGCCGGTGGTGCCGGGAGCGGTCACCAGCGGCAACTGGTCGGCGTAGCGGGTCATCAGCAGGGGCAGCGCGGTGACGAAGACGGCGCCCGCGGCGGCTCCGGCCACCGAGCCGAGGCCGCCGATCACGATCATCGCCAGGTAGTCGACCGAGAGGGCCAGGCCGAAGTAGTCGGGGACGACCCGGCGGAAGGCCAGCGCGAGCAGCACCCCCGCCAGGCCGGCGTACATCGACGACACGACGAAGGCCGCCGAGCGGTGGCGGGCGATGTCGACGCCCATCACCGCGGCCGCCGTCTCGCTGTCGCGCAGGGCCGCGAGGGCGCGCCCCGGGCGTCCGCGCAGCAGACCTCGCGCGGTCCACCAGGTGCCGGCCAGCAGAACGAGGCCGAGGAACCACAGCCGTTCCTCGGCGCCGAACGGCACGCCGAGGACGACGAGTCCGGGGTCGTCGTCGGTGAAGGAGAACCCGCCGAGACTCAGCGGGGGCACGGAGCGGCCGTTGAAGCCGCCGGTGACTGAGTCGGCGGTGAGCAGCAGGTGGTGGCCCAGGAACACCAGGGCGAGGGTGGCGACGCCCAGGTAGATGCCGCGCACCCGGCCGGCGACGGGACTGAACAGCCCGCCCGCCGCGCCGGCGAGCAGCACGGCCAGAACGGCGGCGAGCGCGGTCGGCAGTCCGGGGCCCGGCTCACCGGCCAGCCAGGTGTAGCCGTAGGCGCCCACGGCGAGGAAGAAGGCGTGTCCCAGGGAGAGCTGGCCCGCGGTGCCGGTGAGCAGGCCCAGGCCCACGGCGCCGATGGCGGCGGCCATCGAGAACAGGCCGATGCGCAGCCAGAAGGCGTCCAGGTAGAAGGGCGGCGCGCACAGGAGAAGGGCGGCCAGGAGCACGACGGCGCCCTTGGGGATCCGATCAGACACGTGCCGCTCCCTTCGCGCCGAACAGTCCGGTGGGCCGCACCAGCAGGACGGCGACCATGACGGCGTAGGGGGCGACGTCGCCGAACCCCTCGCCCAGTACGTGCAGTTCGGACTGGTAGCCGGCCGCCAGGGCCTCGGTCAGGCCGATCAGGAGGCTGCCCGCCAGGGCGCCGGGCGGGGAGGTCAGACCGCCGAGGATCGCCGCCGGGAAGGCCTTGAGGGCGATCTGGCCGGTGGCCCGCTCCAGGCCGGGAGCGGGAAACGCGGCCAGGAAGACGGCGGCCAGGGCGGCCAGGGCGCCGGCCAGGCACCAGGCGAGCATGCGTACGCGGCTCAGCCGTACGCCCATGAGGGCGGCCGCCTCCGTGTCCTCGGCGGCGGCCCGCAGAGCGAGGCCCCAGGACGTGAAGCGGAACAGGGCGAAGACGGCGCCGATGGCGAGCGCGGAGACGGCGATCGCGGCGAGCCGGCTGTCGGCGACGGTCACGGAGCCGAGGCGGGTCACCGAGTCGCCCCACGGGTCGCCGAGGGTCAGCAGGTCGCCGCCGATGCGCCGGGAGAGGTCGGTGAGCAGCACGATGTCCACGCCGATGGTGACGATGGTCTGTACATGGGCTGCCCTGGGGTCGGGGTCGCCGCGTTGCAGCAGCAGCCGGTCGAGGGCTCCGGCGAGCGCCGCGGTCGCCAGTACGGACACCGCGAGGGCGCCGGCGAAACCGAGGTCGTCGTGGAGCACGGCGACGAGGTAGCCGCCGAACAGCAGCAGCGATCCATGGGCGAAGTTGAGCACGCCCGAGGCCTTGAAGATGACGACGAAGCCGAGCGCGACCAGCGCGTAGACCGCGCCGAGGGCGAGGCCGGTGAGGACGCTGTCCAGGAAGGCGGTCATACGGGGTCCCCTTCGGAGCCGGTGGTCTCTGCGGAACCGGCGGTACCTGCGGAGGCGGGCTCCTCTGCGGAGCCGGTGGTCCCTGCGGAGGCGGTGTCCGCTTCGAGAGCGGGCTCCTCTGCGGAGCCGGTGGTCCCTGCGGAACCGGCGGTCCCTGCGGAGGCGGTGGTCTCTGCGGAGGCGGTGTCCGCTTCGGGGACGGGCTCCTCGCCGAGCGCGGTGTCCTCCCCCGGAGTTCCGAGGTAGGCGCGCAGCACCTCGGGGTGGCGGCGGACCTCGTCGGGAGTGCCGTGGGCGATGCACCGCCCGAAATCGAGCACCGTGACCTCGTCGGCGAGGCGCATCACGAGGCCCATGTCGTGCTCCACCAGCAGGACGGACAGGCCGAGTTCGGCACGGACGGCGTCGATCACCTCGGCCATCCGGACGCGTTCGGCGCCGTTCATGCCGGCCACGGGCTCGTCGAGCAGCAGGACGCGCGGCTCGAGACAGAGGGCGCGGGCGAGTTCCACGCGTTTGCGGTCGCCGTACGACAGCAGGGCGACGGGCGTCTCGAAGCGAGTGCCGAGCCCGGTGAGTTCGGCGATCTCACGGGCCTTGGCGAGATGGACGCGCTGTTCGCGCACGGCGCTGGGCAGGCGCAGGGCGGTCGCGGCGAAGCCCGCGCGGGAGAGGGCGTGCCGGCCCAGCATGAGGTTGTCGGCGACGGTCCCCTCGGTGGTGACGATGTTCTGGAAGGTGCGGGCCACGCCGAGGGCGGCGATCCGGTGCGAGGCGAGTCCGGTCAGTGCGGTGTCGCCGAGCCGGACCTGTCCGGAGGCCGGGCGGTACAGGCCCGACAGGACGTTGAAGCAGGTGGACTTGCCGGCGCCGTTGGGACCGATCAGGGCGTGCACGGACCCCGGGGCCACGGTGAACGACACCTCGTCCAGGGCGGTCAGGCCGGCGAAGCGCACGGTCACGTCGCGCACCCGCAGTTCGGGAGTGGCCGCCGTGGGCCGGCCGGGGGCGGTGCTCGTGGTGGGGCGGAGGTTCACGCGGCCCCCTGGTCGCCGGCGTCGTCGCCGAGGTAGAGGCGCCGGACCGCGTCCGTGCGCGCGAGGTCGTCGGCCGGGCCGGACAGCCGGACCTCACCCACTTCCAGGACGTGCGCGTGATCGGCCAGGGACAGTGCCATGCCCGCGTTCTGTTCGACGAGCAGGACGGCCGTGCCCTGGTCGTTGATCTCGCGGATCACCTCGGCGATCCGGAAGACCATCCGCGGGGCCAGGCCGAGCGAGGGCTCGTCGAGCAGGAGCAGCCGGGGTGCGGCCATCAGCGCCCGGCCGATGGCCAGCATCTGCTGCTCACCCCCGGACAGCAGACCGGCCGCCTGCCGACCGCGCTCGGCGAGCACCGGGAACAGCGTGTACACGCGGTCGCGGGCCTCCCTGACCTGCTCGGGTGCCCGGCGGCCGAGGCCGAGGCCACCGGTGCGCAGGTTCTCCTCCACGGTCAGCCCTGCGAAGACCCGACGGCCCTCCGGGACCTGGACGACGCCGGCCCGCACCGCCGCGACCGGGTCACGGCCGTCCAGGACCGTGTCTCCGTAGCGGATGAGGCCGGCCGTGACGGTGCCGCGATGCAGGCGCAGGGTGCCCGACACCGCCCGCAGCAGTGTGGACTTGCCGGCGCCGTTGGCGCCCAACAGCGCCACGACCGCGCCGTGCGGGACGGTCAGGGACACGGAACGCAGGGCCGACAGGGCCCGCCCGTACGTCACGTCGAGACCCTCGACGTGCAGCGCGGGCGGCTCCTGCGGGGGTACTCCGGGCATCGCGGCTCCTCGGGTCCGTGCCGGCGGGCACGGCGCTTCGGCGGAAGGGGAGCTCACGACAACACGGCGCACGAGCAGCGGTACAGGCACGGACGCGGGGTCGCTGCGCGGCCCCAACAGGAGGTCCACCGGCTTGTGCGGGTGCCCAGGGGGCTGGGGTGCGGGGGCATGCCCGGGGGGATGTCAGGGGGGTGCAGTCAGGGGCCGGGCGGCGAGGGGTGAGGTGGCCAGGGGGTGAGGCGTCCGGGGTGGCGAGGGGTGAGGTGGCCAGGGGCCGGGGTGTCCCGGCCCCTGGGCGACTCCGGCCCCAGGCCAGCCCACGGTCGGGGGTGGCCGGAGGGGAACGGGTGGCCAGGCGGCAGAACGCGGGCACCCCGCCAACGCCACCCCGGCCCCTGGGCGACCCGGCCCCAGGCCAGCCCACGGTCGGGGGTGGCCGGAGGGGAACGGGAATCGTGGTCACGGGCCGGGAGGCTCAAGGGGCCCGCGCGGGCGACGGGGCGCGGAGGAGCGGGTCGGGGGCCGGGCGCCCCTACTGCGCGCAGGCCCGTACCGTCCGGCCGGGAAGGAGTGCTCGGGGAGCGGGAGCCGAGGGACCGCGTGCTCAGCGGCTTCGCAGGCCCCGGGCTGTCAGGGCGAGGCTGATCTCCACCAGGTCGGCCGGGCGGGACAGGGAGCGGCCCGTCAACTGCTCGTAGCGGCGCAGCCGGTTGAGGACGGTGTTGCGGTGGCAGTACAGCCGCTCCCCCGCCCGCTGGGCGGAGCCGTCGCAGGCCAGCCAGGTGACCAGCGTGTCGAGCAGGACGGCCTCGTCGGCGGGTTCCAGGCCGCTCAGCGGCCCGAGGACCCGCTCGACCAGCGCCGCGCCCAGGTCGGGGGCGGAGACCACCAGCGCGGCCGGGAGGTGCTCGGTCAGCCGGACCGTGCCGCCGGTCCGCGGGCACATGTCCAGCGCGATGTCCGCGAGACGGCGGGCGTCACCGACCGCGGCCAGTCCCGACACGGCCGTGCTGATCCCCGTCCGCGCGCCGCCGGAGGCCGGGGGAACGGCGGAAAGCGGCGGGCGGCTGCCGGAGCCGGCGTCCTCGCCCTCGGCGCTGTCCCCGCTCAGCAGGACGATGCCGTAGTCCACCTCCACCCCGGTGTGCCAGTACACGCGCGTGCCCCGGCCGTGGGCGGACCGTGCCCCCGCGCCGTCGGAAGGACAGCCGGCCGTCACCGCCACGACGACGTACCGGCCCTCTTCGGGGAGGTCCAGCGCGTGGGCGGTCTCCGGCAGGTCGGCGATGCGGCTCGCTCCGTCGAGCAGGGCGCCCGCCAGCACCCGGAGCCGGTTCTCGCGCCGCCAGGCGAGCTGCCGTTCGACCTGCCGGTAGGCGTCCGCGACGACGGAGCAGTGCTCGTCGACGAAGTTCCACACGTCGGTGGCGATGTGCACGAGCAGCCGTACGTCCTCCGGAGCGGTGCGGGAGGTCTCCTCGATGAGGCCCTGCCACACCAGGGACCCGCCGAGCCGGAACGCGTGCAGCAGCGCGTCCAGCGGAAGGCCCTGCTCCGCGCGGGTCGCGCCGATCTTCCACGAGCACCGGCGGGCCGCGTCGCGGCTGCCGCGCGGGTCCAGCAGCGAACACACGCTGTGCCGCAGTGAGCGGTGCACCTCCTGCCAGGTGGCGGCGGGATCGCTCGTCACGGCCGCACGGTAGGCGGGCTCCTGGTCCTGGAGCGCCGCCACCAGCCGGTCGGTGAGATCGGGCAGGTCCGCCAGGAGCACCCGGGCGGCCCGGTGCAGGACCCGCAGGGCGTCGGCGTCGATCAGCGACCGTACGGGCTGCGGGTGCGGCCGGGGTCCGGGCGCAGCCGGTGCGCCGGACGCGGGACGGAACACGGTCCGTGACCGTAGGGCCTGATGCATCGCGGTCCTCCCCCTGGGCTGTGTCCCGCTGTCCGACTCGTCCTGCCCCGAAGGATGGCATACCGTCCGGTCGGTCCCTAGGGGTGTGCACGATTGTTTTCGGTCCGATCAGCCCTTCTGCCCCGTCTGATCAGCCCTCCTGCCCCGCCTTCTCGACCATGCGCACCAGTTCGACCCGGGAGCGCAAACCCAGCGCCGCGAAGACCTTCCGCAGGTGGTAGTCGACCGTACGGGTGCTGACCGAGAGGGTCAGGGCCACCTCCCGGTTGGTCGCTCCCTCGGCGACGCACCGGGCGATCCGCAGTTGCTGCGGCGTCAGTCCGGACAGTCCCTCGGTGCTCACCCCGCCGCCCTTGGCCACACCCCCCGCTCGCAGTTCGGCACGCGCCTGGTCCGCCCAGGCGCGTGCCCCGCAGCGCTCGAACCCCATCAGAGCGGCGCCGAGACGGTCACGGGCCTCGCTCAGCCGGCGGCGACGACGCAGCCACTTGCCGTGCAGCAGTTCGGTGCGGGCGTGCTCGAAGTCGCCGCCTCCGGCCGCGTCGTGCAGGGCGAGCGCGCGGCGGTAGAGGGCGTCCGGCCGGTCCGCCCCGGCCAGCAGCGCGCGGCAGCGCAAGAGCTGGGCGGGGGCCTGGGGGTCGGCGCCGAATCCGGCCCACCGGGCGAACTCCTCGACGAGCTCGGCGACCTCAGCGACGCCGTCGTCGGCACGCCCGCTCGACGCGGCGGCCTCCACGAAGCAGGGCACGGCGAGCATCCACACCGCGAAGTGTCCCCGCCGTGGCCCCGGCCGCACCAGCGGCCCGAGCCGGTCCGCGGCCTCCCGGGGGCGCCCCCGGCCGAGATCGGCGCGCGCCGCCGCCCACTCCGCCAGCGTCGCGGCCTGGACGAGGCCGTGCCGCCGGGCGATGGCCAGGGCCGCACCCGCGTGTTCGGCGACCTCGTCCCGAGCGCCCTCGATCGACGCCGCCAGGGCGAGTACCGCGTGGTGGTGGGCGGCCGTGTTGCGCTGCCCCGTCCGGTGCGCGGCCCGCAGTCCCTCCTCCGCATGGGTCCTGGCCAGCGCGTGCCGTCCGGCCCGCAGCTCGGCGTAGGCGAGGTATTCCCGGGCCCGCCCCTGGGCAGCCGAGGTCCCGGGGACACGGGCGGCGGCCAGGGCCCGCGCCCCGGCGCGGCGGGCGGCCGCGAGGTCCCCGAGCAGGAGGGCGGCGGCGGCCGCGCGCAGCGCCGTCTCCGGTTCGTCGACGCAGGCCGCACCCGGCGCACTCCCCGCATCCTGCGTACGTTCTGCACCCCCCACGGCCCACGGGGCCGCCGCGCTCTCCGCACCCCGCAGACCCGCCGCACCCCCCACGCCGTGCACGACCGCCGCACTTCCCACGCCGTGCACACCTGCCGCACCCTGCACGGCCCGCACAACCGCCGCGCTCTCCGCGCTCTGCGTACCTAACGCACACTCCACGGCCCACACGGCCGACGCACCCTCCGAACCCCGGACATCTTCCGCACCCTGCGTGGCTACGTCGCTCCCCGGTCCTCCCACGGCTCGCACGACCGCCGACCCCTCCCCGCCCTCCGCGTCCGTCACCAGTCGCCGCAAGGGCTCCGCCGCCTGTGGGAACCGCCCTTCGAGGAGGGCCCGGACGCCGGTGCGGTAGTCGTGCAACGCGGCGCTGCCGCTCGCGCGGCCGCCCTCGCGCGGCGGCTCCGCCGCGTCCGCCGCTCCGCCCGGGGGTCCCGGCCGGTCCGTCCGAAGGTCCCGGCTCTGCCGGGCGCCGGGTCGCGCGTCGGCGTCCGGGGTACCGACCCAGCCGCCCAGCGTCCGCAGGCATCCGGGGGCGTCGCCCGCCGCCCACGCGGCGTCGACCGCGGCCAGCAACGCCGTCTGCGCCTGCCATGGGGCAGAAGCGGCCAGCAGACGGGCGGCGAGGAGCAGGGATGCCCGGGCCTCGTCGACGGGCCCGTCGTACAGGACCGTGGTGCCGCGCACCAACTCGACGCGGCCGCGCAGCGCGGGGGACGACGTGCTGTCCCGGGCCGTGTCGAGCAACCGCAGGGCCCGGTGCGCGCGTCCGCCGAGCAGTGCCTGCTCGGCAGCGGCCGTGTACCACTCCGCGCGCCGCGCGCCGTCCTCGGCCAGTTCGGCGGCGAGGGTGTACGCCGCACACCGCAGACCTCGGGGCGCGGGATACCCGGGGTCGCCGGCCGCCGCGGCCAGTTCGGCCGCCGTCCCGCGCCCGGGTGCGGCCGCGGAGCGCGCTCGGTGCAGCAGCGCGTGCGGCCCTGCGGCTCCCGTCTCCTCCAGGGTTTGAGCCAACGCCCGGTGCACCGCACGGCGCCGCTCGGGCCGCGCCCCGGCATACACGGCGCGGCGCAGAAGCTCGCTGTGGAACCCGACCTCGCCGTCGGCCAGGACGAGCACTTCGGGTACTTCGGGCACTTCGAACGCTTCGTGCAGTACCCCTGGCAGCGCTCCGGGCAGTACCCCTGACAGCGCTCCGGGCAGCGCCGCGGGCGGCGGGGCGGGCAGCGGTTCGAAGGGGTGTGCGGCCTCCGTGCCGGAGCGCGTCACCCGGAGGTGTGCCGCTGCCCTCCGGGCGAGTGCCAGGCCGATCCGTGCGTCCTCGGTGTCGTCCGCGTCCAGGACGGCCGCCGCCACCGTCAGCAGCAGGTCCTGCTGCGCGGGCGTGAACCCGGTCAGCAGGCCGCCGACCAGACCGGTCAGCAACTCGGCGTCGGCCAAGGGGCTCGGCGGCCTCCGGTGACCGCGGAGCTGGGCGGGCGACAGACGCCGGACCATGGCCAGCAGCAGCGCCGGACTGCCCTCGGCCGCGTTCACCAGGTCGTCCCGGACGGCGCGGTCGACGGCCCCGTCCGTCGCCTCGTCCAGCAGTGCGGCCGCCTCCGCCGGGGAGAGCGGGTCGACGCGTACCACCGGCAGCGCGGCGAACTCCCGGTCGACCGGGCGGTGCCCGGCCACGCTCAGCAGCATGTCCACCCGGACGTTCCCGTGCAGCTGTTCCGCGACGGCGCCCAGCGCGGCCCTGGTGGGGGCGTCCCAGAGATGCGCGTCGTCGACGCACACCAGCACGGGCGTACGGGCGGACGCGGCACGCAACGCGTCGAGGAGCACCGCGCAGGCCGGGCCCGCGGGAGGCCACGGCTCTGCCGGTGCGCCGAGGGCGAGCAGCAGCGTGCGCAGACCGCCCAGGGGCACGGCCGGCGCCGCCGGGTCGGCCCGCATCCGGACCGCGGACACGGACGCGGCCGGGAGAGAGTGTGCGGCGCGGGCCAGGAACGTCGTGCGGCCGCACCCGGGTTCACCGGTCACCACCCGCACACCGCCGACCGCGGTCGTCTGAACGGTCATTCCCGTGACGCTACGTACGGGTAACGGGTGGCGGAAGTCGTGCGACCGGTTCGCCGACGGCGGCGCCACGGGCCGGTTGGGGCCCGTCACCAGTGGGTTCGCGCGCGACGGGCGTGACGCATCATGTGCCTGGGCCCAACGGCCGCCGCCGCGCCCCGTGCACGGGCACAGCGACGGCGACGGGGCAGCGGTTCCGCTCTCCTTCCGCCGCTTAGGTCGCCTCGGCCGACTCGACCCCTCGGCCGACTCAGCGACTCAGCGACTCGGTCGACTCGGCGGCTCGGTCGACTTCGTCGGTTCGGTCCGGGGCGGTTGTCGTCCCGGCTGTCTCAGGAGTTGTGCGGGCAGTTGCCCCGGTACTCGTCGATCGTCAGGCTCGGCTGTGGCAGCGGGCAGAGGAACTGCTCGTAGCGGACGTCATTGTCGACAAAGCGCTTCAGCCACGAGATGCCGTACTTCGCGATCGTCGTGTTCGACGAGTTCGGGGTGAAGTGAGTGGCGTTGTTCAGCTCCAGGTAGGCGCGGTCCAGGGAGGACGGCAGCGTGGAGTAGAACGGCTCGGCGTGGGTGGCGACCGGGGCGATCGTGTCGCCGTCCGCCCCGAAGATCAGCGTGGGTGTGCTGATCTCGGGCCAGGACTTGTCGAGGTTCCACGGCGTGAGCGGGATCGCGGCCTGGAGCGAGGGCCGCGACTTGGCGGCCTCCAGGCTGCCGCCGCCGCCCATCGAGTGGCCCATGACACCGAGCCGACCGCTGTCGACGCGGCTGCGGACGGAGCTGACCTGGGTGAGATGGTCCAGGGCGGCGAGCAGCTGACGGCCGCGGGAGTCCGGCTGGTCGAGTGTCGTGAGGGTGTCGATGGTGAAGACGACGAAGCCCTGGGAGGCCAGTCGCGGGCCCAGCCAGGCGATGGAGGACTGGGTGCCCGTGTACCCGGGTGAGACGGCGATCGCGCCGAAGGTGCCGTCGCTGGTGCTGGTCGGGTAGTAGATCGTGCCGCCGCCGAATCCGGTGACGGCGAGCGGGGAGACGGTGGTCTGCGAGACCGGGTACGGGCCGCGCAGCGCTTCGATGCTCGCGTTGGTCGGCGCCGGGCCCCGTTCGTAGGGGTTGTCCGCCGCATGCGCGCCGGGGCCGCTGAGCGTGGTGAGTCCGACGACGGCGGCGATCGCCGTCGCGACGCGGGCGAGCTGTCCGGGCCCGCGGTGGGGGGAACCGGTGGAGGCGGGGTGGGCCGCACCGGTGCGCGCTTGATGCTGCACGACGAGTGGTCCTCTCGGTCGGGCGGCATCCCGGGCGCGGCCCGCGGACCCCGCACGAGTGGGTCCGGGCCGTCGCCACGGCGGGCGCCGCCGATGGACTGGCGATGCCACTGTCGGGGCCGCACCGGGGCGTGGGGATCGGCGATGTCACCGGTCTTGTGGGTCCCGCCGAGCAGATCCGGGTAACGGGCCCGGTGTGGCCGGCCTCGCCGCTGCCCGGTGGGGGAGGAACCTGGAAGGGTCACCGACCGCGTGACACCCCTTCCTCCCCGAAGGAGACGAACACGTGCCGCTCCCCACCGAGAACCATCGGCCCGACGACTCTCCCGTCGGCCTCGCCGTCCGTCAGGCCGTCACGGACGGGCTGCTCGGCGAGGACCGGCCGCTGGCCGGCTTCATCGACGTGCGGGGCGTGCGCGACAGCGTCGCCGGGCTGCACGAGGCGTTCGCGCACGTGCCGGACGTGCTGCACACCTTCGCCGCCAAGGCGTGCGCGCTGGTCCCCGTGCTGCGGCTGCTCGCCGACACCGGCATGGGCTGCGAGGCGGCGAGCCCCGGCGAGCTGCGCCTCGCGCTGGACGCGGGGTTCGACCCGGCGCGCATCGTGCTGGACTCGCCCGCCAAGACCCGCCGGGAGATCCGTGAGGCGCTCGCCCTGGGCGTCTCGCTCAACGCGGACAACCTCGACGAGCTGGACCGGATCGACGCCCTGCGTCCACCGGACTGCGCCTCGGTGCTCGGGGTGCGGGTCAATCCGCAGGTCGGGGGCGGGTCGATCGGCGCGATGAGCACGGCGACCGCGCATTCCAAGTTCGGGGTGGCGCTGCTGGATCCCGGGGTCCGCACCCGTGTCGTGGAGGCCTTCGCGCGTCGGCCGTGGCTGACCCGGCTGCACGCGCACGTGGGCTCGCAGGGCTGCCCGCTGCCGCTGATCGCGGAGGGCCTCGCCACGGTCCACCGGCTCGCCGAGGAGATCAACGCGTGCGTCGGCCGGCGCCAGGTGACCAGCCTCGACCTGGGCGGCGGGCTGCCGGTGAACTTCGCCGACGACACGGTCACGCCCACCCACGCGCAGTACGCGGCCGCGCTCACCGCCGCCGAGCCCGCGCTGCTGGACGGCCGCTACCAGGTGGTCACCGAGTTCGGCCGCTCCCTGATCGCCAAGAACGGCTTCACGGCGGCTCTCGTCGAGTACGTCAAGGACGCCGGCGGACGCCGGGTCGCCCTCACCCACGCCGGCGGGCAGGTCGCCACCCGTACCGTCCTCATGCCGGACGCCTGGCCGCTGCGGGTGTCCGCGTACGGCCCGGACGGCACGCCCAAGCGGACGCCCCTCGTCCGGCAGGACGTCGCGGGGCCGCTGTGCTTCGCCGGGGACGTCGTGGCGCACGACCGGCCGCTGCCCGCGCTCGCCGAGGGGGACCTGGTGGTGCTGCACGACACGGGCGGGTACTACTTCTCGGCGCACTGGTCGTACAACAGCCTGCCGAGGCCCGCCGTGTACGGCTACCGGCATGAGGGCGGCCGGGTCTCGTTCGCCACGATCCGGTCCGCGCAGACGGTGCGGGAGATCTCCGCGGAGAGCGGGCTGGCCCAGGCGGACGCCCTGCTGACGGGCTTCGCCGCGCCGTCCCGGCCCTGAATCCCCGGATCCGGGCCCGCCCGGGCAGGCATCACCGGCCGGATTCTGAGCACCCGGCTTCCCGTCGCCTGCCGGAGGAGAGAGCCGTGCTCTGGATCGCCGTACTGCTGCTGCCGCTGCTGTCCGTCCTGCTGGCGGTGATGGACCGGGTCGAGGAACGCCTGCTCGCCCCGGCCCAGGACAAGCCGCGCCATGCCGCGCGCGGACGGCATCTCCGACTGGTCCGGGACGCCTCCCCCGCCCCGGTGGCGGACGGGTCCCGTTCGCCGGGGACCCGGGCGGCCTGACCGTCGGAGGTGCCGGCCGGGGTGTCCCGCAAGTCGGCGGTGTGCGAGGCTCGCGGTCGGAGTCGGCGTCCCGACGGGGACGTCACCCGCCATGTCGATCGGCATCAGGAGAGTCAGCGGTATGCGCATCGGTCTGCTCGGCACCGGCCCCTGGGCACAGATGGTCCACGCCCCCGTCCTCGAGGCGCACGACGCGCTCGACTTCGCCGGTGTCTGGGGCCGGCGACCGGAGGCCGCGAAGGAACTGGCCGACCGGCACGGGACCCGGGCCTACGACGACGTGGACACCCTGCTGGCGGACGTGGACGCGGTGGCCGTCGCCCTGCCGCCGGACGTCCAGGCGGAGCTCGCGGTGCGGGCCGCCGGGGCCGGTTGTCATCTGCTGCTCGACAAGCCCGTCGCCGCGACGGTGGCGGGAGCGCGGGCGGTGGTACGGGCCGCGCAGGAGGCCCGGGTCGCCTCGGTCGTCTTCTTCACCACCCGGTTCGTGCCCGAGGCCGCTGCCTGGATCGCCGAGCAGAAGGCTACCGGCGGGTGGTTCACCGGGCACGCCCAGTGGCTGGGCGACGTGTTCCACGGTACGGGCGACCATCCCTTCGCCACGCCCTGGCGCGGCGACAAGGGCGCCCTGTGGGACGTGGGCCCGCACGCGCTGTCGGTGCTGCTGCCGGTCCTTGGCGACGTCCGCCGGGTGACGGCCGCGGCCCGTGGCCCCCGCGACACCGTCCACCTGGTCCTGGACCATGTGGACGGTGCCTCCAGCACGGTGACGCTCAGTCTGACGGCTCCGCCCGAGGCGGCGGGCGCGGACCTCGAGCTCCGCGGCACGGCCGGGGTGATCCGGCTCCCTCGGGGCGGCGACCCCGCCGACGCCCTCGCACGGGCCGCGGACGAGCTGATCGCCGCGGCCCGCGACGGCCGGTCCCACGCCTGTGACGCCGCGTTCGGCCTGCGCGTCACGGAGGTGCTGGCCGACGCCGGGGCCCTGTTGGCGGGCGGCGCCCGCTGACTCACCGTGCGCCGGGCCCGTAGGGGATCAGCCGGCCGTCATCGGAGCTCGAAGTTCACCCGCTCCCGCACGATCGGATAGCCGGCCCTGGCGAAGTGGGCCGCCATCGGGATGTTGCCCTGGTCGGTGGCGCCGGCGATGAACTCGGCGCCCCGTTCGACGAGGTAGTGGGTGCACTCGGCGAGCAGGTCGTAGGCGTATCCGTGGCCCCGGTGCGCCGGCAGCACGCCGATGAAGCCGACGCAGGGCCCGGAGGGGTTGTGGGCCGGGATGTGGATGCCGGCCAACTCGCCGTGCGGGGTGCGGGCGACCTGCCACCACTCGCGCGGGGACGGGCACCAGCGGAAGAAGTCCAGCTCCTCCTGGGCGGCCCGGTCCAGGCCGCCCTCCTCGATGGCCTTGCGGGCATGGGCGTCGAGGGTGTCGGAGTGGATGCGGCGCAGGGCGTCGAAGAACACCGCGTCGTCCGGTTCGGGGGCGAAGCGCAGGCGGCCGGGGCGGTCGGGCAGTCCGCACTCCGGGGTCCAGCGGTACACGAAGCGTTCCACCAGCGGGGTGTGGCCCGCCGCGCGGGCGGCGGCGTGCCGGGCGTCGGCGGCGGCCCGCATGGCGGGGTCGTCGCGCCAGCCGCCGGGCATGACCAGTTCCAGGCCGACCTGCCAGGGGGCGGAGCGCAGGAGTCCGGCGGCGGCCTCCTCCTCGCCGTCGGCGAAGTCGAACCACTGGACGACGAGCGGTTCGGTGTCCTCGGGCCCGCCCCACCAGACAGCGCGGGCGACGACCCGGCCGTCGCGCAGGGCGACGCGCTTCCAGTCGGGCCGGTAGGTGATCCTGCCGAGGGCGTCGGCGGCGCGCAGCGGGTCGGGCAGGGTGTCGAACAGATGGACGTCGCTCTCGTCGAGAGCGCGGATGACCAGATCGGTCACGGATTCCTCCGGGTCGCGTACGGCATGGTGCGCTCCCGGGGCGTCGGACGAAGGTCAGACGCGGCACGCCGGGGTCACGGGGTGGGAGCGCGGGATGAATGTGGTTCGCATGGCGCTCGCCTCCTTCCGTGGGTGTCCGGGCGTGCGGTCACACGGTAGGGGGTGGCCCTGGATCGCGTCCATCGGTTTGTTTCGGGGTGCGCCGGCCGGTCCCGAGGGGGAGCGTTGTGGGATGGGACAACTGGACGGGGGACGGCGGGGCTGGCTGCGGGGCGCGCCGCCGCCGGGCTGGGTGCGGGCCCTGCCGCTCGTTCTGGTCGCGGGCGTCTGCGTGGTGACGCTGGCCAGCCCCGAGCCGCTGGACATCGGGTTCATGCTCGGCGCGATCCCGCCGCTGGCCGTGCTGTCGTACGGTCCGGTGGCGACCGCGCTGCTCGGCGCGGCCGTGGTCGTGATGCTCAACGTGCCCGCGTTCCACCTCGATCAGCCGGGTGAGGCCGACCTGTTGACGACGATTTTCGTGGCCGTGCTCAGCGTGTTCGTGTCGTTCGTGCGGCGTCGGCGGGACGTACAGCTGGATCTCGAGCGAACGATCGCCGAGGCCGCGCAGAACGCCCTGGTGCCGCCCGTGCCCGAGTGGGTCGGCCCGGTGGCCTGCGCGGGTCTGTACCGGACGGCGCAGCGCGGGACGCTGGTCGGCGGCGACTTCTTCGACGTGCGGACGAGCGCGTACGGGGTGCGGGCGGTGCTGGGCGACGTCCAGGGGCACGGGTTGGCGGCGGTGGCGACCGTGGCCTCGCTGCTCGGCGCGTTCCGGGAGGCGGTGCTCGACCAGCCGGACCTGGAGGAGGTCGCCGCCCGCCTGGACCGACGGCTGGTGGTCGACTCGGCGCGGGTCGCGCACGCGGAGCTGTTCGCCACGGCCGTCCTGCTGGAGTTCGCGCCGGGCGCGGACGCGGTGCGCATCGTCGTCTGCGGGCATCCTCCGCCGGTGCTGCTGCGCGACGGCACGGCCACGGAGGTCGACCTCGTCCCGTGGACACCGCTGGGGCTCGGCCTGCCGGAACGCGCTCCGCTCGCCGCCCACGTCCTGCCGCTGCGCCCCGGCGACCGTCTCTTCCTCGCCTCGGACGGCGTCTCGGAGGCCAGGGACACGGCCGGAGTGTTCTACCCCCTCCTCGACCGGCTGCCCGCGCTCGCCGCGGGCGCCGACCCGGCGACGACGGCCGACCGCGTGTGGACGGATGTCCTGCGGTACTCCCCCGCCGTCCGCGACGACGTCACGATGCTCGTTCTCGCGCCGGGCCGTCGGGCGGACCGCTGAGGGTCTCCGCGTCGCCCTCGGCGTCGATGTGCGGCAGGATCCGGTCCAGCCAGTGCGGCGTCCACCAGGCGTGCGATCCCAGCAGGGTCATGACGGCGGGCACCATGAGCAGCCGTACGACGGTGGCGTCGATCAGCACACTGACGGCGAGGCCGAGGCCGAGCATCTTGACGACGATGTTGTCGCTGATGATGAACGCCGAGAACACGCTCACCATGATCAGGGCCGCGCAGGTGATGACCCGGGCGGTGATCTCCAGGGCGTGGGCGACGGCGTCCTTGGCGTCGCCGGTGCGCAGCCAGGCCTCGTGCACACGGGACAGCAGGAAGATCTCGTAGTCCATGCTGAGGCCGAAGATGATCGCGAACATCATCATCGGCACATAGCTCTCGATGGGCACCTTGCCGTGGACGCCCAGCGCGGGCCCGCCCCAGCCCCACTGGAAGACGGCGACGACGACGCCGTACGAGGCGGTGATCGACAGGACGTTGAGGACGGCGGCCTTGACCGCGACGAGGAGTCCGCGGAAGACGGCGAGGATGATCAGGAAGGCGAGGGCGACGACCACCCCGATGATCAGGGGCAGTCGGCTGGCGACGATGTCACGGAAGTCGACCTGGGCGGCCGTGGTGCCGGTGACATAACCCTTGGCGTCGTAGCCGGAGACCGCGTCGGGGAGGGTGTCGTCGACGAGACGGTTCGTCAGGTCGGTGGTGCTCCCGCTCTGCGGGGACTGCTCGGAGTAGACGGTGGCGAGCAGGACGTCGCCGTCGCTGGTGGCGGTCAGCGGGGTGACCGTGGCGGCGTCGGGCACCGCGTTCAGGGTCTTCTGGGCCTGGGTGGAGAGGTCGGAGCGTTTGTCGGACGGGACGGACGTCTGGTCGATGACGACGGTGAGGGGGCCGTTGGAGCCGGGTCCGAAGGCGTCGGTCATCAGGTCGTAGGCGCGCCGGTCGGTGAAGGAGGTCGGGTCGGCGCCGTCGCCGATGTGGCCGAGCTGGATGGAGAAGACCGGGATCGCGAGGATCGCGATGACGGCCACCCCGGCGCCGAGGTACTCCCAGGGTCTGCGCTCGACGCGCTTGGCGTAGCGGTGCCAGGTGCCGTGCGGTACGGCGCCCGGTTCGACGTCGGTCTCGGCGACCGGCCTGCGGACGTGGTAGCGGTCGATGCGTCTGCCGATGAGCCCGAGGAGGGCGGGCACGAGGGTGAGGGCGCCGACGACGGCGGAGACGACGGTCATGGCGGCGGCGAGTCCGAGTTTGCCGATGAAGGACACCCCGGACGCGTACAGACCGAAGAGCGCGATGATCACGGTGGTGCCGGACACGAGCACGGCGCGGCCGCTGGTGGCGTTGGCGTGTCCGGCGGCCTCGGCGGGATCGGCGCCGTCCATCAGGTTCTGCCGGTGCCGGGTGATCAGGAAGAGGGCGTAGTCGATGCCGACGCCCAGACCGATCATGGTGGCGAGGGTCGGTGAGACGGTGGCGAAGGTGAAGGCGGCCGCCAGCAGTCCGAGGCAGGCGAGGCCGCCGACCACGCTGATCAGGGCGGTGAACAGGGGCAGTCCGGCCGCGATGACACTGCCGAAGCCGACGAGCAGGACCACGGTGGCGACCGCGAAGCCGATCAGCTCGCTGATCCGGTCGTCCGCGGCGGGACGGGCCAGCTCGCCGAGCGAACCGCCGTACTCGACGTCGGCGCCGGCCGCCCGCAGCGGCTGGACGGCCTGGTCGACGCCGTCCAGGTAGTCGTCGCCGAGGGTCGAGGGCTGCACGTCGAAGCGGACGGTGACATAGGCGGTCTTGCCGTCGCTCGACACCGGGCCGACCTTCGACGAGGTCACGGAGAGCGGGTTCTGGGCGGCGAGTACATGGGGGAGCTTCTGGAGGTCGCCGACGGTGGTGGACAGCTGCGAACTCAGCGCGCTCACGGGCTGCTGCTCGTCGTGCAGCACGATCTGGCTGCTGTAGCCACCGGCCTGCGGGTCGTGCTTCTGCAGCACGTCCAGGCCCTCCGTGGACTGCACTCCGGGTAGTTGGAAGTCGTCCTCGTACGTTCCGCCCACGGTGCGGCTGACCACCTGGAGGGCGACGACGGCCACGAGCCAGGCGATGATGACGATCAGGAAGTGACGGGCGCACCAGGCGCCGAGCCTGCGCAGTCCCCCGCGTCGCGGGTTCCCGGCGGTGGTGGGTGCCATGGAGCCCATTAGACGCCCACCTGATCTTCCCGGCATCTCGGCCGGAGCTGATCGGGATTGCGGGGTGCGGCTCCAGGATGAATGGTGTTAGTACATTCCTTCGGACGCGAGGAGCAGACACCATGCCGACGTCAGAGCCCGGCGCCGCCCAGCCCTCCCCGGACCGCGCCACCCCGGACAAACTGCTCCACACCCGTACCGGCACCGAGGTGTCCCCGGAGGACATGGTCCTCGCCACCGGCCGGGACCTCACCCCGCGCAACCTCGAGTGGGCGCGTCGCAAGCTGGCCGAGGAGGGCCCCGGCGCCATCGAGAAGCTGCTGCCCTAGCCGGACCCGGCCCGGGCGATCGGGGCAGGCGATCGCAGTGGGCGATCGGGTCCCGCTCTTCCCCGGCATGCCCTGCGGCTGACAGACTCCGGAGGGTGCCCGACTTCGACATGCTCATTCTCGGATCAGGTCCCGGCGGTCAGAAGGCCGCCATCGCCGCGGCCAAACTGGGCCGCCGGGTCGCCGTCGTCGACCGCCCCGACATGGTCGGCGGGGTCTCCCTCCACACCGGCACCATTCCCTCCAAGACCCTGCGCGAGGCGGTGCTGTACCTCACCGGTCTCACCCAGCGCGACCTGTACGGACAGAGCTACCGCCTCAAGGAGAACATCACCGTCGCCGATCTCACCGCCCGCACCGACCATGTGGTGGGGCGTGAGATCGACGTCATCCGCAGTCAGTTGTCCCGCAACCACGTCGCCCTGTTCGCCGGCACCGGCCGGTTCGTCGACGCCCACACCGTCGCGCTGCGTGAGATCACCGGACAGGAGCGGCTGATCAGCGCCGAGCACATCGTGATCGCCACCGGGACGCGGCCGGCGCGGCCGGACAGCGTGGAGTTCGACGGGCGGACCATCCTCGACTCCGACAACGTCCTGACGATCGAGCGGGTTCCGCAGTCCATGGTGATCGTCGGCGCCGGTGTGATCGGCATGGAGTACGCGTCCATGTTCGCCGCGCTCGGCAGCAAGGTGACGGTGGTGGAGAAGCGGGCCGGAATGCTCGACATGTGCGATGTCGAGGTCATCGAGTCGCTCAAGTACCACCTGCGGGACCTGGCGGTGACCTTCCGTTTCGGGGAGACCGTCGCCGCCGTGGAACGGCATGCGCGGGGTGCGCTGACCGTGCTGGAGAGCGGCAAGAAGATTCCGGCGGACACGGTGATGTACTCGGCGGGACGACAGGGACTCACCGACGAACTCGACCTGGACAAGGCGGGGTTGGCGGCGGACCGGCGCGGCCGGATCGAGGTCGACGAGCACTACCGCACCCCGGTCCCGCACATCTACGCAGTGGGTGACGTCATCGGCTTTCCGGCGCTCGCGGCGACGGCGATGGAGCAGGGACGGGCGGCCGCCTACCACGCGTGCGGCGAGCCCGTCGGGCAGATGCACCACCTCCAGCCGATCGGCATCTACACCATCCCGGAGATCAGCTTCGTGGGGCGGACGGAGGACCAGCTCACCGAGGAGAGCGTGCCGTTCGAGGTGGGCATAGCCCGCTACCGCGAACTGGCCCGCGGGCAGATCATCGGCGACGCGCACGGCATGCTGAAACTGCTTGTCTCGCCCGTGGACCGGAAGCTCCTCGGGGTGCACTGCTTCGGCACCGGAGCCACCGAGCTCATCCACATCGGGCAGTCGGTGATGGGCTGCGGCGGGACCGTCGACTACCTGGTCGACGCGGTGTTCAACTACCCGACGCTGGCGGAGTCGTACAAGGTCGCCGCGCTCGACGCCACCAACCGGCTGCGGCAGTTGGACCGCATCGGGGACTGAGAGGGGCGCCGGGGCGCGGGGCCGCTCACTCCTCGACGATGTGGACGGCGGCCTCCTCGGCGCCCGCGGCCCCGCCGTCGATGCCCACGTCCTGGGCGATCTCCTCCTTGACGACGTCGGAGTGGGCGCCCTCGTCGGGGGCGACGAGGCGGCCCGCGCGCCGGTCTCCGACCTCGGGGTCGACGGGTTCGCCCTCGCCGCCCTGGAGATCGCCGACCCCGTCCCCGGCCGGTGCCGACGCGTCCGGGTTCTCCTGGGCCAGGCGCTGGTCGAGGCTTTCGCCGTCGTGCTGCTCGGCCGCGGTGGTGCCGTACTTGGTCACCCCGAGCGGCTTCTCCGGCGGGGAGTAGCCCTCGTCCAGGGTGTCGTCGTAGGTGCGTTCGTCGACGGCGTCCTGAAGGTCGAGCGGGGCGCCGTCCTCCTGTTCCTCGTTCGTTCCGGTGGGCTGGTAGACGTCGTCGCCCATCGCCTCGGGCTCCGTACCCATGAATGCCTCCTCGTGGCAGCGGCTGTTCTCTCCCCGTCCGCGTTTCCCGTGCGGCCCGCTCCAATCGCGGCACATGCCATCCGCACGGGCGGCGTGGACGTTACCCATCCGTCAATCTTGAAAGCTCAATAGTTGGGGCTATAGTCACTCGCACACTCGGTGTGACCGTCCGCGGACGCAGTGCTGGAACGGTATCCTCCGCGCCTTGCTCCGCCGACGTTTCCCGAGGTCATCCCTCTTGACGCGCGGCGGCGTTCCACCCTCACCCCCCCCATACGCCGCCGGGTCCTCCCCGCTCGGGCGGCGTGCACGACGGAAAGCAGCGCAACCATGAGCAACAGCACCGGAAGAGGGCTCCAGGCGAATGTGCTGGGCACCTTCGACACGGTGGTGATGGCGGTCGCCGGCAGCGCGCCGGCCTACTCCATCGCCGCCACCACCGCGGTTCTGGCCGGCGCCGTGGGCCTGGCAGGACCGGCGGCACTGCTGTACTGCGCGATACCGATGCTGGGCATCGCGCTGGCCTTCAGCCGGCTCGGCCGGATCGACGTCAACGCCGGCGCCAGCTACTCCTGGGTGGGACGCACGCTGCACCCCTTCCTGGGCTTCATCAGCGGCTGGGCGCTGGTGATCTCGGCGACCATCTTCATGGTGGCGGGCTCGCTGCCGGCCGGGTCGATGACGCTCGCCCTGTTCGACGAGGGACTCGCCGACAACACCGCGCTGTCGACCGTCGTCGGCGCCGCCTGGTTCGTGGTGATGCTGGCGGTGGTGCTGGGCGGGGCCCGGCTCACCGTGCGCGCGCAGTTGATCATGTCGGGTGTGGAGCTGGCGATTCTGGCGCTGTTCGCGGTGCTCGCCCTGTTCCACACGGACAACTCGCTGCCGTTCGACTGGTCGTGGCTCGGATTCAGCCACTTCGACGGGGTGTCCGGATTCGCGTCCGGCGCGCTGGTCGCCGCGTTCTACTACTGGGGCTGGGACGTGACCAGCAACCTCAGTGAGGAGACCCGCAACAGCCGCCGAACCACCGGCCTGGCGGGGCTGATCGGGGTCGGCATCGTCTTTCTCCTCTTCGAGGTCTTCACCATCGCGGTGAACGTCATCCTGAGCTCGCAGCGGATCGAGGACAACGGCGCCAACGTGCTGGCCGCGCTGGGCGAGGAGGTGTGGCCGGGCTGGGGCGGCAAGCTGCTGATCGTGGCCGTGATGCTGTCCACCGTCGCCACCCTGGAGACGACCCTCATCCAGGTCACGCGCTCGCTGTTCGCGATGGGCCGGGACCGTACGATGCCGTCCGCGCTGGGCCGCGTGCACCGCACCTGGAACACGCCCTGGGCGGCGATCGTCGTGGTGGGCGGGGTGGCGCTGGTGCTGTTCGTCGCCTCCAACGCGCTGGGATCGGTCGGCGACATCCTCGCCGACGCCATCTCGGCGATCGGTCTGCAGATCGCGATCTACTACGGTCTGGCGGGCCTGGCGGCGGTCGTCGCGTACCGCAAGACCCTGCTGAAGTCCCCGTCCGACTTCCTCCTCGGCGGACTGTGGCCGCTGTTCGGCTCCCTGTTCATGTTCTGGATCTTCGCGGAGTCGCTCGGTGAGTTGGATCCCGCGGCGGTCGCCATCGGCATCGGCGGACTCGCCGTGGGGCTGGTGCCGATGCTCTGGTACTGGCGCAAGGGCAGCGACTACTACCGGCCCTCCCGGCTGGACGCCTCGCGCACCGTGGAGTCCGACTACGTGCCCGACGGCCGGCCGGCCGCGCACTCCGCCGGCCACGAGGGTCTCTCCACCGACTTCTGAGAGGGGACCCGATGGCGCGGGACCGCTTCGCTCCCGATTTCGACCCCGACTGCGGGGATGCTCCCCTCTCCTCCACCCGGCACGACATCGTCATCGGCCGCTGGCAGGGCCTGCGGGACCTGCTGCGCGCCACCGGCCCCGACTGGCTCGCCCGCGGTCACCGGGTCCGGATGCTCGCGCAGGCCTGCGTGGGCAGTTCGACGGTGGAGACCTGGCTGGCCGCCGAGCCGCACAGCTCCGACGCGCTGGTGCTGCGGGCGGCCACGGAGACGGCCCGGGCGTTCAACCTGGCGATCACCGCGGGCCGGGGGGCGCCGATCGACCAGACCCGTGTCGACGGAGCGGTGCTGGCGTGTCTGTCCGCCGCCGAGGCCTACCCGGACGATCCGACGCCGTGGGCCTCGCTGATCTCGGTCGCCCGCCTCTATCCGGCCGGGGTGCGCCGGCAGGAACTGGCCCGCTGGTGGGACGAGTTGCACCGGCGGGACCCCTACAGCATGGAGGGCCACCTCCAGGTCCTGCACTACTACTCCGCCCGCTGGCACGGCTCGCACGGGCTGATGTACGACTTCGCCCGTGACGCGGCCGGCGTGGCCCCGCCGGGCTGTCCGCTGCCGGTGCTGGTGCAGTACGCGCGCGTGGAGGAGTTCCGCCATGCCCTCGACACCACGCAGAGCCGCTCCACCGCGGTGGGCCTCGCCCAGCACTGGAACAACGACGGCGCCGTCAGCGACGTCCGGCGCACCTGGGAACGCTGGATCATGGGCCGTAAGGAGGACGCCGTCGCCCCGGGGGAGCTGCGGGACTTCAACTACCTGGCGCACGCCGCGTGCGGGGCGGGCACCGTGGACGTGGCGGCGCCGCTGCTGCGGATCCTCGGCCACCGGGCGACCCGCACGCCCTGGTCGTACACCGGTGATCCGGTCCAGCAGATCGCCAGGCGGCGCAAGGACTGGGGGGTACGCGACTGACACCGGCAACTCCCCCGCCCACCGGCCCCCGCGATCACCTCGAGCGCGGGGGCCGGTGGGTTCGCGGCCCGCGCGGGCTGCAGTCCCGTCGTGGGTGACGGAGTGTCACCACCGACGCTGTACGGCGCCCCGCACCTGTTGGTGAAGAACGAGCCCGGCCTGCCGCCCGTCGCCCACTTCCCGGTGGAGGCGCCGGACGTGGGCGTCACGCCGGCCCGCGGCCGCATGCCGGCGCTCACCGACCCGCGCCGGGTACGCCTCTGCCGGCTGATCGCCCGCCAGGCCATGACCACCGCCGACCTGGCGGCTCGACCGGTCATGACCCGCCCGCAAATCTCCCGCCATCTGCGGGTGCTGCGGGATCTCGGACTGGTGCGGGTGGAGCGCAACGGGCGGTACGTGCACTACGGACTGGATCTGGCGGCGGTCGAGCGGCTCGGACGGGACGTGGCGGTGGCGTTGCAGTACTGAGCACCGGTGTGGCGGACGTCGACGGCGGGTCCGCCCGCGGGGAGACCGCGAGGCCCCCGAGGATCTCGTCAGCCGATGGCGTGCGGGCCGTCCGGCCTGCCGCGGCGCTGTTCGACCATCTCGTGGCTGAGCCCCTCCGTCTCCTCCTCGGGCAGTCGCTCGAAGCCCTCCTCGGTGATCACCGAGACGATCGGGAAAATACGGCGGCCGATGTCGGGGCCGCCGGTGGCGGAGTCGTCGTCGGCCGCGTCGTACAGCGCCTGGAGCGCGGCCAGGGCCGCCTCGCGCCGGGTCATGTCGGGGTGGTACAGCTTCTTCAGCGCACCGCGGGCGTACGGGGAGCCGGAGCCCTCGGCGTGGAAGGGCGCCTTCTCGTACAGGCCGCCCGCCACGTCGAAGCTGAAGATGCGGCCCCCGGCTCCCGGGGCGGCGGCCGTGTCGTAGCCCGCGAGGAGCGGGACGACGGCGAGGCCCTGCATGGCCTGGCCGAGGTTCTGCCGGATCATCGTGGCCAGCCTGCGCGCCTTCGCGCCGAGGGTCATGGGGACGCCCTCGACCTTCTCGAAGTGCGTGAGCTCGACCTGGTACAGCTTCACCATGTCCAGGGCGAGTCCGACCGTGCCGGCGAAGGCGACGGCGGTGTGGTCGTCCGCCGGGTGCACCTTCTCCAGGTCGCGCTGCGCGATGAGGTTGCCCATCGTGGCCCGGCGGTCGCCGGCGATCAGCACACCGTCGCGGTAGGCGAGGGCCAGCACGGTCGTCCCGTGCGGGAAGCTGTCCGGGGCGGCCCGGACGCCGGCCGCGAA
Source organism: Streptomyces sp. NPDC088157 (assembly GCF_044741545.1). NCBI lineage: Bacteria > Bacillati > Actinomycetota > Actinomycetes > Kitasatosporales > Streptomycetaceae > Streptomyces > Streptomyces sp. NPDC088157. Next base: position 574,561 of record NZ_JBIUSU010000003.1, read on the forward strand.
CGGGCTGCGCGTCGGCAGCAGTTCGGGCCGGTGCGCCGCGAGGAAGTCGTTGAAGGACGAGCCGCCCGCCGTGAAGAACTCGTCCGCGAGCCGCCCGTCGTACCCGCTCCGCGCCATACCGCTCCCCCTCGCCGCCGTCCGGGACACCTCCACTACCTACCAGCACCCGGCGGCCGGAAAACACGCGGCCGGACGCCGTCCCGGACCTCAGCGGGTGTTCGGTCCCCGGTGCGGAGGCTGGCGCGGTACCGGCCGGGCCGGGGCGGGCGGTACGGAGCGCACGACGGGACCGTCGCCGTTCACCAGCACCTCGGCACCGTGGTGACGGATCGTCAGGGGCGAGCCGGACAACAGGGTGTAGGCGGCCTTGTCCGGGCCTATCTCCACGCGCAGCCGGCGGCCGAGGAGTTGGACGCTGAAGGCGAGGCGGCTGAACCTCTCGGGCAGCCGGGGCGCGAAGCGCAGGCCTTCGGCGTCGCCGCGCAGCCCGCCGAATCCGGCGACCAGGGCCATCCAGGTACCCGCCAGGGACGCGATGTGCAGCCCGTCGCGGGTGTTGTGCTCCAGGTCGGCCAGGTCCATCAGCGCGGCCTCGGTGGTGTAGTCGTAGGCCAGCCCCAGATGGCCGGCCTGTGCCGCGATCACCGCCTGGCAGCACGCCGACAGGGAGGAGTCGCGGACCGTCAGCGGCTCGTAGTAGGCGAAGTTGCGGGCGATCTGCTCCTCGTCGAAGTGGCCCGCGCAGGTGTACATCGCGAGGACCAGGTCGGCCTGTTTGACGACCTGTTTGCGGTAGAGGTCGAAGTACGGGAAGTTCAGCAGCAGGGGGTACTGGTCGGGGCGGGTGCCGGCGAAGTCCCAGTGCTGGTAGCGGGTGAAGCCCGCGTGCTGTTCGTGCACGCCGAGATCGTGGTTGTAGGGCACGTACACCGCTTCGGCGGCGTCCCGCCAGGCCGCGCTCTCCTCCTCGTCCACGCCGAGCCGGGCGGCCTCCCCCGGATGCCGTCCGACGGCGTCGGCCGCGGCGAGGAGGTTCGCCCGGGCCATGAGGTTGGTGTACGTGTTGTCGTCGGCGACCGCGCTGTACTCGTCGGGGCCGGTGACGCCGTCGATGTGGAAGGTGCCGTGCGCGTCGTGGTGGCCGAGCGAGCGCCACAGCCGGGCGGTCTCCACGAGCAGCTCGACGCCGGTGGTCCCTTCGAAGTCCGTGTCCCCCGTCGCCGTGACGTACCGGACCACGGCGTCGGCGATGTCGGCGTTGACGTGGAAGGCGGCGGTGCCGGCCGGCCAGTACGCGGAGCCCTCCGACCCCTCGATCGTGCGCCAGGGGAACGCGGCGCCGCGCAGCCCGAGTTGGGTGGCCCGCTCACGGGCGGCGGGCAGCGTGTTCTGCCGCCAGCGCAGGGCCTCGGCGACGGCTTCGGGCGCGGTGTAGGTGAGCAGGGGCAGCACGAAGGTCTCGGTGTCCCAGAAGGCGTGGCCGTCGTAGCCGGAACCGGTCAGCCCCTTGGCGGGGATGGCGCGTTGTTCGGCGCGGGCACCGGCCTGCAGCACGTGGAAGAGGGCGAAGCGGACTGCCTGCTGGATCTCCTCGTCGCCGTCGACCTCGACGTCCGCGCGGGACCAGAAGTCGTCCAGGTAGGCACGCTGGTCGTCGAGGAGGCCTGCCCAGCCGCTGTGTCCGGCCGCCGCGAGGGCCGCCTCCACCTGGTCGCTCATCGCGGGCCGGGAACGGGCGCCGGACCAGCCGTGGGCGACGAGCTTCTCCACGCGCAGCCGCTCACCGGGTTCCAGCACGGAGGTGACGGTGAGCCGGGCGACGTCGACGTTGCTCTCGCTGGTGACGGTGGTCCGCTCGGGACCGGTGACCTCGTGGTCGGCCGCCACGGCCACCCGCAGCCCGCTGCGCCTGGTGCGGTGGACGAGCCGCAGCCGCCGGCCGACGGCCACGTCCTCCTCCGGCTCCAGCGGCGACTTCAGGGCGCGGGCCGCGCGCGGGTCGCCGTTGGGCGCGGGCAGGCTCTCGTTGGTGACCAGCTCGGACTGGATCACCACCCGGGAGCGGCTGCCGACGGCCTCCACCTCGTAGGCGACGGCGGCCACGGCCCGCTGGGTGAGCGAGACGAGCCGGGTCGAGCGCACCCGGACCGTGGAACCGGCCGGCGAGGTCCACTCGCAGGTCCGCTCCAGGACGCCCCGCCGCAGGTCGAGCACCCGCTCGTGCGAGACGAGCCGCCCGTAGCGCAGGTCGAACGGCTCGTCGTCGACCAGCAGCCGCAGGATCTTGCCGTTGGTGACGTTGATGACGGTCTGACCGGACTCCGGATAGCCGTAGCCCGCCTCGGCGTAGGGCAGCGGGTGCAGTTCGTGGACGCCGTTGAGGTAGGCGCCGGGCAGGCCGTGCGGTTCGCCCTCGTCGAGGTTGCCGCGCCAGCCGACGTGCCCGTTGGAGAGCGCGAAGACGGACTCGCTCTGCGCCAGCACGTCGAGGTCGAGCTCCGTCTCGCGGACGTACCAGGGCTCGACGGCGTAGGACCGCTCCTTGATCACTACCGCCCTCCCCCTTCGCCGGGGCCCGCGAGGTCCGTCAGGTCCGCGAGGTCCTTGACGACGACGTCCGCGCCGTGCGCGTACAGCGCGTCGTTCTGTCCGACCCGGTCAACGCCGACGACGTACCCGAAGTTCCCGGCGCGGCCCGCGTCCATCCCGGCCAGCGCGTCCTCGAAGACGGCCGCCCCCGAGGGCTCGACGCCGAGATCGCGGGCGGCGGCCAGGAACGTGTCGGGGCGCGGCTTGCCCGGCAGGCCCCGCTCGGCCGCCACGACGCCGTCGATCCTGACCTCGAAGAGGTGCTCGGCGCCGATCGAGCGCAGGACGTCGCGGGTGTTGGCGCTGGAGGAGACGATCGCCGTCCGCAGGCCACGCGTGCGTGCCGCCTCGACGTAGCGCAGGGTTCCGTCGTACGCCTCGACGCCCTGGGTGCGGATCTTCTCCAGGAGGAGCTCGTTCTTGCGGTTGCCGAGCCCGTGGACGGTCTGCGCGTCGGGTGGGTCACCGGGTTCGCCCTCGGGCAGTTCGATGCCCCGGGAGGCGAGGAAGGTGCGGACGCCGTCGGCGCGGGGGCGGCCGTCGACGTACTCGTCGTAGTCGTGGGCCTTGTCGAACGGCCGGAATCCCTCGCCCGCGCGCGCGTGCAGGAACGCGTCGAAGGTCTCCTTCCAGGCGGCCGCGTGCACCACGGCCGTCCGGGTGACCACTCCGTCGAGATCGAAGAGGCAGGCGTGGATCGTTTCGGGGAGACCGAGCGTCGTCGTCATACCGCCCTGGTTCCCCCACATCGGGCCTCTCACCGGTGTGTCGCACGCCACACCCGCCCAGGAGGCCCGCACGGCACGCCCGCACGCCGGGCCCGCGCGTCGCGCGCGGCGCGGTCAGTCGTGCGGGAAGGAGTGGTGCTCGTGGGCGATCAGCCAGCGGCCGCGCTCCTTGCGCAGGCCGAAGGTGAGCCGCAGCCGCAGGCCGGGAACCTCGGCGAGTTCCTCGGGCGTGCCGCAGCGCAGCAGGGCGTGGGCGTAGGCGACGTCCTGACCGGCGGTGACCTCGAGGGTGTCGAGGTCGAAGCGGGCGCCCTGGGCCTGCCAGACGAAGAACGGCGGCCAGGTCGCGCGGTAGGCGGCCAGGCCCCGGATGCCCCGGGACGGCGCCGGCACGTTGTACATCACCAGATCCTCGGTGTGCTGGTCGAGGACGGTGTCGAGGTCGCCCCGGTGGACGGCGTCGGCCCAGCGGGTGATCAGGGCCCGGATCTGCCGCTCGTCGTCGGACACGGTCGTCCTCCTCTCCTTGCTCCTCGCGGCCTTGCGGGTCTGCTTCCGGGAGACCGGCCTTGCGGGTCTCCTTCCAGGAGACTGCGACACTCTGCTGTGTGCTCACTTTCGACGATCTGCTCATACGCGCGCGTGCCCTCGCGGGGGACGGCCGCAGGCGTGCGCTCCTCGGCCTCGCGGGCAGCCCCGGCTCGGGCAAGACGACCCTCGCCGAGCGCCTGGTGCGGGAGCTGAACGGCACCGGGGATCCGTGGGTCGCGCACGTCCCGATGGACGGCTTCCACCTGGCCGACGTCGAACTGGACCGCCTGGGCCGACGGGGCCGCAAGGGGGCGCCCGACACCTTCGACGCGGCCGGTTACGCGGCCCTGCTGCGGCGGCTGCGGGACGAGACGGACGGCGACGACCTCGTGTACGCGCCGGGCTTCGAGCGGGTGCTCGAGCAGCCGATCGCGGGAGCCGTCCCGGTGGCGCCGACGGCCCGGCTGATCGTCACGGAGGGCAATTACCTGCTGCTGGACTCGGGCGCGTGGGTCCGGGTGCGGGCCGCCCTCGACGAGGTCTGGTTCTGCGAACTGGAGGAGCGGGAACGGCTCCGCCGACTGGTCGCCCGCCACGAGGAGTTCGGCAAGGGGCACGAGGAGGCGGTGGCCTGGGTGCGCGGGTCCGACCAGCGCAATGCCGAGCTGGTGGCGACGACACGGAAGCGTGCCGATCTGGTGCTGTCGGCGCCCGTCTGACGGATCCGGGGCCGTTGCAGCGGGCCGCCCTGATGCGTGACGTGCACGGGGATCAACCCTTCATGCCCGGGGTGCCATGGCGTGGTTCATCGGGGTCACACGACGGGTGCGGGCCGGCGGGCGCGCAGTGCGACGGTCAGTGTGTGCGGGCCGGATCCACCGATGTAGACGCGGTTCCCGGTCGTCGCATCGGTGCCGCCCGCCACGGTGTAGTCCTGACCCGGGTCGTACCGCAGTACGTCGCTCCGGTCCGGCCCGGCGAGCGGTTCGCCTGCCTCGACGTCGGCCTCGACCCGGATCTCGTCGTCGCCGACCCGGTAGGTCATCGGCCCGGACGTCAGGCACCAGCGTCCGTCGCCGATCGGTACGGCGCCCTCGGGCACGCCGCCCGGCCGGAAGGTCAGTTCGAGGGCCCAGGGCACCCGCGGTCCGCTGATGTCGATCCGCAGGTCGGCCCCGTCCTCCCGCAGGTCCACCTCGACGCGGGTCGTGTGTGAGACCTCGTCCCGAGGCCGGTCCGGGAAGGCCATCGCGGCCGAGAAGCGTCCGTCGTCCACGAGCCGGTAAACGCCGTCGTCCCGCCTCTGGTCCGTGGGGAGCGGCTGGTAGTAGGCGGCCGTGAGGGTTTCGGTGAGCCGGTACCGGTTGTCGGCGAGCCGGTGTGTGCCGGCGGCGCGGAACGGGCCCAGGTCGAAGAACCCCCGCGCGAGACGGACCGCGTCGAGGACGGCGTCGCCGGCGAACAGGCGCAGGAAGGTGGGGTTGCAGGCGAGGCCCGAGCGGACGCGCCGGTGCTCGGGCACGTCGGAGCCGCCGTACACCACCGTGTGCGCGGTGGCCGAGGCGTGTGCGGCGAGGCGTGCGGTGGTGATGTACCGGTCGCGCGGCAGTGTCTCTGCGGCCGGGGCCGGCAGGGCGCGGCACAGGTCCGGGGTGAGGAGGGTCATGGCGAGCAGGTCGGGGTCGTCGATGCCGCCGGCGGCCGCCAGCCGCGCCGCCCGGCCGAAGTCGCCCCGGCCGGTGCGGATCGCGAGCAGCCGGTAGTGCGGCAGGTAGGGCGCCAGCGGGAACGGGTGGTTCTGGTCCTGCCGTCGCGAGTGGACGGTCTCCACCGTGCCGTCCGGCCTGATGAGGTCCAGGGTCGTGGCGAGATTGCGTTCGACGGCGTCCAGCAGGTCGGCGCGGCCGAGCACGTCGGCCAGCAGCAGCAGCGAAGGGTTGGAGACGTGGGCCGCGTAGTTGGCGCTCCGTTCCGAGTAGAGGCCCTCCGCGTCGATGTCGACACCCTCGGCGAGCCACTCCTCGACACGGTCGAGCAGCCGGCCGTCCGGGAACGACCGGTGCAGCCGGGCCAGCGCCGCGCACAGCTCCCAGCGGTGGTTCGGGGTGTGCACCCCGCCGGTCAGGAGACTGCCCGAGGCGGCGTCGGCGATCTCGGCGAGCGCGGCCGTGACGTCGCGCAGTTCCGGCCCCCCGCCCGCGGCGAGGACGTGCGCGTCGCACACGTCGTTGACGGTGAACGCGGAGTCCGGGGGCGACTGCACGTTGTCGCCGCCGGCGAAGAGGCCGGTGGCGGTCTGCGCGGCCCGCAGGGCGCGGAGGTGGGTCATCGTGGCGGCGATGGCCTGCCTGCTGCCGTGCAGTGCCGAGTCCGTGGACCGGTACGCCGCGACCAGGGTCTTCACCCGGCGGGCCAGAGCGCGGTGCGGCACACCGGCGGGTTCCTCGTCGGGGCCGGCCGCCGGCGGGGCGGCCGACCGGTCGGCGGCGCGGGCCGCCGCGCGGACGAACTCGTGGTCGAAGTCGTGGTCGAGCGGGGTGGGCAAGGTCAGTCCTTCAGTCCGGCATTGATGTCGGCGCTCATGACGTAGCGCTGGAACACCAGGAAGATGGCGATCAGAGGGATCATGGAGATGACCGATGCGCCGAGCAGTACCGACCAGTTGATGTTCTGCGCGCCGACGATGCTCTGGATGCCGATCTGCACGGTGAACTTGTTGGGGTCGTTGAGCATCAGCAGCGGCCAGATGTAGTCGTTCCACCGCCACTGGAAGGACAGGATGGCGAGGGTCAGCATGATGGGCCGGGAGAGCGGCACCATGATCCGCAGGAAGATCGACAGTTCGCGGGCGCCGTCGATGCGCGCGGCTTCCACGAGTTCGTCGGGAACCGTCAGGAAGAACTGGCGGAACATGAAGCATCCGGTCGCGGTGAGCACGGCCGGGAGGATGATGCCGGCGAACGAGTTGTACAGGCCGAGGTTGCGGACCACCAGGAACTCAGGGGCGAGCATGACCTCGGACGGCAGCATCGTGGTGGCCAGGATGCAGATGAAGAAGGCCTTGAGCCACTTGTTGTCGTACTTGGCCAGCGCGTACCCGGTGCAGCAGCTGACTCCCACCGTGAGGATCGTCGTGATCACGCACACGATGGCCGTGTTGATGAAGTACTGGGAGAAGTTGGCACTGCGCCACGCCGTCAGGTACCCCGACAGGGTGGGGTTGTGCGGAACCAGCGTCAGCGGATAGGAGAACAGGTCGCTGGCCGGCTTGAGGGAGCTGAGGATGAACCACAGCACCGGCAACCCGTACAGGCACGCCAGGATCCACAGCAGTGTCGTCGCGGACACCGCCTGCCGGAGCCCACCGCTACCCGCCCCGCGGGGCCGTTTCTTGGAGACGGCCCGTCCGGCATCGGCGTCGACCGGGCGTGGCATGTCTGTGGTTGTCATCGGTTCTCCACCCGCCGGTTGACGATCAGCTGGATGATCGCGACGGCCATCAGGATGAGCATGAGCACGAATGACGCGGCGCTCGCGTAGCCGATCTGGCCCCGTTTGAAGCCGGTCTCATAGATGTACTGGACAAGCAGGTTGTTCGACGTGCCGGGTCCGCCGTTGTTGAGGGCGACGAACACCGGGTATTCCTTCATCGCGTTGATCGTGTTGAGCAGGACGACGATGAACGAGGTGGGCGCGATGCTCGGCAGCGTGATGCTGATGAACTGGCGCCATGGGCCGGCGCCGTCGAGCGAGGCCGCCTCGTAGTACGACACCGGTACGTTCTTGATCGCCGCGATGAACAGCAGCATCGAGAAACCCGTCCAGGCCCAGGATGCGGCCATCACCACCACCATCAACGACAGGTCCGCGTTCGACTGCCACGGAACGGCACTTCCGCCGAGCTTCTCGATGACGTAGTTGACCAGTCCGAAGTTCTCGCCGAACAGCCACCGCCACAGGACGCCCACGACGATGGGCGACAGAAGCCATGGGATGAAGAAGATGACGCGGGCGACCGACGCGCCCTTGGCGTGCTTGCTCACCAGCAGGTTGGCGGTGAGCAGCGAGACCGCGAAGTTCAGCGGTACGAAGAGCACGGCGTACAGCAGCGTCCGGGTCAGCGCGTCGTAGAAGGTGGAGTCCCCGAACAGGTTGTGGTAGTTGTCCAGTCCGATGTACTGGAACGCCCCCACACCCGTGTAGTTCGTGAAGGAGTAGACGAGCCCGATCACCGCCGGCCAGACGAAGAACAGCGAGAAGAGCACGACATTGGCCGCGATGAGGACGAGCGGCGCAAGGGTGTACTTACTGCGTCTCCTGGCCGGGCTCGCGGACACGTCCGAGGCGCGTTTTGTCATCTTCCTGACTCCGTGCTGGTGGAATGGATTCCTGTGGGGCTCACGCCATGAGCCCGGCCTTGCGTGGGCGCCCAGGTCGGGCGGCGGTGTCTCGACCCCGCCGCCCGCCCCTCTGGCCCACGATCAGCCGCCGACCTGCTGGTTGTAGCCGGCCACGATGTTCTCCAGGGCCTTGTCGGCCGACTGCTGGCCGTTGATCGCCTTGCCGAGCTCCGTCTTGGTCGGGTCCTCGGTGAGGCTCTTGCCCTTCAGCACCCAGTTCGTCTGCGCGGTGTTGAAGTAGCCGGAGATCGGGGCGTAGAGCGGGATCGACTCGTTGTACAGCTTGAACGCCGCCTGCGCCGCCTCGGACTCGAAGGGGTACTTCGGGTTCAGACCGCTCTCGACGGGCAGGAACCCGGACGCCTCGCACAGCGCCTGGTAGTGGGCCGGCTCGTACAGCCAGGACAGGAACTTCGTCGCGGCGGTGGCCGCGGCGCCGTTGTTGTTGAAGCCCACCGTCATGCCGCCGCTGTTGACATCGCTGGCCTGCACCGGCTCGGCGGGAGTCGGGACGCTCGCCCAGTCGAACTTCTTGATGCTCTCCGCGAAGGCGGGAACCTGCCAGACGCCGGACCAGAAGGCGACCACGTCACCGCTCTGGAACATGGCCGCCGGGTCGGCGCCGCTGGTCCACACCGACTTCGGAATGGTCTTGTCGTCGTTGAGTCCGACGAAGTAGTTCACGGCCTTCTTGGTCGCCGCGTCCACCGAGAACTTGCCGGAGGAGTCCGCGTGGACGTACTGCCCGCCCATCTCGTACACCATGGCGCGGAGCCTGGACGGCGACTGGTCGAAGGTCAGGGAGTACTTGGCCTTGGTCTTCTCCCTGACCTCGTCCGCCGCCTTGATGAAGTCGGTCCAGGTCCAGGTCTTCTGGGGCGAGGTCGGGAAGGCGACGCCGGCCTTCTTGAACAGCGTCTCGTTGATGAACAGGCCGGACGCGGTGACGTCCGAGGGGATGGACAGCACCTTCCCGGACGAGTCCTTGGCGAGGAAGTTGGCGTTGATGTTGTTGCTCTTGTTGTTGGCGATGGAACTGAGGTCGATCAGCTTGCTCGACCAGATCGGGTCCAGCGCCGGCACGGCCGCCACGTCGGGCAGGGAGTTCGCCTGCGCGGCGTTGTGCAGCTTCGTCGTGTAGCCGTCGTAGGGGAGGTTGACGAGCTTGACGTCGACGCCGGCTTCCTTCTTGTACTGCGCCACCATCTTCTTCCAGCCCGCGTCCTGCCCCGGAACCGTGGAGATCCAGAACGTCAGCGACTTGGCGTTCCCGCCCGAGTCGGATCCCGACCCGCAGGCGGAGAGCAGCAGGGCGCCTGCCGTGGCCACGGCAGCGAGGGGAACCATGCGGCGTATGCCGCTGCGGCCGAGTCGGCGGGAGCGCCGCACACCTACAGTGATCATCTTCGATCCCTTTTCGTCGTACGGGACGGAGCACGGCGCCGACCGAGGCGGCACGGGTGCATTTTGCAGGAAGGTTTGCTTTCCGAGGGCGCGGCCTCGCCCGGCCGCGTCATCCTGACGGGCGAGGGTCCCCGGCCGCTGTGGCCGTCGCCGCACAAGCACGCCCTGGTGCGGTTGCCGTACGTCGAGTACGGGCGGGACGCTCGCTCCAAGCCGGCGTCCCGACCGACTTAGAAAGCGCTTGTCCGGACATTGGCAGACCGAGTCGGAAGCCGTCAATCCTCAGCCCGCGCGGCCTCGGTCACGGTTTGGACTCCCCGGGCGACCGCGAGCCGTGCCGCACCCGCGACCGTGCCGGTGTCCCCGACCGTGCTGCTGACCACCTCGGTGGGCCAGCTCAGCCGCGCCAGCTCGGCCCGCACACCGGGCAGGAGCTGCGGATCCGCGCCCGTACTGCCGCCCAGCACGATCAGCCCCGGGTCGAGGACGGCGGTCACGGCGGCGGCCAGGCGCCCTACGTCCGCGGCGTGACGGCCGACGACCTCCCGGGCCGGGGCACGGCCCTCCCCCGCGAGGGCGAAGAGCCGCTCGGTGGTCCGCGGGCAGGGGCCGTCGGCGCCCTGCCAGGCCGCCGCGGCCCGGCGCAGCAGGGAGCGGGCGCCGATGTACTCCTCCAGGGCCTCCTGGCGCGGCTCACGGCCGTCGTCCCAGGGGTAGGGCAGCCGGGCCAGCTCACCGGCGGCGCCGTTCGAGCCGCGCAGCACCGAGCCGCCGACCACGATGCCGAGACCGACACCCACGCCGATCCGCAGGTAGCCGAAGGTGTGACGGCCGCGCGCGGCGCCCTCGTGCAGCTCCGCGAGCGCGGCGCAGTTGACGTTGTTCTCGAGGTGGACCGGCACCCCCGGCGGCAGCGCGACGGCCATGGCGTCGAAGACCGGGCCGGCCTTGGCGGTCGCGGGGCGCATCCCGCTGCCCTGCCGGTCCCGGGCCGCGACGTCACCGACGGCGACGACGATGGTGCGCAGCGGGATGTCGTCGGGCAGCGCGGCGAGCGCCTCGCGCACGGCGCCGGCGGCGCCCGTCCTGGAGGCGGTGGCCTCGGCGAGCAGGGAGCCGTCCAGGGCGCAGCCGTGGACCCGGGTGAGGGCGGGGCCGAGGTCGACGGCGAGTACGGCGCCGGCGGCCGGCCCGAGGCAGTAGACGGCGGCCGAGCGGCCGGTGCCGCTGGAGGCGGTGCCGGAGTGCGCGGCGAGCCGGGCGCTCTCCAGTTCCGCCACGGCGGAGGACACCGTCGGTTTGGACAGGCCCGCCAGGCTCGCCAGCTGCGGCCGGGTCGCACTGCCCGCCCGGGCCAGCACGGCGAACACCGCGCTCGCGCTGTCGGTCAGGCGGGGGGCTTCCGCCACGTCGAGTTCCACAGTTTCCCCCACACGGGTACAGGGCCGCGCTCCCGGGCCGATCGTCTCGGCGGGGTGCGGCGAAGGGATGCACCGACGTCGCGCGTTTCCGCTCCGCGGCGGCCCGGACGGGCGCCTGGACGGTCGAGTGCGCGATTCCTCTTGACGCACTGTACTTCGTTAGTTAACTTCCTAACGAACTTCACGGTACTCGCCTGCCGTGCTTCGTCAGAGGCCCGTCCCGGGGCTTCCCTAGTTCACCGATCCGCAATCCCTCGGTCACGGTTCGCCCGCCGTCGCAGCTCGTAGCAACGACGAAAGAGGATCCGTGCAGGACTCTCCCCCTTCGTGCCCCCTCGTGGTCGGCGTCGACGTGGGCGGCACGAAGACGCATCTGCGCGCCCTCGCGGGTGACGCCACCGTGGCCGACCACGTCCGCTCCAGCACCGGATGGCGGCCGCACGACCCGGCCGCCGCGCGCTGGCTCACCGACCTCGTCCGCGAGGCGCTGCCCGCGGGCGCGCGCCCGTCCGCGCTCGCCGTGGGCGCGCACGCCTGTGAGACACCCCGCCAGTGCGCGGAGATCGGCGACGCCGTACGGCTCTCCCTCGGTGTGCCCACGCGCGTGGTGGGCGACGCCGAACTGCTCGTTCCCGCCGCCGGACTGGACAAGGGTGTCGGCCTCGTGGCCGGCACCGGTTCGGTGGCGGTCGGCCGGCTGCCGGACGGCGACCCCGTCCAGGTGGGCGGCTGGGGCGCGGTCCTCGGCGACGAGGGGGGCGCCGCCGGGCTGGTCCGCGAGGCGGCCCGGGCCGTGTGGGCGGCCCACGACCGCGGTGAGGAACCCGGAGCCCTGGCCCTGGGACTTCTCACCGCCTTCGGCGTGCCCGAGGTCCCGGCGCTCGGCGCGGCGCTGGAGGGCGCCTCGGACGTCTCCGCCGAGTGGGGACGCCATGCCCCCGTCGTCTTCGCCGCCGCGGCCGACGGCTCCGCGCTCGCCCGGTCCGTGATCGCCGAGGCCGGTGCGGCCCTCGCCACGCTCGTCGCCCGCCTCGCCGCGCGCGGAGTCGCGGTCGACGACGTGGTGGTCGCGGGCGGCACGGTGCTCGGCCAGCCGGCGCTGTACGACGCGTTCGCCTCCGCGCTGGCCGACGCGGTGCCGGGCGCGCGGGCGCGGCCGCTCACCGTGCCGCCGGTCGAGGGCGCGGTGGCGTTGGCGCGCTCCCTTCTGTGAGGCGCCGGCCTCTCGTTCACCCGCAGGACACGCCCCGGTGGCCGGGTCATCGCGGAAGCGACACGACCCGCCCGTAGATCTTCGCTCGTACGCGTCATCCGGCTCGCACGTCGTCCGGAGGCCGGCGAGCCGCACCCGATCGCACGTATCCCGCACGTATCCCCGCACCTCCTCCCCGGCCGAAGGGCCGACGAAGTCCAGAGAGGCACACTCATGCCGTCACCCGCCGGGCAGTCCACCCCCTCGGCCGTGAACAGAAGGCGCTTCCTGAAGGTCTCCTTCGGTGGCTCCGCGGCCCTGGTCGCCGCTCCGACGCTCGCCTCCTGGCTGGGCGCCGCCGACGCCAAGGCCGCCACGGGCCCGCTGCCGTTCGTCGACGACTACAGGACGAACGTCTCGACCAACCTGACGCCCGAGACCAACGCCGTGGTGCGGATCCTCGGCGGCTTCGCCCAGGTGTGGAAGACCGGCGGGGCCTGGAACACCGGTACTCCGCTGCGCCCCGAGATACTGCGCGCCAACGTGCGCTACTGCGTCGCGGTCACCGGGGCCCGCACGGAGGCCCAGGGCAGGGAGGCGTTCGTCTACGACCGCCAGCACCAGAGCTACGCGATGATCGCCGGACTCGGCCCTCTGTCGGATCTCTACAAGACCGGCGCCAAGGCCGTCACGTCGATCACCAGCGCGCCGGACACCACCCCCGCCACCAAGATCGACGACGCCGTACCCGCGGGCGCGCCCGCCGGCTCCGCGCTCGGCGCCGGCTCCTACACCTCCGACCTCGGCCAGGTCGCCAAGCTGGTCGACACCGTGCGCGGCCCGTTCGCCTCCGGCAACCCGGGCAAGTACGCCTTCCAGTACCCGCGTCCGTGGCGCATGAACGACAACAGCGAGGTCGTCGACACCGGGAAGACCGATGCCCTCGGCTTTCCCGTGTACGACTCGAAGGTGGTCGTCGTTCCCCAGCTGCTCCGTCAGCGCAGCTCGTCCCCGACCGACGACGGCGGCTTCCCCAGCGGGCACACCAACGCCTTCCACCTGGCCTCGCTGGCGTACGCCTACGCCGTCCCCGAGCGGTTCCAGGAGCTGGTGACCCGCGCCCTCGCGCTCAGCCACACCCGGATCGTCTCCGGCATGCACTCCACCGTCGACGTCCTGGGCGGCCGCGTCATGGCCACCGCCCTCGCCGCCGCGACGCTCGCCGACCCGGCCAACGCCGAGCTCAAGGCGGCCGCCCGCGCCCAGGCGCTGGCCTACTTCACCGAGAAGACCGGCACCACGGCCGACACCCTGTTCGCCTACGCGCACTCCGACGCCTCGGACGCGTACGCCGACCGCGAGGCCAACGCGCGGGCCAACGAGCCCCGCCTGACCTACGTGCTCGAGCGTCAAGGCCGCGAGACGCCCCTCACCGTGCCCAAGGGCGCCGAGGTGCTGCTGGAGACCCGGCTGCCGTACCTGACCGCCGACCAGCGCCGCGAGGTGCTGCGCACGACCGCGCTGCCCTCCGGATACGTCCTGCTGGACGGCTTCGAGCAGTGGGGCCGGCTCAACCTGTTCGCCGCGGCGGACGGTTACGGCGCCTTCGACTCCGACGTCACGGTCACCCTGGACGCGTCCAAGGGCGGCTTCGACGCGGCCGACGCCTGGCGCAACGACATCGAGGGCGAGGGCGGTCTGGCCAAGCGCGGCTCGGGCACGCTCACCCTCACCGGGCGCAACCGCTACCAGGGCGGCACCGTGCTGGAGGCGGGCGTGCTCGTCGCCGGGCACGAGCGCGCCCTCGGCCGGGGCGACGTGCGGCTGGACGGCGGCACGCTGCGCGCGGGCGAGCCGGTGCGGGTGCGTGGCGCGTGGGCCCAGGGGGCCGGCGCCGTGCTCGACCTGACGCTGCACAGGTATCACGGTCCGGCGCTGCGGGTGTCCGGGCGGGTCCGGCTCGACCGGGGCTCGGTGCTCTCGCTGCGTCTGGACGCCGACCGGCCGCCGGTCGCGGGGACCACCGTGCCGGTGATCGAGGCGTCGGCGCTGCGTGGGCAGTTCGACCGGGTCGAGCTGAACTCCGACCAGCTGCGCGCCGTACCCGTGTATACGGCAGACGGTCTGTCGGTACGACTCCTGAAGCGGTAACACCCTTCGCGGCGGGAGCCGGTGCGAAGCGGCCTCCGGCCCGCCGCGCACCGGCTCCGGCCACCGCCCGGCCGGTGTCTCCGCAGGGCGGACGATGACACGCGAAGCGCACCCGGTACCGGACCCCGCCCCCGACGCGGGCACGGCGCGGCCCCGGCCGCCTGCCCGCCGACGGCTGATCGTCCCGCTCCTGGTGATCGTCCTGCTCTCCCAGATGGCCGTCGCGATGGTCACCGCGGCGGTGCGGCAGACCCCGACCATCGACGAACCGGTGTACGTCGCCACGGCGGCCTCCTACCTCCACGAGCACCGGGTGCGCCTCAACCCGGAGCACCCACCGCTCGGCAAGCTGATCGTCGCCGTCGGCGTGGCCTTCGCCCGCCCGCACGTCGATCCGGCGTTCGCCGGCGCCCAGGAGGAGGTGGGCCGGCACCTCCTGTACGAGTCCGGGAACGATCCCTGGCGGCTGATGCTGTGGGCCCGGCTGCCGGTGATCGCGCTGACGCTGCTGTTCGGCCTGGTGGTGTTCGCCTTCACCCGTGACCTCGCCGGACCCGTTCCCGGGCTGGCGGCGCTCGCCCTGTACGCCCTCTCCCCCGACGTCGTCGCGCACGGCTCGCTGGCGACGCTGGACGTCCCCGCGGCGGGCTTCCTGCTGACCTCGGTGTGGCTGCTGTGGCGGGCCCGCCGCGGCAGGGCACGTCTGTATGTGCCACTCGCCGGGGCCGCTCTCGGCGCGGGGCTCGCCACGAAGATGAGCTCGCTGCCCGCCGTTCCCGTGCTGGTGTCCCTGGCGGCGCTGTCGGTGTGCGCCCGGCGGCCCCGCGACTTCCGCAGGGCGCTGCTGGGTGCGGCGGCGGTGACGGTGACCGCCGTGGCCGTCGTATGGGCCACGTATCTCGTGGTCGATCCGCGGCTGCGCTGGGATGCCGGGGCGACCCATGTACCCGTGGTGCACGGTCTGCGCGGGCTCCTCGTCCGGCTGCTGCCCTTCCCCGAGGCGTACCGGGACGGCATGCGGATCCAGTTCGGTCTGGAGCACCGGTCGTGGGCGGGCTTCCTGTTCGGGCGCGTGTACTCCGGCGCCCGCTGGTACTACCTGCCGGTCGCCCTGGTGGTGAAGACCCCGCTCGGGATGCTCGCCCTGTGGGCGGCCGGGGCGGTCGCGATGGTCACGGTGCGGCGGCTGCGGCCCGCGGCGCCCTACGTCCTGGTCCCGGCCGCCGTGCTGCTGGCCTCCGCCATGACCGGGGCCCGGGACCTGGGGACCCGGTACGCCGTCTTCCTGCCGATGTTCCTCGCGGTGGCCGCGGGGTGCGTCCTGGCGGTGCGCAGGCGGTGGGCCCCGGTGGCGGTCGGGGCGCTGGTGGCGTTCGTCGCCGTCAGCTCGCTGCGGACGTATCCCTACTACCTGCCGTACTCCAACGAGGCGTTCGGCGGGCCGGCGAAGACGCATCTGCGGCTGCACGACTCCAACGTGGACTGGGGCCAGGACCTGGGACGGCTCGCGGACCGGCTGCACGACCGCTACCCCGGCGAGCGGGTGTGGCTCGTCTACAAGGGCAGCGGGGTGCCCTCCTCCTACGGCATCGACGCCCGCGACCCTCAGCGGGCGCCCGTGGGGGAGGTGCACGGGCTGCTGGTCGTGTCGGACTCCGCGGTCGCCGTGGCGAAGGGCCGCCTGGCGGTGCTGCTGCGCTCCAGCCGGCCGGTCGACGAGGTCGGTCACTCGATCACGCTGTACCGGCGGTAATCCGCGATCACCGCGTACGCGGGGGGCGTCTTCGCCCACCCTGTCCGGCACGGTCCCTGAAGTATGTTGAGCCCCGTGGAAGACAAAGGAGGCGCACCGGTGCCATCGCCGCAACAGGCACGCGCACAGGCATCCGCGATCACCTCGGGCAGAACCGGTCCGGAGACGGAGGTGTCCCCGACCTCCCGGCTCAGGGCGCTCTTCGACGGGCCCCATCTGTCCCCGGGTCAACGGCGCATCGCCCAGTACCTGATCGAGCACATCACCGAGGCGGCGTTCCTGTCGATCACCGACCTCGCGGACCGCGTCGGGGTGAGCCAGCCCTCGGTGACCCGGTTCGCGGCGGCGGTCGGCTTCAGCGGCTACCCCGCGCTGCGCGAGAGGCTCCAGTCGATCGCGCTGAGCGCCCTGGCCGGCGGTCCGGCGGCGGCCGAGGTGAACCGGAGCAACGAGCTCCAGGCGGCGGTCGAGGCGGAGATCGAGAACCTGGAGAACCTGCGCCGCGACTTCGCGGACCCGGACCGGGTCATCGACGTGGGCCGCAAGCTGTCGCAGTCGACGCCGCTGACCATCCTGGGGCTGCGGATCTCCGTCTCGCTCGCCGAGTACTTCGCCTACGCCGCCCGCCGGGTCCACCCGGACGTACGGCTGGTGACCCGGGGCGGCAGCGTGGCCTACGACGCGCTCCTGCAGTCCCGGGAGGCGGGCGGGACCTGGGTACTGGCGTTCTCGATGCCCCGGCACGCGCAGGAGACGCTGACCGCCGTACGGGTGGCGCGCAGCGCCGGTCTCAAGGTCGCGCTGATCACGGACCTGGCGCTGGGGCCGGTGGCCGACGAGGCCGACGCCACCTTCGCCACCGGCACCGGCTCCCGCCTGGTCTTCGACTCCTACGCCGCCCCCGGCGTGATGGCGGCGGCGCTGCTCCAGGCCATGACCGACGCGGGCCCCGAGCGCACCCAGGCGAGGCTCGAGGAGTACGAGCAGATCGCCGAGCAGCACCAGTTCTTCCTGCGTGAGTGACCGGCCTCCCCAGGCCACCCCCCTCCCCGGCAAAACGAAGAGGGATCATTGCGGGCATTTCACGCATGAATGTTTTCATACGTCTTGCAAAGCCGTCGGCATATATAAATACTGCTCACGGCCGCATCCGCCCGCAAGGGCTCAGGTACGGGCACCCGAAGCCGCCGTCCCCTACCCGCGTCGGCGCCCAGGGTGTTCGGGGCATCGCTTGCGCGAGCGCCCGTGGCGGCCCCGGTCTTCCCCTGGGCCGGGGCCGCCCCGAACCGTCGGACCACCGTCACGACGCCACACACCGGAAGCGATGATCATGACCCTGACGACGACGCGCATCAGCTCGGACTGGCCGTGCCAGGTCAAGACTCCCGGCAGCTACGACTGGGAGCGCTCGGCCGCCAAGTGGCTGCGCGAGCTGGTGCCCGCGCGTTACGCGAGCTACCCGGCACTGCTGCGCCACCCGGTACTGCTCGCCCGCCATGCGCAGATCCAGGTCCAGAACGAGGTCCGGGTGGCCCGCACCGCCCTCCAGACCGCCCGCGCCGATCTTCCCCGGCTCGGACTGCCCGAGTCGGTCATCGAGCACACGATCAAGATGTACGCGGCCGAGGTCATGCAGTTGCAGCACATCGCGCGCAGCGTCCGCGCGGTCACCCAGGCTCTGGTGGAGCAGAACTCGGGACGCTGAACGGGACAATCCGTTCCCGGTCTCCGGACGGGCATCGTCGCTGGCGGGAGCGTTGCCGCAAGACCCCGAACGAAGTCATTCCGGTGTGCCATGCTCGAGACGTGAGTAGTGAACCCGCCCTGCCCGCGGAGTCAGCCGGCGCGCCCGACCTGGCGGCACTGACCCGGGTCGTGGCACGTCAGCGTGCGGAGATGGACCGGCTGCAGGATCTGGTCGCCACCTCGGCCGTGCTGGAGCGCGCCAAGGGCGCGGTGATGGCGCGGTCCGGCTGTTCCCCGGAAGACGCGCTCGAGGAGTTGCAGCGACGGGCCGAGGCCGGGCAGCGGACGCTGCTCGAGGAGTGCTGGATCAACCTCGGCTCCCTCTCCGCGCAGCCCCACGCCGCTTCGGAGCCGGCTCCGGCCGAGACACCCGCACGTCGGACCGCGCCTGCGTCGGCCCCCGACGAGATCGACGCCGCCGCCCTCGGCCGCCTGAGCCGGGCCCTCGTCCGGGTCGGCACCCCGCACGATCTCGCCCGGTGCCTGTTGGACCGGCTCGCCCCGGACGTGGGCGCCGACGCCGTGATGATCTTCACGCGGCTGCCCGGCGGTGGGCTGGAACTCACCGGGCACGTCGGCATCGGGGAGGCGCTGGCCGATCAGTGGAGCCGGGTGCCGCCGGTCAGCGGGGTCGCCGCACTGGACGCCCTCGCCGCCGGGCGGCCGCGCTGGCTGGAGGACCTCCGCGAGGACGGCAAGCGGTACCAGCTGATCGGCGACCCGCCCGAGCGCTGGCCGTCACGGGCCTGGCTGCCGGTGGCGACCGGCGAGTCGGCCGACGTCGTGATCGGGATCCTGCGCCGGCGCGAGGGCGTCTTCCCGCCCCAGGTGCGGGAACACCTGTTGGCCGCCGCCCAGTTGTGCGCCGGCCCCCTGCGCATGTTGGGCACCCGCCCGGGCCCGGCCGTCGGCGGCGCCGGGGACGCCGTCCAGACGGTGCTCGACCGGCTGCCCGTCGCCGCGGTGCTCCTCGCCCCGCTGCGCTCCGCGTCGGGGCACGTCGAGGACTTCCGCATCGATGCCGCGACCAGCGTGACGTCCGACGCCGTGGGCCGCAGTGGGCGCGAGCTGGTCGGCCTGCGCTTCCTGGAGTGCTGGCCCGAAGTCCACCACGATCCCTTGTGGGACGGGTGCCTGGAGGTGCTGGCCGGCGAGACGTCGTACGAGAGCGAGCCGTTCGCCCGGCAGCAGATGGTCTCCGGGGTGAGCGAGCTGGCCACCTACTCGGCGCGGGTGGCGCCGCTGGACGACGGGCTGGTCGTCAGCTGGGTCCGCCACGACCCTTCCGACCGGCAGGAACAGCGGCTGGCCGACGTGCAGCGGCTCGGCAACCTCGGCTGGGCCACCTGGAACCTGGACACGGGCGAGGGCAACTGGTCCTCCCAGGTCTTCACCATCCTGGACCGCGATCCCGCGTGGGGCGTCGTCCCGCTGCCCGGGCTGCCCCGGCTCGCGCTGCCCGAGGACGTGCCGACGCTGGCCCGGGCCGTCGGGGAACTGGTGCGGCACGGACAGGCGTGCGACGTGCCCTTCCGGATCGTCACCCGGGACGGCATCCGGCATCTGCGGGTGGTCTGCGAGGCGGTGACGGACCCGCACGGCACGCCCGTCGAGGTGCACGGATTCGTGCAGGACCTCACCGCGCAGCGCAGCGCCGAACTCGCCCTCGTCGCGAGCGAGCGGGCCATGCTCACCCAGCACGGAGCACTCGAGGCCGAGCGCCTGGTGGCCGCCCGGTTGCAGGACGCGCTGCTGCCCCTGCCGAAGCAGCCCGCCGAGCTGGCCGGGCTGCGCGTGGACATCGCCTACCTGCCCGCGCAGTCCGGCCTCAGCGTCGGCGGCGACTGGTTCAGCGCCATCGAACTGCCCGACGGCGACGCCCTGTTCGTGGTGGGTGACGTGGCGGGGCACGGCATGGGGGCGGTGGCCTCGATGGCCCTGCTGCGGTTCACCGCCAAGGGCATGGTCATCACGGGCTCGTCGCTGACCGGGGCACTCAGCCGCCTCAACGCACTCCTGCTGCACTCCCGCGACCCGCACGGCTCGGCGACCATGGTGCTGGCCCGCTACAGCCCGCGCGAACGGCGACTGGAGTGGGCGCAGGCCGGCCACCCGCCGCCCCTGCTGGTGCGGGACGGCAAGGCGCACTACCTGGAGCGCCCCTTCGGAATGCTGCTCGGCGCGAGCGACACCCCGAGCTACGAGGCGGCGGAGTGCCGCCTGGAGCCAGGCGACCGGCTCATGCTCTACACCGACGGCCTGGTCGAACGGCCCACGGAGAGCATCGACCGGGGCCTGGAACGGCTTGCCCGGGCCGCCGCCCACCGCGTCACGGCCGAACAGGCCCCGCTGGAAGGGCTGCTCGGCGCCATGCTCCAACCCGAGGGGCGCGACGACGTGTGCGTGCTCGACATCCGGGTGCCGACGGACACCGAGCGGTAGGCGACCGGCTCAGTCGTCGCGGTGCCGCCAGTACCACAGCGCCCCGACGACGACGGCCGGCGGGAAGACCACGGGCAGCACCGGACCCGGGATGCGGGAGACGTTCATGCGGACGGCTTTCGGCTCGGCGCGTCGAGGTGACGGTCCGGCGCCGACACGCCGTCCCTGGCGACCCGCGACAAGCCGCCACCTCGGCCTGTCTCGGGTGCGTCACCCGGTCAACTGTCCGTGGTGGTACGGGACTCCAGATCGCGGCGGGTGTCGTCGCCGTAGACGCCCGACTCGTCGCCGCGGATGCCGTACCAGAGCTGGAACCGCGCCACGGCCTCGGTGAGAACGGTGCCGTAACGGCCGTCGGTGGGGCCGTTGTCGTACACGTTCGGGATGCGCAGCAGGCGCTTCTGCAGTTCGGTCACCTCGGAGCCGCTGTCTCCTTCCCGCAGGGTGCCGGCTCCGTCGGGGTCGGCGGACGCGGTGTCGGTGGCGGTCGGGGCGGGGGCGGCCGACGGTGGGGGTGTCTGTGCGACGGCCTCGCCGCCCCGTCCCGGCAGCAGGAGCGCACAGGCGAAGCCGACGAGGGCTGCGGCGCACACGCCGACCGTGATGGCGCCGCGGCGCAGGGCCGCACCGGAGTCGGAGCGGTCATGTGCCCGCGCGCGGCCCGTCGCCGCTGGGACCCCGGATCCGCTCCGCCCCCGAGCCGCACCTCTGTCCCTGTCCGTGGCCTTGGCCTTGGGCGTGGCCTTGGGCGTGGCCTTGACAGGGTCACTGCCACTGGCCCTGCCGGGCGCGGATCGGGGGCCGCCCGGTTCGCTCGCCCAGTCCCGGCCGCCGCGAGGCGTCGCCGTGGTCGCCGTGGACGGCGCCAGTGGCGGGAGTTCCTCCGTCTCCGCCTCGCCCGCGGCCGGCCCTGGCGGCAGGGAAATCGCCTCGTAGGCGTCGGTGGCGTCGGTGGCGTCGGCGTCCTGGGTCAGTTCGGCCATCTCGCGGAACAGCTCCGCCAGGGCATCGGTGTTGCGCGGTCGCAGGACCCGGATGGGTTCCAGCACCGGGCGTTCGTGCGGCTGTCCGGATTCGTCCGGTGTCGGCACGCTCGTCTCCCTCCCGTGGTTCCCCCAGGAGAGATACGGGCGCGCGGGCGGCCGGGTTCAGTGAGCGTTTTTCGACCTGAGTCCACTGGTCATGGGGCTGGCGAGGAAGCGGTGCAGGGAGCGGGTCGTCGCGGTGACGAAGGCGTCCCGTCCGGCCTCGTCGAGGGCGTCCAGGGACAGATACGGGTTGAGGTCCTCCAGTTCGACCAGCAGCAGTTCGCCGTCGGGAGCCCGGCAGGCGTCGACGCGCTGGATGCCGTGCGCGAGGCCGTTCCAGTCGACGAAGCGCCGGGCGAACTCCAGGTCCCGCACGGTGGGCCGGTAGGGCCGAAGCTCCCAGCGACGGTCGGGATCGGGTGCGTAGAGCGCGTACTGGAAGTCGTGGTCGACGTAGACGAAGGAGACCTCGTAGGCGAAGTCGACGCACGGCTGGACCAGGACCGAGCCGTCGGCCAGAGCGGGGAGCCCGTCGGGCGGGAGAATCCGCAGGCCTATGGAATCGGCGCCGAGCTTGGGCTTGACGACATACCGGTCGGTGTCGGGCAGTCGGTGCAGATCCTCGGGGCGGTCGACGGTGGGGATCACGGGGTGGCCCGCGGCGCTCAGGTCGAGGAGGTACTGCTTGCCGGCCATGTCGGCGCGGCCGGTCAGCGGGTTGTAGACACGAACGCCGTCCAGGAGCGCGCCTTCCCGGAAGGCCTCGTACTCCTTTCGGTATCCCAGGACCGGGCCACTGTTGCGGACGACGACGCCGTCGAAGGAGTGCATCAGCGCGGCCGCGTCCAGCGGATGGCACAGGGCCAGGTCGAAGTCCGCCCGCAGCCGGGAGGTGAGGAAGACGTCCTCGTCGCAGTAGCGCCGCCCGCGCGCCTGATACGCCAGGTCGGTGACATAGAGCAGACGGGGGCGGGCGGCGGACATGCGGTCTCCTGGTGATCGTCGATCGGCGGTGCGGAAAGGCTACGCCAGGCGATGGGCGGCGAGTCCGGAGCGGGAGGACCACGGTCGGCGGGCCACCCGGTGGGCGGCGGGACTCCCGGTGGGCGGCGGAGCCCCCGGTGGCTGTGGGACTCCTGGTGGGTAGCGGGTGGGCGGGTCGTACGATTACAGGACCGCCGTTTTCCTCCCGAAGGGCTCGTCGACTCCTGTGACCACCGCAACTCTGCTCGACGGCAAGGCCGCCGCGGCCGACATCAAGAGCGAACTCGCCCTCCGAGTCCAGGCGTTGAAGGAGCGCGGCATCAGTCCGGGGCTGGGCACGATCCTCGTCGGCGACGACGCGGGCAGCCGTTCCTACGTGGGCGGCAAGCACCGCGACTGCGCCCAGGTCGGCATCGCCTCGATCCGCGTGGAGCTGCCCGCCGACGCCTCCCAGGCCGACGTGGAGGCCGCCGTGCTGCGGCTGAACGCCGATCCGGCCTGCACCGGGTTCATCGTGCAGCTCCCGCTGCCCGCGCACATCGACACGCATGCCGTGCTGGAGCTGATCGACCCGGTCAAGGACGCCGACGGCCTCCACCCGACGAACCTGGGCCGCCTGGTGCTGGGCATCCCGGGCCCGCTGCCCTGCACCCCGCGCGGCATCATCGACCTGCTGCGGCGCAACCACGTGGAGATCACGGGCCAGCAGTTCTGCGTGATCGGCTGCGGTATCACCGTGGGCAGGCCACTGGGCATGATGCTGACCCGCAGCACCGAGCACGCCACGGTGACCCTGTGCCACGAGGCCACCCAGGACACGGCCGCGCACGCCCGGGAGGCGGACGTGGTGGTGGCCGCGGCCGGAGTGGCCCACCTCGTCAGGCCCGACTGGATCAAGCCGGGTGCGACGGTGCTGTCCGTCGGCCTGACGCGCACGGTCGAGGGCATCCTCGGCGACGTCCACCCCGACGTGAGCGACGTCGCCGGGTCCTTCGCGCCGCCGATCGGCGGGGTCGGCCCGATGACGCGGGCGATGCTGCTGACCAACGTGGTCGAGGCGGCCGAGCGGATGTGACACGGCCCCCGTGCCGGGCACTCAGTTCCCTGACAGGAGGGAACTGAGTGCCATCAGTGCCGCTCGGGTGTTACGTTCGCGTCCATGAGCGCCACTCACAAGGCGGAGGTCAAACCGCCCATGCGCGACGCCCTGGTCGCGGCGGCCTTCCGGCTGTTCCTCGAGCGGGGCTACGAGCAGACCACGATCGACGACATCGTGGCCCTCGCGGGCGTCGGCCGGCGGTCCTTCTTCCGCTACTTCCCCTCCAAGGAGGACGTGGTCTTCCCCGACCACGAGCGGTGCGTGGCCGACATGACGGCCTTCCTCGCCGCGAGCGACGAGGCGCACGAGCCGGTGGGACGCGTCTGTGACGCCGCCCGGCTCGTGCTGTCGATGTACGCCGAGAACCCCTCCTTCTCCGTGCAGCGCTACCGGCTGACCAAGCAGGTGCCCGGGCTGCGCGCCTACGAGCTGTCGGTCGTCTGGCGCTACGAGCGTGCCCTCGCCGAGTACCTCCGGGGCCGTTTCACCGGCCGGCCCGACGGCAACCTGCACGCCGACGTGATCGCGGCCGCGGTGGTCGCCGCCCACAACAACGCGCTGCGCTCCTGGCTGCGTTCGGACGGACAGAGCGACGCGAGCGCGACCGTGGACCACGCGCTGGGGTACGTGCGGTCGGCGTTCGGCGCGGCCGGGGCCGACCCCGCGCCCGCGGCCCGCCCCGCGTTCCGGGCGTTCCCCGCGTCTCCCGCCGACGAGCGCGCGGAGGACGTCGTCGTGGTGGTCTCCCGGCGCGGCGCGCCGCTGTGGCGGGTGGTGCAGGAGATCGAGACGACCCTCGGACGGGATGGAACGACCCCCGGAGGGGACTGAACCTCCTCGGGACCTCCTCGAAACCCCCGAAGATTGCGGGTACGCAGTGCCTTTACGAGTGGCACTGAGTGCCATACGCTGTGGCCGTGCACGGTGGCACGGCGACCGGGCACGTGCGTGCACGGGTGAGCCGAGCACGTGGATTCCGGCCGAGTGCAGGGAGTTGACCCGCGTGTACCACTACTCAGGAAACGCCGTTCAGCAGGCCGCCGGCTCCGCGACGGGCGTCCTCGACCGCGCGAAGACCGACGGCGACACGATCCTCTTCCAGCGCTGCACCTGGTGCGGCACGGCCATGTACCACCGGCTCCTGTGCCCGGTGTGTCAGGGCAGCGACCTGCGCACGGAGCGCAGCGAAGGCACCGGCACGGTCCGCCACGCCACGGTGGTGAACCGCAACACCCCCGCCGCGCGCAATGTGTCCCTGGTCGAGATGGCCGAGGGGTTCGTCGTACGCGGCCGGGTCATGGGCCCGCTCATCGGCATCCACAGCGGCGACCGCGTCCGGCTGTCCACGGTCAAGGACCCGGTGCGGGGCGAGCCCGTCTTCCAGCTCCTCGACGAGCCGTACCGGGCCTGGCACTAGCACTGCGCGGATCGGGCCGAAGCCGGGCCGCCGACGGATCCCCGGTGTCCGGATCCTTGCGCTCCGCCGCCCGCGTTCCCGGTCACACGCAACCCACAGAGGTTCTTTCGCTTCCTTCGGGGCGCGAGGGGCTCCCGGTACGGACGGGGCGCCCGCGCTCCGAGTGTTGAGGAGTGGACCTTGATCCGTGCCCGGCGAATAGGTGTCACCGCCGTGGCCGCGCTCGCGGCCCTGGCGGGAACACCAGGACTGGCACAAGCCCGACAACCGTCCGAGACAAGGCCGTTGACCACGACCGCCGACAGCGGGCTGCCGCAGGGGTGGCAGGTCAGCGGCGAGGGCACCGCACGTGAGCTGGTGTGGCGCTCACCCGCACCCGTGCCTCTCGGCGACGCCCGCGTGGAGTTCCACGCGGGCGACCGACTGCTCGGCGTACCGAGGACGGAGAGGGACGGCCGCACGTTCCGGCTCTCCCTCGACGAGGCCGGCGACACGCCCCTGAAGGACCTGCGGGTACTGGCGAGCGGACGCCGACTGGACGCGTCCACCGACTCCGCCGGCAACTCCGGCGCGGGCGAACGGCGTTCACTCACCGCCGAGCAGCCCCCGGCCCAGGCGCCGGCGCCGGCGCCGGCCAACTCCGTCGACCCGGGCAGGCCGGGCGCGTACCGCACGGTCAGCGGCGAGTACGACCTCGCCCCGGTGAAGTTGCCGGGCTTCGCCCAGCCGGTCGAGATGAAGGCCGTCGTGGTGGCGCCGAAGGGGGCGACCGGCAAGCGGCCGCTCGCGCTGTTCCTGCACGGCCGGCACACCACCTGCTACCAGCCGGGCAGCGACGACTTCGACATCTCCTGGCCCTGCCCGGCAGGTATGAAGTCGATCCCCAGCTACCAGGGCTACCTCGAGGACCAGCGGCTGCTCGCCTCGCAGGGCTATGTCACGGTGTCGATCTCGGCGAACGGCATCAACGGCCAGGACGGCCAGGCCGAGGACGGCGGTGCGCAGGCGCGCTCCTCGCTGGTGCGCCGGCACCTCGCCCAGTGGGCCGACTGGGCCACCCACCCGGGCAAGGCCCCGGCGGGGGTGCCCGACGCGACGAAGGCCGACCTCTCCCGCGTACTCCTCGTCGGCCACTCGCGCGGCGGCGAGGGCGTCAACCGAGCCGCCCTGGACAGCCTGTACCCGCCGCCCGCCGTGCAGGACGGCTACCGGGGCCCGGTCCGCTGGAAAATCCGCGGAACCGTCCTCGTCGGACCGACCATCTTCGGCCAGAATCCGGTCGCGGACGTCCCGTCCGCGACCATCCTGCCCGGCTGCGACGGCGATGTCGCCGATCTCGAGGGCGAGACCTACCTCGACGGGACCCGCGGCATCAGCAAGGGCACCGCCCTGCACAGCGCCGTCTACATGGTCGGCGCCAACCACAACTTCTTCAACACCGAGTGGACGCCGGGCAAGGCCGTGGCGCCCTCCTTCGACGACTTCTGGGAGGACCCGGACGCGCAGCAGCCCGACCCGGTCTGCTCCACCGGCGCTCCCACCCGGCTGACCGCCGACCAGCAGCACCGGGCCGGCGCCACCTACATCGCCGCCGCGGCGCGGCTGTTCGTCGCCGGTGACGACCGGGTGCGCCCGCTGCTCGACGGCACCGGCAGGCGCGCGCCCTCCGCGGACCCGGCCCGCGTCCTGACGCACGCGGTCGGCGCCCGCCGCACGGGCGGCTTCGTACCCGACGGCGGGGTCGAGGTGACCGGCGGCCGGGTGTGCTGGGCGGACCCCGACCCGGCCAGGGCCTGTCTGGGCGC
Source organism: Streptomyces sp. NPDC088157 (assembly GCF_044741545.1). Lineage (NCBI taxonomy): Bacteria > Bacillati > Actinomycetota > Actinomycetes > Kitasatosporales > Streptomycetaceae > Streptomyces > Streptomyces sp. NPDC088157. Next base: position 601,251 of record NZ_JBIUSU010000003.1, read on the forward strand.
GGACGCCACCGGGAGGTCCCCGCACTTCGGCTGGTGGGATCTGGAGAAGGACTCCGGCAAGAGCGCGGTCGCGCTGAAGTGGTCGGCGCCGGGTACACCGACGAAGATCAGCTCCCGCGCCCCTGTCTCCCTCTCCGGCGCCAAGAGCCTGGCGCTGCGCGTCTTCGTGCCGCCGAACACCACCGGCACCCGGCTGGACGTGTCCGTCACCGACTCGGCCGGCCACCGCGCCCGGCTCGGCCGGGTCTCGGTCGACGGGCTGCCGGGCTCCGACCGCACCGCCTCCTACTGGGCCCGCGAGCTGCGTGTCCCGCTCACCGCCGCCACCCGCGCCGGGCTCGACCTGAGGCACGTCAAGTCCGTTGAGCTGACTCCTCGTTCGGGGTCCGGGCAGGCCTGGTTCATGGACGCCTGGGGCTGGGCCCCGGGCACGCCGGCGGTCGGGGCGGCGGCGTTGCCGCGCGTCGACATCGGCCGGATCACGGCCAAGGAGGGCGACTCCGGCACCCGCACCTACCACGTCCCGGTCCAGGTGTCCGGCCGCGGCAGCGGCCAGGTCCGCTTCTACGTCGTCGACCCCGAGACCGGCGACGCCACGGAGAAGGTGGTCTCGGTCAGGCCCGGCAGCACCCCGATCGACGTGCCGCTCGAGGTGGAGGGCGACACCCGCTTCGGCTACGACGTGACGCGGGACCTCCTCGTGAAGGCCGTGCGCGGCGCGGTCGTCGGCTCCTACCGGGGCGGGGTCACGGTGGAGAACGACGACCCGGCGCCGAAGGTGACCCTGACGCCGGTCAACGACCGGGTGTCCGAGGGCGAGTCGCTGAGCTGGCGGATCACCCTCTCCGAGACCGCCGACGTGAACTTCTGGCAGCCGGTCCGGGTGCTCCCGGTCACCGAGGGCGCCGAGTTGTCCACCAAGGACGTGGACCCGCAGTGGCTGCTGGACTACTCCGGTGACAAACCCGACCCGGAGCGTCCGCTGTCGGAGGCGAACCTGTGGGTCTGGATGAACATCCCGGCCGGGAGCACCACCGTCGACTTCACCGTACCCACGGTGAAGGACCAGGTGGCCGAGCCGGCCGAGTCGATGCGTCTGGCGCTGACCGACGAAGAGGCCGAGCCCCTGCCCGACCGTCCGGTGCTGACGGGGACGGTCGTGGACGGGCCGTAGCCCGCACGCGCTGCCCGAAAGGGGGTCCGGACCGTGCGGTCCGGGCCCCTTTCGCCGCTCACAGCGTGACGCGGATCCCGACGGTCCCGTCCACGCCCCGGCGCAGCCTGCTGCCGAGCAGGGTGAGGCGGCCCAGGACGCCGTACTTGCGGGCGAGCAGGGTGCGGTAGCGGGCGGTGGTCTGCGCGTCGCAGATCTCGGCGGTGGCCGGGACCTGCTCGCCGGTCGGCCTGCCACGTACGTCACAGGGCCCCACGAGCACGTCGCCACGGGCCCGGATCCGCTTCACCTTCCAGGCGTCGGCGACCGACCAGACCCCGAGCGCGTCCCCGTCGCGCACCACCCACACGGGGGTGGGGACCCCGGTCCCGTTCTTGCGATAGCTGGTGATCAGCAGGTACTTCCCCGCGCCCAGCCGGTCGATCGCCTTCTCATCCATGTCCGCAGTCTAGGCAGCGGCTCACGTCACGACCCGGGCAGCCTCGGGTCGTGGTCCGGCCGGACCCGCCGCCCGTACCCGGTGTCGTCGCGCCGCCGCGCCGCCGCACCCCCGAGTCGAGGTGGCGGCGGTTCGGCCGACAGGCGACCCGGCGGCTCAGCGAACGGCGGCCGCCATCCGTCGTACGCCTTCGGTGAGGATCTCCGGCGAGGTGGCCAGGTTCAGCCGGACGTGCCCGGCCCCGCCCGTGCCGAAGGCGAGCCCGGAGCTGAGGGCGACCCGCCCGCGCTCCAGGAAGACCGCGGCCGGATCGGCCCCGAGGCCCAGCGCCCGGCAGTCGAGCCAGGCGAGGTAGGTGGCCTGCGCCGGCAGGTGTGCGACTCCGGGCAGGTGCTCCGCCAGGAGCGCGGCGAGCAGGCGCCGGTTGTCGTCGAGGCCGGCCAGCAGGGAGTCCAGCCACCCGGTGCCCTCGCGCAGGGCGGCGGTGTGCGCGAGCACGCCGACGTGGCTCGGTCCGTGACCCACCTCCTCGGGCAGCAGGGCCAGGTCGGCCGCCGCCTCGGGGCCCGCGACGGCCAGGGCCGCCTTGAGCCCGGCCAGGTTCCACCCCTTGGAGGCCGACATCAGCGACAGGCCGTTCTCCGCGCCGGGGACGGCGAGATAGGGCACGAAGTCGACCCCCGCAGCGGTGAGCGGCGCGTGGATCTCGTCGACGACCACCCGGACGCCGTACCGCCGGGCGAGTCCGGCCACGGCGGCCAGTTCCCGGGCCGTGTGCACGGTGCCGGTCGGGTTGTGCGGGCTGCACAGCAGATGCGCGGCGCGCCCACCGCCGGCGACGGCACGCCGGTACGCGTCCTCCAGAACGGCGAGGTCGAGCCGGCCGTCCGTACCGAGGGGCGCTTCGGCGACCCGCCGGTCCATGTGCTCGACGAACGGGAAGAACGGCGGGTACACGGGCGGGTTGACGACGACCGGATCACCGGGCCCCGTCACCAGCTTCAGCATCTCGACGACGCCCAGCATCACATCGGGCACGATCGCCGTCCGCTCGACCGCGAGCCCGTCCCACCCCCACCGCTCGGCGGCGAACACGCCCAGCGCCTCGGCGTAGGCCGGGCCCGCCGGATAGCCGGTGTCGCCGAGCGCCAGAGCCTTCGTCACCGCGCGGACGACCGGCTCGGCGAGGGCCACGTCCATCTCCGCGACCCACAACGGAAGCACGTCGGCCGGGTAGGTACGCCACTTCATGCTCGTACGACATCGGAGCCGGTCGAGGGTGAGGGCCCGTAAAGGGTTTGGTTCACCATGCGTCTCGTGCGGGATGCTGGTCATGGGGCACAAGATAGGGGGTCGTGGTGTGACCTGGGATCGTGTGGACGGGACAGCCGCGGCGGACGCCGGCGCAATCCCGGAGATCGCCTGCGACGAGTCGGGGTCGGACGGTGAGAACCTCACCGGCGGCAACACGGACGTGTTCGCCCACGCGAGTGTGCTGCTGTCGGCCGAGTCCGCCGCCGGCCACGTACAGGAGATACGGAACCGGATCCGTTCGCCCGCCGAGGAGTACAAGGCGAACCACCTGCTCCGGGAGAAACACCGGGCGGTGCTGGAATGGCTGCTCTCGACATCGGGCCCGCTGTACGGGCACGCCCATGTGCACCTCGTCGAGAAGGCCTTCTTCGTCGTGGACCGGGCCGTCGACCTGCTGCTCGGCGACGCCGGGGCGGCCGTCTCGCTCTTTCGGCAGGGGCGGCGCACCTTCACCGAGGTGGAGTGGAGGAGATTCCTGGAAGCGGCCAACCAACTGCTGTGGGTGCGCCACTACGGCGAACCCGATGCGCCCGTCGAGCACTTCTTCCGCACGCTCGAGGAACTGCGGCGGGGATATCCGGAAACAGCGGCGGCCAGGACGCTCTCCCGGCTGGCACGGGAACGGCAGCGCGCGCTCTCCTACCGGGCCGCGATTCAGGACGGTCCGTTCGTCCTGACCCCGGTCCTCAATCCGCTGCTGCCGTCGATCCTGCACACGGCCGCCCACTGGAGCGACGGCGGACGTCCGGTCCGGCTCGCGCACGACCGGCAGAACATGCTCACCCCGGAGCGGATCGCCTGGATCGAGGGCGCGGCCCGGGTGCGGGGCATCCGCCTCGCCGGGTTCCGGCTCGTCGTCTCGCGGCTCGACGCCCGGGTGCAGCTCGCCGACTTCCTGGCGGGCATCGCCCGCCGGATCGCCTCCGACGAACTCAACGGCCGTGGTGACCCGGCTCTCACCGCGCTGCTGCGCCCCTACACCGGCCCGGCGGCCGTCTGGGGCGACGAGCGGAGCTGGGCGCGGCTGGGACCCGCGACGGAAACGGACGGATGCCCCGCGCAGCTCAACTCCCCCGCTTAGATACGCCTGAGGGCCGCACCGACCATCTCGACGAGGACCTGCGCAACGTCGACGCGCTCCGTGCTCACGCCGGCGCCCGGAGGACGCCGGGGACGGGGCCGAACCGGAGGAGGTCGCGATGTTCAGCGGGGTGGCACGCAGAACCTGAGGTGATCACCCCCGGACTGAACGCTGGAGTGCCCGCGCACGTATGGAGGTGAGGGCACTCAACGACCGGAGTGCTCCGCGGTGTTGAGGCCGTGCGTTCGGGGTTTTCGGGAGCCATGACATGAGGCATGTACGACGACGGACCGTCCGGCGAGTGACGCGGCTGGCGGCCGTCGGCGGGCTCCTCATCGGAGGGGCCATGGTCACGCAGGCCGCCATGGCGAGCGAGCCGCCCGGCACGGCCGCGGGGCCGCGCAGCGCGGCGGAGTCCGTCGTCACGAATCCGGGGGCGGCCCTCGTCAAGAAGTTCGGCACCTCGCGGACGGCGGGCACCTGGCTCGGTTCCGACGGGCGCCCGGTCGTCGCCGTCACCGACGAGGAGACGGCCGACGCCGTCCGGCAGGCGGGCGCCCAGGCGAAGGTCGTTCCGCACAGCATGAACGAGCTGAAGTCGGCCACGACCACACTGCGTTCGGCGCCCAGGGTGCCCGGTACCGCGTGGGTGATGGACTACCGGTCGAACCAGATCGTCGTGCAGGCCGACAGCACCGTGTCGGCCGGCGACTGGTCGCAGCTGACGCGGACGGCCACCGGGATCGGCAGCTTCGTGCGCATGGAGCGCACCACCGGCACGTTCACCACGCGGGTCAACGGCGCCCAGCCGATCCTGTCCACCGGCGGACGCTGTTCGGCCGGCTTCAACGTGACCAACGGATCGAACGACTTCATCCTCACCGCCGGGCACTGCGGGCCCACCGGGTCCACCTGGTTCGCCGACAACCAGGCCAAGCAGCAGGTGGGCCAGACGGTCAACTCCAACTTCCCGGGCGGCGACTTCTCCCTGGTGCAGTACGCGAGCGGCAAGGCCGGCGCCGGAGCCGACGTGGTGGCCATCGGCAACGGCAACGGGGTGCGGATCACGGGCACGGGCGACGCGGCCGTCGGCCAGAAGGTGTTCCGCAGCGGCAGCACCAGCGGGCTGCGCGACGGCGAGGTCACCGGTCTCGACGCGACGGTGAACTATCCGGAGGGCACGGTCAGCGGGCTCATCGAGACGACGGTGTGCGCCGAGCCCGGCGACAGCGGCGGCCCGATGTTCTCCGACGGCATCGCCCTCGGCATCACCTCGGGCGGCAGCGGCGACTGCACCACGGGCGGTACGACGTTCTTCCAGCCGGTGACGAAGGCGCTGGCCCAGCTGGGCGTGCAGCTGATCGTGGCCGCGCCCTCCGACAACTCCGGCGCGAACACGTCGTCCGCCGATCCCGCGCCGTCCGCCTCCTCCACCCAGGCGGGGCTCTCCCCGGGCTCGGTCTCGCCGGGCACGACGACTCCCGTGACAGGTACCGGCGTCAGCGAGACCCTCGCGTCCAAGCTCACCGATCCCAGGAACATCGGCCCCGGTCTGCTGGTCATCGCGGGCAGCATGGTCGCCCTCGTGGCGACCCGGTACTTCCGCGCCGAACAGGACCGCAAGGCCTACCAGCGGTACTACTCGGCGACATGGGGGTGACCTCGGCCGAGCGCCGGCAGCACGGTGGCCGTCGCCGCGCCGGCCGGCCCCGGCGCCTGCCGACCGCTGAGCCGCTCGTGCGGCAGGGCCGGGCCGAGGAGCACGGGCAGGGCGGGGTGGAGCGAGGCGACGACGACCGCCACGACCAGGAGCTCACGACGGGCAAGGGTTCACGCCGGGGGCGGCGCGGCCGCCACGGCGAGCACCAGGCCGCCGATCCGGCCGGGCAGGGTGACGGTCACGAAGCCGGTCCGACGGGGGAGGACGCGGTCGCCGAAGTCGACGAGGCGGTAGAGGACGGCCGGGGCCGGTGCGGGAAGATCACCCATGCGCCAGGGGTGCCCCGGCGCGGGGCGCCGATGCGTCAGGGCCCCGCGGTCGGGTGAGGGTCAGGCCGCTTCGACGGAGGAGGGAGCGGCGGCCCACTCCAGGACGAGCCGCTGGTACTCCTCGCGCTGCTCGACACTCAGTGTCCCGCCCGACCGGCGCCACAGGGCCCGGATCTCCTCGTTGACCTCCGCGGCCGATCGCTCGGAGAGGGATTCAACAGTGGTGGACATGGCGTGAAGCTTACGGCGTCGGAAGTGAAGACCGCGTGAGTCATCACGAACGAAAGGGACATAACGGACGTGTTACTGATCACGTCCATCTGTCAAGCCCCACAGCACAGTTCAGCTCTCCGCCGATCCCAGGACCAGCACCTGGATGGCCAGCACCGCGGCGCCGCGCGCCCAGTCGTGGAAGTCCGACACCTTGGTCTCCAGCGCCACCGGCAGGGCGAGCGGATGCCGGTGGGCCCGGATGGTCGCCTCCACCGTCGCCCCGCCGACGTCCATCAGCCCGACCCCCTCACCGGCGAGCAGCACCTTCTGCGGCATGACGGCGTTGGCGATCTGCGCGACCAGCGTGCCCAGCGCGCGGGCCGCCTCGTCGATGACGCGGGCGGGCATGGGTTCCCCGGCGGCGGCCTGGGCGAGGATCTCCTCGTACGTGTGCTCCCGGCCGGTGGCGGCCTGGACCTGGTAGCGGATGTTGGGGATGGTCAGCAGCGAGACGGCGCTGCCGCGTTCCCCCTCGGGAGTGAGCGGACCGCTGGGGTCGATGATCCAGTGCCGGCCGAAGCCGCCGTCCTCCTCCACGCAGGGCACCCGCCGGCCGGAGAGGACCAGGCCGTAGCCGAAGCCGGCACCGATGGTGAGGACGACGAAGCGGTCGAGGCCGCGTCCCGCGCCGAACCACGTCTCGGCCTCCACCAGGGCGGCGACGTCGTTCTCGAGGACCACGGGCAGTCCCGTGCGCTCCTCGACCAGCGCGGCCAGCGGAATGTCGCGCCACCCCAGGAAGGGTGACTCCCCGACCGTCGTACGGTCCTCGACGCGGCCGCCCACCCCGATGCCGATCCCGGCGAGACCCGGATGGGCGCGGGCCAGTTCGTCGGTCATCTCGCCCAGCAGGCCGACGACCTCCTCGGGGTCGTGCGTGGTGAGCGGGCGGTCGTGACGGGCCACGATCTCGCTGCGCAACGTGGTGACGACTCCGTACACCTTGTCAGCGGTGATCTTGAAGCCGATGAAGGAGCGGGACTGCGCCACCACGTCGAGGGGCTGCGAGGGGCGCCCCTGCCGGGTCTCCACCGCGATGCCCCCGTCGGGCACCTCGACCAGCAGTCCCGACTCGATCAGGGGTTTGGTCAGCCGGGTGAGGCTGCCCGCGGAGAGGTTGAGCCGCCGCGCGAGGTCGGAGCGCGAGAGCGGGCCGTGGACGAGCACCTCGATCGCGACCGAGCGCTCCCCCGGGCTCAGCGGTAGCCAGCTGGCGGTACCTGTGGTCATGAGGGTCAGACTCCCACACGGTTTCTTTTGCCTTGAAAGTATCCAGGTCACTATATGAGCCACTCGGCCCGCTGGAAAAGATGTTCGCCAACCCCTTGACGTTGGATTCTTTCGGCTCAAAAGTAAGTGGCCGAGAGCGAGCCACCGCAGACGAGGGAGTCTCCCGATGACCATCGCCTCCAGCAGTCCTCCGTCACCGCTGCCACTGGGCAGCGCCGAGGGGGCTGCGACCAAGCCGAGGACGGACCGGCCGACGGCGGGCGAGAGCCGGGGTGACGGGCGGCTCGCCGCGGTGTTCATCGCGCCGGCCCTGCTGGGATTCGTGGTCTTCCTGCTCTGGCCGACGCTGCGGGGCATCTATCTGAGCTTCACCCGCTTCAACCTGCTCACGCCGGCCGAGTGGGTGGGCCTCGACAACTACGTGCGCATGGTGCACGACCCGATCTTCTGGAACTCCCTCGAGGTCACGGTCGCGTACGTGGTCATCAACATCGGGGTGCAGACGGTCTCGGCGCTGGCGATCGCCGTCCTGCTCCAGCGGCTGACGCAGTCGGCGGTGCTGCGCGGGATCGTGCTCACGCCGTATCTGATGTCGAACGTGGTCGCGGGCATCGTCTGGCTGTGGATCCTGGACACCCAGCTCGGGATCGGCAACGAGATCATCGCGGCGCTGGGCTTCGACCGCATCCCGTTCCTGGCGGACGAGACCTGGGCGATTCCCACGATCGCCCTGATCAACGTGTGGCGGCACGTCGGCTACACCGCGCTGCTGCTGTTCGCAGGCCTCCAGGCCATTCCGAACGACATGTACGAGGCCGCGAAGGTGGACGGCGCGAGCGAGTGGCGGATGTTCTGGCGGATCACGATGCCGCTGCTGCGTCCGGTCCTGGCGGTCGTGCTGATCATGACCGTGATCGGTTCGTTCCAGGTCTTCGACACGGTCGCCGTGACGACCAGGGGCGGCCCGGCGGACGCCACCAACGTGCTCCAGTACTACATCTACGGCGCCGCCTTCGCCCGCTTCCAGTTCGGCTACGCCTCCGCGATGTCGGTGGCCCTGCTCGTCGTGCTCAGCGCGATCACCTTCGTCCAGTACCGGCTCACCCGAGCCGGTCAGACCGACCTCGGCTGAACGGGAGGAGTCGACATGGCTGCTGTGACCACCCCGACGACCGGGGCGACCCGGGCGACACACGTACGACCCCTCAGGCGCCGGCCCACCCCCGGGCGGATCGTGGCCTGGGCGGTGCTGGCCGTGATCATGCTCATCACCCTGCTGCCGTTCTACTGGATCCTGCGCACCGCGCTGTCCACCAACTCCGGACTCGCCGCGAGCCCCGGCGATCCGCTGCCGGTCGGTCTGACCTCGGGCGGCTTCGAGCGGGCGCTCGGCCTCCAGTCGACCAAGGAGGCGATCGCGCAGGGCGGCGCGGGCGGCGGACTGAAGTTCTGGCGGTATCTGCTCAATTCGGTCATCGTCTCCACCCTCGTCACCGTCTGCCAGATCTTCTTCTCCGCCATGGCCGCGTACGCCTTCGCCCGGCTGCGCTGGCGCGGCCGGGACAAGGTGTTCGCCCTGTTCCTCGCCGGTCTGATGGTGCCGACCATCTTCACCCTGCTGCCGAACTTCGTGCTCATCAAGGAACTCGGCCTGGTGGACTCCCTGCTGGGGATCGCCCTGCCGACGATGTTCATGACGCCGTTCGCGGTGTTCTTCCTGCGCCAGTTCTTCATGAACATACCGAGGGAGGTCGAGGAAGCGGCGCTGCTCGACGGCGCCGGGAAGGTGCGGATCTTCTTCCGGGTGCTGCTGCCGATGGCGTCCACGCCGGTCCTGACCCTGGCCGTGCTGACGTACATCACCTCCTGGAACGACTACTTCTGGCCGCTGATGGTCTCCTACGGCGACGGCTCGCGCGTGCTCACCGTGGCCCTGGCCATCTTCCGGGCGCAGACCCCGCAGACCGGCACCGACTGGTCGGGCCTGATGGCGGCCACGCTCATCGCGGCCCTGCCCATGCTCGTGCTCTTCGGGTTCTTCGCGCGCCGCATCGTCAGCTCCATCAGCTTCACCGGCATCAAGTAAGGGGACGGACATGCGGATACGGATGCGTACGGTCACCGCACTGGCCGGGGTGCTCGGGCTGTCCCTGGTGAGCGGTTGCGCCCAGGGCGGCGCCGGCTCGTCGGCGCACACGGTGACGTACTGGCTGTGGGACGCCAACCAGCAGCCCGCCTACGAGGCGTGCGCGAAGGACTTCGAGGAGCAGAACCCCGGGCTGCGGGTGAAGATCACCCAGTTGGGCTGGGACGACTACTGGACCAAGCTGACCGCGAGCTTCATCGCGGGCACCGAGCCGGACGTGTTCACCGACCACATCCAGAAGTTCGGCCAGTTCGCCGACCTGAAGGTGCTGGAACCGCTCGACGACCTGGGCGTCGACGACGCCGCCTACCAGTCGGGGCTCGGCGCCAACTGGATGGGCCAGGACGGCCACCGCTACGGCGCCCCGAAGGACTGGGACACCGTCGCCCTCTTCTACAACCGGAAGATGGCGAAGGACGCGGGCCTCACCCCCGAGCAACTGGGCGGCCTGTCCTGGAACCCGAAGGACGGCGGCACCTTCGAGAAGGCCATCGCCCACCTCACCGTCGACAGCAAGGGCAGGCGGGGCGACGAGCCGGGCTTCGACAAGAACCACGTCAAGGTGTACGGCCTCGCCACCAACGGCGGCGGGGACGGCGACGGCCAGACCCAGTGGAGCACCTTCACCGCCTCCGCGGGCTGGACCTACACGGACCAGAAGCGATGGGGCACGAAGTACCAGTACGACAGCGGGACCTTCCAGTCGGTCGTCAAGTGGTACTTCGGGCTGGCGAAGAAGGGCTACATGGTGCCCTTCACCGATTACAACTCCCAGTCCAACCAGGCCAACACCCAGGTGGCCGCGGGCAAGGCGGCCGCCTCCTTCGACGGCGCGTGGATGATCTCCTCGTACGACGGTTTCAAGGGCATGGACATCGACACCGCCGTCACGCCGGCCGGCCCGACCGGCGAGCGGGCCACGATGATGAACGGACTGGCCGACTCGGTCACCAAGAACGCCCCGAACAAGGCGGGCGCGAAGAAGTGGGTCGCGTACCTGGCGTCGAACGAGTGCCAGAAGACGGTGGGCGGTTACGGGATCGTCTTCCCGGCGACGCCCGACGGCACGAAGGCCGCGGTGGCCGCGTACCGGAAGAAGGGCATCGACGTCAGCGCGTTCACCCGACCGGTCGCCGACAAGAAGAACTTCGCGACCTTCTCCTACCCGATCACCAACTACGCGGCCGACGTGTACGCGCTGATGCACCCGGCCATGCAGGACATCTTCGGCAACGGCAAGCCCGTGAGCAGCCTGGACCGGACCAACAGCCAGATCAACCTGATTCTCGACCAGTGAAGGGCACGCCACCCATGACGTTCTCCCTCGGCATCGTCGGTGCCGGACAGTTCTCGGGCCAGTTCGCCAAGCTGTTCCTCGCCCACCCCGGCGTCGGTGACGTCTACGTCACCGATCTGCTGCCCGAACGTGCCGAGCGGCTCGCCGCCGAGGTGGGCCTGACGGGCACGTTCCCCTCGTACGAGGCGATGCTGGAGTCGGAGGCGGTCGACGCGGTCGCCGTCTTCACCCAGCGCTGGACGCACGGCCCGCTGGTTCTCCAGGGCCTCGAGGCCGGCAAGCACGTGTACTCCGCCGTCCCCATGGCGATCACCACGGAGGAGATCGCGGCGATCATCGACGCCGTCAGGTCGACGGGGCTGACGTACATGATGGGCGAGACCAGCCAGTACAACCCGGCTACCGTGCACGCCCGCAACCAGATCGCGGAGGGCGCCTTCGGGCGGCTCTTCTACGCGGAGGGCGACTACGTCCACGACATGGACCTGGGCTTCTACGAGGCCTACCAGTACAGCGGCGGCGATAACTGGAAGGCGACCGCCAGCTATCCCCCGCTGCTGTACCCGACGCACTCGGTGGGCGGCGTGCTGGGCGCCTGGCGGACGCACGCGGTGAGCGTGTCGGCGATCGGTGTCGTCGACGGGCGGGGGGACGGTGTCTTCGACAAGGAGGTCAGCCAGTTCGGCAACGACTTCTCCAACGCCACCGCACTGTTCGAGGTGGCGGGCGGTGGTTCGTTCCGCACCAACGAGTTCCGGCGGGTGGGATACCCGTCCCACATCCGCGAGTCCCGGTTCCGCTTCTTCGGTACCGAGGCGAGCATGGAACAGCTCGCGACGGTGGCGCTGTGGCAGGACAAGAACGGCGTGAAGGACATCAGCGAGCTGCTCGAACCCAAGCCCACCCTGTCCCCCGACGACCCGTCGCTCCAGCACATCGCGCCCGAGCTGCGGGCCGCCTTCACCTCGGGTTCGGCGCCCGTGCACGACCGTGCGCGGCTGCCTCGGGAGTTCGACGACCTGCACAACGGGCACGAGGGCAGCCACCACTTCCTGGTGGACGACTTCGTGACCGCGGTCGGCACCCGCACGCTGCCGGCCGTGAACGCCTGGGTCGCGGCCCGCTACACGCTGCCGGGCATCGTCGCGCACGAGTCCGCACGGCAGGGCGGGACCAGGCTGGAGATACCGGACTTCGGGGACGCACCCGAGGCATGACGCCCGGGGAAGCCGGGCGCCCGCGCCGCCTCGATGACCCGAGCGGCTCAGGTGCCCGGCTTGCGGCCGTACACGAAGACGTCGTCGCCGTTCTTCAGCAGCGACCAGTACTTCTTGGCCGTCGTCGTGGTCATGTTGACGCAGCCGTGCGAGCCCGGCGGGTTCCACATGCTGAGACCGACCGAGTGGAAGGCCTGGCCGCCGTCGAAGAACTGGCTGTAGGGCATCGGCACGTTGTAGATGCTCGACACGTGGTCGATGTGGCGCCAGTAGATCTTCTTCAGACCGGTGCGGGTCTCGTACCCGTTGCGGCCGGTGCGGACCGGGACGGGCCCGTAGACCAGCCTGCTGCCGTCCTGGATCCAGCTGAGCTGGAGGGTGAGGTTGACGCAGGCGATGCGGCCCTTGTTGGTCGGGCACGTGCCGGCCTTGTTGGGCTTGTTGCCCACCGCCTTCTGCTTGTTCATGAGGTCCATCACGCCCCAGGTGACGGGCCCGGCGTAGCCGATGTTCGGGGTGATGCCGTGCTTGTTCTGGAAGGCCCGGATCGCCTTGCAGTCGGTGGCCGACTGCTTGCCGTCGACCGGCCGGCCGAGGAACTTCTCCACCTGCTTCTGGTACGGCCCGGCCTGCGTCGTACAGCTCGCGGCCTGCGCCGGTGCCGCGCCCAGCGCCAGCGTCAACGGCGCGACGAGGCCGGTGAGCCCCAGCACGACGGCCCCTCGTCTGCGTATGTCCCCCATGGCTGCCCTCTCCCTGGCACAAGTGTGGCGATCTCTTCCTCCTAGACAGCTGTCCCCGCGTCTCGGTTGTAGGCCGAGCCGAGCTGTGACATAACGGTGAACTTCCCGACCGTTACGTCTGTTCTGTCCGTTCTGGAGGGATGGTGCGCGCGGGCGTCCGGTCCAGTTCCACCCGATTGGATCGGGCGCCGAGCCGTACACCCGTCCTAAGTTCCCCCTATGCATCGCATCCTCGCCGACGATCTCTCCCGGCTTCCCGAGCTCCTGCAGTCCGCCCGTGACTTCGCCGCCGGTGAGGTGACCGGACTGGCCGAGCGGCCGGTGGTCCGCCTCGACCGGGCGCCCGACCGGGCGGCCCTGCCCGACGAGGGCTCCGGGGCCGAGGGCGCTCTCGCGCGGTTCGCCGAGCACTGGGCGCCGGGCTTCTCCGGCTCGGCCGGGCCGCGCTACCTCGGCTTCGTCACGGGCGGGGCGACGCCCGCGTCGGTCGCCGGAGACTGGCTGACCGGCGCGTACGACCAGAACGTCTCCGGGGCGGGCGGCTCGTGGGCGGCGGCGCTGGAGCGGGAGACGGTGGCCTGGTCGCGTGACCTGTTCGGGCTGGGCGAGGAGCACAGCGGGGCGTTCGTGACCGGCGCGACCGTTTCCAACACCGTCGGTCTCGCCGTCGCCCGTGAGTGGCTGGGGGAACGGCTGGGGGTGGACGTGTCCCGGGAGGGCGCGGCCGCGCTGGGACCCGTGGAGGTGCTCTCGGGCAGCCCGCACTCCAGTGTCGCCAAGGCGCTGTCGGTGCTGGGCATCGGCCGGGACCGGCTGCGGCAGGTGCCCGTGCTGCCGGGCGGCCGGGAGGCCGTCGACGTCGTCGCGCTCGAGTCGGCGCTGGCCGAGCTGGACGGGCGGCCGGCGGTCGTCGTGGCCAACGCGGGCACGGTCAACACCGTCGACTTCGACGATCTGCGGGCGATCGCGGCCCTGAAGGAGCGGTACGACTTCTGGCTGCACGTGGACGCGGCGTTCGGCGGTTTCGCCGCCCTCTCCCCCGCGTACGCGCACCTCGTCGACGGGCTCGACGCGGCCGACTCGGTCTGTGTGGACCTGCACAAGTGGCTCAACGTGCCCTATGACGCGGCCGTCCAGTTCACCCGCCGCCGTGACCTCCAGGTGCGGGTCTTCCACAACGCCTCGCCGTACCTCGGGCTGCCCGCCGGCGAGCCCGACTTCGTCCATCTCACTCCGGAGAACTCCCGGCGGCTGCGCGCGCTGCCGGCGTGGTTCTCGCTGGTGGCCTACGGGCGGGCCGGGCACCGCGAGATCGTCGAGCGGAACGTGGACCTCGCCGTCCGGCTCGGCGAGGGTGTCGCCGCGCTGGAGGGGCTGCGGTTGCTTGCCCCGGTGCGGCTGAACGTCGTCTGCTTCACCCTCGCCGCCGACCCGACGCAGGCGCGAGTCGGCGCGCTGGCCGACGCCGTGGCCGCGTCCGGGGAGGCGTTCCTGACGCCGACGGTGTACGGCGGGGTGCCGGCGCTGCGGGCCGCGTTCAGCAACTGGCGCACGACACGGGCGGACGGGGAGCGGGTGCTTCGGGCGCTCACTTCGGCACTCTCGGGCTGAGCGGCACCGCCCCCCGCTGCCGCGGGAGTTCACGGCGGGTGCGGACCGGCGAGAGGAAGACGGGCAGGAAGTTCGCCGACAGCAGCACGGCGCCCACCCACAGGGTGACCCGTACTCCGGCGAGTTCGCCGATCAGGCCGGAGACGGCGGCGCCCACGGCCAGCGCCCCGGTCAGGATGAAACGGAAGGTGGCGTTCATACGGCCCAGCAGGGCGTCGGGGGTCATCCGCTGACGCAGGCTCACGCCGAGGACGTTGTCCACGCCGGTCTTGAGCAGGGTCAGCACCCAGGCCGCCCCGGCGATCCACAGCCAGGGCCCCCGGTCGATCAGGGGCACGAGCAGCGCCGCGGGTGCCAGGACCGCTCCGGTGAGGCCGAGCGCACGGCCGTGCCCGAGGCGTCCGGCCAGCCGGCGGGCACACCAGGCGCCGAGCAGCAGACCGAGCCCGCCCGCCGCCCAGAACAGCCCCAACGCGCCCGCCGACAGGCGCAGTTCGCGGACGAACAGGATCGGCAGCATGGTGGTGACGATCTGCGAGCCGAAGTTGCTGAGGGCGGCGGTGAGCGCGAGCGCGCGCAGTTCCCGGTCGCCGAGGACATGCCGTACGCCCTCCGCGATCTGGGCGCCCAGCCGGGCCCCGGGTGCCGGGCGGGGCGCGTCGTCGCCCCGCCCGAGTGCCAGGAGCCGGAGCGCGGAGACGAGGTAGGCGCCCGCCGCGCAGAGCACGGCCACGGGCGCGGTGAGCAGTTGGACGAGTCCGCCGCCCGCCCCGCGTCCCGCGATGCCGCCCACGGCCTGGAGGCTCACGACGGCCGTGTTGGCCCGCACCAGGGCGGCGCGGCCGACCACATGGGGCAGCGCGCTCTGCGAGCCGACGTCGAAGAACACGGTCGCGCACCCGTTGAGCAGGACCACCGCGTACAGGTGGACCAGGGTGAGCGCGTCGGCCTGCCAGGCGACGGGTACGGACGAGAACAGCACGGCCCGCG
Organism: Streptomyces sp. NPDC088157; assembly: GCF_044741545.1. Lineage (NCBI taxonomy): Bacteria > Bacillati > Actinomycetota > Actinomycetes > Kitasatosporales > Streptomycetaceae > Streptomyces > Streptomyces sp. NPDC088157. The sequence goes on from NZ_JBIUSU010000003.1 coordinate 616,755, forward strand.
ACAGGTCCGCGAGGATCAGGATGCGGCGGTGCCGCATCCGGTCCACCCAGACCCCGGCCGGCAGGCCGATGAACAGGAACGCGACCGTGCTCAGCGTGGCCAGCGCACCGACCTGTCCGGGGCTCGCGTCGAGCGCGGTCACGGCGACGAGAGGCACGGCGACGTAGCTCACGTTCGTGCCGAGCTGGCTCAGCGCGGTGGCCGAGAACAGGACGCGGAAGTCGCGGACGCGCCAGGGTGAGGCGGTCGGCTGTGAGGGGGTGTGCACGGTTGCACGCTGCCCGACGTCCTCCCGGCAGGACAAGTGAAAAGATCTGCAAGGGCTGTTAAGCGCCTCTACCACGTCAACAGGACGGAGACCGTGCGGGTATGACCGCGTTCCTGCAGCAACTCCCCGCCCTTCTCGGGGTCGTCGTCGGAGCCCTCGGCTCGTATGTCGCGGTCGTACGCAGTGACCGGGCACGGTTCCGGCGCGAGCGGGCGGCCCGCTGGGAGGAGCGTCGGCTGTCGGTGTACGCCGAGTACGCGCGGACGTTGAAGGCGTCCGTGAATCTGGCGTACCGGGTCGCCGCGCACCTCGGCAACGACCCGCATCCGCATCCGATGCCTCCGCGGGAGGCCGAGCCGCTGCTGGCCCGGGCCACCGACAGGCGGGACCCGGCCGGGGAGGCGCTGATCATGCTGGGCAGCCGGGACGCGGTGGAGCGGGCCCGCGTGTGGGTGGGCGTGGTGATGGACATGGAGCGGTTCCTGCGGGCCGGGACGCACGACCCGCAGGCCTGGCAGGCGCTGCTGGAGCGGCAGCGCGCCGGCCGCGAGGGCTACTACACGGCCGTACGCGAGGATCTGGAGCTGCCGCCGGGGCACTCGGCGCGCTGGCCGACGCCCCCCGTGCCCCCGGCGTGAGTGCTCACCGGTAGCCGGTGGTGTCCGCCGCCTTCCCCGGGTCCTGCACCTCGACCATGTAGCGCCAGGCGTCCGGGCGGCTGCCGTCGAGGTCGGTGAAGCCGTACACCGGCGCCAGACCACCGCTGGACAGGGACCGCCCGTTGAAGCGGGCCACGTCGGGGTCGGCGGCCAGGGCGGCCACCGCCCGGCCGACGTAACGGGGCGTCTCCGAGATGGCGAAGTGGGGGACGCGGTCGAGGGCGTCGCGCCAGTTGTCCTCGCGTACGCCGAACTGTTCGAGCATCAGCTCCGACCGCAGCCAGCCGGGGGTGAGCGCGACGGCGGTGGCGCCGCGCGGGCCGATCTCGTGGCCGAGGGCGAAGGCCATGCGCAGGACGGATGTCTTGGCGAGATCGTAGAAGAAGTTCACCCGGTAGGTATCGCGGTTGTACTCGGTGGTGCCGTCGGTCATCTCGACGACCAGTCCGCCGGGCCGGCGCAGCAGCAGCGGCAGGGCGTGGTGGCTGGTGATCGCGTGGGTCTCGACGGCGAGGCGGAGGAGGCGCAGCCCGTTGTCCAGGTCGTGCTCCCAGACGGGGGTGTCCCACTCGAAGAGGTGCTCGGCGCCCCAGATGTCGTTGACCAGGACGTCGAGACGGCCCTGCTCGTCCGCGACGCGGTCGACGAGGGCGCGGACCTGGGCCGGGTCGAGGTGGTCGGTGGGCACGGCGATCCCTTGGCCGCCCGCCTCGGTGACCAGGTCGGCGGTGTCCTCGATCGTCTCGGGGCGGTCGTACTCGGAGCGCCGGGCGCGGGTGGTGCGTCCCGTCACGTAGACGGTGGCGCCGGCCGCCCCCAGTTCCACGGCGATACCGCGTCCCGCGCCCCGTGTCGCCCCGGCGACCAGGGCCACCTTGCCTTCCAGCGGACCGGACATGTCCGACCTCCTGCGTGTGTTCGTCGGTGTCGTCATCGAGGATCGACGGCGTGGACGAGCATCGCGCGGAAGCCGGACACCTTCTGTCGCCTTTTGCCCGCCGGGTCACCCGGTCGGGCGCGGACTGCCGGTTCCCGCTCAGTGGCCCCGGGCGATCCACTCGTCCAGGTGGGGCGCCTCCGCACCGATGGTCGTGGGGTCGCCGTGCCCGGTCAGCACCTTCGTCTCGGGCGGCAGGGCGAGCAGCCGGTCCCGGATGGAGGTGATGATCGTCGGGAAGTGGGAGTAGGAGCGGCCGGTGGCGCCCGGTCCGCCCTGGAAGAGGGTGTCGCCGGTGAAGAGCACACCGAGCCCGGGGTCGTGGAGGCAGACCGCGCCGGGCGCGTGCCCGGGGGTGTGCAGCACGGTCAGGTCGGTGCCGGCCGCCTCGATGACCTGGCCGTCGGCCAGGTGGGCGTCGGGCTCGCGGTCCGGGTGGGTGAGCTTCCACAGCGGCAGGTCGTCGGGGTGCAGCCAGATCGTGGCGCCGGTCGCGTCGGCCAGGGCCGGCGCGGCGGAGACGTGGTCGTTGTGGGCGTGGGTGCACACGATGGCCGTCAGTCGGCGGCCACCCACGGCGGCCAGGATGGCATCCGCGTCGTGCGCGGCGTCGATGACGATCGCCTCGTGGTCGTCGCCGACGATCCACACGTTGTTGTCGACGTCCCAGGTGCCGCCGTCGAGGCTGAACTGGCCCGATGTGACGAGGCGTTCGATGCGCGCGGCCATCACAGCACCACCACCGAGCGCAGCACGTCGCCGCCGTGCATCCGCTCGAACGCCTTCTCCACCTCGTCGAGTCGGATGGTCTCGCTCACGAACGCCCCCAGGTCCAGGCGGCCCTGCAGGTGCAGGTCGATCAGCACCGGGAAGTCACGGGAGGGCAGACAGTCGCCGTACCAGGACGACTTCAGGGCACCGCCGCGCCCGAAGACGTCCAGCAGCGGCAGTTCGAGCTTCATCTCCGGGGTGGGGACGCCTACGAGCACGACCGTGCCGGCGAGGTCGCGGGCGTAGAAGGCCTGCTTGTAGGTCTCCGGGCGGCCGACCGCCTCGATCACGACGTCGGCGCCGAACCCGCCGGTCAGCTCGCGGATCGCCTCGACCGGGTCGGTCTCCTTGGAGTTGACCGTGTGGGTGGCTCCCATGGTGCGGGCCTTCGCCAGCTTCCGGTCGTCGATGTCGACGGCGATGATCTTCGCCGCGCCCGCCAGGTTCGCCCCGGCCACCGCCGCGTCCCCGACGCCGCCGCAGCCGATGACGGCGACCGTGTCACCACGGCCGACGTTGCCCGTGTTGATCGCCGCCCCGATCCCGGCCATCACACCGCAGCCCAGCAGCCCGGCCACCGCGGCCGACACCGACGCGTCGACCTTCGTGCACTGCCCGGCCGCCACCAGCGTCTTCTCCGCGAACGCCCCGATGCCCAGCGCCGGGGACAGCTCGGTGCCGTCGGTCAGGGTCATCCGCTGCTTCGCGTTGTGCGTGTCGAAGCAGTACCACGGCCTGCCGCGCAGACAGGCCCGGCACTGACCGCACACCGCACGCCAGTTCAGGATGACGAAGTCGCCGGGCGCCACGTCCGTGACGCCCTCGCCGACCGCCTCCACGACGCCCGCCGCCTCGTGGCCGAGCAGGAAGGGGAACTCGTCGTTGATCCCGCCCTGCTTGTAGTGCAGGTCGGTGTGGCAGACCCCACAGGCCTGCACCTGCACCACGGCCTCACCGGGACCGGGGTCGGGGATCACGATCGTCTCCACCCGTACCGGCTCGTTCTTCCCCGGCGCGATCACTCCGCGCACTTCCTGTGGCATGGTGCTGCCCCTTTCTTCGGCGGTCGTCCGTCCCGCTGCCGACCCTACGCGTGACTGATCGGTAAGGGCACGGGCGGCGGGGCCGACGGCCGCCCTGATCACGCCCTTCCCGGCCGCACCGCACGGCGGCCGACGTAGCCTTCAGGCCTGCGACCCGACCTCCCGAGGAGCCCCGTGACCCACGCAGAGACCGCCGACGGCCGACCCCCTTGGCGGCTGTTGCTCGACTACGTACGGCCACACCGCTGGGCCCTGCTGGCGGGTGCGGCACTGTCGCTCGTCACCGGCGCCACCGGGCTGCTGCTGCCCCTGGTGGCAAGGAAGTTGATCGACGACCTGGGTCACGACCGTTCGATATCCGGCGCGTTGTTCGCGCTGACCGCTCTGGTGGTCGCCAACTCGGCGGTGGGCGCGCTGGGTTCGTACGTGCTGCGGCGCACCGCCGAGTCGGTGGTGCTCGGTGCGCGGCGGGCGCTGTCCTCGTATCTGCTGCGGCTGCGGATCACCGCCGTCGACCGGAGCGAGCCCGGCGATCTCATGGCCCGGATCACCTCCGACACGACACTGCTGCGCGAGGTCACCACCGACTCGCTGGTGGGCCTCGGCACCGGCGGGCTCACCCTGGCCGCCACGGTCGTGATGATGGGGCTGGTGGACCCGGTGCTGCTGGGGGTCACGCTGGCCGTGATCCTCTGTGCGGGAACGGTCCTGGGCGTGATCGTGCCGCGGATCAACCGGGCGAGCCGTCGGGCGCAGGACGCGGTCGGAGTGATGGGCGCCTCGCTGGAGCGGGTCCTCGGCGCGCTGCGCACGGTGAAGGCGTCGGGCGCCGAGCACCGCGAGGAGGCGACACTGCACGCGGCGGCGGAGGAGTCCTGGCGGCAGAGCGTGCGCGCCGCCAAGTGGCAGGCGGCCGCGGGCAACACGGCCGGCCTGGCGATGCAGACGGCCTTCATCACCGTCCTCGCGGTGGGCGGGGCGCGGGTCGCGACGGGCGCGATCCAGATCGGCACACTGGTGGCGTTCCTGCTGTACGTCTTCTATCTGATGTCGCCGATCCAGCAACTCGTCGGCGCCATCACCCAGTACCAGACGGGTTCGGCGGCCCTGAGCCGCATCCAGGAGGCCCTGCGGCTGCCCGCCGAGCCGGCGTCCCGGCCCGAGCCGCTGCCCTCGCCCGCCGCCGAACCGGCCTCGCTGGGCTTCGCCGACGTCCGGTTCCGGTACGCCGACGACCTTCCGTACGTCCACCACGGGGTGACGTTCACCGTGCCGGCCCGGGGCATGACGGCCTTCGTGGGACCGTCGGGTGCGGGCAAGACCACGGTGTTCTCGCTCATCGAGCGGTTCTACGACCCCGAGTCCGGCGCCGTCACCCTCGACGGCCGCGATGTGGCGGACTGGGAGCTGTCCCGACTCCGTTCCGCCATCGGCTATGTCGAGCAGGACGCCCCCGTGCTGTCGGGCTCGCTGCGCGACAATCTGCTGCTGGGGAACGCGTCGGCGGACGACGACGCCGTGCGGGGCGTGCTGAAGACGACCCGCCTGGAGGACCTCGTCGAACGGCTGCCGCAGGGGCTGGACACGCTGGTCGGACATCGCGGGACGAAGCTGTCCGGCGGCGAGCGGCAGCGGGTGGCCATCGCCCGCGCGCTGCTGCGCCGCCCGAGGCTCCTCCTGCTCGACGAGGCGACCTCCCAACTGGACGCGGTCAACGAGGCGGCGCTGCGCGACACCGTCGCCGACGTCGCCCGGACCACCACGGTCCTCGTCGTCGCGCACCGGTTGTCGACCGTGACGATGGCCGACCGGATCGTCGTCATGGACGCGGGCCGGGTCCGTGCGGTGGGTACGCACCGTGAGCTGGTGGCGGGCGACCCGCTCTACGCGGAGCTGGCGGCCACCCAGTTCCTCGCGACGGTCGAGTGACGAGAGCGACCGCCGGGCGGAACGCGTGTGGGGGCCGCCCGGTCGTCCGGACGGCCCCCGCGGGGAGGGACGGGTCGCTCAGGCCTGGATCCCCGGCAGCAGGCCGGTGACGGGGGCGACGAGGTCGGTGACCTGGTGCAGCTCGCTCAGCCTGTCGAGCTGAGTCACCTTGTTGAGCTCGCCCAGCTGCCCGGAGACCGGCGGCAGTTCGGCCCGGTGGTCGGCGGGGATCTGGGCAGCGACGAGCGAGTCCAGCACCGTCATCGGGTTGAGTCGGCCGGTGGTCGGGGCGTCGGCCGCGTTCGCCATGGGCGCCGCGAGGCCCGTGACCCCTGCGGCGAGAACGGCGAGAGCGGCGATGCGTCGAGTGGAGATCATGCCCTCAGCAACGCCACGGGCGCCCTCGCGGACACGGGTGGGCGCCGACGCTCACCCGACAGGCGGAGGCGACCGCCTGCGCTTGCCGAGCCCGGCCTGCCGGAGGAGCCTCGAAGGTGAGGGTCGGGCGGCCCGACCTCCCCTCGGCCGCGGCCCTCGGAGGAGGTCACCATGGGCACCGCGGCAGGCTCCGCCTTCGACACCGAGACCCTGCGCAGAGGCATAGAAGGACAGACCGCGTCGACATTGTTGTCGCTCTACGCCGATGACGCGGAAATTCATGTCATCGACCACAACACCCAGCCGAGCCGGCCGAAGGTGCTGCACGGCCGGGACGAGATCGGCCGGATGCTCGACGACGTCTACAGCCGGGACATGACCCACAAGCTGGAGGAGTGCATCGTCCAGGGCGACCGCGCCGCCTTCAGCGAGTCCTGCCGGTACACGGACGGCGTGCGCGTCCTCGCCGAGTCGATGATCACGTTGCGGGACGGCAAGATCGTCGAGCAGACGATGATCCAGGCATGGGACGAGTAGGGAGGAAGACCCCAGGGGTCCAGGTCGCCTCCAGGCTGACCTGGACCTTCTCGGTGCACGTGCGGGCGGGCCGGTCTCGTCCGGCCCGGTCTGCGCTGCCGGTGCCGGTTGCCGGGGCGGGGCGGCGAGTGTCCGTCGCTCTGCTGCGGACAGCGCTGCGAACGGTGCGGTCCGGCCCGCGTCCTGCGCCGCCGCGTGCCGTTCGGACGCGGTGCGGCCGGCGTCGGTGACGCCGTACGCGCGCCGTCCGTCGGCGCTCTCACGGGTGCGGACGGGGCGTTTCCCGGCGGAGCGGACGCGACCGGTCCGCCGCGGCCGGGCCGCTCTCAGGCCGGCGCCGCAGCACTTCCCGTGCCGGCCGGGGTGTCCTCGGCGGCGATACGCCCGAGGCGCCGTACCACCGCGGTCAGCCTCGCCAGCGCCACCGCCGTACCGGCGCAGACGGGAACGGCGGGCCAGTACGCGAGGACGTGTCCGAAGGCCGCGTACACGAGGAGGCCGAGCAGCGCCGCCATGCCGACGGCCGATCCGAGCGCGCAGGGCCCGAAGCGGTCGTCGCGGGTCGGCCGGACCCTGGCGGCCCGGGCGGCCAGGAGGGCGACGGCGGACACGGCGAGGGAGATCAGATAGGCCGTGGTCAAGGGGGTCAGCACGATCAGCGTCACGTCCAGCGCCCCGAAGTGCCAGCCGGGCCACACGTCCTGGCCGTCGATCTCCACGACCCGCCCGTGCCACAGGCCGACCATGACCCGCTCGCCCTCCCGGAGGTCCTGCCCGACCTGGTCCTCGACCTTGTCGACCCTTTTCTGTCCCTCGCCCAGGTCGAGGCGGACGGTGTACTCGGTGTGGGAGAAGTACCCGCCGCTGCCGCCGTCCTGACCGCCGCCCGAGCGACCGGACACCGTGTGCGAGGTCAGCTCCGTGACGCTCGCCACCACCGTGTGCAGGGATCCGTCCGACCGGGCGAGCGCCACGGCCGTCTCCTGGTAGGTCCGTCCGGCGAGCAGCAGGATCAGAACGGCCATGACGAGGCGGAACACCGCGCGCCGGACGCGCCCGCCCCTGGTCCTGACCGGCTCGGCCTCGCTGGTGTCCGACATGGTCCCCCCTGGTCCCGCGCGTCGACTGGTCCGGCACGTCGACAGACACGGGGAAAGGGCCGGCCGGTTCCCCGCCACCAGCCCTCGGCCGCGTTTGCTCCGGGTGGCGGGGACCCGACCCGTGGGTCGGACCCCCTCCCGGACGGTCAAGCCCCGCCCGGGAGGGTCGGGCCCGGCCCGGGAGGGTCAGGCCCGGCCCGGGAGGGTCAGGCCCGGCCCGGGAGGGTCAGGTCAGCGTCCACTTCTGGTTGTCGGCGGTGCCGCAGGTCCAGAGCACGATCGGGGTGCGGTTGGCCGTCCCCGCCCCGTTGGCGTCGAGGCAGAGCCCCGCGTTGACGTTGGTGATCGTGCCGTCGCTGTTGACGTTCCACTTCTGGTTGTTCTGGCCGTTGCAGTCCCAGACGACGACCTTCGTGCCGTTGGTGGTGCCGAGGTTGTAGGCGTCCAGGCACTTGTTCCCGTACACCACGAGTTCCTTGCGGGAGGTGTACGTCCAGGCCTGGTTGGAGCCGCCGTTGCAGTCCCACAGCTCGGCCTGGGTGCCGTTGGTGATGGTGCTGTTGTACAGGTCCAGGCAGCGGCCCGACTGCTTGCCGACCACGAGGGCGCCGTTCGCGCCGGCGAGGGGCTTGACCGTGATGTCGGCGAGGGCCGGGGCGCCCGTGAAGGCGAGCGTGTTGGACGAGCCCTTCGACAGGGCCACCTGGACGGTGATCGTGCCCTGCGTGGAACCCGTCGGCGGGAACGAGACCGTCGTCGCGGTCTGGCCGTTGACCTTCAGCGTCGCGGTACGGGCGGTGGCCGCGGTGTTGGTGTAGGCGACGTCGACGACCTTCAGGCCGGTGTTCCCGGCGACCACGCCGGAGAAGCTCGACGTGCCGGTGTAGGTGCTGCCCGACGCCTCGGTGCCGCCGGTGACGGTCAGCATGACCGAACCGCCCGCCGGGACGCTCGCCGTGTAGCTCGTGGAGTACGAGCCGACGTCGGCGCGGGCCCACAGGTCACGGACGGTGGCGGAGGCGTTGGTCAGACCCAGGTCGGACCAGCGCACGGTGATGTTCTGGGCGGAGGAGGTGCGGTTGAGCAGGACGACGGCACGCTTGCCGCTCCCGGCGAGGACCTTGCCGTAGACCTGCGCCCCGGAGGTGTCCTCGGCGACCTTGACGCCCTGGAGGCCGCGCGCGTCCTGGTCGACGGCGATGACCTCGGGGTTCTTGAGGATGTTCGCCGTCTCCGTGGTCATCGTGGTCAGGTCGTTGCCGGCGAGCAGCGGGGCGCCGGAGACCGCCCACAGGTTCATGTGGGTGCGGTTCTGGGCGGCGGTGAAGCCGGTCATGCCGACCATCAGCATGTCCGGGTCGTTGTAGTAGCCGGTGTGCTGGGCGGTGGGGTGCAGGCCCTGGTCGAAGTTGGACAGCAGGTTCGTCATCGACGGGTTGTTGCCGTAGTAGATGATGTCGGTGCTGGTCCGGAACATCGGGGCGAGGCCGGGGGCCCAGTTCCAGGTGTTCTGGTAGCCCCAGTTGCAGATGGAGAGGGTCAGCGGACGGCCGGTGGCGGCCGTCGCCTTCGTGACGGCGCCGCTGATCGCGGTGTACGCCGTCGCCGCGTCGAGGCCCTCGGCGTCACCGCCGCACCAGTCGACCTTCACGAAGTCGAAGCCCCACTGCGAGAACTTGAGCATGTCCTGGTCGTAGTGGCCCTCGCTGCCGCTGCCCGGGGCGGCGGGGCGGCCGGTCGGGAAGTAGTAGCCGCAGCCGTCCTTGCCGGCGTCCGTGTAGATCCCGGCCTTGAGACCCTTGCTGTGGATGTAGTCGGCGATGGCGCTCATGCCGCCGGGCCACTCGGACTCGTCGACGGTGATGTCGCCCGCGCTGTCGCGGGTGCCCTGCCACCAGCCCTCGTCGATGTTGATGTACTTGTACCCGGCCGCCGGCAGGCCCGCCGCGACGAACGCGTCGACCTGCTGCTTGATGACGCTGTAGTCGATCTTCGCGGCGAAGCTGTTCCAGGAGGCCCAGCCCATCGGGGCGGTGGGCACGGCGATCTGGCGCGAGGTCGCGGCCTGGGCCGTGCCGGGCTGGGCGAACAGCAGGGCCGCGGTCACCGTCAGCAGCAGGGCGAGCACCCGTGCGACGGCGGATCTGCGGCGTCCGACGGGATGTGCGGAGTGTGGGGGAAACATACGGCGGCTCCAGCTTCGAAATATCGAACAAGGGTCGGCGAACCGAACGCGTTGCGCGCCGAAAGTAGAGCCGCCGGAGGGTGAAGTCAACGGCTGCGACAGAAGTGATGTGACCGCTCTCAAAAGATGAACTGGCCGCTTTCCCGGGGTCGTTCACCCCGCTCCGGGTTCCGCGCCGCCATACTGTCCGTCGTGCGAGTGGCGATCATGACAGTGGGATCCCGGGGTGACGTGGCCCCCTTCACAGGCCTGGGCCATGGACTCGTGCGCGCGGGACACCAGGTCACCCTGGTCACCCACGCGCGGTTCGCGCCGCTGGTGGCGGGCTCGGGGGTGGACTTCCACGCGCTGCCGGTGGATCCGCGGGCGGAGCTGGAGTCCGAGCGGGGCCGAGGGCTGCACCGCAGCACCACCGGACCGGGCAAGCTGCTGCGGGTGGCCCGGATGGCGCGGTCCCTGGTGGGGCGGATGACCGACGACCTGCTGACCGCCGCCCGTGCGAGCGACGTCCTGCTGCTGTCCGCCTCGGTCGCGCCGCTGGGGCACACCATCGCCGAGGGGCTGTCCCTGCCGAGCCTCGGCCTCTACCTCCAACCCGTCTCCCCCACCAGGGAGTTCGCGCCGCCTCTGCTGGGCGGCGGCTCATGGGGAGCGGTCGGCAACCGGCTGGCCGGGCACGGTGTCGGGATGGCCGTGGAGCAGATCTTCGCGCCGGTCGTGCCGACGCTGCGGGCCCGGCTGGGGCTGCCCGCCGTGCGCCGTCCCGGCACCGGTCTGCGTGGCCGGCACCGGCACGGCTGGCCGGTCCTGCACGGCTTCAGCCCGCTGGTGGTGCCCCGCCCCCGCGACTGGCGGGCGGAGCTGGACGTCACCGGGTACTGGTGGCCGTACGACCGCGAGACCCGACTCCCCTCCGCCCTGCGCGAGTTCCTCGACGCGGGACCGCCGCCGGTCTTCGTCGGCCTGGGCAGCGCGACCGTGCCCGACCCGCGGAGGCTGAGCTCCGAGATCGTCCGCGCCCTGCGGCGGGCGGGGCTGCGCGGGGTGATCCAGCGCGGCTGGGCGGGCCTCGCGGCCGACGGCGAGGACATGCTGACCGTCGACGACGTTCCGCACGCGCTGCTCTTCCCGGAGACGGCCGCGGTGGTCCACCACTGCGGGGCGGGCACGACGGCGGCGGGCGTACGGGCCGGGGTCCCGGCCGTCCCGGTACCGATCCAGTTCGACGAGACGTTCTGGGCCGACCGCCTGGTCGGCCTCGGCGTGGCGCCGAGGTCCGTGCCGCTGCGCCGGCTCACCGCCGACACCCTGGCCGAGGCGCTCCGGCGGGCCACCCGGGACCCCGGGCACCGCGAGCGGGCACGGGCGCTGGGGGCGCGGGTGCGCGAGGAGGACGGCGTGGGCCAGGTGGTGGAGGCCGTGCGCCGACTGTCTCGCGACGGGCCCGGCAGGCACGGCCGGGACATGTCCGCAAAGTAGCGCCGGGCTGCCCGGAGGGCAGGGCTCGCGGTGTCATGGGGGTGCCCCCGCGCGAGCGCGGCCGGGGACGCCCCTCCGGGTGGTGCGTGCCGGGCGTCGCGAACCGGGCGGGACTTCACGGAGACGGCCCATAGCGGCCCGTCCGGCCGGTCGAGCAGCAGAAAGGCGGCGGCGAGCGGGGCGACGGAACCCCCGCTCGGGCGCAACCGTACGGGGTGGGAGTCGGCAGCGGGCGGCCACGCTCGGCCGGGGTGACAGGGTCCCGTTCGAGCGCAGCCGTTCACGGAGGGAGTCGGCAGCCGCCGGCCACGCGGCACACGTGCGGCCGCGCCCCCGCGCCCCCGCGCCCCCGCGCCCCCGCGCCTACGACGTGACCGGGCGGACTGGTCCTTGAGCGCCCTCGGGTACCCATCCGGCCGGCCGCAGGATGCCCAGCAGTTGCCGCACCAGTTCGTCGACCACCTCGTCCAGAGTGGCGTCCACCCACCCCGAGCTCCAGTCGTGGAGGAGGCCGTTGACGCTGCCGATGAAGGCCGTCGCCGCGAGGCGGTAGTCACGGGGTGCCGCCTCGCCGCGGGCGGCGGCCGCCGTCGCCTCGGCGCAGATCAGGTCGACCCAGCGGGCACGGCGGGCCAGCCGCTGCTCCTCCAGCCGGGGGCTGACCCCGACGATCTCCACGAAGGTGACCCGGATGCGGCGTGGGTCGGCGGTCACATTGGCCGCGTAGGCACGGAAGATCGCGGTGACCCGCTCGACGAGCTGCACGTCCCCCGCGGCGGCGAAGGCGGCCAGGACGGCCTCCTCGGCCCAGTCGTTGACCTGGAGGTGCAGCGCCGCCAGGACGTCCTCGAGGGTGCGGAACTCCTCGTAGAACTGGCGGGTCGACAGACCGGCCGCCTCGCTGAGCGACGCGACCGTGGTGCCGCGGTAGCCGGGGACGTCCCCGAACAGTTGCAACGCCGCCGCCAGGAATCTTCCGCGCCGCTCGGCCTGCCGCTGTTCGGCGGTCTTGCCACCGTAGCGGCCGGTCGGCGCCCTGAGCCTGCCCGCCACTGACCCTCCCTCGTCGTTCTGTGCTCCCCCGCCGCCAAGTTTGTCGTGTACGGGGTCTTGTGGCGAAGGGCACCCCTTCCTTACTTTCCAGTAAGTCAATTCTGAATGCACCCGTGTTCAGATTCGGACGGGCCCCTCCGTCCTGCCCCCACACCTTCCGCCCCAGAGGAGAGAGCAGCCATGCCTGCATTCAGAACCAGGCACCTTTGCTCCGTAGCCGCCGCCCTCGTCCTGACCGTCACCGCCCCCGCGACCGCCGCCACCGCTGCCTCCGACGCCTCGAACGCCGCCGCGCTGCGCGAGGTGCTCTTCGTCGGCAACAACTGGGAGGGCACCGCGGACGTCATCAAGTCCAGTGGTGACTTCGCCAAGGTCGGCCGGATCAACGTGATCCCCGACAAGGCCGCCCGGATGGCGGAGATCAACGCCGACCCGATCAAGTGGATCTACTTCCAGGCCATCCGCAACGGCGTCGGCGAGGGCCACGACCAGTTCGTCGACGACATGTACACCACGCCGGACGGCGCCTCCGTGGTCGTCTCCCGGCCCAGTTTCGCCGACGTCGTCTCCATCGACCTGGCCACCGGGAACATCAACTGGCGCTTCCCGGTGTCCGGTTACCGCTCCGACCACATGGCCGTCTCACCCGACGGCACCCGGGTCGCGGTCTCCGCGTCGATCTCGAACACCGTGCACGTCCTGAACATCGAGACCGGCAAGCAGCTGGGCTCGTTCAAGACCGGCGACAAGCCGCACGAGAACATCTTCACCAAGGACGGCAAGTACATCTACAACATGTCGATCGGCGACGTGAACACCTCCCAGGACGCCCCCTGGCAGGACTTCACGAAGGGCGACCGGCGCATCACCGTCGTCGACGCGACCACCTACAAGCAGGTCAAGATCATCGACATGCGGCAGCGGCTGGACGCGATCGGCCTCACGGACTACTCGGACGCCGTGCGCCCGGCGGTCTTCTCACCGGACGAGTCCAAGCTGTACTTCCAGGTCTCCTTCTTCAACGGCTTCTTCGAGTACGACCTCGCCACGGACCGCATCACCCGGACGAAGACCCTGCCGAAGAACCCCGCGACCAGCGACGACCGCACCACGTACGTCAACGACTCGCGCCATCACGGCATCTCGATGAGTCCCGACGGCAGCAAGCTGTGCGTCGCGGGCACGATGGACGACTACGCCACGGTCGTCGACCGCGCCACCCTCCAGGAGGGCCCGCTGGTCACCGCCTCCAAGCCCTACTGGGCCACGGTCAGCGGCGACGGCAAGAGCTGCGTCATCTCCGAGAGCGGCGCCGACCAGGTCACGGCGATCGACTTCGCCACCGGACAGAAGGTGGTGTCGGTACCCGTGGGCGACCATCCGCAGCGGGTCCGGCTCGGCCATGTGGCGGCGAACTGGACCGGAACCGGCAGCTGACGGCTTCACGACACCGGGGTGGGTGGCGGTCACCGCCCCCACCCCTTCGTCGTGCCCGGCGCGGCTAACCCACCTTCTGGGCCACCCACGTCGAGAGCTCCGTACGGGCGGCGGCCAGCAGGGTCGCGGACGGTGCGGTCGCCCCGTTGGCGACCAGGGCGTAGTGCACGGTGCCCGAGTCCGGCGCGCTGAGCAGCAGACGCCGGCTGCCCGTGCCGCCCGGCTCGGCGGCCGCCGCGATCTTCGTGGTCGTCGTGTACGCGGGCGGGGCGTACACCGTGCCGAGGTCGGAGACGACCGTCGTCGTGGCGGTCGGGAAGGAGGCCGGCAGATGCAGTTCGGTGGGCGCCGTGCCGCCGTTCGAGCGCCACACCAGGAGCCCGTACTGGCCGGAGCCGACGAGCTGTTTCGTGTTGGGCAGGGAGCTGGGGACCGGATTCCAGGTGAGCGTGGTGGAGCCGTCGCGGGAGCGGTCCTCGTAGGTGAAGGCGACGGTCGTGCCGGAGGTGGCGCTCGGGTAGATCCGGTCGAGCAGCCGGGCGTCCTGCCTGAGTGTCGCCGTGCCGCTGTCGTCCAGGCGCACGGCGGAGAGATCCTCGTCGTTCCAGGCGTCACCGGTGGTGAGCACCTTGTCGGCGTTGTCGTTCATCAGCTCGTGGTGGCGGCCGTTGTAGATGTCCCACTGCCACTGCGAGCCGGACAGGACGGGACCCGAGACGGCCGGGGTCGTCCACCAGCCGGCGCCCTTCACCCGGGAGTCGAGGGCCTGGTACATCGCCTTCAGGACGGTCGGCGCCTTGTCCGAGACGTTGCCTGCCAGGGGATGGCCGAACTCGCTGACGAGCGCCGTGGTCCCGGCCGCCGAGGCCCGGTCACGGACGGTGCCGAAGTCGGTGACGTACTGGCCGTCCTCCGCCTTGCCCCACATCAGGATCCCGGAGATGGCCTTCTGGTCGTAGAAGTGGGTGTTGAAGACGTAGCGGGAGCCGAGCGTGCCCGCGTCGAGGAGTCCGCCCTCCTCCTTGCTGACGTTGCCGTTCCAGAAGAGGTTCGGCTCGACGAAGGCGGGCTTGTCGGTCCAGCCGGCCGCGTCCATCCGGGCCCGGAACTTCACGTAGAAGGGCCACAGCAGGTCGCGTTCCCAGGTGCGGCTGTTCTGGCCGGAGTCGTAGGTGCCGGCGTAGGGCTCGTTGTAGGGGTCGAAGCCCAGGACGCCGGCGAACTCCTCGGTGGTGACGTTCGTCTTGATGTACGCCATGGTCTTCTGCGCGGTGGCCAGGAAGGAGTCCTGGAGGCCGTGGTTGTTGTGCCAGAAGTCGTACTGGGCGGCCTTCACCGCGCCGTTCTGGGTGATGTTCTGACCCCAGAGGAAGCAGATGCCACACGACTCGCCGGGGTAACCGCCCAGGTCCACCGCCCACTTGGGAGCGCCGTCGCCGGTGTACCAGCTGCCCGTGTTGAACAGGTGGCGGGAGTAGAGGTCCTGGTGGAAGTCGGGGTAGACGCGGATGCCGGCGTCGAGGAAGGCGCGCAGCTGTTCGGTGGCGGCGGCCAGGTAGGTGGTGTCGACCTGGCCACGCACCGGTTCGGCGTAGGCCCAGGAGAGCAGGAAGCGCACGGAGTTGCCGCCGCCGAGGGCGCGCAGCGCCGTCGCCGACTTCCTGGCGTCGGCGACGGAGGCGAAGGGCAGGCCCTTGTTCTCCGCGAGCTTGGTCTCGCCGGAGACGTTGTAGCCGCGCAGCACGACCTCGCGGCCATGGGCGTCGAGGAAGCGGCCGCCCGACACGGTGAGCGCCGTGCCGTCGAAGGGGAGGGAGTCGGGGAGCGTGGCGGCGGTGGCGGCCGGGGAGCCCGCCACCGTCAGGAAGCCACAGAGTCCGCAAAGGACCACCAGGACAGCGAGCAGACGTGCCCGGATATTCCGCATACGCACTACGGTCCGGTGATTTCCGGACACCGTCAATACTTCTGACTCACCAGTAAGTTCTTTCCTCCTCAGCGCAGTTGACCTCGCAGCCGCTCCGGTTCACCAGGTGCACGGCGCGGCTCGGCGGATCACGGCCATCTGGTCCAGGGAGGCGTGCGGAGGGATCGGCGGGACGGCCGGGTCGGTGCGGAAGTCGATGACGAAGGGACGGTCGGCGGTGAGCGCCCGGTTCCAGGCGGCCTCGACATGCCCGGGCTTTCCCACCCGTACCCCGTCCAGGCCGACGCTGGGCGATCTCGGCGTAGGGCAGGTCCGGGATGTGTTGCGACTCCTCGAACTGCGGGGCGCCGGACATGGCCCGCATCTCCCCCTGCGACGTCCTGGGCGCCCGTGCGGACCGGCCGCGGGCGCGTCCCTGACACGACCATTCCTGGGTAACCGTGCGGGGCGGTGAGAAACGTCCGGGGGCGGCGACCGGCGAGCGGAGCGGCCGCGGACTACCGTTCGAGGGAACGGCCGATCAGCCGTCACGGCCGGAAGGGAACCGATCGTGCGTGAGATTCTCCCGGTGCTGAACGGGTGGTACACGGCCGGTGTGCCGTTCGGGCTCGCCACCGTCGTCGCCGTCAGCCGCAGCACGCCGCGCGATCCTGGCGCTGCGATGGCGGTGGGGCCGGCCGACGAGGTCGTGGGCAGTGTGTCCGGGGGCTGTGTCGAGGGCGCGGTGTTCGAGCTGGCCCGGGAGGTCGTGGCCGACGGCGCGGCCCGGCTGGAGACCTTCGGCTACAGCGACGAGGACGCGTTCGCCGTCGGGCTGACCTGCGGCGGCGAGATCACGTTGCTGGTGCGGCCCGTGACGCCCGGCCTGGATCCCTCGTTCGGCGCGGTCGCGGAGTCGGTCGCCGCGGGCGAGCCGGTGACCGTGGCCCTGGTCACCGACGGCCCCGCGCCCCGCGGGGCCGCTCTCGCCGTCTGGCCCGACCGCACGTCGGGCACGCTGGGCGCGGAGGGCCTGGACGCGGCGGTCACGGCCGACGCGCGCGGTGAACTCGCCCTCGGGGTCACCGGCGTACGGCACTACGGGCCGCGCGGCCAGCGGCGGGAGGACGCCGTCTCGGTGTTCGTGCACTCCTTCGCTCCGCCGCCGCGCATGCTGGTGTTCGGCGCGATCGACTACGCGGCCGCCGTGGCCCGGGTCGGCGACTTCCTGGGCTACCGGGTCACGGTGTGCGACGCCCGGCCGGTCTTCGCCACCCCGAAGCGCTTCCCGCCGGGGGTCGAGGTGGTCGTGGAGTGGCCGCACCGGTACCTGCGCGGCACGGACACCGACGGACGCACGGCGATCTGCGTGCTGACCCACGACCCGAAGTTCGACGTGCCGCTGCTGGAGGTGGCCCTGCGTCGGCCCGCCGCGTACATCGGGGCGATGGGCAGCCGCCGTACCCATGACGAACGCCGGGCGCGCCTCGTCGAGGCCGGCCTCACGGACGGTGAGCTGGCCCGGCTGCGCTCACCGGTCGGGCTGGACCTGGGGGCCCGTACGCCCGAGGAGGTCGCCGTGTCGGTGGCCGCCGAGATCGTGGCGCTGCGCTGGGGCGGCACCGGTGCTCCGCTGACCGCGACGGCCGGGGCGATCCACCGTGAGAGGGCTGGGTGAGGTCGGCCCCCGCGTGTCCGGTGATTAGGGAGAAAATGCGCCAAGTGTGTTAAAGGGGTTCGTAGGGGGTACGTGCTCATAACGGACAGGCATGCATGTCCTCTGTCCTTCGTCTCACGAAGGAAGGAGGTCCGTTGAAGCAACGCACACTCGCAAGTTCCGGGCCGCCTCCGACCGTCATGGCCGGGAGCGGCCCGGTTCTCCGTCCGGGCGGCTCCTCGTCCGCCCCGGTCCTCGTCGGCCCGGTCCCGCCCCTTTCGTCTTCGTCCGCTCAGCGCGGTGGCAGCCGGTGCAGGACCACGTCCGTGAGCCGGCCGCCGGCCGCCGTGGCGGTCAGGTAGGTGCAGTGCGGTTGGCGGCGGCGGTCGGTCGGGGAGCCCGGATTGAGCAGCCGCGGGCCGCCGGGCGCCGTGGTGTCCCAGGGGATGTGACTGTGGCCGAAGACCAGGACGTCCAGGTCGGGGAAGCGGGCGGCGCAACGGGCCTCCCGGCCCCGGGCGGGACCCGTCTCGTGGACGACGCCGAACCGCAGTCCGCCCAGTTCGGCGAACGCGATTTCGGGCAGCCTGGCGCGCAGGCCGGCCCCGTCGTTGTTCCCGTACACGCCGACGACCCGGCGGCTGCGGCTCTCCAGCAGGTCGAGGGTGTCCGTGTCGACCCAGTCCCCCGCATGGATCACCACGTCCGCGTGCGGGAGCTCGTCGAGCAGCGGGGCGGGCAGCGCCTTGGCGCGCTTGGGGAGGTGGGTGTCGGACATCATCAGGAGGCGCACGGCGCCAGACTACAAAATCCCCGACTCGGGTGAATCCGGACAGGTGGGACGCCGACGGCGGGGTTAGCATCGGGCCACGCGCACCCGCCGCCCCGCGCACGGCAAGCGATCCAGCAAGGGGGCCAGGAGCCCGATGCCGGTCAAGGTCAGCGTCATCGTCCCCGTCTACAACCCCGGTCCCTACATCGAGGACTGCCTCGCCTCGCTGCTGAGGCAGTCGCTCCCGCCGGACGAGTACGAGGTGATCTTCGTCGACGACGGCTCCACCGACGACACTCCGGCCCTCCTCGACGCGGCTGCCGCCGAGGACCCCCGGATCCGCGTCGTCCACCAGGAGAACTCCGGCTGGGCGGGCAGGCCCCGCAACGTCGGCATCGACGCCTCCCGCGGCGAGTACGTCATGTTCGTCGACAACGACGACCACCTCGGCGACGAGGCCCTGGAGCGGATGTACGCCTACGGGGTCGCGAACGACGCCGATGTCGTCGTGGGCAAGATGGCCGGCAAGGGGCGCTCGGTGCCGGTGGAACTGTTCCGCACCAACCGTCCGCGCGCCACCGTCGGGAACGCGCCGCTGATCGACAGTCTCACTCCGCACAAGATGGTCCGCCGGGCGTTCCTGGACCGCACCGGTCTGCGTTTCCCCGAGGGGCGGCGGCGCCTGGAGGACCACGTCTTCGTCACCGAGGCCTATCTGCGCGCGGACAACGTTTCGGTGCTCAGCGACTACGTCTGCTATTACCACGTCAGACGCGACGACGCCGCGAACGCGGGCTTCCAGCGGTTCGACCCGGTGGGGTACTTCAAGAACCTGCGGGAGGCCCTGGACGTCGTCGAGCGGTACACCGAGCCGGGTCCGCTGCGCGACAGGCTGTTCCGGCGGTGGCTGCGCGTCGAGATGGTCGAGCGGCTGCGCGGCAAACGCTTCCTCGGCCTGCCCGAGGACTACCGAAGGGAACTGTTCGAGGAGATCCACGCGGTCGTCGGCGAGCGATTCGGCCCGGGGGTGGCGGCACCGCTCCAGCCCACTCAGCGCGTCGTCGCCGCGCTGGCCGCCGAAGGACGCTACGAGGACGTCGTCGCGTTCGCGGAGTGGGAGGCGGGTGTCGCGCTCGCCGTCGACCCGGAGGACGTCACGTGGCAGGGCGGCGCGCTGCGGATCGCCTTCGCCGCCGAACTGACGCACGACGGCGGGCCGATGACGTTCCCGTCCGCCGGGGGCTCCCCGCAGTGGCCGCCGCGGGACGTCGCCGAGGCGGTGCGATGGCTGGGCACGGACACCGTCGGCCGGTTCGACCGGACCGTGCCCGACCTGCTGCTGCGCGAGCGGGCCAGCTCGGCGCAGTACTTCCAGCCGGTGGACGTGGTCCGGGAGACGGTCCCGGCGGGCGACGGCAGCCAGGTGCGGCTCGTCCTGCGGGCGACCGCCACCGTCGATCCCGCCACCGCGCTGAGCGGCGGGCCCACGGGCGAGGGTCTGTGGGACGTGTTCGTGCGCGTCGGCCTGGGCGGCTGGACGAAGGAGCTGCGGCTCGGCCCGGCGCCCCGTCACGGCCGTCCCGTCCCGCCCGCCGGGGTGGTCGCGGGCCGCGTGGTGCTGCCGTACTGGACCGACCGGTACGCGAGCCTCGCGCTGGACGTCGGCCACGCGGGCAAGCGGCTGGGTCTCGGCCGGGTGGCGGCGGGGGACGTCACCGTCGCCGAGGACCGGCTCCAGGTGGTTCTGCCGCTGCACGTGCCCGAGGCCGCCGATGTGCTGCTGCGGCTGACGGAGGCGAAGTCCGGCAGTTCCCGTGAGGTCTTCGGGGCGCTCTCGCCGGGCGGCCGGCTGGCGGCCGTGCTGCCGGTGGGCGATCTGGCCGGCCGGACCTGGCTGACGACCGTGTGCCTCACCCCGGACGTGGACGGGGCGCGCTTCCATCCGCTGCCCTTCGCCCTGCACGTCGGGGCGGACGGCGTCCTCGTGGTGCCGGCGCCCCAGCCCGGCAGTGCGCGACGGCTGGCCCGCAGGGTGCGGCGGGCGCTGTACCGGGCCCTCGGCAGGATCACGGCACGGGGGAAGTGACGGAATGCGGCCGATGGACATCGAGGGGGCCTGGGTGCTGGAGCCCAAGGTCTTCCCGGACGGACGGGGCAGTTTCCACGAGTGGTACCGGTCGCCCGAGTTCCGCGCGGCCACCGGCTACGACCTGGGGCTCGCCCAGGCCAACTGCTCCGTCTCCCGCCGGGGCGTACTGCGCGGGGTCCACTTCTCGGACGTCCCGCCGGGGCAGGCCAAGTACGTCACCTGCGTGCGCGGGGCGGTGCTCGACGTGATCGTCGACCTGCGCGTCGGCTCGCCCGGGTTCGGGCGGTGGGAGGCGGTCCGGCTGGACGACGACACCCGGCACGCGGTGTTCCTCGCCGAGGGCCTCGGCCACGCCTTCCTGGCCCTCACCGACGAGGCCACCGTGGTGTACCTCTGCTCCACCGGATACGCGCCCGAGCGTGAGCACGGGGTGCACGCGCTCGACCCCGGGCTGGGCATCGACTGGCCGCTCGGGGTGGAGCCGGTGCTGTCGCCGAAGGACGCGCGGGCGCCGTCGCTGGCCGAGGCGCAGGCGTCGGGGCTGCTGCCCTCGTACACCTCCTGCCGGGACCACTACCGGGAGCTCCGGCTCAGCGGCTGACGACCGACCGCTCCAGCGCCCCGCGCAGCGGCTCCCAGCCCCGGGAACGGTCGACACCCCGGTTGCGGGCACGCACGAGGGGCCTCCAGAAGCCGGCCCGCAGCAGGATTTGGGGCGGCACCGCGCGCACCCGCTCCAGGACCGCCTCGGGGACCTTCTGCGGATCGGGAACGTCGTACTCGGCGATGATCTCGTGGTACTTCTCGCGCAGCACGCGGTTGCGGGGATCCGCGCCGAAGACGACGAGCTGGCCGGTCGGCTGGGTGTCGACCGGGACGATCACCAGATCGGGGCGGTGCCGGGACAGGATCTCGATGAGCTTGTAGACGTCTCCGGTCCAGGCGGTGGTGTGCCGGTCGCGGGCGGCCTCGTCGACGCCGCGGGGCAGCATGTCGTCGAGGACGATCACGCTCGACCAGTCGGAGTGCCGCTCGATGTTCATGAAGTCGCGCAGCGCGTACTCGAACAGGTGCATGCCGTCGATGAAGGACAGGTCGAGGGTGGCTCGGCGCCAGTGGCCGAGGGGATGCCGGGCCCGGGCGAGGTTGCGCAGCGGGTGGCGGCCGCCCTTGAGATGGGCGAGGGGGTTGCGGCGGGCGAAGAAGTCGTCGCTGGTGGCCTTCACCAGGTGGACGTCGCAGCGCAGCTCCGAGGTCACCTTGAACGCGGGGTCCACCGCGATGCTCGGCACGCGGGACAGCCGCAGGCTGCGGCCGTCGTTCACGCCGATCTCCAGGTAGTTGCGGTTGGCGGTGACCTTGTGCAGTTCCCGCAGGAACTCATGGCGTTTCACGAAGGGACTCCTTGAGGGACACCGGGTCGGGGGACGCCTTGCGGATGAGGGGAAGTGCCTGCCCCAGGGCGGCACGCCAGTCCCGGGACGGTGGCAGGCCCACCTCCCGCCAGCGGCCGTGCGCGAGGACGCTGTAGGCCGGCCGGGGCGCCGGGCGGGGGAAGGCGTCGCCGGTGGTGGGGCGCACCCGGTCCGGGTCGGCGCCGTTGAGGCGGAACACCTCGCGGGCCAGGTCGTACCAGGTGGCCTCGCCGGCCGCGGTGGCGTGGAAGACGCCCGTCGCGCCGCGGCCGACCTTCGGTCCCAGGTCGGCGATGCGGACGGCGACGTCGGCGCTCCAGGTGGGCTGGCCGCGCTGGTCGTCGACGACGTCGAGGGTGTCGCGGCGGGTCTCCTGGTCGAGCATCGTACGGACGAAGCTGCGGCCGTGGACGCCGTAGAGCCAGGCGGTGCGCACGATCACCGCGGCGCCGGGGAGCGCAGCTCGGACGGCCCGCTCGCCGGCCAGTTTGGTGCGGCCGTAGGCGGTGCGCGGGGACGGCGGCCGGTTCTCCGGGTAGGGGGTGCGGGCCGCGCCGTCGAAGACGTAGTCGGTGGAGACGTGGACCAGGCGGGCGCCGTGCGCGGCGCAGGCGGCGGCCAGCAGGCGGGGCCCCTCGCCGTTGACCAGCAGCGCGCGGGCCTCGTCGGTCTCGGCGTCGTCGACGGCCGTGTAGGCGGCACAGTTGACCACCAGGTCGGGCCGGTGCGCGGCGAACGCCCGGGTCACGGACTCGGGCCGGGTGATGTCCAGGCCGGTGCGGCCGAGGCCGGTCACGTCCTCGCCCCGCCGGTCCAGTTCCTCGACGGTGTCGCGGCCGAGCATCCCGCCCGCGCCCGCGACCAGCCATCTCATGGCGTCCGCGCTTTTCGCTTCAGGGGTTCCCACCAGTCGCGGTGGTCGCGGTACCAGGCGACCGTCCCGGCGAGACCGGCCGTGAAGTCGTGGCAGGGCCGGTAGCCCAGCTCGGTGCGGGCCTTCGTCCAGTCGACGCAGTAGCGCAGGTCGTGGCCTTTGCGGTCCTCGACGTGACGGACCCGGTCCCAGCCGGCCCCGCAGGCGTCGAGGAGCAGACCGGTCAGCTCGCGGTTGCTCAGCTGGGTGCCGCCGCCGAGGTTGTACACCTCGCCGGGACGGCCCTTCGTGCGGACGAGGTCGACGCCCCGGCAGTGGTCCTCGACGTGCAGCCAGTCGCGGATGTTGCGTCCGTCGCCGTAGAGCGGGACCTGCTCGCCGTCCAGGAGGTTGGTGACGAAGAGCGGGATCACCTTCTCGGGGAACTGGTGCGGGCCGTAGTTGTTCGAGCAGCGGGTGACGCGGACGTCCAGACCGTGGGTGCGGTGGTAGGACAGGGCGATCAGGTCGGAGGACGCCTTCGAGGCGGCGTACGGGGAGTTGGGGCGCAGCGGGTGGTCCTCGGTCCAGGCGCCGGTCTCGATGGAGCCGTACACCTCGTCGGTGGAGACGTGCACGAACGGGCCGACGCCGTGCCGCAGGGCCGCGTCCAGCAGCGTCTCGGTGCCCAGGACGTTGGTGCGGACGAAGGTGGCCGCGCCCTCGATGGAGCGGTCGACGTGGGACTCGGCGGCGAAGTGGACGACCTGGTCGGCGGCGGCCGTCAGCCTGTCCACGAGGACCGCGTCGCAGATGTCGCCGCGCGCGAATTCCAGGCGGGGGTGGGCGGTCGGCAGGTTGGCGAGGCTGCCCGCGTAGGTGAGCTTGTCCAGGACGGTGATGCGCACGTCCGGATCGCGGACCAGCAGGCCGCGCACGTACGCCGAGCCGATGAATCCGGCCGCCCCGGTGACCAGGAGGTTCATGTGTGGATCTGCACCTTGCTGTGATCGCCGAGAACCAGCCGGTGGGCACTGGACACGCCGGCCGCCGGGGTGACCTCGACATGCCGGCCGATCAGGGAGTTCTCGATGCGGCCCACTCCGTCGATGGAGGAGTCGCGCAGCACGATGGAGAACTCCAGCTCGCTGTCGGTGATCCGGCAGTTCTCGCCGACGGAGGTGAAGGGGCCGACGTAGGAGTCGCGGACCTCGCTGCCGGCGCCGAGGAGGACGGGCCCGACGAGGCGTGAGTTCACCACGCGGGCGCCCGCCTCCACGACGACCCGGCCGACCGTCTCGGAGGCCTCGTCGACGTCGCCGTCGATGCGCCGCTCGACGCCCTCCAGCACGGTCCGGTTGACCTCCAGCATGTCGACGACGTTCCCGGTGTCCTTCCAGTAGCCCTTGATGATCGTGGAGCGCACGTGGGCACCGTTGTCGATCAGTCGCTGCACGGCGTCGGTGATCTCCAGCTCGCCGCGCCGGGACGGGCCGACGGCGCGTACGGCGTCGTGGATGGCGGGGGTGAAGAGGTAGACGCCGACCAGCGCGAGGTCGCTCTTGGGGTTCGGGGGCTTCTCCTCGAGGCCGACGACCTGTCCGGCGGAGTCGAGTTCGGCGACGCCGAAGGCGCGGGGGTCGGCGACCCGGGTGAGCAGGATCTGGGCGTCGGGCCGGGTTCTGCGGAACTCCTCGACGAGGTCGGTGATGCCGCCGACGATGAAGTTGTCGCCGAGGTACATCACGAAGTCGTCGTCGCCGAGGAAGTCACGGGCGACGATCACCGCGTGGGCGAGGCCGAGGGGTCTGTCCTGCGCGATGTAGGTGACGTCGAGGCCGAACCGGGAACCGTCGCCGACGGCCTCGCGGATCTCCTGCGCCGTGTCACCGACGATCACACCGACCTCGGTGACGCCGGCCGCGGCGATGGACTCCAGGCCGTAGAAGAGCACGGCCTTGTTGGCCACCGGCACGAGTTGCTTGGCCGAGGTGTGGGTGATCGGCCGCAGGCGGGTCCCGGCGCCGCCGGACAGCACGAGAGCCTTCATCAGCCTCACTCCAGCCCCGGTCGCCCGGCCGCAACCGATTCATTGGCTCATGCGCACTGTGTGCCGGTCAGTCCTCACCCCTGACAATGTTCCATTCCGGGCCGGACTGCATCCCGACGACCGCGCCGGGAGCGGCGACGGCCGCCAGGCAGGTGCGCGGCGCGGCCCTCTGGCGGCGCAGTCGGCGGGCCCTGGCCCAGCCGGTCTCGGCCCGGCGGATCGCCGGTTTCTCCTCGATGTGCGCGGTCACGACGGTTCATCACCCTTCTCGGTCACAAGGCTCTCGCCTCGGGTCAGCCGGCACCCGGTCCGCCGCTGCCGAACGAGCCGCCGGAGCCCTCGTCCCAGCGGGGGCGGCGCTGGTCGGCGCTGTCCCGGCTGCCGGTGGGCCGCAGCTCGTGCGGCGTGAGGCGTTCGCCGTCCGTCGACTGCGGCATCTCGTTCGGTTCGCGTGTCCGGCGGCTCTCGTGGGGCGGTGCGGATCCGGGCCTGCGGGGCTGTTCGTGCGGCGCCGGGGGCGCGGGCTCGCGGCTGCGGACCTTGATGCCGAGCCGGAAGGCCCAGATGATGCCACCGACGAGAACGAGTCCGACGACGATGAAGGCGACGGTGGCCAGCGCGGACCTTCCGGATGCCGCGACGAAGACGGAGGCGAAGGTGTTCATGGGCGCCGGGTACCCCGTCAGTGCCCCGGGACACGTGGCGGCCGGACGGCTCAGCCGGCCGGCACCAGCTCGCTCCAGACCTGCTTGCCGCCGCTGACCGGCACCGTCCCCCAGGCGTCTGACACGGCCTCCACGAGGAGGATCCCGCGACCGCCGGTGGCCTCCCAGCCCAGGCTGGTCGGCTTGACGGGGCTGCGCGGCGAGGCGTCGGTCACGGCGACGCGCAGCCGGTGGTTGACCAGGGTGAGGTCGAGGCGGACCCGGCCGTCGGTGTGCACCAGGGCGTTGGTGACCAGTTCGGAGACGACGAGCAGGGCGGAGTCCATGGCCTGCGCGGGGACGCCCCAGGTGCGCAGGGTGCGCCGGGTGAAGCGGCGGGCCTGCCGGGCCGCCTCGGGCACCCGCCACACCGTCCAGCCCTCGCGCAGGGGTTTGACGGCCATGCCGTCGTAGCGCATCAGGAGCAGGGCGACATCGTCGCCCCGGTGGGCGTTGCCGAGCAGGGCGTCGGCGACCAGGCCGAGTCGGGCGGGATCGGAGGCCGTCAGTTCATGGGCGAGGCGGTCCAGGCCGGTGTCGATGTCCATCTCGGCGGACTCCACGAGTCCGTCCGTGGTCAGTGCGATGACGGTGCCGGGCGGCAGCCGCAGCGGGGTCATCGGGAACTCGGCCCGGGTCACGACGCCGAGGGGCGGGCCGCCGTCCGTCTCGGCGATGTCGGTGGATCCGTCCGGGTACCGCAGGACGGGCGGCGGGTGCCCGGCCCGTACGCACCAGGCGGTGCCCTCCTCCATGTCGACGTCGACATAGCAGCAGGTGGCGAAGAGGTCGGTCTCCAGTTCCATCAGGAGCCGGTTGGCGTGGGAGACCACGACGTCCGGGGGGTGGCCCTCGGTCGCGTAGGCGCGCAGAGCCGTGCGCATCTGGCCCATCAGGGTGGCGGCGGCCGCGCTGTGCCCCTGGACGTCGCCGATGACGAGGGCGACGTGGTGGTCGGACAGCGGGATCACGTCGTACCAGTCGCCGCCCACCTCCAGGCCGGCGGTGGCCGGGAGGTAGCGGGCGACGGCGACGGCGCCGGGGAGTTCCGGCAGGCGGCGCGGGAGCAGCTGACGCTGGAGCATGCCGACGAGTTCGTGCTCGGCGTCGAAGGCGCGGGCGCGGGTCAGGGCCTGCCCGGCGAGACCGGCGGAGGCGGTGAGCAGAGCGCGTTCGTCGGGGCCGAAGTCGTGCGGCTCGTCCCAGCCGACGAGGCAGGCGCCGACCGTCCGGCCGCCGGCGGCCAACGGCAGGACGGCGAGGCCGCCGGGCCCGACCTCGGCGAGGGCCGGTTCCAGGGCGGTGCCGGCGGGCCAGATCCGGGCCCGGCCCTCGCGCAGGGCGGCGGCGAGGGTGGGCATGGCGCGCACGGGCGCGTCGGGCCACTCGGCGCGCCACTCCAGCTGCCACAGCTCGGGCCAGGCCTCGGGCTCGGGCGGGTCGAGGACGGTGACCACGAGCCGGTCGTTCTCCAGTTCGGCGAGCGCGATCCGGTCGGCCCGCAGCGGCTTGCGCAAGGCGGTGACGACGGCCTGGCCGACGTCGCTGACGGTGCCGGCGGTGGCGAGCGCGGCGGCCAGCCGCTGGACGCGGGAGACGTCGGTGACCTCGTCGCGCAGGGTGGAGGCGTCGGTGACGGTGCCGACGAGCCGCGCCGGGTGGCCCTCGCCGGGCAGCAGCCGGCCGCGCAGCCTGAGCCAGCGCGGCGGCCCGGCGGGCTGGAGCACCCGGAACTCCAGCTCGCGCTCCCCGATCGACATGTGGTCGGCCTCGACGACGGACATCAGCGAGGGCAGGTCCTCGGGGACGGTGAGCCCGAGCAGCGTCTCCACCCGGCCGTCGAACTCGGCGCGGCTCATCCCGAACAGTTCCAGGAGCTCGTCGCCGACCTCGACGCGGCCGGTGTCCATGGCCAGGCTGAAGGCGTTGGGGCGCAGTTCCTCTTCCTCGGCGGGGACGGCCGGGGCCGGGAACACGACGGACTCGGCGACGAGTTCCAGGCACGCGCGGTCGTCGGCGCCGAAGCCGCCGGTGCGCTCGCTCACGGCGAGCAGGCAGCCGCCCGTGCCCTCGCGCACGGGCAGCGCGGCCAGGTGGACGTCCCGGGCGGGCATCCGCCGCGACTCCGCGCAGTCGGTGAGCTCCGCCGGGCCCAGCCACACCGGTCGCCCGTCGCGGTGGGCGGCGGCGGCCGGCGAGTGGCCGTCGAGCGGGTAGCTCTCGCGCAGCCCGTACAGGGTCCTCGGGACTCCGGCCGACTCGACCAGGCGGAGCAGGTCGCCGTCCCCGCCGGGGGTGTAGAGCGCGGCGAGGACCGCGCCCGCGAAGACGAGGGCCTGTTCCAGGGTGCGTCGCACCCGGTCGGGTGAGGCGGGATCGGCTGTGATCGTTTTGAGCGCGATTTCGGCGCGCAGGGGTCCCGTTCTGCGCTCCGCGGCACCCTCACTGACCACGTCCGCCATTACAGCGCCAAAGGCCCTTCGGCGCAGCCCCTGTGGCCGTTCGGTGGAGCCCGGAGGGGGAACCGGCGGCGGGCCGTGCTCGAAACGGAGCCCCGTCGGCGCCGGCCTTCCGGCTGGAGCCCGGTGACTGGCCGCACCCGTGACTTGGGCTCCCGGGCCGTTTCTCAGCGCGAAGATCCAGCCATCGGGTTGCCCCGGGGAGCACGCGGGGCGTCCGTAAGCCGGCGTGCGCTTCGGCCGAGGAGGCATGGGGACGGCCCGACGGGGTACGGGGTGGCCCTCGGCGGGCACGCCGCTCGCCGTGCGCGTCAAGCCGCCAGGGGGCAGATTTGGACCCTGGAGCTCGCGCGGCGCCGGGCTAGGAGGTGGTCGGCGTGTCGGACGGGCAGACGTCGTCCGGTCAGGCGCCCGCTGCCGTATGGTCGCCGGTCGACCGGCCGCTGCTCTCCCTGGCGCTGACGTCGATGATGGACGCCGTCGGGGCGCACTCGGGTGCCGTGTACCTGCGTCCCGGCGACGAGCCGGTGCTCGAGATGGCGGTGATGGCGGGGCTGCCCCGGTCGTTCGCGGCGCCCTGGGAGCGGGTGGGTCTGAGCGCGCCGATCCCGGTCGCCGAGGCGGTGCGCGAACGGCGGCTGGTGTGGGTGGGCGGGGCGGAGGACATGGCCCGCCGCTATCCGCGTATCGCCGTCGTCCTGCCGTATCCCTTCGCGCTGGCCGCGCTGCCGGTGCTGACGGCGACCCGGGTGTACGGCGCGGTCTATGTGACCTGGCCAGGCTCGCATCCGCCGGAGCTGTCCGACCGGGAGCAGCGGGAACTGACGTCGGCCTGCGAGCGACTCGCGCTCCGGCTGGAACGCGCCGCGTCGGAGAACCGTTCGGTGCGGGCCGAGTCCGATCTGCTGGATCTGGGCCCGCTGGGCGGCATCTCCGAGACGCTTGCCCCGCTCGAGGCGGCGCGGATGGTGGCTCGGCTGCCGTACGGGATGTGTTCGCTCGACCTGACCGGACGGGTGGCCTTCGCGAACACCGCGGCCGCCGAACTGCTCGGTGTGCCGGTGAGCGGGCTGCTGGGTTCGCAACTGTGGGCCGCTGTGCCGTGGCTCAACGATCCCCTGTACGAGGAGCGCTACCGGGCCGCGCTGCTGAGCCAGGACGCCACCTCGTTCGTGGCGTTGCGCCCGCCCTCGGAGTGGCTGTCGCTGCGGCTGTATCCGAGTACCACCGGGATCAGCGTGCGGATCAGCCGGGCCCGGGCGGTGGCGGCGATGAGGCCCTCCGACTCCCGCTCGGAGGACGCGCCGACCCGGCTGGTGTCGATGTCACAGGCGCTCAGCATGGCCGGGGCTCTCACCGAGACGGTGAGCGTGCAGGACGTGGTGGGTCTGGTGGCGGACGAGATCGCGCCGGCGGTGGGCAGCCAGGCCCTGGCGCTGCTCGGCGCGCGGGCCGGCCGGCTGCACGTGCTCGGGCACCACGGGTACCCCGAACCGCATCTCGTGGAGCGGTTCGACCGGACACCGCTGAGCTCCCCGACGCCCGGCGCGCACGCCGTCTCCCATGGCGTGCCCGGGTTCTTCGAGTCCCCGCAGCACCTGGAGCGCCTGTACCCGGCCCGGCGGTCCTCGCCCGACGGCTTCGCCGCCTGGGCCTTCCTGCCGTTGATCGCCTCCGGCCGCCCGGTGGGGGCCTGTGTGCTGGCCTACGCCGAACCGCACGTCTTCTCCACCCACGAGCGTGCGGTGCTGACCAGCCTCGCCGGGCTGATCGCGCAGGCCCTGGACCGCGCCCTGCTCTACGACGTCAAGCACCAGCTGGCGCACGGGCTGCAGGCGGCGCTGCTGCCGCCGTCGCTGCCGTCGCTGGCCGGCATCGAGGCGACCGCCCGCTATCTGCCCGCGACCCGGGGCATGGAGATCGGCGGGGACTTCTACGACCTGGTGCCCTCGCCCCCGCTCGCGGCGGCCGTGATCGGGGACGTGCAGGGGCACAACGTGACCGCGGCCGGGCTGATGGGGCAGATCCGCACCGCCGTCCGCGCGTACACGACGGTGGGCCAGGGACCGGCGGAGGTCATGCGCAGCACCAACCGGCTGCTGATCGACCTCGGCTCCGAGCTGTTCGCGAGCTGCCTGTACCTACGGCTGGACCCGGCCCGGGGGCGGGCGGTCATGGCCCGGGCGGGTCATCCCCCGCCGCTGCTGCGCCGGGCGGACGGCCGGGTGCGCGTCCTCGACCTCGCGGGCGGTCCGCTGCTGGGCATCGACGGCTCGGCGACCTATCCGACGACGGAGGTCGAGCTGACGCAGGGCTGTGTTCTCGCCCTCTACACGGACGGGCTCATCGAGACGCCGGGGGTCGACATCGAGGACGCGGTCGCCGGCCTGGGGCGGCGGCTCGGCGAGGCCGGGGACCGTCCGCTGGAGGAGCTGGCCGACGAGCTGGTGGGGGATTACGCGGCGGCCGAGGAACGAATGGACGACGTGGCGCTGCTGTTGCTGCGGGCCTGCGGGGACGGCTGAGGGCCGCCGCCGGGCGCGGACATGAACGGTCCGGCCCCCCACCGGAGGGCCGGACCGTTCGGGATGACGCCGTGTCAGTGCGACTCGTTCACACCCGAGCCGTCCTCCTGGCCGTTGCCGTTCTGGTCCTGGCCGTTCTTGTCCTGGCCGTTGCCGGTCTCGTCCACGCCACCGTCGGCGTTCTCGTCGACACCACCGTTGGCCGCGGCATCGCCGCCGCCCTGGATGGCCTCACCCGTGTTGTCGTCGATGCCGTCACCGTTCTCGTCCACGGCACCGGCCTGGTCGCCGCCGCCCTGGATGGCCTCACCCGTGTTGTCGTCGATGCCATCGCCGTTCTCGTCCACGGCACCGGCCTGGTCGCCGCCGCCCTGGATGGCCTCACCCGTGTTGTCGTCGATGCCGTCGCCGTTCTCGTCCACGGCACCGGCGCCCGCTTCCTCACCACCGACCGCGTCACCGGCGCCGGCGCCGCCGTCGCCGAGCGTCGCGCCGACCGCCGCCAGAGCGGTGGTCACCGGCTGGAAGAACGTCTCGCCACCGGCGGTGCAGTCACCGCTGCCGCCCGACGTCAGGCCGATCGCCTGGCCGTCCTGGGTGAAGAGCGAGCCGCCGCTGTCGCCGGGCTCGGCGCAGACATCCGTCTGGATGAGGCCCGTGACGGTGCCCTCGGGGTAGTTCACGGTGGCGTCGAGGCCGAGGACCTGACCGTCGTTGAGGCCGGTGGTGCTGCCCATCCGGAAGACCTGCGTGCCGACCGTCGCCTCGGCGGCCTGGCTGATCGCGACGGTCTGCTGACCCGTGTTGACCTCGCTGGGCGCCTGCGTGTTGGGGTCGTCGTACTTCACGAGCGCGAAGTCGCCGTCACCGGGGAAGGTCGCCTGGTCGACGGTGGCGATCGGCTGGCCGTCCTCGGAGTCGGACCACTGCTCGGCCGCGACACCGCAGTGACCGGCCGTCAGGAAGGCCGGGGAGCCGTCGCCCGCCGTCACGTTGAAGCCGAGGGAACAGCGCGCCCCGCCGCCGAATATCGCGTCGCCGCCGGAGACGAGGGGCTTGAGGGTGCCGGCCGACTTCTTGATCGTCGCCATGCCCGAGCCGAGGGTCTTCACGGTCGAGTCGATCGTGTCCCACTTGCTGCCGGTGACCGTCGAGTCGGCGGTGACGAGAATCTTGTTCGTCTTGGGGTCGACGGCCCAGGAGGTGCCCGGGATGGTCGCCTTGGTCTTCAGCGTCTTCGCGGCCGCCTCGAGCTCGGCCGTGCTGTTCTCGACCTCGCGGACCTTGGCGCCCGCTTTCTCCGCCTGCACGACGACGTTGTTGTCGTCGCCGGAGACGTTCACGACGTTGACGACCAGCTGCTTGCCTGCGTCGTCGTAGTACGAACCGGCGAAGGCGTCACCGAGCAGCTTCTCGAGCTGGGACGCGAGGTCCGACGCGTCGCCCGCCTTCAGGGTCTTCACCGTGGCGGCGTCGTTGGAGCCGCCGTCCTGGGAGGCGTTGGCCTGGGGAAGCAGGATGGCCGCCGCTCCGAGCGCCGCCACACCGCCTGCCGCGATGATGGCCTTGCGCTTCGTAACTCGCTTGTGACTCAAAAAACTCGACCTCCTGGGGGACGGGGTCTGGCTGCCGGGTTCGGCAGCTCCGTACAGCGGCGCCTGGTTGGCCATCAGTACGCAGGGGTCGTGGGGTGCGTTCAATCGCGATTGCCAACTTCCTTTGCCAAACCGTGAATCGGCCATGACGCGGGTCCGGCCTCACAGCTGCGGGAACAATCGCCCATATGACGATGACGACCACCGAAGCCGACAAGATCCTTGCGGTCGGTTTCGCGCCCCGGGCGCTCACCCGGGGCGAGCCCTTCGAGGTCGCCGACGAGGACCGTCCTGCTTTGCGTCCTCCCTGGTCACGGCCACCGGCAGGGAGGGCGATGGCCTTTCGGGGCGGATGCCGACGGCGGCCGCGGGCAGCGCCGCCGCAGTCGCCGCGATGGCCGCGCGCGGGGTCCCGAACCCATGAAGACGGAGCGGGAGTGGACTTCGTTCCGGCGCACGGTGACCGATTCGGATGGCCTGATCCGATCGGTCCCGGCCCATCCGGGTCTCCACATCGCGATCGCAGACATGTGCGCCGGCTGTGAGCCGCCGGTCCGGACACCGCCGGACCGACACGGTGAGCATCGGCACCGCTACGCTCCGTGGAGATCGTCGAGCGGAATCCCCACTTCAGAGAATCTGCACATCGAATGCCCAAGCGGGTCACCGGAAGCGGGGGTTCTGCACAACTCGGCGGCGCCCGCCACGCCTTTGGGGCGGGAGTGTCGGATTCGCCGCGACGGCGCCGGACGCTCATCCGAGCAGATCCCGCCCGTCGTGTGAAGAAGTCGCCGACAAGCGGTGGGCGCGCCTGCACCGTTTGACTCTCCCGTGACACAAGTCCCCAGGTGAAGGCCCTGATTGATTCGCTGCGCCGACCGCGGACCTGCTTTGATCCATCGCACCGCAGGGTCACCGCGGTCTCCCCGAAACGGGTGTCCGGTGCCCGTGGTCGCGGCCGTCATCTGTCCCCAGAGGGGGCCGCTCCCCCTGATGAGATATCCATGTGAAGGGAAGTTCCACCATGAACTCCACCCCCCAGGTTCAGACCGCCGAGATCTCCGACGCCGAGCTGGACAACGTCTCCGGCGGTCTGTCCCTGAACGCGGTCGGCACCGTCACCGGCCTGGTGGACGGCATCGCCCCGGTTTCCGGCCTGGTGAACACGGCCGTCGGCACCGTCGAGGGTGTCACCGGCCTGAGCACGGCCCCGGTCACCAACCTGGTCGCCGGTCTCTGATCGCGCCCTTTGTGACTCCTTCGAGTCCCGGAGCCGTCACCCGGCTCCGGGACTCTTCGGTGCCCTGAACATCCCGAGGTAAGCCCCGTGCAGTTCCGCCAACAGGCCCTCGCCAAGCTCCAGTCGCCGGAGGAACTCGACCTGCCGGTGCGTTTCGCGCGCCCCCAGGGCTGGCTGGCGCTGGTCGTGACCGTGGTCGTCATGGCGGCCGCGTCCGTGTGGGCGGTGACCGGTTCGGTCGCCTCGACGGTGAGCGCGCCCGCCGTCCTCACCCACGGCGAGGGCAGCTACATCCTGCAGAGCCCCGCCGCGGGCCAGGTCACCGCCGTCCTGGCGAAGGAGGGCGAACGGCTCCGCGTCGGCTCGCCCGTGCTGAAGGTGCGTACGGCCGAGGGCGACGCCGTGGTGCGGACGGTCGCCGCAGGGCGGATCACCGCGCTGGCGGCCACCATCGGGCAGATCATCTCCACCGGCGCGAACGTCGCCGCCGTGGAGAAGGTCGCCGGCGCCGACGACCCGCTGTACGCCACGGTGTACGTCCCCGCGGAGAACGCCGCGGCCATTCCGTCGGACGCGGCTGTCGACCTGACCGTGCAGACCGTGCCGTCGCAGGAGTACGGCGTGCTGCGAGGCCATGTGAAGTCGGTGGACCGCGCGGCCCAGTCGGCGCAGGCGATCGCCGCGTTCCTCGGGGACAGCCAGTTGGGCGAGCAGTTCACGAAGGACGGCCGCCCGGTGGCGGTCCTGGTCCGCCTGGACAGGTCCTCGGCGACGAAGAGCGGCTACCGGTGGTCGTCCGCGGACGGGCCGCCGTTCGCCCTGACCTCCATGACCATGGCCACGGGCTCGATCCGGCTGGCCGACCGGCGTCCCGTCGATTGGCTGCTTCCGTGACCACCACCGAGCAGCCGCGGACCCGGCGGCGTGCCGCACCGCCCCGACGCACGGTTCCCAAGAGCCGGACGAAGACCGTCCGCACGCCCACCGTGCTCCAGATGGAGGCCGTGGAGTGCGGGGCGGCCTCGCTCGCCATGGTTCTCGGGCACTACGGCCGGCACATCCCGCTGGAGGAGCTGCGCATCGCGTGCGGTGTCTCCCGCGACGGCTCGCGGGCGAGCAACCTGCTGAAGGCCGCGCGCGGTTACGGCCTCACGGCCAAGGGCATGCAGATGGACCTGGCGGCCCTCGCCGGGGTGAAGTCGCCCGCGATCCTCTTCTGGGAGTTCAACCACTACGTCGTCTACGAGGGTCTGGGCCGTCGCTTCGGCCGCCGGGGCGTGTTCGTCAACGACCCCGGCAAGGGCCGGCGGTTCGTGCCGATGGAGGACTTCGACGGCAGCTTCACCGGTGTCGTGCTGGTGCTGGAGCCGGGTGAGGACTTCGAGCGGGGCGGGCGCAGACCGGGTGTGCTCGGCGCGATGCCGGCCCGGCTGCGAGGCACGGCGGGCACCCTGCCGGCGGCCGTGCTCGCGAGTCTGCTGCTGGTCCTGGTGGGCTCGGCCGTGCCGGCGCTCAGCCGGACCTACATCGACATGTTCCTGATAGGCCGACAGACCTCCCTGTTGGGCGTGCTGTTCGCCTCCATGGCCACGTGTGTCGCCCTCACGGTGGCCCTGACCTGGCTCCAGCAGGCCAACCTGCATCACGGCCGGATCATCTCCTCGACCCTCTCCAGCGCCCGCTTCCTCCGCCATCTGCTGCGGCTGCCCGTCACCTTCTTCTCCCAGCGCAGCCCGGCCGACCTGGTCCAGCGGCTCCAGTCGAACGACGCGGTCGCCGAGACGCTGGCCCGCGATCTGGCGTCGGCGGGCGTGGACGCGGTCGTCGTCCTCCTCTACGCCGTCCTGCTCTACACCTACGACCCCCAGTTGACCTATGTCGGCATCGGGGTGGCCCTGCTCAACATCGTCGCCATGCGGATCGTCATCCGGCTGCGGGCGACCCGGACGGCGAAACTGCGGGCGGACAACGCCCGGCTCACCAACACGGCCTACACCGGGCTGCAGTTGATCGAGACGATGAAGGCGACCGGCGGCGAGGAGGGCTATTTCCGCAAGTGGGCCGGGCAGCACGCCACCACGCTGGAGGAGCAGCAGCGGCTCGGCGTACCGAGCGCCTGGCTCGGCGTGGTCGCGCCGACGCTCGCCTCGCTGAACAGCGCGCTGATCCTGTGGATCGGCGGCATGCGGGCGATCGAGGGCCATATCTCGGTGGGTCTGCTCGTCGCCTTCCAGGCCCTGGTCACCCGCTTCACGGCCCCGCTGACCCGACTCAACGGGGTCGCGGGCCGGATCCAGGATTTCGCGGCGGACGTGGCCCGCCTGAAGGACGTGGAGAACTTCCGCGCCGACCCGCTCTACGACCGCCGCTCCGGAACCGACTCCACGCGCCGGCTGCACGGTCACGTCGAGCTGGAGAACATCACCTTCGGCTACAGCCCCCTGGACAAGCCGCTGCTCACCGGCTTCGACCTGACCGTCGGACCGGGGCAGCAGGTGGCGCTGGTCGGCGGCTCGGGCAGCGGCAAGTCGACGGTGTCCCGGCTGATCTCGGGCCTGTACACACCCTGGGAGGGCGTGATCCGCGTCGACGGGCAGCGGCTGGAGGACATCGCGCGCGGGGCGCTCGCCTCCTCCGTGTCCTTCGTCGACCAGGAGGTGTTCCTCTTCGAGGGCTCGGTGCGGGACAACGTGGCGCTGTGGGACCCGTCGATCCCGGACGACGCCGTCGTCGACGCGCTGCGGGACGCGGCGCTCTGGGACACGGTCCAGCGGCGGCCCGGGGGCATCCACAGCAGGGTTGAGCAGGACGGCCGCAACTTCTCGGGTGGTCAGCGCCAACGCCTGGAGATCGCACGGGCGTTGGTACGCCGGCCGAGCATCCTCGTGCTGGACGAGGTGACCAGCGCGCTGGACGCGGAGACCGAGCAGGTGGTGATGGACAACCTGCGCCGGCGCGGCTGTGCGTGCGTGGTGATCGCGCACCGGCTCAGCACGGTCCGCGACAGCGACGAGATCGTCGTACTCCAGCACGGCACCGTCGTGGAGCGCGGTCGGCACGAGGAACTGGTGGCGCGCGGCGGCTCGTACGCGGCGCTGGTCAGGGAGCGTTGAGATGACTGCGGTACCCGAAGGCGATGTCGTCCTCACCGCGCTGGGGCAGCTGGGCACGCGGATCGACTGCGCCGGCCTCGGCCGCCTCGACCTCGAGGGCCCGCAGGTGCTGTGGCTGGTCGCTTCGGGCGCGCTGGACCTGTTCGCGGTGGACGCCGAACAGCAGGGCCACTGGCACCACTTGGGTCGGCTGGAGGCGGGCGCCCTGCTGCTCGGTCCGGTCACCGGCCCCCACCACACGCTCGTCGCCCGCCCGTTGCGCGACTGCGTCGTGCACCGCGTCGGCCTGCGCGAGCTGTACCAGCCCGCGAACACCCAGACCTGGTCCTACGACGAGTACGGCAACCCCCAGTACGTGCCGCCGACTTCGAGCCCTCTGGAGTACGCGCTCGCCCTCGGCGTCGGCCGCGGTCTGTCGATCCTCTTCCAGGCCCCGATGGCCACCGAGCGGGCGGCGGAGATCCAGGACGACGACGTGTTCTGGATGCAGGTGCCGCCGGGCAGCGTGCAGTACGGCTCGCTGTACGGCGCGGAGGCGGCCGCCGACCTGCTGATGGATCCGGCGGTGTGGCAGAGCATGGTCGACCAGCAGTACCGGCTGCTGACCACGCTGGACCGCTGGATCGAGCAGTTGGAGCACACCCACGAGACCCGCACGGCCGCCGGGATCAAGGCCGGTGAGGCGGTTCGCGCCCAGGCGGACCGGACCCTGCTCGCGTCGATCGGCAAGAGCGGCAGAAGCGACCGGAACGGCGGCCGGAGCACGGACCGGCGCGCCACGGCCGCGGACGCCGACGCCACCTACGCGGCGTGCGCGCTCGTCGCCCGGGCCGCGGGGATCACCCTCGCCGAGCCCTCGCAGATGGGCGCCGACAGCGACCGGCTGGACCCGGTCGAGCGGGTCGCCCTCGCGTCACGGGTGCGCGCCCGGGCCGTACGTCTGGACGGCCGCTGGTGGCGGGACGACGTGGGGCCGCTGGTCGGGCACCGGGCCCTGTCCGGGGCGCCGGTCGCGCTGCTGTGGCGGCGTGGCGGCTACGTCGCCGTGCATCCCGCGACCGGGCGGGAGACCCCGGTCGAGAAGGCCAACGCGGAGGAGTTCGAGCCGCGGGCGGTCATGTTCTACCGCCCGCTGCCGGAGCGGAGCCTCGGCCCCCTCGGACTGCTGCGGTTCAGCATGCGGGGCGCGGCAGGGGACCTGACGAACCTGCTGCTCAGCGGGCTGGTGACGGTGGCGATCGGGGCGCTGGTGCCGATCGCCACCGGCAAGGTGCTCGGCGAGTACGTGCCGAAGGCCCAGCAGGGACTGATCGTGCAGGTGTGCCTGGCGGTGATGATCAGCAGCGTGGTGGCGGCGGCGTTCATGCTGCTCCAGAACCTGACCATGCTGCGCATGGAGGGCCGGATCGAGGCGACGCTCCAGCCGGCGGTGTGGGACCGGCTGCTCAGGCTGCCGACCAAGTTCTTCGCCGAGCGTTCCACGGGCGAGCTGGCGAGTGCCGCGATGGGCATCAGCGCGATCCGCCGGCTGCTGGCGGGCCTCGGTCCGTCGGTCGCGCAGTCCGTCACCGTCGGTGCGATGAACCTGGGGCTGCTGCTCTGGTACAGCGTGCCGATGGCCCTCGCCGCGATCGGCATGCTGGTCGTCATCGCGTCGGTGTTCCTGGCGCTCGGGCTGTGGCAGGTGCGCTGGCAGCGGCGGCTCGTGGTGCTCTCCAACAGGCTCAACAACCAGGCGTTCCAGACCCTGCGGGGACTGCCGAAGCTGCGCGTGGCGGCCGCCGAGAACTACGCGTACGCGGCCTGGGCGGCGCAGTTCGCGCGCAGCCGTGAGCTGCAGCAGCGCCTCGGCCGGATCAAGAACCTCAACACGGTGCTGGGTTCGGTGTATCTGCCGCTGTGTTCGCTGCTGATGTTCATGCTGCTGGCCGGTCCGGCGCGGGGTGCGCTGTCGGCGGCGGACTTCCTCACCTTCAACACGTCGATGACGATGCTGCTCACCTCGGTGACCTCGCTGACCGGCGCCTTCGTCTCGGCGGTGGCCGCGCTGCCGCTGTTCGAGGAGATCCGGCCGGTGCTGGAGGCGACGCCCGAGGTCCGTACCGCGAACACCCGTCCCGGCCGACTGACCGGAGCGCTCGAGGCCCGCCGTCTCTCCTTCCGCTACTCCGACGACGGCCCCCTCGTCCTCGACGACGTCTCCTTCGAGGTGCGGCCGGGCGAGTTCGTGGCGGTCGTCGGCCCGAGCGGCTGCGGGAAGTCGACGCTCCTGCGGCTGCTGATCGGCTTCGACAAGCCGGTCTCGGGCAGTGTGCTGTACGACGGCCAGGATCTGGCGGCCCTCGACCAGTCGGCCGTGCGGCGCCAGTGCGGGGTGGTGCTCCAGCACGCCCAGCCGTTCACCGGTTCGCTGCTGGACGTCATCTGCGGCACCGAGGCCTACACGCCGGAGGAGGCGATGGCGGCCGCCGAGATGGCGGGTCTCGCCGAGGACATCAGGCGCATGCCGATGGGGCTGCACACGATCGTCTCGGGCAGCGGGTCGGTCTCCGGCGGCCAGCGCCAGCGCCTGATGATCGCCCAGGCGTTGATCCGGCGGCCGCGCATCCTGTTCTTCGACGAGGCGACCAGCGCCCTCGACAACGAGACCCAGCGCACGGTCATCGAGAGCACCCGCAAACTCAACGCCACGCGGGTCGTCATCGCGCACCGTCTCTCGACGGTGCTGGACGCCGACCGGGTCGTCGTGATGGAGAACGGCAGGATCGCCCAGCAGGGCACGCCCGCCCAGCTCCTCGCGGACACGGGTGGGCGGCTGCACGAGCTGGTGCGGCGACAGCTGGCCTGAGACCCGCAGCCGCCCCCACTAACGAAACTTTGCCGTTTCGCTGAAACTGGTCTAGCCTCCAGGTGTACGAAACCGTTTCGTTTACGTGTTCTTTGCCCTCACGTCCCTGGAGTGGTTCCCCATGTCCCCGAAGACCTTGACGGACGGCGCCCGCACCGGCGCCGAACAGGGGCCGGACGCAGCATCCGCCAAGAAGTGGTGGATCCTCGCGGTCGTCGCCCTGGCCCAGCTGATGGTGGTGCTCGACGCCACCATCGTGAACATCGCCCTGCCCTCGGCCCAGGCCGACCTCGGCTTCTCCGACGGCAACCGGCAGTGGATCGTCACCGCGTACGCGCTGGCGTTCGCCTCCCTGCTGCTGCTCGGCGGCCGAATAGCCGACCTCTTCGGCCGCAAGACGGCGTTCCTGATCGGTGTCGTCGGCTTCGCCGCCGTCTCCGCCCTCGGCGGCGCCGCGACCAACTTCGAGATGCTGGTCACCGCCCGCGCGCTCCAGGGCGCCTTCGGCGCGCTCCTCGCACCGGCCGCGCTCTCGCTGCTGAACACCACGTTCACCGACGCCAAGGAACGCGCCAAGGCATTCAGCGTCTACGGCGCCATCGCCGGCGCGGGCGGCGCGGTGGGTCTGCTGCTCGGCGGCGTCCTGACCGACGCGCTCGACTGGCGCTGGACGCTCTATGTCAACGTGGCCATCGCCGTCGTCGCCTTCGTGGGCGGCTGGGTGCTGCTGTCCAACCACCGCGACGCCGAGAACTCCAAGCTCGACGTGCCCGGCACGGTCCTGGTCGCCGCCGGTCTGTTCTCCCTGGTGTACGGCTTCTCCAACGCCGAGACCCACGACTGGGACTCACCGCGTACCTGGGGCTTCCTGATCGCGGGCGGGGCACTGCTCACGGCCTTCGCCTGGTGGCAGACGCGCGCCGCGCACCCGCTGCTGCCACTGCGCATCCTCCTCGACCGCAACCGCGCGGCCTCCTTCTTCGCCGTGCTGATCTCCGGCGCCGGCATGTTCGGCGTGTTCCTCTTCCTCACCTACTACCTCCAGCTCAACCTGGGCTTCAGCCCGACGAAGACGGGTGTGGCGTTCCTGCCGATGGTCGGGGCGCTCATGGTGGCGGCGCAGATCGGCACGACGGCCCTGGTGCCGCGCCTGGGCCCGAAGGCCGTCATCCCGCTGGGCTTCGCCGTCGCCGCGGTGGGCATGGCCTGGCTGACCGGGATCGGCGTGGACTCCGACTACCTGAGCGCGGTGCTGCCGCAGCTGGTCATCATCGGTCTCGGCCTCGGCCTGGTCATGCCTCCCGCCATGCAGATGGCCACCGGCGGGGTCGCCGCCGAGGACGCGGGCGTGGCCTCCGCCACGGTCAACGCCATGCAGCAGGTGGGCGGTTCGATCGGCACCGCCCTGCTGAACACCCTGGCCGCGAGCGCCGCCGCCGACTACCTCGCGGGCAAGAACCCGGCGAACAAGCTGGTCCAGGCGCAGGCGACCATCGAGAGCTACACCACCGCCTTCTGGTGGTCGGCCGGCTTCTTCGCGGCGGGCGCGGTCATCGCGTTCGCGCTCTACCGCCGCGGGGTGCCGGAGCAGGACGCGGACGCGGCGCCGGTGGTCCACATGTGAGGCGTCCCGGCAAGAGCCGCACCGGGGAGAGGGGCCGCCGTCCACGAGGGACGGCGGCCCCTCTGTGCCGCGTCGGCGAAAAGCGCTGCGCATGGAGGTTTAGGCCTGGGTACTCGCGGTCCATGAGAATCAGCGTGCTGGATGTGGGTTCGAACACCGTGCGGCTGGTGGTGGCGGACGCGGCGGGCGGGGTCCCGCTGCCGGTGCACACGGCCAAATGGCGCTTGAGGCTGTCCGAGCAGGTCGC
This sequence comes from Streptomyces sp. NPDC088157, assembly GCF_044741545.1. Taxonomy (NCBI): domain Bacteria; kingdom Bacillati; phylum Actinomycetota; class Actinomycetes; order Kitasatosporales; family Streptomycetaceae; genus Streptomyces; species Streptomyces sp. NPDC088157. Next base: position 657,628 of record NZ_JBIUSU010000003.1, read on the forward strand.
TCCGGGCGACCCCATCCCGGACGAGGCCGTGGAACGGCTCGTCCGAGCGGTCGCCGCGGCGGCCCGGACCGCGGACCGTTGGGGTGCGGCGGGCCCGCTCGCCTTCGCGACCGCCGTGGTGCGCTCGGCCCCCAACCGGCGCGAGGTGCTGCACGAGGTCCGAACCCGTACCGGCGTCGCGCTGTGCACCCTGCCGGGCGAGGTGGAGGCCGAGCTGACATTCCTCGGGGCCCGCCGCTGGATGGGCTGGCGCTGTGGGCCGCTCGCCCTGCTGGACATCGGGGGCGGTTCCTTCGAGGTGGCCTTCGGCCGGGGGCGGCTGCCGGACTTCGTGGCCTCACTGCCTCTGGGGGCGGGCCGGCTCACCCACGACTTCTTCGCCGACCACGACCCGCCGACCCCGGAACTCCTGCGCGCGGCCCGGCGCAGGATCCGCCACCAGCTCAGGGACGTGGCCGCCCGGGTCCGCTGGGAGGGACCGCGTACGGCGGTGGCCACCTCCCGCACCTTCCAGCAGCTCGGCCGGCTGTGCGGGGCCGCCCCCGGACGGCACGGCCCCTTCATGGACCGCACCCTGAACCGCCGCGACCTGCGCGAGGCCATCGACACCCTGGCCGCTGTGCCCACCGCCGAACGCGCCAGGCTGCCCGGCATCTCCGCGCCGCGCGCCGCGCAGAGCCTCGCCGGCGCGGTGATCGGGCACACGGCGATGAAGCTGACCGGGCTGACCACGGTCACCGTCTGTCCCTGGGCGATCCGCGAGGGCGTCATGCTGCGGCACATGGAGGACGGCCCGGCCTGGTGGGCGGAGGTCACCCGGCTCGCCGACGACGAGGAGGCGGCTGCCCCCGAGCCGGTGCCCCTGCGCCTCACGCAACACGGGTCCTGACCGCTGCCGCACCCCAGCCTGCCCCGCAACCGGAGCGACCGGCACGGCTCCACGCGGGCCACCTGGGTGCCCCCTCCACACACCGGGCGGCATGCGCCCCAGCCTCCTGCGACCACCGACCACCGACCACCGACCACCGACCACCGACCGAGCGGACCCCAGCGGAAGGAAACGCACCGTGCCCGACGACGACAAGCACTCCGAGACCGGTCAGGACCGTCCCCGTACCGCACTGGAGGAGGTCCTTCGGGAGATCGAGGACGCCGAGACCCGCGTCGACGACCCGGAGGGCGAGCGGCACCAGCGCAGGGGGGAGGCGGCCGACGCCCTCACCACCAACCGGCGCGCCCAGGAGGAGTCCCGGGGCGACTGAGCCGGCCGTCAGCGGCCGGTCGTCCGGCGCCCGGCGACCCCGAACAGGCCGGCGCCATGGTCCCGCCCCTCAGGTGCGCCCGGTCGTGACCGCGCTCGTCATCGAGGTGGTCGGGGGCCGGGTGGGCACGGCTCAAGGTGCCGTGGTGGTGGACCGGGCGCCGGTCGTCGACGTCGTGGACGGCCTCGTCGGCCACCTCGCGGACGAGGTCCGGGCCGACCCGGAGTACCCCGCGCGCGGGTACCCCGCGGGTGACCCGATGCCCGCGGGGTACCCGTCACGCATGGCACACGACTTCCAAGGGCCACGGCTGCCGGTCACCCGGGGCCCGGTCTCCGCGGCCGTCCACGGGTACCTCGCGGGCACGGGTCCGCTCCCGGCGGCCCGGACGGTCGCGTCGGCGTCCCCGTACGGCGACGACCTCCAGCTGGCTCTGTACCTCTGCTACGAACTGCACTACCGCGGTTTCGCCGGCGTGGCCCCGGACCATGAGTGGGACCCCGCTCTGCTGCGGGTCCGGGCCGCGCTGGAGCACCGCTTCCTGACCGCCCTGCGGGAGGACACACCGGTCCACGACTCCGTCGAGGACGCGCTCGCGGAGCTCCTCGTCGAACCCGTCGAGGGCACGGGCGTCAGCCACTTCCTCGCGGCCGAGGGCGAGTTGTGGCAGGTGCGCGAGTACGCGGCCCAACGCTCCCTGTACCACCTCAAGGAGGCGGACCCGCACGCGTGGGTGCTGCCGAGGCTGTGGGGCCGGGCCAAGGCGGCGATGGCGGCGGTGGAGTTCGACGAGTGGGGCGGCGGCCGCCCCGACCGCGTCCACGCGCGTCTGTTCGCGGACCTGATGACCGACCTGGGTCTGGACACCGCCTACGGCCGCTATCTGGACGCCGCGTGCGCCGAGACGCTGGCCACGGTCAACATGATGTCCCTCTTCGGCCTGCACCGGTCCCTCAGGGGCGCCCTGGTGGGCCATTTCGCGGCGGTCGAGATCACCTCCTCGCCCGGTTCCCGGCGGCTGGCCCAGGCGATGCGCCGCGTGGACGCCGGGCCCGCCGCCGCGCACTTCTACGACGAGCACGTCGAGGCGGACGCGGTCCACGAACAGGTCGTCCGCCATGACGTCATCGGCGGTCTGCTCGTCGAGGAACCGCACCTGGCTGCCGACATCGCGTTCGGCATCGACGCCACCGGATACCTGGAGGACCGCCTCGGCGCCCGCCTGCTGGCGGCCTGGCGTTCGGGCGAGTCCTCCCTGCGCACGCCGGTCACCGAACGGGAAGAAGCCAATATTTCGTGACAGGCGGGGTACTTGGTGCCCGTGAATCCCCTGGTACTCCCGGGCGTCTACGCCCCTCAGGAAGACACCGCCCTGCTGGCCGGGGCGCTGTCCGAAGAACCGTTGCCGCCGGGCGCCGACGTCCTCGACGTGGGGACCGGTACCGGCGCGCTGGCGCTCGCCGCGGCGCGGCGCGGCACACGGGTCACCGCGATCGACGTGTCCTGGCGGGCGGTGTACTCGGCCCGCCTCAACGCCTGGCGGGAACGGCTGCCGGTGCGGGTCCATCGCGGCAACCTCTTCACTCCGGTGCACGGGCGGTCGTTCGACCTGATCCTGACCAACCCGCCGTACGTGCCGGCGCCGACCGGCGACCGTACCGGGCGCGGACCGGCCCGGGCCTGGGACGGGGGCGGCGACGGACGGCTGTTGCTCGACCGGATCTGCATCGAGGCACCCCGGCTGCTGCGCCCCGGCGGAGTGCTGCTGATGGTGCACTCCGCGCTCAACGATCCCGCGAGCACCCTCTCGGTGCTGCGCGCCTCCGGCCTGAAGGCGTCCGTGACGCGACGTCATCGCATTCCCTTCGGCCCGGTCCTGCGCGAGCGGAAGGACTGGCTGCGGGAGCGGGGACTGCTGTCCGCCGACGACGAGAACGAGGAACTGGTGGTCGTCCGTGCCGAACTCCCCTGCTGACAGGCCCTGCCGGATCCGCGTCCAGCGCCGGGGACCCCTGCTGGTCGAGGGGCCGGTCGAGGTGGAACTGGAGGACGGCACGACGGTCTCCTCCGACCGCTTCCGGGTCGCCCTGTGCACCTGTCGGCGCAGCCGCCGCTATCCCTGGTGCGACACCAGTCACCGCGAGCGCTCCTGAAAGCCTTCCGCCCCGCCCTCCGGGGCGGTCTCCGGCATGTCGTTCAAGGCGTCCTCCTCGAAAGCCGTGTATCCGGAGGCCGGACGGGCAGCCCCACACCACCCGCCCGGCCTCCGTACGAGATCGCGCTGCTCCCGCGTCAGGGGCTCGCACTCCCCACTTCACGAGCCTCTCTCAGCGTGCACGGGACCACGCGATCCCGGTCTCAGAACGTGAAGAGGCTGCTCCCGGCAGCGTTCTTCACGCACTCGTTGGCGAAGGCGCGCTCGAAGGAGACGCGCTTGCCCTGCCATACGCCGTCGACGGTGACGACCACCGGGTCGTACTGCTTCGTGCACATGGCGTCGCCCTCTCCCGCCAGGACGTCGAGGTTCCCGCCGGCGGCGCGCAGTTCGGCGCAGGCGAGGGCGGCGGCCGGGTGGGTACCGGAGGGCTTCGGGGCGCAGTTCAGGGTCACGGCCCGGGCCGCGTCCACGGTGGCGGCGCTGTCTCCGTGGCCCACGGTCAGCACGAGCGCCGACGGGGCGTAGAGGGAGGTCGGCGCTGCGGCCGGGGCGGCGAGCGCGGACCCGGTGAGGGATCCGCAGACGGTGGCGGCCGTGAGGCCGAGGGTCGCTGCCCAGCGCGCGGTGTTCCGCATTGTGTGCATCCTTCCGCTCGATTCGGGGGTGTGCCGGCCGGCTCGATCGGTGCCGAACGCGACGAGCGCGAGTCTGCCGAGTCCGCCGCCGAATCTCACATCGACCCCATGTGTTTCAGTAACCTTGCGTATTGAATCAGTGGCGAGAAGTTACGGACTTCGAACGTTCCAACGCCGGAAGCAAGCGCTTCTTGATCCCTTCGGTCGGCTCGATGACCGGTTTCCATAGCTTCGTTAATCGGCCTGAAACATTCCGCTCGCTTCCCGATCTCACCCTCGAGCCCTCGAGCACCTGCCTCCGCGACCCCCCGCACAGGCCCCTCCGTTCCGCTCTCGGCGGACTTCTCCGCGACCCCTTGTGTTCATGTACCAGCGGAGTAATCGTCATTACATGATTACGACAGAGCAGAAAGAGAAGCTGAGGGGCTGGTTCGCGGGCCGCCTGCCCGACGACCTCTTCGAGGAGCTCGCCGAGGTGACAGCCGACCGCGAGGAGATCACCGTGGTCGGCCGCATCGCCGCTCCCCGCCTGGCCGAGGACGCCCCGGCCGCCGAGCGGGAGGCGGCCGTCACCGCCCGGATCCAGGAGTTCCGGGAGCGCACCCGGGAGACCCGGATGGCCGTGGCCCGCGACGCCGAGCACCGCTTCCGGCGGAAGGTGGCCTGGGGTGTGGTGTGCGACGGGGAGCGCGCGCTCTTCACCCACGTGGCCGCGCCCGTCATGACCCGGCTGCGACAGCCCGAACGCCAGGTCCTCGACACCCTGATCGCCGCGGGCGTGGCCCGCAGCCGCAGCGACGCGCTCGCCTGGTGCGTCCGCCTGGTCCAGCGCCACACCGACGACTGGCTCGGCGAGCTGCGTGACTCCCTCGAACACGTGCAGCGGGTGAGGGCCCAGGGGCCGGACGCGGACGCCGCCCCGAAGGACGCGGCGGACTCGTCCGCTTCCGACACGGAAGAAGGGTGAGCCGTCGTCCGCCGACCGGGGTGCTGCCGGGGCGGACCGCATCCCCCACACGGAGCACACCGCGCCCGGCTCCGTTCCGGCCCGCCTTCGGCGGCGCGAAGACCTTCTCCGTCGGAGGCCGAGCGCTGAACTCCGATCCGCTGAACCACCCCCACCGACCCGCCGGTATGGTCGCCCTGCGACGGCGACGCACGCTCGACTGCGGGACGGCGAAAGGCGGGACGTACGGATGGCGAAGCACTGGGCGGACTTCCAGTACGAGATCTATCTCAACGGGATGACGGGCGCGGTCCCCCGCCTGCCCACCGACCTGACCCGGCTCGAGGAACTCACCGAGCAGCGCCTCGGGCCGGGTCCGGTCGGCTATGTGGCGGGCAGTGCGGGGGACGGCAGCACGGCGCGGGCGAACCGCGCGGCCCTGGAGCGCCGCCGGATCGTGCCGCGCATGCTGCGGGACGTGCACGAGCGGGACCTCTCGGTCGAGGTGCTGGGGCGCGCCCTGCCCGCACCGCTCGCCCTCGCACCCGTCGGCGTGCTGTCGATCATGCATCCGGAGGCCGAGTCCGCGGCGGCCCGGGCGGCGGCGGCCCAGGGCGTGCCCTACATCCTGTCGTCGGCGTCGAGCACACCGATCGAGCAGGTGGCCGAGGCGATGGGGGACGCCGAGCGCTGGTTCCAGCTGTACTGGTCCAAGGACCGCGAGGTGACCCGCAGCTTTCTGCGGCGGGCGCGGACGAGCGGGTTCACGGTGCTCGTCGTCACCCTGGACACGCCGCTCCTCGCCTGGCGGCCCCGCGATCTCGACCAGGCCTATCTGCCGTTCCTGCACGGCGTCGGCACCGCCAACTACTTCACCGACCCGGCCTTCCTGGCGGGCCTGGCCAAGCCGGTGGACCAGGACCCGAACGCGGCCGTGCTGCACTTCGTCAGCCTGTTCGCGGACCCCGGCAAGACCTGGCCGGACCTGGCGTTCCTGCGGGAGAACTGGGACGGGCCCATCGTCCTCAAGGGCGTTCTGCACCCCGACGACGCCCGGCTCGCCGCCGACGCGGGGATGGACGGCGTGGTGGTCTCCAACCACGGGGGCCGGCAGGTCGCCGGTTCGGTCGCGGCCGCCGACGCGCTGCCCCTGGTGGCGCGAGCGGTCGGTGACCGGCTGACGGTGCTGTTCGACAGCGGGGTGCGCACCGGCGACGACGTCTTCAAGGCGCTCGCCCTCGGCGCGCGGGCGGTGCTGCTGGGCCGTCCCTATGTCTACGGTCTCGGCCTGGACGGTCAGTCGGGCGTCGAGCACGTGATCCGCTGCCTGCTCGCCGAGTTCGACCTCACCCTGGCCCTGTCCGGACACTCCGGCCCGGCCACCCCGGGCCCGGCGGACCTCGTCGAGACCGCGGGCTGACGGCCGACGGCCGCCGTGCGTTCCGGCACCCGCGCGAAGACCGGCGGGACCGCACCGCACGCGGCCACCCACCGCCACCGCACCCGGCTGGCGACCCCGGGCCCGGACCCACGGCCCGCAACTCGCCCCGCTACCGCTCTGCCGCGCCCGTACGCGCCCGACTGCCGACCCGGTGCCGAAGGACCTTCGGCACCGTACGCGGCGGCCACCCTTTGCCACGACACCCGCGCCCGAACGCCGACCGGGTCCTCCGCGCCGTACGCGGCAACCACCGCCCCCACGCCCGAATACCGGACCGGGGGCCGGGAGCATCTGCATCGCACGCGCCCGGACGACGCCGACGCGAGGCCGGAAACCTTTGGCACCGTATGCGGCCACCCGTCGCCGCCGCGCCGGCGACCGGCGGGCCTCGCGGGACCTTGGTGCGTCAGGCGGTGCCGTCCGCCAGGTCGATCGGTTGCGCCGACGGAGGTGCGTCCGTGCCGGTGACCGCGAGGGAGCCCGGGGTGGCGGAGGCGACGTCGGTGAGCCAGCGCTGGCCGGTGGTGTGGTCGCGGACCTTGACGACCACGTCGTCGCCCGGTTCCTCACCGGCCGACGCGAGGGCGAGCGCGTCGTCCCAGCGGGGCAGCAACTCGCCCTGGACGGTGAGGTCGTAGCGGACGTCGTCCGCGCGGGCGTCCGTGGTGTCCACGCACGCGCCGAGGATGACCACCCCGGCGTCCGCGTGGGAGTCGACGCACAGACCCGACTGGGCCACGCTGCGCAACTGGCCGTCGTCGTCGTACGACCACTGCTGGGTCGCGTCGGAGGAGCAGTCCGCCAGTTCGACGGCGGCGCCCGCCCTCGCCTCGCCCCGGATGTCCAGGCAGAGGTCGGCGGCGGCGTTGCGCAGCCTGGTCCGCCGGGGCGTGGTGGGCAGTTGGGCGGTGTCCGGGGCCGTCGGCGAGGCGGTGGCGGCCTGCGAGTCGATGCCGGGGACGCTGCCGCTGGTGGAGGCCGCCGGATCGGCGCCGCCGTCGTCCGACCACATGCCGGCGGCGAGCAGGGTGGTCAGCAGACCCGCCGAGGCCAGGCCTACGCCGGCGAACAGCGCGCGCGGTGAGCGGTTCTCCCCCGACGCCCGCCGGCGGGGCGAGGGGATGCGTGAGAGCAGGTTGCCGCCCCTGCCGTGCGAACCGCCACCGCGGTGCCGTGCGGAGCCCTTGAGACGTACGGTCGGCTGCTTTGCGCGGCCGGGGCGGGTGTCGTGGTAGCGGCGGGCGCCCCAGCCGAGCACCGCCTCGGCGAGCAGCACGCCGAGGCCGCTCTCGAAGTGGCCGAGTTGTTCGGCGGCGGCACGGCAGTAACGGCACTCGTCCAGGTGGCGCCGCACGTCGGGCAGGAGGTCGCCGCCGCGCCGGATGGGGACGTCGAGGAGCCGGTTGTAGAAGCGGCAGTCCTTGCTCGGCGCCAGTTCCCGGTGGGCGCGGACGACGCCCTCGCGGAGCTTGTCCCGGGCCTGTTCCAGGGCGCCGGTCACGGTCTCGGCGTCCATACCGAGCAGACCGGCGGCGACGATGACGTCCTCGGCCTCGACCTCCACGTGCCACAGGACGCAGCGGGCGACCGGCGGAAGGCCCTGGAACGAGCGTTCCGCCAGCACCCGGTTCTCCGGTATCAGGGACTTCGCGGCCCGCATCCCGCGGGCTCCGGCCGGCTTGCGCAGCACCGGAAGGACGCCGGACAGCCCCTCGTCGGCGGACCACAGCCGGGCCGTGTCGCGCACGTTCACCAGCAGCCGGGGTCGCAGCGCGGTGCCCGGCTCGCCCAGCTTGAGCCGGTCGAGGACCTGGTGGAAGGCGGCCGCGGTGACCATGGACGCGACGCTCCCGGAGGAGGCGAGGCAGATGACCGCGTACTCGTGCACCGGCCGCCAGTGCCGGGCGATCAGCAGTGCGGTGGACTGGGCGACCTCACTGTCCGCGCCACCGCGTATCCCCGCGGCGAGTGACTCGTCGGATTCTCCGGGACCTCCGCCCGGCGGAGGATAGGGCGGACGGGGAGGCTGGGGGGTGGGCACTGAGCGAGTTCCTTTGGTACGTACCTGTTCGGTGCGGCAGGGAGCGCTAATTCGCCTCCGCCGACGAACGCCGGGGGCCCGGCCATGACCCCCCGCACGGGTGGTTCACCTTTGCACAACTAAGTCGCGCACAACAAGGCGACAGCTGAAGCGGCGCTTTGTTGAAAGAATGTCGATAAGCGGGGCCGAACTCGCACCGGGCTCCGCGCATTTCGACAGCGCCTTTCGAAACCCTCCGGCGATCCGGGCCGAATCCGCCCATGCGCCCCGTGTGAACCACGCGCGCGCGGCGGGGCTCCGCACACCCTCCCGGCACACCGGCCCGCGCAGTTGGCTGGAAGCGGCCACTTCCTCGGAGGCCCCGCGCAGGACGGCGGCTCTCCTGCGCGAAACGGCCGCCGGCCTTGTTCCTCCCGCCCTCGGCCGGCGGCCCTGACCGCTTCGTCCGCACGTCTATATCTGCCAGGACCGCAGCCGGTCCGCGGCGCCGTACACGTCCGTCTTGCCGTCGAGCAGGTCCCGGGCGAGGTCGACGAGCGCGCCGTACGGCGGATCGATGCCGACCCCACTGGTGAACATGTACGCCACCGCCGTCGCACAGGCGAAGCGGGCGTTGGCCGCGGGCAGGGGCCTGAGCAGGGTCAGGGTGTGCAGCAGCGCGGCGGCCCGCCAGGCGGGGTCGGAGTCCACGCCGAGCTTGGGCGGATCGACCCGGTGCCGGGCGACGGCGGCGACCAGCGCCGAGAAGTCGTTGACGGTGGGCTGCTCCGGCAGGACCTCTTCGTGGCGCTGGAGCAGCCAGGGCACGTCGATATGGATGACGGATGCCATCGGTCAGGCGACCCGCCCCTCGCCCTGCACGGTGAGTTCGTCGTCGGGGAAGGCGGCGGCGAACTCGTCCGCGTGGGACGCGAAGAACCTGCGGAAGGCCTCCGCGCCCTCCTGGAGCGCCCGGTGCCGCGCGATGTCGGCCGCGGCCGCCTCCCGCACGAGTGCCTTCATCGACGTACCGCGTTCCTTGGCGATCTGCCGCAGGTCCTCCAGCTCGCGATCGCTGAATTCCACATTGAGGGCTGGCATGCCCTTCACGGTACCGCGTGGGTACTTACTCGTAAATATCCCCAGGTCAAACGGATGACCACGCGGTACCGGAGAGTGTCCGACCCTGCACGTTCCCGATCGAAAAGGCAGCTGTCGCTGATCCGCCGCACCCGATCCGCCGTCCCGGGTCCTGTATTCCGGGTCCGCTATCCCTGATCCGCCACGAAGGAGGCCAGCCGGGCCAGCGCCGCGTTCCAGTTGATCGCGGTCTCGTTGGTCGACCAGGACTGGATGTCGTCGATATAGCAGAACTGACCCACGCAGCCCTGGAGCTTGCCCTGCGCGTAGGGGTCCTGGATGCTCGAGTTCGCCCCGCCCGCGAGGGTCCCGCGCGGCGGGTCGGGCAGGTTCGGGTCCAGTTCGTGCGCGTACCAGCGGCTGTGCTGGCGGTGGGAGTTCACCTCTCCGTAGCCGGTGACGTAGGAGATGTTGAGCGCGTTGCGCCCGAGGACGTAGTCCATGCCCTGGACCGCCCCGGCACGGTACTTCGAGGCGCCGGTGAGGTCGTAGGCCGTGGCGATGACCACGGCGTTGTTGAGGACCTGGTGGCTGGAGCCCCAGTCGTAGCGGTTGCCGTCGGGGGCGTAGGGCATGCCGTACGGCTGTGCGGCCAGCGTGGCGAGGTAGGTGTCGGCGCCCCGCACGACCGAAGCGCGGACCTTGTCGCGGCCGGGCAGCCGGTTCGGGACGGTCGCGAGGTCGAGGCGGCCTGCGGCGGCGGTACGGGACCAGTCGAACCCGTTGGCGACGAAGACGTCCGCGGTGTGCGCCGGGGAGTTCAGCACCTGGTCGGCGAACCGCTTCTCCCCCGTGGTGAGATACAGCTCGGCGGCCGCCCAGTAGAACTCGTCGGTCGCGTCGTCGTCGTTGTAGGCGCCGCCGCCGATGCCGTCGTTCGGGTCCGCGTACACCTCGGGATGCGCGAGGGCCGCCGCGAAGGCCTTGCGCGCGGCGGTCAGCGCCTTCGCCGCGAAGGCCTTGTCGTAGGGACGGTACAGGCGGGCCGCCTGGGCGGCCGTCGCGGCCAGGTTGAGGGTCGCGGTGGTGGTCGGCGCGTGCAGTTCGCGCTTCTGCGGGTCGTCGCTCGGCAGCAGCGGCAGGCCGGTCCACTGCTCGTCGTGGATCTTGTGGTGGGCCATGCCGGCGAGCGGCTGCCCGTCCGGCACCTGCATCTTCAGCAGGAAGTCGAGTTCCCAGCGGGCCTCGTCGAGGATGTCCGGCACCTTGTTGCCGCTCTCGGGAAGCGCGAGCGTGCCGTCACCGAGGCCGGCCGGGTCGCCGGTGCGGGCGAGGAGGGAGCGCTCGTAGGTGCTCAGCAGCTCCCAGGTGGCGATGCCGCCGTTGACGACGTACTTGCCATGGTCTCCGGCGTCGTACCAGCCGCCCGTGACGTCGAGCGTGTAGTCGCACTCCCCGGCCCGGCACGGCACGGCCGAGTCGCCCTGGTTGGGGGCCACGTCCACATGGCCGGCCGCCCTGCCGTAGCCGGGCCGCAGGTCGTCCCGTATCGCGATGCCGCTGCGCTGCGTGTAGTAGTACTTCACCGAGTCCCGGCGCAACTGCTCGTAGGCGGCGGTGCCGATGTCGAAGGGGCGGCTGGTCTCGCCGTCGGCGACCAGCGTGAAGCCGCTGCCGCGCGTGCGGTAGCCGCCGAAGTCGATGGAGTGGACGTTCTGTCCGGAGGAGACGTCGAGGCCGCGCGGCACGCTCCAGCCGTGGGCGACCGTCGCCCCGGCGCCGTTCTTCAGCTGCCAGGGCAGCTTCGCGGTGGCATCGGTGACCAGGGTGGCGTTCTTCGGTCCGGCGGGCAGATAGGCGACCTGGTTGACGCGCACGCGTGGCCCGGTGTCGGGCTGGTACACCTCCGGCGGCACTCCGCCGAGCAACGACACGTCGTCCAGGCAGAACCGCCAGGGATCGGCGCTCCCGCCGACCTGGAAGGCGACCTGCCCCTGGGTGCTGTCGACCGGCGAGGTGAACGTGTACGTGTACGCGTCCCCCGACCCGTCCAGCACCGGGGTCGCCTCGTACCAGGTGTCGTACGGGGAGGCACCGAGCCCCACGATCGCCCGCACCACATGCCCCTCGGGCACTCCGGAGGCGCTGAAGGAGAACCGGTACGACGATCCCTTCACCAGGGTGATCGCGTCCTGACCGACGGCGGAGTCCCAGCGGTTGACGGTTCCGCCCGGCACGTCCGCGCACAGCCGTCCGTCGCTGAGCCCGGCGGTGACGTTGCTGGTCCACCACGGGTCGGCGGTCGTGCCGAAACCGCCGTTCCTGACCTGCTCGACCTCGTCGGCTCCGGCCTGCTGCGCGGGCAGCGCGGTGAGCGCCGCGCCCAGCAGCGCCGCGAGGGACAGCAGGGTGGTTCTGCGTCGTTTCACGTCCAGGCTCCTCGGGGAGTGCGGGACGCTCCATACGGGATCCGGGTGGCCATCCTGTGGGAGCGCTCCCAGAGCGGGGTCGCAGGACATGGTTGTTGGAGTCATGACACCCCGTCAACGGTCCGGACGAGATGGCTTCGGAGTCGTTGTCAGTGGTGCGTCCTAATGTGGAGCGTCGGAGTACCCATCACGTGGACGACAAGGAACCGGAGGTCTCCATGACCACCCTGCCCGACCGGCCGAACACCGCCCTGCTCGTGATCGACGTCCAGAAGGGCGTGGTGGCGGGCGCGCCCCGGCGCGACGAGGTGATCGCGAACATCGACACCCTGATCGACGCGGCCCGCGCGCAGGACGTGCCGGTCATCTGGGTGCAGCACTCCGACGACGGTCTCGAACGGGGCAGTGCGGAGTGGGAGTACGTCGAGGAACTGGTCCGCCTCGACGCCGAGCCCGTCGTCCACAAGAACTACCAGGACTCCTTCGAGGCCACCGAGTTGGAGTCGGTGCTGGCGGAGCGCGGGGTGGGCCGCGTCGTCGTCACGGGCGCGCAGACGGACGCGTGCATCCGCTCGACCCTGCACGGCGCCTTCGTGCGGGGATACGACGTGACACTGGTCGGCGACGCGCACACGACGGAGGATCTGAGCAAGTACGGCGCCCCGGCCCCGGAGCAGGTGGTGGCCCACACGAACCTGTACTGGTCGTACATCAGCGCGCCCGGGCGCCGCGCGGGCACGGTGGACACGGCGAAGGTGACGTTCGAGGCGGCCGACGCCGGCTGAGGCGGCGCCGGCGCAGCACCTCCCGGGCGGCGGCGGTGTCCCCGAAGCCGGGCACTTCGGGCCCGGCCCGGGCGGTCAGGGGCGGGCGATCCGGCCCGGGCGGGTCAGGGGCGGGCGGCCCGGCCCGGACGGTCAGGCGCAGGCCCGGGCGGACCGGGCCGGGGGACCCGGACACGGGGACCCGGACACGGGGACCCGGACACGGGGACCCGGACACGGGGACCCGGACACGGGGACCCGGACACGGGGACCCGGACACGGGGACCCGGAC
>NZ_JBIUSU010000003.1:670750-685130 GCF_044741545.1 Streptomyces sp. NPDC088157
GGACCAGGCCCGGGTCCGGGGCCCGGCCGGGCCTGGTCCGGGCCGGGCGCCTGTTGGGTGCGCTGCCCGTCAGCCGGTCAGGCCTCGAACCTGGTGATGCGGACCGCCCCCTGGACCGTGCCGGGCGCGCTGCTGGTCAGCGTCAGCCGCAGCGCGGAGCCGCGGACCGGGTCGAAGGTGAGAGCCGTCGGCGCGTCCGAGGCGGCGGCCCAGTCGACGGCCGCCCCGGTGACCGGCACATGGCGCTCGCCGTCCCAGACCTCGGCCTCCACCGACGCGGGCAGGCTGTGCGTGGCGTCGACGGTGAAGGACACCTCCACCCGGTCGAAGTCCCGGACGCGTCCGTAGTCCACCGAGACCCAGTCCCTCGCCCGGGCCCCGCCGAACGCGGGCAGCAGGGCGGTGGCCGCCTTGGCGAAGGCGTTGGACCAGCCGGTGGCCGGGTCGCCGTCCAGCAGGGCGGCGGGCAGGGTGTCCGGGCGGCCGGAGTAACTGGCGTCCGCGTAGGGGTGGCCGACGGGCGCCGGGAGGTCCGGGGCGAAGACCGCGGCCGGGGTGGTCGCCGTCGAGCGGGCGTGCGTGGTGTGCACGGTGGCCGTGCCCTTGCGCAGGCCGTCCACGCGCGCGGTCACCTTCAGGGCGCCGGCCCGGGCGCCGGAGCGCACGACGGCGAGGGCCTTGCCGTGGAAGGCGGTGCGCGTACTGGCCTGATAGCGCTCGGCGCTCTCCTCCCGCCCGTTGTCGAGGCCGGCGAGGGAGCCGCCGGTCACCTCGAAGGAGATGAGGTGTTCGGCGTCGGGCACCACGGTCCCGTGCGCGTCGACCACGTCGGCGGTCACGAAGACCAGTGAACGCCCGTCCGCCGGAAGGGACTTGCGGTCCGGGGTGAGGCGTACCGCGTGCGGGGCGCCCGCCGTGCGCAGGACGTCGGTGGCCACCGTTCTGCCGCCTCGGCGGGCCACCGCCCTCAACTCGCCCGGCCGGTAGGGCACCCGCCAGGTCAGGTGCAGCTTGCCCGCGCTGCCGTTGGGGCTGGTGTAACTGCCGGGATAGGGGCCGGTGGTGAAGGTCCTGTCGTCGCGCGTGGCCTCGGTGGTCTCCAGGTAGGCGCGGCCGTCGACGGTCTTCTTGGTGTCGAACTTCCGTACGCCCAGGGACCTTCCGTTGAGGTACAGCTCCACGGTGTCGACGTTGGAGTAGGCCCACACCTCGACCGTGTCGCCCGCCTCGTGGTTCCAGGTCATCGGCAGCAGATGGACCATCGGCTCGTCGACCCACTGGCTCCGGAAGAGGTGGTACATGTCCTTCGGGAACCCGGCCGTGTCGACCGCGCCGAAGAAGGACGCCTTCACCGGGAAGACGTTGTACGGGGTGGGCTCGCCTATGTAGTCGATGCCGGACCACAGGAACTGCCCGGCGAACCACTTCCGGTCGCGGTCCTTCTTGTGCCCGTACTCGCCGCTCATCGTCCAGGAGGCGAGGTTGTTGTCGTAGGAGGAGGTCGCCCGCCGTCCGGGTGTGTGGTTCTCGCCGGTGTTGAGGTGCTCGGGTTCCTGGTAAGTGCCGCGGGTCGAGGTCTCCGAGGACGACTCGGACTCGAAGAGGAACAGGTGCGGATAGGTCGCGTGCAGGACGTCGACGGACTTGGCGGTGTTGTAGTTCAGGCCGAGGCCGTCCAGCTTGGCGAGCATCAGGTCGGCGGCGGAGCCCTTGGCGGGCGGGGTGCGGTACTTGTCCGAGCCGATGATGAGCGGGCGGGTGTCGTCGGCCGCCCTGATCGCGGTGATGATCCGGTCCGCCATGGCGAGTCCGGCGGTGGAGGTGGAGTCCGTGATCTCGTTGCCGATGGACCACAGGAGGACGGCGGGCGAGTTGCGGGCCGCGAGCACCATCTCGGTGGCGTCCCGCTCGCACCACTCGTCGAAGAACCGCCCGTAGTCGTACCGCGTCTTGCCGGTCTTCCAGCAGTCGAAGGCCTCCACCAGCATCACGATGCCCAGTTCCTCGCAGACCCGGATCATCTCCGGGGACGGCGGGTTGTGGGAGGTGCGGAAGGCGTTGACGCCCATCGACTTCATGATCGTCATCTGTCTGCGGACGGCGTCTACGCTGATGGCGGCGCCGAGCGCGCCCAGGTCGTGGTGCAGGTCGACGCCCTTGATCTTGGCGTACCGGCCGTTGAGGTGGAAACCCTCGTCCGGGTCGAAGCGGAAGGTGCGGATGCCGAACGGGGTGCGGTAGGTGTCGGTGACCCGGCCCGCGACGCGCAGCTCGGTCTCCAGCGTGTAGCGGTGCGGGGTGTCGAAGTCCCATCGCCGCGGATCGGTCACGGTGAGTTCGTGGATCTCGGTGGCCTGCTCGGCGACGGCGGCCGTGGAGGACATACGGGCGACGGTGCGGCCGTTCGGGGCGACGACCCGGGAGACGACCTCGACGTCCGCGCTCGCGCCGGAGGCGTTCGCCACGGTGGTCGCGACCCGGACGACGGCCCGTTCGTCGGTGACCTCGGGGGTGGTGACGCGGGTGCCCCAGCGGGCCACGTGCACCGGCTCGGTGACGACCAGCCGGGCCTCCCGGTAGATGCCGCTGCCGGAGTACCAGCGGCTGCTCGGAAGCCGGTTCTGCACCTTGACCGCGATCACGTTCTCGGTGGTCCCGTCGGTGTGCAGCAGGTCGGTGAGGTCGAAGGCGAAGCCGGTGTAGCCGTAGGGGTGGTGGCCCACCTCGGTGCCGTTGCAGTAGACGTACGAGTCCATGTAGACGCCGTCGAACTCGACCGAGATCCGCCGGCCGGCGTGACCGGGCGGCAGGGTGAAGGCGAGGCGGTACCAGCCGAGGCCGCCGGGGAAGAACCCGGTGCCGCTGGTCGTGCCGTTCTGCGTGGTGGGAGTCTGCTCGATGCTCCAGTCGTGCGGAACCGCCACCACCCGCCAGGCCGAGTCGTCGTGGTCGGGGGCGGCGGCGTCCGCGTACTGCCCGGTCGGGTCGGTGATCCCGCCCGGATTGACCAGCGCGAAGCGCCAGCCGTCACGCAGCGCGAGCGCGCGGCGGCCGGAGGCGCCCACGGCGGCCCCGGCGGCCTCAGCCGCAGGCGTGCCGAGGAACGCTCCGGCGGCCGGTGCGGCCGCGGAGGCGAGAAGGACCGATCTGCGAGTGACCGTCATGGCCGGCTCTCCCTCATCAGGAACCAGAAGTACTCACAACTGATCGTTAACAAACAGAATCTGACGACGGGCGACTCCTGTCCGTCAAGGGTGCGGGGGTATCTCCCGTCCCTGCCCGGCCCAGGGCCACGCTCGCGCGAGATCAGGCCGGTTTTGCCCCTTGACCGGGGCGGGAACTCGAGGTCCTGGCGAGCCGTGGGGGTTCCCGTCCGCACCGGAGCAGGACACACTAGGCTGGAACGGAAGTGGCGTGCCTGTTCACTGTGAGTGTCCGCGATGGAGTGCCGAGATGAGCCCGGAGTATCCGTTCGACGAGGCCGCGACGGCCCGGGCGGTCATCGACGACTCCGGCGCTCTCGTCGCGTGGAACGAGGGCGCCCGGGCTCTGCTCGGCTGGGCCCCGGCCGACGTCATGGGTCGGCCAGCCGCGGAACTCCTGGCCGACGGGTCGCCCGTCCTCACCGGAACACGCTGGGACGGAACGGTCACTTTGCGCCATCGCGAGGGTCGTCCGGTTCGGGTGTGGCTGCTCGCCCACCACTCTCCGGCGCGGGACGACGATCCGGAGCACTGGCTCGTCGTCTCGCCGCTGGCAGCGAGCGGTCCCGGCTCCTCGGACGACCTCCTCGCCACGGCGGGGCTGATCCAGTCCCCCTGCGCCATCGCCGTCTACGACGAACGCCTGCGGCTGCGCCGGATCAACGACGCGATGCGTGAGGTCATCGGACTGCCCGAGGAGCGCATCCGGGGGCTGCGGATCGCCGAGATCGGCGGCGGGCCGCACAGCGCGGAACTCGAACAGCACATGCTGGGCGTGCTCACCAGCGGCCGGCCGCAGGACGTCCAGACCTACGCGCGCAGCGGCGGCGAGGACCGGGCGCACGCCTGGCTGGCCCGGTTGGCACCCGTCACCGACGCCGGCGGCCGGGTGCGGGGCGTGTGCCTGGCCGCCCACGACTTCACCGAGAACTACCTCGCACGCGAGCGGCTCCAACTGGTCAACGAGGCGAGCGTGCGCATCGGCAGCACCCTCGACGTCGTGCGGACGGCGCAGGAACTGGCGGAGGTCTGCGTGCCCGCGCTCGCCGACTTCGTCAGCGTCGACCTGCTCGACCCGCAGGACGGCGGAGAGCTGCCGAGCCGGTTCGTCCCGCCGCTGAGCCTGCGGCGGGCCGCGCACCACTCGGTCAACCCCGGCAGTCCGGAGGCGGTGGCCAAGCCCGGGGACGTGCAGGAGTACCCGACCGGGTCGCCGCAGGCCGACTCACTGGTCGCCGGGCACACCGTCATCGGCACCACGGAGGGGGGCGGTCTGGACGCCTGGCTCGCCTGGGACCCGGTGCGCGGCGCGCGGGTCCGGGAGCTCGGCATCCACTCCACGATGTCCGTGCCGATCCGGGCCCGGGGTATGACACTCGGCGTCGCCGTCCTCACCCGGTTCCGCCGGCCCGACCCGTTCACCCCCGACGACGTGCTGCTGGCCGAGGAGGTCACGGCCCGGGCCGCCGTCTGCATCGACAACGCCCGCCGGTTCTCCCGCGAGCGTGAGACCGCCCTCGCCCTCCAGCGCAGCCTGCTCCCGCGCACCCTGCCGCGCACCGCCGCCGTCGACGCCGCCTCCCGCTATCTGCCGGCCGCCCGCGCCGGCGTCGGCGGCGACTGGTTCGACGTGATCCCGCTGTCCGGGATGCGCGTCGCCATGGTCGTCGGGGACGTCGTCGGACACGGCATCCAGGCCTCGGCCACCATGGGCAGGCTGCGCACCGCCGTGCGCACCCTCGCCGACATCGACCTCGCGCCCGACGAGCTGCTCACCCACCTGGACGACCTGGTCGTCCGGCTGTCGGAGGAGGCCGGTGCCGAGGGCAGCCCCGGCGAGGTCGGCGCCTCCTGCCTGTACGCGGTGTACGACCCCGTGTCGCGCCGCTGCACCATGGCGAGGGCCGGGCATCCCCCGCCCGTGGTGCTGCGGCCGAACGGCGCGGCCCGGCGGGTCGAGCTGCCCGCCGGCCCCGCGCTGGGCCTGGGCGGGCTGCCGTTCGAGTCGGCCGAGCTGGAGCTCTCCGAGGGCAGTGTGCTCGCCTTCTGCACCGACGGTCTGATCGAGTCGCGCGAGCGGGACGTGGACGCCGGTCTCCGGGCGCTGTGCGAGACGCTTTCCGTGTACTCGGACTCCCTGGACGAGACCTGCGACCGGATCCTGCACACCCTGCTCCCGCCCGGCGGCGCCGCCGACGACGTGGCCCTGCTGCTCGCGCGCACCCGAGGCCTGCCCTCCTCCCAGGTCGCCACCTGGGACATCCCCGCCGACCCCTCGCTGGTCGCGCCGATCCGCAGACAGGCGGTCGAGCAGCTCGCCCGCTGGGAGCTGAGCGAGGCGTCCTTCACCACCGAACTGGTGGTGAGCGAACTGGTCACCAACGCCATCCGGTACGGCGCCCACCCCATCCGGCTCCGGCTGATCCACGACGCGACGACGCTGATCTGCGAGGTGTCCGACACCAGCCACACCGCCCCGCACCTGCGCCGGGCGAAGACCTGGGACGAGGGCGGCCGCGGCCTCCTGCTGGTCGCCCAGCTGACCCAGCGCTGGGGCAGCAGACACACTCCCGAGGGCAAGACGATCTGGGCGGAGCTGAGCCTGTTCGAAGAGGAGTGAGACGGCCTTCCGCCCACTTGGCAGGCGTTTTACCCGGGCGTGTTTTCATGGACGGACACCCGGACCAGTTCGATGGGCGGGCACCGCCGCACCCCGCTCCCGGAGATCCACATCAACGCCCCGCTCGCCGAAACGCTGTCCGTCGTCCTGCTCGCCGCCGCACTCGGATGGGCCGTGCTGCGCCCCGCCGGACGGTCCGAGGCCCTCGTCGCCGTCCCCGCCGCCGCTGTGGCGATCGCCCTCGGGGCGGTCTCGCCGGAGCACGCGCTGGCGGAGGCCGAGCGGCTCGGGCCGGTCGTCGGCTTCCTGGCCGCGGTGCTGGTGCTGGCGCACCTGTGCGACGTCGAGGGCCTCTTCACCGCGTGCGGGGCGTGGATGGCCCGGCGGGCGGCGGGCAGCCCCCGGCGGCTGCTGGTCGCGGTGTTCGCGCTGGCCTCGGTGATCACGGCCGTGCTCAGTCTGGACGCGACCGTGGTGCTGCTGACACCGGTGGTGTTCGCCACCGCCGCCCGGATGGGGGTGCGCTCCAAGCCGCACGTCTACGCGTGTGCGCACCTGTCGAACACGGCCTCACTGCTGCTGCCGGTCTCCAACCTCACCAACCTGCTGGCGTTCACCGCGAGCGGGCTGAGCTTCACCCGGTTCGCCGCCCTGATGGCATTGCCCTGGGTGGTCGCGGTCGGGGCCGAGTACCTGGTCTTCCGGCGCTTCTTCGCCGACGACCTGCCCGCCGCCGAGCCCGTCGCCGCCGACGGCCCGGCTCCCGAGCTGCCGCTGTTCGCGCTGATCACCGTCGCCTGCACCCTCGTCGGGTTCGTGGTGGCGTCCGCGGCCGGGACCGAACCGGCGTGGGCCGCGTTCGCCGGGGCCCTCGTCATGGCCGGGCGCGCGCTGGCGCGGCGGCGGGTGACCCCGGTCGCCGTGGTGCGGGCCGCCGCGCCGGGGTTCCTGGCGTTCGTCCTCGCGCTCGGGATCGTCGTGCGCGCGGTCGTCGACAACGGGCTCGCCGACGCGCTGCGGCACGTCCTGCCCGACGGTCCGGGCCTGCTCGCCCTGCTCGCCGTCGCCGCGCTGGCCGCCGTCCTGTCCAACCTGATCAACAACCTGCCCGCGGTGCTGGTCCTGGTACCGCTCGCCGCCCCGGCCGGGACCGGGGCGGTGCTGGCGGTACTGCTCGGGGTGAACATCGGCCCGAACCTGACGTACGGCGGATCGCTGGCGACACTGCTGTGGCGGCGCGTGGTGCAGGCCCGCGAGGAGCATGTCGGGCTCGGGGAGTTCACCCGGCTGGGGCTGCTCAGCGTGCCGGCCGCGCTGGTCCCGGCCGTCGTCGCGCTGTGGGCCTCGCTCCAGGTGGTCGGCGTCTGACCGCCGGCTCCTCGGATCAGGGGCGTCCGGCGCCGAATCCGGAGCCGTATCCCCCGTAGCCGTAGCCGCCGTAGCCCCCGTAGCCGTACCCGGGGCCGCCGTAGCCGTATCCGGAACCGCCGGACGAGCCCGGCTGGCCGCCCCACGAGCAGCCGTAGTACGAGCAGGACGTGGTGTCCGGGCCCGAGGAGGAGCTCGTCGGGCCGGCGGCGCCCGGCGTGGAGGACGGCGTCGGCGTGGGCGTCGGGGACTTCGCGGCCTTGGGCGTGGCGGCCGGCGCCGGGGCGCCCGAGGGGGTGCTGTCGGCGCCCCAGTTGACGAACTGCATCTGCGGGTCGGGCTGCGAGGTGTCGATCACCCAGCGCTGGGCGGCGCTGTCCACCCGGTTCTTCAGGACGAGGGCGCCCGATCCGTCGGTGGCGGCGGGCGCCAGCGCGAGGTTCTGGCCCGAACGCGGGACGAGGGTGCCCTGGAGGGTGAAGTCGTACCGGACGTTCTTGGGGTCGGGCTGGGAGGCGCCCGCGCAGGCGGCCAGCCGCACCGAGAAGCCGAGGTGGGAATCGAGGCACAGGTCGGCGTTGGCGGCGCTGCGCACCAGCCCGTCCGGTTCGTACGACCACTGCTGGACGCCCACGGAGGAGCAGGCGGCCAGTTCGGTCTCGGCACCGGTGACGGCCTTGCCGCCGACGATGCCGATGCACAGCCCGGAGGCCACGTTGTGCAGCCGGCCGCGCAGGGTGCCCTGGGCGTCGTCGCCGGCGCCCACCCAGGACGGGTCGGAGGTGGCCGTGTCCGTCCCGGGGGCGTCGGTCTTCGCCGCCTCGTTGCCCGCGGTCGGGGCGGTTCCGTCCCCGGAGCCGAGGGCGGCCCACACGCCGAGCGGCAGAACCACCAGCCCGCTCACGGTCAGGACGGCGGCGGCGAGGTTGCGGCGACGGGCACGGCGGGCCGCCTTCTGGGCCGAGCGGCTCGATCCGGGGCGGGAGTCGCCGCCGGGCACGGACCCGGTACGGGAGGCCGCGGCTCCCCGCGATCCGAGCCGGGAGATCACCCCTGCCCGCAGTCCGGCGCGGGGGATCGCGCCGGCTCCCGGTCGGGTGCCGGGCGCCGCGGGTGCGGGGGTCCCGTCGGTGAAGGCCTCGCCCGAGTAGCTCCGGGGCTGTTCCGCGGGCGCCTCGACGGGTTCACCGTCGCCGGCCATCCTGAGCTCCACATAGGCCGCGGCGGCCCAGCCCAGGACGCCCTCGGCCAGGGCGGCGCCCAGCAGCCCCTCGAACTGCCGCAACTGGTCGGCGGTGTGCAAGCAGTGCCGGCACTGCTCCAGGTGGGTGCGCAGGTCGGGGTCGAGGTCGGCGCCCCCGCGGCGGCAGGTGACGTCCAGCAGCCGGTCGTACCGGTGGCACTCGTCGTCGGTGGCGAGTTCGCGGTGCACCTGGAGGCACTCCTCGCGCAGCCGCTCGCGGGCCCGGGGCAGTTCGGCGCGGGCGCCCTCCTCCTCGAGGCCCAGCAGCCCGGCCGGGACCGCCAGGGGCTCGGCCTCGACCTCGGTGTGCCAGAGCAGGCAGCGGGCGGACTGGGGCAGCCGCTGGAACGCCCGGGACAGGATGCGCCGGTTCAGCGGTGGCAGCAGTCGGGCAGCCGCGTCACGGTCCTGTCCCTCGGAGCGCAGCGCCGGGTGCAGCAGGTCACGGCGGCCGTCGGCGTCCCATTCGCCGGCGATGCGGCGCACGGTGACCAGCAGATGGGGGCGCCACGCGGCCGTCGGCCCGTTCTGCCGCAGGCTCTCGCCGAACAGCCGGGTGAAGGCGGCCGTGGTGAGCATGCCTGCCGCGCGCTCGCCGTCGGTGCACAGCCGTGCGTAGGCGAAGGCGGCCGCCCAGTGGCGGTCCAGCAACTCGCCGACGGGATGCAGTGCGGGAGACGCCCCCGTCCACTTCTTCAGCTCGGAGCTCAGCTGTTCGTCCGTCGCGTCGAAGCGGCGCGCCGAAGGGGAATTCGACAGGCCTGCGTCATTCACGGTCTGCATTCCTTCCGGGGGCATGCGGCATAAAGTCCATACCATCGGGTATGCGATCCCGCCCACGAAGCGGGATCGACTCGCACAGGGTTCGGCGCCTCTGACGTCCGCGGGGGACCGCTCTTTTGAAGCGTGGGGGGTGTGAACGGGAGGCGTCTCGTGCGCAACGGCGGAGAAAGCGTTGTCCGTGCGCCGACAAGGCACACCTTCGCACAGCCGGACCAGGAGGAACAAGAGATCCAGCGGTTTCATGCATTGTGCGCGACGCGAATAATTTTGACGAAACGTCAACCGCGGAACGCCCTGTGGGGTGGTCACTGTATCGGTGTCCCATTTGATGCCCCTTTCGATGCGCCATTCGGGACGGCAATTGCCGCGCGCATTCCGTCCCGGTACGCGCCGGGCGGGGTGCCGTGACGCGCCCGGAAGACACGGCTGAAGTGGAACGCGCTGGCGAAGCCCGAGGCCGACGCCACCCGTTCCACGGACAGGTCGGTGCCCTCCAACAGCCGGACGGCGTGGCGCAGTCGTGCCTCGCGCAGGGCCCGCATCGGGGAGTGACCGACCTGCTCCGTGAACAGATGGGCGAAGCGCGAGGGCGACAGCGCGACCTCCGCGGCGAGCGAGCGGACGGTGTGCGGGGCGCCGGGGTCGGCCGCCATCCGCGCCTGCGCCCGGCGGACGCGGTCGTCCGGACCGGGCGGGGACGCGGGGGTCCGGGCCGAGGCGGCGGCCAGCAGAACGGCCTCTTCCAGCGCGCACAGTACGAGTTCCCGGGCGGCGGAGCCATGGGCCATGACGATCCCCGGGTCACCGGCCGGCGCCTGCGCGCCCGTCCACCGGGCGTCGGCGTACATCCGCCGCCAGGCCCCCTCCACGCGGTCGTGCAGAGCGGCCGGGACGGGACCGACCGTGTACAGGCCGTCCGGACCGTCGCCGGTGCCGTACGGGCGGAGCCAGGGTGTCCAGGAGGGCCGGGCCTGGCAGTGGGCCCACCAGAACCGCCAGTGCCGGGCGCCGGGTTCGACGGCGTAGGCGTGCGGGACGCCCGGCGCGAGCACCATCAGGTCCCCGACGCCCGCCCGCGCCTCGCTCCCGCCCTGTCGCAGCCGGCCGCTCCCGCCCGTCGTCCAGACGAACAGCCAACTGTCCGCTCCCCCGGGCCGGTCGACGCCGTATCCGGCGTCCGCGTCCTCGTCGAAGTGACCGACCACCACGAGACCGGGCGGCGGGGAGGGGTGTCCGGACCCGGCAGTCCCGGGCAGGTCGTCAGCACGCATGGGCATCCTCCCGGGACGGCGCGTCGGCCTAGCGTGGCAGGTCGGGGCCAGTGGGCCGGAGAACCGGTGGGCCGGTCGATCGAGGAGGACACGTATGACCGTCACGGGCATCGGCGACGCCGGGACACCCATCCTCGCTCAGGCGGAACTGAGACAGTACCGGCAGGACGGGTTCACCGTCGTACGCGGGCTCTTCGGATACGACGAGGTCGACGCGTTGTGCGCGGAGTTCACCGAGTTGCAGGCGGCAGGGCGGCCGGTGCCCGGGCACTTCGAGCCGCGTCCCGGCGCCGCCGACCCGCTGCACGCGTACCCCCGCGTGATGCACCCGCACGAGATCAGTGCCCCGGCCCGGCAGGTGCTGCTGGACGCGCGGCTGCGGGGCGTGCTGGAGGAGCTGCTCGGTGAGGAGGTGCTGGCCGCGCAGAGCATGTTCTACTTCAAGCCGCCGGGCGCCCGGGGTCAGGCGCTGCACCAGGACAACTTCTATCTGCGGGTCGAACCGGGCACCTGCGTGGCGGCCTGGCTGGCCTGCGACGTGATCGACCGGGACAACGGCGGCCTCGAGGTCGTACCCGGCACGCACCGGATGGGGCTGTTCTGCCCGGAGGAGGCGGACGCGGAGGTGTCGTTCGCGCGCGAGTACGTGCCGCCGCCGCCCGGGCTCGCGGCGGTGCCGGTCGACATGGCGCCGGGTGACGTGCTGTTCTTCAACGGCAGCCTGGTGCACGGGTCGCGGCCCAACCGCAGCGGCGACCGGTTCCGCCGGTCGTTCATCGGGCACTATGTCGGGCGGTCGGCGGAGCGCATCGGGCAGTACTACCGGACCGTGTCGATGGGCGGTGAGCGGGTGCCGCTGGCGGTCAGCGAGGGGGCGGGGCCCTGCGGTACCGACTTCGCACCGCAGGGCCCGCACTAGGCGCTGCTTCTCTCAGTGGCCGGCGATCGGGTGGGGCTCGTAGAGCTCCTCCAGTTCCGCCAACTCCTTTTCGCTCAGGGCCAGTTCGGTGGCCGCCACCGCGTCCTCGAGATGCCGGGGCTTCGCCGCTCCGATGATCGGGGCGGTCACCGTGGGCTGGTGCAGGAGCCAGGCGAGGGCGACCTGGGCGCGTGGCACGCCCCGGTCGGCCGCGATGCGGGTGACCGCCTCGACGGTGCCTCGGTCGCCCTCCGGATAGAGGGAGTTGCCGAATCCGTCCGTGGAGCTGCGGCCGGTCTCGGTGCCCCAGTCGCGGGTGAGCCGACCGCGGGCCAGGGGGCTCCACGGCAGTACGCCGACGCCCTGGTCCGCACACAGGGGCAGCATCTCGCGCTCCTCCTCGCGGTAGAGGAGGTTGTAGTGGTTCTGCATCGACACGAACTTGGTCCAGCCGTGCCGCTCGGCCGTGTACTGCATCTTGGAGAACTGCCAGGCGTACATCGAACTCGCCCCGATGTGGCGGACCTTGCCCGCCTTCACCAGGTCGTGCAGCGCCTCCATCGTCTCCTCGACCGGGGTGTGCGGGTCGAAGCGGTGGATCTGGTACAGGTCGACGTAGTCGGTGCCGAGGCGGCTCAGGCTGTGGTCGATCTCGGACAGGATCGCCTTGCGGGACAGTCCGGCGCCGTTGGGTCCGGGCCGCATCCGGCCGTGCACCTTCGTCGCGAGGACGATCTCGTCGCGTCGGGCGAAGTCGCGCAGCGCCCTGCCGACGATCTCCTCACTGGTCCCGTCGGAGTAGACGTTCGCCGTGTCGAAGAAGGTGACGCCCGCCTCCAGGGCCTGCCGGAGGAGCGGACGCGACGCCTCCTCGTCGAGGGTCCACTCGTGCGCGCCCCGGTCGGGAAGTCCGTAAGTCATGCAGCCCAGACAGATCCGTGACACGTCCAGACCCGTCGAACCGAGCTTCACGTACTGCATCGTCGCCGCTCCTGACATAGGTGTGGGGTACAGGAGTGGAGCGTACGTCGGCGTGCATCACGAGGGCCGGCCGCACGTGCGGGAGGGCCGGAGCGTCATCGAGGCCGAGCGGGCGAGTCCGCCCGCGGGAGCCGCGCGAACGGTCGCGGTGGCTGCCTCCCGGCACGGCGACGGACATCACCGTATGACTCAGTCGATCAGGTCCAGCGCCCGTTCCCATCCGAACTCGTCGCCCTGAGTACGGTCGTGGGGATTCGCGAACCGCACGCCCATGGCGCGCAGCCGTATCAGACTGTCCCGGTAGGCCGGGTGGGCCGCGAGGGTCTCGTTCACGCAGGGCAGGACCCCGACGGGGATGCCCAGCCCGCAGACCTCGCACAGGGTGCCCAGCGCGAGGGTGTCGGCGATGCCCGCGGCCCACTTGTTGACGGTGTTGAAGGTGGCCGGGGCGACGACGACCGCGTCGGGTTCGGGGAACGGCCGCGGGTCGCCGGGGCGCCGCCAGACGGAGCGGATCGGGCGCCCGGTCTGGGCCTCGACGGCGGCGGTGTCGAAGAATCCGTTCATGGCGTGCGGCGTCGCGATGACGCCCACGCGCCACTCCCGCTCCTGTGCGGCGGTGATCAGCCTGCCGATGTCCGAGGCGATGCCGGCGGCGCAGACGACGACGTAGAGAAAGGGCGGCTGCTCGTCCTGTTCGGTCACCCGCGCACCCTACTCAAGCGGGAAGGACAGCCCTCGTTCGGTCTCGGGGCGCGGCCCGTGGATGCGCCGGTCCGCCTCCTCGATCGGCACGTCGTCGATGCTCGCCTCGCGGCGGGTCATCAGCCCGTGCTCGTCGAACTCCCACAGTTCGTTGCCGTAACTGCGCCACCACCGCCCGGTGGCGTCGCGCGACTCGTACTGGAAGCGGACGGCGATGCGGTGGCCGTCGTGCGCCCAGAGGTCCTTGCGGAGCGCGTACTCGTGCTCGCGCGCCCACTTGGCGGTGAGGAACTCGACGATCGCGGCGCGGCCGGCGAGGAAGGTGTCGCGGTTGCGCCAGACCGAGTCCTCGGAGTAGGCGAGGGCGACCCTGCGCGGGTCACGGGTGTTCCAGGCGTCCTCGGCGGCCTGGACCTTCTGTGCCGCGGTCTCCCGGGTGAACGGCGGCAGGGGCGGACGGGTGTCCGGCATGGCGGCTCCTGGCTTCTCGGAGGGACAAGCGAAGAGAACGAGCGTTCTCTTCGCTTGGCTGCTAACGTAGAGAACGCTCGTTCTCCCGTCAAGGAACCCCTGAGGAGCGGTGGTCGCCGATGGACAGCGCAACAGCCCGTGAGCAGGCGCTCGACGCCGCGGAGAAGCTGTTCTACGGGCGCGGCGTGCAGTCCGTCGGGATGGACGACCTCCGGGGCGCCTCGGGGGTGTCGCTCAAGCGCCTGTACCAGCTCTTCCCGGCCAAGGAGCAACTGGTGGAGGCCTACCT
Organism: Streptomyces sp. NPDC088157; assembly: GCF_044741545.1. Lineage (NCBI taxonomy): Bacteria > Bacillati > Actinomycetota > Actinomycetes > Kitasatosporales > Streptomycetaceae > Streptomyces > Streptomyces sp. NPDC088157. The sequence continues at coordinate 684,604 of NZ_JBIUSU010000003.1, forward strand.
GGAGCGGCGGGACGTGCGCTGGCGCGGGCTGCTCGCGGAGTCCGTCGCACGGCGGGACGACCCCCGGGAACGGATCCTGGCCGTGTTCGACTGGCTGGCGGAGTGGTTCGGCGAGCCCGACTTCCGCGGCTGCGCCTGGATCAACGCGTACGGCGAGCTGGGCGCGACCTCGGAGCGAGTGGCAGGCCAAGTCCGTTCGCACAAGCGGGCGTTCCGCGCGTACCTCGGCGAGCTGGTGGCCGAGGCCGGGCTGCCCGACGCGCTCACCGGCTCGCTGTTCCTGCTGGCGGAGGGCGCGATGGTGACGGCCGGGATCAGCGGCGGCGCCGCCCCGGCGGCGGAGGCACGTGAGGCGGCGCGCCTGCTGCTGGGCTGAGCAGTGACCCGGACGGCCGTCAGCCGACGGCGGAGGCACGTGAGGCGGCGCGGCTGCTGCTGGGCTGAGCAGTGACCCGGACGGCCGTCAGCCGACGGCGGAGGCACGTGAGGCGGCGCGGCTGCTGCTGGGCTGAGCAGTGACCCGGAAC
>NZ_JBIUSU010000003.1:685226-691307 GCF_044741545.1 Streptomyces sp. NPDC088157
GACGGCCGTCAGCCGACGGCGGAAGCACGTGAGGCGGCGCGGCTGCTGCTGGGCTGAGCAGTGACCCGGACGGCCGTCAGCCGACGGCCGTCCCGGACACCTTGATCGCGCCGACCGGACAGGCCCGCGCGGCCTCCCGGGCCATCGGGTCACCGCCCCCGTCCTCACGGCCGGGCAGCAGGGCGCTGAAGCCGTCGTCGTCCTGGGTGAAGACTCCCGGGGCGGCCAGGGCGCACTGGCCGGCGCCGATGCAGACGTCCGTGTCGATGTCGATGTGCACCTCGGCCCCCCTCACCAGGCCACGGGGAGTTCGAGCATCCCCTGGATCGTGTCACCGGGCTTCCAGCGGACCTCCGCGGCCGGCACGGCCAACCGCAGACCGGGGAGCCGCTCGAGAAGGGCGCCCAGGGCGATCTCCAGCTCCGCGCGGGCCAGGTTCTGGCCGAGGCACTGGTGGATGCCGAAGCCGAACGCCACGTGGTGACGGGCGGAGCGGTGCCAGTCCAGGGTGTCGGGTGCCGGGTAGGCGCTCTCGTCGCGGTTGATGACGGAGGTCGCGAAGACCACGCCCTCCCCCGCCCGGATCGTCGCGCCGGCCACCTCGATGTCCTCGGTGGCCTGCCGCAGCAGCCCGTCGGCGATGGACAGCATCCGCGTCAGTTCCTCGACGGCCGCCGGCAGCCGCGAGGGATCGGCGCGCAGCTCGGCCAGCCGCTCGGGGTGCTGGAGCAGGGTGTAGGTGCCGAGCGAGATCATGTTGGCGGTCGTCTCGTGGCCCGCGACCAGCAGGATGGTGGCCAGCGCGATCGCCTCCTCCCGGTCCACCAGGCCCTCGCGCACCTGCTCGTGGACCAGGGCGTCGAGAACGCCGTCGGCGCCGGACGGCGCCGCCAGCTTTCGGTCGATCAGCGCGCCGAGGTAGACGTCGAGCCGGTCGCGCGCGTCGCTCACCTCCCCCGGCACCCGGCTGCGCAGCATCCGGCGCGACTGCTCCTCGAAGAACTCGTGGTCGGCGTACGGAACGCCGAGCAGTTCGCAGATCACCATGGACGGCACGGGCAGCGCGAAGGCGTTCACCAGCTCCGCGGGCGGTCCCTGCGCGAGCATCGCGTCGATCCGCTCGTCGACGATCCGCCGGATGGCCGGGCGCAGGGCGGTGGCGCGTTTGAGGGTGAAGTTCGCGACCAGCAGCCGACGCTGGGCGTGGTGCTCCGGGTCGTCGACGTTGAGCAGGGCCGCCCGGCGGTCGCGCAGCGCCGTGAAGCGGGGCGAGGTCGCCGGGTAGCCGGGGCGGGTGCGATCGGTCGACAGGCGGGGATCGGCGAGCAGGTCGCGGGCGGTCTGGTGTCCGGTGACCAGCCAGGCGGTGCGACCGTCGTAGAGGGTGACGCGGGCCAGCGGACGAGAGTCCCGCAGGGGGTCGTAGGCGGCGGGCGGCCGGTACGGGCAGGTCCGGTCCTGCGGGAAGGCGACGAGAGCCGGACCTCGCGTCGCATCCGTGGCATCCGGCGCTTCCGTGAGATCCGGCGTGTGCGTCACCTCTGCCGTGTCCGTCACTTCCTTCGTGTCCGTCGCATCCGTCAGATCCGTCAGATCCGTCGTGTCCGTCGTGTCCGTCATGGGTGACCTCGCAGACGAAGAGTGCGTCGTACCGATCTTCATTAGATGCTCTGGGCACCTATAGGGCGACGCGCAGTTCGGCCAGATCGACGAATGGGGCGATACGGCCGGAACCGTTCGCTCCAAATCGTCACCCAAAAGGTCACCCATCGGGCGGCGGCGGGAAAACCGGTTGCCGCCGACCCGCCCGCACCCGCAGGATCCGGCCATGTCCAGCATCGACGCCTTCCTGCCGCTCACGTCCGCCGCCGCTCTTCCGGCGCGAGTGCAGCAGCAGCCCGGCCGCCCCCGGAGGCCCGACACCGCGCGATCGTGACGGCCGAGCTCGTCGCGGGGCTGGTCGCGGGCTACGGCATCGCCGTACCCGTCGGCGCGGTCGCGACCTACCTCGTCTCCCTCACCGCCCGCACCTCCCTGCGCATCGGCGTGTGCGCCGCGCTCGGCGTCGCCGTCGCGGACGGCATCTACGCCCTGGTCGCCACGGTCGGGGGCTCCGCCGTCGCCGCCGTACTGCGGCCGGTGCTGACACCGCTGCGCTGGGCCTCGGCCCTGGTCCTGCTGGTGCTGGCGGCACGGGGCGCGGTGGCCGCCGTACGCCAGTACCGGGCCCACCGGCTCAGCACCCGGTCCGCGCCGGCCCCGCCGAACCCGGGCCGGGCCTTCCTCAGCCTCCTCGGCATCACCCTCCTCAACCCGACGACCGTCGTCTACTTCGCCGCGCTGGTCCTCGGCAGCGGCACCACCGACTCCGTACGGCCCCTGGAACAGGGCGTGTTCGTGCTGGCCGCCTTCCTCGCCTCCGCGAGCTGGCAGGTGTCGCTCGCCGCGGGCGGGGCACTGCTGGGGCGCGCGCCGACCGGTCACCGGGGTCGGCTGGTGACGGCGCTGGTGTCGAGCGCGGTGATGACGGTGCTGGCGGTACGAATGGTGGGGTAGGTACGCCCTGGGACGGATGAATCTCGCGGCCACCGGTGTTGAAGCACCGTGCGGGTCGGGCGTACGTGACGCGAACGACGCGACGACATGACGAAGGGGAAGGATGCCATGCCTCTCGAAGGCGAGTACGAAGCCAGCCCGACGCAGTGGGTGCGTGACCAGGTGGAGCGGTACGAGCGCTCCGGCGGCACCGAGGGGACCACGCTGCTGGACACGGGAATGCCCGTCATTCTGCTGACGACCCGGGGGGCGAAGAGCGGGAAGCTCCGCAAGACGCCGCTGATGCGAGTGGAGCACGACGGCCGTTACGCCCTGGTCGCCTCACTGGGCGGGGCTCCGAAGCACCCGGTCTGGTACTTCAACGTCAAGGCCGAGGCACGGGTGGAGCTTCAGGACGGACCGCGCAAGCAGGACATGACGGCGCGTGAGGTCACCGGCACCGAGAAGGCCGAATGGTGGGAGCGGGCCGTCGCCGCGTATCCGCCGTACGCCGACTACCAGAAGAAGACGGACCGGGAGATCCCGGTGTTCGTCGTGGAGCCCGCCGACGAAGGCTGAGACCACGGTCGTCGCCCGGACAGCGGCCGTCACCCCGGGAGGTAATCGTTCCGCGCCCGTGGAACGAGTCCCTCCGAGGACGTCGTAGAAAAATCTGTTCCGGGCGCGCATGAAGGCGCTCGCACCGGGCAACCGACAGTCAGGCCCCGCCGCGTTCCCCCGTCGCGGCGGGGCTTTCGCCTGTCTCGCACGCACGGCGGTCGGTCACGTCGAGGAAGACCTGGTCCACCTCGGGGATCGTGTCGGCGATCGAGCGCTTGATGCGCACCGCGACCTCCTCGACCCGCTCGCTGTCCAGACCCGGCATGAGGTCGACGCGAGCCGCCACCAGGGCCGAGTCGAGGCCCATCTTCATCGTGAAGAGCGCCTCCACGCTGTCGATCTCGGGCTGGGCGTCGAGCAGCGCGCGGATCCGCGCCCCCGTCTCCGGGTCGGCGGCCTCTCCGATGAGCTGGTCGCGGGCCTCGCGGCCGAGCCGGTAGGCGACGTAGACGAGCAGCGCGCCGATCGCCAGTGAGGCGGAGGCCTCCCACACGACCTGTCCGGTCACCATGTGCAGGGCCATGCCGATCGCCGCCAGGGTGACACCGAGCACCGCGGTGCCGTCCTCCGCGACCACCGTACGCAGGGCCGGATCGCGCAGGCCGGCGACGCCGCCGCCCTGGCGGCGCACCTGGTGCAGGGCCCGCAGCAGCGACGCGCCCTCGGCCAGGAAGGCGACGCCGAGCACGATCAGGCCCGCCACATAGCCGCTGAGTTCCTCTTCGACCCCGCTCCGGAGGGCCTCGACGCCCTGGAAGAAGGAGAAGCAGCCGCCCATCACGAAGATCCCCACGGCGGCCAGCAACGACCAGAAGAAGCGTTCCTTGCCGTAGCCGAAGGGGTGCCGTGCGTCGGCCGGGCGTCGGCTGCGGCGCAGCGCGGCGAGGAGGAAGACCTCGTTGAGGCTGTCGGCCACGGAGTGCGCCGCCTCCGACAGCAGCGCGGGCGAGCCCGCGAACAGACCACCCACGGCCTTGGCGACGGCGATGACCAGGTTGGCGGCGAGCGCCACCAGGACGGTCACGCGTGTCCTGCGGTCGCTCGGTTCGGCCGTGCGATCCGCGCGATCCCCTCCCCGTCGGGCTTCCTCGTCGCCTCCCCGTCGGGCTTCCTCGTCGCCTCCCCGTCGGGCCTTCTCCTCGGCTGCCCGTTCGGTGTTCCGTTCGGCTGTCTGTTCGGCGTTGCGCCCTGAAGGTGTCCCGGTCACCTTCGCCGACTGCCCCCGCCGATCGAGCCCATTCCGTGCCGTCGGCCGAAATCGGGGAACGCGTTGAGCAGGACAGGCACCACGCACGCGCGACGGCGACGGGAGCAGCCATGAGTGGCGACGGAGGCGACGGCAACAGCGCCTACGGGCATCGGGCGTTCAAGCGGTCCAAGAGCCACTTCACCGACCGGATCACGGCGGACGGCCGGGACGGCTGGCCCGTGACCGAAGGCCGCTACCGTCTGGTGGTCAGCCGTGCCTGTCCGTGGGCGAGCCGAGCCGTGATCTCCCGACGGCTCCTCGGCCTGGAGGACGCACTGTCGATGGCGATCGCCGACCCGGTCCAGGACGACCGCAGCTGGCGGTTCACCCTCGATCCCGACGGCCGCGATCCGGTCCTCGGCATCCGGTATCTCGGGGAGGCGTACGAACGACGGGAGGCCGGCCACCCGGGCGGCGTGAGCGTGCCGGCGATCGTGGACGTACCGAGCGGCGAGCTGGTGACCAACGACTACCAGCGACTCACCCTGGACCTCGCCACCGAGTGGACCGCCCTGCACCGCCCCGGCGCCCCCGACCTCTACCCGGCCCCGCTGCGGGACGAGATCGACACGGTGATGGCCGAGGTGTACGAGGACGTCAACAACGGGGTGTACCGGGCGGGTTTCGCCAGTGAGCAGGGCGAGTACGAGGAGGCGTGCGCGGGTGTCTTCCGGCGGCTGGATCTGCTGACGTCCCGACTGGCCCGGCAGCGGTACCTGGTGGGAGACACGATCACCGAGGCGGACATCCGGCTGTTCACCACGCTGGTGCGTTTCGACGCCGTCTATCACGGCCACTTCAAGTGCAACCGCTGGAAGCTGACGGAGAACCAGGTCCTCCGGGCGTACGTCCGGGATCTCTTCCAGACGCCCGGTTTCGGCGACACCGTCGACTTCGACCACATCAAGCGGCACTACTACCAGGTGCACACCGGCATCAACCCGACCGGAATCGTCCCCCTCGGCCCGGACCTGGCCGGCTGGCACACCCCCCACCACCGAGAGGAACTCGGAGGCCGTCCGTTCGGCGCCGGGTCACCGCCCGGTCCGGTCCGCGCCGACGAGGAGGTACCGGCGCGGGGGCGGCCCTGAGACCCCTGTCCACGCATCGCAGAAGGAGTGAGACACACGTGGCGAAGAAGAGGAAACTCCCCCTTGTCTACAAGCCCCTCGGCTTCCTGCTGGGCTGGTCGAGCGGCGCCCTGGCGGGGATCGCGTTCCGCAAGGCGTGGAAGGCGATACGACATGAGGACAACGCACCGGACGCCCTGGACCGGGATCGCGGCTGGGGCGAGATCCTGCTGGCCGCGGCGGTCCAGGGCGCGATCTTCGCGGCGGTCCGCAGCGCCGCCGACCGCACCGGCGCCAAGGCGATCGAACGCTCCACGGGAGTGTGGCCGGCCGAGGACAGGGCCGGCCGAGACTGAGCGTCCCGGGCTGCGACCGGCCGCGGCCGACCGTGGTCGGCGGCGGCCGGTCGGTCGCGGTCGGCGGGGGCTGGGCCAGGGTGGTAGGCGGTGGATCCGTCGCGGCCGACGGCGAGTCGGGCGCGGGTAGGCGGCGGTGGCCGCTCGCGGTCGGCGGTGACGGCGGTAGCCGGTCACGGTCAGCGGTGACGGCGGTAGCCGGTCACGGTCGGCGGTGACGGCGGTAGCCGGTCACGGTCAGCGGTGACGG
>NZ_JBIUSU010000003.1:691405-1023342 GCF_044741545.1 Streptomyces sp. NPDC088157
TGACGGCGGTAGCCGGTCACGGTCGGCGGTGACGGCGGTAGCCGGTCACGGTCAGCGGTGACGGCGGTAGCCGGTCACGGTCAGCGGTGACGGCGTCGGCCCGCGGTGGCCCTCCGGCGCCGCTCGCGGGCTCCACCGGGCCACCGCAGGCCCTCCGGCGCGGGGGGCCTCACCCCTGCTTCGGCGCCCTGGAGGGCCCGAGGCGGAGGGTGAAGGAGTGGCCGGACGGGTCGGCGTAGCCGCGCTCCTCGTGGGGGCCGGGAGCGCCCTTGGTCTCCAGGGGGCGGCCGCCCAGGCCCACGACCCGGCGTTCCACCTCGTCGAGGTCGTCGACGAGGAAGTCCAGGTGGGCCTGAAACGAGTTCTCGGGGCGGGGCCAGCTCGGCGGCGTCGCGTTCGCGTCACGCCGGAAGGCGAGACGGGTGCCTTCGGCGCCCCTGATCTCCACACGGTTGGCGGACGCGACGACCTCCTCGGCGTCCAGCAGCCCCTTGTAGAACTCGGCGAGCTTCTCGGGCTCGGCACAGTCGAGCACCACGACGCCCGCTTTCACCAATGTCATGTTGTCGTCTCCTCCGCGAGGTCCGGACCGGGGCGGGCGGGTCCCGCCCCCGAACCTTGCGGATACCCCGGTTTCAGTCGGCCACCAGCCACTCGCCGCCCCGCATCAGCTCCCGCCCCTCGATCTCGTCGGCCGCCCGCCAGGCCTGGATCCGGCCGGGGAGGACACGGAAGTACAGGTAGGGCGCGGCGAGTTCGCGCGGGTCGAAGCCGGTCTTGCCCGCGAAGATCTCGGCGTCCTCCTCCGGTAGTTCGACGGGCGGCACGGCCACGGCGGTGCCCTCGATCATCACGACGTCCTGGGTCGGGCCGACGGCGATGCGCGCGACGCCGGTGGCGAGCAGGTTGCGGCCCGTGGGGCTGGTGGCGGGGGTGGCGAAGAGCAGGGTCGCGCCGTCCCAGACGAAGGAGAGCGGCACCAGATAGGGGGCCGCACCGCCTTCGGCGGCGGTGGCGACCCATGCGTCGACGTCGTGTTCCAGCCGGTGAAGGGTGTCGATCCTGCGCTGCTTCGCGGGGCGTGCGGATGCCGGAGTCATGGTTTCAGTGTGGCCGCCGCCCCCTGATCCCCGCGAGCCGCGCCACGGGACACGCAGGGGCCGCGCGCAGGGGACGCGCCGCAGGACGGCGGGCACCACTGACAGCTGGACTTCCTGGACAGGTGCCCTGCTATGGTGGACACCTGTCCAAGAAGTTGAGGGAGACCATGGAGATCCTGGCGAACGTACTGGTCGGCCTGGTGGCCGTACTGCATCTCTACATCCTGGTGATGGAGATGTTCCTGTGGCAGAAGAAGCCGGGGATGTCGTTCCACGGTCTGGACGCGGAGATGGCGAAGCGGACCGCCGCGATGGCCGCCAACCAGGGGCTCTACAACGGCTTCCTCGCGGCCGGACTGGTGTGGGGGCTGATCGCGGCCGACCCGACCGGGTTCCGGGCGCAGCTGTTCTTCCTGTCCTGCGTGATCGTCGCGGGCGTGTACGGCGCGGTCACCGCGAACCGCCGGATCCTGGTCGCGCAGGCCCTGCCCGGCGCGCTCGCCCTGGCCGCCGTCCTCATCGCGCAGTGATCCGCGGCGAACCCGAGGACCCGCGCGCGGCCCGCACCCGGGCGAGGCTGCGTTCCGCGCTCCTGGAGGAGTGCGCCGAGCGGCCGTTGGAGGAGGTCGGCGTCGCCGCGCTGGTGCGGCGGGCCGGGGTCGGCCGGGCCACCTTCTACGTGCACTATCCCGATCTGGAGGCGCTCGCGGTCGACGCCTGCGCGGACGTCGTGCGCGAGGCCGTGGAGGCGCTGCACGCCTGGCAGGGACGGCCCGACCCGGTGCGGGCGCCGGCCGCGCTGGCGGAGTTCTTCGCCTCGCTGACGCCGCACGCCGCGTTGTACCGCGCGCTGCTGGCGCCGGGCGGCGGCGGACCGCTCGGCCGCGTACTGCACCGGGACCTGCGGGCCTACAGCCTGCGGGAACGGGAACGGGCGGGTGCGGCGGACGCGCCCCTGGTCGCCTCGGCCGTCGCCGCGACCTTCGCGGGGGTGCTGGCGGACTGGCTGCACGGCGACCTCGAAGGCACACCCGGCGAGATCGCCGACCAGGTGTGGCAGCTGCTGGTCGCGCTGCACGCGAGCCGCTGAGCCGCGTTCACATGCACGCCACCGCGTCCTTCGCCAGGGGCCATGCCTCGACGCCGTCGGAGGTGCGCACGTACGCCGTCGACCGGTCGTCCGTCAGCCACAGCCGCCGGTCGCCGTAGCGGTATCCGGTGTCGTGGGCGTCGGCGGGCATACGGGCGTCACCGTCGTACGGAGAGGTCAGCAGGTCCTCCTCGATCACACCGTCGGGGTCGCGGACGTACTGCCGGTACTCCTCGCCCCGGCCCGTCCCCAGGAAGTGCGCCGTCTGCCAGCCGCAGTGCTCGGCGCCGGGGTGACTGCTCAGTGTCGTGGTCGCGACCCGCGCGCCGTGCCCGTCGGTCCAGATCTCCTGCTCGCCGGAGTCGGTGACGCTCGCGGGGAGTTCGGCCGGGTCGCAGGAGGCTTCGGTCTCCGGGCCCCAGCCCGGCCGGTCCTTCTGGTCCCGGGCGACGACGATCGCGACCTTCGTCCGGCCGCCCACGTCGTACGAGTACAGCACCCGGTCCGGCTCCCGGCGCTCGACGCGGAAGCCGGAGCGCGGGCCGGCCGGCTCGAACACGTCGAAGTAGAGCCGCAGCCCGCCCTCCGGCGTGTCACCGCCGTCACGCTCGCTCCAGCCGTCCGGCCCGGCGCCCCAGGAGATCTCCCCGTCGCACTCCAGCGCCCGGCCCGCGGCGCCCGACGCGATGCGCAGGGCCTGCGGAGTGCTCTCGTCCAGCTCCTTGGTGGCGATGTCCAGCGGACCGCCGTACGGCGTCGCCGGGGGCGTGCCCTCGACGACGACATCCTTCTCGTCCTCGGCGCCGCACCCCACGGCCGCCAGTACCACCAGCAGTCCCGACGCCACGAACCGTCCTCGCATACCCGGCCCCCGTTCCTGTTCCTGTCCCCGTTCCCGCGGTCGCCCCTTCGCGCCCGCTCCTGTGACGCCGCGGTGATCCGGAACGTTCAGCGGGCCGTCTGGAACGTCCGTCGGTAGGCCTGCGGGGAGACCCCGATCGCCGCGTGCAGGTGCTGGCGCAGCGACGCGCCGGTGGCGAAGCCGACGCGGCCGGCGATCTGGTCGACGGAGAGGTCGCTGGCCTCCAGCAGGTGCCGGGCGTGCACGACGCGCTGCTGGATGAGCCAGCGGCCGGGGCTGAGGCCCACCTCGCCGTGGAAGCGGCGGGCAAAGGTGCGCGCGCTCATCCGGGCGTGTGCGGCGAGGTCGGCGAGGGCGAGGGGCGCGTCGAGGCGTTCCAGGGCCCAGGCCCGGGTGGCCGCCGTGCTCGCCGCGCCGGCCACGGGAACGGGCTGTTCGATGTACTGGGCCTGGCCGCCGTCGCGGAACGGCGGGACCACACAGCGGCGGGCCACCTTGTTGGCGAGTTCGCTGCCGTGGTCCTTGCGGACGAGGTGCAGGCAGATGTCGACACCGGAGGCGGCGCCCGCCGAGGTCAGCACGCGGCCGTCGTCGACGAAGAGGACGTCCGGGTCGAGGTCCACCTGGGGGTGCATGCGGCGGAACAGGTCGGCGACGTCCCAGTGGGTGGTGGCCCGGCGGCCGTCGAGGAGACCGGCGGCGGCCAGGACGAACGCGGCGGTGCAGATGGAGACGATGCGCGCGTCGGGGCGGATCCGGGCGAGCGCCTCGGCGACCCCGTCCGGCAGTTCGGCGGTGACCCGATCGGGTGCCACCGGAGCGATCACGACGGTGTCGGCCGTGGCCAGCACCTTCGGTCCGTGCTGCACGCCGATCGTGAAGTCGGCGTTGGTGTGCACCGGGCGGCCGTCGACCGTACAGGTCAGCGTCTCGTAGTGGCCGTCGGCCGCGCCGAGGATACGACTGGGGATGCCGAGTTCGAAGGGGTAGACGCCGTCGAGGGCGAGGACGACCACGCGGTGCTTGCGCTGCTCTGCCTGCATGGCACGATCTTATCGAAGGTTGGCAATCTTGCCATTTCCCGAAGAGGTGCGGCCCGGCAGGCTGGTTCGCATGAGCACTGTGAACACCATGCGCGTCATCGGCCAGGACGTCCTCGGCGGTCCCGAGGTCCTGAAGGAAGTGGAGGTGGAGCGGCCCGCGCCGCGTCCGAACGAGGTGCTGGTCCGGGTGCGCGCCGCCGGCGTCAACCCGACCGACTGGAAGCACCGCGCCACGGGCGGTTTCCTGGGCGAGCCGCCCTTCGTCCTGGGCTGGGACGTCTCCGGAACCGTGGAGGCGGTCGGCATCGGCGTCGCCGCCTTCCAGCCGGGTGACGAGGTCTTCGGCATGCTGCCGTACCCCTTCGGCCACGGCTCCCACGCCGAGTACGTCATCGCCCCAGTCCGCGCCCTGTGGCACAAGCCGGCCGGGATCGACCACGTCGGGGCGGGGGCGCTGCCGCTGGTCTCGCTGACCGCCTGGCAGGCCCTCGTGGAGACCGCCGGCCTGGCGGCCGGGCAGCGGGTCCTGATCCACGCGGCCGCGGGCGGCGTGGGTCATGTGGCCGTGCAGATCGCCAAGGCGCGCGGCGCGTACGTGATCGGCACGGCGAGCGCCGGCAAGCACGACTTCCTGCGGGAGCTCGGCGTCGACGAGGCGATCGACTACCGGGAGAGCGACTTCACCGAGGCCGTGAAGGACGTCGACGTGGTCCTGGACACGCTGGGCGGGGACACCTCCGTGCGGTCCCTGAGCGTGCTGCGGCCGGGCGGGATCGTGGTGTCGATCCTGCCGGTGGGGTCGGACGAGTTCGGCCGGAAGGCGCAGCGGCTCGGCGTCCGGGCGGTGCGGATGCTCGTGGACGCCGACCGGGCGGGAATGCGGGCGATCGCCGGGCTGGTCGAGGCGGGGAAACTGCGCCCCACGATCGCGGGGACGTTCCCTCTGGCCGATGCCGCCGAGGCGCACAGGCTCGGCGACACCGGCCGGACCACCGGAAAGCTGGTCCTGACGGTCGGCTGACCGTACGTCAGAAGGTGAGCACGGGCTTGATGGTCTTGCCCGCGGTCATGTCCCGCACCGCCTGGTCGATGTCCGCGAACGGATAGGTGCCGATCAGGCGGTCCAGCGGGAGCCGCCCCGCCTTGACCAGCTCGACCAGGGCCGGGATGAAGGTCTGCGTCTCGCTGTCGCCGAGGGTGAGTCCGACGACCCGCTTGCCGCCCAGCAGCCCGTTGACGTCCAGGGCCACCTCACTGCCGAAGGGCGGCGCGCCCACGACGACGAGGGTGCCGCGGGCGGCGAGCGCGTCGACGCCCTGGCGCAGGACGGCCGTGTTGCCCGTGGTCTCCACGACGCCGTCGGCCCCCTGCCCGCCGGTGATCTCCGCGACGGCCTCGCCCAGCGTGGCCTGGCCGGCGTCGACGGTGTGCGTGGCGCCCAGCTCCTTGGCCAGTTCGAGGCGTTCGGCGACCCGGTCGACGGCGATGATCGTGGTGGCCGGGGAGAGGGCGGCCGCCATGACCGCCGACAGACCGACGGCTCCCGCGCCGAGGACGACGATCGTGCTGCCGGTCGACGGCTTCAGCACGTTCCAGACGGCGCCGACACCGGTCTGGACGCCGCAGCCCAGCGGGGCGATCGACTCCAGGGGTACGTCGGGGTCGACCTTGACGAGGCTCCGCTCGTCCACCAGCGCCCGCTCGGCGAAGGAGGACTGGCCGAAGAAGTGGCCGCCGAGGGGCTCGCCGTCCCGGCTGAGGGTGCTGGTGCCGTCGGCGCGACGGCCGCCGATGAGGTTCATCGGGAGCCAGGTGGCGCAGTACGCCGGGTGACCGCCGTGGCAGTTGCGGCAGTCGCCGCAGGAGGTGAAGGACAGCACGACGTGGTCGCCGGGGGCCACGCCGGTGACGGCGGAGCCGACCGCCTCGACGACGCCCGCGCCCTCGTGGCCGAGGACTCCGGGCAGCGGGAAGGGCAGTCCGCCGCTCGCCACGCCGAGGTCGGTGTGGCACAGTCCGGCCGCCACCAGACGGACCACCGCCTCGTGCGGGGCGGGGTCGTCGAGGACGACCTCGGACAGGGTGAACGGGGCTCCGCCGGACTCGACGACGGCGGCGCGTGTGGTGATGGGCATCGCTGGAACTCCCTGTGTGGTACGGCGCGTTCAGTCGAGCGAGACGACGACGGACTTGACCTTGGTGTACGAGTGGAGCGCCTCGGGGCCGTACTCGCGGCCGAAACCGGAGTCCTTGACGCCGCCGAAGGGGACGGCCGGGTCGAGCATCGCCCAGTCGTTGACCCAGACGATGCCCGCCTGGAGGCGGTCGGCGACGCGGTGGGCGCGGGCCAGGTTGCCGGTCTGGACGCCCGAAGCCAGGCCGTACGGCGTGGAGTTGGCGAGCGCGACGGCTTCGTCCTCGTCGTCGAAGGGCTGGACGGTGAGGACCGGGCCGAAGATCTCCTCCTGGACGACGCGGGAGTCGTTGGCGAGGTCCGCGATCACGGTGGGCTTGTAGTAGTAGCCGCCGTCGAGGTCGAGGCGCTCGCCGCCGCAGACGATGCGGGCGCCCTCCTTGCGGGCCAGTTCGACGTACTCCTCGACCTTGCGCAGGTGCTTCTCCCCCGCCATCGGGCCGACGACGGTCTCCGGCAGCCGGGGGTCGCCGACCGGCACGCCGGGAACGGCGTCGGCGAGGATGTTCAGCAGGGTGCTGTAGACCGGGCGGGCCACCAGCAGACGCGGGCCGCCCATGCAGAACTGGCCGGTGTTGAAGACGAAGCCCTTGATGACCGCGCCGACGGCCTTCTCCAGGTCGGCGTCCTCGAAGACGATGTGCGCGGCATTGCCGCCGAGTTCCATGGTGACCGGCTTGAGGTTCTCGCCGGCGATGCTCGCGGCGTGCCGGCCGATCGCGGTGGAGCCGGTGAAGGCGATCTTGTCGACGCCGGGGTGCCGCAGCAGCGCCTCGCCGACGACCGGGCCCGCGCCGGTGACGACGTTGACCACGCCGTCGGGCACACCGGCCCGCTGGAACAGTCCCGCCATGTACAGGGCGCTGAGCGGGGTCTCGTCCGCGGGCTTGTGGACGACCGTGTTGCCGGCGGCGAGGGCCGGGGCGATCTTCGAGCCGGCCAGGATCAGCGGGAAGTTGAACGGGGTGATCGCGGCGACCACGCCGATCGGGCCGCGCCTGGTGTAGGCGAGGGCGTTCATCGGGGTGTCGCGGTTCGCGCCGTCCAGGGAGAAGGCAAGGGAGGCGAAGTACTCGTAGTCGTTGGCGGCGTTCGTGACGTCGACCGCGTGCGCCAGCGTGATCGGCTTGCCGACGTCCAGGCTTTCCAGCCGGGCGATCTCGTCGGCCTCCGCGCGGATCAGCTCCGCCACCCGGAGCAGGACGCGGCCGCGCTCCCGGCCGCTCAGCCCGGACCACTGTCCGGCGTCGAAGGCCGCACGCGCGGCCCGTACGGCGGCGTCCACGTCGGCGGCGCCCGCCTCCGAGACGGTGGTGACGACCGCGCCCCGGGACGGATCGACCACCTCGGTCCGCGCTCCGTCCACGGCCTCGCGCCACTGTCCCCCGATGAACAGCCGACCGGGGTCGATCTCGAAGGTGGTCATCACCACTCCTCAGCATCGTCGCCAAGATTTCAACAAACAGGATTCCTGTTGGTCCGCAGTCTCGTTACGGACAGGTTTCCTGTCAATGGTCTACGCTCGGACTCATGGCCGGCACCCAGACAACCAAGGCAGCTTCCGCTTCCCAGCCCCTCAAGGCGCCCCCGTCCCTGCTCTACATGGTGAAGCAGGTGGAGCTGGTCGTGCGATCCCACCTGGACGAGCTGGTCAAGCCGTCGGGGATCACGGCCCTCCAGTACACGGCGCTCACCGTGCTGGAGCGGCACGACGGCCTGTCGGCGGCCCAGCTGGCCCGGGACTCCTTCGTCACCGCCCAGTCCATCGCCGATCTGGTGCGCTCCCTGGAGACGCGCGGCCTCATCCGCCGGGAGCGCAATCCCCGCAACCGGCGCGAGCTGCTGATCCTGCTCACCGAGGAGGGGCGTGAGCTGCTCGACCGGCACGCCGGGCCGGTGCGGGAGCTGGAGGAGCGCATGATCCGGGAGCTCACCGCGCACCAGGCCGAGCAGTTGCGCACAGCCCTCGCCAAGGCGTGGCACGCGCTGTCCTGAGCGCCGGCGCACCCCTTCGCTCACGACGCGAAAAAACTCCGCCAGATTGGTTGAATTTCGAAGACATATGTCAATCGAACATGCTGGAATTCACTCCATCGGGGGTAGCTTTGCGGGGTGGGGAACTGCTGTCCGCTCCCCGCCCGTTGGAGGCTCCCGACCGGTGGAGCGGGTTGGAGGCGATGTCGTCGTGCTGGATCAACCCGCGGCGAACACCCCGCATCTGCGCGTCCGCGAGGACCGGGGGTACACCGTGCTTGAGTTCCACGGCGAGATCGACATCGTCGCGGCGACCGAGATCGCCCCGCACCTCGACCACGCGACGGGCGGTCCCGCACCCCGCATCGTGATCGACCTGACCCCGATCGAGTTCTTCGACTGCTCCGGCCTGCGCCTGCTGTACCGGGCGCGCGGCCGCGTCCTCGACCACGGTGGGCATCTGCACCTCGTCTGCACCCACCGGCTCACCCTGCGGATCCTGCGGGCCACCGGCCTGTACCGGCTGCTGCCGCCCGCCACGACGCTGGACGCGGCGCTGGAACAGCCCGAGGCCACCTCCGGCACCTTATGACGGCGCTCGAAGCGGTACCCGGCGCCCGTGTCTACCCACCACGCGCCGCGTCGAACAGGGCACTGACCGACTCACCGTTGTGAATACGGCGCACGGCCTCCGCGAGGGCCGGCGCGATCGACAGGATCCGCAGTTTGTCCGTGTGCTCCTCGGCGGGCACCGGCACGGTGTTGGTGCACACGATCTCCAGTACGTCGGGCTGCTCGCTGAGCCGCTTGAGGGCACCGGCCGCGAACAGGCCGTGCGTGCACGCCACCCGTATCGACCTCGGCTCCGACTCCCGCAACCGGTCCAGGAGTTCCAGGACGGTGCTGCCCTTGGCGATCTCGTCGTCGAGGACGATGACATCCCGCCCGGCGACCTCGCCGATCACCGCGCTGATGCTGACCCGGTCGTCGGCGTACCGCTGTTTGGCGCCCGCCGCCACCTGCGCGCCGATCATCCGCGCGAAGGCCGCGGCCTCCTTGGCGTTGCCGAGGTCGGGCGAGACCACGGTGGTGCGGCTGAGGTCGTAGCGGCGGAAGTGGGCGGCCAGCTCCCGGTGGGCGTGCAGGTGGTCCACGGGCATCGAGAAGAATCCGTGCACCTGGGGCGAGTGCAGGGTCATGGTGAGGACCCGGTGGACGCCGGCCGCCGCCATCAGGTCCGCGACCAGCCGTCCGCCCAGCGAGATGCGGGGCGCGTCCTTCTTGTCGGAGCGGGCGTAGGAGTAGTGCGGCATGACGACCGTGATCCGGCCCGCCGACGCCCCGCGGGCCGCGTCGCACATCAGCAGCAGCTCGACGAGGTGCTCCTGCACGGGCCGGACCAGGGGCTGGACCAGGAAGACGTCCCGCTCCCGGCAGTTGGCCTGGAGCTGGACCTCCAGACAGTCGTTGGCGAACCTGCTGACGCGGGTGGGGCTCAGGGGCACGCCGAGGTGGGTACAGACCTCGGCGGCCAGCTCGGGGTGGGCACTGCCGCTGAACACGGAGATGTCTCGCACGATCGGCTCCTCGCTGATCATGTCCGGGCGGAGCGGGGAATTCTCATGCTACGGACCGGGTCCGTCCTGCCCACCCTCAGGAGTGCGCGGGAGTCCCCCCGGGTCACTCCGAGTCACCCGGATCCACTCGGAGCCCAACGGACACGGGGGTGACCGGTGACCGCCTTCCGGTGGACCCCGGACCGCCCGAAGCGGCCAACCGGGTGGACGGGCGGAGCCGCACCGGCCGGGGAGAAGACGTCGTCGCCCCGGCCGGCCGGCCGACGACGGGGCAGGTCGGGGCCGTCACCGGGCGTTCCGGGGCGCTGTCCGGCCCGGTCGCCGAGGCGGCCGGGCGCCCGTGGCCGCACTGTCACAGGTTGTCAACGGTGCGGTCTGACAAGGGAATTGGCGGGCATCCGGACAGTAGGAAGGAGGGCCGTCCACATGACGACTTCTCTCAAGCCCGACAAGCCCACCACACGCCTCCCCCGGCGCATGCCCGGCTGGGCCAAGGTGCTCACCGCCGTCGTGGTCGTCCTCGTCGTGATGTTCGCCGGGATCCGGCTGAGCCTGCTGCCGGGACTGCGCGACTTCTTCGGCACCGAAACCCATGACCGCTCCGGCCCCGCACTGCTGGAGTCCATCCAGGACATGAGCCGCTACGACGCCGCCTCCGGCAACTTCCAGGTCGTCGTGGACCTGGAGAAGGACGCCAAGTACCTGCCCGATGCGATCCGCGGCACCCGCACCCTGTACGTCGGGGCGGGCACCGTGGACGCCTATGTCGACCTGGGCAAGGTCGGCGACAAGGACGTGACGGTCGACGACGACCGCACCTCGGCCACGCTCCGGCTGCCGCACGCCCTGCTCGGCACGCCGGCGCTCGACCCCGACCGCTCCTACGCCGTGTCCAAGCAGCGTGGTCTTTTCGACCGCCTCGGCGACCTCTTCTCGGACAACCCGGGCGGTGAGCAGGCCGTGCAGAAGCTGGCGGTCAAGCACATCTCCGAGGCGGCCAAGGAGAGCGAACTGACGGCGCGCGCCGAGACCAACACCACGGACATGCTCAAGGGGCTGCTGCACTCCCTCGGCTTCACGGAGGTGAAGGTCACGTACGGCACCTGACACCGCCGAGGGCGGACATAGCACGCACCGCATTCCTCCGCCTTTCGGGGGTAATCGCGCTACCACGCTGGGAAGTTGAAGACTGGAGGACCGGATGTCCCGTGCAGCCCTGCGTCCGCTCGCCGTGTTCCGTCCGCGGGCCGGCCGGACCGAGGAGCCCGCCCCGCCGAAGAACGGGGCCGGGAAGTCCGACCCGAAACCCCACTCGTCGAAGAAGACGGACCGTACCCAGCGCCGTCCGCTGCCGCTCCCGCTCCGGGCGCTGGCGATGCTGTTCGCCTTCGCGTTCATGGTGGCGTTCGCCGTCGTACTCGCCCGGCTCACCCTGGAGCCGTCGCCCGCCTCCGCGGCGCTGGTGCACTCCAACCTGCGTCCGGGCGACTCCCTGCGCGCCTACCTGGACCAGCCG
Source organism: Streptomyces sp. NPDC088157 (assembly GCF_044741545.1). Classification (NCBI taxonomy): domain Bacteria; kingdom Bacillati; phylum Actinomycetota; class Actinomycetes; order Kitasatosporales; family Streptomycetaceae; genus Streptomyces; species Streptomyces sp. NPDC088157. The sequence continues at coordinate 702,762 of NZ_JBIUSU010000003.1, forward strand.
GAACTGCGCGACGCGGTGAAGCAGATCGGCGGGAACGTGCTGCTCGGCGTACCCTTCGGCGTTCTGGTGCCGGTGGTCGCGCCCCGGGCGCGCGGGCTGCTGCGCGTGCTGCTGCTGACCGCGGGCGTCATGCTGCTGGTGGAGTTCGCCCAGGGCTCGCTGGTGACCGGACGCGCCTTCGACATCGACGACGTCATCCTCAACACCATGGGCGCCCTGATCGGGTATCTGCTCCTGGGACGCAGGGTGAGCCGCGCGGTGCACGCACGGCGTCAGCACGTGTGACGGGCGCGGGACAGGGAGCCGGACCGCCGTCAGCGCGGGGTCCAGGTGTACCTGTCCCCGCCCACCCAGCGCACCACGTCAGGGTCGTCGAGGTCGTGGACCGTGATGCCGAACGCGGCGGCTATCTCGAGGACGTCGGTGACCTCCCTCGCCTCACCGACCACTTCGGAGTCGATTTCCACGATGCGGAACGGCGCCGGGCCCGGCTGCACCCCGAGCACCATGATCCGTGGGTGGGAGATACGGAGGCTCGCGATTTCGGTCATGACATAGAGGGTAGAGCGGAACCTCTCAGGACGAATCATCGTATCTCGCACCTCCCACGAGAGGAGCCCGGACCGTCCCGTCCGTGGTGCGGTCCGCTCGCGGGTGGGGAACTCTGGAGCCAGGAGGTGGCGATGGATCCCGTCGAGGCACTGGACCGGATCGCCTTCCTGCTGGAGCGGTCCCTGGCACCGACCTACCGGGTACGCGCCTTCCGTACCGCGGCCCGGGTGCTGGCCCCGCTGCCCGCGGCGGAGGTCGAGGAGCGGGCGGCCGCCGGGACGCTGGAGTCCCTGAAGGGCGTGGGTCCCAAGACCGCCCAGGTGGTGCGGGAGGCGCTCGCCGGGCAGGTGCCGTCCTACCTGGAGAAGCTGGAGGGCGAGGCCGGCCGGCCGCTCACGGACGGCGCGGGGGCCGGGCTGCGGGCGCTCCTTCGCGGAGACTGCCATGTCCACTCCGACTGGTCCGACGGCGGCAGTCCCATCGAGGAGATGGGCCGGGCGGCCGCCGCGCTCGGCCACGAGTGGAGCGTGCTGACCGACCACTCACCGCGCCTGACGGTGGCCCGCGGACTCTCGCCCGAGCGGCTGCGCCGGCAGCTGGAGGTGGTCGAGGAGCTCAACGCGGCCTGGGCGCCGTTCCGGCTGCTGACCGGCATCGAGTGCGACATCCTCGACGACGGGTCGCTGGACCAGGAGCCGGAGCTGCTGGAACGGCTCGACGTGGTGGTCGTCTCCGTGCACTCCAAGCTGCGCATGGAGTCCCGGGCGATGACGCGCCGCATGGTGAACGCGGTCCGCGATCCGCACGCCGACATCCTCGGCCACTGCACCGGGCGGCTGGTGACCGGGAGGGGGCGGCCGGAGTCGGAGTTCGACGCGGACGAGGTGTTCGCCGCGTGCGCCGAATCCGGTACGGCCGTCGAGATCAACAGCCGACCCGAACGGCTCGACCCCCCGCGCCGGCTGCTGCGCCGGGCCCTGGAGGCCGGCACGCTCTTCTCCGTCGACACCGACGCGCACGCGCCCGGCCAGCTGGACTGGCAGATCCTGGGCTGCGCGCGGGCAGAGGAGTGCGGGGTACCGACGGAACGGATCGTGACCGCCTGGCCGCTGGCGGACCTGCTGGCCTGGACGCGAGAAGGGCGGGTACCCACGGGCGTGCCAGGTGCCTGAGGTGGTACTCGGGGGACTCGAGAGAAAGGACCCGTGATGACACGCGCCGCCGTGTTCGACGTCGACGGCACCCTGGTCGACACCAACCACCTGCACGTCACCACCTGGTGGGAGGCCTTCCGGCAGGCGGGCCACCGGGTACCGATGCACGCCGTGCACCGGGCGGTCGGACTCGGCTCCGACGACCTCGTCGCCCACCTGCTCGGCGACGACCGGGACAAGGACGAGGACGCCGGGCTGAGCGCCGCCCACAAGGCCCTCTACGCACAGTACTTCGACCGGCTGCCCGCGCTGCGGGACGCCGGATCGTTGCTGCGCAGGCTGCACGACGAGGGCTGGACCGTCGTGCTCGCCACCTCCGCGAGCGGGGCCGAGCTGTCCGCCCTCCGGCGCGCCATCGACGCCGACGACGTCATCGCCTCGACGGCGAGCGCGGACGACGTCGAGCAGGGCAAGCCCGCCCCGGAGCCGGTGGAACACGCGCTGGAACTGGTCGGGGCGCCCGCCGAGCGGGCCGTGTTCGTCGGGGACACCGTGTGGGACATGCGGGCCGGCCGTCGGGCCGGGGTGCGCTGCGTGGGCGTCCTGTGCGGCGGCATCCCCCGCGCCGACCTGCTGGAGGCGGGCGCGGAAGCCGTCTACGCGGACCCCGCCGAGCTCCTGGCCTCCCTGTCGGGCAGCCCGTTGGCCTGAGGGGCACGGCGGCCGGCGGGAAGACATTCCCCGTAGTCCGGGCGCAGGTGGGCACCCGCAGCGGATGACGTGGGTGAAGGCCGTACACCGCACGACGCGTGCCCTGGGCAGGGCCACGCGGCGCGAGGCGACGAAGGAAACCGACGACCGGCCCGCACGACGGGACGCCATCCTGCCCGACCGGCCCACCGGTCGGGCGACAGGCACCGGCGACCCGCCCGCGGAACGGGCCGCCGAGGCAACCGGGCAGGAAGCGGGCACCGGCCGTCGTCCGGCCGTCGAACGGGCCGCCGACGCAGCCCGGCACGAAGCACCCACCGGCCATCCGGCCCCCGAACCGGCCACCGGCCCTGCCGAGCAGGAAGCGGGCACCGGCCGTCGTCCGGCCGTCGAACGGGCTACCGCCACTGCCCGGCACGAAGCACCCACCGGCCATCCGGCCACCGAACCGGCCACCGACCCTGCCGAGCAGGAAGCGGGCACCGGCCGTCGTCCGGCCGTCGCGCGGGCGGCCGCCGCGGTCGTCCGGGCCGTCCGGGCTCTCCGGGGGGATGTGGGCGGTGCCGGGCAGGCGGTGCGGGCGGCCTGGCGGGGGCCGGGGCGCGAGCGGGATCTGGCGGTGCAGTCGCTCAAGGCGGCCGGTGCCGCGCTGCTGGCCTGGGTCGTCGCGAAGAACCTGCTGGGCGATCCGATGGCGCTGATGGCGCCCTGGGTGGCGTTGGTGCTGGTGCAGGCCACCGTGTTCGGGTCGCTGCGGCAGGCCGGGCAGCAGTGCACGGCGATCTGTGCGGGCACCCTGTGCGCCTCGGCGGCGCAGGCGGTCACCGGCGACCCGCTGGGCGCGCTCGCGCTGTCCGTGCCGCCGCTGATGCTGCTCGCCAACTGGCCCCGTTTCGGCGACCAGGGGATCTACGCGGCCACCACGGCCGTCTTCACGCTCGCCTCGGGCACTGTCTCGGCGTCGGCGGTGGGTCACCGGGTGGGGCAGGCACTGCTGGGCGCGGTGATCGGGATCGCCGTCAACGCGCTCGTGCTGCCGCCGGTTCATCTGCGGGACGTGCGCGAGAACCTGACGGCGCTCGCGCGGGAGGTCGGCGAGGTGCTGAACGCGGTCGCCGCCGGGCTGCGGGACGGGGAGTGGGACGCGGTGACCGCCGCCGAATGGTCCCGCGCGGCCGCCCGGCTCGAACGGCGGCGCGACGGGCTGCGCTCGGCACGGGACTGGAGTCGCGAGAGCCTGCGCCTGACGGCAGGACCGCTGCGCGGACTGCGCCGGGGCCCGTTCGACGCGCCGCCGGAGACGGAGGACGCCCGCTGGAGCCGCACGACCGAACATGTCGTGGCCCTCACCCGCGCCCTCGCCGTCGCGGCGGACGGCGATCGGACGGCCGGCCCGCCGGAAGCCGCGACCCTGCGGGCCTACGCCCGGCTGCTGGAGCTCATCGGCGAGGCCTGCCAGGCCGCCGCGGCGGACGACCGGCCGCCGAAGCCGGACTCCCGACGCGAGGCGGAGATGGAGGAGCTGCGCGGCCGTCTGCAGGACAGTCTGCGCGACCACGCCGGGGACGGTTCGGCCCACACGGCGGTGCTGGGAACCCTGTTGTTGCAGGTGGAGAACCTGTGGGCGGAGCTCATACCGACCCCTCGGGACGGGTGACGCACATCACCGCGGGCGGAGGCGGGCCCGGGAACACCCATAGGAAGTTCTCCGTTGAACCACTCGTGGGTGTGGATGGGACAGTGTCCCCGGGCCTCACCTTCTGCTCACAGGGACGATCGTTCGGCTGAAGCCCTGTGAAGCGTTCCGCCGAGAGGCGACCGCCATCCGCGCCCACACTCAGTCCGCCCCGACCGTGATTCCCCCGTCCGGTCGGGGCTTCCCCATGTTCCGAGGACCCCTTGTTCCGAGGGTCTCCACGGTCCGCCCCCACGGCTGCGCCACACCGTTCGAGCGCTTGACTTCGAGAGCACTCCAATCCGTAGCGTGCCGGTCATGAGCGACACCGCACAGCACAAGATCGGCTCGGGCTTCGGCGCCACGAGCACCGCCGACGAGGTCCTGCGGGGCATCGACCTGACCGGGAAGCTGGCCGTCGTCACCGGCGGATACTCCGGCCTCGGACTGGAGACCACCCGTGCGCTGGCCCGGGCAGGCGCCCAGGTCGTCGTGCCCGCGCGCCGCCCGGACACCGCCCGCGAGAACCTCGCCGGCCTCGGCGGCGTCGAGACGGACGACCTCGACCTCGGCGACCTGGAGAGCGTCCGCGCCTTCGCCGACCGGTTCCTCGCCTCCGGCCGCGACATCGACCTCGTCATCGACAGCGCCGGGATCATGGCCTGCCCGGAGACCCGCGTCGGCCCCGGCTGGGAGGCTCAGTTCGCCACGAACCACCTCGGCCACTTCGCCCTCGTCAACCGGCTCTGGCCGGCGATCGAGCCCGGCGGCGCCCGGATCGTCTCCGTCTCCTCACGCGGCCACCACTTCTCGGGGATCCGCTGGGACGACGTCCACTGGAGCGACGGCTACGACAAGTGGGAGGCGTACGGCCAGGCCAAGACCGCGAACGTGCTGTTCGCCGTCCACCTCGACAGGCTGGCCCGGGACCGGGGCGTCCGCGCCTTCTCCCTCCACCCCGGCGGCATCATCACCCCCCTCCAGCGGCATCTGCCGAAGCAGGAGATGGTGGACCGCGGCTGGATCGACGAGGACGGGCACGTGCTCGACCCCGAGGGCTTCAAGACCCCGGAGCAGGGCGCGGCCACCCAGGTGTGGGCGGCGACCTCGCCGCAGCTGGCCGGCCTGGGCGGCGTCTACCTCGAGGACTGCGACATCGCCGAGCCCGCCCCGGCGGACGGCGAGCGGGTGGGCGTCAAGGACTGGGCGACGGACCCGGAGCAGGCGGCACGGCTGTGGGAACTGTCCGCCGAACTGACGGGAGTGAACGCGTTCCCGGTGCACGGCTAGTCACCGCTGGTCCGGGTCATGCCCCCACCGCGAACTTCCGCAGGTCCGAGGTGAGCCGGTCGGCGTGGGTGGCGAACAGACCGTGACCCGCGTTCTCGTACACCTCGAGGGTGGCCCGCGGGGCCAGGGCGGCGGCGCGCCTGCCGGTCAGCTCGAGGGGCGCGGAGGTGTCATGGGTACCGTGCACGACGAGCACGGGCAGCTCCAGCGCAGCCAGTTCGGGGGCGACGTCGAGTGCGGCGATCAGCTCACCGATGGCGACGCCGGCCCGTGCCGTCGAGCCGTGACAGCGCCGGATCATGGTCTCGACGTACGCCTCGGAGAGCTCGTTGCCCGGCCGGTCCAGGGCGAAGAAGGCGGGTGCGCCGTCGGCGAAGAACGCGGAACGGTCGCGGCGGAAGGCCTCGACGCCGGCCAGCAGCAGTTCCGGGTCGGCACCTCCGGGATGGTTCGCCGACCGGGCGGGGCCGGGCGTCATGCCCGCGACGAGCGCCACCCGGGCCACGCGGTCGGTGCCGTGCCGGGTCAGACAGCGGACCATCTCGGCGGTGCCGACCGAGTGCCCCACGAGGGTCACCTCCCGCAGGTCGAGGTGGTCGAGGAGGCCCTGGACGTCGTCGGCGAGGCTGTCCAGGTCGAAGCCGCCCCACACGTCGTCGGAGCGCCCGTGGCCGCGCCGGTCGAAGCCCACGCAGCGGTGGCCCTCCCGCGCCAGCGGCAGCATCTGGTACTCCCACATCTCGGCCCCGAAGTACAGGCTGTTCACGAAGACGAGCACGGGTCCGTCGGCCGGGCCGTGGTCGACATGGTGCAGCCGGGCGCCGTCGACGGGGCTCGTGAAGTACGGCATGGGACGTCCTCCTGGACTCCTCGGATGCGATGAGCGGGTACGTCGCCCATGCTTCCGGGCCGGTCGGCGGGCGTCGATTACCTCCGGGGTCATGCCGCGTGCGCCGCTTGCGGCCGGGTACTCGGACGGTCCTTCCCGCGGTCCGCCGAAAGGAGCCCAAGGTGAGCAGCGCAACGGGCAGCAAGGTCGTCGTCACGGGCGCCACCGGCAACGTCGGCACGAGTGTGGTGCGTCTGCTGTCGGAGGATCCGGACGTCGCCTCGGTGCGGGGTCTGGCCCGGCGGATCCCGGACTGGTCGCCGCCGAAGACCGAGTGGACCGCCGTCGACCTGGCCTCCGGGCGGGCCGATCTCGCCGACGCGTTCGCCGGCGCGGACGCGGTGGTTCATCTGGCCTGGGCGTTCCAGCCCACGCACGATCCGGCGGCGACCTGGCGTACGAACGTCCTGGGCAGCATCCGGGTCTTCGAGGCGGTGGCCGCCGCGCACGTGCCCGTCCTGGTGCACGCGTCCTCCGTGGGCGCGTACTCGCCGGGACCGAAGGATCACGCGGTGGACGAGTCATGGCCCACGCACGGCTGGCCGGACGCCGCCTACTGCCGGGAGAAGGCCTATCTGGAACGGACCCTGGACACCTTCGAGCGCGACCACCCGGAGACCCGGGTGGTGCGGATGCGGCCGGCGTTCCTGTTCAAGCGGGAGTCGGCGAGCGAGCAGCGGCGCATCTTCGGCGGCAGGTTCCTGCCCGGCCCGATCGCCCGCCCCGAACTGCTGCCCTTCCTGCCGGACGTACCGGGACTGCGCGTACAGGCGCTGCACACCGACGACGCGGCCGAGGCCTACCGGCTCGCCCTGCGCTCCGACGTGCGCGGCCCCTTCAACCTGGCCGCCGAGCCCACCGTGGACGCGGAGCTGCTCGGCGAGATGTTCGGCGCCCGCCCGGTACGCCTGCCCCGGACGGCGGCCCGCTCGGCGATCGCCGCGGCCTGGGGCCTGCACCTCCTCCCGGCCTCACCGCACCTCTTCGACGCGGTCCTCAGGCTCCCCCTGATGGACTGCGCCCGCGCCCGCGTCGAGCTGGGCTGGCATCCGCGGCACACGGCGACTGAGGTGCTGGAGGAGTTCCTGCTGGGTCTCCGGGGCGGGGAAGGCGAGGCCACCGAGCCGCTGCGCGGACGCAAGGTGGGCTGAGCGTCCCGAGGACGCTCAACCGCCGACCGGCCGGTCGCCGTCACTCCACTCGTCCGACCGGCCGGTCGCCGTCACTCCACTCGTCCGACCGGCCGGTCGCCGTCACCCGGACAGGCCGCCGACAGCCCTCGCCGGTTCGCCGGTCGGTCGGACGGTCACCGAGTCACCGACGGCCCCCAGTCGGCCGGACGGCCCGCCGACGGCCCTCGCCGAGTCACCGACGGCCCCCAATCGGCCGGTCGCCGTCAGCCGGACGGCCTCGACCCGCAGCCGCAGCCGCAGCCGACGGCAGAGTACGGGCAGTCGGTAGTACAGGCAGACGGACCGAACGACGCGGTCGACGGTCTTTCGGCGGTCTCGGTGCGGGGGCGCAGCCGCTCGGCGTGCGCCGACTCGGCGGCGCTTCCCGGCCGGTGCGGCCGGTGCCGGTGCGCTGACGGTGGATCGGCCAGGAGCGGATCTCATCTCCGGTCGGCCGTACCCATGGCGGATCTCATCTCCGGTCGGCCGTACCCATGGGGACTGCTCAGGCGGACGGCTCGTCGGGCACGGGGTCGTCGGACTGACCGCTGTCCGCGTGGGGCGCGCCCTGCCGGCCGGTACCCGACTCATCGGTGTCGGGGACGTCCGGAGCTTCATTCGAAGCCTCGTCGGGCTGCTCGGAGTCACCGATGTCCCAGGGGTCCTCGCCCTCGCCGGCCTGCTGGTCCGGCAGGTCGCGCGGGATCGGCGCGCCGCTCTCGCCGGGCCCTGTGGAGCGCTGTACGGCCACGACGTCCTCCCTTCGCCGTCGCACCGCGCCGGACGCGGGCGACATCTCCGGGCGTCGCTCGCCCGGGCGAGAGGGCGAGTACCTCTTCGGTGATCAGCGAAACCTGAACGGACGACCGGGTGTAGGCAGCCGTGCCCCGGGCGAGGCACTCGGCGCCGAGCGTGGCCCCGGCCTGGGAGCAGGGACTCGGCGCGGGGGCCCGGTGCGGGGCGGGGTGGGTCAGCGGGGGGCTCGGCGCGGGGGCCCGGTGCGGGGCGGGGTGGGTCAGCGGGGGGCTCGGTCTTCCAGGACCGTTCGCCAGGCGGGGGCCGGGCCGGCGGGGGCGGGCTCGGGGCGTCGGCCGCCGCGGGCGAAGAAGTCGGCGAGCGGGAGGATGGCAGCGCCGACGGTGACCGCGTCGGGGCCGAGCCGTCCCAGCTCGACGGTGACCTTCTGAGCGGGGTGACGCAACGCGTACGCGGTGGCGTGGCGGCGTACGGAGGGCAGGAAGCGGGTGCCGAGCTGAAGTCCGGCCCAGCCGCCGATGAGGATGCGCTCGGGCTGGAAGAGGTTGATCAGGTCCGAGAGGCCGGCGCCCAGGTACTCGGAGGTCTCCTCCAGCACCTCGAGCGCCACGGGGTCGGCGGCTCCCCCTCCCTCCGGCGGGTAGGCGGCGCTCAGCATCGCCGTCAGCGCCGTCTCCTCGTCCACGTCCTCCGGCGGGCGTCCCCCCTGCTCGCGCCAGCGTTCCAGCAGCGCCTCGGCGCCCGCGTACGCCTCCAGACATCCGAGGGCGCCGCAGCGGCAGCGGCGGCCGCGCACCCGTACGGTCAGGTGTCCCCATTCGACGGCCCGGCCGTGCTCCACCTCGGGAGTGACGAGGCAGGCGCCGACGCCCGAGCCGAAGAGGACGACGACCGCGTTGCGCGCGCCGCGTCCACCGCCGAACCACATCTCGGCCTGACCGAGGGTCTTGGCGCCGTTGTCGATGAAGTACGGGACCGACTCGGGGAGGGTGGAGCCCTCACGGAGGAGCGCCTCCAGCGGGACGGCGTCCCAGCCGATCGTCTGACCGTGCACGACGGCGCCCTGTTCGGGGGTGTGCTCGATGATGCCGGGGACGCCGATACCGACCCCGAGCAGCTGTTCGGGGCCGATGCCGGCGGCGTCCAGCACCTCGGCGACGCCGTCCCGGATGTGCCCGACGATCCCGTCGACCTCGTACCGTCGCTGCTCCAACGGCCGTTCCACCCGCGCGAGTTCGGTGAGGGTGAGGTCGAACAGCTCGATCCGCACCCGGGTCTCACCGACATCCACGCCGATCATGTGACCGCTGGCGGGGACCACCCGCAGCAGGATGCGGGGACGGCCGCCGTCGGAGTCGACGCTGCCGGCCTCCTCCACCAGTCCGTCGGCGACCAGATCGGCGACGACATTGCTGACCGAGCCGGAGCTCAGGCCGGTGGCCGGACCGAGCTCGAAGCGGCTGAGGGGTCCGTCGAAGTAGAGCCGTTGCAGTACGGCCGTACGGTTGGCCCGTCTGAGGTCGCGTACCGTGCGCCCGTTCCGCCCCGTCATGTCGCTCCCCTTCGCACCCTGCCCGACCTGCAACATACCCTTGCGGGGGGTTGGCCCGCGACATTCCTCCAACCCTTAGTTCACGATGTGAGCTAAGAGACGCCCGCGGCCTCGATCTCGTTCAGCGCCCCGAGGAGCTCCGGGGCGACCGTCTCGCTGAGCCAGCGGTCGTGATCCGGACCGGACGCCCGGGGGACCGTCTCGGTGAGCATGATCAGGTAGAGGTAGGCGCGGTACAGGGCGAGACGCAGCCGGGCGGAGGCGTCGAACTCGGCATCGCCCCCGGCCGCGCGATAACCCGCCAGGAACGGTTCGTCGTTCCTGATGTCGCTCAGCAGCGCCAGTGAGACGAAGTCCGCGAGGGGGTCGCCCCAGAACATGCGCTCGCCGTCGATGAGGCCACCGATCCGGGCCCTTCCGTCGGCGCGGTCGACGAGGATGTTGCCCGGCCACAGGTCGAAGTGCACGAGTGTCGCGACGGTGACCTCGTCGAGGGCGTCGTACGCGGCCCGGGCGACGGCGGCCACCTCGTCGGCGGGGCGGGGCAGTGCGGCGCCGTAGCGGCGGGCATCGGCGAGGACGGCGTCGAACATCCCCGTGAACGCGGTGCGCCAGTCGGTGGCGAGGGGGCCGAGCGCGCCCGAAGGGTAGCCGAAGCCCGGCCCGGTCACCCGGTGCAGACGGGCGACCCACTCCCCCAGATCCCTGCGCAGTCCGGCCCGTTCGGCGGCTCCGAGCGAGCCGTCCCAGGGGTCGCCCGGGCACACCGTCATCAGCAGCCACCGCCCGTCGAGGGCCACGACCCGCGGCGCCGGCACCTCGGCCTCGGCCGCCCCGCGACAGAACTCCGCCTCCGCGAACAGCAGTCGGCTCTCGTGGCTCAGTCCCGGCGCGGTGGGCGCGACCTTCAGTACGTAGTGGCCGCCGTCCGCGAGACGAAGCTCCTCGACGGTGTTGTACGTGCCGCCGCCGAGCGGACTCACCCGGGCCAGCCGGTCGGGCGGGATGCCCGCCGTCCCCAGTACGTGCCGCGCCCGTTCCCAGGAGTCCGTCACCCCGCCCGCCCCTTCCTCTTCCTCCCGGTCAGCCCGCCGCGTTCACGTCCTCGGCGTGGCGGCCGTCCCCGATCGCTCCGTTCCGCCCCGCTTCGGCGCTCCTGTCGTCGGCGTGCGGGTCCCGGTACAGCGTACGGAACGCCTCCCGGACGCGGGCGCCGTCCGTGAGCCGTCGCGGCACACGTGGCCCCGGGCTCCGCCGGCGTCCTGTCGCCGCTCGCCGGGGGCGCCGGGACGGCCCGCGCCGCCCGCGAGACCGGCCGCACCCGGGGGCGGCGTCACCTGTTGCCTGCGGCGCCTGGCCACGCGGGCGGGCGCGGCCGACCGGGGGAACTGTTCGCCCGCGCGGACGGGGCGTCGACGGGTCGCCTCCCCCGTCGCCGACGACGGCACCGCCCGCCGGGAGGCTGGTGGTGCACGCGTGTCCGCCGGGCCCGGGGACGCGTCAGGACGCGCGCGGCGACCACCGCGGGTCTCGGCCGAGGAAGGCCAGCAGCGTCGCCGCCGGATCGTGGCCGTTCGGGGTCTCCCGCGCCGGGGCGAAGACTCCGAACGCATCGCGGAGATGGTCCACGAGGTGCTCCGCCGTCGGCCGGATCCCTTCGGCCGTCGCTGCCGGGAGGGGACGGTCCTGGCCGGTGGCCACGGCGATGTCCCAGGCGTGTACGGCCGCGTCCATCGCGGCGGCGCCGACGGCGAGGGGGAGGGGCAGCGGGCCCAGCGGCGTCGGCACCTGCTCGGTGTCCGCGGGCAGCCGGGCGTACGCCCCGGCCACGGCGTCGAGCACCTTGGCCAGCTCGGCCGTCGGGTCGCCGTCGAACGCGTCGGCCGGGTGGAACGGGTCGCTGTCGGGCTGCCCGCCGGTGAGGGCGAGGCCGTAGCCCTGCTGGTCGATACGGGCGTGGTTGAGCACCTGCCGTGCCGTCCATGCGTCGCACGGCGTCGCCACGCCCCACTGCTCGTCGCCGACCGCCGCGACCACCTCGCGCAGATAGTCGTGTGCCCGCAGGAGGACCTCGGTCTCCCGCACCCCGGCCCTGTCCGCCCCGACCGCCTCGCCCGTCATGAGTTCCCCCTCCGGTTCACGCGCCCGGTGTCCTTCCCGGCCGGTGAGGACAATCTAGGGTCGCTTGCGGACAGATACGGTCCGCAACGCGGCCGATCGGCGCACCCGCCCGTCCGTCGCGTGCCGCGAGGTACGGAAGAAACGTTCGAGGCGACGGGGGACGGGGAACTGGACTAGGGATGCAAGAAGTACGTGAGCGTGCGGCGCCCCTGGTGCGGCTGGTGCAGCGCCATCGGGAACCCGTCGTGGTCCAGGCGCTGCGGTCCGCCGCCGCGGCGACCGTCGCCTATGTCATCGCCCTGCGCCTGAGCCCCGAGGCACTCCCGCTCACCGCGCCGCTGACCGCGCTGCTGGTCGTCCAGGTCACTCTGTACGCGACGCTCACCAACGGTGTCCGCCGGGTGAACGCGGTGGTGGCCGGTGTGCTCGTGGCCATCGCCTTCAGCCTCCTGGTGGGTCTGACCTGGTGGAGCCTCGCGCTGCTGATCGTGGCCTCGCTGGCGGTGGGGCATCTGGTGCGGGTCGACGAGTACGTCCCCGAGGTGGCGATCAGCGCCATGCTGGTGCTGGGCGTGACCACCGTCGGGGACACGGCGTGGGCGCGGGTGGTGGAGACCCTGATCGGCGCCTTCGTCGGGCTCGGCTGCAACCTGCTGCTGCCGCCTCCGGTGTGGGTGGAGGAGGCGGGCGAGTCGATCGAGGGGCTGGCCCGCCGGCTGCGGCGGCTGATGCTGCGCATCGGTGAGGAGGCCGCCGGGCGTACCCCCGCGGAGCAGGCGGCCGCCCGGCTGCACGAGGCGCGCCGCCTGGACCACGACATCGTCGAGGTGGACGCGGCCCTGCGGCAGGCCGAGGACAGCCTGCGGCTCAACCCACGCGTGCGTGAGGGGCTGCTGCACCGGGTGGTGCTGCGCACCGGCCTGGACACGCTGGAGATCTGCACGGTGGTGCTGCGGGTGCTCGCCCGGACGCTCACCGACCTCGCCAAGGAGCGCGAGCCGGAGCCGCTGTTCCCGCCCGAGACGGGTCGGACCCTGGAGCGGCTGCTGTCCGAGATCGCCGACGCGGTGGTCAGCTTCGCGGTGCTGGTGACCACGAGCGTCAGCCTCAACGCGGACGCCGCCGAGTCCCGGCTCACCGCCGAACTCCGGCAGGCCGCGGCCACCCGCGACAAACTCGCCCAGCTGCTGCTGGAGCAGCTCCAGCACGACGCCCGCCAGTGGCAGCTGCACGGCGCGGTGCTCACCGAGGTCAACCGCATCCTCGACGAGCTGGACACCGAGCACCGCACCCGCCGCCTCCTGGAGGACCTGGACCGCGTCTCACGGGAGCAGCGCGACCGCATGCCACGAATGACCCGGCTGCGCGAGCGCCTGGGCGTCCAGGACGAGCTGTGGCGGAACCGCACGGGATTCGGCGGGTGGTATCCCTGAGCCGGCACCGGCCAGAGCGGGCTGTCCGGCCGCCCCTCGGCGCGCGTGACCGTCCGTTGTGCGGAGGGTCCGCTGCTTTTGCGTTCGACGGCCTGTCCGGGTCAAGGTGGCTGTCACGGCGGAGGCGCGGGACGACCTGAGGTGCGGGCATGGGCAGTGGGACGGAAGCGGCGCGAGGGGGGTCCCCCCGGCCCGGTCGGAGCCGAGAACCCGGCGGACGCCGGAGCAGGCGCCGCTTCGTCGGGATGCTCGGGGGCGCGGCCGCCGCGTCGGCCCTCGCCGGGTGCGGCAGCGGCGGCGACGGCGGCCCGGCGGACACCCGGGGGACACCGCGGGCCGCGCCGCCGGGGCAGCCCTCGTCGTCGCCGTCGGCCTCCCCGGAGCCCTCGCCGGGTTCCTCCGGCCCCCGTCCTCTCTACCTGGGCACCTACACCTCCGCCAAGGGCGGCGGGAAGGGCATCGGGGTCGCCTCGTACGACCCCGCCTCGGGGCGGATCACCGGCCGGGGCACGATCACCGGTGTCCCGGACCCGTCGTATCTGGCGGTGCACCCGGGCGGCGGAACGCTGTACGCGGTGAACGAGCGTGAGCGGGGCGCCGTGACCGCCGTGCGGCTGTCCGACGGCAAGGTGCTGGGCAGCCGGCCGACGGGCGGCGCGCACACCTGCCACCTGTCGGTCCATCCGGGCGGCCGGTGGCTGCTGAGCGCCGACTACGGCTCGGGCAGCGTGGCCGTGCATCCGATCGACGCCTCGGGGGCGCCGGGCGAGCGCACCGACATGGTGACGCACAGCCGTCCGGCACCCCGGGCAGGCCAAGAGGGGCCGCACGCGCACCAGTTCATCACCGCTCCGGACGGCGGCCATGTCCTCGCCGTCGACTTCGGCACGGACACGGTGTACAGCTACCGCCTGGACGACAAGGCGGGGACGCTCACGGAGGTCGCGCAGGCGCACACCCGGGCGGGCGCCGGTCCGCGCCACCTCACGTTCCATCCCGGTGGCCGGTACGCCTACCTCGCCGACGAGGCCGACGACACGGTCGCGGTCTGCGCCTACGAGCCGTCGAGCGGCCGGCTGACGATCGGGCGGCCGCAGTCCACGGGCGCGAAGGCGGACACCAACTACCCGGCGCAGCTGGCGGTCACGCCGAACGGCGCGTACGCCTTCCTCGCCAACCGCGGTGACAACACCCTCGCCCGCTACGCGGTGGAGGCGGACGGGGCCCGGCTGCGGCTGCTCGGCACGGTGCCGGTGGAAGGCGACTTCCCGCGGCAGATCGCCCTTTCGGCGGACGGCGGCCTGCTGTTCGCCGCCAACCAGCGGTCCGGCACGGTCAGCGTCTTCCGGGTGGACGGCGCGAGCGGTGAGATCCGGCTCGCGGGCGAGCCGTTCGCGTCACCCGTCGCCGTCTGTGCGCTGCCGCTGTAGGGCGCGGGGGCGGGACGCGGCGGCCGCCTGGGTGAGCAGGACGTGCATCCGCTCGGTGAGCTGGCCGACGTCGTCGGCGGGCGCGTGGAAGGACAGGCGTACGTCGCCGTGGGAGCTGGCGCGCTCGATGCGCAGCGTCAGTCCGTGCCGGTCGACGGCGAGCGGCTGCACGCGGACCGCGCCATGCAGGCTCTCCCGCCGGACGAGGCGGGCGAGCCGCTCCACCGCGTCCGGGTGGGCGTCGGCGAGATGCGTGAGCAGGTGTGCCTCGGCGGTGGCCAGCGGGTCGGGCTCGGCGCCGGCGAACTCGTCGACGGCGACGACGACCGCGCCGGTGGGCTCCCTCAGCACCACGCGGGTGGCGTGGAAGGCGAGATGGCCGTCCTCGGGGGTGAACCAGCCGGCGAGCCAGAGCCGGGCGCGGATACGGCCGCGTACCGGAACGGGCGCCACGTCCGCGAACTCCAGCACCGCGGACGGCTCGCCGCGTGGCGCGCAGATCGCCGCCGTGAGCAGGGCGCTGTCCTCGGGCACGTGAAGGATCACGCGGCCGTCCTCGTCGACGGTGTGCGCTCCGACGAACTCCTCGCGCCCGCCGTCCGCGGTCACCGCGCAGGACCATGAGGCCGCGAGTACCGAACGGGCCCGCTCGGCAGCGGCGGGCACGGCAGCCCAGCTTTGGCTGTCACCCATCCCGAACCTCCTTAGGTAAGCCTTGCCTAACCTATCGGAGATCCATGGCCGCGCCAACCACCGCGGCCGCACCCGTCGAAGTCGGGCGCCGGTCACCGCCCTCCGGAGGGAACGGTGAAGATGACTCGGGGGGAGAGGCGAAGGCGCCTCGGAGGGAAGGGTGGACGTGGGCCCGAAGGGGCTGTGACCGACGGTCGTCCCGACCATCACTCCGGCGCGGCGATGACTCCGAGCAGCGCACGCGCGCACAACGCCCGCACCTGCTCCCTCGACAGGTCCGACCCGCGCAGCCACTCCAGACAGACCGCCGTCGTGAACGCCAGCCAGCCGCGCACCGCGAGCCGCACGTCGGGGCGCTCCTCGAAGACCGGCCCGAACTCGGGGTCGGCGCCGAGGGCCGCCAGCATCTGGCGCTCCTGCGCCGCGAGCGCCCGCTGGTAGACCTTCCGTACGGCCTGGTCCCCGGCGGCGTCCGCACGATGGAACGCGCGGTAGCCGTGCGCGTGGGCCTCCACGTACTCCAGGTAGGTGTCGAGGCCGGACACGAGCTGTTCGCGGACCGGGACGCCGGGGACCGCGGCCGTCATACGCAGCATCCGCTCGCTCTCACGCTCCACGACCGCCGCGAAGAAGTCCCGCTTGGTGGGGAAGTAGTGGTACAGCAACCCACGGGAGACCCCGGCGATCTCGGCGACCTGCTCGATCCACACGTCGTCGTACGGGCTCTCCGAGAAGAGCCGCGCGCCGACCGACAGGAGCTGCTCCCTGCGCTCCTCGGTACTGAGTCGGCGCCGGGTGCGTTCCCCCTGGTTCGCGGCCATGCCCGCACCTTACTTGACGCCGGTTCAACAGCGGTACCAGACTGATGCGCGCTATTGAACCCACGTACAACATGCTCAACCTGCCGCTGCATCAAGGGAGATCGCGTCATGGCGGAGACGACGGGGACGACCGGAACGACCGGAACGACGGATGGACCGGCCACGGCGGGGACGACGGCGCCGACGGCGGGCGACGTCCTGCCGAAGGGCTTCCGCAGCGCCGAGCTCGGCTGGCCCGAGCTGGAGCGCATACCGCATCCGCCGCACCGGCTCCCCCTGCTCGGCGACATCCTGGGCGCGAGCCACCGCACGCCTGTCCAGGACTCCCTGCGGTACGCCGAGCAACTGGGGCCGATCTTCCGCCGCAAGGTGTTCGGGCGGGAGTTCGTGTTCGTGGGGGGCGCCGCGCTGGCCGCCGACATGGCGGACGAGACGCGGTTCGCCAAGCATGTGGGACTGGGCATCGCCAACCTGCGGCCCGTCGTCGGGGACGCCCTGTTCACGGCGTACAACCACGAGCCGAACTGGCAACTGGCGCACGACGTCCTGGCCCCGGGGTTCAGCCGGGAGGCCATGGCGGCCTACCACCCGATGATGCTGGACGTGGCGGAGCGGCTCACCGGCCACTGGGACCGGGAGCTGGCCGCGGGCCGGCCGGTGGACGTGCCGGGCGACATGACCAAGCTGACCCTGGAGACGATCGCGCGCACCGGCTTCGGGCACGACTTCGGGTCTTTCGAACGGGCCCGGCCGCATCCCTTCGTGACGGCGATGGTGGGCACGCTCACCTACGCGCAGCGCCTCAACACCGTCCCCTCCCCCGCCCTGCTGCGAAGGGCCACGCGCCGCAACGAGGCCGACATCGCCCACCTGAACCGCACGGTCGACGACCTGGTGCGGGCGCGCCGGGCACAGGGCGGCGGGAACGGCGATCTGCTCGACCGGATGCTCGACACCGCCCATCCGGAAACGGGCGAGCGGCTGTCGGCGCAGAACGTGCGGCGTCAGGTCATCACCTTCCTGGTCGCCGGCCACGAGACCACCTCGGGCGCGCTCTCCTTCGCCCTGCACTACCTCTCCCTCGACCCGCGCGTCGCGGCCCGCGCCCGCGCCGAGGTGGACCGGGTCTGGGGGGACACGGCCGTGCCGGGGTACGAGCAGGTGGCGAAGCTGCGCTACGTCCGCCGGGTCCTCGACGAGGCGCTGCGGCTGTGGCCGACGGCGCCCGCTTTCGCGCGCGAGGCCCGGGCGGACACCGTGCTGGGCGGGGAGCACCCGATACGGCGGGGCGGATGGGCGCTGGTCCTGACGGCCAGGCTGCACCGGGACCCGGAGACGTGGGGGCCCGACGCCGAACGGTTCGATCCGGACCGCTTCGACGCGGCTGCCGTCCGCGCGCGTGCCCCGCACACCTTCAAGCCCTTCGGCACCGGGGCGCGGGCCTGCATCGGACGGCAGTTCGCGCTGCACGAGGCCACGCTGGTGCTCGGGCTGCTGCTGCGCCGCTACGAGCTGCGGCCGGACCCGGCGTACCGGCTGCGGGTCACGGAGCGGCTGACGCTGATCCCGGAAGGACTGCGGATGCGCCTGGAGCGGCGGACACCGGTGGCCGACGGTCCGCTCGCCGAGGAGACGCAGGCGCCGCCCTCAGAGCCGCGCCGTCCAGTGCGCGGGGCGGGTGACTGACTCCGGCAGCCTGGTGCCCGCGCTCCCCCGGGCCGCGTTCAGCTGCGGCTGGGTGAGGAAGAACGCGCCGGTCAGGTCGGCGTCGGTGAGGCCGGTGTCGCGCAGGTCCGCGCCGATCAGGTCCGCGCCGCGCAGGTCCGCGCCGGTGAGGTCGGCGGCGATCAGACAGGCGCCCCGCAGGTTCGCGCCCCGCAGGTCGGCGCCCCGGAGACGGGCGCCCATCAGGTCGGCGCCCCGGCGCTCCTTCCCGCGCCCGCGGACACCGGCCCGGACCAGCTCGCTGGTCTTCAGAAGCAGCACGTTGACGTCCTCGCGGTGGTCCGGGACGTCGAGGACCCCCAGCTCGTCGGGGGTCAGACGGGTGAGCGCCTCGGTCTTCGCCAGCGTCCGGCGCAGGTCGCCGTGGATCGGGCGGGCGGCGGGGAGGCCGAGCGCCTCGGTGAGGTACCAGAGGAGCTCGTGGAGCTGACGGACGACCGGGAAGACCTCGGACATCCGGCGGGCGTCCTCGGGGGGAGCCGTACGCGGGTCCCGGCCGCCGAAGGTGACCTGCGAGACCTTCTGCCCGGCGCCGAAGCAGTCGTACACCGTGCAGCCGGTGAAGCCGGACTGCCGCAGCCGCGCGTGGATCCCGCAGCGGTGGTCCTCGCCCAGGTTGGGGCACGCCCGGCCGGCGGGCTTGTCGATGGCGAAGTCCGCCGAGCGGGCGAAGGGCAGGGCCACGCAGCACAGGCCGAAACAGTTTCCGCAGTCGCCGCGCAGTCCCGTCCGGTCCACCGTCTTGTCTCGCATGCCGTCCAGCCTACTGACCTGCCGGACTACCGGTTGAACAGCTCGAACGCCACGGCCGGTCTGCCGCCGAACCGCTCGCCCACCGACTTCGCCACCCCGGTCAGGAATCCGCGTACGTAGGCTTCCGGTTCCTCGTCGGTCAACGCCTCGATGTAGGCGCGGTGTTCGAGCAGCGAACCCACCGCCCGCTCCAGTCCCGCCGACGCGTCCACGGCGTGGGTGGGCGTCGCTGATCCGGCGACGGCGACCCAGCGCACGCCGTTCCAGGGCTCCAGGCCCCGCTCGGTGAGTTCCGGGAAGATCCAGCGGTTTCCGGAGTCCCCCGCCGCGTCGAGGGTGGCGCGGCCGACCGCGACATGGTCGGGGGTGTTCCAGGCGACCCCGCCCCAGGTGTCGCGGTGGTTCAGGGTGATCACGAGTTCGGGGCGGTGCCGGCGGACGGCGGCGGCGATGTCCCGGCGCAGGGCGGGACCGTACTCGACGACGCCGTCCCGGTGGTCCAGGAACTCGACGGTCGACACACCCACCACGGCGGCACTCGCCCGCTGCTCCCGCTCGCGCAGCGGACCGCACTCGGCGGGCGCGATGGTGTCGATGCCCGCCTCGCCACGCGTCGCCAGCACATAGGCGACCTCACGGCCCGCGTCGGTCCAGGCGGCGACCGCCGCGGAGCACCCGTACTCGAGGTCGTCCGGGTGCGCCACCACGGCGAGGGCACGCTCCCAGTCCTCGGGCATGGGCTGGAGCTGAGGGATCGTCGACTCGGTCATGTGCGCAGACTAACCGCGACGCGGTCGTCACACCTCGTCACGGGTGAGGGCGAGCAGCCGGTCCAGGACGCGGGGGCCGCCGGCCCGGACGCCGTCGTGTTCGAACTCGTCGGTGACCCAGGTGCGCAGGCCGCGGATGGCGCGGGCGGTGCGCAGGGAGTGGGCGGTGTCGACGTACAGGTCGTCGTGGTAGATCACCGCCGCGACCGGCACCTCGTTGGCGGCCAGGCGCGCGGAGTCGTAGAGCGGCGGCCAGTCGGTGCGGGCGGCGAGGAGTTCGGCGGTCTCGCGCAGCGGGCGCAGCGCGGGGTCGGTGTCGAACATCCAGGGGTGCACCGTCTCTCCGGTGAGCAGCAGCGGTCCGTCACCTGCGAGCGTCTTCGCGGCGTCGAACTGCGGGAACTCGGCGCGCACCCGTTCGGCGGCCCAGGCGGTGGCGCGGCGGCCCTGGCCGTAGACCGCCTCGTGGACCAGGGCGTAGAGAGGGTGGCCGGCGTAGGAGAGGAGGCTCTGCGTCTCCTCCTGGAAGGCGTCGGACAGTGCCGGGCCGTGCGGGGTGGGGACGAAGGCCTCTTCGAGGAGGTGGTGAAGGCGGTGGCTGCCCTCGCCGCCGCCGAGGAGGATGCCGAGCGTCTGGAACGCCTCGACGGTGAGGCGGTAGCCGTTCGGGAGGCTCACCTCGTGGTGGAGGAGGTGGTCGGCGATACGGCGGACGCGGTCGACGTCGCGCGGGTAGCGGGCGTAGTGCGCGGCGACCTTGCGCTCCATGCGCGGGTAGGCGGCGCGGTAGACGTCGTCGGCGTGCGCGTCGAGGGCCGGCAGACCGCCGGTGATCAGTGCGGCGGCCAGGCCCTCGGGCGCGGTGGAGAGGTAGGTGACCGTGCAGAAGCCGCCGAAGCTCTGGCCGAGGACGGTCCACGGGGCGCCGCCGGTGACCTGCCGGCGGATCAGCTCGCAGTCGCGGACGATGGAGTCGGCGCGGAAGTGCGCCAGGTAGCCGGCCTGCTCGGCCGGACCGCCGCGCAGCGGGAGCGTCTGCCGGTTGGCCGGGGTGGAGTGACCGGTGCCCCGCTGGTCGAGGAGGAGGACGCGGTACTCCTCCAGCGCGCGCCCGAGCCAGGCAGGCCGGCCGACGAACCGGTTGGCGCCGAAGCCGGGGCCGCCCTGGAGATAGAGCAGCCATGGCAGGTCCTGGTCCGCCTTCTCGCTCGCGACGACCTCGCGGGCGTAGAGCCCGATCGTCTCCCCGCCGGGGTCGGCGTGGTCGAGGGGCACGGTGAAGCGGCGGTCGGTGAGGACGACGCCGGGCTGGCGGTAGCTGACGGACAACAGGGGCTCCCGGGACGATCGGTGTGCGGACCGCGTCCCAGTCCAGCACATGTCCGGGCGGCACCGGAGCCCGGGGGATCATGAACAGCTACTGAACGGCCGCTCAGCGCGCCGACAGGCTGGACCTGCGCACCACCAGTTCCGGCTGGAGCACCACCCGCCGGTGTTCGTGCCGGCCGGCGCCCGCCCCGCCCGCCGTGCCCTCTTCGGTCTCCTCCAGCAGCATCCCGGCGGCCAGGGCGCCCATGGTGACGGCGGGCTGCCGGACCGAGGTGAGGGGAACGGCCGCGGCGGCCGCGAACTCGATGTCGTCGTAACCGACGATGGCCAGGTCCTCGGGGACGTTGATCCCCGCCGCGTACATGGCCTGGAGCACGCCGAGGGCGAGCAGGTCGTTGGCGCAGAACACGGCGGTCGGCCGGTCGGCCAGGCCCAGCAGGCGGGCGCCCGCGTCCCGCCCGGCGGCCACGTCGAGCCGCTCGGTGGGCAGCTCGCGCAGGCACTCCGGGCCGAGGCCCGCCTCGGCGAGGGCGTTCAGGGCTCCGGTGCGGCGGTCGCGGACCTGGGTGAAGCCGGGCGGGCCGCTGACGTAGGCGATGGAGCGGTGTCCGGCGTCGATCAGATGACGTACGGCCAGCGCGCCGCCGGCCTCGTCGTCCACGGAGACCGAGCACTCGGTGGTGCCCTCGGAGACCCGGTCGACGAGGACGAAGGGGATGCCGTGCCGGCGGAACGAGGCGATGTTGCGGCCGGTCGCGTCGGCCGGGGTGAGCAGTACGCCCCGCACCCGCTGCTCGGCGAAGAGCGACAGGTACTCGGCCTCCTCGCCCGCGCTCTCGGCGCTGTTGCAGACCATCACGCCGAGGCCGGCGTCGCGGGCGGCCCGCTCGGCGCCGCGGGCGACGTCCACGAAGAAGGGGTTGCCCATGTCGAGGACGAGCAGCCCCATGATCCGGCTGCGTCCCGCGCGCAACTGCCGGGCGGACTCGCTGCGCACGTAGCCGAGCCGGTCTATCGCCGACAGCACGCGCGCCCGGGTCTCGGTGGCGACGGTGTCGGGGCGGTTGATGACGTTGGAAACCGTACCGACGGAGACTCCGGCGGCACGGGCGACGTCCTTGATTCCCACCGGCTGGGCCATCAGGCGGGGACCTCCAGGTGAAAGGGGTACGGCGGGACGGCCTTCACATTACCGTCACCCCGCCGCACCCCTGTCCGGGTACGGGTACGGGTCATGCGGGCAGTGCGAAGTCGACGACGTGGAGCGCCGAGGGGGTCGTCCCGCTCGACTTCTCCTGGTACATGAACGACAGCACGTTGTCGGCCTTGACGCGGAGTTCGTCGATCACGACCTCGCCGAAGGCGTTGAGGCCGCTGCCGTCGAAGAGCAGCGTCCAGTCCGTGTGGCCGGAGGCCTTGGAGGCGCCGGCGATGCGGCCGAACGGGAGGATCGCGTAGGCGTTGTCGTACTTGTCCAGGACCAGTTTGGTGCGCTGACTGGAGCCGAGGACGACGGGGATCTCCGTCTTCTGCCAGGTCCCGGAGGAGTTCTTGCGCAGGTGGAAGGCGCGGCCGTTGGCGGTGCGGTCGTTGACGTAGTTGGTGGTGCACTGGCCGAAGCGGCCGGGGACGTAGCTGATGACGGCGTGCGGGAGGCCGGCGGAGTCGGTGGCCTGGCTCTCCTGGTTCATCAGGGAGTGGTCGGGATTGAGCGCGTCCACGACGAGTCCGGCGTCCGTGACGGCGACCTTGTCGGAGCCGCCCGTGGTGCCGACGACGGTGCCCGCGTTGTTGCGCCAGGTACGGCCCCGGTCGGTGGAGTAGACGTAGCCGGTGTCGTGGTTGGTGATACCGCCGCTGGAGCACATCACGGCGCCGTTCTGCTCGCGCCAGGTGAAGAAGGAGTGCAGCCGGCCGTTGACGTCGTAGTCGATGCCGTGCAGGTACATGTTGCGGACGGTCGAGGAGCCGTGCTCGCTGGTGTAGGTGCCGGTGGAGCTGGACCACTCGCCGAGGTTCGTCCAGGCCGAACCGTCGTACTCCGCGAGGGCGTTGCGGCCGTTGCCGGAGATGCCGACCCGGTAGCTGAGCTGGAGCTTGCCCTCGGGCGTGGCGACGAACTGCGGGTAGGTGAACTGGGTGGTGAGCGCGAGGCCGTCGAGAGTGGTCTGTACGGCGCCGAAGGCGGACGAGGTCCAGGAGGTCGTCGCCGGGTTGTCGAGGAGTCCCGCGGCCGACTTCACGTAGAAGAAGCCGTCGCTGTGGGAGTCCATGTTGAGGTGGAGCCGGCCGTCGACCTTGGAGACGCCCATGGAGATGACGTTGTGGGAGTCGCTGGCCTTGAGCTGGTGCGGGAGGGTGACGGTGGACCAGGTGGTGCCGCCGAGGACGCGGCGGGCGACGACCGCGTTCCTGGTGGAGGTGTACCAGGTGGCGTACTGGTAGCCCTTGTAGGTCAGCAGGCCGTTCTTCTGGAACGAGTTGTTGTTGACCAGGCCGTCGTAGGACACGAAGAACACGGCTGTGGCGTCGAGTTGGGTCGTGGCCTTCTTGGTGACCGAGGGGCCGGGGTCGGCGGCGCGTGCGGTGCCGGCGGCGAGGACGGGGGACGCCGCGGCGCTGAGGAGAGCGCCGGCCAGCAGGGTGCGTCGTCTCATCTCGGGGGACTCCATTGTCTGCGAGAGCGGGGAACGGAGGTGGAGAGGCGTGGAGTTGGGGAGCGCGGGGGGAGGGGCGGGGGTGTCAGGCGAGGTGGAAGACCTCGGTGAGAGGCTTCATCGCCTCGTCGGGCCGGGCTCCGTCGAGGGCCTCGAAGAACGGGGCCATCTCCGCCTGCCAACGGGCGTTGACGTCGGTGGCCTCCATGCCGGCTTGGGCGGCGGCGAAGTCCTCGGTCTCCAGATAGCCGACCAGCAGGCCGTCGTCTCTGAGGAAGAGGGAGTAGTTGTGCCAGCCGGTGGCCGAGAGAGCTTCCAGCATCTCCGGCCACACGGCGTCATGACGTTCGCGGTACTCGGCCAGCCGGTTCTGACGGACCTTGAGCAGGAAACAGACGCGCTGCATGAAGTACCGCTCCTCGTGCGTGTGGGGGGTGAGGTGAACCGGCGACTAGAAGTTGAACTGGTCGATGTTCTTGGCGTCGAACACGGTCGGCTTGCCGAGGCTGATCACGCCGTCCTTGCCGATGGTGTACGTGGTGGTGCCGGCCTTGAAGGTCTCACCCTCCGCTCCGGTGATCTGGCCCGAGACCAGCGCCACCGCCGTCTGGGCGGCCAGCGCGCCGAGCTTCGCCGGGTCCCACAGCTCGAAGGCCTCGACGGTGCCGTTCTTGACGTAGGTGCGCATGTCGTTCGGGGTGCCGAGGCCGGTCAGCTTGACCTTGCCCTTGTACTTGGAACCCGACAGGTACTGGGCGGCCGCCTTGATGCCGACGGTGGTCGGGGAGATGATCCCCTTCAGGTTCGGGTACTCCTGGAGCAGGCCCTGGGTCTGCTGGAAGGACTTCTGGGCGTCGTCGTCGCCGTACGCGACCTTGACGAGCTTGATGTCCTTGTACTTGGCGTCCTTCAGCTCGTCCTTCATGAAGTCGATCCAGGTGTTCTGGTTCGTCGCGGTCTGCGCGGCGGACAGGATCGCGATCTCGCCCTTGTAGCCGATCTGTTCGGCGAGCAGCTGCACCTCGGTGCGGCCCAGGTCCTCGGCGGACGCCTGCGAGACGAAGGCGTTGCGGCACTCGGGGTTGGTGTCCGAGTCGTAGGTGACGACCTTGATCTTGTTGCTCATGGCCTGCTTGAGCGCGGTGCACAGGGCGCCCGGGTCCTGGGCGGACACGGCTATCGCGTCGACCTGCTGCTGGGTGAGCGTGTTGACGTAGGAGACCTGGCCGGAGGTGTCGGTGCCGCTGTTGGTGCCGACCTCCTTGTAGCTGGAGCCCAGCTCCTTCAGAGCCGCCTCGCCGCCCTTGTCGGAGCTGGTGAAGTAGGGGTTGTTGACCTGCTTGGGCAGGAAGCCGACGGTCAGGCCCTTCTTGGTGGCCGCGTTCGGGTCGGCCTTGCCGGCCGCGGCGGCCGCGCCGGTGCTCTCGTTCTTCACGTCCTCCTTGGTCGTGCCGCCGCAGGCGGTGGCGGCGAGCGCGAGGGAGGAGACGGCGGCGAGGGCCGCGCAGGCACGACGGAGGGATGACTTGCGCATCAGGGGGTTCCTTTACGAGGTGTGCGAGGCGGGGTTAAGCCGTCGGAGTCGGGGCCGTGGCTCTACGGCCCGCCCGTGCGACGGAGATCTGCCGTGCGACCCGGGGGCCGAGCACGGAGACGACGAGCAGGACGCCGGTGACGACGATCTGCGACTGTGCGGAGACGTCCTGGAGGCTCATCACGTTCTGCGCGGTGCCGAGCAGGAAGACTCCCGCGATCGCGCCGCCGAGCGTGCCCTTGCCGCCGTCGAAGTCGATACCGCCGAGCAGGACGGCCGCGATGACGGAGAGTTCGAGGCCGGTGGCGTTGTCGTAGCGGGCGCTGGCGTAGTGCAGGGCCCAGAAGATGCCGGTGAGGGAGGCCAGCAGGCCGGTCACCGTGAACAGGATCAGCTTCTGCCGCTTGACCCGGACGCCGGCGAACCGGGCGGCCTCCTCGCTGGCGCCGGTCGCGAACAGCGAGCGGCCGAAGGGGGTGGCGTGCAGGACGACCACCGCGATCGCCAGCAGGACGACGAAGGGCAGGAAGGCCTGCGGGAGGAAGCTGTCCCCGACCCGGCCGGCCGCGAAGTCCAGGTACTGGGTGGGGAAGTCGGTGACCGCGTCGGAGCCGAGGACGATCTGCGCGATGCCCCGGTAGGCGGCGAGGGTACCGATGGTGACGGCGAGCGAGGGAAGCCCGAGGCGGGTCACGAGCAGGCCGTTGACCAGCCCGCACACCACGCCGAGCAGCAGGCAGATCGGGATGATCGCCTCGATCGTCAGGCCCTGGTTCCACAGGGCGCCCATCACCGCGCCGGACAGCCCGGCGGTGGAGGCGACGGACAGGTCGATCTCGCCGGAGACGACCAGCAGGGTCATCGGCAGCGCGATCAGCGCGATGGGCAGGGTGTTGCCGATCAGGAACGACAGGTTGAGGGCGTTGCCGAAGCCGTCCACGAAGGAGAACGAGAACAGCAGCAGGACGATCAGGAGGGCGCCGACGACCGTGTCCCAGCGGACGGCGCGGGTGAGCGACTCAGGCATGGCCGGCGTCTCCCTTCTTGACGGTGGGCTTCACGGGGGCGGTGGTGGTCCGGGCCGCGGCCGACTTCTTCTTCAGCGCGGACGCCACCCGCAGGGCGACGACCCGGTCGACCGCGATGGCCAGCAGGAGCAGCACGCCGTTGATGGCGAGCACCCAGACCGAACTGACGCCGAGCGCGGGCAGGACGCTGTTGATGGAGGTGAGCAGCAGCGCGCCGAGGGCTGCGCCGTAGACGCTGCCGGAGCCGCCGGTGAAGACGACGCCGCCGACCACGACCGCGCTGACGACGGTGAGTTCGTAGCCGTTGCCGGTGCCGGAGTCGACGTTGCCGAACCGGGCCAGGTACATCGCCCCGGCGAGACCGGCGAGACCGCCGCAGAAGGTGTACGCGGCGAGGATCCGCTTGCGGACCGGGATGCCGGCGAGGCGGGCGGCCTCCGGGTTGGAGCCGAGCGCGTACAGCTCGCGTCCGCTGCCGAAGTGCTTGAGGTAGTACGCGGTGGCGATCAGGACGGCGAGCGCGATCAGCGCCAGCCACGGGACGGCCGAGAGACCGCCGGAGCCGAAGTCGACGAACGAGTTCGGCAGGTCGGCCGCGGTGATCTGGCGGGAGCCGACCCAGATGGAGTCGATGCCGCGGATGATGTACAGCGTGCCGAGGGTGACGACCAGGGCCGGCACCTGACCGAGGCTGACGAGCAGGCCGTTGAGGAGCCCGAAGCCGACGCCCAGCAGGATCGCCAGCACGATCGCGATCACCGGGTTGCCGCCGCCGTGCAGATAGGTGCCGGCGGCGAAGGCGCTGATGCCGAGGGTGGAGCCGACCGACAGGTCGACGTTGCGGGTGATGACGACGAGGGACTGGCCGGTGGCGACCAGTACCAGGATGGTCGCGTTCAGCAGCAGGTCCTTGATGCCCTGCTCGGACAGGAACTCGCTGTTGCCGGCCTGGGTGACGGCGATCATCACCAGGAAGACGACCAGGATGGCGAGTTCGCGCATCTTGAAGACGCGGTCGACCAGCCGGGTGCCGCTGGACTTCGGCACCTCGGCGACGGGGGCCTCGTGGGAGGTGGTCACCGTCATGCGGCTGCCCTCCCGGTGGCTGCGGCCATCACGGTTTCCTCGGTGGCTTCGGTGCGGGGGATCTCGGCGGCGAGCCGGCCCTCGTGCATCACCAGCACGCGGTCGGCCATGCCGAGGATCTCGGGCAGGTCGGAGGAGATCATCAGGACGGCGACCCCGTCGGCCGCCAGCTCGCTGAGCAGCCGGTGCACCTCGGCCTTGGTGCCGACGTCGATGCCGCGGGTCGGCTCGTCGACGATGAGCACCTTGGGGCCGGTGGCCAGCCACTTGGCGAGGACGACCTTCTGCTGGTTTCCGCCGGACAGCGTGTTGACGGTGTCGGCGATCCGGGCGTACTTCACCTGGAGCCTGACCGCCCAGTCGAGGGAGCGGCTGCGCTCGGCGCCGCGGTCCATCAGCCCGGCCTTCACGGTCGTGCGCAGGCCGGTCAGACCGATGTTGCGCTCGATGGACATGTCCATCACCAGGCCCTGGGCCCGCCGGTCCTCGGGGACCAGCGCGAGGCCGGCCGCCATCGCGGTGGAGGGGGCGCCGTTGGTCAGCGGGCGACCGTCGACGGCGACCTCCCCCGCGTCCCAGCGGTCGATGCCGAAGACCGCGCGGGCGACCTCCGTACGCCCGGCGCCGACGAGCCCGGCGAGGCCGACGATCTCGCCGCGCCGGACCTCGAAGGAGACGTCGGTGAAGACGCCCTCCCGGGTCAGCCGGCGGACGCTGAGGGCGACCTCGCCCGGCGTCACGTCCTGCTTGGGGTAGAGCTCGTCGAGGTCGCGGCCGACCATGCGGCGGACCAGGTCGTCCTCGGTCATGTCCGCCAGCGGTTCGCTGGCGATCCAGGCTCCGTCGCGCAGGGTGGTCACCCGCTGGCAGATCTCGAAGATCTCCTCCAGCCGGTGCGAGATGAACAGCACCGCCGCGCCCTGCTCACGCAGGGTGCGCACGACGCCGAAGAGGCGGGCGACCTCGCTGCCGGTGAGAGCGGCGGTCGGCTCGTCCATGATCAGGACCCGGGCGTCGAAGGAGAGCGCCTTGGCGATCTCGACGATCTGCTGGTCCGCGATGGACAGGCCGCGCGCCGGACGGTCGGGGTCGAGCGCGACGCCGAGGCGCCGCATCAGGGCGGCGGTGGCCGCGTGGGTGGCCTTGTGGTCGATGCGGCCGAGGGCCCGCCGGGGCTGGCGGCCCATGAAGATGTTCTCGGCGATCGACAGGTCGGGGAAGAGCGTGGGCTCCTGGTAGATCACGGCGATACCGGCGTCGCGGGCGTCGCCGGGACCGTGGAAGACGACGGTCTCACCGTCGAGCAGCACCCGGCCGGCGTCGGGTCGGTGCACTCCCGCGAGGGTCTTGATGAGCGTGGACTTGCCCGCGCCGTTCTCGCCGGCGAGGGCGTGCACCTCACCGGGGAACAGCTCCAGGGAGACGCCCCGCAGGGCGCGAACGGCGCCGAAGGACTTGGTTACGTCCTTCAACGCCAGCACCGGGGCCGGTCCCGCGTCGGACGGGTGAGTCATAAATGGCTCCTCGACGACGCCTGGGACGTGCCCTCACGGCGTCGTGAAAGGTTTCAACTGGATTGCCGGGACGTTAGGCATCCGGGCCATCTCACGTCAATGGGTACGTCTCGAAAAGTTTTCGATAGCTGAAGGTCACGCGAGGGTCACGAACAACGGAGCAGCCCGGAGGGGTTGACACTCTCCCCGCAGCCTCATAGCTTCCCGTTCTGAATCGTTTCATCCGGGAGTCGTTCCGGACCGATGTCACAGGAGCCGAAGTGACCGACCTCGCCGCGGTGAAGGCCGCGCTGAAGACCCAGGCCGTCGAGACGCCGTCGTGGGCGTACGGGAACTCAGGCACCCGTTTCAAGGTGTTCGCCCAGGAGGGCGTGCCGCGCACCCCGCAGGAGAAGCTGGACGACGCGGCGCAGGTGCACTCGTTCACCGGCGTGGCCCCGACCGTGGCGCTGCACATCCCGTGGGACAAGGTGGAGGACTACTCCGCACTTGCGAAACACGCCGAGGACCGCGGGGTGAAGCTGGGGGCGATCAACTCCAACACCTTCCAGGACGACGCCTACAAACTGGGCAGCATCTGTCACCCGGACGCGGCGGTGCGGCGCAAGGCTCTCGATCACCTGCTGGAGTGCGTCGACATCATGGACGCGACCGGCTCGGCCGATCTGAAGCTGTGGTTCGCCGACGGCACGAACTATCCCGGCCAGGACGACCTCCGGACGCGGCAGGACCGGCTCGCCGAGGGCCTCTCCGCGGTGTACGAGCGGCTCGGGGACGGGCAGCGGATGCTGCTGGAGTACAAGTTCTTCGAGCCGGCCTTCTACGCGACGGACGTCCCGGACTGGGGCACCGCGTACGCGCACTGCCTCAAGCTCGGGCCGAAGGCGCAGGTCGTGGTGGACACCGGGCACCACGCGCCCGGCACCAACATCGAGTTCATCGTCGCCACGCTGCTGCGCGAGGGCAAGCTCGGCGGATTCGACTTCAACTCGCGGTTCTACGCGGACGACGACCTCATGGTGGGCGCCGCCGACCCGTTCCAGCTGTTCCGGATCATGTACGAGGTCGTGCGCGGCGGCGGCTTCACCTCCGAGGTCGCGTTCATGCTCGACCAGTGCCACAACATCGAGGCGAAGATCCCGGCGATCATCCGGTCCGTGATGAACGTGCAGGAGGCCACGGCGAAGGCGCTGCTGGTCGACCGGTCGGCGCTGGCTGCCGCGCAGGCTTCCGGGGATGTGCTGGAGGCGAACGCGGTGGTGATGGACGCGTACAACACGGACGTACGTCCGCTGCTGCGTGAGGTGCGGGAGGAGATGGGGTTGCACCCCGAGCCCATGGCGGCGTACCGGGCGTCCGGGTACGCCGAGAAGATCGTTGCCTCGCGGGTCGGCGGGGAGCAGGCGGGGTGGGGGGCGTAAGCGTCCGCCGTCACCTGTCCGTCGCGGACTGCGGGCCCGTTGTGGCTGGTCGCGCAGTTCCCCGCGCCCCTTCGGGGCGCGCTCCCTCGCCCGCGTTCGAGAAGTAAGGAATCCGCATGTCCACCCACCCCGAAGCCGCCGCCCTCCTCGGTCGGTCCCATCGGCTCGGCGCCGATCCCCGCAACACCAACTACGCCGGCGGGAACACGTCCGCCAAGGGCACCGATGTCGATCCCGTGACCGGTGGGGACGTCGAGCTGATGTGGGTCAAGGGGTCGGGCGGCGACCTCGGCACGCTGACCGAAGCCGGGCTGGCCGTGCTGCGGCTGGACCGGCTGCGGGGGCTCGTCGACGTCTACCCGGGCGTCGAGCGCGAGGACGAGATGGTCGCCGCGTTCGACTACTGCCTGCACGGCAAGGGCGGGGCTGCACCGTCGATCGACACCGCCATGCACGGGCTCGTCGACGCCGCGCACGTCGATCATCTGCACCCCGACTCCGGAATCGCGCTGGCCTGTGCCGCCGACGGGGAGAAGCTGACGGCCGAGTGCTTCGGGGACAGTGTGGCGTGGGTGCCCTGGCGGCGGCCCGGGTTCCAGCTGGGGCTGGACATCGCCGCCATCAAGGCGGCCAACCCGCAGGCGATCGGCGTGGTCCTCGGCGGCCACGGCATCACCGCCTGGGGCGACACCTCCGAGGAGTGCGAGCGCAACTCGCTGCACATCATCCGCACCGCCGAGGCCTTCCTCGCCGAGAAGGGGAAGGCCGACCCGTTCGGGCCGGTCCTCGAGGGCTACGAGGCGCTGCCCGAGGACCAGCGACGGGAGCGGGCCGCCGCGCTCGCCCCGTACGTGCGGGCGATCGCCTCCCAGGACCGTCCCCAGGTCGGGCACTTCACGGACTCCGACGCGGTACTCGACTTCGTGGCCCGGGCCGAGCACCCGCGGCTCGCCGCGCTCGGCACCTCCTGCCCGGACCACTTCCTGCGCACGAAGGTGCGGCCGCTGGTCCTGGACCTGCCGCCCACCGGCGCGGTGGAGGACGCGGTCGCGCGGCTGAAGGAGCTGCACGCCGAGTACCGCGAGGAGTACGCCGCCTACTACCAGCGGCACGCCGACGCCGACTCGCCCGCCATGCGCGGCGCCGACCCGGCGATCGTGCTGGTCCCGGGCGTGGGCATGTTCTCCTTCGGCAAGGACAAGCAGACGGCGCGGGTGGCCGGGGAGTTCTACGTCAACGCGATCAACGTGATGCGCGGCGCGGAGGCGGTGTCCTCGTACGCGCCGATCGAGGAGTCGGAGAAGTTCCGCATCGAGTACTGGGCCCTGGAGGAGGCCAAGCTCCAGCGGATGCCCGCGCCCAAGCCGCTGGCCACCCGGGTGGCCCTGGTCACGGGCGCCGGCAGCGGGATCGGCAAGGCCATCGCCCGGCGGCTGGCCGCCGAGGGCGCGTGTGTCGTCGTCGCCGATCTGAACGCCGAGAACGCGGCCGCCGTGGCCGAGGAGCTGGGCGGGGCCGACAAGGCGGTCGCCGTCACCGTCGACGTGACCTCCGAGGAGCAGATCGCCGGGGCCTTCCGGGCCGCCGCGCTCGCCTTCGGCGGGGTCGACCTCGTCGTCAACAACGCCGGGATCTCCATCTCCAAGCCGCTGCTGGAGACCTCGGCCCGTGACTGGGACCTTCAGCACGACATCATGGCCCGCGGATCGTTCCTCGTCTCGCGTGAGGCGGCCCGGGTGATGATCGCGCAGGAGCTGGGCGGCGACATCGTCTACATCGCGTCGAAGAACGCCGTCTTCGCCGGCCCGAACAACATCGCCTACTCCGCGACCAAGGCCGACCAGGCCCACCAGGTCCGGCTGCTGGCCGCCGAGCTGGGCGAGCACGGCATCCGCGTCAACGGGGTCAACCCGGACGGCGTGGTGCGCGGGTCGGGCATCTTCGCGGGCGGCTGGGGCGCGCAGCGGGCCGCCACCTACGGCATCGAGGAGGAGAAGCTCGGCGAGTTCTACGCCCAGCGGACCATCCTCAAGCGTGAGGTGCTGCCGGAACACGTCGCCAATGCGGTGTTCGCGCTCACCGGCGGCGAACTCACCCACACCACCGGACTGCACGTCCCCGTCGACGCGGGTGTGGCGGCCGCGTTCCTCCGGTGACGGCCGTGCGGTCGTACGCCGCGGTCGATCTCGGCGCGTCCAGCGGGCGTGTCATGGTCGGCCGCGTGGGGCCGGACTCGCTGGAGCTGGTGGAGGCGCACCGCTTCCGCAACCGGCCGGTCCGGGTTCCGGAGGGTCTGCGCTGGGACGTGCTGTCCCTCTACGCGGGAGTTCTGGAGGGGCTGCGGGCGGCCGGACAGGTGGACTCCGTCGGCATCGACAGCTGGGCCGTGGACTACGGCCTGCTCGACGCCGACGGAACCCTGCTCGGCAACCCGGTGCACTACCGGGACGCGCGCACCGAGGGGGTCGCCGAGAAGGTGTGGGCGACCGTGCCGGCGGCCGAGCTCTACGCGGCCACGGGCCTGCAGTACGCGCCCTTCAACACCCTCTACCAGCTGACGGCGGCCCGCGGATCGCGGCAACTCGCTCACGCACGGCGCCTGTTGCTCATTCCCGATCTGCTGGCGTACTGGCTGACGGGCGAGCAGGGCACCGAGCTCACCAACGCCTCCACCACCCAGCTGATCGATCCCCGGACGGGCGACTGGTCGTACGACGTCGCCGCCCGGCTGGGCATCGAGCTGGAGCTGTTCGCGCCGCTGCGGCGGCCGGGCGACCCCGCGGGGCTGCTGCGGGCACAGGTGCTGGAGGAGACGGGGCTGACCGGGCCCGTGCCGGTGACGACGGTCGGCTCGCACGACACCGCCTCCGCCGTGGCCGCCGTCCCGGCGACCGGCGAGCGGTTCGCCTACATCTGCACCGGCACCTGGTCGCTGGCCGGCCTGGAGCTGACGGCGCCCGTGCTCACCGAGGAGAGCCGGGCCGCCAACTTCACCAACGAGCTGGGGCTGGACGGCACGGTCCGCTACCTGCGCAACATCATGGGGCTGTGGCTGCTCCAGGAGTGCCTGCGGGACTGGGGCGACCCGGATCTGGGCGGGCTGCTGCGGGAAGCGGCGGCCGTCCCCGCGCTGCGCCGCGTCGTGGACGCCGGGGACGCCGCGTTCCTGGCCCCCGGGCGGATGCCGGAGCGGATCGCCGAGGCGTGCCGCGCGTCCGGGCAGCCGGTGCCCGTCTCGCCCGCCGAGATCACGCGCTGCATCCTCGACTCGCTCGCCCTGGCCCACCGGCGGGCCGTCCGGGAGGCCCAGCGGCTCGCCGACCACCCCGTCGACGTCGTGCACATCGTCGGCGGCGGGACCCGCAACACCCTGCTGTGCCAGCTCACCGCCGACGCGTGCGGGCTGCCGGTGGTGGCCGGTCCGACGGAGGCGGCCGCGCTCGGCAACGTGCTCGTCCAGGCGCGGGCGCACGGACTGGTCGGCGACCGCGCCGACATGCGCCGGCTGCTCGCCCGTACGCAGCCCCTGACGCGCTACGAGCCGCAGGGCGACACCGGGCGGTGGCGCGAAGCGGAGGCCCGGCTCACCACGCGGTGAGCCGGGGTCTCCCCCGCGCCCCTGCACCGGGCTACTCTGCACTCATCCGATGACCTAACCGCAAGGAGCCGCGATGCGTGTCGCACTGTTCCTGACCTGTGTCAACGACACGCTCTATCCGGACACCGGCCGTGCCGTGGTGAAACTGCTGACCAGGCTGGGAGTCGAGGTCGACTTCCCGATGGCCCAGACCTGCTGCGGCCAGGCCCACTACAACACCGGCTACCGCCATGAGGCCGAACCGCTCGCCCGGCATTTCTCCGATGTATTCGGAGAGTACGAGGCGATCGTGACGCCCTCGGGGTCGTGCGGGGCGATGGTGCGGGAGCTGTATCCGCGGATGGGTGAGCGGGCCCGGGCCGAGGGGCGGGGGGACACCCTCGCCGCCACCCTGGCGCCGGTCGTGCCGAAGACGTACGAGCTCACCGAGTTCCTGGTGGACGTGCTCGGGGTGACGGACGTCGGCGCGTACTACCCGCACAAGGTGACCTATCACCCGACGTGTCACGGACTGCGCGGGCTGGGGCTCGGGGAGCGGCCCCGGCGGCTGCTCCAGGCGGTCGAGGGGCTGGAGCTGGTGGAGCTGCCGGGGGCCGACGAGTGTTGTGGCTTCGGCGGGACCTTCGCGCTGAAGAACTCCGACGTCTCGGCGGCGATGGGCGCCGACAAGGTGCGCAACGCCGAGTCGACGGGCGCCGAGGTGCTGTGCGCGGCGGACAACTCCTGTCTGATGCACATCGGCGGGACCATGACCCGGCTGGAGACCCGCATGCGGCCGGTCCACATCGCGGAGATCCTGGCGAGCACACAGGAGGAGCCGGCGTCATGAGCGGAACGTTCGTAGGAATGCCGGCCTTCCCGAAGGCCGCGCACGAAGCGGTCGGCAACCAGACCCTGCGCGCCAATCTGCGGCATGCCACGCACACCATCCGGGCCAAACGGGCGGCCGCGGTGGCCGAGGTGTCCGACTGGGCGGAGCTGCGGGAGGCGGGCAAGCGGATCAAGGACCACACGCTGCGTCATCTCGACCGCTATCTGGTGCAGTTGGAGGAGACGGTGACGGCGGCCGGCGGCATCGTCCACTGGGCCGCCGACGCGGAGGAGGCCAACCGGATCGTGGCCGATCTGGTCAAGGAGACCGGCGAGTCGGAGGTCGTCAAGGTCAAGTCCATGGCCACGCAGGAGATCGGACTCAACGAGGCGCTGGAGGCGGAGGGCATCCGCGCCTACGAGACCGACCTCGCCGAACTCATCGTGCAGTTGGGCAAGGACCGGCCGTCGCACATCCTGGTCCCCGCCATCCACCGCAACCGGGGCGAGATCAGGGACATCTTCGCCCGGGAGATGGGCGAGTGGGGCCGCCCCGCGCCCGAGGGGCTGACGGACACGCCCGCCGAACTCGCGGAAGCGGCCCGCCTCCACCTCCGCGAGAAGTTCCTGCGCGCCAAGGTCGGGATCTCCGGCGCCAACTTCATGGTCGCCGAGACCGGCACCCTGGTCGTCGTCGAGTCCGAGGGCAACGGGCGGATGTGCCTCACCCTCCCCGAGACGCTGATCTCCGTCGTCGGCATCGAGAAGATCGTGCCGACCTGGCGTGACCTGGAGGTCTTCCTGCAGACCCTCCCCCGTTCCTCGACGGCCGAGCGCATGAACCCCTACACGTCGACCTGGACGGGCACGACGGACGGCGACGGCCCCGGCGCCTTCCACCTGGTGCTGCTGGACAACGGCCGCACCGACACCCTCGCCGACGAGGTCGGCCGGCAGGCCCTGCGCTGCATCCGCTGTTCCGCCTGTCTGAACGTGTGCCCGGTGTACGAGCGGGCCGGCGGCCATGCCTACGGCTCGGTCTACCCGGGCCCGATCGGCGCGATCCTCAGCCCCCAGCTCAGGGGCACCGGCAGCGAGATCGACGCCTCCCTGCCGTACGCCTCGTCGCTGTGCGGGGCCTGCTACGACGTGTGCCCGGTGGCCATCGACATCCCGGAGGTGCTGGTGCATCTGCGGGAACGGGTCGTCCAGGGCGGCCCGGTGACGCGGGAGGGCAACAAGGTGGTGCTGAAGCCGGCCAAGGGCCACGGC
Source organism: Streptomyces sp. NPDC088157 (assembly GCF_044741545.1). NCBI lineage: Bacteria > Bacillati > Actinomycetota > Actinomycetes > Kitasatosporales > Streptomycetaceae > Streptomyces > Streptomyces sp. NPDC088157. The sequence goes on from NZ_JBIUSU010000003.1 coordinate 738,508, forward strand.
GCCGAACGGGCCGCGATGCGGGCGGCGCGCTGGGCGTTCGGCCGGCCCGGCGCCCTGCGCGCCGGGCAGCGGCTCGCGTCCCGGACGCGCCGGTTCCATCCCCGTACGCTGCCCGGTCCCGGCAAGGCGTGGAGCGGTTCGCGGGATCTGCCGGCGGTGCCCGCCGAGCCGTTCCGCGACTGGTGGCAGCGTACGAACGGCGGCACCACCGACGAGGGGACGGCGAAGTGAGCAGCAGAGAGCGGATTCTGGGCCGGGTGCGGCGCGCGCTGGCCGACGTGAGCCAGGACGACCCCGAAGGGCCTGGCAGGGACGTCCGGTACGGGGAGGCCGTCGCCCGCGACTATCTGCGCGAGCACGGTTCCCGGAGCACCGAGGAGACGGTCGAGCTGCTGGCGGAGAACCTGGCGGACTACCGGGCCCTCGTGCACCGGTGCGGCGAAGGTGAACTGCCCTCCGTGCTGGCCCGGTTGCTCGCGGAGCGGAAGTCGGCGACGGTGCTCGTCCCGCCCGGGCTGGACGAGGCGTGGCTGGCGGAGACGGACGTCGCGCGCGTCGCGGACCGGGCGGAGAGCGGCGCGCGGGAACTCGACCGGGTGGACAGCGTGGTCACGGCGTGCGCGGTGGCGGTCGCCGAGACCGGGACGATCGTGCTGGACGGCGGTCCCGACCAGGGCCGGCGCCGGATCACCCTGGTCCCGGATCACCACATCTGCGTGGTGCGCGTCCCCGCCCAGGTGGTGTCGTCCGTGCCGCAGGCTCTCGAACGGCTCGACCCGGCACGCCCGTTGACGTGGATCTCCGGGCCTTCGGCGACCAGTGACATCGAACTGGACCGGGTGGAGGGGGTGCACGGCCCGCGCACCCTGGAGGTGATCCTGGTCGGCTGAGCGCCCTCGCTCAGAGCTCGCGGGGCTCCAGGGGGTCGATCGCCGGGCCCTGCACCACCTGTCCGCGCACGTCGAACCGCGAGCCGTGGCACGGGCACTCCCAGGCCTGCTCGGCGCGGTTGAAGGCCACCAGGCAGCCCAGGTGGGTGCAGCGGGCGGAGAGCGCGTGGAGCTGCCCGTCCGCGTCGCGGTGGACCGCGCAGCGCTCACCGGAGACGCGGACGACCGCGCCGTCACCGGGCGCGATCTGCTCGACGGACGGCCCGGCGGGCGAGGGCAGCCGGTCGCCGACGAAGTGCCGGGCCACGTCGGCCTGTTGTTTGAGGAAGGTGGCGCCCTCGCGGACGACGGAGGCGATGCGGCGGGGGTCGTACAGGTCGTCCCAGGGGGAGCTGCCGCCGGTGATCCGTTCGCCCAGCAGGCGGCCGGCCATGATGCCGCTGCTGAGCCCCCAGCCGCCGAAGCCCGTGGCGACGTAGACGTTCTTGCTGCCGGGGTGGAAGGGGCCGACGAGCGGGACGGTGTCGGTGGAGTCGTTGTCCTGCGTGGCCCAGCGGTGGGTGAAGTCCAGCTCGCCGAAGTGTTCCCTCGCCCAGCCCGCGAGACGTGCGAAGCGCTCCTCGACGTCGCCGCCCGCGCCGGGGGTGAAGTGCTCGCCGGTCACCACGAGCAGACGCCGGCCGTCGTCCAGGGGCGCCGTGCGCAGCGACCGGGTGTTGCGCTCGGGGGTGATGTACATGCCGCGCGGGGCCCGGGCGGCGTCGAGGGGGGCGGCCAGCACCAGTTCGCGGCGCGGGGAGAGCCGGGTGAAGAGGAGGGCCCGGTCGAACACGGGATAGTGGGTGGCGACGACGACGGACCGGGCGGTCACCTTCGTCTCCCCGGCCGCCGAGCGGGTGGTCAGCACACAGGGGTCGCCCTCGCCTAGGCCGGTGACCCGGGTGTTCTCGTGGATCGTGCCGCCGAGCCGCTGGATGCCCTCGGCGACGGCCAGAAGGTACTTGCGCGGGTGGAACTGCGCCTGGTCGGACACCCGGACCGCGCCCGCCACGGGGAACGGCAGCTCCGTCCGGGTGACGTACTCGGCCGGCAGCCCGGCCTCCCGCGCGGCCTCCGCCTCGGCCTTCAGGGCATCGGTGCGGGCGGGATCCTCGGCGTAGGTGTACGCGGCCGTGTCCTCCCACTCGCAGTCGACGCCCAGTTCCTGCGCGGTCTTCGCGGCATACCGGATGGCCTCCATCTGCGAGCGGGCGTACAGCCGGGCTCCCTCCGGGCCCCGGGTGCGGCGCAGACGGTCGTAGACGAGGGTGTGCAGGGCGCTCAGCTTGGCCGTGGTGTGCCCGGTGACCCCGGCCGCGATCCGATCCGCCTCCAGCACGGCGACGGAGCGCCCCCGCCGGGCCAGCTCCCACGCCGTGCTCAGCCCCGCGATGCCTGCGCCGACGACCGCGACGTCCACCGTGAACGGCCCGTCCGGAGGGGGCGCGGGGTCGCCGGGCGGGGCGCTGTGCAGCCAGTACGACCCGTGGGGATGCGCCTTCTCGTCCATGCGGCCCGAGTTCCCGGGGCCGACCGGGTCACACACCCGACCGCCGACCGGCCGGCCCCGGCCCGTCGGCCCCGGCCACTCGCCCTCGTCCGCTCACCGTCGCCCGTCGCGGCACGCCCACCCGGCCTCAGGCCCTTCGGTCGTAGCCGTCCCGGGCCTGCGCCACCTTGGGCAGGTTGTCGGTGGCCCATTCGGCGAGGTGGGCGAAGAGCGGGGCGAGGCCGAGGCCGAGTTCGCTGATCTCGTACTCGACGCGCGGGGGCACCTCCGGGTGGTAGGTGCGCACCACCAGGCCGTCGCGCTCCAGCTGACGCAGGCGCTGGGTCAGCACCTTGGGAGTGATGTTCGTGATCCGGCGTTCCAGCTCGCCGAACCGCTGACGGCCGTGGACGTGCAGGGTCCACAGGATGGGCGTGGTCCAGCGGCTGAACACGATGTCCACGACGGGGGCGATGGGGCAGGCGAGCTCGGGATCGGTCGGGAGGCCGGTCATGTGTACCCCCTGGGGAAGTCACTTTCCTCTGGGTACCTACTATACCTGCGGTGTTAGCGTCGTTCCGCAACGTCAACGACCCATGAAGACAAAGGAGTTACCCATGATCGTGGTGACGGGGGCTACCGGGAACGTCGGCCGTGAACTGGTCCGATTCCTCACGGACGCGGGCGAGCGGGTGACCGCCACGTCCCGGAACATCTCGGACACGGACGTCCCGGACGCCGTTCGGCCGTTGCGCTCGGATCTCACCGACGCGGAGAGCCTGCGGCCGGTCCTCGACGGGGCCGACGCGCTGTTCCTGCAGAACGGTGGCGCCGGCGCTCATCTGCTGCGCCCGCGGGACCTCCTGGACGTCGCCAAGTCCGCCGGGGTCGGCCGGGTGGTGCTGCTGTCCTCCCAAGGGGTGGCGACCCGGCCGGAGTCGGAGTCGCACGGGGCCCTGGCGGGCGGAATCGAGGACGCCGTCCGGGATTCCGGCCTGGAGTGGACGATCCTGCGGCCGGGCGGCTTCCACTCCAACGCCTACGCCTGGGCGGAGCCGGTCCGCGACCGTCGTACCGTCGCGGCCCCCTTCGGCGACGTCGGTCTGGCCACCGTCGACCCGGCCGACATCGCCGAGGTGGCCTCGGTGGCCCTGCGGGAGGACGGACACACCGGTCGGGTCTACGAGTTGACCGGGCCCGCCCGCACTACGCCCCGGCAGCGGGCGGAGGCCATCGGCACGGCGATCGGGGAGCCGGTCCGGTTCGTCGAGCAGACGCGGGAGGAGGCGCGCGAGCTGATGATGGGGTTCATGCCGGAGCCGGTCGTCGAGACCACCCTGTCCATCCTCGGCGAGCCGACCCCCGCAGAGCAGCGCGTCGGCCCCGACGTCGAGCGGGTGCTGGGCCGCCCGCCGCGCACCTTCGAGGAGTGGGCACGGCGCAACGCGGCGGCGTTCCGGTAGGTCGCGGCTCCCCGTCGCCAGGTGACGGCCCCGTGGCCGCGGGCGCCGTCGCGAGTCAGGAGTAGGTCATCGGGCAGCCGTACCGGAGGGAGTACTGCGCGGCGCGCAGGTACAGCGCCACGTAGAAGGCCGCGTCCCGGTCCTCGCTCCACGGCCCCGGCCACGCCTCGGCGGCCTTGTCCACCCCGCCCTCCATGAACCACAGGCTCAGTGCGAGGTTCTCGCCCGCCGGTATCGCGTCCAGGGGCAGGCCGATGACCCGGGCCAGCCGCCGGGCCAGGGCGAGGACCCGCGGGGCCCCGGCGACCGGCGTCTCGTCGCCGGCGTACGCCGTGCCGACGGGGAGCAGGATCTCCTCCTCCAACGGCAACGGCACCAGCACGGCCCAGTCGAGGAGGGTCGACAGCTCCGCACCGGTCAGCTGCGCCCCGCACAGCGCGGTGAAGCCGTCCATGGAGGGACTGATCTTCTCCTCGAACCAGCCCGGCGCGTCCCGTACGGCCTCCTGGGGCTCGTACGGGGGCAGCCCGCGCCGCTCCAGCTCGGCGTTCAGCGCGGCGGCGACGTCTCCGTATCCGTCCTCGCCGGGCTCGGACCAGTCCTGCGCGCTGACGCTCACCAGATACACACCCATGATCGCAACGTACCGCCCGGGACCGACAAGGCCCCCGACCGCTGATGACAACGGGGGTGAACAAGCGCTTAGATAGGTGATCGAACACTCGCCAAGACCGCGACCGACCCGCCCGGAGGCCCCGTTGTTCACGTCCGTCGACGATGTCTCCGCCCGGCTCGCCGAGAGCGGCTATCTGGCCTCCCCCGCCGTCGCCACGACCGTCTTCCTCGCCGACCGGCTCGGCAAGCCGCTGCTCGTGGAAGGCCCGGCCGGCGTCGGCAAGACGGAACTCGCCAAGGCCGTGGCGCAGGTGGCGGGGGCCCGGCTCGTTCGGCTCCAGTGCTACGAGGGCGTCGACGAGTCCCGGGCGCTGTACGAGTGGAACCACGCCAAGCAGCTGCTGCGCATCAGCGCGGGCCGGGACGAGACCTGGGACGAGACCCGCACGGACGTCTTCAGCGAGGAGTTCCTCCTTCCGCGCCCGCTGCTGACCGCCATCCGGGGCGACGAGCCGACCGTCCTGCTGATCGACGAGACCGACAAGGCCGATGTCGAGGTGGAGGGGCTGCTCCTCGAAGTGCTCAGTGACTTCCAGGTCACCGTTCCGGAACTCGGCACGATCACCGCGACGCGCCGCCCGTTCGTCGTCCTCACCTCCAACGCGAGCCGTGAGCTGTCGGAGGCGCTGCGGCGCCGCTGTCTCTTCCTCCACATCGACTTCCCCGAGGAGGAGCTGGAGCGGCGGATCGTCCGGCTGAAGGTGCCCGGCATCGAAGCGGCACTGGCCGAGTCGGTGGTCCGGGTGATCGGCGCGCTGCGCGCGATGGACCTGCGCAAGGCGCCGTCCGTCGCCGAGACCATCGACTGGGCGCGCACCCTGCTCGCGCTCGGCGCCACCACCCTCGACGAGAGGGTCGTCCGCGAGAGTCTCGGCGTGATCCTCAAACACCAGGACGACATCCTCAAGGCCGGCGCGAAGCTCGACCTGGACGCCGTGTGAGCGCCGAGGTCGCCGACCGCCTGGTCGGCTTCGTCGCCGCGTTGCGCGCGCACGGCCTGCGGGTCGGCACCGGCGAGACGGTCGACGCCGCCGAAGCGGCGGCGGTGCTGGGGTTCGCGGACCGCGGACTGCTGCGCGAGGGGCTGGCCGCGACGCTGCTGCACTCGACGGACCAGCGGCGCGTCTTCGACACCGTCTTCGACCTGTACTTCCCGCACGGCGTCGGCGCGCCGCGGGGCGAACCCGGCGACCGTGACGACCTGCGTGAGCGGCTGGCCGCCGCACTCGTCGCCGACGACGGGACGGCGCTGGCCCGGTTGGCGATCGAGGCGGTCGACTCACTGGGCGGCTACGGGAGTTCACCGGGCGCGGACGGCTGGTCGTCGTACCAGACCCTGGAACGACTGCGTCCGCAGACGCTGCTGGCGCGGGTGCGGAACGACATCAGGGCCCGGGGCGGTGACGTCGGGTTCACCGACCGGCTCCTGGAGGACGAGATCCGGCGACGTATCGCGGCCTTCCGTGCCCTGGTGGCCGGGGAGGCCCGGCGCCGGGTGGCGGAGCGGCGGGGGCGGGACGAGATCGCCCGGCGCGCGGTGGCGCCGACCGCCGACCGGGTCGACTTCCTGTACGCCGGGAAGGACCGGCTGGCCGAACTGCGGCGGACGGTACAGCCGTTGGCCCGCAAGCTGGCCACCCGGATGGCCGCGCGCCGCCGCCGGGCCGCCCGGGGCACGATCGACCTGCGGCGCACGCTGCGCGGCTCGCTCTCCACGGGCGGAGTCCCGATGCGGCCCGTGCTGCGCCGCCGGCGCCCCGCCCGCCCCGAACTGGTGCTGCTGTGCGATGTGTCGGGGTCGGTGTCCGGCTTCTCCGACTTCACGATGCTGCTGGTGCAGGCGCTGCACGACCAGTTCAGCAAAGTGCGCGTGTTCGCCTTCGTCAACCGGATCGACGACGTGACCGGCCTGCTCGAACACGGCGCGGCCGACCCGGAGGGCCTCGGCGCCCGGATCCGGGCCGAGGCGACTCTGACGGGCTACCACGGCAGCAGCGACTACGGTGTCGCTCTGGGCGAGTTCGCACAGCGGTACGGCGCGGCGGTGGGCCCGCGCAGCACGGTGTTCGTACTGGGCGACGCCCGGACGAACATGAGCGACCCGAACCTGGCCGCACTGCGACAGATCGCCGAACAGGCCCGTCACGTCCACTGGTTGAACCCCGAGCCGCGCTCCCTGTGGGGCACGGGCGACTCGGCCGCATCCGAGTACGCCGAGCTGGTCGCGATGCACGAGTGCCGCAACGCGCTCCAACTCGGCGCTCTGGTAGGCCGGCTGCTCCCGGTCTAGCCCAGTCTCCCCTGTTCTCCTCGCTCTCTCGCTCTCTCGCTCTCTTGCTTTCCCGCTCTACTGGGCCTTCCCGTAGTCCTTGGCCATCGCCCCGGCGAAGTCGTAGACCACGCACTGTTCGTCGCCGACGACCCAGGCGTCGTGGCCGGGCGGGACGACGAAGACGTCTCCGGGCCCCAGTTCACCCTCGCCGCCCTCGTCCATGGCGATGCGCATGCGGCCCTGGACCACGTATCCGTTGTGGTGGATCTGGCAGGTGTCGGTTCCTGCCATCGACGCCAGCGACTCCGACCAGCGCCATCCCGGTTCGAAGGTCGCCACGGCGAAGTCGAGCCCCGTCATATGGACGGCCTCGATGTGGCCGCGGGGGAAATCGCGCCGCTCGTCCGGCTTTTCGAGCGCCTTCACTTCCATCATGACGCTTCCTCCTTCCGACCGCGCCTCACCACGGCCGGGGCCGGTCTCCCCGGCGGCCCTGGGCGTCGCGGGTCGGGGGCCGGGCCCCACCCCTCCATCCTCCGCCCGTCGCCGGGGAGCCGCCAACCGGAGGCGGCGGCCCTCGATGACCCGTCCTGGCTAGGCGCCGCACAGTTCGGCGAAGCGAGCGGTGTCGATGTTGCCGCCGGAGACGATCACACCGACGCGTCGCGGCAGATCTCCGGCCCGCCCGGCGAGGAGGGCGGCGAGCGGGGTGGCGCCGCTCGGCTCCACGACGATCTTCAGGCGTTCGAAGGCGAACCGCATGGCCGCGCGGATCTCGTCGTCGGAGACCAGGGCGATGTCGTCCACGAGACGCCGGTTCACCGAGAAGGTCAGTTCCCCGGGCGTGTGCAGGGCCTGGCCGTCGGCGATGGTGCGCGGCACCGGGATCTCGACCCGCCGGCCCGCCTCCAGCGACCGTTTCGTGTCGTCCCCGGCCTCCGGTTCCACCCCGACGATCCGGGTGCCGGGCCGCAGCCCCTTGACCGCGGTCGCGCTGCCGGCGATCAGTCCGCCACCCCCGACCGGAACCAGGAGGGAGTCCAACTCGCCGGCTTCCTGGAGGAGTTCGAGCGCGGCGGTGCCCTGGCCGGCCATGACGTGCGGGTGCTCGTAGGGCGGGATCAGCGCCAGACCCCGGTCGGCGGCCAGCGCCTCGGCGATGGCGACCCGGTCACCGGCGTACCGGTCGTACGTCACGATCTCGGCGCCGTAGCCCTCCGTCGCCGCCCGCTTGGAGCCGGGCGCGTCCTCGGGCATGACGATCACCGCGGTGGTGCCGAGTTCCCGCGCGGCCAGGGCGACGGCCTGGGCGTGGTTGCCCGAGGAGTACGCGGCGATGCCCCGGGCGAGTTGCTCGGGGGCCAGCCGGGAGGCCGCGTTGTAGGCGCCGCGGAACTTGAACGCGCCGACGCGCTGGAAGTTCTCGCACTTCAGATGGACCTCGGCGCCCACCAGCGCGTCCAGGGTGCGGGAGCGGAGCACGGGCGTGCGGTGCGCGACTCCCTCGAGCCGGGCGGCCGCGTCGCGCACGTCGTCGAGGGTGATCGGCGGAGATGTGGTCGTCACGGGTGTGCTCCCTCGGGGTTGTCGTCGGTACCGGCGCTGTCGTCGGCACCGGCCTGGTGCGTGGCTCTGGCCTGGGAGAGATAGCTGTAGGCGGACGCGCGGGAGATGCCGAGGCGGGCGGCGACCTGCTCGACGGCGCGGCGCACGGCGAACACGCCGCGTTCGTCCAGGCTGCGGAACAACGTCAGGCGCCGCGACCGGTCGAGGCCCGCCCAGGTCTGGCCCTGACGGCGCAGACGGTCGTCGAGGAGGGCGTCGACGACGGAGTCGATGTCGTCGCCGAACGTCGTCACGGGTGCCTCGGCCCCTGCCCCGGCCGCCCCCGCGAGCGCGGCCAGCAGGCCCTGCACCCGGTCCACCTCGGTGACGTCCACGTTGACGCACAGGGCTCCGAACACCGCGCCCGTGGAGTCGCGCAGCACCATCGTGGAGGACTTCACCAGCCGTCCGGCGCCGGTGCGGGTGACGTAGTTCAGCTCGTCGACGGCGTCGTCGCCACGGGCGAGGACCCGCATGCCGATCTCGCTCATCGCGCCGCCGGCCGTCCGCCCCGTCACCGACCCCGCGACGGCGACGACGGACTTCTCCGGCCGCCGGTAGTCGTGCAGCACCACCTCGCAGACCGGCCCGAACGTCGCGGCGATTCCGTCGACGAGGGGGGTGAGCGCGCGCAGGATCGCGTCCCGCTCGGTTTCCCGGGTTCTCATGACACGATTAGACCACACGTCCAATCTATGGACTTCCAGTCCAGACATGGCTCAGATGTCAACGTCGTGGATGACGCGTTCAGGGGAACCGCCGATCAAGGGGTGGTGTCGCCAATTACGGTTTCCCTAGGATGTGTTGTCGGCCGCGCCAGTCCGTGGCACGGCAGCGAACTGGGGGAATGAGATGCAGCCTGGCAAGCAGCTGTCCACGTCGATCGACGCGGCGGTCCCCACGGCCGCCCGCATGTACGACCACTACCTGGGCGGCAAGGACAACTACGCGGCCGACCGTGCGGCCTGCGAGGAACTCGACAAGGTCGTCCCGAGCACCCGCGCCCTCGCGCTGAACAACCGGCGCTTCCTCCAACGCGTCGTGAAGACCCTGACGCAGGAGTTCGGGATCCGGCAGTTCCTGGACCACGGCTCAGGCCTGCCCACCCAGGACAACGTGCACCAGGTCGCCCAGCGCATCGACCCCAGCGCGCACGTCGTCTACGTCGACAACGACCCCATGGTGCTGGTGCACGGACGGGCCCTGTTGGAGCAGGACCAGAGGACCACCGTCATCCACGCCGACCTGCGGGAGACCGAGGCGATCTTCGCGCACGAGGAAACCCGGCGGCTGATCGACTTCTCGCAGCCGGTGGCCGTGCTGTTCAACTCGGTCTTCCACTGCATCCCCGACAGCGACACCGACGGACCGCAGGCGGTGGTCCGCCGGGTGACCGAACGGCTCGCCCCCGGAAGCTTTCTGGTGATGTGCCAGCTGGTCAGCGAGGACGCCGAGGTCAGGAAGTTCGTCACCGACTTCATGGACAAGGCCACGCAGGGCCACTGGGGCCGGGTACGCCAGGAGAAGGACGTCGCCGCGTTCTTCGAGGGCACCGAGATCCTCGACCCGGGACTGGTGGAGGTCTCCACCTGGCGGCCCGACACCGAGGTCGCGCCCCGCCAACTCACCCAGGAGTGGATCGAGTTCGGCGGCGTGGGCCGCCTGGGCTGAGCCGTCTCACCTCACGGAGCGGCGGGATAGCGCCGCTCCGCCGTCTCCTTCAGCAGCGCCATGGAGTCGCGCGGATCGAGCGCCTCGTCCGCCAGCCGGTCCAGCGCGACCCGGTACTCCTCCGTCTCGTCCCGGTCCTCCAGGAAGGTCGCGCTCCTGATCTGCTCCAGATAGACGACGTCGGGCAGATCCGCGCCGCCGAAGCGCAGATAGGTGACCGGTATGGCCGGCGCGGAGGCATGGGTGACGTCCAACGGCACCACCTGGACCGTGACATGGGGCAGTCCGGCCATCTCCGCGAGGTGGTCGAGCTGCTCGCGCATCACCTCACGGCCGCCGAGCACGCGCAGCAGCACCGACTCGTCCAGGACCGCCCAGAGCCGCGGGGCGTCCGGACGCCTCAGCAGTTCGGTGCGCCGCGTCCGCAGCTCCACCCGGCGCTCGACCTCCCGGGACGTCGCCGACGGCAGCCCGCGCTCCACGACGGCACGCGCGTAGGCGGGGGTCTGCAGCAGGCCCGGCACGTACTGGATCTCGAAGGTACGGATCGCCGTGGCCGCCTCCTGGAGACCGACCAGCCGGTCGAACCACTCGGGCATGAGCCGCTTGTCGTAGCGCTGCCACCAACCGGGCTCGCCCGCCTGCCGCAGCAACCGGATGAGCACGGAGGCCTCGTGGTCGTCGGTCCCGTACAGCGACAGGAGCGCGCGGACGTCCGCCTCGACGGGCGGCCTGCGCCCCTTGCCCGCCTCGATGCGCGACAGCTTGGCCGGGCTGAAGCCGAGCGCTCGCGCAGCCTGGTCCTGGGAGAGACCGGCGTCCTCCCGGATACCCGCCAACTGAACGCCGACCAGCATTTTCAGCAAGGTCGGGGCGGGCTCGGCCCGGTTCAGATACGGTTCGAGGCGAGACACTCGAGGCGACTCGACAGACATCCTGACTCCCCGTGGACCGGCAGACGACAGACCGCAGTATCGCATCCGCGGCCCTCCGGCCGCACGCGGCACGGCAATTGAGTCCTCGGGGAATCCCCCTCGGACCGCTTCGGACCAGCCGCCCGGCCCGGGCCGGGCGCCCGTTCAGACCAGGTGGTCGAACTCCCCGTCCTTCGCCCCGGCCACGAACGCGGCCACCTCGGCCGGCGTGTACACCAGCGCCGGACCGTCGGGGTCACGGGAGTTGCGCAGCGCGACGCCTCCCCCGGCCAGGGCCGCGACCTCCACGCAGTTGCCCTCGGCGTTGCTGTGACTGCTCTTGATCCAGCGGACGCCCAGCGAGCTCGCCCGCACTCCGTTCGACACTGACGACACTGCAATCTCCCTCGCTCGTACGCGCAATTTCCCGTGAAATTGCACGAGGACCTCGTCAGCGTGGATAATAACCATGTCGTCAACCGCACTTCCGCCCACGTCCTGACGTCGCCTCAGGGAGATGCAACGTGTCATCACCTGCGCAGTTCCGGAGCCACCAGTCCGTCTCCGTCCGCGACTCGCCAAGAACCGCCGCCCTGCACCTCCTGGGCAGCCGGGCGGGATTCGTCCAGGCACGGGAGTTCACCCAGCGCACCCTCGACTGCTGGTCCCTGGACCACTGCACCGACGACGCGGTCACCGTCGTCACGGAACTGGCCGCCAACGCCGTCCTGCACGCACTGCCGGACACGTCGACGGACGACTTCCACGTCCGGCTCCGGCTCACGCTGCGCCGCTCCCACCTGGTGTGCGCGGTCACCGACCCGAGCGACAGCCTGCCCGTCTACCCGCACACCGCAGACGACCTCCTGGAACACGGCCGCGGACTGCACATCATCGAGGCCCTCTCCGAACACTGGGGCTGGACCCGCCGCGCCCCCATGGGCAAGACCGTCTGGGCGATGCTGCCGGCCCGCCCCCCGTCCTGACCCCGACCCCATCCCTGACACCTGACATGACTGCCACGAAGAGAACCTCGCCGCTCAAAGACCTTGATCACGTGCCATGGCCCGAGATCAAGGACTCCACCGGCTCCGCCGCGGGCATCCCCTTCCTGCTGACCACGCTCGCCCGTGGCGACGCCGACAGCGCCGAGTCCGCACTCGGCCAATTGCGTCGCCGCATCTGCCAGTTCGGCTTCGTCGTCGACCAGGCGACGGCGGCCACGGTGCCCTTTCTCTGGGAACTCGTCCGGCTCCCCCAGGTCACCTGCCGCGCGGAGATCCTGCGCCTGCTGAAGAGCATCGCCGACACCCGGCAGTGGGAGACCACCGCCGCCGCGTACCCCAAGCTGCTGCACCACCCCGACAACTACGTGGCATGGGAACGCGCGGCCCACCACGCCGTGCACGCCCAGCGCGACGTCCTGCGCCAACTCCTCGCCGAGCGGGACACCGAGATAGTGCGGGCGACCACGGAACTCGCCGCGACACTGGCCGATCGAAACCTCACCGGCGGGCACGGCGAACCCGGTGCCACTCCTTGTGCCCACCGCCGCACCGGACCGCTAGGTTGACCGCATGAGCAACCTTGATCGCGCGCCCGTACCGAGTCTGTGCGGCGGCCGTGGCTTCGTCGTCGCCGAACCCGTCCGCGAACTGCTGAGCCCCCGGCGTGTGAAGCTCGGCGAGACGTCCGAGGTCCGCCGGCTGCTCCCGAACCTCGGCCGGCGCATGATCGGCGCCTGGGCCTTCGTCGACCACTACGGCCCCGACGACATCGCCGACGAGCCCGGCATGCAGGTCCCGCCGCATCCGCACATGGGCCTGCAGACCGTCAGCTGGCTGCACGAGGGCGAGGTACTGCACCGGGACTCGACCGGCAGCCTGCAGGCCATCCGGCCCAGGGAACTCGGCCTGATGACCTCCGGGCGGGCGATCAGCCACTCCGAGGAGAGCCCCCGGTCGCACGCCCGGTATCTGCACGGCGCCCAACTGTGGGTCGCGCTGCCCGACAGCCACCGGCACACCGACGCCCGCTTCGAGCACCACGCCGACCTGCCCACGGTCACGGCCCCCGGCCTCACGGCCACCGTGCTCCTCGGCGACCTCGACGGCTCCGTCTCCCCCGGAACGGCGTACACCCCTCTCGTGGGCGCCGACCTGGCACTCGCCCGGGGCGCCGACGTCCGGCTGCCGCTCGATCCCGACTTCGAGTACGGCGTGCTGTCGATGTCCGGCGAGGCGCACGTGGACGGGGTGCCCGTGCTGCCGGGCTCGATGCTCTACCTGGGCTGCGGCCGCACCGAACTCCCCCTGCGGGCCGAGTCCGACGCGGCTCTGATGCTGCTGGGCGGCGAGCCGTTCGAGGAGGAGCTCATCATGTGGTGGAACTTCGTCGGGCGGTCCCAGGAAGAGATCGTCCAGGCGCGCGAGGACTGGATGAAGGGCACCCGTTTCGGCGAGGTGAAGGGCTACGACGGGGATCCGCTGCGCGCACCGGAACTGCCGCCCACACCGCTGAAACCACGGGGGAGGGTTCGCTGACCGGGGGAAAGTCGGGCTGCTGGGCCAAGGCCTACGCGACCATCTCACCTCCGGCTCCGGTAACGATGATCTCGGTCGGCAAGGGCCCTCGGAAGCTGCTTCTGGGACCTCTGCGAGGCAGTGAGCGTTTCCAAGGCGCGGGCGTCCGTGGGCGCTTTCGGCTGGACGCATGCTGACCTCATACCGACTTTCCTGATGGGCCGTCAATGCATGCTGTGGTCATGCGTCGCCACTGGCGGCCCCACACAGGGGCAGGTCATCCGCATGACGCTCTCGGCTGACACTGTCGCTGGAGCCGGTTGACCCGCCGGGATCGCTGCGAACGCCGATCCGATCTCCATCAGGGCCTGCTGAACTGGCCCGCGGCACCATCTGCCTACGGCGGCTACGGACCGCGTTCTGAAACCGTCAGTAAGACGGCCTGCGCCGCCGGGGTGCAGCGTCGGGCTCGGCGGCCTCAAGATCGGCCAGTAGTTCGGCCTGGCCCGCCAGCACGCCGGACAGGATGGTGCGCGCGACCCGCAGCAGCTCCGCCACCTGCGGATTGGCCAGCGAGTAGTGGACGGCCGAGCCCTCCCGTCGGGGGATGACAAGGTTGGCCCGGCGCAGCACGGCCAGCTGCTGAGAGAGGTGGGCCGCCTCCACGCCCACCTCACCGAGCATTTCGGAGACCGCGTGTTCGCGCCGGCTGAGGAGTTCCAGCACGCGGATCCGTACCGGATGGCCGAGGGTCTTGAAGAACTCCGCCTTCAACTGGTAAAGCGGCGCGCTCACCGCACCCGCCCCGCGCCCGTAGCGGCCGCCGAGGTGCCGGACGGTCGCTGTCGTGCGTGCACCGTGCATCGCATCCACCCAAAACTCTTCGCCATGGGGACATCCTCGCGCCCTCACTCCTGGGTCACAGCCGGCCGGCCGCCGACCGACCAGCCGCGCAATGCGGTCAGGTCCAGGATGACTGGCCCGGCGCCCCGGGCCAGGACCCAGCCGATCGCGCCGGTGAACCGGGCAACCTCCTCGGGGCCCAGGTGCCCGGCCAGGGAGAGAATACCCAGGCCAGGTGGGTGGTGTTGGGCCACTCGGTGGTCATCCGTCACTGCCTCGATCTTCACAGGGGAAGGGTGATCCAGATGCTTTTGCCCTTGCCGTCCGCGTCGCCGCGGATGACGGCGGTGCCGCCCAGATCCAGGGTCAGCTCCATGACGGTGCCCAGCCCGCCGCCGCCCGTTCCCGTTGGCGCGGCGAACAGCGCGGGCTGGTAGGGGTGGCGATCGTGGACGGCGAACGCGAACGTGTCCCGGCCCGCCGCGTAGATCACAGTGACGTTCGGGGACAGACCGGCGGCGTGCTGGACGCTGTTGGCGACCAGCTCGGACAGGATCAGCAGCGCCGGATCCACTGTGGGATGGCGCCGGCTGATGCCCCACTCGGCCAGGACCTGCTCGGTGGTCTCGCGGGCGATCCGTACCGCCGAGCCCATGGCCGGCAGGGTCAGCACATGCCGCAGGGGCAGAGCTTCCAGCTGGGCGCTCACCGGGCGGCCTCGGCGTCGGCCAGGCGGAACCCGGTCACCGTCTGCGGGCGGATCCGCACCAGGGTGTCGTGCGGGCCGTGCGCCCGGCCGGGCAGCGTACGGCGGTGGTGGGCGGCCTCGTCCCGATCGGTGCTCACCTCGGCCGGGCCCGTGGCGGTCACGGTCCAGCCGGTGCCACCCGCAGACTTGATCTCCTTCGCGTGACAGGTGAGCGACGGTCGGCAGACCAACGCTACGGCCTGCGCGGGAGTACGGACGACCGGACGCCCGTACTCCAGAACAGGGACGGCCGGGCGGACCACGGGCGTCTCCCGCCGGACATGCACCGGGCTCCCCTGGGTGGCGCCTTCGAGCAGCCACAGCGCCTCACTGCCGGGCACCTCGATCACGCGACGGGAGGGGGTGGTCATCGGGAAGCCTCTGCGGTGACGGGTGCGGCGGGCAGGAGGCCGGCCCGGTGCAGGTGGGCGCGGGCCCCGGCGATGGCCTCGGGGGTGGTGGTGTACTCGCGGCCCTCCAGCTGGAGCAGTTCCAGTGCGCCGACGGACTGCAGGGCTTGGCGCTGGCCGGAGCGTATCCCGGAGGTCATGACGGCGATGCCGCGTCGATTGAGCTTCTGAACCGCGTCCTTGAGGACCAGCGCGCCGGTGGCATCCACTGTCGACACCCTCGACATGCGCAGGATCACCACGCGGACGTCGGCGACCTCGCTCAGCTCCAGGAGGAAGCGGTGGGCGCCGGCGAAGAACAGCGGCCCGTCGATCCGGTAGGCGACGATGTGCTCCGCGAGCAGCGCGTGCTCCTCCTCGCTGTGCTCACCGGGAAGATCGGCCTTGAAGTCGACCTGATCCATCCGGGCCTGCTGGGCGACGGCCCGCAGTGCCAGGGCGCCCGCCACGAACAGGCCGATGATCACGGCGTAGACGAGATCCAACGCGAGTGTGGCGACGGCCGTCAGAACCAGCACGATCGCATCCGAGCGGGTCGCGCGGGCCATTGCGCGCAGCGCACCGACCTCGACCATGCGGATCGCGGTCGCCAGCAGCACCCCCGCCAGGGCCGCCAGGGGGATCCTGGAGACCAGCGGGGCGGCGGCGAACACGATCCCCGCGAGGACCACGGCGTGGGTGAGCGCGGCGAGGCGGGAGCCCGCGCCCGCGCGGACATTGACGGCGGTACGGGCGATCGCGGCGGTGGCCGGCACCCCGCCGAACAGCGGGGCGGCCAGATTTGCGATGCCCTGCCCGAACAGTTCCTTGTCCGGGTCGTGCTTTTGGCCCACCGTCATCCCGTCCGCGACCGTTGCCGACAACAGCGACTCCAGCGCGGCGAGCGCGGCAACCGCGACGGCCGGGGCGAGCAGCGAACCCAGCGCGGACAGATCCAGGAAGGCCAGGGAGGGGGCGGGCAGTCCGGAGGGCAGGTCGCCGATCGGCTTGGCGGCGTCCAGACGGAAGAGTTGGGACGCGACGGTGGCGGCGATGACCGCGACGATGGAGAACGGGATGGTGGGCCGCCACCTGGCCCCCAGCAGCATCGCGGCCGCCACGGCGAGCGCGAGGATCACAGCGGTCCAGTTCGGCGCCTTCACGAACTCCTCGACCGCCCGCCAGGTCACCACCAGTACCTTGTCGCCCTCCGGCTTGGCCACCCCCAGCGCGTTCGGGATCTGCTGCAGGGCGATGACGCAGGCGATGCCGAGAGTGAAGCCCTCCACCACCGGCGCGGGGATGTAGCGCATGTACCGGCCGGCCCTCAGCAAAGCCAGCGCGATCAGCAGCACACCGGCCATCAGCCCGACGGTCAGCACTCCGCCGGGCCCGTACCGGGCGACGATCGGCACCAGCACGACCGTCATCGCTCCTGTGGGGCCGGAGACCTGGAGGTTGGAGCCGCCGAACAGCGCCGCGAGGGCGCCGGCCACCACGGCGGTGGCAAGTCCCGCTTCGGCGCCGAGCCCGGAGGAGACCCCGAAGCCGAGCGCGAGCGGCAGCGCCACGATGGCGACCGTGAGGCCGGCGAGCAGATCCCGGCGCGGGTTGCGGGCCATGAAAGCGAAGTCGGCCCGGGCAGGCAGCAAGGAGCGCACCCGGCCCGCGGCCTGGGTGAGGAACGTACTCACGAAGCCGCGACCTCGGCTTCCCGCAGCTCTTCCAAGAGTTCGTTCTGCCCGGCCAGCAACTCGGTCAAGATCCGGCGCGCGGCCCGCATCAGCTCCGCCACATCCCCGCCCGCCAGCTCGTACACCACGGTCGAGCCCTCACGGGCCGAGGTGACGATGCCCGAGCGACGCAGAACCGCCAACTGCTGGGACAGCGCCGAGGGCTCCACCTCGATCGCCGCGAGCAGGTCCCGAACCGGCGTCGGACCGGCCTGCAGCAGCTCCAGTACACGTATGCGGACCGGGTGCCCGAGCATCCGGAAGAACTCAGCTTTGGCCTGATACAGCGGAATCGGCACGGCCTGGGACTCCCTTCACCACCCCGATGGCTCGGGGGTGTCGTCTGGCGCCATGCCCGCGGCCACCTGCAGACACAACGAACACAGCATGTAGCGAATTGCAGAATTTCGCAATTCATGGATTGATGGAGAGCGTGGTGGTGCCCCTTCCATCGCCCTCAGCCTGGGCCCGCGCACCACTGATGCTGACGGTTCGCCGACGCCAACCATCCCGAAGGTCGCTGACCTGCGGATACAACGGCGAAGTCCGATATGTGGTGGAACTTCGCCGGGCGGTCCCAGGAAGAGGTCGTCCAGGCACGCGAGGACTGGATGAAGGGCACCCGTTTCGGCGAGGTGAAGGGCTACGACGGGGATCCGTTGCGCGCACCGGAACTGCCGCAGGTGCCGCTCGAGCCCCGGGCCGCCTCCGCTGCTCGCATTCCCGCCTGCCCCACGCGGACGGCGGGAAATCGGCGGCAGGGCAGTCCGGCCTTCGACGCCGCCGGAAGCTCCGCCAACAGGGCGGCTCCCGGGCCGGTGCGGCCCGGCGTCGGGCCGATGGCGCGGTGACGGCGAACACTGGTGACCTCCGACGAGGGAGGAGACACCATGGACCACCTCGGCGCTCAGGGAGTCCGGCGACCCACATCGGTCGGCGCAGGTGTCCAGGACGCCCCGGCCCAGGCAGGAGTCATCGGCATCGGGCTCGCCGCCGTGCTGACGTTCGCACTCGCGCAGGGTGCCTGGGAGTGGTTCGCGGCATACATCGGGGTCACGCTCCTCGCGGTGATCTTCTCCTTCTGTCGCCTGCCTCCGTGGATGCCCGGCCTGCGCTCCGTGTACGCGCGGAGTCTGGTCGCCTACTCGCTGGTGGTCGGCCTGTGCGTCGCGATCGCGCTGGCCCCGGTACTGCAGCGCTCGGCGTGGCTCTTTCCGATGCCGGGCACCCGTAGCGACTGTCGGGAGTTCGGCAGGTACGAGGTTCTCCGGACCGAGGCCGCGCTGGCGGACCTCGCCGGACGCGACAGGCGAGCCCTGGTCTACGCGCAGGACATCCAAGGCCACGACTCGGTTGCCGACTGCCTGGCGTCCACCACGACCCGGTGGCTGCCGCTGTACGGACTCGGCGCGGCTGCGCTGGTGGGTCTGGGCGCGTGGTCCTCCGGCCGTGCTCGGGCGCGGAGGGAACCGGACCCGCTCGCCCGAAGCCCTCGGCATCGCGGAATTGACCCATGATTCCGGCCCTGAAATGCACCCTGTCGCCGGTCGCTCCGTTTCCTAGAGTCGTAGTCATGACGACGACGAAGAACGAGATCACGCAGACCGCACAGGGCCCGCAGAGCGCGGACTTCTCCCCGGTCCTCACCCGCGCCGCCGAGGCCGAGACGACCCGGGACCCCAGCAGTGTCATGACGCTGCTCGCGGACTCCGACCACACCGGCGGGCGGCTCACCGGCTACCGGTCCACGTTCGCCGAAGGCGCCGTCGGAGCACCCGCCCACCTGCACACCAAGGCGTCCGAGCTGTTCTTCGTGATCGACGGAGCGCTCCAGGTGCTGGTGGGCGAGGAGATCACCGTCCTGGAGGCGGGCGACTTCCTCGTCGTGCCGCCGCACACCCCGCACGCCTTCGCCGCGGCGCCCGGCAGGACGGCCGACGTGCTGTTCGTCTTCACCCCGGGCGCCGGCCGCTTCGACTACCTGCGGCTCCTGGGCCGGGTGATGCGCGGCGAGGCCGACCCGCAGGAGATCAAGGACTCCTCCGAACGGTTCGACAACCACTACGTCGACAGCCCCGCGTGGCGCGAGGCACTCGCCGCGCGCGGTTGAGGCCCGCCCGTGGGCCCGCTCAGCGCTCCCCGTGCACGGCCGGGTCGCCGGAGTTCTCCAGTGCGCGCGCTCACGCCGGGCGGGACTGGCGCGGTGGGGTCATGGCCCAGCGGATCGTGCGCGTCAGAGCCTGTCCGGTGGGGCGTACGGCGAGGTCTTCGACGACCGGCACCCGGGGCAGCCACAGCATGCCCCGGGCCCACGGCGGGAGCAGCACGACGGCGTTCGCTGCCAGCCCGCCGTACAGGGGCCGCACCGCGAGGGGCAGGGGAGGCTGGAAGAGCAGGAAGCGGGCGGCGGCCCGGGCCTCGGGCGTCGCTCTGAGTTCGGGCCGGTAGGCGGTCAGGCGCTCGGACAGCTCGCGGCGGTCGCGTGGCGGGTCGCTCACCCCCAGTGCCTCGGCGACGCGCACGGTGTCGGCGACGTAGGCGTCGTAGCCGGCGGCGTCCAGCGGGCGGGCGCCGAAGCGTTCGTGGGCACGCAGGAAGCTGTCCGTCTCGGCGGCGTGCACCCAGCCGAGCAGGTGCGGATCAGCCGCGTGGTACGGCACGCCCTCGGCCGTCGTGCCGCGGATCCGTTCGTGGATGCCACGGACGTGGTCGACCGCCCGCTGTGCGTCCGCGGCCGTGCCGTAGGTCGTCACGGCCAGGAAGGTGCTGGTGCGCTGCAGTCGGCCCCACGGGTCGCCGCGGTATCCCGAGTGCCCGGCCACCGCGGCCATGGCGAGCGGATGCAGGGACTGCAACAGCAGGGCGCTCAGCCCGCCGATGAACATCGAGGCGTCACCGTGCACGGTGCGGATCGGGCGGTCCGGCTCGAACCAGCGCGGTCCCGGGGTGTCGTGGATGCGGGCACGTGTCGCCGGTCCTGCGGGGCCGGCGACACGGCGGAACAGGGCTTGGCCCAGCTGTTCGCGGACTGAGGTCAGCACGGTCGGCCTCCCCTCTCCTACTGCTCCAGTGTCCGCGATGCCCGCCCCGAGCCAGGCACGGTCGCGGGACTCATCGACCGGTGGACGCGATCCGTGAACCCCGATCGACGCGCATCACAGGGCTTGTCCGGCGGATCGTGAGCCTGCGTACCGTCGACGGGCGATGCGGCGAGTGTCATGCTCAGGCTGTCGTCGGGCGTGCGCCCGCTACGCAGCTGGGTGCTCCCCTGCAATCGGCGCCGTGTCCGGGCCCCGCGGATCTACGGCTGGGTCAGCTGATCGTGGCCTTCGCGCTCTGCGGGCAGTCGGTCTTCGGGCTCATGACCAGCGATTCCGGTGCCGGGCCGGCGGGAACACTGATCGGCAGCACGATTCTCGTGGCCGGTCTCGTCGTGATGATGACGGGCCGGCTCGCCCGTGGTCCCCGGAAGGGCGGCGGCACACCGTAGGCCTTTCGACCGCCCGGCGGCACACGGTAGGCCTTCCGATCGCCCGGCCGGCACACCGTAGGCCTTCCGATCGCCCGGCCGGCAGCCGGCGCTGCGCACACCTCCGACAGGTGGTGGAATATTCAACCACCATGCCCGGTTGTCGGCGTCGAAGGAGGCACGAGTGGACACGACATACGAGATGACCGGCGAGGCCGCGTACTACGCCCACGGAACACCGGCCGAGCGGTGGGAGAGGGCGCGGCTGTTCTTCGCCGCGAAGGAATACGCCGCGGCCGCGCGGGTGCTGGCCGGACTGGTCGAGGAGGTGCCGGAGCAGACCGGACCACGGCTGCTGCTGGCCCGCGCCTACTACCACTCTGCCCAACTGCTCCGTGCCGAGACCGAGTTGCGGGTGATCGTCGAGCGGGACCCGGTGGAGCACTACGCCCGGCTGATGCTGGGCCGCACCCTGGAACGACAGGGGCGGCACGCGGAGGCGGGACCGCACCTGCGGCTCGCCTCGGCGCTGGCCGGGGACTTCCCCGAGGCCTGAGCCGAGCCCGGCCCCGAAGCCTGAGGCCGACGCCCGGACCGGAAACCCGAGCCCGAAGCGAGGAGCGGCCCGGCGGTGACTTCCACCGCCGGGCCGCCGCCGTACCCGGGACCGCTCAGACGACCGCCCGCCGCCCCCGCCGGTGCGCGATCTCGCCGAGGACGACGTCCACGACCAGGAAGGCGGCCAGCGGGATGCCGAGGAGCGGGACGAAGTAGCCGACCACCGCGACCGCCGCCATCAGCGGGACGAGGACGTACGGCGGGACCTGCGCCCAGGCGCCGCGCGGGATCGGGCGGCCGAAGGCGGAACCGCGGCCGCGCTGCCACCACATGCGATAGCCCCACACGATCAGCAGGATCAGGGATCCCGCGAGAAGCATCAGCGCGAGCTGGTTGACCAGGCCGAACAGGACACCGGTGTGCAGGTCGATGCCCCAGCGGGTCAGCTTGGCGAGCAGCGGGTGGTCGTCGAACCGCAGCACGTCGGTGACCTCGCCGGTGGCCGGGTCGATCGCCACCGCGTCCTGCTTCTCGGGCCAGCTGCGCTGCACCTGCTTGACCACGTAGGCGGAGGAGGCGTCCGCGGGCGGCACCATCTCCACCGGGTCGCCCAGCCCCTCGGCGCGCGCGGCGGCCAGGATCTTGTCGAGGCCGACACCGTGCTCACCGTCCCCGCCCGCACCGGAGGCCGCGTCGTGGCCGGTGTGCTCACCGCCGCTCGCGGCCGCCGAGACCGACGGGGTGGCCTGACCGAGGGAAGTGCGCAGTACGTCGATGTTGGCGCCCGCGTAGGTGGACCAGGTCAGTCCGGTCGCGGACAGGAAGACGAAGCCGGCCGCGGCCCACACCCCGACGGTGCCGTGCAGGCCGAGCGTGCGACGCCGCCCGCTCGTGCCGCGGACCTTGCGCAGGGCGCGGCGGCGGGAGAACCAGAGCACCAGGCCGCCGCCGGCTGTCACCCACAGCCAGCTGGCGGCGAGTTCGCTGTAGAGGCGGCCGTTCTCGCCGAGGTGCAGATCGCGGTGGAACTCGTCGATCCAGGTGCGCAGCGGCAGCGCGCCCGTCGAGCCGTACTGCTCCAGCGCGCCGCGCACCTTGCCGGTGTAGGGGTCGACGAACACGGCGAGGGTGTGCGTGGCGTCGACCCCCTCGACGCCGGACAGCATCACACGGGTGGTGGCGTCGTCCTTCGGCGAGGGGCGGACGGCCGAGACCGTGCCCTCGGGGTGGGCCTCGCGGGCGGCGTCCACCTGCTCGGAGATCGGCAGCTTCGTGTCACCGACCGGCACCGTCATCTCGTGGGAGTAGACGAGCTTCTCGGCCTGGAAGGCGCCGGCGTACAGGAACCCGGTGACGGCGGCGACCAGCAGGAACGGCGCCACGAACACGCCGGCGTAGAAGTGCAGGCGCAGCACCAGCGGGCGCAGCGGGGCCCACGGGCCGCGGGACTTCGGCGCGGCGGCCGCTGCTTGCGGGGCCTCGTCCGCGGAGGTCGAGGGAGCGGTGGACATGGGTGGGTTTCTCCGAGGGCAGGGGACGGGGCGGGGGACAGCGCTCTGGGGGACGGTTCTCAGCCGTGACGCACCAGTAGTCGGAAGGGAGCGGCGCCGAGTTCCCGCCACTTCGAGTGACCCGCGTCACATGTTCTCCGGCCGTGACATGCTGGCCCGATGGCATCTCCCCCTCCCCGCGCTCCCCTTGCCGAACGGATCGAGGAACTCCTCGCCCCCGGAGGCCCGTTGTCCATCGTCGCGGCCGGAGACCCGGTCCTGCGGACTGGCACGGTGCGTTACGAGGGCCAGCTCGAACCCGCTCTGCTGGCCCGGTTCGTGGAGGCCCTGCGCATCACCATGCGTGCGGCGCCGGGTGTCGGACTGGCCGCTCCGCAGGTCGGTGTGGAACTGCGGATCGCCGTCATCGAGGACCCGGCGCCGGTGCCGGAGGAGGTTCGGCTGGCTCGCGGCCGGGTGCCCCAGCCGTTCCGGGTGCTGGTCAACCCGTCGTACGAGCCGGTCGGTTCAGCCCGTGCCGCCTTCTTCGAAGGCTGTCTGAGCGTGCCGGGCTACCAGGCGGTGGTGGCCCGGCCCGCCGAGGTGCGGCTCACGGGTGAGGACGAGCACGGCCGGCCGCTGGACGAGGTGTTCGGCGGCTGGCCCGCCCGTATCGTCCAGCACGAGACGGACCACCTCGACGGTGTGCTCTACCTCGACCGGGCCGAACCGCGCTCGCTCAGCGCCAACCAGGCCCTGCTCGAGCGCTGGACGCAGCCGACGGCGAAGGAGGCCGCGAAGGCGCTGGGCTTCGAACTGCCGTGAGCGGCGGGGCCGTTCGGCGTCGTGGTGTCAGTTGTCCCGGTACGCCTCCAGCAGTCGCAGCCACACCTCGCTGAGCGTGGGATAGGACGGGACCGCGTGCCACAGGCGGGCGAGCGGCACCTGGCCGGCCACGGCGACGGTCGCGGAGTGGATCAGCTCGCCGACGCCGGGTCCGACGAAGGTGACCCCGCGCAGGATCTCCCGCTCCAGGTCGACGACCATCCGGGCGCGGCCCTTGTAGCCCTCGGCGTACAGGCCCGCGCCGGCCACCGAGGACATGTCGACGTCGACGGCCCGCACCCGGTGTCCGGCCGCCTCCGCCTCGGCGAGCGAGAGGCCGACGGCGGCCGCCTCCGGGTCGGTGAAGACGACCTGGGGGACGGACTCGTGGTCGGCCGTGGCGGCGTGGGCGCTCCACGGGTCGGTCTCCGTCAGGGGCGTTCCGGCGGCGCGGGCGGCGATGGCGGCGCCCGCGACCCGGGCCTGGTACTTGCCCTGGTGGGTGAGGAGAGCGCGGTGGTTGACGTCGCCCACGCCGTAGAGCCAGTCGGTGCCGGTGACGCGCAGGCTGTCGTCG
Source organism: Streptomyces sp. NPDC088157 (assembly GCF_044741545.1). Taxonomy (NCBI): domain Bacteria; kingdom Bacillati; phylum Actinomycetota; class Actinomycetes; order Kitasatosporales; family Streptomycetaceae; genus Streptomyces; species Streptomyces sp. NPDC088157. Next base: position 762,680 of record NZ_JBIUSU010000003.1, read on the forward strand.
ACGGTGAGCCAGGAGCCGGGCGCCAGGCCGACCGACTCCAGGCCGATGTCATCGGTGCGCGGGGCGCGGCCGACGGCGAAGAGGATCTCGTCGGCCTCGATGCGTTCGCCGGTGTCGGTGACGACCACGACCGCGCCGTCGGAGCGGGTCACCGAGGCCACCGAGGTGCCCGTGCGCACGTCCGCGCCGGCCTCGGTGAGCGCCTCGGCGACCAGTTCGCCCGCGAACGGCTCCATCCGGTCGAGCAGGCCCTTGCCCCGCACCAGGAGGGTGACCTGCGAGCCGAGGGCCTGCCAGGCGGTGGCCATCTCGGTGGCGACGACTCCCCCGCCGACCACGACGAGCCGCCCGGGCGCGGACTGGGCGCTGGTGGCTTCCCGGCTCGTCCATGGCCGGACCTCGGCGAGGCCCGGCAGGTCGGGCAGTGCGGCGCGGGTACCGGTGGCGACGACGACCGCGTGGCGGGCCGTGAGCGTCCTGTCCCCCACCGTCACCGTGCGCGGGCCGGTCAGTCTGCCGTGGCCGCGGTGGAGGTCCGCGCCGATGCTCTTCAGCCAGTCGACCTGACCGTCGTCCGTCCAGTCGCCGGTGAACCAGTTGCGGCGGGCGAGGATCTCCGCCGTGTCCAGCGGGCCCTGGACCGCCTGTCGCAGGCCGGGCAGCCGCCGGGCGTCCGCGCGGGCGATCACCGGGCGCAGCAGGGCCTTGCTGGGCATACAGGCCCAGTACGAGCACTCGCCGCCGACGAGTTCGCTCTCCACGACCGCGGTGGTGAGGCCGGCCGCACGGGTGCGGTCGGCGACGTTCTCCCCCACGGGCCCGGCCCCGAGCACCACGACGTCGTACGTGTTGGTTTCCGATTCCGTCATGGGGTCAGTCTGGTGGGTGGTGTGCGGCGTGGCCACACGGGTAGGGGCGCGGAATACGCGTCCGGCCGGCCGTGTTGTCGCCAACGGCTTCACCGCTTGTCAGGGGACCCCTGGCAGGAAGCATCGGGAAGAGGGAATCACGTCATGAGCAGCACCGTGGAGCTCACCAAGGAGAACTTCGACCAGACGGTCACCGACAACGACTTCGTCCTGATCGACTTCTGGGCGACCTGGTGCGGCCCGTGCAGGCAGTTCGCCCCGGTCTACGACAAGGCGGCGGAGGAGAACCCGGACCTGGTGTTCGGCAAGGTGGACACCGAGGCGCAGCCGGAGCTGGCCGCGGCCTTCGGGATCCAGTCGATCCCGACGCTGATGATCGTGCGGGACCGGGTCGCCGTGTTCGCCCAGCCGGGCGCCCTGCCCGAGGCCGCCCTCACGGACGTCATCGGACAGGCGCGCAAGCTGGACATGGACGAGGTCCGCAAGTCCATCGAGGAGCAGCAGGCCAAGGCCGAGGCCGACGGTTCCCCGGCCGCTCAGGGCGAGTAACCCCTAGAAGGGGTACGGCGCCACGTCCCCGCGCACCGTCGTCCAGCGCACGTCGGTGAAGGCCTCCAGGTTGGCCTCGCCGCCGAAGCGGGCGCCGGTGCCCGAGGCGGCGACCCCGCCGAAGGGGGCGACCGCTTCGTCGTTCACCGTCTGGTCGTTGATGTGCACGATGCCGGTCGGGATGCGTTCGGCGAGGTCGAGGCCGCGGGCGGGGTCCCGGGTGACGATGCCGAGCGAGAGGCCGTAGGAGCTGCGGGCGGCCAGGGCCGCCGCCTCGTCCGGCGTGGTGAAGGAGCGTACGGGGGCCACCGGGCCGAAGACCTCCTCCGCGTAGGCGGGGGTGTCGTCGTCGACGCCCGCGAGGACGGTCGGCCGGTAGAAGAGGCTGTCGTGCGTGCCGCCCGCGGCGAGCTTCGCGCCGGCCGCGGTGCTTGCCTCCACCAGGCCGTGCACCTTGGCGAGTTGGCCGTTGTCGATGAGCGGACCGAGGTGGACCTGCGCGCGGTGCGGGTCGCCGACGGCGAGGGCGTCGGCCTTGGCCGCGAGCCGCTCGACGTACTCCTCGTAGAGGGAGGCGTGCACCAGGTGGCGGCCGGTGGTCATGCAGATCTGGCCCTGGTGGAAGAACGAGCCCCAGGCCGCCGTGGAGATCACCGCGTCCAGGTCGGCGTCCTCCAGCACGATCAGGGCGGAGTTGCCGCCGAGTTCCAGGTGGGCCCGCTTGAGGTGGCGTCCGGCGGCCTCGCCCACCGCCCGTCCGGCGCCGGTGGATCCGGTGAAGGAGATGACCGGCACGTGCGGGTCGGCGACCAGGGCGGCGCCGGTCTCGGCGCCGCCCGGGAGGATGTGCAGCAGGCCCTCGGGCAGGCCGGCCTCCGCGAAGACCGCGGCCAGGGCGAGCCCGCCGCACACCGCGGTACGCGGGTCCGGCTTGAGCACGACCGCGTTGCCGAGCGCGAGGGCGGGCGCGACGGAGCGGATCGACAGGATCAGCGGGGCGTTGAACGGGGAGATCACGCCCACGACGCCGACGGGCACGCGCCGGGTGTAGGACAGCCGGGGGGCCTCGCTGGGCAGGACCTGTCCGGCCGGGCGGGAGGCGAGGGCGGCGGCCTCGTAGCACTCCTGGGCGGCGACGTGCAGTTCGAAGTCGGCCTTGCCGGCCACGGATCCGGACTCGCGGACGATCCACTCGCGCAGTTCGTCGGCGTGCGCGGTGAACAGGTCGCCGGCCTTGCGCAGCACTCCGGCGCGGACGAAGTGGGGCAGGCGGGCCCACTCGGTCTGGGCGGCGCGGGCGGTCTCGGCGGCCGGGCGGACGTCCTCGCCACCGGCCAGGAACACCGTGCCCAGCGGGTCACCGGTGGCGGGCTCGGTGACGGTGTACCGAGGGCCCGACAGGGTGCGGGACTGCCAGTTCTTGGGGTCGAGCAACGGCATGGGGCTCTCCGATCGGTGTCCCGCGGGACTCGCGGCTCTCACAGCGGGAGGCGAAGTCCCGTGTAGTTGGCCGCCAGTTCGGCGGCGGCGTGGCGGGATGCGGTGATCCGGCGCAGCCGGGCGAGCTGCATCCGATGGTCGAACGCATCTCCATCTGGTTGAGCGTGCAACATCCTAGTCATGTCGTCGGAAAAACGGGTCGCCTGCCACACACGTTGCAGGCACAGGTCCGAGTACCCGTCCAGCAGCCGCGTCGAGCCGTCGGCGTGCAGTTCGGTGAAGGCCATGGCGAGCAGCCGGACGTCCGAGACGGCGAGGTTGAGACCCTTGGCCCCGGTGGGCGGGACGATGTGGGCGGCGTCCCCGGCGAGCAGCAGCCGGCCGTGGCGCATCGGCTCGTGGACGAGGCTGCGCATCGGCGTCACGGACTTGGCGGTGACCGGGCCGCGGCGCAGCGTCCAGTCGGCGTCGACGGTGAAGCGGGTGTCGAGTTCGTCCCAGATCCGGTCGTCCGGCCAGTCCTCCAGCCCGGTGCCGTTGGGGACTTGGAGGTAGAGCCGGGAGAAGCGGGGCGGGCGCATGCTGTGCAGGGCGAAGCCGCGTGCGTGGTGGGCGTAGATCAACTCGTCGCAGGAGGGCGGCACTTCGGCGAGGATGCCGAGCCAGGAGTAGGGATAGTCGTGGGTGTAGGTCCGGCAGGCGGCGGCCGGGAAGGCGCCGGCTGCGACGCCGTGCGAGCCGTCGCAGCCGACGACCCACTCGCAGGCGAGCGTCCGCTCGCGGCCCTCGTGGCGGAACCGTACGACGGGCGCCCGGCTCTGCGGGTCCTCCACGGCGAGCGCCTCCGCTTCGAACAACAGCGGTGGCCCGTCGGCGAGTTGGAGGGCGACGAGATCCTTGACGATCTCCGTCTGGGCGTAGATCGTGACCGTGCGACCGCCGGTGAGGACGGGGAAGTCGAGGCGGTGGCGTTCCCTCTCGAAGCGCAGCTCGATGCCATGGTGCACCAGGCCCTCGGTGTCGAGCCGGGCGGCGGCGCCGGCCGCACGCAGGGCGTCGACCGTGCCCTGCTCCAGCATCCCGGCCCGCTGGCGCCGCCGCACGTACTGCCTCGTCCTGCTCTCCAGGACCACGCAGTCGACGCCCGCGCGGTGCAGCAGGCGGGCGAGGAGCAGCCCCGCGGGGCCGCCGCCGATGATGCCGACCGTCGTACGCATGGCATGCCTCCCCTGGGACCGTAGTTCAGGTGGAGTCGCGCTGCACCACGGTGGCTCCGAGCGGCTCGTGCGACTCGGGGGCGGCCGCGGGGCTGCGGACCGCCCGGTCGACGAGCGAGGCGAGGTCGCGGCCGGAGGGCAGCTCGATCCGGACGGTGCTCAGCCTGGGGCGCAGCAGCCGCCCGAGCATCAGGTCGTCGGCACCGATGACGGCGACGTCCTCGGGGACGCGTACGCCCTCGTCCTGGAGAGCGCGCATCAGCAGCATGGCGTACTCGTCGTTGTAGGCGAACACGCCGTCGAGGCCGAGGGCGGGCCAGCGGGCGGCGAGGGCGGCCGCCGACTCCTCCGTGAAGGCCAGGGGCAGCTCGGTGACCGTGGCGTCCGTGCCGTCCAGCACCTCCCGGGAGCCGGCCAGGCGGGGCGCGGAGAAGATCTCCATGCCGCGCTCGGCCGGGACGACCACGCCGATCCGGCGGCGGCCGCGGGCGTACAGGTGCCCGGCGGCGCTGCGGCCGACGTCGGCGTGGTCCAGGTGCACCGCGCGGGCGCCCTCGACCGCCACGGGGCTGAGGGTCACCACGGCCCGGGCACCGGACCTCTTGAGGACCGCGACGCCTTCCGGGCCGATGCCTGGGCCGGGCACCAGCACGGCGACGGGCCGCAGTTCGGCCCAGGCCCGGGCGGCGTCGTCACCGCGCAGACCGGTGGCGCCGTACTGGACGACGGTGTAGTCGAGGCGGCTCAGCGCCCCCTGGAACTCGTGCACGAACCGGGAGTAGAGCGGGCCCGCCGGGACGGGCAGGGTGGGCATCAGGACCATGCGGCTGTGTCCGGCCCGCAGGGTGCGGGCGGCCGCGTGGGGCACGTACCCGAGTTCCTTGGCGGCCTCGTGGACACGGCGACGGGTGGGTTCGCTGATGCGTACGGCGCTGGCGTTGTTCAGGACGTAGGAGACGGTCGCGCGCGAGACGCCGGCCAGGCGGGCCACGTCGGCGCTCGTGGGCACGGGGCGCGGTGCCGGCGACTGCGTCGGCGCGGGCGTGTTCGGTATCTGCACCATGACGTACGGCATCTTGGCAGAAGCTGTGAGCGAGGTTGCGGGCGGGGGACACCGGGATCCGACGCCCTGTCGACGAACATGTTCGTGCCGTACTTGTTCGCTACGAACATGTTCGTTACGGTGGAGGCATGACAGCACGCCCCGACACCCCGCGCAGTCGCCGTGAGCGTCCGGCCAAGCCCGCTCTGACCAGGGAGGGCATCGTGGCCGCCGCCGTGGCGGTGCTGCGCGCCGAAGGCCTGCGCAGGCTGACCATGCGGCGCCTGGCCGAGGAACTCGACACCGGCCCGGCCTCCCTGTACGTGTACGTCCGCAACACGGCCGAGCTGCACGCGGCCGTACTGGACGAGCTGCTCGGCACGGTCGGGCCGGCCCCGGCCGGGGGAAGCTGGCGCGAGCGGCTGGAAGGGGTGCTCACCTCGTACACCGCGATGCTCTTCGCCTACCCGGATCTCGCCCGCTCGGCGCTCACCGCCCGGCCCAGCGGCCCCCACTACCTGGGCCTGATCGAGACCCTGCTGGCCCTGCTCGACGAGGGCGGGGTGCCGCCCGCCCAGGCCGCGTGGGGTGTCGACCTGCTCCTCCAGCACGCCACCGCGACCGCTGCCGAACACGCCGACGAGGCCTCCCAGGAGGACTGGGACGCCCTGCGGCACGCGGTGCGCGAGGCGTCGGAGCGGACCCACCCGCACCTCGCGCGCCTCGCCGGACCGCTGCTGTCGGGTCCGCCCGAGGCCCGCCTCTCCTGGGGGCTCCAGGCACTGATCAGCGGCATCGAGCGGACCGCCGTACCGCAATGACGACCACGGACGACCACGGACGACCACAGGAGGAATCGTGCACCATCCCGTAGCGATCATCGGCGCCGGACTCGGCGGCCTCACCCTCGCCCGCGTACTGCGGGTGCACGGCGTCGAGGCCGCCGTCTTCGACCTGGACGCCTCCCCCGCCGCCCGCACCCAGGGCGGCATGCTCGACATCCACGCGGACTCCGGCCAGGAGGCGCTGCGCGCCGCCGGACTGCACGAGGAGTTCCGGGCGCTGATCCTTCCCGGCGGCCAGGCGACCCGGGTCCTCGACAAGGACGCGGTGGTCCGCTTCGAGGCGGCCGACGACGGGGCGGGCGAGCGCCCCGAGGTCGACCGGGGCGCCCTGCGCGACCTGTTGCTGGGCTCGCTGCCCGGCGGCACGGTCCGCTGGGGCGCGAAGGTCACCGGTGCGCGGGCACTGGGCGACGGGCGGCACGAGGTGACCCTGGAAGACGGCTCGGCCTTCACCACGGACCTGCTGGTCGGCGCCGACGGAGCCTGGTCACGGATCCGGCCGCTGCTCTCCGACGCCCGCCCCGCGTACACGGGTGTGTCGTTCGTCGAGACGGACCTGCTGAAGGCGGACGAACGCCATCCGGTGAGCGCCGGGGTGGTCGGCGGCGGATTCCTGTTGGCGCTCGGCGCAGGCAAGGGCTTCCTCGCCCACCACGAACCCGACGGCAGCCTGCACGTCTACACCGCCCTGCGGGTCGCCGAGGACTGGGCGGACGGCGTCGACTTCAACGACGTGGAGGCGGCCACGGGATACGTCCTGGAGCACTTCGCGGACTGGGACAAGAGCCTGCGGGCGCTGGTCGCCGACGCCGACGGGCCGCTGGTGCCGCGCCTGATCCACGCGCTGCCGGTCGGTCACCGCTGGGACCGCGTCCCCGGCGTCACCCTGCTCGGCGACGCCGCCCACCTGATGTCGCCGTTCGCGGGCGAGGGCGCCAACCTCGCGATGCTGGACGGCGCCGAACTGGGCCTCGCCCTGGCCGCGCTTCCGGGTGAGCGCGAGGCGGCGCTGGCCGCCTACGAGGAGAAGCTGTTCCCGCGCAGCGCGGCGGCCGCGGCCGCGTCCGCGCAGAGCAGCGTGGCCCTGTTCGCCGAGGACGCGCCGCAGGCCGTCGTCGACCTCTTCACGGCGCGGCCCTGACCGGCGTCCGACCCGTCACGCCGCTCGTCGCTCCGCTCGTCACCCGGTCGACGAGTTCGCTCCAGCCGGCCTCCAACCGCGCCGACGGCATGCCGCACTGCCGGGTGAGGTGGTGGACGAGGACCGGGTTGAGATAACCCAGCAGCGTGTGTGCCAGCAGTTCGGCGTCCGCGTCGGGCAGGGCCTGGCGCAGCAGCAGCGCCACATGGCTGTGATGCACGCGGCGCGGGGGCACGGAGTACCGGCGGTCCGGTCCGGGCTCGGCCGCCAGTTGCAGGTCCAGTTCGTCGGCGGAGCGCCTCAGCATGGCGACGCCGAACGCCCTCAGTCGCTCCACGGGCCCGGCGCCCGGCCCCAGGGGCGCGGGGCCGCTCAGGAACGCGGCCTGGAAATTCCTCTCCGAGTGGTCCAGGAGCGCGGTCAGCAGTCCGGTGCGGTCGCCGAAGCGGCGGAACACCGTGCCCTTGCCCACGTTCGCCGCGGTCGCGACCGCCTCCATGGTGACCCCGGCCGCGCCGTGCTCGGCGATCAGGCGGGCGGCCGCGTCCAGCAGCCTGGCCCGGTTACGGGCCGCGTCGGCACGCAGGCACGGCTCGTCGCCGGCCGGCCCCAGTTGCAGCAGGTCGGACCCGGTCGCGCTCTCCTCGGGCTCCGGCAAGGGAGGCAGAACTACGGACATGAACTCAGCGTAAAGCATCGGGAATGAAACTGGACCGTGGTCCGGTTAGGGTGCTAGAACATTAAACGGACCTCGGTCCGGATTTGTAACAGCACTGTTTCAGCCCCTGGGAGTACTCATGTCTGTCCGCATCCTCGCGCTCGTCGGCAGCCTTCGCGCCGGTTCGACCAACCGCCAGCTCGCCGAGGCGGCCGTCAAGCTCGCTCCCGAGGGCGCCGAGGTCGACCTCTTCGAGGGCCTCGCCGAGATCCCGTTCTACAACGAGGACCTCGACGCCGAGGGCAGCGTCCCGGCGGCCGCCGTGAAGCTGCGTGCCGCCGCCCAGGCCTCCGACGCCTTCCTGCTCGTCTCCCCCGAGTACAACGGCACCATCCCGGCCGTGCTGAAGAACGCCATCGACTGGCTGTCCCGCCCGTACGGCGCCGGCGCCTTCGGCGGCAAGCCCGTCGCCGTGGTCGGCACCGCCTTCGGCCAGTTCGGCGGCGTATGGGCCCAGGACGAGGCCCGCAAGGCCGTGGGCATCGCCGGCGGCAAGGTCATCGAGGACCTCAAGCTCTCCGTCCCGGGCTCGCTGACCCGTTTCGCCGAGACCCACCCGGTGGACGACGCCGAGGTCGCCGCCCAGCTGACCGAGGTCGTGGCCCGTCTGCAGGGCCACGCGGGCGAGGTCGCGGCCGCCTGACGGCCCTGACCGACGCCGCGGTGCAACGCCGCACCGGCAACGGCGCGGCAGCACGAGAGCGGTGAAGGGGTCCGGAGCGGTTTCCGGACCCCTTCGGCATGCGGCCCTCGCTCCGGTCGGTCCAGCTCGGCCGGCCGCCCCACGGCGGGCGCCGCGAAACCCCCGGTCCGGTCGGCCGCCTCCCCGGCCACGGCACGAAAACCACCGCGTCGATGGTCCCGGGCCGGCTCCGGCGACGCCGGACCCCGGAGCGCTCTCGACATCATGGGACGCCCTCGGACACACCGGCCGCGCACACCGGCCGGACCGGCTCGGGCGTTTCCGGCGGGTAACCGGATCGGCGAATGTCGTTCAAGCCGCAGACCGCTCCTCGTCGCGTCTGATAGGGCTGGGGAGATGCAGACCCTTTATCGACGACTTCTCGACCTGATGCCCCGTATCGGCGTCCAGGTGACCGACCTCGGGCCGGGGACGGCGGTGGTCTCGCGGCGCGGCGGTTCGTACCGGGGGACCCGCGCCGACAAGGACACCTGGGTGCTGCGGCGGACCAGGGAGGGGGCGCGGTCCGAGGCCGCCGAGGGCAGCGCCGTGCGGCTGGGCGACACCGGCGCGGTGCTCCTCATGGAGGCCGCGGGCGGGAAGGACGAGCGCAGACTCCAGCTGGCGGCCGCCGAGTACCTCTGCACCCAGCACGTGACCGCGATGCTGGAGCTGTACGCCGTGAACTGCGTCTTCGACGTGGGCGCCAACAGCGGCCAGTACGCCAAGCGGCTGCGCGGCCTCGGCTACACCGGCCGGATCGTGTCCTTCGAGCCCACCTCGGAGACGTTCGCCCGGCTGGAGAAGGCCGCCGCGGACGACCCCGACTGGCACGTGTACCAGTGCGGACTGGGCCGCGAGGAGACGACGGCCGAGATCCACATCGGCTGGAAGACGATGAACTCCCTGCTGCCGGCCAGTGACTACGGCAAGGACCGCTACAGCCGGTTCGCCAAGGCCGACACCGAGGAGATCCGCGTCCGCCGGCTGGACGAGGTCATGGCCGAGGCGCTGGACGGCCTCGCCGGCCCACGCCCCTTCCTCAAGATGGACACCCAGGGCTACGACCTCGAGGTGTTCGCCGGCGCCGGGGAACGGATCACCGAGTTCGTGGGGATGCAGTCTGAGGTCGCGGTGCTGAAACTGTACGAGGGCAGCCCCGGGATGGGCGAGGCCGTGGCGGTGTACGAGGCCGCCGGTTTCGGCATCACCGGCATGTACCCGGTGACGCGCGAGGCGACCACGGGCCGGGTGATCGAGTTCGACTGCGTGATGATGCGCGCGGACGCGGCGCCTACACGGTAGAGCCGTCCCCCACGGCCTTCTCCTGCCGCCCGGAGACCCGCAGGCTGGTGAAGGTCGTGACCGCGAGGACGAGCACGATGAAGCCGAGCGAGAAGGGGATGCCGATCTCGGGCACGTGCACCCCGGACTCGTGCAGCGCGTGCAGCAGCAGCTTGACGCCGATGAAGCCGAGGATGATCGACAGGCCGTAGCTGAGGTGGACCAGCTTCTTCAGCAGACCGCCGATGAGGAAGTACAGCTGCCGCAGACCCATGAGCGCGAAGGCGTTGGCGGTGAACACGATGTACGGGTCCTCGGTCAGCCCGTAGATGGCGGGGATCGAGTCGAGCGCGAACAGCACGTCGGTGGAGCCGATCGCGAGCATCACGACGAGCATCGGGGTCATGACCCGCTTGCCGTTCTGCTCGATCCACAGCTTCGTACCGTGATAGCGGTCGGCCACGCCGAAACGCCTCTCCACGGCTTTGAGCAGCTTGTTCTCCTCGTACTCGTCCCCGTGCGCGCCCTTCCCGGCGTCCTGGACCAGCTTCCACGCCGTCCAGATCAGGAAGGCTCCGAACAGGTAGAACACCCAGGAGAACGTCGAGATGATCGCCGCGCCCGCGGCGATGAACAGCGCGCGCAGCACGAGGGCCACCAGCACGCCCACCATCAGCACCCGTTGCTGGTACTGCGAGGGCACCGTGAACTTCCCCATGATCAGCACGAACACGAAGAGGTTGTCCACGCTCAGCGACTTCTCGGTGATGTAACCCGCGAAGAACTCCCCCGTCGGCTCGGCGCCGCCGAAGAGGAGCAGGCCGAGGCCGAACAGACAGGCCAGGACGACCCAGACGACCGTCCAGATCCCGGCCTCCCGCACCGAGACGTCGTGCGGTTTGCGGCCGATGAGGAAGTCGACGGCGACGAGCGCGCACAGCGCGGCGACCGTAGCCGACCAGACGAAGAGCGAGACGTTCACTGATGTTGCTCCTGATACCTGTGGGGGGGGTGAAAATCGTTGTCGGCCGTGACCGGTTCGTTCCACCCCTCACACGTGAACAACAGGTCATCTCCTGGCAAGCTGCCGGGGCGGGGGCGCGGCTGTCACCCGCCGAACGGCGGGCAGGTTCCGCCGTACGGCGGTGCTCGGCCGGGTGGCGGGTGCGCCGATCATGGGCCGCACGAGCCGCCGCGCACCCACGCTCTGCGCTCCGCGTGAGGAGAAGCCCATGACGTCCGTGCCACCGCCCTTCGACCCCGAGCTCGCCGCCGCCCTGGAACTCATCGGGGAGATGATCCAGCCGGGGCTGGCCCCCGAGGACATCGAGGCCGTCCGTCAGGGGCCGGGGATCAGCCTGCTCGCCGAACTCGACCTCACCCTGGACGGGGCCTTCGAGGTCGAGGACCGGACGGTGCCGGGGCCCCAGGACTCCCCCGAGATCTCGCTGCTGATCTGCCGGCCCACGTCACCGGCCCCGGACCGCCCCCGTCCGGTCGTCTACCACGTGCACGGCGGCGGCATGGTCCTCGGCAACAACCGGGTCGGCGTGGACATGGCGCTGGACTGGGCGCGCGAGCTGGACATGGTCGTGGTCTCGGTGGAGTACCGCCTCGCGCCCGAGCACCCGCACCCGGCGCCCGTCGAGGACGTGTACGCCGGTCTGCTGTGGACGGCGGAGCACGCGAAGGAGCTGGGCGCGGACCCCGAGCGGATCGTGATCGCCGGGGCCAGCGCGGGCGGCGGACTGTGCGCCGCGCTCGCCCTGCTGCTGCGCGACCGCGGGGGTCCGCGGCTGCTCGGCCAGTTGCTGGAGTGTCCGATGCTGGACGACCGCAACGACACCTTCTCCTCCCACCAGATGGCGGGCCTCGGCGTCTGGGACCGCACGGCCAACGAGACCGGGTGGACGGCCCTGCTCGGTGAGCGGCGCGGCGGCCCGGACGTCTCCCCGTACGCGGCCCCCGCCCGTGCCGAGGACCTCTCCGGGCTGCCGCCGGCCTTCCTCGACGTGGGCTCCGCCGAGACGTTCCGGGACGAGGTCGTCGCCTACGCCTCCCGGATCTGGCAGGCCGGCGGGGTCGCGGAACTGCACGTCTGGCCGGGCGGTTTCCACGGCTTCGACGGCTTCGCGCCGCAGGCCACCCTGTCGAAGTCGGCCCGGGCGGCCCACCTGGACTGGCTGCGCAGGCTGCTCGCGGAGTAGGGCGCGGCCGGGCCGCCGCACCGGATCGCTCGCAACCGACGTTCGCTGCCGGTTCCCGATCGGAAGCGTTGGCCGCGCCCCTCCTGTTCGGCGCTCGCCTGGCGCATCATGGCCGTATGAAAGAGCTGGCCGGGCGCCTGACCGCGCTGGACCCGGACGCCGGGGCCGCCGTGCGCGTCATCGCCTACTTCGACCGGCTGGCCGAGTCCCGGGCCGGGGTGGAGGCACTGGTGCGCGGGGCCGCGGTGCTCGCCGGGGTGGCCGCGCGGCTCGTCGACGCCGACCGGCGGGTGAGGGTCCGGGTGGAGCCCGACGGCACACGCCGCGACACTGATCTGCCGCCGGACCCGCACTGGCCGTCCGTCGCGCTGACGCCCGACGGCGCTCCGGCGCTGTGGCTGGAGCGCGCCGGTGCGACACCCAGCGTCGTGGACGCCGTGATCCTGGAACGGGCGGCCGGCGCGGCACGCGTCGTGCTCGACCGCACCCGCGGACGGGCGCCGCTCGACGATCCCGCCCTCGTCGAGACGCTCCTCGACGCCACGGCCGCCGAACCGGCCCGGCTGCACGCGGCCCGTCGCCTCGGCCTCGGTCCGGCTCCGGCCCGTGCCCTGGCCACGCCCGGCGGCCGTCCCCGGGTGCTGCCCGCGGACGCCGCGGACGCGGTTCCGGTCGGCCGGGTGGGGATCGGGCCCGCCGTGCCGGTGCCGGATCTGCCCGGCTCCTGGGCCGCGGCCCGCACCGCGCTCCGCTTCACCGCGGACGGCACCGCACAGGACCCCGGCCCCCGGGTCGTGTACGCCGACGAGCTCGGCGGCATCGCCCTGCTGGCCGACCTCGTCGTGCCGGGCGCCGAACCCCCGGCGGACGTCCACGCGGTCGAGGCGGCCGCCGCGGACGCCCCCTGGCTGCTCACCACCCTGCACGCCGTCGCCGCCACCGCGAGTCTGCGGGCGGCGGCGGCCGAGGCGAACGTCCACCACTCCACGCTCCAGGACCGGCTGGTCCACGCCGAGCATCTGCTGGGGTGGCCGGTGCGCACGCCCCAGGGCCGGCTCCGGCTGCACCTCGCGCTGACGATGCGGCGGTTGGCGCGGCCGTAGCGGCACCCCTCGCTGAAGAGGGCCGGGAGCGTTCAACCGATCGGTTGAACGGGGATTGCACCGTACGCGCGTCGTCCGCTCCATCCGGACGACGCGCGCGCACCGCCGGGCGCGGCAGGATCGACCTCGACCGTGGCGCCCGGTCCCGCCCCCCTCACCGTTCGAAAGAGGTCTCCCCGCCATGCCCAGTCTCCCCAGCAGAAGGCGCCTGCTCGCCACCGGCGCCGGTGCCGCCCTCGGTCTGAACGCCCTCGGCGCCACCGCCGCCCCGGCAGCCGCGTCCACGGCGCCGACCGCTCCCCGTCGGGCCTCCGGAGACGAGGAGACCAGGTCGCTCGACGAGCTGTACCGGGCCGCGCTCGCGGAAGGAGGCAAGCTCGTCATCTACGCCGGCGGGGACACCCCGACCCAGCAGGACGGCACCAAGGCCGCCTTCAAGGCCCGCTTCCCGGGCATCGACCTGAAACTGATCGTCGACTACAGCAAGTACCACGACGTGCGGGTCGACAACCAGCTCGCCACCGACACCCTCGTGCCCGACGTCGTCCAGCTCCAGACCCTGCAGGACTTCGACCGCTGGAAGGCCCAGGGCCGTCTGCTGCGCTACGAGCCGGCCGGGTTCTCGAAGCTCTACGACAAGTTCAGGGACCCGCAGGGCGCTTGGGTGGCGGTCAGGGTGATCGGGTTCAGTTTCATGTACGCGACGGACGCGGTGGGCTCGGACGCGCCGCGCACCCCGCTGGACCTGCTCGACCCGAAGTGGAAGGGGAGGATCGCGTCGTCGTTCCCGCACGACGACGACGCCGTGCTGTTCCTGTACTCGCTGTACGTCCAGCACTACGGCTGGGACTGGGCGGCCCGCCTGGCCGCGCAGGACGTCCGGTTCGCACGCGGCAGCAACTCACCGGGCGACGCCGTGCGCACCGGGCAGTACGCGATCGGCGTCGGCGGCGGCGGGGCGCCCCTGTCGACCGGCCCCGTGAAGTGGGTCGTTCCGGACAGCGCTCCGTTCATGGCCTGGGGCCAGCGAGCGGCGATCCTCAAGGCGGCCAAGAACACCACGGCCGCCCGGCTGTACCTCAACTGGCAGTTGTCCACGGCCAACCAGACCTCCCCCAACGGCTGGTCGGTGCGCACCGACATCACTCCCCCGGCCGGTCTGAAGCCGGTCTGGGAGTACCGCAACGCCAACCTCGACGGCTTCCCCCGTTTCATGTCCGACCGCGCCGGGGTGGAGCGGTTGAAGCAGACGTTCGCCCTGTACTTCGGCGAGGTCGAGGGCGACCCGACGCCGGGTGTGCTCGGGCTGCACCCGGGGGCGTGACGGCCGGCGCCCGCGGCCCTCACACGGTCCCTACAGCCGACGGATAGACTCGGTCCCCCTGTTCGAACGGATCATCGTCCAAGGGGTTCCGCCGTGCCCGACCGCGCTCCCGTCCCTTCCTCCACGAGGACCGTCCGCGGGAGCCGGTCGGCGTTGGACCATGTCTCCCATCTGACGTTCTTCCTCGTCGTCGGCACCGGACTGGTCAGGCTCGTGCAGCTCAGGATCGGGCTGTGCTGGGACATCGTGACCGTCAGCCTGCTGCTCGCGGTCGTCTACGCGGGCGGGGTCGCCGCCGGGGACCGGCTCGGACGGTACGGCCGGCCGGTGTGGGTGGGGGCGCTGCTGGCGCTGTGGACCGCCCTCGTGCTCCTCGCCCCCGGGTCGCTCGCCGCCGCCTACGTGTGGTGCGCGGTGCCGCTGGCCTGCGCGGCGCTGCGGGTGCTCGCCCCCCGGGCGGCCGGGGTGGCGGTGGCCGTGCTCAGTCTGGTGCTCGCCGCTCAACTCGAGCGCAGCGCCGGGCGGTTCGACCTGGAGTTCGTGCTGATCCCGGTGGCCGCCGTGTGGGGCACCGTGGCCCTCTACCGCAGTCAGCAGCGTGACGCCGCCGAACGGCTGCGGCTCGTCGAGGAGTTGCGGGGCACCCGGGACGTCCTGGCCCGGCAGCAGCGTCAGGCCGGTGTGCTGGCGGAGCGGGCCCGGATCGCCCGGGACCTGCACGACACCCTGGCCCAGGAGCTCGCCGGCGGCGTCATGCTGCTGCAGACGGTCGAACGTGACTGGGACGCCCGTCCGGACGTGGCCCGCACCCGGGTCCGGGCCGTCGCCGACGGTCTGCACGCCAACCTCGCGGAGACCCGCAGGATCATCCGCGACCTGACGCCGACGGCCGTGGACGAGGCCGGTCTGGAGGGTGCGCTGCGGCTGCTGTGCGCCCGGGCGGAGGCCGAGGGGGCGGCGCCCCGCGTACGGTTCCGCTCGCTGGGCGCGCCCCGCCCCGTTCTGGACGGCCCGGCGGCCGCGACCCTGTTCCGGGTGGCCCAGAGCACCCTGGCCAATGTGCGCGAGCATGCGCGTGCGGTGAACGTCCTGGTCACCCTGAACGGGCACGCCGACCGGGTGGAGCTCGAAGTGCGGGACGACGGCACGGGGTTCGAGGCGGGCAGCGGCGCCCTCGCGCCGGGTCCCGGCCGCGGACTCGGGCTTCCCGCGACCCGGGCGCGGCTGCGCGAGTGCGGTGGCGAGCTGGAGGTCGGCAGCGCGCCCGGGCGGGGAACGTCCGTGCGCGCCACGGTGCCCGCGAGGTCCGAGGCCGGGCCGGCCGGATTGCCGAGGCCGGTGGCCGTCCGGTGACCGGTGCTCCGTTGCGTCTGCTGCTCGCGGACGACCACGCCGTCGTACGGGCCGGGCTGCGCGCACTGCTGGAGGGTGAGCCGGACCTGGCCGTGGTCGGTGAGGCGGGCAGCGGGGAGGAGGCCGTCCGGCTGGCGGCGGCGCTCGTCCCGGACGTGGTGCTGATGGACCTGCGGTTCGCCGGTGACGGCGCCGGGATGGACGGCGTCGCGGCCGTGCGCCGGCTCGCCGTCGCGGCGCCCGGCGTCGCCGTGGTGATGCTGACGAGCTACTCGGGCCGGGTCGACGTCGTGCGGGCGCTTCAGGCGGGGGCGCGGGGCTACGTTCTGAAGGCGGGGCCGCCCCAGGAACTGTTCACGGCCGTGCGCGGCGCGGCCGCCGGAGCGCTCGGGCTGGCCTCCGCGCTGGTGGGCGACCTGGTCGCCCGAGTACCGCATCCGGAGCGCGAGTTGAGCGGGCGCGAGGTCGAGGTGGTGCGGCTGCTCGCCGACGGGCTGAGCAACCGGGCGATCGCCGAGGCCCTGTTCCTGAGCGAGGCGACCGTCAAGACGCACCTCGTGCGGGTCTACCGCAAGCTGGGTGCGGACAACCGGGCGGCCGCGGTGTCGGAGGCCGTGCGCCGGGGGCTGCTGGATCTCGCGTGAGACGTCCGGGCTGGGCCCCGGCGCGCCGGGGCCCAGCCCGCCGGGTCAGACCTTGGCCTGTTCGGGCGCGACGGCCTGGTCGGTCGCGTCCTCGCCGGCCGCCGCGGTGCGGGCGGCGGGGATGACGGCGGCGATGGCCGCGGAGACCAGGGCGAGTCCGCCGCCGACCAGGAGCGCGGTGCGGAAGCCGTCCTCGGAGGCGAGGGTGTGGCCGCCCAGGGTGGTGGTCATCTGGGAGAGGATCACGCCGATGACGGCGGAGCCGATCGAGGTGCCGAGCGAGCGCATGAGGGTGTTGAAGCCGTTGGCGGCGGCGGTCTCCGTGATCGGGACCGAGCTCATGATCAGGGCGGGCATCGCGCCGTAGGCGAGGCCCACACCGCTGCTGGTGATGATCGTGACCACCATGACCCCCCAGGCGGAGCCGATCAGGCCCATGGAGGCGAAGTAGCCGGCGGCCAGCACCAGGGTGCCGCAGACCAGCGTGAACTTGGGGCCGCGGGCGTTGGTGAGCTTTCCGCCGAGCGGGGAGACCAGCATCATCGTCAGGCCGCCGGGCGCGATCCACAGGCCGGCCGCGAGCATCGACTGGCCGAGACCGTATCCGGTGGCCTGGGGGAACTGGAGCAGCTGCGGCATGACCAGCATGCTCGCGTACATGCCGAAGCCGACGAAGATCGAGGCGACGTTGGTCAGGAGCACCCGGGGGCGGGCCGTGGTGCGCAGGTCGACGAGCGGGTCGGTGGTGCGCACCTCCCACACTCCCCAGCCGACCAGCGCCACGGCGGCGACGGCGAACAGGCCGAGTGTGGTGGCGGAGGCCCAGCCCCAGTCGGCGCCCTTGGAGACCGCGAGCAGCAGCGAGACCAGGCCGACGCCGAGACCGAGCGCGCCGGGCAGGTCGAAGCGCTGGCCCTTGGCGCCGGCGGGCACGTCCGGGACCAGCAGGTAGATCAGGACGGCGACGACGGCGGCCAGGGCGGCCGAGCCCCAGAACAGCACGCGCCAGTTCGCGTACTGGGCGACCGCGGCGGCCAGCGGCAGGCCGATGGCGCCGCCGATGCCCATGGAGGCGCTGACCAGTGCGATGGAACCGCTGAGCTTCTCGGCCGGTACGACGTCCCGCAGCAGTGCGATGCCGAGGGGCACCATGCCCATGCCCATGCCCTGAAGACCGCGCCCCACGATCATCGTCACGACGTCGGAGGCGAAGGCGCACACCACCGAGCCCACGATCAGCGGCACGGAACAGGCGAGCAGCATCCGGCGCTTGCCGACCAGGTCGCCGAGGCGGCCGACGACCGGCACGCACACGGCGGCCACCAGCAGGGTGACCGTGATCACCCAGGCCGCGTTCGAGGACGAGGTGTCCAGGATCTGCGGCAGCTCGGCGATGAGGGGCGTGACCAGCGTCTGCATGATCGCCGCGGTGGTGCCGGCGAAGGCCAGCGTGGCGATCACGGCGCCCGGGCGGGCCGTGGGTGGGAGAGCGGGGGCGCCCATGGGACTCCTCGACTTGGGAGGTGCGGTGAAGGATCCGCGCACGGCGTCTGCGCGAAGGATCGAGCTGAAGGATGTGCATCGTACATGTCGTATGTATCGAGCATATGTTGTGGGTCGTGCACAGCGGTGTGCCAGGATGGTGCGGGCGCACGGAAGCAGGAGGTCGGGCACATGGAGACGCCGACGCACGACGTCGAGTACGAGCAGATGCTGCTCAGCCGCCACACATTCCTCAACCAGCGGGGCGGCCGTCGCAACAACAGCCTCATGGAGCGCAGCGCCTACATCCTGCTGAGCCGGATCCGGGTCCAGGGGCCCATGTCGATCGGTGAGCTCAGCGATGCCTTCGGCCTGGACGCCTCCACCCTGAACCGGCAGACCGCGGCGGCGATGCGGGCGGGTCTCATCGAGCGGATCCCCGACCCGGAGGGCGGGATGGCCCGCAAATTCCGGCTCACCGACGAGGGCACGCGCCTGCTGGACTCCGAGCGCGAGGGGATCGTGGAGGTCCTGGACCAGGTGATGACCGACTGGCCGGACGAGGACGTCGCCGCCTTCGCGGAGTATCTACGGCGCTTCAACTACGGCATCGAGGCGATCGGCGGCCGTCCCTGGCCGCGCCCGTGACGGCGTAGGACGGCCGGCCCGCCGTTCACGCGGGACCAAAGCACACGGTGGGGGCCGCGGTCAGCCGCGGGTCGGCGCGTCGAGAACGGCGCCGGTCACCGCGGGAGCCGCGCCCGTCGGCAGCGCACGCCCGCCGACGCCCCCGCCGAAAGTCAGTCCTCGCCCCTGACGATGTTCCAGTCGGCACCCTGGCGCAGCTGTACGGCCTCGCCGTCGACCGTCGCCCGCACACAGGTACGGATACCGTGACCGCGCAGTCGGCGGGACCGTGCCCACCCCGTCTCGGGCCGCTGGATGCTGTTCGTTCGTCTGACGTCCGTGGTCACGGCTCTTCACTTCTTTCCTGCTCCGGCCCGCCGGGGGCCGGTCCGGTCCTGCGCTCCCGTTTTCCGGTCGCGGGTCACCGAGTCTCCCGCGCACGCCACGGGAAACGCGGGCGCCCGCGGCCGCTTCCCCGTCGGGCCCCGCTCCGGGACGCCGGCTCATGCGGCCGCGCCCAGCGCCTCCCGACCCGGCACGTCGTCCGGCTTCACCAGCGGCAGGATCACCGGTGCCGGGACGCGGCGCCCGCGCACCGCGAGGCCGGTACCGATCGCGCCCGCGACGACCAGCCCGCCGACCACCAGGGCCCCGCGGGCGCCGGCCCACTCCATGAGGAGCCCCAGGGCGGGCGGCCCGCCGAGGCCCCACACCGTGGCGATGCTGCTCCACACGCCGAGCACACGCCCACGCAGGTGGGCGGGCGGGTCGGTCTGCAGGACGGCCGTGCCGGCGGTGTCGGAGACGGACTCCACCAGGGCCATGGGCAGAACGAGCACGAGCAGCACGGTCAGTGACGGAGACAGCCCCGCAGCCACCTGCAGCAGCGCGCCCGCGGCCGCCAGGACGCCCACGAGGCGGACCGAGGGCCGGCGCAGCCGGGCGCCGAGGACCGCGCCCAGGATGCCGCCCACGGCCAGCACGGTCGAAACCGTGCCGAACGCCCCCGCGCCGGCCGCGAGCGGCCCCGTGACGAGCACGGCGAGCGTGAGCCCGTAGTTGCGCCCGAACACGGCGCTGAGGCCGGTGACCCCGGCGAGCGCGACCAGCCGGGGCCTGCGGGCGAAGTAGGCCAGCCCCTCGCGCACGGTCATGTCGTCGCGTCGGCCGGGCTCCCGGGCGGCCGCCTCCGGGTGCTGCGCGGCCGCGCCGGGCGCGGGCCGCAGGAACGGGATGACCGAGGCGACGAAGACGAACGACAGACCGTTCGCGGCGTACGCGGCCGCCGTGCCGAGGAAGCCCACCGTCACACCGGCGAGCGCCGTACCGACCAGTCGGCCCGCGTTGTGGACGAGCGCGCCCACGCCGATGGCGGAGGGGACGTCCTCCCGCGGCACGAGATCGTTGCCCAGCAGGGCGCACGCCGGAGCGTCGACCGTGGCGATCGTGCCGGTCACGGCGGCCAGCACCAGCAGGGTCGTCATGTCGAGCCGGTCCAGGGCCACCAGGACGGCGGTGGCGAAGCCGACCGCGCCCAGCAGGGCCTGACTCGCGGCCGCCGTCACCTTGCGCGGCCAGCGGTCCACGGCCGCCCCGCCCAGCAGGCTCATGAAAAGGGCGGGAGCCGCCTGGACGGACATGGACAGCCCGGTCGCGGCCGCTGAGCCGGTGATCTGCAGGACCAGCAGGTTCTGCACCGTGAGCTGCATCCAGGTGCCGGCGTTGGAGACGAGGTTGGCGACGGACCACCAGCGCATGCTGCGGTGCCGCAGGGCCCGCCACGGCGAGCGCGAGGCCTTACCGGACGGAACGGGGGCGAGGCCGCGGGCAGCGGAAGCGGCGCCCGGGACGGGAGGGGACATAGACACAGTGCGATACCCGAAAGGCGAGGTGGGAGGTCAGACGGACCGGCGAAACCGAGGAACGCCGGCTGCGCTGCGCGGCCACTCCACCAAGTCGGTTGCGGTGTCGACCATGGTGGCAGACGGGTCGGGCGGGGCGGCGGCGGTCCACCGGGAAAGGACGACACGGCGCCCGCCCCACCTCGCCAAACTCCTTCGGCCGCCCCGGATTTGCCGAGCCGAGTGCGGTTGCTCACAGCCTCGGCGCCTCCCGGGCGGACGTGGGCCCGTCCTCGGCAGAAGTCGCGGCGAACCACGCTTTCCGCACAATAGGAACCAACGTGTGAAAACAGCTGGTCCCGGGAACCCGGTGCCGGTGCCGTCGGGAAAGCGGCGGTCGACAGGACGATCCTGCCGGCTGAGCATGATCCCTGGCCGGTGATCCCCCACTCCTTCCACGAGCCCCGCGCCGCAACCGCACCCCGCGCCGTCTGCGGTCGGGCGCCTCTCCCTGCGGACGAAGGACGTGCCATGACCGATGCGACCCCCCGCCCGCCCTGGCGCCGTGCCGTGGTGACCGGCGGCGCCGGCTTCCTCGGCAGCCATCTGTGCGAACGACTGCTGGATTCAGGTGTCGAAGTCGACTGCGCGGACAATCTGCTGTCCGGTTCACGCGCGAACGTGGCCCACCTCGGGGACCGCCCCGGATTCAGGTTCGTCCAGTGCGACGTTTCCGCCCCCGGGTGCCTGCGGGGCCTGCGGGGCCTGCCGGGACCCTACGACCTGATCCTGCACTTCGCCTGCTGCGCCTCACCCGCCGACTATCTGCGGCTCCCCCTGGAGACCCTCGACGCCGGCAGCCTCGGGACCCGCGCCATGCTGGCCGTGGCCGAACGGGACGGGGCGCGCTTCCTGCTCGCCTCCACCTCCGAGGTGTACGGCGACCCGCTCGTCCATCCGCAGCGCGAGGACTACTGGGGCAACGTCAACCCCGTCGGGCCGCGCAGCGTGTACGACGAGTCGAAACGGTTCGCCGAGGCACTGGTCACGGCGCATGTGCGGGCCCGGGGCGCCGACGCGGGCATCGTGCGCCTGTTCAACACCTACGGGCCGCGCATGCGGGCCCACGACGGCCGTGCCGTGCCCACGTTCGTCTGCCAGGCACTGGCGGGTGAACCGCTCACGGTGGCCGGTGACGGGCGGCAGACGCGGTCCCTGTGCTACGTGGACGACACGGTCGACGGCATCCTGCTGGTGGCCGCGAGCCGCTCGGTGCGGCCCGTCAACATCGGCGGCACCGACGAGGTCACGGTCGGGGACATCGCCCGCCGGGTCGTGGCCCTGACGGGTTCCTCCTCCCGCATCGAGTTCGTCGACCGGCCCACGGACGATCCGCAGCGGCGCCGTCCGGACACCCGGCTGGCCCACGAGCTCCTGGGCTGGGCGCCCAGGGTCCCCTGGGAGGAGGGGATCAAGCAGACCATCGCCTACTTCGCCACCGCCCTGCCGCCCCGGGAAACGGCCCCGCAGTTCTGAGAACCCCTCCGGGAGAACGCATGAACGTCCTCGTCCGGCACGAGCGCGGTTCCTGGCCGGCCTCGTTCTGCCAGGGCCCGCACACGTTCCTCGTCCCGCCCCAGCCCGACCGCGGGCCGGACGGGCTGGGGCGGGCCAGGACCTGGCAACGGCCGTCGACTGTGAGGGAGTCGAGCCCGACCGAGCTGGGCGAGGCCGACCTCGACCTCGTGATGTCGCAACGGCCGCACGAGCTCGCGCCGGCCCGGCATCGACGTGCCCGCCAACCGGCTGGATGTGCTGGAGGAGGTCCGCCGGTTCCTCGCGGACCCGGCCCACGCCCGCCGGACCGGGGAGGCCGCGAGGGCCGCGGCAGGCCCGGTACGGAGAACGGCGTTTCCGGGACGACCGGGAACGCCTGATCAAGGAGGTCACCTGATGAGCACCAGTCATCCGCCGGCCGGCCGCGTCGCCATGGTCTCCGAGCACGCCAGTCCCCTGGCCGAGCTCGGCGGCCCCGACGCGGGCGGCCAGAACGTCTACGTGGCCCGACTCGCCACGCAGCTGGCCCGCCGGGGGTACGAGGTCGCCGTGTACACGCGACGCGACGGCCGCCGGCTGCCGGAGCGGGTCACCACGCCCGACGGGGTGAAGGTGGTGCATGTGCCCGCCGGACCTCCGGCGCCGATACCCAAGGACGAACTCCTCCCGTACATACCGGAGTTCGGCGCGTGGCTGGCCCGTGAGTGGGCGGCGGAACCCCCCGACGTGGTGCACGCCCACTTCTGGATGTCCGGAATGGCGGCGCTGGCCGGTGCACGCGCCTCGGGCGTGCCCGTGGTGCAGACGTACCACGCGCTCGGCGCCGTGAAGAAGCGCTGTCAGGGCTCCGCCGACACCAGTCCGCCCGAGCGCGTGGCGATCGAGACGGCCGTCGGGCGGGAATGCGCCGGCATCGTCGCCACCTGCCGGGACGAGGTGGCCGAGCTCGTCGCCATGGGCCTGCCCCGCGACCGTGTCCACGTCGTCCCGTGCGGGGTGGACCCCGAGCAGTTCACACCGGTCACGGGGGCCCGGCGGGCGCCCTCCGCACCCCGGCGGCTGGTCGCCGTCGGCAGGCTCGTGCCGCGCAAGGGCTTCGACCGGGCGATCCGCGCCCTGGCCGGCGTGCCGGACGCCGAACTCCTCGTGGCGGGCGGTCCCCAGCCCGCGCTGCTGATGGCCGAGCCGGAGGCGGAGCGGCTGTGGTCGATCGCGCAGCAGTGCGGGGTCGCCGACCGGGTGCGGCTGCTGGGCGCGGTGAGCCCGACGCGGATGCCCCGGCTGATGTCCGGCGCGGACCTCGTGCTGTCGGTGCCGCGGTACGAGCCCTTCGGCATCGTCCCGGTGGAGGCCATGGCCTGTTGCGCGCCGGTGCTCGCCACGGCCGTCGGCGGGCAGCTCGACACCGTGGTGGACGACGTCACAGGTGTCCTGGTCCCGCCCGACGAGGACCATGACCTCGGCGCGACCGTCCGCGACCTGCTCGACGACCCGGCGCGGCTCGCCCGGTACGGGGCCGCCGGACGGCGCCGGGTCCTCGCCCGCTACACCTGGGACTGCGTGGCCGACGGGGTGAGCCGGGTGTACGGCGCCGTCTCCGCCGTACCGTCGCTCTCGGGAGTGGTCCGATGAGGATCGCCACGGAGGTCGCGCACTGCGACGACCTGATGAAGGCGCTCGAGGCGTTCCGCGGTTACGCCGGGCCCGTCGTGCAGCGGTGGGGCACCGTCCTCGCCACCCGTCTGACGACGGGCGGCCGGCTCCTCGTCGCGGGCAACGGCGGCAGCGCGGCGCAGGCGCAGCATCTGACGGCCGAGCTGGTCGGCCGCTACCGCGACGACCGGCCGCCGTTCTCCGCGCTCGCGCTGCACGCCGACACGTCCTCGACGACCGCCATCGCCAACGACTACGGCGTCCAGGAGATGTTCGCCCGGCAGGTCTGCGCGCACGGCCGGGCCGGGGACCTGCTGATGCTGCTGTCCACCAGCGGGGCCAGCGCCAACCTGCTGGTCGCCGCGAAGGAGGCGCATCGCCTGGGCATGACCGCCTGGGCGCTGACGGGTCCGGCGCCCAACCCGCTGGAGGGCACCGCGGACGAATCCCTGTGCGTGACCGGGGCCACCTCCGCCACGGTCCAGGAGCTGCACCTCGTGGCGGTCCATCTGCTGTGCGAGTCCTTCGACCGGGCCGTCGCCCGGCAAGGCTGGTGACCACCCCGGCGGCGACGATCAGGTTCCGCCGCCGGGGTGGCCGGTACGGCATGGCCCGCGGAGCGTGGCCGACCCGGGCAGGCCGGTGCGGGGAGGCCGGTGCGGGGAGGCCGGTGCGGGCAGTGGCCCGCGGAGCGTGGCCGACCCGGGCAGGCCGGTGCGGGGAGGCCGGTGCGGGCAGGCCCAGCCCGGGGAGGCCGGCCCGGGAAGCCAGCCCCGGGAGGCCGGTCTGGGCGTCCGGGTCGTCGCGGTCGCCCTCGGGCCGGAGGGCGTCGGGTGGTCCGGAGCCGGGTGGTCCGCCCTCTCGCGGGCGTCCTCGCTCTCCGGTTCGCCCTCGGCCCGGGACGGACGTTCTCGGTCGAGGTGCCCCCTTCCTGCCGCCGGAACCCGCCTCCCGTCCGGGCGGCGCCGGACGGGAGGCGGGTGCCCCTCGGCGACCCGTGCGAGGCGGCTCGACGGCGTGGCCTGCCGGCGGCGAGGCCGTGCTCTACGACCCGTTCGGGGACGCGGACGGGCCCGTGCCGCCCAGTTGCCGGATGGTTCCGCCGAGCTTGGGCAGGAATCCCGTCAGCATCTCCGGCTGCGCGCTGACCACCCAGCGGGAACCCACGAGGTACTG
Organism: Streptomyces sp. NPDC088157; assembly: GCF_044741545.1. Taxonomy (NCBI): domain Bacteria; kingdom Bacillati; phylum Actinomycetota; class Actinomycetes; order Kitasatosporales; family Streptomycetaceae; genus Streptomyces; species Streptomyces sp. NPDC088157. Next base: position 787,434 of record NZ_JBIUSU010000003.1, read on the forward strand.
CCCCCCGTAGATGCCGGCTGCCTCGAGCCACGTCTCCTTGTACTGCTCCTCGGGGAAGGTGGTGATGAGGTAGTCGGCCTCCTCCGTGTGGCAGACGCCCTGGCGCAGCTCGTCCGCCTCGATGCGGATCTTGGCCGTGCAGCCGGTCAGGCCGGCGATGACCTCGACCTTCGCCGGTGCCACGACGCCGGCCTCGGGAGCGGCGGTGACCGTGGTCGCCGTGGGCGGGCCCTTCCTGGCGGCGGCTTCCCCCTCCGAGCCGCTGCACGCGGTGGCGAAGGAAAGCATGGCCAGGCTGCCGGCCAGTGCGGCACCGCGCACGAGGCGGGCCGTGGGCTGGTGAAGCACGTACAACTCCGTAGTCGGCGCTCTCCCCGTCACCCCGTGGGCGCGCCCGCGGAGGCGCCTTGGACGGGCTTCGACAAGGGGTACGGGTGAGGGGGGAGGCCCGTTCAGCCGTCGCCGTCGCGCGGGACCGGTGCGGCACACCGAGGACCGCGGGCCGGCCCGGGAACAGCCTCGGCACCCGTCGGGCGGGCGACCTGTCTAAGGTGAGAGGGAGCACCACCTGCCCGGGAGTTCCCATGACCGGTCCCCGTCGGAAGCGCCCCACCGACGCCATCGGCGCCATCGAGCCCCCGGGCAACGCCGAGACGGTCGTCGGTGTGCTCTCGGTGACGGTCCTGGTGGAGGTCCTCGGCGTCCTGTCCGGGTCCGAGGTGTGGCTCCTCGGGCTCCTGGTCTTCCTGCCGGGAACGGCGTCGGCACTGTGCACCGTCCAGCAGACGAGGTTCGTCGCCGCCTGGACCACCCTGTTCGTCAGCCTCACCCTGCTGCTGCGGGCCGGTGACGGCGGCCGCTGGCTCGACCGGGCCCTGCTGGTGCTGCTCACCCTCGCCCTGGGGGCCGCCTCCGTCTACGCCTGCCACCGGCGTATCGCGCGCGAGCACGAGATGCTGCGGCTGCGTTCCACCGCCGCCGCCATGCAGCGGCACATCCTGCACCCCCTGCCCCTGCTCACCGACGACGTGCTGGTCAACGGGGTCTACGAACCCGTGCAGGAGGACCGGCTCGTCGGCGGCGACATATACGACGTCGTCGCCTCACCCTGGGGCACGCGGGTGCTGATCGGAGACGTGCAGGGCAAGGGACTGGCCGCCGTGGGCGCCGCGTTCGCCGTCATCGGCGCCTTCCGCGAGGCGGCCCACCGGGAGCCCACGCTCACCGCGCTCGTCGACGCCCTGGACGCCGCCGTCGTCCGGCACAACTCCTACGCCGAACAGACCGGCGACGACGAGCGGTTCGTCACCGCCCTGATCATCGGCGTCGACGCGGACACGGAGGCGCAGGTCGTCAACTGCGGACACGTTCCGGCCCGGTTGCTGCACGACGGCGCCGTCACCACCCCCTCGGTGGACACCGGCGTCCCCCTCGGACTCGCCGAACTCGCCGTCGAACCCACGACGGTGGACTGGTTCGTGTTCCCGGCCGGTGCGACGCTGGTGCTGACCACCGACGGTCTCACCGAGACCCGCTCCCACGACGGCACGTTCTACCCGGTCGACGAGCGGCTGCGGAAGCACCTCGACCTCTCCCCCACCGAGCTGCCCCTGGCGCTGCACGAGGACGCCCGCACGTTCGCCGGGCACGACCGCCGGCAGGACGACGTCGCCGTGCTGACCGTCCGCCGGTCGCCCCGTCACTGAGGTCGGCGCGGCACCGGGCCCGGCCGTCGTGGCGGGGCGGCCGACTCGTCCCACGGCGCGCGCTCGGCGTGATGAGTCAGCGGTGCCACCCGGGAGCACGTCCACTGGGCGGACCACCGGGCCGGGGCCCCGTCACCCCGGCCCGGACGGCTCAGACCCAGGCGGTCACCGGCACGAACGAGCTGTCCTGGCGGAACAGGTCCGTGCCGTCCGGCTGTTCCACCCGGAGCTGGTAGTTGTAGTGGCGCAGGTAGTAGCCGGGGTAGTTGTACGACTCGAAGCGGATCGAACCGCTCGCCGAGCCCGTCCGGGCGATGAAGGTGGCGTCCCTCGCGAAGGTCGACGTGCCGTCATTGGCGTCGAAACGCCCCCGGAAGGAGTAGTGGCGCAGGTAGTTGCCGGCGGCGTCGCGGAAGGAGTACGCGTTCGCGTCGGCGAGGCCGGCCACGACGGTGAAGGTGGACGCCTGCTTCTCGGCGGTGGTGCTCGCGCTGGTCACCACGGGCAGGTTGAGCAGGGCCGACTGCTCCTGCCAGTAGCGGGTGGTGTAGTTGCCGGACCGCAGGGAGCGGGTGGTGTTCTTCGTGATGCCGGGGCCACCGGTCACCGTCTCCTTGATGACCGTGAAGTGACGTGCCGTGCCCGAGATGCCGGGCAGCGCCTTGGGCGCGCTCCAGGTGGCGAAGGAGTCGTAGCTGTCGCTGTAGTAGTAGTTGCCGTCGCCGTAGCCGTCGAAGAAGATCCGCCAGCCGCCGTTGTCGAGCTGGATGACGGACGGGCCCTCCCGGTAGCTGCCCCAGCCCGCCCAGTCGCCGGTCCTGGTGATCGTGTAGGGGCCGGCGAGGCTCGACGCCGTGCCGTACTCGATGTACTTCGCCGTCTCGTTCTTCGTGAACGCGTGGTACGTCGAGCCGACCTTCACGATGTAGGTGTCGATGTGGTTCGACCCGATGCCGGACAGCGCGACCGGTGAACTCCAGGCCGTGAGCGCGGAGTTGGTGGCCTTCAGAAGGTACGGGGTGAAGATCCACTCGTCGCTGGTCACCGAGCAGGACACGATGACGTTGACACTGCCGTCGCTGTCGACGAACCACTCCGGCGCCCAGGCGCGGGACAGGTTGGCGATCGGGACCGTGTAGTCGTACAGGAACGTCCAGTTGACCCGGTCGGAGCTGCGGGCGAAGCCGATGGTGGTGCTGGCGTCCTGCCAGGTGTGGGTGGTGTAGGTGATGTAGTAGTAGCCGTTGGTGTGCTTGAAGACGCTCGCGTCGCGGATGCGGTTGCTCGGCGGGGTGTAGGCGGAGGACTGCACCAGCCGGAAGTCGGTGGCGTCGTCGGACTGGTAGACGTTCACCGTTCCGTCGTTGCTGTTGAGGAACGGCACGATGGTGTAGCGGGTGGCCGACCCGGCGGTCGGCGCGGCGGCGAGGGCCGTGCCGAGCAGGCCGGGCGCCTCGCCGAGCACGAGGGCCGCGGCGGGCAGCGCGGCCATCGCACGCAGCACGGCACGGCGGGACGGGGTGGAGGGACGTGACGTCATGGTGCGGCTCCCTGCGGCTCAAGGTTCGAAATTCCGAACGGAGTTCGGAAAGTCGATCAGAAGGTAGGGGTGAGGCAGGAACACGTCAATCCTTTGCGCAGGAACGGACGATGCCTGTGGGACACCTGTGGCGAAGCGGTCGGGGCCCCGGTGGCGGACGGCCGCACACCTCCCGCCCGCGCGCCGTTCCGCCATCCGGCCGCCAGAGGTTACCGTGCGGTAGACAACGTCGCCCCGGAGGTGCCCGCATGACGCCCGACCGTGCCGCAGGCCTGACGGCCACCGCCCGCGCGCTGGCCGAGGGCGAGGTCTCCTCCCGCACGCTCGTCGAGCAAACCCTCGCCCGGATCGAGGCGAGCCAGGGCACCCTCAACGCCTTCCGGATCGTCCGGGCCGAGGCCGCGCTCGCCGAAGCCGACGCCGCCGACCGCCGGTTGGCGGCCGGGACGCGGAGCCCCCTGCTCGGAGTCCCCGTCGCCGTCAAGGACGACATGGACGTGGCGGGCGAGCCGACCGCCTTCGGCTGCCAGGGCGCGCACCCGACGGTCGCCGAGGACGGCGAGGCGGTACGGCGGCTGCGGGCGGCGGGGGCCGTGATCGTCGGCAAGACCAACACCTGCGAGCTGGGGCAGTGGCCGTTCACCGAGGGCCCGGCGTTCGGCGCGACCCGCAACCCATGGAGCACCGAGCACACCCCGGGCGGCTCTTCCGGCGGTTCGGCGGCCGCGGTCGCGGCGGGGCTGGTACCGGCCGCGCTCGGCTCGGACGGCGCAGGATCCGTCCGCATCCCCGCCTCCTGGACGCATCTGGTCGGCATCAAGCCGCAGCGCGGCCGCGTCTCGACCTGGCCGCGCGGCGAGTCCTTCCACGGCATCTCGGTCAACGGCACGCTGGCCCGCACGGTCGCCGACGCCGCGCTGCTGCTCGACGCGGCGAGCGGCAACCACGCGCACGACCCGCACCGGCCGCCCGCCGTCGACGCCTTTGCCGCGGTGGGCCGCGACCCGGGCCGGCTGCGGATCGCGCTGTCGCTGAAGCCGCCGTTCACCGCCGTACCCGCCCGGCTGCGCCCCGAGGTGCGGGCTCGCGTCCTCGAACTCGCCGAGAGACTGGCCGGCCTGGGGCACACCGTCGAGGAGGCCGACCCGCCGTACGGACAGATAGGGCTCACCTTCGTTCCCCGGGCGACCGCCGGCGTCGCCGAGCGGGTCGCCGAGGCTCCCTTCCCCGCGCTCCTGGACCGGCGCACCCGGGGCGCCGCCCGGCTGGGCCGGCTGCTCGGCGGGATCCCGCTGCGGGCGGCCCGGCGCGCGGAGGCGGTCCTGCACCGCCGGATCGGCGGCTTCTTCGAGAAGTACGACGTGATCCTCGCGCCGACGACGGCCGCTCCTCCGCCCCGTATCGGCGCGATGCTGCACCTGAGCGGTTTCGCCACCGACCGCGCCATGATCGCCGCCTGTCCCTACGCCTGGCCGTGGAACGTACTGGGCTGGCCCGGCGTCAACGTCCCCGCGGGCTTCACGCCCGACGGGCTGCCGGTCGGCGCGCAGCTGCTCGGCCCGGCGAACAGCGAGCCGCTGCTGATCTCGCTCGCCGCCCAGTTGGAGGCGGAGCTGCGCTGGCACGAACGGTGGCCGCGGGAAGCGGTCGCCGACTCGCCGACCGGATGAGCGCGTTCGACCCGTACCCTGTGACCATGGACGACGCGTCGATGGTCGGGCTCATGGGGCGGGTCACCGGAGCGGTAGGGCCCGGGCTCGTCGGCGAGGTGATCGTCCGGGTGCGTGGCGGTGCCGAGCACTTCCTCGCCTACGCCGTCTCCGGTACCGAACGCATCGAGAGGGGCACGGTGGTCACGGTGGTGGAGTACCTTCCGCCGCGGACGGTCTACGTCTCGGCGATGTACGGCGGTTGAGGCGGCGCGTGCCCGTCGTGTGCCGTATGTACCAAGCGGGCAACAGCGGTTCGGCCCCGTCTGTACACGGCTCGTGCGCGGGCACACACTCCCGGTACGTTCGGTGCCCCGAGGGCACCCTGCACCGGGGGAGTGCATGCTCATGGAAGTCGGTTTCGTCGTCGGGGCGGCAGTCGGTGCCGTCCTGGTCCTGATCGGTGCGTTCAAGTTGATGTGGCGTGTCGCGGAGCCCAACGAGGCGCTCATCATCTCCGGTTCGAAGCACAAACTGGAAGGCCTCGAGGAGGGCATGGGATTCCGTATCGTCACAGGGCGGGGCACGCTCGTGACGCCCGGCATGCAGGCCGTGCGCAAGCTCTCGCTCGACCTGAACCAGACGGAACTGCACGTGGACTGCGTGACCCACCAGGGCATTCCACTGAAGGTGCGGGGCGTGGTCATCTTCAAGGTGGGCGACGACTTCGTGTCGATCGCCAACGCCGCCCGCCGCTTCCTCGACCAGCAGAAGCTGATGGCGGAGCGCGTGCACACCGTGTTCGCCGGTCATCTGCGGGCCATCGTGGGCGGGTTGACGGTCGAGGACATGATCCGCGACCGGGAGAAGCTGACCGGGCAGGCCCGTGCCGCGTGCGGCACCGAGATGGAGAAACTGGGCCTGATCGTGGACTCCCTGCAGATCCACGAGATCGAGGACCCGACCGGGTACATCAAGAACCTGTCCGCCCCGCATCTGGCGGCCGTGCGCAGGGACGCGCGCATCGCGCAGGCCGAGGCCGACCGGCTCGCCACCGAGGCCGAGCAGCTGGCGTTCGGACGGATGGCGGAGGCCACCCGGGACAGCGAGATCCTCAAGGCCGGCTACCAGGCCGAACAGGACAAGGCCAACGCCAAGGCCCGGCAGGCCGGGCCGCTCGCCGACGCGGCGGCCCGCCAGGAGGTCGTGGTCCAGGAGACGCGGGTCGCCGAACTCGAGGCGCAGCGGCGCGAGCAGCAGCTCCAGGCCGACGTCCGCAAACCGGCCGACGCCAAGGCGTACGAGAAGCGGACGCTGGCCGAGGCCGAGCGCGACGCCCGGATCTCGGCGGCCGAGGCCAAGGCCACGGAGACCCGCTCCACCGGTGAGGCGGAGGCCGCCGCCACGCAGGCGAAGGGTCTCGCGAAGGCCGAGGCGAACCGGGCCCAGGGGCTCGCCGAGGCCGACGCGATCAAGGCGCGGGCCGCCGCCCTCGCCGAGAACCAGGAGGCCGTGGTCGCGCAGCAACTCGCGGAGAAGTGGCCGGAGATCGTCCAGGCGGGCGCGTCCGCGTTCGGCAACGTCGACAACATGGTGGTGCTCAACGGCGCCGACGGCGTGGCCGACATGTTGGCCAAGGCGCTCACCATGGGCGGGACGGGGCTGGGGCTGGCACGTCAGCTGCTCTCCTCGATGAACCAGAACGGGCAGACCGCGAACGGGGCTTCGCCGCTCAACGGAAGCGCGGGCCCGCCTTCGCAGCGGGTTCCGGTCGAGGAGAAGTGACCCGCTGACGACGCGGTCACGGGGGCAGCCCTTAAGGTGCCCCCGTGACCGCGTATACCGAAGAAGACGTCCCGGGCCGCTCCGGCCCCTCCGCCACCACCGAGGCCGACCCCCGCGAGGTCGGCCGGGTGCGTACCGAGTACTCCCCCGCGCACGACGGCGACCCGGACCCCGGCGAGATCGTGTGGACCTGGGTTCCCTTCGAGGAGAACGACGGCCGGGGCAAGGACCGCCCGGTGCTGGTCGTCGCCCGAGAGGCGGGCGGGACCGTCCTCGCCGTACAGCTCTCCAGCAAGCGGCACGACGGCGACCGCGAGTGGGTGCCGATCGGCAGTGGGCCCTGGGACCGGACCGGACGGGACTCCTGGGTGGACGTCGACCGCGTCCTGCGCCTGCACGAGGCCGGCATGCGCCGCGAGGCATGTGCGCTGGACCGGATGCGGTTCAACCTGGTCCGGCACCGGCTGCACGAGCGCTACGGCTGGACCTGAGAACCCTTCCGGTCGAACACCGTCTCGAAAGCCCCGAGAACCGCGCTCCCCGGCGTCCGGTCCAGCACTCCGAACACCACGTGCTCGAACGTCCGCTCGAACCGCCCGCCGGGGCCCAACAGAGTCCGGAACGCCTCCGCCACCTGCGCGGGGTCGTTGCGGAACACCCCGCAGCCCCAGGCGCCCAGCACCAGCCGCCGGTAGCCGTGCGCGGCGGCCGTCTCCAGGACCCGCTCGGCGCGGACGGCCAGCGCGGACGGCAACCCGGACGCGCGCTCCGGGACCGTCCGCAGCACCACGCCCGCGTTCGGGGCGGCGGACGTCAGGAAGCCGACGGCGTAGGGCTCGTCGAGCAGGCGGCCCCGGTCGTCCCGGAAGACGGGCACGGCCGGTGAGTGGATGACGCGGTCCGTGTAGAACGGGTCGCGGTGGGCGCGGTGGTGGTCGTAGAACTCCCGGGCCTCCAGCAGGCAGGTGTACAGCGCGGAGGCCCGGCACAGGGCTTCCTCCTGCGCCTGGGCGCCGTTGAGGTAGCCGCCGCCGGGATTGCGGGCCGAGGCGAAGTTCAGCACGGCGACCGGGCCGTGGCCGACGAGCCGCCGGGCGGCCTCGAGGCTGCTCTCGCCGGTGACCTCGACGAAGGCGCGCTCGACGGCCGAGTCCGCGGCGGTCCTGCCCTCGGCGGCCTCTCCCTCGACGACCGGATCACCCGACTCGCGCACCGAGGAGTTCGTGGACGTGCTCGTCGGTATCCCGACCGGTCCCGGTCCCACCATCCGCGTCCCCGCCCGGGCGGCCTCGACCGCCGCGCCGAGGGACACCTCGCGCCCGTCGGAGGCGCGGTAGGAACCCGCCGCGACGATCTCCTCCGTCTCCCGCGCGATGCCGCGCAGCCGTGCGCTCATGGCGCCACCCCCGTGGATTCCATGGTCGCCCGCCGCGCGGTCACTCGTGCCCCGCCGGCCTCCCCCGTCGTGCTCATACACGCATCGTGAGCGATCCTGGACATCGCGTGCAACAGAGTTTCCCGGACCGGGGAACACTCCGCGGACCGGCCGGGAACGCCGGGGAAACAGCTCGAACCCGATCCCCTATGCACCGTTGTGCCCCCTTGTACGAATCCGTTCGAGGGTTTTGGCTGGGACGAGCGACGCCGGTCCGGCCGCACCGAGGCCGGACCGGTGGCATGGTGGAATCTCAGGAGGATCCCGACATGTCCGACTCGGTCAGTGACTGTACCGACGAGACGGAGTCCCGCAGCGCCCTCACCGAAGCCGAGGTGGAGGCCCTGGTCAGGGGCATCTGTTTCAAGACCGGCCCGCCCCGCACCGTCGGGGTCGAAGTGGAATGGCTCGTCCACGAGCTGCGCGCGCCGCAGCTCCCCGTCACACCCGAACGACTCGAAACGGTCTACGCCGCACTGCGGACCGTGCCCCTGAGCTCTCCGCTCACCGTCGAACCCGGCGGCCAGCTGGAACTGAGCTCACCGCCCGCCGCCTCCCTGATGGAGTGCGTGGGCACCGTCTCCGCCGATCTGGCCCTCGTCCGCGCGGCCCTGGCAGAGCACGGACTCGCCCTCTCGGGCAACGGCACCGATCCCTGGCGAACACCCCGGCGGTTCCTGCGCGAGCCCCGCTACGACGCCATGGAAGCGTGCCTCGACCGCACGGGCCCGGCCGGCCGGGCCATGATGTGCGCCTCGGCCTCCGTGCAGGTCTGCCTGGACGCCGGCCACGAGGAGCCCGGCCCCCTGGGGCACGGGCGGCGCTGGTGGCTGGCGAACACCTTGGGCGCGGTACTGGTGGCGGCCTTCGCCAACTCGCCGCTGCTCGCCGGCGCCCCCACCGGCTGGCGTTCCACCCGGCAGCTGCTGTGGATGGAGATCGGCGCCGGCCGCGCGGGCGGCCCCCCGCTGGACGGCGATCCGCGCACCACCTGGGCCCGGCACGTGCTGGACGCGCCGGTGATGTGCGTCCGGCGCGAGAGCGGGCCGTGGGAAGTGCCCGACAGGCTCACCTTCCGGCAGTGGACCCGGACGGGAGCACCGACCCGGGAGGATCTCGACTACCACCTCACCACCCTCTTCCCCCCGGTCAGACCGCGCGGCCACCTGGAACTGCGCATGATCGACGCACAGCCCGGCGACGACGGCTGGATCGTGCCGCTCGCCGTGACGACGGCGCTGTTCGACGACCCGGAGGCCGCCGAGATCGTCTACCGCACGGTGAAGCCGCTGGCCGAGCGCGCCCAGCCGCTGCCGGCCCCGCACAATCCGCTGTGGATCGACGCGGCCCGGTACGGGCTGACCGACCCGGAGCTGCACGAGGCCGCCGTGGCCTGCTTCGGCACGGCCCTGCGTGCCCTGCCCCGTCTCGGCGCCACCGAGGCGGTGATGGAGGCCGTGACGGACTACCTGGAGCGCTACGTCCTCAGAGGCCGTACGCCCGCCGACGACCAGCTCGACCGCCTGCGCGGCACGGACACCCGCGCGTACGGGAAGGACCTCAGCACATGACCGACCCCGCTCTGGACACCGGGCCCGCCCTGGACGTCGACGCCCCGGACGTCGACGCCGCCCTGGACGCGGACGCCCTCCGCACCCGCGTGCTCGCCTCCCTCACCACGGCCCGGGAGCGCACCACGCTGCTGACCAGCTGCGTCGAGGAGCCGGACCTCACCGCCCAGCACTCCCCGCTGATGTCCCCACTGGTGTGGGACCTCGCGCACATCGGCAACCAGGAGGAGTTGTGGCTGCTGCGCACGGTGGCCGGCCGTGAGGCGATGCGCCCCGAGATCGACGGCCTGTACGACGCCTTCGAGCACTCCCGCGCCGAACGGCCCTCCCTGCCGCTGCTGCCGCCCGTGGAGGCCCGCCGGTACGCCGCGGAGGTGCGCGGCCGGGTGATGGACGTGCTGGAGTCGGCCGACTTCGGCGGCACCCGGCTGACGGAAGCCGGATTCGCCTTCGGGATGATCGCGCAGCACGAACAGCAGCACGACGAGACGATGCTGATCACCCATCAGCTCCGTACGGGCCCGCAGGCCCTGACCGCACCCGACCCGGAGCCGGTACCGCTGTTCACCGGCCCGGCCGAAGTCCTCGTGCCCGGCGGCCCGTTCACGATGGGCGCCGTCGGCGAACCGTGGGCGCTGGACAACGAACGGCCCGCGCACCGGCGCGAGGTGGCGCCCTTCCACATCGACACCACCCCGGTGACGAACGGCGCGTACCAGGCGTTCATCGAGGACGGCGGGTACGACGACGAGCGCTGGTGGACGAAGGAGGGCTGGGCGCACATCCGCCGCAGCGGCGTCCACGCACCGCTGTTCTGGCACCGTGACGGTGGGCAGTGGCTGCGCCGACGCTTCGGAGTCACCGAGGTCGTGCCGTCCGACGAGCCGGTACTGCACGTGTGCTGGTACGAGGCCGACGCCTACGCCCGCTGGGCCGGACGCCGGCTGCCCACCGAGGCCGAGTGGGAGAAGGCGGCCCGATTCGATCCGGCGACCGGCGGCTCGATGCGCTACCCGTGGGGCGACGCCGACCCCGCCCCCGAACACGCCAACCTGGGCCAGCGGCATCTGCGCCCGGCCCCGGCGGGCAGCTACCCGGCCGGTGAGTCCCCGCTCGGGGTGCGGCAGTTGATCGGTGACGTATGGGAATGGACGTCCAGCGACTTCCTTCCGTATCCGGGATTCGAGATGTTCCCGTACAAGGAGTACTCGGAGGTGTTCTTCGGCCCCGAGCACAAGGTGCTGCGCGGCGGTTCGTTCGCGGTGGATCCGGTGGCCTGCCGGGGCACGTTCCGCAACTGGGACTACCCGATCCGGCGGCAGATCTTCTCCGGGTTCCGCACGGCCCGCTCGGAATCCGCCTGATGTGCCGTCACCTGGCCTACCTGGGGCCCGAAGAGCCGCTCGGCCGACTCCTCAAGGAGCCGCCGCACAGTCTGTACCACCAGTCCTGGGCGCCCCGGCGACAGCGGTACGGGACGGTCAACGCGGATGGTTTCGGGGTGGGTTGGTACGCCGAGGGAGACCCGGTGCCGGCCCGCTACCGCCGGGCCGGGCCCATCTGGGCGGACCTGTCCTTCGCCGACCTGGCCCGGGTCGTACGCAGCCGGGCGCTGCTGGCCGCCGTACGGGACGCGACGCTGGCCGGCGCCGACGCGGAGGCCGCGGCGGCGCCGTACGCGGCCGGGACCTGGCTGTTCAGCCACAACGGGGCGGTCCCGGGCTGGCCGCGCTCACTGGAGGCGCTCACCGGTTCGCTGCCCGCCGCGGACCTGCTGTCGATGGAGGCGCGCAACGACTCCGCGTTCGTCTGGGCGCTGGTCCTCGCCCGGCTGCGCGCCGGGGACACCGGGAGCCAGGCGCTGGCGGACACGGTCCTCGAGGTCGCGGCGGCCGCTCCCGGTTCACGCCTCAACCTGCTCCTCACCGACGGGGAGTCCGTCACCGCGACCGCCTGGGGCGACACCCTCTGGTATCTGGCCGAGCCCGGCCGGGGCACGGTCGTGGCCTCCGAACCGTACGACGACGATCCGCACTGGCAGGAGGTCCCCGACCGCACCCTGCTCGCGGCGAGCCGCGCCGACGTCCTGCTCACCCCGCTGAAGGAACCGAGCACGGACACGGCATCCGCACCTCCCAAGGAGATCGGCACGTGAGCCCGTTCCAGATCACCCGTACCCTCCCCGAGGACGCCACGGACGCCGCCCTGCGCGCCGACGTCCTGCGTGGCCTCACCGAAACCCCGAAGACGCTGCCGCCGAAGTGGTTCTACGACGCACACGGCAGCGAACTGTTCGAGCAGATCACCGAACTGCCCGAGTACTACCCGACGCGCGCCGAGCGCGAGATCCTCGTGGACCGGGCCGGCGAGATCGCGGCCGCGGCCCGCGCCCGCACGCTCGTCGAACTCGGCTCGGGCTCCTCGGAGAAGACCCGCTACCTGATCGACGCGCTGACCGACCTGGACACGTACGTGCCCGTCGACGTCAGCGAGAGCGCCCTCACCCAGGCCGGACAGGCTCTGATCGCCGAACGGCCGGGGCTGGACGTCCACGCCCTGATCGCCGACTTCACCGCCGCTCTGGCGTTGCCCGACACCCCGGGCCCGCGCCTCGTGGCGTTCCTCGGCGGCACGATCGGCAACCTGCTGCCGGCCGAGCGCGCGGTGTTCCTGGCCACGGTGCGCGCGCTGCTGGCGCCGGGCGACGCGCTGCTGCTGGGCACCGACCTCGTCAAGGACGAGGGGGTGCTGGTGCGGGCGTACGACGACGCGGCCGGGGTGACTGCCGCCTTCAACCGGAACGTGCTGACCGTGGTCAACCGCGAACTGGGCGCCGACTTCGATCCCGCGGCGTTCGCACACGTCGCGCTCTGGGACGCGGAGAACGAGTGGATCGAGATGCGGCTGCGCTCCATGCCGGCGCAGACCGTGAAGGTGCCCGCGCTCGACCTCGCCGTCGACTTCGCGGCCGGCGAGGAACTGCGCACCGAGGTGTCGGCGAAGTTCCGGAAGGAGGGAGTACGCGCGGAACTGGCCGACGCCGGACTGGATCTGTCCCATTGGTGGACGGACGGCGCGGGCCGCTTCGCACTGTCGCTGAGCGTGGCGCGCCGATGACAACACCCTGAGCACCTGGGGCGAGCGCCCTCCGGCCCGTCATCTGCCGGCCGCGGCCGCGGCGGGAGGAGACGGGTCCGGAGCCGGTGTGGCGGCCTGATCGGCGGGCGCCGGGCCGTCGGGCGCCAACGGGCCGTCGGGTGCCAACGGGCCGTCGGGCGTCGCCGGGCCGTCGGGCGCCACCGGCGCCGGCGGGTCGCCGGGCTCCAGACAGTCGACGAAGCTGACGAAGTCGCGCCCGACGGTGCCTTGGACGACCACGAACTCGCTCGCCTCGTGACTGCGCAGCAAGCACATGTCGTAGCGGGCGACGGCCGGGAGGGGCTCCTCCTGGCCGGTCGTCCGGTACTCGTGACGGCCCGCCAACTGGCAGGATTCGTAGTGGATCAGCGGTCCTCTCGGCCCCACCGTGTAGCGATGCGGGCGGACTTCGGGGGCGAAGTCCTTGAAGGCGACGCCGGTGTCGTCGCAGTCACTGAAGTGGACCGTGCCGCTCTTCCACAGGCAGTCGATGACGCGCACGTCCGGGTTGCGCACCTCGAACCGGATGTCCTGCGCGTGGAACCGCTGCACCGAGTCGTGGTGCTGGGCGACCGGGAAGCGGAAGAACGTACTGCTGGTGCCGTACTCCTCGGTGCCCTGCGGTCGCGTGCCGGTGATGATGTAGGAGCCGCCCCGGCAGGCGATGGATCCGCCGTAGGGGAATTCGAGGAAGTTGCCCCATTCGTACTCGACCTTCATGTCGGTGAACCAGTAGTTGAGGAACTGGTCCTGGTCGTTGGGGTCCTGCTTGCGTCCGGTGACCCCCGAGTACAGGAACGCACGGCGATAGCTGCCGCCGACCCGGCAGGCGTCCCACTGCATCTCTGAGTTGGTGTCCGTGCCGTCCAGGGCGACCCCGTACTCCCACTCCCCCATCCACTCGCACTCCGAGAACCGGTAGTCCTGCGCCTGCCCTGTGGAGTACGAGCTGAAGAAGGACGCGCCCGGCGTGGCCGAGCGGAACTGCATGCGCTCGAAGGACACGTTGGACCAGATGTCCTCGTTGCGGCACAGATAGGAGCCCGGGCCCTCGTCCGGGCGGAAGACCAGCGTCGTCATGCGCTTGCCCGCTCCGGAGAAACGCAGTCCGTTCGCCGACCGCAGCGGGGCGACGCCGTTCAGCAGCGCGTTCGGGCGCGTGATGAGGTACTCGCCGGCGGGGATCTCGATCACCGTGCGTCCGACCCCGCGGAACACCCGGGCGGCGGCGAGCGAGTAGGCGAGCTCGAACGCCGCGGTGTCGTCGACGCGTCCGTCCCCCACCGCTCCGAGGTCGGCCACGTTGATCACGCGCGACAAGAGGTCGACGGAGGCGCCGTTCCGCCAGGGCCCGTCGGCGCCGACGGGTCCCGCGGGGACTCCTCCCGGTCCCACGGCGGCGGACGCGGTGTGGCCGGTGAGGGCCGTCGCGGCCAGCACCGTCAGTCCGCCACGCAGAAGTTGCCGACGGCTGACACGAGACATCCCGCCTTCCCGTTCTGCCATAATTGCCTTCTTTCAAGCGATTTCTACATTAAGGGAGACAATGACCGAGTTTGCCGAGGTACTCAGGCAGCTGTCGGCGGCGCAGAAGCCCGCGAAGGGGACATCGCTCTACACTCGGTTCGTCAACCGGCCGGCCGGCCGTGTCCTGGCCGCGCTGGCCTACCGGGTGGGGGCGACACCCAATCAGCTGACCGTCCTCGCGGCCGTATTCACCTTCCCGGCACTGGCCGCGGTGGCCCTGCTGCCGCCCGGACCGATGATGGCGGTCTGCGTCGCCGCGTCACTGGCCGTGGGATTCGCGCTGGACGCGGCGGACGGTCAGCTGGCGCGAGGCCAGCGCTCGGGGAGTCCGTCGGGTGAGTGGCTCGACCATGTCCTGGACTGCGCCAAGATCGTCACCCTCCATATGGCGGTGCTGGTGTCGTTCTACCGGTTCTTCGCCCTGCCCAGCCCGGCCCTTCTGCTGGCACCGATGCTCTTCCAGCTCGCGGCCGTGGTGATCTTCTTCGCCGGGATCCTGACGGAGAAGCTCAAACGGCTGACGCCGGGCGAAGTCCCGGCGGGGTCGCCCCCTGCCCTGCGGTCCGTGCTGCTGCTGCCGGTCGACTACGGCCTGACCTGCCTCAGCTTCCTATTCCTGGGGAGCCAGGACCTCTTCCTCCCGGTGTACTGCACGCTGCTGCTGGCCCACGTGCTGTTCATGGCCGCCTTCCTCGTGAAGTGGTACCGGGAACTGAGCTGAGGGAATCCCCGGCGACGGTTGCGCGGAGAGCAGTTGCAGGGCTCCGCGCAGCAGGCTGCTGGAGGTGTGCATGGTGTACGGGAAGTAGACGACTTCGACGCCGACCTGCGCGAAGCGGCGCTCGAACTCCTCCCACTTGGGCGTTCCCTTCCAGTCGTCGCCCTTGAAGATGACGTGGAAGTTGACCCGCGCCCAGGTCTTCAACTTGTCGACGTCCGTCTCCACCACGGCCTCGTCCACGAAGCGCACACTGCGGACGATGTCCAGACGCTCGGAGAGCGGAACGACCGGAGGCCGGCCCTTCAGGTGACTGACCAGGGCGTCGGAGGTCACCCCCGCGACGAGTTTGTCGCAGTGCCGGCGCGCTTCCCGCAGGATGTTGAGGTGTCCGATGTGGAACAGGTCGTAGACCCCCGGCGCGAATCCGATGCGTGTCATCGCTCCTCACCCGCGAACTGCTCCTGGGCCTTCGACGGCGCGGTCGCGTCGTTGTCCGCGACTCGCTCCTGGGCCTTCGACGGCGCCGTCGCGTCGTTGTCCGCGACTCGCTCCTGGGCCTTCGACGGCGCCGTCGCGTCGTTGTCCGCGACTCGCTTCGAGGCCTTCGACGGCGTGGGCGCCTCGTTGCCCGCGACGCGCTCCACGGGCTTCTTCGGCACGGTCACGCTCAGGGGACGGGACTTGGCCGAGGTGTTCGTGCCGTCCGTCACCTCGATGCGGTAGCTGTGCCGGGAACCGGCGCTCACCGGGTCGGTGTAGGTCATCTTCGGAAGGTCCCAATAAGTGGACCGCTTGGTCTGGCGTGCCACGAGTTTCCCGTCCCGGTAGATCCTGTACGTCAGTGACGCGTCGTCCCGGTCCCAGGTGGCGCGCCAGGCGAGGGTGACCTTGTCGGCCGTGGCTGCGGACAGGGAGAGGTTGGGCACCTTCGGGGCTCCGGTGTCGCGGCTCCCGAAGCGGGTGAGTCCCTGCTGCGGTTGCTCGTTGACCTGGGTGAACTCACCCCCCACCCACAGGACACCCTTGGACACCACCAGGGCTCGGGGGCCCACCTCCTCGCCGAGTCCGCCGTTGGTGTCGGGGAACCAGTGCAGGATCCTGCGGTCCGTGACGGACTGGGCCAGGAGGTGCTGCCGGTCTCCCCTGTCGGGGAACCCACCCGGCGTCTCGTTGCAGTTGTGCGCGTGCGACGCGCTGTAGAGGACACCGTTGAAGGGCACCACGGCCTGGGTGGCGCCGAAGCAGGTGTCCTTCCACACCATCGTGCCGTTGGCGAGCCGGCCCGCGATACGGCCGTCGTAGATGCCCGGCCCGTGGCCCTCCGCGCCCACGAAGAAGCGGCTGTCGTCGCGGGCGATCGTCTTCACCGACGACTGGGACGGGAACCAGCCCGGGTAGGAGAGCACCGTCGCACCGCTGGTGGGGTTCAGGGCGACCAGCGAGCGGGCCTGCTGTCCGTTGACCGACTCGAAGTCGCCTCCGACGAAGAGCCTTCCGTGCGAGGGCGCGGCCGACAGGGCACGCACCGGCTGGTCGACGTCCGCCTTGAACGGCAGCAGGGCGCCCTTGGGGCTGACCGCTGCGATGCGGTTCCTGACCTGGCCGTCGACCCGGCCGAAGTCACCCCCCAGGTACACCGCGCCGCTCGTGGCCTCGATGGCCCGGATCGTGGCGGACACCGCCGGATGGAACTCCTTGCGCACGGAGCAGCCCGCGGTGTCGATGGCGGCCACGTTGGCCACCCGGGCGGATCCGGCGCGGTTGAAGGAACCGCCGACGTACAGCACCCGGCCGTCGGGAGAGGCCTTCATGGCTCGCACGGAGTGGTTGAGACCGGTGAACGACGGGGCGCAGGGCAGCAGCTTGCCGGTGCCGGCGTCGAACGCGGCGAAGTTGTGGCGCGCCACCTGACCCTGGCCGCGCGGGGCACCGGGCGGGCGGATCGTTTCGAAGGTTCCGCCGACGTAGACGACACCGTTCGCGGCGGCCAGCGACCAGACGATGCCGTCCGTCTGCCAGGTGGCCAGCGCATCGGCTGCGAGCGTCCCGGGGTCACGGCCGGCGGCCGCGGCCAGGGAGGCGTCGAGCAGGGCGGTGGTGCACACGAGGACTGTGACGGCGGCCCTCGTGGCCGATTTCTTACGAAGCTTTCTCAGGCGCAAGGCAAACCCCGGGATCGCAGTGGTGTGAGTGGTGCGAGGGAAGGGGACGCCGCTGGGTGCTCACGCAGCGCGGCGACGGAGCACTCCGACCAGTTCGCCCACGCTCAGCGACGTCCGATATCTCCACAAACTAGTAGTAAATACACACATCCCCAAGGCCATTCCCACGGCGAGTCCTGACGGAGTGTCACCCATCGTCGTGTGGGCGGCCGCCAGTACCACCGAGGCGAGCAGGACGATGCCGAGGGCGCTCGTGTAGCCGCGGTCCACGGTTTTGAAGCCGAGGCGCAGCCGGACGAGCACGGCCGCCGCGAGGTTCTCCACGACGATGGCAGCGCCCCAGGACACGGCGGCGCCGAGCACTCCCCAGGCCGGGATCGCGAGCACGCCGACGGTCAGCTGCACGGTGAAGGCCGCCCCGGTGACCGCGAGATGCCAGGAACTCCTGCCGGACATGAGGAGCACGGTCTGGGCGTTGCCGACCGCGACGTTGACCATCGAGGCGACGCACAACACCATCAGGGCGGGCGCGCCGTCGGCGAACTCCGGTCCGAAGACGGACAGAACAGTCCGCGGGAACCCGGCCACGAGGACGAACAGCGGCCAGGAGAAGAGCACGATCCAGCAGGTCGAGACGCGGTGCAGGCCCTTCGCCTCGGCGGCCTGGTCGACGGCGAGCAGACGGCTGATCTCAGGTGCGACGGCGAGCCGGACCGCGAGTTGGACGAGGGTGCCCGCGGTGACGACGCGGGCCACCGCCGTGTACACCCCCGCTTCGCCGGCCGTGGCCAGGACCGACAGCAGAATGACACCGACCCAGACCGCGCCGATGTCGAAGACGGAGGAGATCGCGCGGGGCGCGGCAAAGCCCCAGAAGGTCCGCCAGGGCACGGGCTCGTGCCCCGCGGACCGTGTGACGCCCTGGCCGGCGCGGCAGCGCCGCAGGGCGAACCACGCGGCCAGCGAGCCCGCCAGGGCGGGCAGCAGCCAGGCCGAGGCCAGCGACAGCACCCCGGGCACGTAGCAGGCCACGGGGATCGCGATCAGCACCCGCAACACCGG
Source organism: Streptomyces sp. NPDC088157 (assembly GCF_044741545.1). Classification (NCBI taxonomy): domain Bacteria; kingdom Bacillati; phylum Actinomycetota; class Actinomycetes; order Kitasatosporales; family Streptomycetaceae; genus Streptomyces; species Streptomyces sp. NPDC088157. Next base: position 805,730 of record NZ_JBIUSU010000003.1, read on the forward strand.
TTTGCCGATCTGCTCCACGCCGACGAACGGCACCACCGTGCCGAACCCCCGGGTGGCGCCGAGCAGGACCGCGCCCACGGTGGCGGCGGGCAGGAAGAGCCCGAAGAGCCGCACCAGGGCGACGGCGTCCGAGGGCGGCAACTGGGGCAGCAGCGTGGTGGCCACCGAGGGAAAGAGCAGCAGGGGCACGGCGGCCGCGATGCCGGCCAGGGTCGCCGGCAGGACGGCCGTACGCAGCAGCGCGCCGACCGAGCGGCCGTCGTTGACGGCGAGGTCGCGCGGAACGAAGCGAACGAGCCCCGTGTCGGCGCCGAGCTTGCAGGCGCTGCTCAGAATGGTGAACAGGGCGACGCCCGTGAAGATCGCTCCCGACCCGTGTGCTCCGACGGCCCGGGTGATCAGGCCGACGAGAAGGAACGAGAAGACGGCGTTCGCGACGGAACCCGCCATACCCCACCACCCGCCCCGCGCGGCCGCGGCCACCCCGCTCGGGGCCGGGGCCCCGACGCGGGGTGGAGCGGTCGCTTCGGGTGCCGTCACCGGCGGGAGACCGTGAGCGTGCCGTCCTGCAGAGGGAGGTCCATGGCCGACGTGTCGTACGACGCGGGACCGTACTTGGGGCGACGGCGCAGAACGCGGCGGAGGTTGAGACGCGGGCGCGGGCGTCCGGCGTCGAGCACGGCCCCGAGCAGCCGTCCGCCGGCGCAGCCGATCAGCTCCTGAACCTGCCTGAGGTCGTCGCGCCGGGTGCCGCCCAGGTCGGCGACCACGACGATGCCGTCGACACGCTGAGCGACCACCAGCGCGTCGGCGTTGTCGATGAAGGGCCCGGTGACGATGACGGTGGACGAGTCGCCGTCGGGCAGCATCCGGTTGGCCGCCCGGGAGTGCGGTCCGCTGGCGCCGCTCGAGGAGAAGGCGAACCGGCCGGCGACGTCGGCGTCGACGAGGACGCTCCCGGCCGGGAGGAACGCCTCCTCCAGGGTGGGGGCTTCGTAGGGCATGAGCGGCATCCGGGCGGCGAGGTCGGAGGTGTCGGGGGCGGCGTCCACGAGCAGCACCTCGCCCCCGTCGTCCGCGAGGGCCGCGGCCAGGTTGGCGGCGACCTCCTCGGCGCCGTCGGCGAGCCGGGGCGCCACCACGAGCACACGGCCGAGGCCGGCCTGTCCGGCGATCTGCCGCAGGCGGAAGGCCAGCGCCCGGTAGGCATCGGCCCGCAGGCCCTCCCTGTGACCGACCTTCAGCAGCGCGTCGCCCGCGCCGCCTTCCCTCGGCAGGATGCCGAGCACCGGCGCGCCCATGGCGGCCTGTGCCTCGCCGACCGACCGGATGCGGGTGTCCAGGGAGGAGCGCACCCAGGCCAGCAGGATGCCGAGGAGGAGACCGCAGGCCAGCCCGAGGGAGAGCAGGATCCGCAGGCCGGGTCCCACGGGGAGGGTGGGGGGCACGGCCTTGCGGACGACGTCACCGGCGTCGGTGTCGCGGGACCGGATGTCCAGCACGCGCTTCTGCAGGGTGTACAGCTGGTTCTGCGCGGCGGACTTCGCGGCCAGCTGGTCGTCCGCCAACTGCTGGTTCAGCACGGAGATCTGCTGGTCGAGGGCGCGCGTGGCCCGCTGCACCGTGGCCTGGTTACGGCTCTTGCGGTCGGCGAGATAGGCCTCGGCGAACGCGTTGGCGCCGCGCGCCGCGCCCTTGGGAGCGCCGGCGGTGAACTCGAAGCGGAGCACCTGCGACTTCTGCGGATTGGTGACCCGTACCCGGGCCCCGAGCGAGGGGGCCTGTTTGTCGGGCCGTCCCATGAGGCGCGCCGCGCGCAGGGCGACGGCCGCGCTGCCGGCGATCTGACGTTCCGTGGTCATGCTGACCTGGTTGTCCGCGCTGACGCCCACCGAGCCGAACGGGTCGGCGGTGGATCGCACGAGGACTTCGCTGGTGGAGCTGTAGGTGTGGGCGCGCTGCTGGGCGAGCGCGAGCCCGCCCAGCACTCCCAGGAGGATTCCTAGCGCGATGAGGACGCGGTGGCGCAGGAGCCGGCGCAGTTGGTCGCGTAGTTGGTCCGGCTCGTCGTACCGGTCGTCGAAGTGAATGGGTCCGGTCACGGGTGCCCTCCTGTTCCGGGGATCGATGCGTGACGGGTTGGTGCGGTCGGCATGGCCGTTGAGGGGAACCGGGATGTCCGGGCGGTGGGGGTGCTGATCAGCAGCGGGATGACCACCAGGAGCGTCAGCGGGCCCGCGATGGCGAGCAGGCTGCCGCGCAGGAAGACCATCTGGTAGAAGGCGAAGGCCGGCACCAGGAGCGCCGCGAGGGTGCCCGACCTCTCGCGCAGCCGGTGGCAGACGTCGTCCGCACGCCGTCCGGCCGCGCCCAGCAGACAGAAGACGAGGACCACCGCGAAGGGACCGGCCCACAGGTAACTCTCGATCCACAGGGGGGCGGAGAGATTGTGGAAGTCGTACCCCGCGAACCCGGCCAGGGTGATACCGGTGTCCTCGGGCTTCTCCGGCCACATCGAGCGCGGCACCATGAACAGCGGCGGCCCGAACACGCCCTCGGGGGAGAATCCGTTCTCCCCCACGTAGTCGAGGCCGGTCTGCAGTTGCTGGAACGCGTCGTAGTCGCCGTTGCTGGTGAACTGGTCGGCGAGCGAGACGACGGCGACGTCCTCCCGGTCGCTGTAGCGGAAGTAGTCGCTGTAGGGGAAGACGAGCAGGAGCGCCGCGACGAGCCCGGCCGCCATGACGCGGAAGGCACGGGGCCGGCACAGCAGGGGAATCGAGAACAGCAGGGTCAGCAGAACCATGCCGGCCCAGAATCTCGGCTTGCTGATGGGGTTGTTGACGACGACGTTGAGCGCGACGAGCACGGGCAGGAGCAGCCAGCGGACACCGCGCAGCCACCGGTCGCCGCCGGGCAGGAGCCGTACGCGCAACAGGCCCAGCAGGGCCCAGAACGCGGGCACGGACAGCGACCAGGTGACCAGGGACCGTAGGGAGGCGTCCTCTGCGCCGGTCTCGGTGATGGCCTGACGGCTGGTGAAGTACGCGCCCAGCCGACCGGGTTGGCCGGAGATCACCAGCACCGCGAGGGCGAGGGCGATCCCGCAGAGTGCCAGCAGGCGCCAGGGCGCGAGACGGCGGGAGAGGAGGCGTTCCAGGAGTCCCGGCGGGGCGGTGGCCTCGCGGGCGGCGAGGGCGTGCTCCCGGCGGACGGCGAGGGCCGTGCCGGCACTGTAGGCGAGCAGTCCGAGTTCGATGACCGCCACTGCCGCGAGCGCGGTCCCCTCACCGGTCCGGTAGGGCCACGGGTACACGTCGACGGCGAGCATGGCCAAGGGGGCCAGACCGAGCCAGATGTAGGCGAACACCCAGAACCCGAGGGCGACGAACCGCAGCGTTGGAGCGGTGAGCACACGGGCGAGCGCACCGCCGGCGTGGGCCGCGACGACCACTTGCAGAGCCAGTGCGGCCGACATGTGCGCGCCGCGCGACTGAAGGATCAGCCCCGGCAGCAGGACGGTCAGCACCACGGCCCACAGGAAGACCGCAGCAACACTGCGGACGCGAGCGTCCTGCATCCCGACCCCTCTGCCGAGCGAGTATTTAGGCTGAAACATCACTGAAGGATATATAGCGCCTATATCTCTAAAATTGGACCTGACGCGCATGAAACATCAACTTCAGCACATTGATCGCTTGTGCATCGATCCCGGGACGAAGCCATCGGGTGACACGAAGGGCCACTCGGCGAGTCTTTTACCTTAAATCATGACAAACATGCATTGCTTACTGGCGCAGGTCTCACTGACCGCACATCAGATCCCCGGATTCCCAGAGGAGTTGTGCCATGAGCAAGCAGGTCGACGTCGTTGTCGCCGGAGGCGGGGGATTCATCGGTGGTCATCTCGTGGGCGACCTTCTTGCCCAGGGGCTGACCGTCCGCTCCATCGACGTCAAGCCCCGTCACGAGTGGTACCAGGTCCACCAGGACGCCGAGAACGTGGTCGCCGACCTGTCGCTCCTGGACAGCGCCCGCGCGGGCGTCCAGGGCGCCCGGCAGGTGTACATGCTCGCCGCCGACATGGGCGGCATGGGCTTCATCGAGAACAACAAGGCCGCCTGCATGATGTCGGTGCTCACCAGCACCCACATGCTGCAGGCGGCGCACGAGGCCGGTGTGGAGCGCTACTTCTACTCCTCCTCCGCCTGCGTGTACGCCGCCGACCGGCAGACCGACCCGAACGTCACGGCGCTCAAGGAGCAGGACGCCTACCCGGCGCAGCCGGAGGACGGCTACGGCTGGGAGAAGCTCTTCTCCGAGCGCATGTGCCGGCACTACAGCGAGGACTACGGGTTCGTCACCCGCGTCGCCCGGTACCACAACGTGTACGGCCCGCAGGGCACCTGGACCGGCGGACGGGAGAAGGCGCCGGCCGCCGTCTCCCGGAAGGTGGCCGAGGCGGCCCTCTCCGGCGACCACCGGATCGAGATCTGGGGCGACGGTCAGCAGAGCCGTTCCTTCATGTACATCGACGACTGCCTCCAGGGCAGTCAGATGATCATGAAGGGGGACAGTGGCGTGCCGGTCAACCTCGGATCGTCCGAGCTGGTCACCATCAACCAACTCGTCGACATCGTCGAGCGGATCGCGGGCGTCCACTGCGAGCGCACCTACGTGCTCGACGCTCCGCAGGGCGTGCGCGGCCGCAACTCCGACAACGCCCTGATCCGGGAGATCCACGGCTGGGAACCGTCGGTCGCCCTGGTCGACGGCCTGGAGAAGACCTACGCCTGGGTCTACGACCAGGTCAAGCGCTCCCAGCAGTGACGCCCGATCGAGCACCAGGACAGGGAGAGCCGATGAGGATCCTCGTCCACGACTACAGCGGCCACCCGTTCCAGGCGCAGTTGAGCCGGGAACTGGCCCGCCGCGGTCACGACCTCGTCCACTCGACGTGCACGGCCTACGTCTCCGGCAAGGGCGACCTCGCCTCGGACACGGCCGGCCTCCGCTTCGTCACCATCGGGGACGGCACCGCGCTCAGGAAGGAGGCGTACTTCCACCGGCTCCGCCAGGAGACCCTGCTGGGCTTCGAACTGGCCCGGCAGGTGCGGCAGGAGAAGCCCGATGTGGTGATGCTGTCCAACATGCCCATCCCGACGCTGGTCGTGGCGGCCGCCGCGCTGCGGCGGCTGCGCATCCCCTGGGTGCTGTGGCACCAGGACGTGACCGCCGTCGCGCTGAAGAGCTTCGCCGCCGCGGATGTCGCGAAGGCGATGGGCGTCGCGGCCAAGGTCTTCGGGGCGGGCGAGAAGTGGTCCGCGCGCCGGGCCTCGGCCATCGTGGTGATCGCCGAGTCCTTCGTACGGGTCCACCGGCAGTGGGGCACCGCCGACAAGGTCACGGTCATTCCCAACTGGGCACCACTGGACGAGATCGTCCCGGTCGCCCGGGACAACGCCTGGTCGGAGGAGCACGGGCTGAACGGGGTGCGGACCGTGCTGTACTCCGGCACCCTGGGCCTGAAGCACAACCCGGTCCTGCTGGTGCGACTGGCCGAGCGACTGCGTGAGCGGGGCGACCCGGTCCGGCTCGTCGTCGTCAACGACGGTCCGGCCGTGCCCGTCCTCAGGGAGGCGGCCGCCGCCGCCGGGGTCGAGCTCACCCTGCTGCCCTTCCAGCCCTATGAGCGACTGCCCGAGGTGCTGGGCACGGGCGATCTGCTCGTCGTTCTGCTGGCGGCGGACGCGGGGGAGTTCTCGGTCCCGTCCAAGACCCTGTCGTATCTGTGCGCCGGGCGCCCCGTGCTCGGCCTGATGCCCGCGGACAACCTGGCCGCCCAGTTGCTCCGACAGGCGGGGTCGGCGGTCTTCCCACCGCTGGAGTCCTCGCTCGACGACGCCTCCGCCTGGGTTCAGGAGGTCCTGGCCGACCCCGCCCGCACCGAGTCCCTGGGCAAGGAGAGCCGCGCCCTGGCCGAGCGGGAGTTCGCGCTGGAGGACTGTGCCTCCCGCTTCGAGGACATCCTCCGTACGGTGAACCGCGCCTCGGCGCGCTGAACCGGGCCGCCGGCCGCCTCGGTCTCACCCTGGGTGAGGCGGAACCGAGGCGGCCGGCGGCCTGGGCGCTCATGTCACCCCTGTCCCGGTTCCGGCCGGTAGACCTTCTCGAGCTGGTCCACGACCGCGCGGATGGAGAAGACCTCGTCGATCGCCCGTCGACCGGCGTCGGCCAGCCGGCGGCGCAGCGCCTCGTCGCCGAGCAGTCGGGCCACCGCGTCGGCCAGGGCCTCCGGACTGCCGTCGGTGACCAGGGCCGCCTCCCTGCGCGCCAGTTCGGCCGCGATACCGCTGCTGTCCGTGCACACGACCGGGGTTCCCTCGGCCAGTGCCTCCAGGACCGTCATCGGGAACGGCTCGTCCACACTCGGCAGGACGTACACGGTGGCCTTCCGGTAGGCCTCCAGGGCCGCGGCGTGCTCCAGCGCGCCACCGTAGGAGACCACCTCGCCCACGCCCCGGTCGGCGACGAGCCGGGTCACCGCTGGGAGGGACCCTTCGTCGGCCCCGTAGAGGGTGAACCGCGCCTCGGGGATCTCCTTGTGGACCAGGGCGGCCATCTCTACGAACGCCTCGGGCCTTTTGCGCGGGTGCAGCCGGGCGAGGAAGATCACCTCGTGTGCGTCGCGCGGACGCGTGCCCGCCCCGTCGGCGGACGGGCGCAGACCGTTGGGCAGAGGCACGAGCGGGGGTCCGTCGGGGCCCAGGACCTCGGTCAGCGCCCGCCGCTCCCGCTCGGTGAGCACGAAGCAGCAGCGTGCCCGGCGCAGCAGGGGCACGTACAGAAGGTCGAAGACACGCGCCACGGCACCGGTGCGGGGCTCGACCATGCCATGTGTCTGCGTGACGAACTCGGTGCGGCGCAGCCGGGCGACGGCGAGCCCGGCGAGGGAGACGAGGTCGCGTCCGGCGTGAAGGTGAACGGTGTCGGCGCGCCCCATGGCCCGCCACAGGTCCCACAGCAGCCGGGGATTCATGAGTCCGAGGCACCCCCGGCCCGGGACGAGGCGCCGCGCGGGGCGGGAGACGAAACGGACGCCGCCGATGCGTTTCGCGGCCCGTGCCCGGCCACGCCACAGCGCCACCAGCGTCACGTCGTGACCTCGGGCGGCGCACTCCTCGAGTTGGGCTACGGCCACACTCGTCGGGCCCCCGAAGGCCCCGTCGTCGCTGACGAGCGTGACCACATGGACCAGTCTCATGCCCTGACTCCTTTCGCGGATGCGGCCGCAACCGTCGTCGGCGGGCCGCCCGTAGTGAGGACCGCACCCGGTGCGAGGTCCTGGTGAGCGACGGCGCCGGCGCCCACCACCGCGCCCCGGCCGACGGTGACTCCGCGCAGCACGACCGCGCGGGCGGCGACCCAGCTGCCCGGCTCGAGCCGGATGGGGCCGTTGTCGAACTCGAACGTGGCCGAACGGCGACGATGGCTGCCCGTGCACAGCAACGCGCTCTGCGAGACGCAGGAGTCACTGCCGATCGTGACCGGTTCGAGGTTGAGGATCCAGGCGTCCTCGCCGATCCAGACGTCGTCACCGACGTCCAGTTTCCACGGCCAGTGGACTCGCACCCCGCGCCGGATCAGGACCCGTTGTCCGATGCGCGCGCCGAAGGCGCGCAGCAGCACCGGCCGCAGTCGGGCCGGGAACCACCACTTGACGAACAGCAGGTGGAGGGCGGCGTACCAGGAGGCCTGGACGAGCAGGGGGCGTCCCTTTTCGTATCCGGCACCCGTGAAGCCGCGCAGGGATCGCCGTGCGCCCGAGGCCGGTGCGGCTGGGGTCTGTATGGCCGGTGTCCGTGCCGACGGATTCTGTGCGGCTGCGTTCTGTGCCATGCCGGTGTCCCTTCCCGAGAGCCCAAGACGTTCACGTCCGGGATCCTTCACGCCCTCGGGGGCGGATCATCCGCGATCACCGCGTGTTGGCGGCACACTGGCCCGGATGGAGGATGCGGCCCCGAGGGGCCACATCCGTCCTCAGTAGGCGCCCTGGCCGTCCACCACCGCGCGAAGGGTGCGGGCCATGACGCTCAGGTCCCCGGACAGCGACCAGTTGTCGACATAACGCAGGTCGAGCGCGACCGTTTCCCGCCAGGACAGGTCGGACCGTCCACTCACCTGCCACAACCCGGTCAGGCCGGGTTTGACGTGCAGCCGGCGCATCTCGATTCCGTTGTACTTCGCGACCTCCTCGGGCAGCGGTGGACGCGGTCCGACCAGGGACATGTGACCGAACAGGATGTTGAACAACTGGGGCAGTTCGTCGAGTGAGTAGCGGCGCAGGATGCGCCCCACGGGGGTGACCCGGGGGTCCCGGCGCATCTTGAACATGTGCCCGTCGTTCTCGTTCTCCGCCTGCAGCCCGCCCTTGAGCCGGTCCGCGTCGACCACCATCGTGCGGAACTTCCACATGGCGAACGGCGCCAGGTTCCTGCCCACCCTGGTCTGGCGGTAGAGGACCGGGCCGGGTGAACCGAACGGGACGGCCAGCGCCAGCAGGAGCAGCAGCGGCGAGAGCAGGACGATCAGCGCCAGGGCGCCCACCCGGTCGACGACCGCCTTGGTCAGCGTGTGCGCACCGCGCTGCAGCGGTGGTGCGATGTGCAGCAGGGTGAGCCCGGCCGCCGAGGTCAGCCGCACCCGTCGGCGGGCCACGTCGGTGATGCCGGGCAGCACCATGAGCGAGCGGCCCCCGTCGTACAGCGCCCAGGACAGCCGGCGGATCCGCTCGCCGGACATGTACGGGCTCGGCGCCACGAAGACCAGATCGGCCCCGAGTTCGTCGGCCGCCCCCAGTACGGCGGCGGTGTCCGTCTCGGGCGTCTCGGGCACCTCGCAGGGCAGTTGTACGCACACCGGCACCCCGGACCGCACCTCGCCCTCGCCCACCGGGCAGGCTCCGACGATGACGTACTCGTGGTCGGTGCGCTGGGCGAGCTGCTCGACCACGGCATCGAGCGCCGAGGCCTCGCCGACGACCAGCACGTGGCGCAGGGCGCGGGCGTCGCGGCGGGCGGCCAGCAGATGACGGTGAATCATCGTCTGGCAGACCGCCGTGAGGACCAGCGCCGGAATCAGCGCGGTGAAGGCCTCGGCGGGAACACTGCCCAGTCCGCAGACCACACGAAGCGTCGCCAGGGCGCCGACCAGGACGAACCAGTCCCGTATCACCGCCCGGAGTCCGCCCCCGTCGCCCCAGGCCAGGGGGGTGTACCGCTTGCTCACCACTCCGATCAGCGGCCACAGCAGGGCCGCGACGGCCGCCAGGCGCAAGGGGTGGGGTTCATGGACCTCCACGATCGTCGCCGTGACCGGCAGGGCCGCGGCAAGGAAGTCCACGGATACCGAGAGCGGGCGGTACCAAAGCGCCCGCGTTTGCTGACGGTGGATGGGATGGCGCGCCACGGGGATCGGCGCCTGTCGGGACATCGCGATTCTGAACCGCCGCATGGTCTCCTTCAAACCCCCAAATCGCAGTTCACGGGTGCGGCCGCATTGACCACAGACGCATCGCCGCACCCCTTGACGTGATTCTTATATCATCGGATGGGTAGCTAAATCAGACTTTTCGCCCCTCGCCGTGCGCTGCCCACAGGAAGAGCCACGAACAGGGGAACGGAGACCCGACGTCTCGCGCTCCGCCGCGGCTTGGGGCACGGTGGAGTGACGCGTGACGCACGCGCCGAGGCCGTCACGGTCGAGAGGAGCACCTGATGTCGAACCACACCTACCGGGTCACGGAGATCGTCGGCACCTCACCGGACGGCGTCGACCACGCCATCCGCAACGGCATCACCCGCGCGTCGCAGACCCTGCGCAATCTGGACTGGTTCGAGGTGACCCAGGTGCGCGGGCAGATCGAGAACGGCGACATCGCGCACTGGCAGGTGGGACTGAAGGTCGGCTTCCGCCTGGACGAGTCGGACTGACGCCGGGCGTCAACGCAGGGCCGGACACACCCGTACGGCCGACCTCCGACAGACCGCACGGCCGACCTCCCGGCGAACCGTACGGCAGACCCCCCGACGGACCGTACGGCCGTCCGTCAGGTGCGCCCCTCGCGCTCCTGCGCCTGCTTCAGCACGCCCGAGGGAGCGGTCCAGCGCGCCCGGACGACGGTGAAGCCCGCCCGTTCGGCGTCGTCGCACACCAGCTCGTCGTCGTCCACCAGAACGCGCACGTCCCGGTCGCGGGCCAGTCGGCGAAGCGTCTCCAGCTTGGTGAGCCGGGCGGGCCTGCGGTCGTCGTTGCGCCGCATGTGGACACGCCCCTCCGGCAGCCCCTGCGCGGAGAGCCACTCCAGCGTGTCCCGCCGGCAGCGCTCGGGCCGGCCGGTGAGGTAGACGACCTCGCACTCCTCGGCACTGGCGAGCACCAGCGCGACACCCTCGGGGAGCGGCGGGTCCTGCGGCGCGGCCGCGAAGAACGCGTCCCAGTCACGCGGCCTGCGCTCCAGGAAGCGCTGCCGGTGCGCCGTGTCGGCGAGGGTGTTGTCCAGATCGAAGACGGCGACGGGCCGCTTGCTGCTGTCGGTCACGCCACCACCCTAGACAGTCCGCCACTGTTGATGGGATCCATTTTCATGTAGCTTCCTCGCGGCTCACCCGGAGCCCACCGAGGAGGTACCCATGGCCGTCCCCGGACGGAAGATGTCCCGCAGCAACACCCGGCACCGCCGTGCCCGGTGGAAGGCGAACACACCGCGACTCGTCCCGGTCACCCTCGACGGCGTCCGTCACCTCGTGCCACAGCATCCGGGGAAGGCGTACGAGCGCAGTCTGCTGCTCCCCGCTGGCTGAGCCCCGCCGGCGCACCGGGTGATCCCGGGCACGGCATCGCGCCACGCGGAATCCAGCGGGCTCCGCGGTGTTGACGTCTGTATGAGCTCCGCGATCGCCTCGACCCGCTTCTCCGTCCTCGACCGCTCGCGCACGCGCGAGGGGCACACCGGCGCCGAGGCGCTCCGGGACACCGTGCGGCTGGCGCGGGAGGCGGAGGCGCTGGGCTACCACCGGTTCTGGGTCTCGGAACACCACGGCGTGCCCGGGGTCGCCGGCTCCGCGCCCACCGTGCTGGCCGCCGCCGTGGCCGGCGCGACGGACCGGATCCGGGTCGGCACCGGCGGGGTGATGCTGCCCAACCACCGGCCCCTGGTCGTGGCCGAGCAGTTCGGCGTACTGGAGTCCCTCTTCCCCGGGCGCGTCGACATGGGCCTGGGACGCTCGGTGGGCTTCACCGACGGGGTGCGCAGGGCGCTGGGGCGGGACAAGGACGACGCCGACGACTTCGCGGAGCAACTCCAGGAGCTGCTCGGCTGGTTCGTCGGCACTTCGCCCACGGGGGTGCACGCGCGGCCCTCGGAGGGGCTGACCGTGCCGCCGTTCGTGCTGGCCATGGGCGAGGGCGCGGAGATCGCCGCCCGCGCGGGTCTGCCGATGGTCATCGGCGACCTCCGCGACCGCGAGAGGATGCGGCGCGGCATCGACCGCTACCGGGCCCGGTTCCGGCCCTCCCCCTGGGCGCCGGAACCGTACGTCGTCGTCTCCGGGACGATCGCCGTGGCCGGGTCGCCCGCGGCGGCACGACGGCTCCTGATCCCGGAGGCCTGGTCGATGGCGTACTCGCGCACCCACGGCACCTTCCCTCCGCTGCCGCCCGCCGGCGAGGCCGAGGCCCGGTCGATGACCGCGAAGGAACGCGGCTTCTACGAGTCCGGCCTCACCGGCCACCTCGCGGGCACCGAGGAGCAGGTCGCGGACGAACTGGAGACGGTGCTGAAGGAGACGGGGGCGCAGGAGGTCCTGGTCACCACCAGCACGTACGACCGTGCCGCGCTGCTGGACTCCTACCGCCGGCTGGCCGGGATCGTGCACGCGGAGCGGAGCGCCGGCTGACGGCCGGCCCCTGCGCGGCGACTCACCGAGCGGTCACGGGGCCCCACTCCGAGCCGCTCACGGGGCGTCGGACGACCTCCGCGCATAGGATTGCGGGGTTTGTCCCGCCCGGCACCGGCCGCGCGGCCGCGGATCCGTACGGAGTCTCCCCTCATGCCGAGCCCACACGAGCCGCACGGCGGTGAGCCGTCCACGCGGGACGGGTACGTCCGGGTCCGGGGAGCCCGCGAGCACAACCTTCGGGGCGTGGACGTCGACATCCCGCGCGACGTCGTGGCCGTGTTCACCGGCGTGTCCGGCTCCGGGAAGTCGTCGCTGGCGTTCGGGACGATCTACGCGGAGGCCCAGCGCCGCTACTTCGAGTCGGTCGCGCCCTACGCGCGGCGGCTGATCCACCAGGTCGGCGCCCCGAAGGTCGGTGAGATCACCGGACTGCCCCCGGCGGTCTCGCTCCAGCAGCGCCGCTCGGCGCCCACCTCGCGCTCGTCGGTGGGCACGGTCACGAACCTGTCGAACTCCCTGCGGATGCTCTTCTCACGGGCGGGCGACTACCCGGCGGGCGCGGAGCGCCTCGACTCGGACGCCTTCTCCCCCAACACGGCCGCCGGGGCCTGCCCCGAGTGCCACGGCCTGGGCGAGGTCCACCGCGCCACCGAGGAGTCGCTGGTACCGGACCCGTCGCTGTCCGTCCGCGAGGGCGCGATCGCCGCCTGGCCGGGCGCCTGGCAGGGCAAGAACCTGCGGGACATCCTCGACGCGCTCGGCCACGACGTCGACGTCCCGTGGCGCGAACTGCCGGCCGAGCAGCGGCGGTGGATCCTGTTCACGGACGAGCAACCGGTGGTGACGGTGCACCCGGTGCGGGACGCGGACCGTATCCAACGCCCTTACCAGGGTACGTACACGAGTGCCCGGCGCTATGTGATGAAGACCTTCTCGGACTCCAAAAGCCCGACCCTGCGGGCCAGGGCGGAGAGCTTCCTCACGGCCGTCCCCTGTCCGGCGTGCGGTGGCGGCCGACTGCGGCCGGAATCCCTCGCCGTGACCTTCGGGGGCCGGACGATCGCGGAGCTGGCCGCGCTGCCGCTGGCGGAACTGGCCCAGCTCCTCGACGCGACGTCCGAGACGTCCCGAGTCCTCACCGAGGACCTCAAGTCCCGCATCGCTCCCGTCCTCGAACTCGGCCTGGGCTACCTCGGCCTGGACCGCGCCACCCCGACCCTGTCGGCGGGCGAGCTGCAACGGCTGCGGCTCGCGACCCAGTTGCGCTCCGGGCTGTTCGGGGTGGTGTACGTCCTGGACGAGCCGTCGGCGGGACTGCACCCCGCGGACACGGAGGCTCTGCTCACGGTGCTGGAGCGGCTGAAGGCGGCGGGCAACTCGGTGTACGTGGTGGAGCACCAGCTGGACGTGATGCGCGCCGCCGACTGGCTGGTGGACGTGGGCCCCCAGGCCGGCGAGCACGGCGGGCGCGTGCTGCACAGCGGCCCGGTGGCGGATCTGGCGTCGGTGGCGGAGTCGGCGACGGCACGCTTCCTGTTCGACCGCTCTGCCGCACCCGCCCGCGAAGTCCGCTCCGCCCGGGGCCGGTTGACGGTGGGACCGGTGACCCGGCACAACCTGCGCGCGGTGACGGCGGAGTTCGGGCTCGGCGTGTTCACGGCGGTGACGGGCGTGTCGGGTTCGGGAAAGTCGACGCTCGTCGGAGAGATCACGGAAGGCCTGCCCGGCGTGGGCCGGCTCGTCGCGGTCGACCAGAAGCCGATCGGCCGCACCCCGCGCTCGAACCTGGCCACGTACACGGGCCTGTTCGACGTGGTCCGCAAGGTCTTCGCGGCGACGGACGCGGCCCGGGCCAGGGGCTACGGCGCCGGCCGCTTCTCCTTCAACGTGTCCGGCGGGCGCTGCGAGACCTGCCAGGGCGAGGGTTTCGTCAGCGTCGAACTCCTCTTCCTGCCCAGTACGTACGCGCCCTGTCCGGACTGCGGAGGGGCCCGCTACAACCCCGGGACGCTCGAAGTGGCCTACCGGGACCGCGACATCGCGCAGGTGCTGGACCTGACGGTGGAGTCGGCGGCGGACTTCTTCGCCGACGTCCCCGCCGTCTCCCGTTCGCTGGCCACCCTTCTCGACGTCGGCCTCGGCTACCTCCGGCTCGGCCAGCCGGCGACGGAACTCTCCGGCGGCGAGGCCCAACGCATCAAACTGGCGGCCGAGTTGCAGCGCGGCCGCCGCGGCCACACGCTCTACCTGCTGGACGAACCCACGACCGGCCTGCACCCGGCCGACGTCGAGGTCCTCATGCGCCAGCTGCACTCTCTGGTCGACGCCGGGCACACGGTGATCGTCGTCGAGCACGACATGTCCGTGGTGGCGGGCGCGGACCGGGTGATCGACCTCGGTCCCGGCGGCGGCGACGCGGGCGGTCGGATCGTGGCGACGGGGACGCCACGGGAGGTGGCACAGGCCGAAGGGAGCGCCACGGCTCCGTATCTGCGCAGGGCGCTGGGCGCGCCGCGCTAGCCGCGCTCAGCTCCGCTGCTCCCGCCAGGCCCGGTAGTGGTCCACCAGGGTCTCCTCGATCGGACGGTAGGTGAGGCCCAGTTCCTCGGTGCTTCTGCGGTTGTCGACGCGGAAGCGGATGCCGAGGTGGTTGCGGATGTACTCCTGGGAGAGGCCGAACGCGGGGCCGAGGATCCGCACCGGCCAGTGCGGGAGGGCGGTCCGGGGCAGGCGGCGGTTGCCCGGGTGGTGTTTCAGCAGGGCTTTCGACATCTGGTGGAAGGAGGTCATCTCCTGCGCTGCCACGATGTAGCGGCCGTGCGCTTCGGGGCGTTCCGCCGCCGCTATGTGGGCCGTCGCGACGTCGCGTACGTCGACCGTGGTGAAGCTGAAGTCCGGGGCGCCGTAGAAGAAGTACCCCTTGAAGAGCTCGTCGAGGAGGAACAGGCTGCCCGAGTCCGAGGCGGGGGTGAGGGAGGGGCCCAGGATCAGGCCGGGGTTGACGGAGACCATGCGCCAGCGGCTCTGGGCGGCCTCCGCCTCCCAGGCGGCCCGCTCGGCCACCGTCTTGGCGTAGTGGTACGGGTTGTTCTCCACCGTGCTGGTGGTGTTGAAGTACTTCTCCGACAGGGTCTGGTCGTCCATCACCCGCACGTCGGCGTAGTCGCCGAAGATCGCGCCCACCGTGGACGTGAGGACGAGGCGCTCGACGGTCTCCGTGCGCTCGATGGCCGCGAGGATGTTGCGGGTGCCCGTCAGGGCCGGCTCCACCATGTCCCGTCGGCCGTCCTTGATCTTCTCCGGCATGAGGAAGGGGGACGCCACATGGAAGACCACCGCGCAGCCCTTCATGGCCTCGTCGAAGGAACCCTCCGTCAGGAGGTTCGCCTCGAAGAGGTCCAGGCGGCCGGGATGGGCGTCTCCCAGGGCACGCAGCGGCCGAAGCCTGGCGGTGTCGGCGGTGCCGCGTACGGTGGTGTGCACGTGGTAGCCGCGCTCCAGGAGCTGCCGTACGAGATGGGCGGCCACGAAGCCGCTGCCTCCCGTCACGAGTGCCGTCCGGCCGGCCGGGCCTGCGTTCACGCGCGCTCCCCTCAGAGGTCGAGACGCGTCATGATCCCATCAAGTCGCCCGGACAACCCCTCGCTCGCCGGGAATCGCTTCGACCCGTACCGGCGCGCCGGCCGGCTGCTCACCCCTCGGGGGCACCGCCGTGACGATGGCCCGCCGTCCCGGGCAGGCCTCGGGTCCGACCCCCGGAGCGACGACCGACCGCTCCTCCCCCCACGCCCCGCACCCGCGCCCCGGCAACGGCGGCCGGCCATCTGCGTTGGGAAGGACCGCCCGACACGAGCACGGCCGACACCTCGACCTCCGCCTCCACTTCGACTTCCACCTCCACCTCCACCTCCTCCGCTGCCCCGCCCCGCACCCGCGCCCCGGCGGCCGCTGCCAGGGTTCCGCGGTCGGGGTGGCTGCCCGGCGCGAGCACGGGCAGCACCTCGACGTCCGCCTCCAGTCCACGGGTCGAGACCACCCGCCACAGCGAGGTGAGCAGCGGGTCGTCGCCGACGAACGCGGCCGCGGTTCCGGCCGCTCCGTCACGGTCCCGGTAGCGGATGCGTACGGGCTGCACCGGGACCCGGGCGTCGAGGGCGGCCTGGAACACCGCGTGCCGGAAGTGTCCCTGGGCGCGGCCGCACCAGGTGCTCCCCTCGGGGAACACCGCGACCGCCCGCCCGGCGCGCAGCGCGTCGGCGATCCGGGCCACCGTGGCGGGCAGGGCGCGCAGCCGGTCGCGGTCGATGAACAGGACACCGCCGCGGGTGACCAGCGCGCCCGCCACCGGCCACCGCCGGATCTCGGCCTTGGCGAGCATCCGGGCCGGGCGGACGGCGGCCAGCAGCGGGATGTCCAGCCAGGAGATGTGGTTCGCGACCAGGAGCAGTCCCGTGCCCGTGGGCGCGCTCGCGCCGGTCACCCGGACCCGCACCCCCGCCGCCCGTACGACGGCCCGGCTCCACCACCGCACCGTGCGCGCCGGGAGCCGTCCGCCCAGCGGCGCCAGCACCACCCCGGCCAGGACCAGCACGACCACCGCCGTGAGCCGCAGCGCGGCCCGGGGTGCGGCCGTACGGGACACCGTCGTCCCCACGCACGCCCGCGGGGTGCAGGGCGCGCTGGGCAGCCACACGCTCATCAGGCCGGGACGAGGGAGAGGAAGTGCCGCAGGTAGCGCGGGTCGACCCGGCTCATCGGCAGCAGCACGTACAGATCGGCGACGCCGAAGTCGGGGTCGTGGGCGGGCTCCCCGCACACCCAGGCGCCGAGGCGCAGATAGCCGCGCAGCAGCGCCGGGAGCTCCCTGCGGGCGGCCCGGCCGGTGGTGTTCGGGGTCCACGGCAGCAGCGGCCGTACCCGGTACTCCGGCGGCGCGAGGTGCTTCTCGCGCACCCGGTCCCAGCTCGCCGTCGCCAGGGCGCCGCCGTCGGCGAGCGGGATCGAGCAGCAGCCGGCCAGCCACTCGTGGCCCCGGTCCACCATGTAGCGGGCTATCCCGGCCCAGATGAGTCCGATGACGGCGCCGTCGCGGTGGTCGGGGTGCACGCACGAGCGGCCGACCTCGACCAGGCCGGGCCGGATCGCGTCGAGCGGGCTCAGGTCGAACTCGCCCTCGGAGTAGAGCCGTCCGGCGATCGCGGCCCGCTCGGGCGGCAGCAGCCGATAGGTGCCGACCACTTCGCCGGTGGCGTTGTCCCGGATGAGGAGGTGGTCGCAGTAGGCGTCGAAGGCGTCCGTGTCCAGGCCCGGTTCGGGGCCGTCGAGCCGGGCGCCCAGTTCCCCGGCGAACACCTGGTGGCGCAGTCGCTGCGCGGCCCGGACGTCGTCCTGGTCGCGGGCGAGCGACACGAGGTAGCCGGAGCCGCCGGGCGGGACGGCGAGAGCGGGGGGTGACAGGGGCATGGCGGTCATGGAGGTCTCCTGCGCCGAGCGGAAGAAGCATGGGGACGGTGCACGGGGAATCTGCACCTGCTTTCTTCCGCGCCCGGCTGGCCTCGGCGTGACCGGCGCGGGGCCCGTGGATGTGCGGCTGCTGAATGCCGGGAGTCGGCGCACGCCCCTCGCCGCGGATGCCTGGCGGGGCCGGGGATGAGCACCACTCCCGGCCCCGCCCGTCCGCATCTTGTCGGCGAACGTCTTTTCTCGAAGCGGGCGTCGGAGCGACCCCTTGGGGGCGCGGGGAACCGCGCGACCGGCCCGGACGGACCCGCGGCCCGAAATCGACGCTCCGCCCCAGGGCGCTACCACTTCCCTACGGCGCTAGCGCTTCGTGACCTTCCGGGTGGCCCGCAACCACTCCTTGTTCATACCGGTGATGGACACCAGCGGGATGCCCTTCGGGCAGGCGGTCGCGCACTCGCCCGCCAGCGTGCACCCGCCGAACCCCTCCTCGTCCATCTGCGCCACCATGTCCAGCACCCGTGTCTCCCGCTCGGGCGCGCCCTGCGGCAGCACGTTCAGGTGGTTGACCTTGGCGGAGGTGAACAGCATGGCCGCCCCGTTCGGGCAGGCGGCCACGCACGCCCCGCAGCCGATGCACTCCGCGTGCTCGAAGGCGAAGTCGGCGTCGGGCTTCGGCACGGGCGTCGCGTGGGCCTCGGGAGCGGCACCGGTCGGCGCGGTGACGTATCCGCCGGCCTGGATGATCCGGTCGAAGGCACTCCGGTCGACCACCAGGTCCTTGACGACCGGGAAGGCGGCGGCCCGCCACGGCTCGACGTCGATCGTGTCCCCGTCCCGGAAGGACCGCATGTGCAACTGGCAGGTGGTGGTCCGTTCGGGCCCGTGCGCGTCGCCGTTGATGACGAGCGAGCACGCGCCGCAGATGCCCTCGCGGCAGTCGTGGTCGAAGGCGACCGGATCGTCGCCGCGCAGGATGAGCTCCTCGTTGAGGGTGTCGAGCATCTCGAGGAAGGACATGTCGGGCGAGATGCCGTCCACCTCGTACGTGGACATGGCGCCGTCGGCGTCGGCGTTCTTCTGCCGCCAGACGCGCAGGTTGAGCCTCATGCGTAGCTCCGCTGGGTGGGGTGGACGTACTCGAAGACCAGGTCTTCCCTGTGCAGGGCCGGGGCCTCGCCCGTCCCGGTGAACTCCCAGGCGGCCGCGTACCCGAACTCGTCGTCCCGCCGGGCCGCCTCACCGTCCGGGGTCTGCGACTCCTCGCGGAAGTGGCCGCCGCAGGACTCGGCGCGGTGCAGTGCGTCGAGGCACATCAGCTCGGCGAGCTCCAGGTAGTCGACGACGCGGTTGGCCTTCTCCAGGGACTGGTTGAACTCCTCGCCGGTGCCGGGCACCTTGATGCGCCGCCAGAACTCCTCACGGATCTGCGGGATCCGTTCGAGGGCCTTGCGCAGACCGGCGTCGGTGCGGGCCATGCCGCAGAACTCCCACATGAGTTCGCCGACCTCACGGTGGAAGGAGTCCGGGGTGCGGTCGCCGTCGACCGAGAGCAGCAGGTTGAGACGGTCCTGGGTCTCCGCCAACACCTCCTGGACCGCAGGGTGTTCGAGGGTCACCTCGCCCTGGTGCGGGTTGCGGGCGAGGTAGTCGTTGATGGTGGCCGGCAGCACGAAGTAGCCGTCCGCCAGGCCCTGCATCAGCGCGGAGGCACCGAGCCGGTTCGCTCCGTGGTCGGAGAAGTTGGCCTCGCCGATCGCGAACAGGCCCGGCACGGTGGTCTGGAGGTCGTAGTCGACCCACAGCCCGCCCATCGTGTAGTGCACGGCCGGGTAGATCCGCATCGGGACCTCGTACGGATCCTCGTCGGTGATCCGCTGGTACATGTCGAAGAGGTTGCCGTACTTGGCCTCGACGGCGCCCCGCCCCATGCGCCGGACGGCGTCGGCGAAGTCGAGGTACACGCCCTGTCCGCCGGGGCCGACTCCCCTGCCCTCGTCGCAGACGTTCTTCGCGGCGCGGGAGGCGATGTCACGCGGCACGAGGTTGCCGAAGGAGGGGTAGACGCGCTCCAGGTAGTAGTCGCGCTCCTCCTCGGGGATCCGGTTCGGCGGCCGGTCGTCGCCCTTGGCCTTGGGTACCCAGATCCGGCCGTCGTTGCGCAGCGACTCGCTCATCAGCGTCAGCTTCGACTGGTGCTCGCCGGTGCGCGGGATGCAGGTCGGGTGGATCTGGGTGAAGCAGGGGTTGGCGAAGTACGCGCCGCGCCGGTGCGCCCGCCAGATCGCGGTGGCGTTGGAGTTCATGGCGTTGGTCGACAGGTAGAAGACGTTCCCGTAGCCGCCGCTCGCGAGGACGACCGCGTCCGCGAAGTACGTGTCGATCTTCCCCGTGATCAGGTCCCGCGCCACGATGCCGCGGGCCCTGCCGTCGACGACGATCAGGTCGAGCATCTCGGTGCGCGGGTGCATCTCGATGTTGCCGGCGGCGATCTGCCTGCTGAGGGCCTGGTAGGCGCCCAGCAGCAACTGCTGGCCGGTCTGGCCGCGGGCGTAGAAGGTCCTCGAGACCTGTACGCCGCCGAACGAACGCGTGTCGAGCAGACCGCCGTACTCGCGCGCGAAGGGCACGCCCTGCGCCACGCACTGGTCGATGATCTCGACCGAGATCTGCGCGAGCCGGTGCACGTTGGACTCACGAGCCCGGAAGTCGCCGCCCTTGACGGTGTCGTAGAAGAGGCGGTGGATGGAGTCGCCGTCGTTGCGGTAGTTCTTCGCCGCGTTGATGCCGCCCTGCGCGGCGATGGAGTGGGCGCGGCGCGGGGAGTCCTGGTAGCAGAACTGGACGACGTGGTAGCCCTGTTCGGCGAGGGTGGCGCCGGCCGAGCCGCCCGCGAGGCCGGTGCCCACGACGATCACCGTGTGCTTGCGCCGGTTGGCCGGGTTGACCAGCTTGGCCTCGAAGCGGCGCCTGTCCCAGCGCTCGGCGACGGGCCCTGAGGGCGCCCTGGTGTCGGCGACGGGCTCACCGGTCGAGTATTCGGTGTAGGTCATCTTCAGCTCACCACTCCGGTCATGACGCCCACGGGTACGGCGACGAAGCCGACCGTGAGCAGCAGCGCGAGGACGTCGGCCGTGGTCCTCAGGGCGCGGTCGCGGGTGCGGCTGCCCGCGCCGAGGGTCTGGGCGGCGGCCCAGAAGCCGTGCCTGACGTGCAGGCCGAGCGCGAGCATCGCGACGATGTAGACGACGTTGCCGTACCAGGTGGAGAAGGTGTCCACCACGTTCTGGTACGGATGGCCCTCCTGGAAGCCGCCGCTGTGGACCGTGCCGGTCGTCAGGTCCAGGAGGTGCCAGACGATGAACAGCGCGAGGATGATCCCCCCCCAGCGCATGGTGCGGGTGGCGTAGCTCGCCCGGGGCTTTCTGTGCACGTACTTGCTGGGTCGTGCCCTGATGTCGCGCCGGCTGAGCTGGTACGCGGAGGTGGCGTGGGCCACCACGGCGACCACGAGCACGACGCGGATCAGCCAGAGTGTCCACTCGTAGTGCATGAACGGTTCGCCCACGGTGCGCAGCCAGTGCGCGTAGTGGTTGAACTCGCCCGCCCCGAAGAAGATCTTCAGGTTCCCGATCATGTGGACGACCAGGTACAGCAGCATGATCAGGCCGCTGACGGCCATCACCGTCTTCTTGCCGACGGAGGAGTCCCACACGGTGCGCGCCATCGACGGCCGTCGGTCCGTCCGCGTTGCCAGAGCCATGTCTCAGGACGTTAGGGCCGACACCCCTCATCGGTCCAAGACATGGTCCGGCTCGTTTCCATAGCGTGCGCCTATCATGGCTGGATGCAGTTCCAGCAGCTCCAGTACTTCGTGGCCGTGGTCGAGACCCGGCACTTCACCCGGGCCGCCGAGCTCGTGCATGTCGCGCAGCCTTCGCTGTCGCAGCAGATCAAGGCGCTGGAGCGGGAGTTGGGCGCGGATCTGTTCCGGCGCGCGCGGGGCAACATCACGCTCACCGACGCGGGCGAGGCGCTGCTGCCGCTGGCCCGGCGGATCCTCGCGGACACCGAGACCGCGCGGTACGAGGTGCAGGAGCTGGTGCAGCTGCGGAGCGGGCGGGTGCGGCTCGGGGCGACGCCGAGTCTGTGCACGGGTCTGCTGCCGGACGTGCTGCGCGCCTTCCACGACCGCTATCCGGGCATCCGGCTGTTGATCGAGGAGGGGGGCTCGCACGACCTGGTGCGGGAGCTGGCCCACGGCGCCCTCGACCTCGCCCTGGTGGTGCTGCCCCTGCCGACCCCGTCCCCGGCGCTGACGACGGTCGAGCTGTTGCGCGAGGACCTGGTGGTGGTGTCCTCGCCGGAGGCCTCCAGGCCGGGGAACGGGCGGCGGACCGTGCGGATCGCCGACTTGGAGGGCGAGCGCCTGGTGATGTTCCGGCACGGCTACGACCTGCGGGAACTGACCGTGGCCGCGTGCCGCGCGGAGGGGTTCGAGCCCGCTTTCGCGGTGGAGGGCGGGGAGATGGACGCGGTGCTCGGCTTCGTGCGGGCCGGGCTCGGCGTGGCCGTCGTTCCCCGCATGGTGGCCGCCCGGTCGGGCCGCGGACTGCGGGTCACACCCCTCGCCCGGCCCGGCCTGCACCGCGCGATCGCCCTCGCCCACCGCAGTGATGTGGCGCCACCCCGGGCGGCTCGCGAACTCCAGCGGATGCTGCTGGAACGATGAGGACCGCCCACGGTCCGGTGCGTGCACGGGGCAGGCCGGCCCCGCGTCCACGGCCCGAGCCGACGAGCCGACGCCCGAACCCGCCCGGCCGATCGGACCACGCAACGACAGCGGCACCGGCCGACCCCCGCCACGGGGCCCGCCGCGCACCGCCGGGGCGGATCCCGCGTCCGTGACGTGCCCCGACGAGCCGACGCCCGAACCCGCCCGGCCGATCGGACCACGCAACGACAGCGGCACCGGCCTACCCCGGCCACAGGGTCCACCGCGCACCGGGGGCGGATCCCGCGTCCGTGACGTGACCCGCCCTGTCGGCTCAGGGTTTGTCCGGCGGATCGGTCGAAGTCGAAGGAGGCCACGGGGCCTCCGCCGCGCGTCTCCGTCGCGATCCGCCTCACCGGTGTCAGCCCCGGGCGGCCGGCTTGAGTACCTCCCCGCACCACTGGCGGAAGCTCGTGGGCGCGGTGGCGGGGGTGCTGGGCTGTGCGGCGCCGTAGAAGCCCTGGCTGTTCAAAGCGTCCACCATGTCGGCAACGCCCTGCGCCCAGGCCTCGGTGGCACCGTGGCGCGTCAGCATCGCCCGTTGCTCGGCGGCGGTGATCTGCCGTACCCGCACGGGACGGTCCAGCACCTCTGCGAGGACGCGGGCCACGCCCTCCGGGGTCAGATCGTCGGGACCCACCAGCGGAACGTCCTCGTACCCGGTCCAGGTGGCGTCGAGGAGCAGCCGGGCCGCCTCGGCGGCGATGTCCCGGGTGGCACAGGTGCGCAGCACTCGGTCCCGCGCGAGCGCCTCGGTCCAGACGCCCTCGTCGCGGATCGAGGCCGTCTGGCGGAGCACGTTCTCCATCAGGGCCGGTGGACACAGCGCCCGGTAGTGCACACCCGTCGCGGCGATGGCCTCGTCCATGGCCAGTGAGGCCGAGATCAGCCCGGCGTTCTCGGCGACGCCCCGGCCCAGGGTCGAGACGGCCACGACCCGCTCGATGCCCTGGGTGCCGATCACCTCGCACAAGGGCTCGGTGAAGGCGTGGAAGTGGCCCGTGACGCTGTCGGCTCCGGGCGTCGGGGGCACCAGCCAGAACACCCGGTCGGCGCCCTCGCACGCCTCCTTCAGGACCGCCGGGTCGGCGTGTGAACCCTGGACGACCTCGACGCGTTCGCGGATCCCCGGCGAGAGCCGGGCGGGGTCGCGGACGATCACCCGGACCGGTGTGGTGCCGTTGCCTGCGTCGAGCAGACGGGCCAGGACCTCGCTGCCGATCTGGCCGGTCGGAGTGGTGACGACGATCATTGACTGCTCCATGAATGGCGGGGAATCGGTATGGCCTCGAGCCTGCTGCCCCGGGCGGCCGAACTGAAGGTGCGATCGGCTCGCGGTTGTTACCCTCGGAGTAATACCGAGTAAAGGGCCGCCCATGGAGTCCCGTCCGCTGCGCTACTTCGTCGCCGTCGCCGAGGAGCTCAACTTCGCCCGCGCTGCCGAGCGGCTCGGCATCTCCCCGCCGCCCCTGTCGCGTGCGATCCGGCGGCTGGAGACGGAGCTGGACGTCACCCTCTTCGAGCGGACCACCCACAGCGTGGCGCTGACCCCGGCAGGGGAAGTCCTCCTGGCGGAGGCCAGGTTGGCCCTGGACGCGCTGGACGCGGCCGGGCTGCGGGCGCGCCGCGCGGCTGCCACCGAGCCGAAGCTGGTGCTCGCCGTGAAGGCCGACGGGGACGGGGGACTCCTGGGGACGATCCTCGAGCGCTACGCGGCCGACCCCGCGGCGATGCCGGTCACCGTCCGGCTGTCCTCGTGGCAGGAGCAGTCCCGGCTGCTGCGCCAGGGCGAGGCCGATGTCGCCCTGGTCTACGAGCCGTACGACCGCACCGGCCTCGACGTGGAGGACCTGACCGCCGAACCGCGGGTCGCCGCCCTCGCCGTGAGCCATCCGCTCGCCGCCCGCGCCGGGTTGTTCCTCGCCGACCTGGGGCTGCGCGCGGACGAGGTGCACCGGTTCGTCGACGAGGTCCGCGGCAAGGGCCGGGACCTGGCCCAGCTCCTCACGCTGGTCGGCCTCGGCGACGTCGTCGCGCTGCTGCCCGCGTCCGTCGCCGACCGCTATCCCCGGCCGGGCGTCGTCTACCGCCCCGTCCGGGACGCGCCCGCTGCCGTCATGGCCGTCGCCTGGCCCCAGCAGTCCCGCTCGACGGCGACGGCGGCGCTGGTCCGGGCGGCCGTGTCGGTGGCCGAGGAGTCCCGCGAACGCGAAGCGGGCTGACGCCACCGGCCTCGGGGCGAGCCCCGGGACCGCGCCCTCGCCGGACCAACGCCACCCGGGCCCGGGGCCGGCCGACTCCACTCGCCCTCGAGGCGCGCCGACGCCACCGTGCCCACCGCGGGCCGACACCGCCCAGCCACGGGACAGCCCGACCGACACCACCCGGCCTCAGGAGCGGCAGAACACCACCGGACACAGCCCGTATCGACGCCGCCCACCCCCGCCAACACCACTGAAGCCAGCCCGGGTTGGAGCGGGCCTGCCCGGGCCGACGCCACCGCCCCAGCCCAACACCACCCAACCCAGCCCGGGCCCGTCGCCACCCAACCCCACACCACCCCGGCTCCAGGACAAGCCAACACCACCGGTTCCAGGACGGGTTGGTGCCAGCGGGCCATGCCCGGGCCGACGCCACCCGCCCCCGGACCAGGCCGACGCCACCGGTCTCGAGGCGGGCCGACGCCACGCACCCGTCACCGGGTCCAGGCCGGTCGGTGCCATCGGGCTCAGCGTGGGCCGGGGCTACTCGGTGCCTGGCGGTACCGGTGTGCCCTGGTGGTAGTACATCCGCCAGCCGGTCTCCTCGCTGCGCCTGCGCCACAGCGAGCTGCGGCGGGTGCGCCGGCCGTCGACGTGCGTCTCGAACGTGAGGTGCACCAGGCCGGGGGCCAGGACGACGCCCGTGATCGCCGACGGCTCGTAGCGCGGGCCGCCCGGCGAGCTGCCCTGGTGGTCGGGCAGCCAGGCCAGCATGTCCTCGTACGTGTAGCGGCGGCCCGAGGAGCCGACCTCGACGAACTCGGGGTCGAGCAGCGGCTCGAAGAGGGCACGGGAGGCGCGCACGGCGGGGTCCATGAGGGCCAGCTCGCCGGCGATCGCCTCGTTCACGTCGTCGTTCTCGTGGGTCACCCGCCCATCCTCGTGGGTGACCCACCCGCCCCCGCAACCGAGTTGTCCTGTCACCCCGTCGCGTCGACCAGAGCCAGCTCGTGGAGCCTGTCCGGCGGACCCGGGCGGGCGTAGTACCAGCCCTGGGCCGTGTCGCAGCCCAGTATCCGCAGCTGCTCGGCCTGCGCGCCGGTCTCCACGCCCTCCACCGTGACCGC
Organism: Streptomyces sp. NPDC088157; assembly: GCF_044741545.1. Classification (NCBI taxonomy): domain Bacteria; kingdom Bacillati; phylum Actinomycetota; class Actinomycetes; order Kitasatosporales; family Streptomycetaceae; genus Streptomyces; species Streptomyces sp. NPDC088157. Next base: position 831,252 of record NZ_JBIUSU010000003.1, read on the forward strand.
GAGGTCCAGGCTGTGGGCGAGAGAAACGATCCCCTCGACGATCTTGAGGTCGACCGGATCCGCCGGGAACTGCTGCATGCCCTGGGTGAAGGAACGGTCCAGCTTGAGCACGCTCACCGGGAGGCGACGCAGGTTGGCCAGGTTGGAGTAGCCGGTGCCGAAGTCGTCCAGGGCGATGTCTACGCCCATCTCGGCGAGCCGGCGCAGCGGCTTGAGCAGGTCGTCGTCGGCGCCGATCAACGCCGACTCCGTCACCTCCAGGCACAGGACCTCCGGCGCGACGCCCGCGCGTTCCAGGATGTCGACGGTGTCCTGCACCAGACCGGGATGGGTGAGCTGGCACGGGGAGAGGTTGACGTTGATCCGGAGAGGATCCGTGCCACCGTTGCGCTCCCGCCACTCGCCGGCCTGGCGGACCGACTCCTCCAGGACCCAGCGGCCCAGCGGCACGATCAGCCCGGTGTGCTCGGCGAGCGGGATGAACCGGTCGGGTCCGAGCACGCCGTGCTGTGGATGGAGCCAGCGCACCAGCGCCTCCGCGCCGCGCACACTGCCGTCGCCGAGGTGGACGAGCGGCTGGTACTCGATGAAGAACTCGCCGCGGTCGAGGGCCGCCGGGAGCGCCGTGGTCAGACCGTGGCGGGTGATCGCGCGGGCGTCGGCCTCCGCGTCGGCGAGTTCGAAGCGGTTGCCGCCCGCCGACTTGGCCCGGTACATGGTGATGTCGGCGCTGCGCAGCACTTCCGCCGCGCTGCGCTCCCCCGCCGGGCCCTCGACGATGCCGATGCTGCCGCGCACGGTCAGCTCCCGGCCGTCGATGCTCACTGGCGCGACCAGGGCGTTCATGATGCGCGCGGCGAGCTCGTCGACCTCGTGGCGGGTGTCGGGGCCGGTGGTCAGGGCCACGAATTCGTCGCCGCCGAGGCGCGCCACCATCTCGCCCGGGGCGGTCGCGCAGGACTGCAACCGGTCGGCGACCTCGACGAGCAGCCGGTCGCCGGCCGCGTGCCCGAGACTGTCGTTGATGGTCTTGAAACCGTCCAGGTCGAGGTAGCACAGTCCGAAGCGCTGGCCCTCGCCGGCGCCGAGCGCCTTCTCCAGGCGTTCGAAGAACAGGGTGCGGTTGGGCAGGCCGGTGAGCGCGTCGTGGGTGGCCTCGTAGCGCAGCCGGAGGTTGAGCAGCCGGCGCTCGGTGGTGTCCTCCATCAGGGCCAGTGAGTACTGCGGGTTGCCGTCGGCGTCCCGCAGCAGGGAGACCGTCAGGTTGGTCCACAGGACCGTTCCGTCGGGGCGGCTGAACGCCTTCTCCGTGTGGTAGTGCTCCCGTTCGCCGCGAACGAGCTCGTCGTAGAGCTTCCAGATCTGGGGCGCGTCCTCGGGGTGGGTCAGGTCCTGGACCCTGCGGCCCCGAAGGGTCTGCTCGGAGCCGCCGAACATGCGTAGCAACGCCCCGTTGATCTGGAGGACGTTGCCGTCGAGGTCGGTGATGCCGATTCCTATGGCGGCGCCCTCGAAGACCGCGCGGAAGCGGGCCTCGCTCGCGTGCAGCGCCTGTGCGACCACGCCCTGGGCCCGCAACGCGGCCTGGGCGATGGCCTCTTGTTCGGCGAGGGTGCGCTCGCGCAGCGCCTGCGCGTATCCGGCGGCCATGGCGTGCTGGAGCCGCGAGGCCCGGGCGCGCAGATCCTCCTGAAGGCCGTCCTCGCCGCAGTAGAGCACCAGGTAGGCGTCGACGCAGTCGAGAGAGCGGCTGAGCGCCTCGGGGTCGGTGCAGTGCACGTCGACGAGGGCGGCGCCGACCGCCTTGCCGGTGTCGGCGCCGAAGCCGCGTTCCAGCAGCGCTTCACGCAACCGCCTTGCCAACGGCAGGAGTTGCTCCTCGAGTTCGGGCCGGGTCAGCGACGTCGAGGTCACCGGGAACACGGCCCGGCTCCAGATCGTCGCGAACCGCCTGAGTCTGTCCTCCGGCCCGTCCGGCTCCGCGGTCACGCCGTACGCCCCACGCCGGCGAAACCGGAGAGGGCCCATGGGTCCTCGTCCTCCGGCGCCGTGTCCGGCCGCCAATGCGGCATCGGCACCAGTCCGGGCTCCACCATGTCGTACCCCTCGAAGAACCGCCCGATCTCGTCACGCGAGCGCATGACCAGTGGGTTGCGAATGTCCTTGTACACGTCCACCGCGCCCTCGGCCCGCTCTGGTGGCAGCGGGATTCCCTCGTACGAGGCATGCGTGAGCGCGAGCAGACTGCCGGGCGCGAGCGCGGCACCGAGTTCGGCCACCGCCGCGTACGGGTCGTCCGCGTCCTCCACGAAGTGCAGTACGGCGATCAGCAGCAGCGCCACCGGCCGGTCCAGGTCGATCAGTTGCTCCACCTGCGGGCTACTGAGGATCTCCTGCGGTTTGCGCAGGTCGGCGGCCACGACGTCGGTGTCGGTGTTGCCCTCGAGCACCGCCTGGCTGTGCGCGACGGCGACCGGGTCGTGGTCGACGTAGACCACCCGCGCCCCGGGGCTCACCTCCTGGGCGACCTCGTGCACGTTGCCGAAGGTGGGGATGCCGGAGCCGATGTCGAGGAACTGGGTGATGCCCTCACCGGCCGCGTACCGCACGGCGCGGCGCATGAACGCCCGGTTCGCCTGGCTGATCTTCGGAAGCCCCGGCATGAACGCCATGGCCCGGCGGGCTGCCTCCCGGTCGACCTCGAAGTTGTGCGAGCCGCCCAGGTAGTGGTCGTAGATCCGCGAGACGCTGGGCACCGAGATGTCGATGCTCCGAGGGGCCCAAGCGGGTCGCTCCATCTATCTCTCCAAGGCGTAGGCGATCCGGTGTTCGAGCTGAGGCTACTGATCGCCCGCCAAAGGGGCGAGTGGAAACGGAAATTGACCGTCCGTTCCCGGTCACTGCCTGCGGCACGTGCCGAATCGACGTCCCTCGAGAGGCTACTCAAGGTACCCGGGCCGTTCCGCAGAGTTCCCGGAGCGGCCCGAAGGGCGGCGAAAGTCTACGCACAGGTGGTGGTCGTGGGACAAGCACGACGGCCGACCACCACAGCCGAGTACGCAGGGCGCAGCACAACGGTCCGCCCCCTCCGTGCGGCGCGGAGGGGGCGGACCAGTGGTCGTGCGCGAGGGGCAGCTCGGGGAGTCGGCCCTGGGGAGGCGATCCCTACTGTCCCGGCGCTCCGACCAGCTTTCCGTTCGGCGCGACGGCGTACCACGTGCCGCCGACGCCCTGGCCGTTGATGTCACCGGGGGCCTTGTCACCGGAGAAGGTGTAGATCGGCGAGCAGTTGATGGTCTGCTGCTTGGTGCCGTCGCCCCGGGTGAAGTTCATGTACCCCTTCTCCTGGATGCCCTTGGTCTCGCCGAACTCGACGGGCGCGACCGCCGGCCACTTCTCCAGGCAGGCGCCGTTGCAGTTCGAGACCGGCTCGGGCCAGGCCTTGTCCTTCAGGAAGCGGTAGACCGTCATGCCGTTCTTGTCGACGACGATGTCGCCGAGATTGGCGTCCTTGCGGACCGACAGCCCGGGCAGCGCCACCTCCGAGGCGGAGTCCGACTTGGCCTTCTTGCCGTCGGGGGCCAGCGCGAACCACTTGTTGCCCACGCCCTGGCCGCTGGTGTCGCCGGCCTTGGTGTCCTTCGCGTAGTAGTAGGCGGGCCAGCCGCCGACGGTGAGCTGCTTGGTGCCGTCGGTCCGGGTGACCTCGCCCAGCAGCGACTTGTCGATACCGTCGCCGGCGGAGACGTCATCGGCCGCGACCGGCGGCCAGGCGGTCGCGCAGTCGCCGTCACAGTTCGACTTCGGGGGTTCAGCGGTGTCCGCGTCGAAGCGGTAGAGGGTCTTGCCGGCACCGTCGGTGAGGATCTTGCCGAGTTCGCCGTTCGCGGAGATCTCCAGCTCACCCGCGTCCGTGGCCTGAGCACCGGCACCCGTACCGGCGCCGCCGGTGGCGCTGGCGCTCGCACCGGCGCCGACACTGCCGTAGCCGCTGCCGACGCCCGCGATGCCACCCGCCGGAGCCGTGGCCCCGACGTTCTGGCTCGACGCCGGCGTGCCGCTCTCAGAACCGCACGCCGTCGTCAGCGCCAGAACGGCCACAGCACTAGCCGCGAGTGAGGCGCTCCGCCAGGTGGTCTTCATCGTCAACAACTCCCCGATCGTCACAAAGGTGTTGCAGCGCCCTGCTGCGCCGCCGCACGGCACTGAGTACGCATGGTGACGGCCGTTGTGTTCAAACCCCGCACGAAAAACTTTCCGCGACCTGTGACACCGGGCCCGACGGGCCGTCCGGATCGCACACGCGCACGGTGTGCCGGACGCGCGAGCGCACCGCCCGGCAAACCCGCGGACGGGAGCTTCCCCCGTTCGGGGCAATCCCCGCCGGGCGTGGGCGTGGACCGGTTCGAGAAGCCGCATGATCTCCGTCGTGCATGGACCCGAACCGACCCGATCCGCCCTCGTCACCAGGGCGTTGGCTCTGGTGACCGTGGCCTGGATCCTCGCGGCCGCCCCGGCCGGGGTGGCCGCGGCCGACGCGTGCGCGTACGCCTCGACCGGCCCGGACGGCACCGAGGCGGTGGCGGTCGCGGGAAGTCACACGTGGCCGACTCCCCCGGTGTGCCCGGAACCGAAGCCGACGCCCGAGCCGACCCCCACACCGCCGAAGCCGGAGCCGCCGCCCAAGCCGACGCCGAGCCCCACGCCCACCCCGGCCCCGCCTCCACAACCGCCTCCGCCCCCGGAACCGGCGCCACCACCTGAACCGCTCCCCGCGCCCAGGCCTTCGGCACCGAAGCCGCGCCCGGAGCCGCCCGCGCCGCCCCGACCCGCCGCGCCGCTCCCCCGGCTGGCCCCCGACCCCACGCCGGCGCCCGCCCCCAGGCCCACCCCACGCCCGTCGGCGACCCCCGTGAGCTACCCGGCGTACCACGCCTCACCGCGTCAGCGGCCCGCCCGCCGTGGCCAGTCGCCGGTCACCTACGTCCTGCTCATCACCGTGCCCGCGGTGATCGCCGTCGCCGCGCTGCGACCGCGTTAGTGCCGACCCTGGAGGCATCCCTTGCCGGAATGGCTTGTTCTCACCCTCGCGATGCTCGCCGCCTGCGCGGTGGTGGTCGTCATCACCCTCCTACGGCACCGCAGGGCGCCCGAGGACGAGGACCCCTCCGAGACGCCGGACGTCATCGAGTACATGACGATGTGGATCGGCGTGGTGTACGCCATCGTCCTGGGCCTGGCCATCGCCGGTGTCTGGGAGGCGCGCAGCGTCGCCCAGGACCACGTCCAGTCGGAGGCTCAGGCGCTCCACGAGATCTCGGAGCGGGTACGGGTCTACCCGGCCGATGTCCGTGACCGTATTCGGGACGATGTCAACGCCTATGTCGGACACGTCGTCACCACCGAGTGGAAGTCGATGGCCGACCACGGCGAGGTGACGAAGCGCGGTGACGAACTCCTCCAGCGGGTCCGGGTGGACGTCACCGACTACGAGCCGACGTCCGACTTCCAGGCACAGGCCTACCAGCCGCTGCTCGACCAGATGGCCGCCGCCGACCAGGCACGCAACGCCCGCGCCGAGTCGACCGGGGCGACCATGCCCGGGGTGGTGTGGTTCGGCCTGCTGGCCGGGGCCGTGATCACCATCGGCATGGTCTTCGCGCTGCAGATCCGGCGGACGCCCCGCGAGCTGGTCCTGGCCGGGCTGTTCTCCGCGCTGATCGCCTTTCTGCTCTTCCTCATCTGGGACTTCGACGCGCCCTACAGCCGGGGCGTCACCGCGTCGGCGGAACCGTTCCTCCATCTCTTCCCCGCCGTCGAGGGCTGACATCCTCTTCCCCGCCGTCGAGGGCTGACATCCGCTCACCTCACGCCCCCGCGCCCGGGGACGGCCGCCACGCCGCCACCGTCCCCCGGTTGCCGGAACGGCGTCCCCCGGGCGGCCCACACGTTTGCCCCATTCGCGCGACTGCGATCGCGGGAGCGCACACCAGTTCCTAGCGTTTCGGTCATCGAGGTGCATTTATGGCGCAAGCGGAAAAAGGTCCGCAGCTGCTCCTCGGGGACCGGAGGATCCACCATGCGCGCGATACGCGTCGCTTCGGCCGCACTGCTCGGCGTCACCGCCCTGACCTTCTCCGCACCGGCTGCCGTCGCGAGCGACGACGACAACCACTACGTCATGTCCAACGGCTACAGCGTGCTGCCCTCGACGATCGCGGCGGGCGGACAGGTCACCCTTCACGTGGACCGCGGCACCAGTGGCTGCCGGAGCTCCGTGACGGTCTTCTCCGGGGTCTTCGACACGGTCGTCATCCCGAAGGGGTCCTCGTCGGCGGTGGCCGTGGTCGACCGGGACGCCAGGGCGGGCGCGTCGTACCGGGTGACGTTCAACTGCGGCGGGATCAGCGCCGTCAAGGAGTTGACGATCGTCGGCGGCCGCCCGGTCGATCCCCTGCCTCTGCCCTATCCGGTGCCGCAGGGTGTGCACGCCGGTGAGGGCGGCAGCGTCGCCGGATTCGACCTCCGGGAGATCGGGCTGGGGGCCGCGCTCGTCGCGGGCTCGGTCGGTACCGCGTACTACCTCTCACGGCGCCGCGCCGGTGAGGACGGCGGCTGACGGTTCACCGCCGACGGCTGCGCCGTGCGCAGGACTTCGCCCCGGATCCCCTACGGGACCGGGGCGAAGTCCTGTGCCACGTGCGAGGTGCGGTCTCCTTCGGGGCGGACTCAGACGCGGCGCTCGGCGCGGCGCCGCATCCAGAACAGGCCGCCGCCGACGAGGGCCGCGGTGACGAGCCCGCCACCGATGGCCATGTCGGTCGGGGTGGCCCCCGTGGTGGTGCTGCCGCCGAGTCCGCCGCGGACACCGCCGATGACGGTGAAGGCGGCCGGACGGGTCAGGGTCCGGCCGGAGCAGTTGACGGTGATGTCGTAGGCGCCGGCCCGGGCGTTGTCGTTGATGGTCGCCGTGCCCTTGGCCGTCTGGTTGGCGCCGTTGATCGGCGTCAGGTTGGTCTGCGGGAACGCCGCCGAGGTCATGGTGCCGCCGCTCGGGCAGCCGTCGACGGTGACCGTCAGCTGGCCACCGCGGGCGATGACGGCGGGCAGGGCCATGATGTTGCTCGGGTTGGCGCCCATGCCGTCGCGTGCGACGGCGGCCGGGGCAGTGAAGCCGAGAGAGGCGACCGCGGCGGCCGAGACCGCCGAGACCGCCAGAACACGAGTGATGCGCATGTGATCCTCCGCGGAAGGCGCCCCGGGGGCCCGTCCCCGGCATGTCGGCGAGAAAGCACCTCCCGAAAAGACCCTCAGATGCCTTGCACGCGCCCGCATTTCGGGAATGGTCCGTCCTGGTGAGAGGACACGCCGAGCGAAATGCACACAATCGGATATAGCCGCAGGTCACGGACCGTCAGAAAATTCCTGCCGTCGGCAACTCGGATGGCGCACCGAAAGGCGTAGGAGCCACCCGTTCGCCGCTGCCCCGTCGCCGGTTCCGGTCCGGGGACTTAGCGTTCTCATATGCGCGAAGGGACGCGGTGACGGCCGCGTCGAAAGGGGATGGCGAATGTCTGCGTACGAGCTGTCCGAGGTGGCGGAAGAAGAGGAGCGGCGGAGGAAGCGCGCCCCATGGGGCGTGATAGCGCTTGTTCTGCTGACCGGTCTCGCGCTCATCCGGAACGGGTCGGGAGAGTTCGACATCGGCCCGCCGCAGCCCGCGTCCGCGGCCGCCGCGGACAGCCGTGCCGCCGGCGGGGCCCTCGGCCGGACGCCGGCGCCGTTGGCGTACGCCGTGCCGGACCGGGTACGGATCCCCGCCATCCGGGTGGACGCGCCGGTCATGTCGGTCGGCCTGGACGCGGACGGCTGGGTCGGCGCGCCGCCACCGGAGGACCCGAACCTGGCCGGCTGGTTCACCGGTGGTGTCTCGCCCGGTGAAAAGGGGACCGCGGTCGTCGTCGGCCATGTGGACAACACACTGGGCCCCGCCGTTTTCTACGGTCTCGGGGCCCTGAAGAAGGGAAACCGCGTCGAGGTGTCGCGGATGGACGGGAAGACCGCGGTCTTCGAGATCTACGGCATCGAGGTCTTCGCGAAGAACAACTTCCCCGGCGACCGCGTCTACGCCTCCAAGGGAGCCCCCGAATTGCGGGTCATCACCTGCGGCGGCGGTTTCTCGAAGGCGAACGGATACGACGGCAACGTGGTCGCCTTCGCCCGCCTGGTCGAGGTCCGCTGAGCGGTGTCCCGACCGGGCGGGCGGGGGCTCGCGTCAGGTGTACCGCCGGTGCGGGACGGTGATGTGATAGCCGGAATCCAGGAGTTGCGGCAGATACCGGCGCAGGGCCCGCACGCTCTGCGAGCGGTCGCCCCCGGCGTCGTGCGAGAGCACCACGACTCCGGGGGCGGCGCCCTTCTCGACCCGGTCGACGATGGTTCCGGTGCCGGGGGCGGTCCAGTCGAGGCTGTCGACCGTCCAGGCGAGCGGCTCCATGCCCAGTTCGGCGCCGAGTTGGAGGACGGCGCGGTTCCATGCGCCGTACGGGGCGCGGAACCAACGGGGCCGCTCCCCGTACCCCTCCTCGATGACGTCGCTGGTGCGGGACATCTCGGAGCGGATCCGGCGGCGGGTGAGGCGGGTCAGCAGGGGGTGGGACCAGGTGTGGTTGCCGACGACGTGGCCCTCGTCGGCCATGCGCCCCAGCAGCTCCTGGTTGTCCGCGGCCATCTCCCCGCAGACGAAGAACATCGCGCGCACGTCGTAGTGGGCCAGCGTGTCGAGGATGCCGGGGGTGTAGCGGGGGTCGGGTCCGTCGTCGAAGGTCAGCACCATGGTGCGGCCGCGGCCGGTCATCCTCAGCAGCGGTTCGTGGCGCACCGGGGTGCGGCCGGGGGCGGTGCGCGGGGGGCCGTAGCCGGTGAGCGGCTGGAGGCGGTAGGCGGAGGGCTTCAGCGGCAGAGCGCGCGCCGGGGCGCCCGCGGCGGAGGCCGCCGCCCCGGCCGGCTTCCCGTCCTCGCCCCACAGGAGCACTCCGGCCGTGCCGACCGCTCCGACGGCGGCTCCGGCGCCGGCGAGCAACGCCCGTCGTCGCGTGAACAGCTGATCGTTCTTCATGCAGTCATGGGTCGCCCGATCGACGGCCGACCCACCACACCGACACCGGACCGGCGGCACGATTCCACCCGCCCGGCGCAGTCGGTCGCGTTCGGTCTCGGTGTCACGCCAGGCGTCCGCGCGGCCGGCCACCTCCTCCATCTCCTGCTCGGTGAGGGTGCGGTGGCGGCGGAGCCGGCAGGAGGCGCCGGTGCGGCGCACCCGGTGCACGGCCTGCCGGATGACCCGCGTCCGGGGCCGCCGAGGTCGAAGGAGACGACCGGCAGGATCGCCTCGTCGCCCGGTCGCAGGACGCCGAGTCCGGCGCGGACCAAGGCCTTCGCGCCGTCCTCGCAGGCGCCCACGACCGCGGGCGCCCAGGGACCAGCCACCGGGCGGCCTTCTTGCGGACGGCGGTGTCGGCGGGCCGGCAGGAACTCGTCGAACGGCCCTCGCACCGGGCGGACCTGCGGCTTCCGATAGCCTCTGGCCGTGACGGAACAGCACTCGCAGCAGCCCGCGCACCAGTTCGAGCGGGGCACGGACGGACCCAAGGTCATTCTCGTCGGGGTGGACGGCTCCGACTCCTCGCTGCGGGCCGCGGCCTACGCCGGGGGCCTGGCCCGGCGCCAGCACGCGCTGCTCGCCGTGGTGTACGTGCAGCCGGTGCTGGCGGCGGGCGCGGCGCTGGGGGTGCCGGTCGCGGAGACTACCGACGAGATCGCCGAGGACCTGGTCGCGCAGATCCGGGAGGCGACCGAGCGGACCCGGGGGATATTCGACGTGCGCTGGGAGTTCCACACCTTCCGCGGCGACCCCTTCGCGGGCCTGGTGAAGGCGGCGGACGAGCTGACGGCGGACGCGGTGGTGGTGGGCGCCTCCGAGCAGGCCGGCCACCGGATCGTGGGATCGGTCGCGGTGCGGCTGGTGAAGGCGGGGCGGTGGCCGGTGACGGTGGTGCCGTAGCCTCCGGCCACCCCGCGGGCTGCCAGGTCGGGTCCGAAAGGTCCCGACCTGGGGCGGGCTCACTTCCCCATCACCAGTCCGCTCTTCGCGGCGCCCCGGCCGAGGACGACCTCCCTGATCCGGTCGCGCACCCCCTCGACGCCGGCGCCCTGGGCGAGGGCCTTGTCGAGGTCGACCACCCGGCCGGCGTCGAGGTCGAACATCTGCGGCACGAACTCGGCCTTGCGCACCTCCCAGCGGGCACCGGGCCGGGCGGGCGGGACGAAGGTGAAGCGGGCGACGGTGGACTGGTTGCCGCGTGCGTCCTGGACGCCCTGGTGATTGAACATCTCGCCCGCGATCTGGTCGCCCATGCCGTAGACGACCCAGGTGCCGTTGACCCTCTCGTAGGCCTGCGGGACGTGGGCGTGCGTACCGAGGATCAGGTCGATGTCGGGGCGGCCGTTCGTGCGGGAGGCGGTGAGGGCGCGGGCGAGGGAGAGCTGCCGCTCGTCCGGGGCGTCCTGCCATTCGGTGCCCCAGTGCACGGAGACGACGACCACGTCGGCACCCGCCTTCCGGGCGGCCTTGGCGTCGGCGAGGATCCGGTTCTCGTCGAGGAGGTTGACGGTCCAGGGCTGCCCCTGCGGAAGCGGGTGGCCGTTGGTGTCGTAGGTGTAGGCGAGGTGGGCGACGTTCGCCGGGCCCGCGCGCAGGAGGGTGACGGAGTTGGCCTCGGCCTCGGTGCGCGCGGTGCCCGCGTGGCGTACGCCGGCGGCGTCGAGCGCGTCGAGGGTGCGTTGCACGCCGGCGGCTCCGTCGTCGAGGCTGTGGTTGGAGGCGGTGGAGCAGCCGTCGTAGCCGGTGGCGGCGAGGGCCGCGGCGATCTCCGGCGGGGACTTGAAGTCCGGGTAGCCGGTGTAGACGCCGTTCGCGCCGTACACGGTCTCCATGTGGCACAGCGCCAGATCGGCGCGGGCGACCACGGGTTCGATGCCCGCGAGCATCGGGCGGAAGTCGTAGCCGGTGCCCCCGGCGTCGAAGCGGGCGCGGTCGATGACGGTGGTGTGCGGGAGGATGTCGCCGGAGGCGACGAGGGTGAAGCCGCGGGCGGCGGACGGCGCCGGGCGGCCGGAGCGTTCGGCGGACCGGTGTTCTCGGGCCTGGCAGGCGGCGGCCGACGCGAGCACGGCGGTCAGGACCAGGGCCACCAGGTGTCTGCGTGCGATCACCGGTTCACCCCACTCCCCATGATTTGTCATATTTACGCATGGTCCAGTACTAATCCATGAGGGGCGGCGGCCCGCCCCGGCACTCCCTTCGTCCAGGGCCGATGCCCGCGATCGGCGTAGCCAGGACCGTTCGTCGAACCGTTCGTCGACGCGATCGACCGTCCGTCGCAGACCCGTGTGCGCGCCCTGTCCCGAACCGGCGCACTGCGGTGCCATACGCCCATGACCGCCGGAACCGCCCTCAACGCCAGGACGACGACCGCCGAGCACGAGCTCGCCGCGCTCCAGCGCGAGCACGGCCGACCCCTGTTCGCGCTGCTGCTGAGGCTGTGTGACGGCGACCGCCAGCGCGCCGAGGACCTCGTCCAGGAGACCCTGGTACGCGCCTGGCAGCACCCCGAGGCCCTGCGCGCCGACACCTTCGACTCCGTACGGCCCTGGCTGCTCACCGTCGGCCGGCGGCTGGCGATCGACGCACGGCGGGCCCGCCAGGCGCGGCCGGCCGAGGTCGGCGACGCGGTGCTGGAGAACGCGCCCGTCTGCGCCGACCACGCCGAGCGGGCGGCCGCCACCCTCGATGTGCGCGAGGCTGTGAAGACACTCACTCCCGAGCACCGTGAAGTACTGGTGCTGGTGTATTTCCAGGGGGCCAGTGTGGCGGAGGCCGCCGAAACGCTCGGAATTCCGCCCGGTACCGTGAAGTCCCGCGCGTACTACGCGCTGCGCGCCCTGCGCCGGGTGCTTCCGGGATACGCGGCCGACCTGCGCTGAAACCCAGGACTGGGTCAAGTCTCCGCAAAGCGCCTTGCCGAGGACCCCCTTTGGGTAATCGGGTGTCCTTATCCGTGTTCCGGACGGGGCCCGGTGACCGGGTCCCCTGCGTCCCGGCAACGGGCGAGCGCAAGCACCGGAGGAAGGCAGGAAGGGATGCTGCACAGAGGTCACCAGAGCACGGACGGCACCGGCGGCGGCGAACTGACCGTCCCCATGGCCTGGTTGTACGCCGAGTACATCGCCGACGAACTGCTGCGGACCGGCGATCTGATGCCGCCGACGTCCTTCGAGTTCCGCGCCGGGCGCGACGCCCTGGCACTCACCATCTTCCTGTCGGACACCGACGGCGAACTGCCCGGCATCCGGGTCGTGACTCAGCTGGAGACGTGGCTTTCGCTCACGGCGTACGACCAGCCGTGGCAGGACTGGGTCGATGAACGTATGTCTCAACTGAGGGCCGAGGCCGCCCGGTCCGACGGACCGGCTCCCGATCTCGACCTGGCGGCCGCGGCCTGGCGCTGGCTCGAGGAGACGGAGCTGCTCGCTCCCGATCTCAACGCGGTGCCCGGCGGTGCGCCGGGGGCCGGCGAGGACGAGGGACCCAAGGTCTGGACGCCCGCCTGGCAGCTCGGGTTGCCTCTCGGCCACCTGGCGATTCATCTTTTCTAGAATCACACCAATCCGCGGGCCGGACCGCTCCGAACATCTGGGTCACGATTCGGTACGTGGCTTGAGTGATTCGCCGGCCGGGTGCGTACCGGTGGGAGCAAGGAGTAACCCCACTGGCACTCAAAGGCACGAGGTTTCGGCATGAGGTCCCTGGAAAGGCATCGCGACGTCGGCGCGTACGCGCTCGGCGTGCTGGACGAAACGGAAGCCTTCCGCTTCGAGGACCACCTCATGGAGTGTCCTCAATGTGCGGCGCAGGTCACCGAGTTCGGTCCCACCGCACGACAGATGATGCTCTACCGGCGCGCCACCCCGCGCGCCGTGCACCCCTTCGCCGGCCCCGGCCCGCAGCTGCTCGACCGGCTGCTCGCCGAGGTGGCGGTCCGGCACCGGGCCGTGCGCCGACGGGTGCTGTACGCGGTGGCCGCCTCCGTGGTGGTCGCCCTGGCCGGCCCCGTGATCGCGATGATGGCGGGGGGCGGCAGCGGTGGCGAGAACGCCGTACGGGTCACCGCGACGGACGAGAAGTCCGGGGTCTGGGCGCAGGTCACCGCCGAGGACGAGGACTGGGGCAGCCATGTGGAGCTGGAGGTCAAGGACGGGGCGGGTCCCCGCTCCTGCCGCCTGATCGCCATCGGCCTGGACGGCTCCGAGCAGACGGTCACCAACTGGAACGTCCCCAAGCACGACGCCCGCCCCAACATCATGCAGGGCGCCGCGGCCTGGCACACCGACGAGATCGCCCGCTACGAGCTGCGCACGGCGACCGGAGAGCACCTGGTGACCCTCGAGGCCCACTGACGCCGGCACGGAGTGAGTTCAGGTCACTTCGATGTCGATGTCGACGCGGGGACGGGGGCGCGGGCGGGGGCGGTTCGAGCCGCGGGCGCGTTTTCGCCACCTCCTGCATGGTGCGCGTGATTTGCGAGCGTACGGCGGGCGGCGGAAAATGATGTCGTAGCCGCGGACGCGGAGCCACCGACCGTCCGACTCCGCGCCGCCCCTGTGCGTAGGACCGAAAGGGGCCGCCCGGTGGAGAAGACCCTGCAGATCCTCGTGGCCGAGGAGGGCGCGGACGTCGAGGACATCGCGGAACTGACCGGCTGTCTGCGCCAGGAACTGCTGCAACTCGATGTGGACGACGTGATGTCCGTCCCCGGCGAGGAGCCCCCGCCCGGCGCCCGCGTCGTGGAGGTGGCCGCGATCGGCGCCCTGGTGGTGAGCCTGGGCAGCACGGTCAAGGGGCTGAGGCAGGTCCTCGACGCGATCCGGGAATGGCGCGGCCGCTCCCGGGACTCCCGGCCCTCGCTGCGTCTGGCCCTGGACGACGACGTACTCGAGATATCCGAGGCGACCGACGAGCAGGTGGCCCAGGCGTTCGAGGTCTTCCTCCGACGTCATTCCGCGGCCGGAGCCCAGCCATGACGAATGCCAGACACGCGCTGATCATCGCCAACGACCGCTATGCCGACCAGGGGCTCAAGAGGCTCAAGGCGCCCGCCCAGGACGCCGCCGCCCTCGCCGGGGTCCTGCACGACCCGCAGATCGGCGACTTCGACGTGGACGTCGTGCGCAACGCGCCGGCCGACACCATGCGCAGGCGCATCCAGGGCTTCTTCAACGACCGCCGCCGTGACGACACCCTGGTGCTGCACTTCTCCTGCCACGGCCTCAAGAGCGAGTCCGGCGAACTGTACTTCGCCGCCAGCGACACCGAGCCCCGGCTGCTGGACGCCACGGCGATCCCCGCCCACTTCGTCCGCGGATGCATGTCCCGTACCCGGGCCGGCCGGACCGTCCTGTTCCTCGACTGCTGCTACGGCGGCGCCTTCTCCCGGGGGTCGTCGTCCGTGCGCGCTTCCGGAAAGGTCGACGTCCTCGAGTCCTTCGCGCGGGACAAGCCGCCCGGCGGGCGGGGCTGGGCCGTCATCACGGCGTCCAACTCCATGGAGTTCGCCTTCGAGGGCGACGAACTGGCCGAGAACTCCGCTCCCCGGCCCTCGGTGTTCACGCACGCGGTGGTGCAGGGCCTGGCGACCGGCGAGGCCGACCTCGACGCCGACGGCGAGGTCTCCCTGGACGACCTGTACGACTACGTTTTCGAGCACGTCCAGGAGCAGAACCCCAACCAGACGCCGAGCAAGACGGTGGAGATGCAGGGAGAGCTGCATCTGGCGCACAGCCGGCGCGGCCGCATCAAGATCGCCGCCATTCCCTCACCACCCTCCTTGCTGGCCGCCGTCAACAGCGACAACGCCTTCACCCGGCAGGGCGCCGTGCTGGAGCTGCGCTCCCGCCTGGAGAACGAGTCCCTGCCCCTGGCCGAAGGAGCTCGACAGGCACTGGAGGACGTCGCCCGCAACGACATCCGGCAGATCGCCGACGAAGCGTGCCGCGCTCTGCGCGAAATCCGTGTGGCGCCGTCCCCGGACCATCTGGACTTCGGCCCGGTCCCCAAGGGCTCGCCCCTCCAGGAGAAGTCCGTGACCATGAACGGGCCACCGCTGGCCCGTCACTGCGTGGCCCAGCCCGCACAGTCATGGCTGCGGGTCGAGCCGACCGCGAACGGTTTCAAGGTCGGCGTGGACACGACCGCCGAGGGGCACCTGTCCGGTGACATCGCGCTGAAGGGGGTGGCCGACGAAGCGGTGGTCCACGTCGAGGCGGTGGTGGGCCCGTCGCACGACTCCGAGCCCCCGAGCGGCACCACCGGGCCCCCGAACGGCACCACCGCGCCCCCGAACGGGTCCGCCGGCGGGCCGGACACGGTGGTCGTCGGGGCCTCGGGCCTTCCGACGATGCCGAAGACGAAGCCGGTGGTCCCGGGCGGCGGGAACCGGACAGGAGAGCAGGGGACGAGCACGGACCGCACAGGCCCACCCCACAAGGGCCGGTACGGGAGCGGCGAGCAGTGGGGGCGGGAGCGAACCGGAAGCCGCGCCCGGCCCTCGTCCCGCCACGCGCCCGCTCTCGCCGGCGGCGCCCTCGCGCTCGCCGTCACCGCGGTCATCACGGTGGTCCTGGCCGTCCAGGCGGCGGCGGTGGCCGTCGCGGACCGGATCGAGGACGGGAGCCAGGGCGACATCGAAGCCGACGTCGCCCAGCAGGACGCGCTGACGCCCCTCACCGTGTCCCTGATCACCGCCGCTCTGGCCCTCGTCGTCGGCGCGCTCGCACGGCACGTCCTGGTATCACGGCGGGAGCGGTACACGACGTCGGCGGCGAACGGTACGCGGAGCATGACGTCCCTCGCGAAGGGCCTGGCGATCCCGGCCCTGGTCCTGGGCGTGCTCATGCTGGTCGCCTACCTGGTGGGCAGCCCCCACTGGTGACCGCCTCACTCCCACCGGTGACTACTTCAGCAGCCGGGACATCCTCCGGTCCGCCAGCGGTTTGCCGCCCGTCTGACAGGTGGGGCAGTACTGCAGCGAGGAGTCGCTGAAGGAGACCTCCTTGATGGTGTCGCCGCAGACCGGGCAGGGTTCGCCGGTCCGGCCGTGCACCCGCAGACCGCTCTTCTTCTCGGCCTTCAGACGCCCCGCGGCCAGGCCCCGCGAGCGCTCGACCGCCTCCGTGAGCGTCGTGCGCAGGGCGTCGTAGAGGGTGTGGGTCTCCTCCGGCGTCAGCGAGGCCGCCAGTTTGAACGGGGACATCCTCGCCGCGTGCAGGATCTCGTCGCTGTAGGCGTTGCCGACGCCCGCGATCAGACTCTGGTCGCGCAGGGCGCCCTTCAGCCGGCGCCGCTCACCCGCGAGGAGCGCGGCGAAGCGGGCCTCGTCGAAGTCGGCGGCGAGCGGGTCGGGGCCGAGCCGGGTGACGCCGGGGACCTGCCGCGGGTCCTGGACGACGTACACCGCGAGCCGCTTCTGGGTGCCGGCCTCCGTCAGGTCGAAGCCTGCTCCCGTCTCCAGGGCGACCCGCAGGGCCAGGGGCCCCTTGCCGGGGCGGGGCGGGCCGTCCGGGAGCCTGTCCTTCCAGTGCAGCCAGCCCGCGCGGGCCAGGTGTGTGACGAGGTGCGGGCCGTCGCCGGTCGCCAGGTCGAGGAACTTGCCGTGCCGGTGCACGGCGGTGACCTCCCGGCCCTCGATCGCGGTGACGGGCGGGTCGTACGTCTTCAGCACGCTGATCGCGACGGGCAGTACACGGACGATCTCGTGGCCGACGAGGTGTTCGGTCAGGAAGTCCTTGAGCGCTTCGACCTCGGGAAGTTCCGGCATAGGTCCAGGGTGCCATCAGCGACCGGAGTGTTCAGGTCCGTTCCGGCACCACGAACTCGCACCAGACGCACTTGCCGCCGCCCCGCGCCTCCACTCCCCACGCGTCGGTGAGCAGGTCCACCAGCAGCAGGCCCCGCCCGGAGACCCCCGACTCGCCCGCCTCACGGCGGCGCGGGAGAGCGCTGGAGGAGTCCTCCACCTCGACGCGCAGCCGGTGCTCGGTGCCGGTGAGCACCCGCAGGGTGACGATCGCGGCGCCCTCGGTGTGCATGAGCGCGTTGGTGATCAGCTCGTCGGCGACCAGTTCGATCTCGTCGGAACGGTCCCTGGCGCCCCAGGTGCGGACGGCGGCGCGGATCATGTGCCGGGCCTCGCTGAGAGCCTCCGGGTCGCCCGGTGCCACATGCTGCTGGAGACGGCTCCCGCCCGTTGGGCTGTCGGGGCCGCGCCGGCGCAGCAGGAGCAGGGCGACGTCGTCGTCCCCGCCGCGCTCCTCGGCGACCTCGATGAGCTGGTCGGCGAGTTTACGGACGTCCTCGGGGCCCGCGGCGATCAGGGCGGCGAGGGCCCGCATGCCGTCGTCCAGGTCGGCGCCGGGCTGCTCGACCAGGCCGTCGGTGCACAGCAGCAGCGTGTGGCCGGGGTCGAGCTCCACGGTGCTGACCGGGTACTCGAGGCTGCCGAACTCGGCGGACAGGCCGAGCGGCAGCCCGCCGGGGACCGGAACGCGTCGGCAGGTCCCGTCGAGGCCGCGCAGCAGCGGGTCGATGTGCCCGGCGCGGACCACCTGGACGACCCCCGTGGAGAGGTCGGCCTCCGCGTACAGGCAGGTGGCGAAGCGGTCGGTGTCCAGTTCGTGCAGGAAGACGGAGGCGCGGGCCATCACGGTGGCCGGGGTGTGGCCCTCGGCCGCGTAGGCCCTCAGGACGATGCGCAGCT
Organism: Streptomyces sp. NPDC088157; assembly: GCF_044741545.1. NCBI lineage: Bacteria > Bacillati > Actinomycetota > Actinomycetes > Kitasatosporales > Streptomycetaceae > Streptomyces > Streptomyces sp. NPDC088157. The sequence continues at coordinate 849,125 of NZ_JBIUSU010000003.1, forward strand.
GGCCCATGACGGCGGCGGCGTGGGTGTCGTGGCCCTGGACGTCGCCGATGACGGCGCCGACCCGGCCTCCCCCGGAGGGGGCGCCCCCGGGCAGCGGGATGAGGTCGTACCAGTCGCCGCCGATGTCGCGCCCCAGTGAGCCGCCGATGGTGGCCGCACGGTAGCGGACGGCGACGTCGGCACCGGGCACACTGGGGATGGTGCGCGGCAGCATGGCCTGCTGGAGGCCCTGCGCGATGTCCTTCTCCTGCTCGTAGAACATGGCCCGTTGCAGGCTCTGCGCGATGCTGCTGCCCAGGGCGACGAGTATGTTGCGGTCCTCCGGGGTGAAGCCCCGGCGGTCGCTGTAGAGCAGGCCCATCGCGCCGATCGGGCGGGCCTGCACGATCAGCGGCAGATAGGCCGCCGAGGTGATCTTCAGATCGGTGAGGTGCGGCCACAGGACGGGGTAGCCGCCGGCGAACTCCTCCGGCGACTCGATGAAGCGGGGGGTCAGAGTCCGCACGACCTCGCTCATCGGGTAGGGCTCGTCCAGCCGGGTGACCAGCGTGCCGGGCACGAAGCTGCCCTCCGGCCCCTCGGCGATCAGCCGGATGCGACCCGCCTCGACCAGCCCCATGACCAGGCTGGTAGCGCCGAGGTGGGTGAGGCCGTGGGTGTCCTTGAGGACGTCGATGACGTCGCGCACGGTGCGGGCGTGCGCCAGGGCCGCCGTGGTGAGCTGGACGACGTTGGTCTGCTCGCGGCGCGCGTTGTCGAGGTCGGCCTCGTCGCGACGGGCGGCGAGATCGCTGAGCTCGTCGGTCGCGTCCCGCACGATGCCCACGATGCGACGTGGGCGGCCGGTCCCGTCGCGGCGGATGTAGCCCTGGGTGTGTGTCCAGCGCAGGGTGCCGTCGCGCAGCCGCATGCGGAAGTAGGCGCCGTAGTTCTCGCTGCCGTCCTTGATGGCCTGGGCGACCAGTTCGTCGAGGCGGATGCCCTCGGCGGGCGGGACCCGGACGGCGAGGGTCGCGGGGTCACCGTCGTACTCGTCGGGCAGCAGGTCGAAGATCTCATGGGCGCGGGCGTCCATGTGGAACTGCCCCGAGTCCAGGTCCCAGTCGAAGCTGCCCATACGGTTGAGCGCCAGGATCGGATCCGGGTGGGCGGGCCAGTCGTCCGGGAGGGACAGGGCGCTCGCTCCCCGATCAGCCATGGGGCCACCTTGCCAGGATTTGCCCGATTCTTCGACCGGGGAACGGGGACCCGGAGCCACGGTCAGCCCATGACGACGTCGACGGGGCTGCCGAAGATGCTGTCGGACGGGTCCAGCCCGTCGGACTCGTCGGGCCCGTCCGGGATCAGCCCGCCGCCGTCGGGCAGGTCGGGGACCTCCGGGACGGTCTGCGGGCCGATCGCGTCGGGGGCGGCACCGCGGTCGGAATCGGAGCCGGCACCCTCGCCGGAGCCGGGATCGACGGCACCGAGACCCGGCTCCCCGTCGGCGTCGGCGTCGGCGAAGGAGCCGGGCTCCTGGCCGGCGCCGGACGGGTCGGCGGAGAGGCCGCCGAAGGGGTCGCCGGAGACCACACGTCCCTCGGCCGCGGGGAGGACGGCGTCCGCGCCCGGCATGGTGATCTCCTCGCCCGCACCGCCGCGTCCGGCGACGAGGAGCGTCGCCGAGAGCGCGCAGGCGGTGAGGAGAGTGGCAGTGGGTAGTCGCACCACGTTCTCCCGCATCGTCTCGGTCCATCCCCCGAAGATGATTCGCCCACTATTGTCTGCTTCACCCGTGGGGGTCACGCAACCGGAGCACGAGGACACGCACAGTGACCCGGCCCCGAGAGGGCCGGAAAAGAGGAGCGCACGGCCGTGGACTGGTTCACCGCACCCGAGTACTGGCTGAGCCGACTGGTCTTCCAGCGGGCCCTGGCCGGTGTCTACCTGGTCGCGTTCCTGACGGCGGCCCTCCAGTTCCGGGCGCTGCTCGGCGAACGGGGGATGCTGCCGGTGCCCCGCTTCGTCGAGCGGGTGCCCTTCCGGCGGGCGCCGAGCCTGTTCCAACTGCACTACTCCGACCGCCTGTTCGCGGTCTGCGCCTGGACGGGCTGCGCGGTGTCGGCGGCACTGCTCGCCGGTCTCGACGGTCTGCTGCCCCTCTGGGCGGCGATGCTGCTGTGGCTGGTGCCGTGGGCGCTGTACCTGTCGATCGTCAACGTGGGCCAGACCTGGTACGGGTTCGGCTGGGAGTCCCTGCTGCTGGAGACCGGCTTCCTCGCGGTGTTCCTGGGCAACGACGAGGTCGCCCCGCCGGTCCTGGTGCTCTTCCTGATGCGCTGGATCCTGTTCCGGGTCGAGTTCGGCGCCGGTCTGATCAAGATGCGGGGCGACGCCTGCTGGCGGAAGCTGACCTGCCTCTACCACCACCACGAGACCCAGCCGATGCCCGGCCCGCTGAGCTGGTTCTTCCACCGGCTGCCGAAACCGCTGCACCGCGTGGAGGTGGCGGCCAACCACTTCACCCAACTCGTCGTGCCGTTCCTGCTGTTCGCCCCGCAGCCGATCGCGACGGCGGCCGCGTCCCTGATGATCCTGACCCAGCTGTGGCTGGTGCTGTCGGGCAACTTCGCCTGGCTGAACTGGATCACCATCGTCCTGGCCGTACCCGCGCTCCGGCTGCCCGCCGGCCACCGGTCGGCTCCCGACGCGCCGCTCTGGTACGAGACCCTGGTCCTCGCCACGGCCGCGCTCCTGCTGTTCCTCAGCCACCGACCGGTGGTCAACATGCTCTCCCGGCGCCAGGTGATGAACCGCTCCTTCGATCCGCTGCACCTGGTCAACACCTACGGCGCGTTCGGCAGCGTGAGCCGGATCCGTTACGAGGTGGTGGTCGAGGGCACGCTCGACGGCGTGCCGCGCGAGGACTCCGACTGGCGGGAGTACGAGTTCCGGGGCAAGCCGGGCGATCCCCGGCACTGGCCGCGGCAGTTCGCCCCGTACCATCTGCGCCTGGACTGGATGATGTGGTTCGCGGCGCTCTCCCCCGCGTACGCCGGGCCGTGGTTCACCGCCCTGGTGGAACGGCTGCTGGAGAACGACCGGGCCACGCTGAAGCTGCTGCGCCGCTCCCCGTTCCCGCCGGACGAGCCTCCGCGCCACATCCGCGCCCGCCTCTTCCGCTACCGCTACACGACCTGGCGGGAGCTGCGCGAGACGGGCGCGTGCTGGCAGCGGACGTATGTGCGGGAGTACCTGCCGCCGACGCGGCTGTCGGGGACGGCTCAGAGGTCGTAGACCCGGACCGCGGTGCCCCCGAAGATCTCCGCGTGCGTGGCCGGTTCGGTCAACTGCCGTGCGAGGTCCAGGACTTCACCGTAGGACGCGGTGGCCGTGCAGACCGGCCAGTCCGAGCCGAACATCAGCCGGCCCGGGCCGAAGGCCTCGAGTACGGTGTCCGCGTACGGGCGCAGGTCGTCGGCGGTCCAGGACGCGGGGTCGGCCTCGGTGACCATGCCGGAGAGCTTGCAGACCGTGTTGGGCAGCGCCGCGAGCTCCCGGATCCCGGACGCCCAGGGTTCCAGCGCGCCGGAGGCGATCGGCGGCTTGCCCAAGTGGTCCAGGACGAAGGTGAGTTCGGGCATGGAGGCGGCCGCCTCGACGCAGGCCGGGAGCTGGTGGGGCAGCACCACCAGGTCGTGGACGAGGCCCGCGGCGGCCACGGCGGTGAGACCGCGCAGTACGTCCGGCCGCACCAGCCACCGCGGGTCCGGCTCGCCCTGGACCTGGTGCCGGACGCCCTTGAGGTACCGGCCGCCGGGGAGCTCCCGCAGCCGGGCCAGTTCCTCGGCGACGTCCGGGCGGGTGAGGTCGGTCCAGCCGACGACCCCCGCGATCAGGTCGTGCGCGTCCGCGAGGGCGAGGAGCTCGGGGGTCTCCTCGGCCACGGTGACCGTCTGGACGAGGACCGTACGGTCCACCCCGGCCGCGCGGGCCCGGGGTGCGAGGTCGTCGACGGTGAAGTCCCGCCGGAGCGGGCTGTCCTCGGCGATCCAGTCCTGGTCCCGCACCGACAGGTCCCAGACGTGGTGGTGCGCGTCGACGGTCACGGCAGCTCCCACACGACGGGCAGGCCGGCGCCGGCCCCTTCGTCGGAGTAGTCGTGCACCACGTCGAGCAGTTCGGCCATCCGCGCCTGCCACACCACGTTGACCGGGAGCTTCTCCAGCTCGGCGAGGAGGCGTGCGTAGTCCTCGCACTCCAGGACATGGAACAGATCGGTGCCGCTGCGCCAGATCGTCCAGGAGGTGGCGCCGGCGGCGCGGATGGCGTCGGTCAGTTCCCCCGGCACCTCCCGGTGCGCGGCCTCGTACGCGTCGACGCGGTCCGCGCGGACCCTCGTGTGCAGGGCGACCCTCATGACGGCTCCTCGGACGTGAGCAGGCCCGTGTCCCGCAGTTCCTGCCAGAAGGCGGCGGGGACGGCGATCGCGAACTGTTCGGCGCAGTCCCGCACCTCGGCCGCCGAGCGGGTGCCGACCAGGACGCTCGCGACGGCAGGATGGGCGGCACAGAACGCCAGGGCGGCGGCCCGCAGGGTGATGCCGTGCCGTTCCGCGGTCTCCTTCATGCGCAGGGCACGGTCCAGCAAGTCGCCAGGGGCCTGGGCGTAGTTGAACGTGGCGACCGGCCTGGGGTCGGCGAGCAGGCCGGAGTTGAAGGCGCCTCCGACGACCACCGACACACCCCGCTCGACGGCGGCGGGCAGCAGCTCGGCTCGGGCCCGCTGGTCGAGCAGTGTGTACCGGCCCGCGCACAGCACCACGTCGACGTCCGTGTCCCGCACGAAACGTGTGAGCATCTCCGCCTGGTTCATACCGGCGCCGATCGCCCCGACCACGCCCTCCGAGCGCAGCTTCTCCAGCGCCGGATATCCCTCGCGGAAGGCCTGTTCGGCGTGGTCGTCGGGGTCGTGGAGGTAGACGACGTCCACCCGGTCCAGGCCGAGCCGTTCCAGGCTGGCCTCCAGGGAGCGTCGTACGCCGTCGGCGCTGAAGTCCCACACGCGGCGGTGCGTGGCGGGGACGGCGAAGCCGTCGGCCAGGTCGTCGCCGCCCCGGTCCGTCGGTTCCAGGCGGCGGCCCACCTTGGTCGAGATCGTGTACTGCGCACGGGGGTGCTCGCGCAGGGCCGCGCCCAGGCGGCGTTCGGACAGGCCGAGGCCGTAGTGCGGCGCCGTGTCGAAGTAGCGGATGTCCCGCTGCCAGGCGGCGGCGACCGCCTCGTACGCCTGTTCCTCGCCCACCTCGGTGAGGAGGTTGCCGATGACCGCGGCGCCGAAGGCGAGCGGGCTGACCTGGACGCCGCTGCGTCCGAGGCCGTTCACCGGCCCACCGGCCGCAGCCGCAGGCCCTGCATCCCGCCGTCGACGGCGAGGGCGGTGCCGGTGGTGGCGCCGGACAGGGGGCTCGCCAGATAGGCGACGGCGCCGGCCACCTCGGCGGCGGCGACCAGTCGGCCGGTGGGCTGGCGTGCCTCCAGGGCGGCGCGCTCGGCGGCCGGGTCGTCGGCCGCGTCGAGCAGCCTGCCCACCCAGGGGGTGTCCGCGGTGCCGGGGTTGACGCAGTTGACGCGGATGCCCTCGCGGACATGGTCGGCGGCCATGGCGAGGGTCAGCGAGTACACCGCGCCCTTGGTCGCGCTGTAGAGCGCGCGCTGCGGCAGGCCGGCGGAGGCGGCGATGGAACACGTGTTGACGATCGCCGCGTGCGAGGAACGCCTCAGGTGCGGCAGGGCGGCGCGGGCCGTGCGGACCATGCCGACGACGTTGACGTCGACGACCCGGTGCCATTCGGCGTCGTCGTTGTCCTCGACGGTGCCCTGGGCGCCGATACCCGCGTTGTTGACCAGGACGTCCAGCCCGCCGAGGCCGGCGACGGCCGCCTCCACCGCCGCCCGCACGGAGGCGTCGTCGGTGACGTCGGCGCGAAGCCCGAGAACGGGCTCGGCCACGCCGGACGGATCCAGGTCGAGGACGGCGACCCGGGCGCCGCGCTCGGCCAGGAGCTCCGCGGTCGCCCGGCCGATGCCGGAGGCGCCCCCCGTCACCAGGGCCGTCAGCCCTTCGAAGTCGCTCACGCCGCCTTCTCCTTCCGGATCATGGGGTCGGCGGCCCGGGAGTCGCCGCCGGGATACCTGTACCACGAACGAGCAGTCGGGGTCCGAGTCCGCTGCCGCATATTTATCAGACCACTTCCGCTCCGCAACACCCCCCGGGTAGCTTTCTGACGGGTTCACGGCTCAAGTGGTCCGACCACATCGGGACCGGAACGCGGCGCACGGCGACAGGAGAGGCCACGTGGAAGACACCCCGCGCAGCGGGACGACCGCCCCGAAGGGCACGGTGACGCAGCGCGCCATCGAGCGGATCAAGGCGATGATCACCGACGGGCTGCTGGAGCCCGGCCAGCGGCTGCCGACCGAGCGTGATCTAGCGGCCCAGCTGGGCATCTCCCGCAGTTCGATGCGCGAGGCGATCAGGGCGCTCACGGTGCTCGGGGTGCTGGAGGCCCGGCACGGGTCCGGGATCTACGTCACCGCGCTGAAGGCGGGGGATCTGCTGGAGACGTTCGGGGTGGTCGCCGATCTGTCGCGTGGCCCGCGTCTGGTCGAGCTGCTCCAGGTACGCCGGATCCTGGAGTCGACGGCCACCGCGCTGGCCGCGGCCCGTATCACCCCGGACCAGCTGGCCGTCGTCGAAGGACACCTGGCGGCGATGAACGCGACGGACGACCCGGAGGAGATCCTGGCGCACGACCTGGAGTTCCACCGGGTGATCGCGGCGGCGGCCGGCAACGAGACGATGGCGGCGATCCTGGAGGGCCTCTCCTCGCGCACCTTCAGGGCCCGTGTCTGGCGCGGCTACCAGGAGGAGGGCGCTTTCGCCCGCACCCGCCGCGAACACGCCGCGATCCACCGCGCGCTGGCCGCCCGCGACCCGGAGGCCGCCCGGGCGGCGGCGGCCGCCCATGTCGGCGAGGTGGAGGAGTGGCTCAGGGGGCAGGTGGGCGCCTGAGTCACGGCCGCCTCTCGACGCGGGACCCCCGGCGGGGCAGAGTGCTCCCATGTACTCGCCAGTAGTGCACGCACATCGAGGGAGCTGCCTGTGACCAGCTGGGTCGGCCGGACCGCCGTCGAGATCGCCGCCGCCGTACGCGCGAAGGAGGTCACCCCGCGAGAGGTGGTGGCCGAGCACCTCGCGCGGATCGAGCGGCTGGACGGCCGGATCGGAGCGTTCCGTACGGTGCGGGCCCGGGCGGCCCTGGCGGAGGCCGACGCGCTGGCCGCCCGCGGCGACCTGGACGCACTGCCGCTGGCCGGGGTGCCGGTCGCGGTCAAGGACAACCTCGGAGTGCGGGGCGAGTCGACCCGGGTCGGCTCGGCCGCGACACCGGACACCCCGGCCGACGCCGACCATGTCACGGTGGCCCGGCTGCGGGCGGCCGGTGCGGTGGTCGTGGGCCTGACCAACGTGCCGGAGCTGTGCGTCTTCGGCACCACGGAGGGCGTGCACGGCACCGCCCGCAACCCGTGGGACACCTCCCGCACGGCGGGCGGCTCGTCGGGCGGCAGCGCGGCCGCGGTCGCCGCGGGCATGGTGCCGATCGCGCTGGGCAACGACGGCATGGGTTCGCTGCGCATCCCGGCCGCCAACTGCGGCCTGGTGACGATCAAGCCGGGCCACGGGGTGGTGCCGGCCGGCATCGGGGACGGCGACTGGTTCGGGATGTCGGAGAACGGTCCGCTGGCGACGACGGTCGAGGACGCGCGGCTGATGCTGTCGGTCCTGGCGGACAGCGATGTCGCGGCGGCCGAGGAGCCCGGCGCGCTCAGGATCGCCGTCTCCGTGCGCAGCCCGCTGGCCGGGGTCACGGTGAGCAGGCCCTACACGGGTGCGGCGCGGGACGCGGCCGGGGTGCTGGTGCGGGCGGGCCATCATGTGGAGCGGGCCGAGCCGCCCTATCCCCTGTCGCTGGGCGTCACCTCGCTCGCGCACTGGACGGCGGGCACGGCCGTGGACGCCGCGAGCCTGGACGCCCGGCTGCTGGCCCGGCGCACCCGGGTGCACGCGGCCGTCGGCCGGCGCTTCCTGCCCGGGGTGCGCGGCGGCTCGGCGCGGGAGGTCCTGCGCCGGCGTCTCGAACCGTTCTTCGCGGAGTACGACGTGCTGCTCACGCCGGCGCTGGCGCGACGGTCGCCGAAGTCGGTGCCGTGGCACGAGCGGGGCTGGCTGCGCAACGTCCTGGTGAACACGAACTACTCGCCGCTGACCCCGCCCTGGAACCTGACCGGCTGGCCCGCGATGGCGGTTCCCTTCGGCGCCCTGCCGTCCGGTGCGCCGACCTCCGTGCAGCTGGTGAGCCGGCCGGGACGGGAGGGCGAACTGCTGCGACTGGCCGAGCAGTTGGAGCAGCTGCGTCCGTGGCGGCGGACGGCTCCGCTCGACTGAGCGGAGCCGCGAGCCCGGCGTGGGCGTGCCCGGGGGCACGCCCACGCGGGCGATCACGAGCGGGTTCAGTCCACGCTGGGCAGGATGTGGGGCTCCGCGAGGTCCTCCTCGTAGCCCGCCAGGCGGATGGGGGCGGAGCGGGCCCACACGTCGAGGCTGCCGATCTCGCCGGGCCGACGGCCGGCCCGCTCCGGGCGTTCCTTGGGGCGTTGCTCGCGATTCGTCTTCTCCGGTGTCACCGCGCACTCCTTATGTGTCGGGTCACCCTCGGGGCGTGCCGGCCAGTCTGCGGTCCGGCGTCTGACGCTCCCTCGGGGCTTGCTCAAGTCGGTCGAGGACGCGGTGGCGCCGGCAACTTCTTGGAGGGCGAGCCGTTGTGATGCGGCTTGTCCCATGACGGACCGTGGGTGTGGGTGGCACTCCGTACTGCTGCCCGTCGGTACAGGGTAACCAAATGAGCGGGTGGCCGCTCGATAGGGCTGAAAATTTGGGGTAACCATGGCAAGTCACCCACATGTCCCCGCAGGTGAATTGAACCTTTTTACACCCTGATGCACCTTCTGAGTTCACCCGTTCGGAGGACGGCGGTCCGCGTGGCGCACCAGGAAATCCGCACACTCGCCCGCCGGTCCGTCGCACAGTTCAAGTGCCGTTCGTCCGGAAGCAAGGCGGCCATGGTCTGCCGGCGTCCGGCAACGGCTGTCTCGCGGAAGGACTGAAGCATGGAGCCGCGCAGCGTCGAGGAGCTGATGGACCTGCTGTACGCCTGCCGCGGCGTGCGGGACACGAGGGACCGCGGCGGGCCGGGCGTCGACCTGCACGATCACGCGCTCCAGACTGCCGCACTGCTGCGCCGGAGCCGTCCCGCCGACAAGGAACTCCAGCTCACCGGGCTGGTCCGCCCCATCGGCCACGTGCTGTGCCCCACCGACGCCATCGGCCGGCCTGAGCGGGCCGCCGACGCCGTACGGCACCTGCTCGGCACCCGCGTCTCCCGCCTCGTCGCTCTGCACCCCTGGCACGGCGCCCCCGCCGACGACGACCAGCTCACCCTGCGCCAGGCCGACGAGGACGGCCGGGCGGCCGGGTTCGACGCGGGCGGGCTGGAGGACTGGCGCACCGCGCTGGAACTGGTGGCGACACGGAACTCCCGCCTTGGGGCTGTCGACTGACGGCCCGTCATGAGACGGTACGCCGATGACGTCGTCGTACGGGTTGCGGGGCAGGGCCGCCGTCGTCACGGGGGCCACGCGCGGGATCGGCTGGGCGGTGGCACGGTCGCTCGCCGACGCCGGGGCGCGGGTGTGCGTCAGCGCACGCGATCCGGACCAGGTGCGCCAGGCGGCCGACGAGCTGGACGGCGTCGGACTGGCCGGCGACGTCGGGGACCCGGGGCATCCGCGGGAGCTGACCCGGCTGTGCCTGGACGCGTTCGGCCGGATCGACGTGCTGGTCAACAACGCGGCGACCAACCAGCCCTACGGACCGCTCATGGACGCCGATCCGCTCGCCTGGCGGGAGGCCTTCACGGTGAACGTCGAGGCGCCGCTGCGGCTGGCGCAGTGCGCGTGGCGGGGCTGGATGCGCGAGCACGGCGGCGTGATCGTCAACGTCTGCACGGAGGGCGCGGTCCACGTCGGTACCGGCGTCGGCGCCTACGGCACCAGCAAGGCGGCCCTCCTCCACCTCACCCAGCAGCTGGCGGGCGAACTGGGCCCCGGAGTGCGGGTGAACTCCGTCTCCCCCGGCCTGGTACGGACCGAGATGGCCCGGTTCCGATGGGAACCGGGGGAAGCGGAGATCGCGCCGGCTCTGCCGCTCGGCCGGATCGGCGAGCCGGAGGACGTGGCGCGGGCGGTGCTGTGGCTGGCCTCGGACGAGGCCGACTGGGTCACCGGCGCGGACCTGGTGGTGGACGGCGGCACGCGAGTGCGGGCGGCACGCACCGGGCCCCGGAAGGACGACCGGTCGGGCGCCACCCGCACCGCGGGGCATCACCACTTGCCGGGCGCGTAGTCCTTCAGGAACACCCCGTACAGGTCCTCGCCGTGCTCGCCGCGCACGATGGGGTCGTAGACGCGGGCCGCGCCGTCGACCAGGTCGAGCGGGGCGTGGAAGCCCTCCTCGGCGAGGCGCAGTTTGTCGTAGTGCGGGCGCTCGTCGGTGATCCAGCCGGTGTCGACCGAGGTCATGAGGATGCCGTCGCTCTGGAACATCTCCTGGGCACTGGTCCGCGTCACCATGTTCATCGCGGCCTTGGCGGCGTTCGTGTTCGGATGCCCCGCGCCCTTGTAGCCGCGGCCGAAGACGCCCTCCATCGCCGAGACGTTCACGACGTACGCGCGCCCGCTCGTCGCCTTCCCGGCGGCGGCGGCCATGGCCGGGCGGAGCTTGCTGATCAGGATGAACGGTGCCGTGTAGTTGCACAGCTGGGTCTCGAGCAGCTCCACCGGGGAGATCTGCTCGATGGTCTGCACCCAGGTGTTGCTGTCGACGACGTCGGGGACCAGACCGCCGGCGTCGATGGCGGTCCCGTCGAGGTGCCGGGCGATGCTGGCGTTGCCCGCCACCAGGGCGAGGTCGGCGACCTTCTGCGCGTCCGGGCCGCCGGTCCCGAGCGGCAGCGCGGCGAGCCCGTCGACCGCGCCGGAGCCGAAGGCGCCGATGACGTGGTGGGCGGGCAGCTCGCCGGCCGGCAGCGGGGCGCTCTCGCCGCCCACCAGGGCGGCGTAGGCGGAGGGCAGGCGGCGCACGGTCTGCGTCGCGTTGTTGACGAGGATGTCGAGCGGCCCCGCCTCGGCGACCCGGTCGGCGAGGGCCACGGCCTGCGCCGGGTCGCGCAGGTCGATGCCGACGACCTCCAGGCGGTGCATCCAGTCGGCCGCGTCGTCCATGGCCATGAAGCGGCGGATGGCGTCCTTCGGGAAGCGCGTCGTGATCGTCGTGTGGGCGCCGTCGCGCAGCAGCCGCAGGGCGATGTACATGCCGATCTTGGCGCGGCCGCCGGTGAGCAGCGCGCGCTTGCCGGTGAGGTCGGCACGGGCGTCGCGGCGGGACCGGTTCTCCGCGGCGCAGTCCGGGCAGAGCTGGTGGTAGAAGTAGTCGACCTCGACGTACCGGTTCTTGCAGGTGTAGCAGGAGCGCGGGCGCTGAAGTATCCCCGCGATCCTGCCCTCCTCGGTGACCGAGGACGGCAGGATGCCCTCGGTCTCGTCGTCGATGCGCTGGGCGGAGCCGGTCGCGGTGGCCTCGGTGACCGCCTTGTCATGGGCGGTCTTGGCGGCCCGGCGGTCCTGGCGGCGGCGCTGCTTCACGGTGCGGTAGACGCCGGCGGTGGCCCTGCGCACGGTGATCGCGTCGGGGTGGTCGACGTCCAGCTTGTCGAGCTCGTCCAGCACGGCGAGGCAGACGGCGAGCCGCTCCGGGTCGATACCGGGCCCGTGCACGACCTCGTCCACGACCTCCTGCGTGATCGCCGCCGAGCCGTCCTCTGTCACCGTCATCGCGCTGCCGCTTCCCTGATCACCCGCGCGGCGCTCCGACCGAGTCCGCTCTCGAACGGTGAATTTTACGGAGCGCCGGGCCTCTCCTCCAAACCCGCTCCCGTCAAGAGCCGCAGGCCGTGATGAGCGTCTCCACCTCGGCGGTCAGGGCCTTCGCGAACCGGTCGAGGTCGGGAACCGCCTCGGCGTCGGCGACGAGCCCGTAGTGAACGTGGCCGCGGTAGGTGGAGACGGCGACCGCGAGGGCCTGGCCGCGGGCGAGCGGGGCGTACGGGAAGACCTCGGTCACCGGGTTCCCGCCGAGCTTCAGACCGAGGCTGGGCAGGGGCACGCTGGTGACGAGGATGTCGAACCAGAGCCGGGCGGCCTGGCTGACCAGCGGGCCGCCCAGGCGGTGGCCGAGGGCCGGGACGTGGTCGGCGAGCAGGGCGACGGCGCCGGCGCCCCGGCCGGGTCCCGCGTCCTTGTTGCGGTCCATGGCGGCGCGGACCGTGCCGAGGCGGCGCAGCGGGTCCGGGTCGTCGACCGGAAGCCGCATCAGGTACCCGGAGAGCCGGTTGCCCTGGGGGTGGGCGGTGCGCGGGCGGCGCTTGGAGACGGGGATGAGCGCACGCGGTACGACGCCCTCACTGCCGTCGCCGCGGTCGTCGAGCCAGCGGCGCAGCGCCCCGGCGACGACCGCGATCAGCACGTCGTTGACGGTGCCGCCGGCGACCTTGCGGATCCGGTGGACGTCGTCGAGGTCGATGACGACGCCGGCGGTACGGCGGGTGCCGGTGGGCGCCGCGGTGAGGGCGGGGGTGGGCCGCATGGCCAGGGTGTGCACGGCGACGGAGGCGCCGATGTCGAGGGCGCGGCCCACGTCGGAGACCGCTCCGCGCAGCAGGTCGGGCAGCCGGCGCACGTCGGGGATCAGCCCGCGGGCCGGTTCGGCGGGGCGCGTCCGGGGGGCCGGCAGATCCATGGGGTCGAGGACGGCCGCGGCCAGGGTCAGGGCGCGCAGACCGTCGGCCAGGGCGTGGTGGAACTTGAAGAGCACGGCGAAGCGGCCACCGTCCGCGCCGGGCAGGACGTGCGCCTCCCAGGGCGGGCGGCCACGCTCCAGGGGCCGTTCCATGAGCCGGCCGGCCTCGGCCTGGAAGTCGGCGGCGGGTGGGTGCAGGGTGACGTGGTGGAGGGGGTCGAAGCCGGGGTCCGCCTCCCGGGTCGCGCCGCCGAAGGCGAGCGGCCGGCGCAGGTCGAACGGCTCCGAGCGGTCGAACGGCCGCCACACGTCCCGGATCCGCATGCGCAGTCCGGGGACGGCGGCGGCCCGGGCCGCGAGGAGGTCGGCGGCGTGGGCGCCCGCGGTGGGCGACTGCGCCGAGAAGACGCCGAGCGCGCCCAGGTGCATGGGGTGCTCGGCCGACTCGAGGTTCCAGAACGCCAGGTCGAGGGGCGCCAGCAGATCATCAGCAGTCAAGGGCTTGCCTCGCGTCCGACTAAGGGTGAGGCAAGCAGTCAAGCGCGCCCATGCGATTACGGTCAAGTACGATCAGGCTACGCACAGTTAACAGCGCATTAAGTTCAGGGCACCTGCTGGCCCTTTCCCAGGGCGATCACGCCACCCTTCGACACCGTGTAGAGCTCCGCGTCGCGCTCCGGGTTCACGCCGATGGTCGCACCCGGAGGGACCTCCACGTTCTTGTCGAGGACCGCCCCGCGCACGACCGCACCCCGTCCGATGTGCACGTTGTCGTGCAGGATCGAGCCCTGCACGACCGCTCCCGGGTCGACCAGGACGCCCGGCGAGAGCACCGAGCGCGAGACCTGGCCGCGGATCAGGCAGCCGGCGCTGATGATGGACTCGCTGGCGATCCCGCCGGCGTTGAAACGGGCCGGGGAGAGCTGACCCGAGTGGGTGTAGATGGGCCAGCTGCGGTTGTACAGGTTGAAGGCGGGGCGCTCGGCGATCAGGTCCATATGGGCGTCGTAGTACGCGTCGAGCGTGCCGACGTCCCGCCAGTAGCCCTGGTCGCGGGTGGTCTCGCCGGGCACGTGGTTGTCGTGGAAGTCGTACAGCTGGGCCTCGCCGCGCTGGGTGAGCTGGGGCAGGATCGAGCCGCCCATGTCGTGCACGGAATTCTCGTCCTCGGCGTCCCGCTGGAGCGCCTCGATGAGCGCCTTGGTGGTGAAGATGTAGTTGCCCATCGACGCGAACACGGACTCCGGGTCGTCGGCGAGCCCCGGCGGGTCGGCGGGCTTCTCCAGGAAGCGATCGACCGTCAGCCCGTCCGAGCCCGGGGTGATCACCCCGAAGGACGAGGACTCACCGCGCGGGACACGGATCCCGGCCACGGTCACGCCCGCGCCGCTCTCGATGTGCTGCGCGAGCATCTGGCGCGGATCCATGCGGTACACGTGGTCGGCGCCGAAGACTGCCACGTACTCGGGCCGCTCGTCGTAGATGAGGTTCAGCGACTGGAGGATGGCGTCGGCACTGCCGAGGTACCAGCGCGGGCCGAGCCGCTGCTGGGCCGGCACCGGGGTGACGTAGTTGCCGAGCAGGCTCGACATCCGCCAGGTGGTGGTGATGTGCCGGTCCAGGGAGTGCGACTTGTACTGCGTCAGCACGCAGATGCGCAGGACGTCGGCGTTGACCAGGTTGGACAGCACGAAGTCGACGAGCCGGTACGTGCCACCGAAGGTGACCGCCGGTTTGGCGCGGTCCGCGGTGAGCGGCATCAGCCGTTTGCCCTCACCGCCCGCGAGCACGATTCCGAGCACCGATGGCCCACCACGACGCATGGTCGCTCCCCTCACGCTGGTTGAACCATGGTTGCCCCCGGCCGGGGGAACTAAGCCTTTTTGACGATCTCCTCATACAACCCGACCGTACGCCTGGCCACCGCGTCCCACCCGAACTCCCCCACCGCCCGGGTCCGCCCCGCCTCACCCATGCGTCGCGCGGCCTCGGGGTCGCCGAGGACGGCGTCCAGCGCGCGGCCGAGACCCGCCTCGAAGGCGGCGCCCCCGTCGCCCACCGGCACGAGCGTGCCGGTCACCCCGTCCTCGACGACCTCCGGGATGCCGCCGACCCGGGAGGCCACGACGGGAGTGCCGCAGGCCATCGCCTCCAGGTTGACGATGCCGAGCGGTTCGTACACCGAAGGGCAGACGAACACGGAGGCGTGCGTGAGGAGCTGGATCACCTCGGGGCGCGGCAGCATCTTCGGGATCCAGTGCACGCCGTCCCGGGCGCGGCTCAGCTCGGCGAAGAGGTCGCGGAACTCCTGGTCGATCTCGGGCGTGTCGGGCGCTCCCGCGCACAGCACGACCTGCGCCGCGGGGTCGATGTCCCGTACGGCCCGCAGCAGGTGGGGAACGCCCTTCTGCCGGGTGATGCGGCCGACGAACAGCACGAAGGGCCGGTCCGGGTCCAGGCCGATCCGGGTGAGCGCGTCGGTGCCGTGGTCGGGGCGGTAGAGGGCGGTGTCGATGCCGTTGTGGACGACGTGGACCCGCTCCGGGGCGAGCGTCGGATAGCAGGTGAGGATGTCCTCGCGCATCGCGCCGGAGACGGCGATCACCGCGTCGGCCGCCTCCACCGCGGTCCGCTCGGCCCAGCTCGACAGGGCGTAGCCGCCGCCGAGCTGCTCGGCCTTCCAGGGCCGCAGCGGCTCCAGCGAGTGCGCGGTCACCACGTGCGGCACGCCGTACAGCTCCTTGGCGAGGTGGCCGGCGAGGTTGGCGTACCAGGTGTGGGAGTGGACGAGTTCACGGCCTTCGAGGGCGGCCGCCATGGCGAGGTCCACGGAGAAGGTGCGCAGCGCGTCGTTGGCCCCGTCGAGCGCGGACCAGGGGCGGTGCCGCTGGACCCCCTCGGTGCGGCCCTCGCCCCAGCAGTGCACGTCGAGGTCGACCAGCTGCCGCAACTCGCGGGCGAGGAACTCGACGTGGACGCCGGCGCCGCCGTACACGTCCGGGGGATACTCCCGGGTCAGCAGTCCCACTCGCACCCGTAACCCCCATCTCAGCGACCGGCTCCCTTCATGGTCACCCAGACGGGGCGCGTGGGGAAGAGCGCGGGGGTCGTGTGAAGCAACAGTCCCCGCAGACGCCTCCGCCGGGCACCCGGTAGTACAGGCAGCAGCTTCGGCGCCGGAAGGCGGTGCCGGTCAGCGTGCCGGTGTCCGCGAGGAGGGGGTGGGTGAACAGCTCGGCGGTGAGGGCACGCGCGCGTGCGGCGACGTCCGGGCGGCCGTTCGTACGGGCCCACAGGTCCAGTTGGCGGGCGGCTCCGGCGAGCGCCGACGCGGAGTTGCCGCGCAGCAGGCCCGGCGCTACCGGGTGGCGGGCGCGCAGCGCGGCGGAGAGCGGTTCGAGGTGGCCGTCCAGGACCGCGGCGGCCACGGTCGCCGCGTCCCCGGGCCGGGCCCGCACCTCGGTCAGCCACAGGTCGTCCGGGGCGGTGGCGTCCGGATCCCAGAGCAGCAGCCCCGGGTCCGGCTCGGGAATGCTGCCGTACAGGACGGCGCAGCCCAGCGTCACCGACCACAGCCGGGCGGCGAGGCCCTGCTGAGCCACGGAGGCCCCGATCCGGCCCTCGGGGGCACGCAGAGCCCGGGTGACCTTCCGGACCCGGAAGGACAGCGGATCTCCGTGGACGTCCGGCGCCCCGGTCCCGGGGGCGTCCCGGTAGGCCCGGGCGAGGGTCGGCAGCGGTCGCGCCGGGTCTCTCGGGCCGACCGGCCGGGTGCGCAGGGCGAAGAAGGGGCCGAGCGGGCGGAGTGCGGCGAGATCGAGGTCCAGGTCCACGACGTGCAGTAATACCAAGGCCGGTAGGGGTGCGGGTCAGGGGGATCCCTGGTCCGTCACCCGCCTGAGGGAGGACAGAGGGCCCGCCGTACTCCATCGGTAGTAGGACTTATTGCGTGCTTAGGTACGACGACGGGAACAGATCGACAAGGCATCGTGTTGGTCATGAGAGCCGACCGTTCGCCGCGCCGGGCCCCGCGCCCCCGCCTCACGCAGAGGAGCTGCTCATGAGCGCCCTCGCGTTGTCCGTGGTCCTGTCGCTCGTCTCCGCTGTCGCGTACGCGGCCGGGGCGATCGTGCAGGAGCAGGTCGCGCTGTCCTCGCCCGCCGAGGAGTACGCCCCGCTGCGCCGTCCGGGCTGGTGGGCGGCGGTGGCGCTGAACGGTCTCGGCGGACTTCTGCACGTGGTGGCGCTCGCCTACGGTCCTCTCAGCCTGGTCCAGCCGCTGGGCGCGCTGACCATCGTGTTCGCACTGCCCATGGCCGCGCTGTTCGTCGGCCGCAGGGCCGGGGCGACGGCCTGGCGGGGCGCGATCATGGCGACGGTCGGTCTCGCCGGTCTGCTCTCCCTGGTCGGGGCGGCCGACGCGCAGTCGCTGAGCACCCCGCAGCGGGTCACCGTGGCCGTGGTCACCGCCGGCGCGGTCGTGGCCCTGATGGTGGCCGGGCGGGCCGCGCACCGGCACCCGGCGGTGCGCAGCATGCTGCTGGCGACCGCGTCGGGCATAGCGTTCGGCATGTCGTCGGTGTTCACCAAGACCGTCGCGGTCGACTGGACCGGCGGCGTCTCGGCGGCCGACATCCCCTCCCTGGCCGTGATCGGCGTGCTGGCCACGACCGGCATGCTGCTGTCGCAGGCCGCCTACCGGGGCGCGGGCCTCGCGGCCCCGCTGGCCACCCTGACGGTGGTCAACCCGGTCGTGGCCGCCGCGGTCGGCATCACGATGTTCGGCGAGACGTTCCGCTACGGCACCACGGGCACCGTGCTCGCCCTGGGCTGCGGTGTGGTGGCGGCGGGCGGACTCATCCTGCTCACGACGGAGCGCCTCCAGGCAGAACGTCCGGAGCCGGCGACGACCGGTCTCCCGGCCGCGCGCGACCGTGCGGAGACCGGTACGGCGACGGTCACGGCCCAGGCGGCCGGCAGGGCGACGTCCGGGATCGGGTTCCCGAAGCAGCCGGTCGCGCCACGGCCGGTGAACGTGCGGCTCGCGGAAGCGGTGCTGGAGGACCTTCGGCCGGCCTTGGAGGACCTGCGGCCGGTCGCGGCGGCGCTCGATGACGTACGGCCGGCCGGGGTACGGGACGAACGGCTCGTACCCGCACCGGCCTCGCCCGGCGGCGATGAACGCGTCGAGGAGGAGGGACCGCCCGGCGTGGACGTCCCTCCGTCGTTCTACACCCCGCTGTACGGAGGTCTGTACGTCCCGATGCCGGTCGTGGACCGGCATCGGGAGCGGGTCAAATCCTGACGCCGCCGGCGCGCAGATAGGCGACCGGGTCGACGTCCGTCCCGAACCCGGGCCCCGTCCGCACCTCGAAGTGCAGATGCGGGCCCGTGCTGTTGCCGGTGGAGCCGGACCGGCCGATGCGCTGCCCGCCGCTCACCGACTGCCCGTCCCGTACGGAGATCGCCGACAGGTGCGCGTACTGCGAGTAGCGGCCGTCGGCGTGCCGGACGACCACCTCGTAGCCGAACGAGCCGGCCCAGCCCGCGCTCACCACTTCGCCCGCCGCGACCGCCTTCACCGACGTGCCGGTGGCCACGGGGAAGTCGACACCGGTGTGATAGCCCTTCGACCAGGAGGAACCGGTCGCGTGGTAGGGCGTTCCGGTGCCGGCGCCGACGGGCGACACGAGCGAATGGCCGGTCGTCGCCCCGTCGTCGTCCTTGGCCCTGGTGCTCTTCGCCGGCTTGCCCTTCTTGGCGCCCGGGGAGGTCTTCGGCTTCTCCGTCCGGGGCTTGGTGCTGCTCGGGGACCTGGTCGCGGCGCCGGCCCGGTCGCTCAGGCTGAGCCGCTGGCCCGGCATGATCAGGTCGGGGTCGCCGCCGATGGTCGTCCGGTTGGCGGCGTAGAGCCCCTGCCACCCGCCCTCGACGTCCTCGGTGTCCGCGATGCCGGAGAGGGTGTCGCCCCGGACGACCGTGTACATCTGCGCGGTGCCCGCCCGGGACTGGGGTGTGCTCTGGGGCCGCACGTCGTCGAGGGACGTCTTCGACGTCCTGGTGGACGACTTGGCGGACGTCTCGGACGTCTCGGACGACTTGGACGACTTGGACGACTTGGACGACTTGGACGACGGCCCGGGCTTCGCCGACGCGCCGTCCGGGTGGATGTCGGGGGTGTCGCCGCCCCGGCTCAGTCCGGCGCGCACCGAGCACACGGGCCATGCGCCCGGCCCCTGCCCGTCCAGCACCTTCTCGGCCACGGCGATCTGCTGGTCCCGGGTGGCCAGATCCGCACGGGGCGCGTAGCGCGTGCCGCCGTACGCCTCCCAGGTGGACTGGGTGAACTGAAGCCCGCCGTAGTAACCGTTGCCGGAGTCGATGTTCCAGTCGTTGGTCGACTCGCACGCGGCGACCTTGTTCCAGGTGTCCACGTCGGCCGCCTGAGCGGCACCGGTGCCCAGGAGCGGCAACGCCATACCGGCACCGCCCGCCGTCACGGTGAGTGAGGCCCGGTTGATCCTGTTCGGCTGATACCGGCGGTGCCGACCGCGTACGGCCATCGGAGATCCCCCTCGACATGCGTCAGGAGGGGCAAAAGTAAGGGCGGCGAACAGGCCATGACAAGACGACAACCGGCCGCTCCGACTCGCGTGCGACCGCGGGACGCCCCGCGCGGGAATCCGGCGGCGCACCCGTCAAGATGGTCCTCAGGACGATACTGACCGGATGCACGGGCACACCCCTCAAGGAGCCAACCGTATGAGCACTTCAGCTCAGATCGGCGTCACGGGACTCGCGGTCATGGGCCGCAATCTCGCCCGCAACTTCGCACGCAACGGCTACACGGTCGCGTTGCACAACCGCACGGCGGCACGGACGCACGCCCTGGTCGAGGAATTCGGACACGAGGGCGAGTTCGTCGCCGCCGAGACCGCCAAGGAGTTCGTGGCGGCACTGGAGCGGCCCCGCCGCCTGGTCATCATGGTGAAGGCCGGTGAGCCGACCGACGCGGTGATCCGGGAGTTCGCCCCGCTGCTCGAACCCGGCGACATGATCATCGACGGTGGCAACGCGCACTTCGCCGACACCCGCCGCCGCGAGCGCGAACTGCGCGAGCAGGGCCTCCACTTCGTCGGCACGGGCATCTCCGGTGGCGAGGAGGGCGCGCTGCACGGCCCGAGCATCATGCCGGGCGGCTCGCCCCAGTCGTACGAGTCGCTGGGCCCGATGCTGGAGAAGATCTCGGCGAAGGCGGCGGACGGAACGCCCTGCGTCACGCACATCGGCCCGGACGGCGCCGGCCACTTCGTGAAGATGGTCCACAACGGCATCGAGTACGCCGACATGCAACTGATCGGCGAGGCCTACCAGTTGCTGCGCGATGTCGCCGGGTACGAGCCCGCGCAGATCGCGGACATCTTCCGCACCTGGAACACGGGCCGCCTCGACTCCTACCTGATCGAGATCACGGCCGAGGTGCTGTCCCACGTGGACGCTGCGACGGGCCGGCCCTTCGTGGACGTGGTCGTCGACGAGGCGGAGCAGAAGGGAACCGGCCGCTGGACGGTGCAGATCGCGCTGGACCTGGGCGTTCCGGTGTCGGGCATCGCGGAGGCGGTCTTCGCGCGGTCCCTGTCGGGGCACGCGCCGCTGCGCCAGGCCTCACGCGACCTGGCGGGACCGAAGGCGTCCGCCCTGGGCAGGGCGGAGGCGCAGGCCTTCGCCGACCGGGTGGAGCAGGCGCTGTACGCCTCGAAGATCGTGTCGTACACGCAGGGCTTCCACGAGATCGCCGCGGGCAGCGAGGAGTACGACTGGGACATCGACCTGGGCGCCGTCGCCTCGATCTGGCGCGGCGGCTGCATCATCCGCGCGGCCTTCCTCGACCGGATCCGCGCCGCGTACGACACCCGGGCGGATCTGCCCAGCCTGCTGTCCGACGCGACGTTCGCCTCGGAGATCGCGGCGGCGCAGGACCCGTGGCGTGAGGTGCTGGTGGCCGCGACGCTCCAGGGCGTGCCGACCCCCGGGTTCGCGGCGGCGCTCGCGTACTACGACGCGTTGCGTGCGGAGCGGCTGCCGGCGGCGCTCACCCAGGGACAGCGGGACTTCTTCGGCGCGCACACCTACCGGAGGGTGGACCGGGAAGGGGCGTTCCACACCCTGTGGGGCGGGGACCGGTCCGAGGTGGACGCGTAGTTCCCGCGCCCTCGGGCCCTCGCGGTGGGCGGCGGTCTCCCGCCGCCCACCGTCGGCACCTCAGGTGAGGGGCGGGCCCGGTTCCGGGGCCGGAACCGGTTCGGGACCCGGCGGGATCGGCGACGGTGAGGGGTCCGGGGGCGGGCCGGGCTGCGGGGGCGGCACCGGGTCCGGACCGGGCATCGGGTCCGGGCCGGGCGGCGGCTCGGGAGCGGGCACCGGGCCGGGGAACGGTTCCGGGGGGCCCGGCGCCGGGCCGGGCGTCGGTGCGGGATGGACGGGATCGGGGTGGACGGGGTCGGCGTACGGGTCGGTCATCGTGTCCTCCGGCCAGTTGCAGAGCTTGGCTCTGGACTCATCCCCCACGTACCCGGGGCGGCCCCGGCCACTCACCCGGGTGGACCCGGCCGGCCACTCGTCCTGGACGAGGCGCCGCCGACCCGCCGGTCAGAAGCGGCCGGGATGCGCGCGCAGCCAGTCCTTGGCCGCGCGCAGCAACTCGGGGTCGGCTGCCGGAGCCTCGTCGGGGTGACGCTCGGCCCACTTCACGACGTACGGGCACAGCGGCGCCACGGGGATGCCCTCACGCCCGGAGAGGGTGTACAGCTCCCGCGCCAGCGACCCGGCGATGCCCTTGCCCTCGTGGGCCGGCTCGACGACGGTGTGCACCGGCACCAAGGCGGCCGCGGGCGACTCCAGGACGAAGTACTCGATGCGGCCCACGACTTCACCGCCGTCACCGAGGGCCTCGAGGCGGCCCGCCGCCCGGTCGTCGCGGATCTCGATGTCGCTCATGGGCACTCCCGGTGCGATGGGTGCGAGGGCTGCTTCGGTCAGACCGACACTGCCTGCGGGCTGCGCTCCTGGTCGGAGCCCGGTACCGGCTCCGAGGGGTCCGCGCCGAGGGCCACGATGCGGTTGTCGCGGTCCACGTGCACGACTCGCGGCTCCAGGGCTCGCGCCTCCGCGTCGGTCACCTGAGCGTAACTGATGATGATCACCAGATCACCGGGGTGCACGAGATGGGCGGCCGCCCCGTTGATCCCGACCACGCCCGAGCCGCGCTCCCCCTCGATGACGTACGTCTCGAGCCGCGCCCCGTTGGTGATGTCGACGATGTGGACGAGCTCACCCGGCAGCAGATCGGCGGCGTCCAGCAGATCCGCGTCGATGGTCACCGAGCCGACGTAGTGCAGGTCGGCCTGGGTGACGGTGGCTCGGTGGATCTTGGACTTGAACATGGTACGAAACATGGAGAAACTCCCGATTTGTCAGCTCCCTGCCTGCTTAACGCAGGTCAAGGGCGGTCTTCGGAGCGTACAGGGATTCGCATGTTCGGTCAGCTGTCCCCAGGTGTTGCAGGGCTCACTCTGACTCAGTGCCGACTTCTCCGATGGGCCATCAGCCCCGAGTGCGATGTGTCGCCGGCCGGCCGTAACCGCGCCGGTGGTGATGCGGTGGTCACCTGTTCGACGACTCCTACGGACGCTCGGATACCCAGGCCGGCATCACTCACCGTGCGTTGCCACCGCAGTGTGTTGTCCCGGTACCTCGGTGACAGGCGACACGCCCTGAACGGCCCTCGACACTACGGTTCCAGGCGGCGGCTTCGGTCATCCGCAGCAGGGTCTCTGCGAGGTGCGGCGGCTCACCCTGCTGCACGAGCCCGCCGAGCGTGCCTTCGGCGTCTCCCGCGGCCGCTTTTTTCCATGTGTACGGCAGGTCAGGCAATGACACCTCGTATGTGCTCGACACCTTCAACGTCACTCGTGACAAGGACATGAAGGCTTACGGAACTTACCGAACCAAGGAACTGGTCCTCGCCGAGTACGACCGCATGGCCGCCGCCGGCCTCACCCTGGAGACGCCGCTCGTCGAAGGCGAGAACTACACCTCCACCCTCACACCACCCCCAGGCCACGGCCCCCGCCACCCCGCCTGACAGCTCGCGGCGACCTGACCTGACGAGTCACCTACTCGTGCATCACCATCCACGCCCCAGGGGGGACCATGAGCAACCCGCAGTACCCGCAGCAGCCCGATCAGCTGCCCTCGGACTACGAGCTCGACGCATGGCGTGCCGTCCAGCAGTTCAAGGGCCGCCCGCTGTCGCAAGCGATGAGAAACGCCGGCGAACACGTGGCCAACGGCGTCGCGGAGTTCGGCAAGCGTGCCGCGAAGCAACTGGAGAACCACCCGCGGGCCAAGTCGGCGGTTTCACGTGGACAGGAATTCGTCACCAAGGGCGCTCAGAAAGTCGGTGCCGGAACGCGCAAAGCCGCCGACGCCCTGCCGGACTGGAGCGGCACCGCCGTTCAGTCCATACAGAAGACGCTGGCGCGGGCCTCGCGAGCGGGCCTGTCCCCCAAACGTGTGGTGGCGCTCCACAAGAAGCGCGGGCACGACATCGCGTCGCTGCGCGACCTGCGCCGCCTCGACCTCGAACAGGTCGACGCGGTCCGCGGACGGGCGGCGAGCTGGTACTTCCCGGCCGCCGCAGCGCTCTCGGGAGCGGGTGCGGGGCTGGTGATCTCTGGAGGAGAGCTCGTCATCGCCGCCTCCGCCGGCGCCGCGGCAGCCCCTTCGGGAGGCGCGATCACCGGAGCCTTCGTCGCCGATGCCGCAGTCGTCCTCGGACTCGCGTCCCGCGCCGTCGGTCAGGTCTCGTTGTTCTACGGCTACGACCCTGAGGAACCCGCCGAGAAGCTCTTCGTGCTGTCTGTTGTCAACGTTGGGACGGCAAGCTCGGTCGCCGCGAAGAACCGTGCGATGTCCGACGTCTCGCGACTCACCCAGGCGCTCTTCCGCGGAAAGGCGTGGGACGTCCTGAACGACGCGGTCGTCACCAAGGTTTCCCAGCAGTTCGCGAAGGCCTTCGGCTTCCGTCTCACCAAGAAGGGACTCGGCAAGGCTGTACCCGCATTCGGGATCGTCGTGGGAGGCACCCTCAACTGGACCACTCTGGAGGGGATCGTCGATGCCGCCGACATGGCGTACCGGCGGCGGTTCCTGCTGGACAAGTACCCGCATCTCGCTGACGAGGAGGCATCCGAATCGTTTCCCGACACCGGCCCGGACGTCACGGACGACGCGGACGAGGAGATCAGTTTGCTCGGTGAGATCGTCGAGGCGGGCGGACCCGACCTCCGCTGACCCGGTGTCCCGGCGGTGAAAGTCCTCACGCGACCGCCGGGACGAACACCGGTCAGGCCTCCGCCGCGAACCCCACGAACCGCGACCACTCCTCACGCCCGACGGCGAAGTGAGGTCGCGTCACGTCCTTGGAGTCCCTTACGCGGATGACCTGTTCGGTGACGGCGACCTCCACGCAGCTGTCGCCCTGGGTGCCGCTGTAGCTGGACTTGAACCAGGCGAGTTCCGTCGTGCTCATAGCTCTCCTCGCAGTCGCTCCAGCAGACCCCGCGAGTCTTTGGGGTTCAGGGCCTGCGAGCGCAGTGTGTCATAGCACTGATAGAGGAGGCTCACCTCTTTCGCGTCGGAGATCAGACGACCATTCTGCTGCCCTTCCGAGTACGCGAGCCGCCGTCGCTCCGGCGTTTCCAGGAGCTGCACGGGACCGTCCAAGCAGGCATGGAACTCGGCATCGAGCGGCATGACTTGCAGGGTCACATTGCGCGGTGCCGTCAGTTCCAGCACGTGATCGAGCAGCCCCCGTGTCACTTCCCGCCCACCGAGCCTCCGTCGGAACAGGTGCTCCTCGACGATGAAGCTGAACGGAACGTTGGGCCGCTCGTACAGCATCCTCTGCCGCTCCATCCGCGCAACGACCTGAGCCTCCAACTGCTCATCCGACAGCGGCGGAATGCTGTTGTCGAACACCGCCCGCGCATACCCCTCCGACTGCAACAACCCCGGCACCAGCCTGCACTCGTACGTACACAGGCTCACCGCCACCTTCTCCAGCCGGGCCCACCGCCGGAACCAGGCCGCCAGCCCCGCCTCGCCCCGCGTCAGGTGCCCGGCCGCCTTCCGCAGCGCGCCCGTGTTGCCCAGCGCCTCCTCCGCCCGCTCCACGAACGACTCGTCGGGCATCCGGCGTCCCAACTCCACGGACTCCACGGTGTGTTTGGAGAACCGGACCCGCGCCTCGAAGTCCACCCGACTGAGCCCCGCATGCTCGCGCAGGGCCTGGACGACCGCACCGAACGTCCGCAGACTGTCGGAGGGGTCAGGCTCGCGCTCCCAGTCGCACGCCGTCACGTCAATGCTGTCCGTCATACGCGGCCACCTCCAGATGCTTACGTCCTCTGCGGTTTCTCCGCGATCGACAGCACCCAGAGTGACGGCAAGATCCCCGTACCGTCCACAGAACGTGCCCGTACGCTGACGCAGCGTACGGGCCGCGCTACTGGAACACACCCCCGCACGCCCGTCACGGTTGCTCCATGCACGCCTCTACGCCCCAATCCTGCGCTACCGTACGCACGTTCGCGCAGCGACTCTCCTCCACCCGTCGCGGCGCCCGCCTCGCCCGCCTCCTGGCTGTGGAACGGCTGACCACCTGGGGGACGTCACCCCACGTCATCGAGCGAGCGGAACACGTCGTCGCGGAACTGGCGGCGAACGCGGCGCTGCACGGCCGCGCCCAGGGCCGCGACTTCCTGCTGGCGCTGACGCTGGACGACGCGGCCGGCACCCTGCGCATCGCGGTCAGCGATACGCGGGGCGAGCGCCGCCCCGCGATCCCCCCGGAGCGGGGCCCGGACCACGAGTCGGGCCGCGGACTGCTCCTGGTCGTCGCCCTGGCCGACTGCTGGGGCACAGAGCCGTTCCCGCCCTCGGGCAAGACGGTGTGGGCACTGCTGACGCAGTCTCCGCCGCGCGACCGGCCGTTCCCGGACGTGACCGGACCCGTCGGCTGAGGGCGCCCGGCCGTCATGGCGTCAGGAGGCCCAGTCCGGCAGGCGCGGGTCGCTGACTTCCCCGGGGATGTCGCACCAGGGACGCAGTTCCTTGTAGGCCTTCGCCTCGTCGTAGGCCGGGTAGGAGCCGTATCCGCTGTAGGCCTGGACGAGGGCGACGCACGCGGCCTCCGTCCTGGTGTGCACCGTCCCCGGGTCCTGTTGCTCGGCGCCGTTCGCCGCGACGTCGTAACAGTAGGTCAGGGTGCCGTGATCGTCGGTCTGCTCACCACTGGCGGCGGCCTTGTCCAGAGCCACGACGGCGTCCGCGCAGTCGCGCGGCATGTCCGTGGCCTGGAAGCCGATTCCGCCGATCAGTTCGTCCACGGCCGCCTCGGCGGCCTTGTCGTGCTCCCCGTAGGTGTAGAGGAGGTACTTGCTGTAGGGCAGCCACCAGACGCGATGACTGCTCTTGCGGGAGCCGTCGTAGTCGGGGAGCACGTCCGTGCCGAACATCCAGCTCATGGCCTTCTTGCCGCCGATCTTGTGCAGCGAGCCGTCCTTCACGGAGGTCACCGACTCCTCCGTGACGGTGTCACTGCCCTCGCTGTCGACGGACCACATCGAACCGGAGTCCGTC
The DNA here is from genome assembly GCF_044741545.1 of Streptomyces sp. NPDC088157. NCBI lineage: Bacteria > Bacillati > Actinomycetota > Actinomycetes > Kitasatosporales > Streptomycetaceae > Streptomyces > Streptomyces sp. NPDC088157. Next base: position 875,783 of record NZ_JBIUSU010000003.1, read on the forward strand.
TGGCCCTGCTTGATCTGGTCCAGCGTCAGACTCGGGAAGTACATGAGGCGCACGCCGGTTTCGGAGTCCCCGTGCAGGATGAAGTCGACGCTGGTCGCGGCGGTCGTCACCGAGGCGTCCGGGGTGTCCGAGGAGAATCCGGCGTCCGCGTCCGCGTTCTCGCCGTCCGGCGGGGAGAACTCCAGCTCCGAGTCGGCGGCGAGCGTGACCCGCAGGCCGCCGAAGAGGGCCACCGGCGCCGGCTCGGGTTCCTGTACGACGCTCTCCTCGGCGCTCGGGGTTCCGGACGCGGAGGGCGGCGCGGCGACCGGTTGCCCGCTCGCCGCCGTCCGCTTCGGCTCGGCCGCCGGGCCGGCGGCAGGATGCCCCGCAGGGCCTGCGGTTCCGCTGTTGCCGGCCGCCACGGCGCCGGCCACGGCGCCCAGCACCGCGGCGGCGGCCACCGTGCAGAGGACGGCCCGGCGTCGTCGCGTACGGCGCCCGGTGGGTGCGGCCCCCGGGGTGGCGGCGGGTTGTCCCGGAGCGTGAGAAGGAGGCGGAATCGGGGGAACGTCCCCGCGTGCGTTCTGCGCGGTGGTGGCCGAGGGCGCCGGCTCCTCGGACGCCTGCCGCGGGACCGAGGGCGTCGACGGCGGCGCAGCGGCGGCCCCCTCGTCGCCCATCGGTTCCCTGCCCACCGGCGCCTCGTCAGCCGTGCGTCCGTCGCCCGCCGCCGGTTCCTCGTCGGGGGAGGGCTCGGCGGGCAGCGGGACGTCCCAGCGCATGCGGTCCAGGGGGACGGTGACACCGGTGTCGGGCCGTTCGAACGACCGCGTGTAGGCCATGGTCGGGAAGACGGCGGTCCCCGTCGGCCCGTACACGGCGGCCGCCCGTTCGGCGATGTCCGCCGCGCTCGGCCGCTCCCCGGGGTCCTTGTGCAGAGCGTCACGGACCAGGGGCAGCAGGGCGTCGGGCACGCCCTGGAGCGACGGCGTGGCACTGATGATGCGGTGGTTGATCCCCGTGGGGGCCCCGAAGGGGTGGGCCGCTGCCGCGGCGTAGGCGACGAGCAGCCCCCAGCAGAAGATGTCGCAGGCCGGGAGGGTGGTGCCGTCGGTGAGCTGCTCCGGTGCCATCCAGCCAGGAGTGCCGGTCGTCACCGAGGTCGCGGTGATGGCGGTGGCGTCCAGGTGGTGCGCGATGCCGAAGTCCACGACGTGCGGCCCGTCGGCCCCCAGGAGGACGTTCGTCGGCTTCAGGTCGCGGTGGGCGACCCCCGCGCCGTGGATACAGGCCAGCGCGTGGGCGACGGCCGCCGCGAAGGTGAGCAGATTGTCCGCGCGCAGGGGTCCGGCGTCCCGGACGTGCTGGTGCAGGGTGTCGCCCTGGACGTAGGCGGTCGCCAGCCAGGGCAGCGGGGCGTCCGGGTCGGCGTCGACCAGCGGTACGAGGTACGGGCCGGTGACCTTGCGGAGCGTGGTGGTCTCCCGGCGGAAACGGGCCCGGTGCGAGGGGTCGTCGGCGTAGCCCTGGTGAAGGACCTTCACGGCGAGGGGACGTCCGCTGTCGGGGTCGGTCGCGTAGTAGACCGTGCCCATACCGCCGGTTCCGAGGTGCCGGACGGGCCGGTAGGGGCCGATGCGTTCGGGCAGGTTCACCGGCACGGGACACTCCCTCGTGCCGGGCACGGACGTACGGCCGACACCGTCCACCCGCGCAGATCACGCCGCAGACCGTGCTGACGACTCATGTACCCCCCTGGTGTTCTGCGCCTTCACGTACCGATGGGAACGGTGCGACGCGGCCGACTTCGGGCGTCGGCGAACCTGCGGCCGACCGGCGACTCGCCCTTGCGGGCAGCGGCGGTCGTGCGATGAAGCCCCCCTCATCAGCGGACACTCTAGTACCGGGCTCGTGACCGGCGGCAGAGGGGCCGTCGGCTCCGCTCGCCTTGGGGTCGGTGTCGGTCGGCGTCATCACTGGCTCCGTACACCCCGGCGGTGACGGTTGCGCAAAGGGGCGTCGACGCACGCCTTGACTGGTCACACGTTCAACATGCGTACACAGATTCGATCGCTGCAAGCTTGCCGTTAAGGACGCACTACGTGTACCTGATGCCGTTGCTTCGCGATCCATGCTCGCCGTCCGGTGACCTTCGGGGAAACAGCAGCCGGTGCGCCGTGTACGCCATCCGCTCCGTTCGGCGGCAACGGCACGGCACCCCCGGTGCGTCCTCAGCCGGTCCGCCACCCGGCGGGGCCTTTCACCCGAGGTCCTCCAGCAGGAGATCGAGCGCCGCCTCCTCGTGCAGGGCGATGCCCAGGGCGTCCATGGCGGGTGCCGGTTCCGCGTCCCACACGGCCTCGGCAGGCGGTCCGGCGAGGGCGATCCGCGGTGTGCCATGAACCTCCGTGCGCGTCGCAAGGCACAAGGATCGGTCGAGGGCCGTGACGGCCAGGCCGAGAGCGTCGGCGACCAGCAGCGCGGTGCGCAGCTGATCGCCGTCGAGCGTTCCTGCCGTCACGAGGTACAGGTCGAGGGTTCCCAGCACGGATCCTCAGCCCACATAGCGGCGGGCGGCCGAGCGCTGCTGCGCCTCCTCCAGGATCCGCATGCGCGTCTCGACCTCCGCCGGCAGCACCCGGCGCTCGCGCAGCACCCATGGCAGAGCGGCCGCGGCCTCCACGAAGGCCCGTAGAGACACGGTGTCGCGGGGGACCGTGCGGGCCAGGTACACGGTGCGGCGCAGCGCGGGTCCGGCCGGGCGGCGCAGCCAGGTGAACCAGAGTGTGTTGCGGATGCCGTGCGCCCGGCGCAGCGTCGAGTCCCGCACCGCCGACGGCTGGTGATGGATCGTCAAGTGTTCGGCGTACGTCAGCCACCAGCCGTTCGCCGCCAGGTCGACGGCGAGCAGCTCCTCCTCGCCGCCCAGCCACAGCCGGGGGTGGAAGCCGCCCGCGGCGCGGAAGGCGTCGGTGCGCAGGACGGTCGCGGCAGCCAGGAAGGAGCCCAGCGCGGGTCCGGGCAGCCAGTCCGGAGCCGGCACGGGCGAGTTGCGCAGTTCCTCGTTGATCGGGTCCTCGGCGCCTCCTGGTTCGACCAGGATGCGGGCCGTGACGGTGGCGAGCGCCGGATGCCGGTCGAGGAGGTCGGCGGCGCCGGACAGCGCGCCGGGGCTCCACCAGGAGTCGTCGTCGCAGAACGCCACGTAGGGCGTGCGGACCTCGCGGACCGCGAGGTTGCGGCCGACTGCGCCGAGGTTGCGGCCGGGGCACAGCAGCCGTGCCCGGGGGTGGTGGCGGGCGATCGCGTCGGCGGTCCCGTCGGTGGAGGCGTTGTCGACGACGATCACCGGGGGCCGCTCGGGCAGTTCCGCCAAGTGGTGGAGGGTGCGCAGGAGTTCGGGGCGGCGGTTGTGGGTGATGACGACGACGGTGGTGCGGGGGTCGGTCACGGCTGTGCTCCGTCCAGCATGCGCGCGGCCCGTTCCAGGTGCGGTGGCAGGGCGCGGCGGGCGCGCAGGGCGGCCGGAAGGCGCGTGAGGGTCTCGCGCAGCGCCTGCCGGGCGGCCGGGTCGCGGCGGGCGTCGGCGGCCAGGCCGCGGGTGCGGGCGAGGGCGTGGGGCAGAGGGCGGCGCAGCCAGGCGGTGAGGAGTTCGTTGCGGCGCTGGACGGCCGGGCGGCCGTTGCGGGGCGCCGGGTCCGGGTGGTGGTGGGCGACGACGTCGGGGCAGTGGGTGACGCCCCAGCCGCGGGCGGCGAGGTCGTAGGCGAGGAGGGTCTCCTCGCCGCCGAAGAACAGCAGGGGGTGGAAGCCGCCCGCGTCGAGGTAGGCGCTGCGGCGGACGACGGAGGCGCAGGCGAGGAAGCCGAGGACCTGGGTGCCGGGCAGATCCCGAGCCGAGCCGAGCGGGGAGGCGGCGAGGACGTCGTTGAGGGGGTCGGGTTCCTCGGCGGGGCCGACCAGCGTGGCGGCCGAGATCAGGCCGAGGCGTGGGTGGGTGTCCATCAGCTTGGCCGTGAGCTCCAGGGCGCCGGGTGCCCACCAGGAGTCGTCGTCGCTGAACGCCACGTAAGGGGTGCGCAGGGCGCGTACGCCGTGGGTGCGGGCGATCGCGCCCCGGTTGGACGGCAGGGACAGCACGCGGACCGTGGGGAAGTCGTGGGCCAGCCGGGCGCGGGTATCGTCGGTGGAGGCGTTGTCGACGACGAGGATCTCCGGCCGCTCGGGCAGGTCGAGGAGCCGGCCCAGGGTGCGGGCCAGGGTGGCCGACCGGTTGCGGGTGGCGAGGACGATGCCTATGGGCGCTTGGTTCATGGCGTGTCGCTGAGTTCGTCGAGCCGGTCGAGGGCGTGCAGTACGTCGCCGGAGCTGATGCGCAGCAGCGCCGGGTCGGTGCGGCGGCCGTGCGGGTCGCCCTCCTGGCCGGGGTGCCACAGCACGCGGTGGCGGGGGTGGGGCGGCGGGCCCCAGCGGCTCGGCGGAACGGGACCGAACAGGGTGACCGTGGGGGTGGCGTGGGCGACGGCGAGGTGGGCGATGCCGGTGTCGCCGCTGACGACCGCGGAGGCGTCGGCCACCAGCGCGGAGAGCCGTTCGAAGGGGAGGCCGCCGCCGAAGGTGTCGGTGTCGGGCAGCCGCGCCTGCTTGGCGAGGCGTGCCACGAGGTCGTCCTCGCCCGCTCCTCCGGTGACCACGACCCGGTGGCCGCGCTCGCGCAGGGCGGTGGCGACGGCGGCGTAGCGGTCGGCGGGCCAGCATCGGGAGGGGGCGCCGGCGCCCGGGTGCAGGACGACGGCCCCTGGCGCCGGGGAGGCGCCCGGTGGCCGGGGCAGTCGTAGGTCGGCCGGGTCGGCGGGGACGCCGTAGAACTCCAGGAAACGGCACCAGCGGTCCCGCTCGTGTTCCTCCGCCCACCAGCGGGGACCGTCGATCTCCGGGGTGTCCGGGTGGGCGAAGGCGAAGAGGCGGCGCGGGCGCAGCGCCTGGAGCAGGCGGTGGCTGGGCGGGCCGTTGCCGTGCAGGTCGACGGCGATGTCCGGTGGCGGGCCGGTCCGGTCGAGGGTGCGCGGTACGGCGCGGCCGGGGGCGGAGGCGGGCAGCAGCCGGTCGACGGCTCCCGTCGCCGCCGCCACCGGTTCGAGTTCGGCGGGGGCGGCCAGCACCAGTTCGTGGCCGGGGAAGGCCCGGCGCAGGGCGCGCAGGGCGGGAACCCCCGCCAGGAGGTCGCCCAGGCCGAGCGCGCGCAGGACGAGCAGGCGGGGGCGCGTCATCGGGCACCCTCCGCCGCGCGGTCCAGGAGCGTGGTCGAGGACCGCCCGGCGAGGTAGGGCAGCAGCACCGCCTGCCCGCCCCATTCCTGCAGCAGCGCCGCCTCGGGCAGGTCGGCGCCGGTGTAGTCGCCGCCCTTGACCCAGACGTCGGGCCGCAGCTCGGCGAGCAGCTGTTCCGGGGTGTCCTCGTCGAACACGGCCACCGCGTCGACGCACTGCAGGGCGAGCAGTACGCGGATCCGGTCGGCGAGGGGGTTCACGGGGCGGCCCTCGCCCTTGCGGCGCCGTACCGACTCGTCCGAGTTGAGGCACACGACGAGGCAGTCGCCGATCCGCCGGGCTGCCTGCAGCAGGCCGACGTGCCCGGCGTGCAGCAGGTCGAAGCAGCCGCCGGCGGCCACGACGGCACCGCCGGAGGCCCGCACCCGGGCGATCACGGCGTGTGGGTCCGCGGCCGTCTCGGGGCCGACGCCCTCCTCGCCGGACGGGCGGGAGTCCGCCTCGGGGAATGCGCCGTCGGCCAGTGCGCCCGCGCCGCCCGCGGCGACGAACTCGCTCGCGGCGGCGACGGCGCCTTCCACCGCCTCGCCGACGAGTGTCCCGTCGGCCAGCAGACCGGCCGCCGTGGCGGCGAACCGGTCGCCGGCGCCACAGGCGTCGCCGTGATGGGCGGCGGGCGCCGGGACGAGCAGGGGATGCTCGCCGTAGGACAGCAGCGCGCCGCGGGCGCCCATGGTCACCACGACGCAGGCGACCCGCCAGTGCCGTACGAGCGTGGCCGCCTCGCGGGCGGCGACGCTCAGGTCGCTGCCCGGCTCCTTGGTGGTGTGGTGGTCCTCGGCGGTCGCCGCGAAGGCATGCGCCTCCGACCGGGCCGGAGTCACCAGCCGTGTGCCCGGCACCGGCGGCCCTCCGCGCGGGTGCGGGTCCCAGACGACCGGCGGGCGTTCGGCCAGTACGTCGCGCAGGGCGTCGGCAGCGCCCCGGCCGTAGTCGGAGACCAGGACGGCCGGGGCCGAGCGGACCGCCTCGCGGGCCTCGTCGGTGGCCTCGCGGACGCGGCCGTCACCGCGGTCCAGCCGCACGACGGGGCGGCCCTGCGCCAGCACGCGGGTCTTCTCCGGCAGCGCCCCGGTCAGCGGCAGGACGATCACCTTCAGCCGGCCGTCGAGCATCCGGCGCAGTTCCTCGCTCGCCGGGTCGTCGCCCACGCCGGTGATCAGGGTGACGTCCCGGCCGTCGCGGGCGGCGAGACAGGCCGCGAGGGCGGCGCCGCCGGGCCGCGCCCGCCGCGTGTGCTCCGCGACGACCGGTACGGGCGCGTCGGGGGCGAGCCGGTCGGCGGTACCGGTCAGGTCGCGGTCGAGCAGGGCGTCGCCGATCACGACGAGGGCGGACTTGCCGGCACCGGAGCCTGGCATGGTCACCTCCCGTTCCTCTCCAGTGCCGCCCTCTCCACGGCCGCGTCGAACGCCTCGCACACCATGTGCACCGCCACCAGGTGGAGTTCCTGGACGGTCGCGGTGGAGGAGCCCGACACGCACAGCGCCTCGTCGCTGCCGGCCGTCAGCGGGTTGGGGGCCGGGCCGGTCAGCGCCCACACGGTCAGGCCCGCCGCACGTCCGGCGTCGGCGGCGGCCAGCAGGTTGGCGCTGGCGCCGGAGGTGGACAGCAGCAGCAGGACGTCGCCGCGGCGGCCGTGGGCGCGGACCTGGCGGGCGAACACCTCGTCCACGCCGTAGTCGTTGGCGATGGCGGTGGTGGAGGAGGTGTCGGCGTGCAGCGCGAGCGCGGAGAACGGCGGGCGGTCGTCGCGGTAGCGGCCGACGAGTTCGGCGGTCAGGTGTTGGGCCTGGGCCGCGCTGCCGCCGTTGCCGGCGGCCAGCAGCCGTCCGCCGCCGCTGAGGACGGCGGCAAGTCGCTCGCCCCAGCGCTCGGTCAGATGAGCCCGTTCCCGGAATCGGGCCAGGGCGTCGAGCAGTTCGTCGCAGTGCGCGGTGACGGACGATTCGGCGTCGGTGCTCATCAGGCGACCTCCGTACGCAGTTCATGGCCCAGGGCGGTCTGCCGGTGGACTTGTTCCACTCCGTCCGCGACGCGCCGCCAGGTGTAGCGGGCGAGCACACGCTCGCGGCCGGCCGCGCCGAAGCGGTTACGCCTGCGCTCGTGTCCGAGCAGGTCACGGATGGCGTCGGCGATCGCCGGGACGTCGCCCGGCGGCACGAGCCGTCCGGTGCGGCCGTCGGCGACGGAGTCCCGGTGGCCACCGACGGCGGTGGCGACGACGGGCGTCCCGCAGGCCATGGCCTCCAGCGGAACGATGCCGAAGGGCTCGTACACGGGAGTGCACAGGACCAGGTCCGCGCCGGCCATGAGCGCCGGCATCCGGCGCGGGTCGACGGCGCCGAGCAGGCGCACCCGGTCGGCCACGCCCTGCTCCTCGGCCAGTTCCAGCAGCCGTCGGGCCTCGGGCTCGGCGTGCAGCCGGTCGGGGGGCGGGCCGCCGGCGATGAGCAGTTCGGTGTCCGGGATCCGGGTGAGGGCGCGGATCGCCTGGTCGTAGCCCTTGCGGGGGACCAGTCGGCCGCAGGCGAGCAGCCGGTGCCGCTGCTCCCGCAGGGGGGCGGCGGCGGTGTCCGCCCCGGGGTGGAAGTGGTCGGCGTCGACGCCGCACGGCACCACGGACACCCGGCCGGCGGACACGCCCATGGCGGCGAGCTCCTGAACCTCGTCGGTGCAGGTCGCCAGGACCCGCTCACAGGTGCGTCCGATCTGGCGTTCGATGCCGATGCGTTCGATCGGACTGGTGTCGTCCCGGCCCTGGTGGCGTCGCTTGACGGTGCCCAGGGCGTGGAACGTCTGGATGACCGGGATGCCGTGCGAGTGGGCGCCGATCAGGGACGCCATGCCGGACATCCAGAAGTGGGCGTGCACCACGTCGGGCCGCTCCCGGCGCCAGGCCCGGGACAGGTGGACGGCGAAGGCGGGCATGTGCTCGAACAGGGCGTCCTTGGGAATCACCTCGGGCGGACCGGCCGGCACGTGCTCGACGACGGCGCCGCCGGGCAGCGGCACACGGTCGGGCAGGTCGGCCGCGTCGCGCCGGGTGTAAACGGTGACGTCATGGCCGCGACGCGCCAACTCCTCCGAGAGTCGGGCCACATACACGTTCTGGCCGCCGGCGTCGACACCGCCGAGCGCGGCGAGCGGACTCGCGTGCTCGGACACCATGGCGATCCTCATCGGGTCACCTCCTTCAACAGCCGCTCCCAGTCGTCCAGGAAGCGGGACAGCCCGTAGCGGGCGAGCGCCGCCGCGCGTGCTCCCTCGCCGACCGTGCGTGCGTGCAGCGGGTCGGCGACGAAGTCACGGACGGCATCGGTCAGTACGTCGATGCGGTTGGAGACCACCCCGGCGCCCGGCGGCACCGCCTCGCCGACCTCGGTGGTGGCGAGGGCGACCACGGGCATGCCGAGGTGCATGGCCTCCAGCAGGGACAGGCCGAGGGAGGTCCAGCGCACCGGGTGGAGGTAGAGGCGGCGCCTGGCCATCGCCACATGCAGCTCGCGCTGGACGAGTTCGTGCGAACGGCAGCGCTCGGGCGGCAGACCGAGGTGGTCGGCGAGGCCGTCGGTCTTCATGCCGAAGACGTCCAGCGGGGCGGCTTCGGCGAACGCCGGCAGCAGGTCGGCGCCGGTCGTACGGCCGCGCCGGATCGGCTCGTTGACGGCGACGGCGGCGTGCGGGATCTCGCCGGTCCACAGGGGGCCGGGGTCGACGATGCCGTGTTCGATGACGGTGGCGTCGGCGGTCCCGGCGTCCCACATCAGGCGGTTGAAGTGGGTGACGTGGACCAGCGGCACACCGGGCAGGTCGGCGACCGGGTGCCGGGTGTCCGGTACTCCGGGAGAGCCGTGGGGGGCGTTGTGCTCCAGGTACACCATGGGCGGGCGCCGACCCAGCCACTGCTCCGCGAGGGCGTGCTCGTGCGGGCGTTGCAGGATCACCACGTCGATGTCCGCGTCCCTCAGCCGCTCCGGCGGGAGCTCGACCACCGAATCCGGCCAGTCGAAGGTGCGGGCGCGGCCGAGACCGTCGGGCCCGCGGTCCGGCGTGACGGGGACGACGTACGTGTGCGGGCCCTGCACGAAGGCCGTGGTCCACGACCCGTGCACGTGCCAGATCAGGATCCTCATTCCGCGACCATCACCTTCTCCACGGCGGCCACCACGTCCTCGGCGGTCACCGACTCCAGGCACGGATGGCCGGGCACCGGACAGTTCCGGGCGCGGCTGTCCACGCAGGGCGCGTGCTGGTCGCCGAGCAGCACGTACGGGACGCCGTAGGGGCGCCAGCGCTCGGCCGGGACGACCGGGGCGAACAGGGAGACGACGGGGGTGCCGACGGCGGCGGCGAGGTGGGCGGGCCCGGTGTTGCCGGTGACGACGGCCCGCGCTCCGGCGAGCACACCGGCCAGTTCGACGGCGTCGGTACGGCCGCCGAGGTCGAGGCCGTGCTCGCCGGCGACGTACGCCGTCAGCTCGCGCTCCCCTCGGCCGCCGGTCACCACGACCCGCTGTCCGGCCGCCGTCAGTTCACGCACGGCCTCGGCGCACCGCCGGCGGCTCCAGGCCCGGGCGGGGACGCTGGCCCCGGGGTGCAGTACGACGTACGGCTCCGGGCCGGTCAACCGGGTGGCCCTGGGCGGGGTCAGCACGCGCAGCAGACCGTCGTCGACGCGGGGGAAGCCCGCCGCCTCGGCGAGGTCGAGCGCGGCCTCCGCCTCGTGGGCGTGCGGGGCGCGCTGGTGGCGCACGTCGAGCAGCGAGCCGGGGTAGTCCATGCTGTCGGCGGCGATGTGCGCCACGCCGGCCAGGCGCAGCAACAGGGCGGCGGGCAGAGGGGACTGGTGGAAGGAGGTCAGGATCAGCGCCGCGTCGGCGTCGATCGTGTCGACGAGCAGCTCCACCTCGCCGCGGCCGACCGGCGGGGGCGTGAAGCCCACCCAGGGCGCGTCCCAGACGAGGATGTCGTCGACGCCCGGCAACATGCGGGCCGCGGGGGCGCCGAGCCGGCCGCACAGGACGGTGACGTGGTCGGCCCGAGCGGCGACAGCACGGATCGCGGGTCCGGCGAGCAGCACGTCGCCGAAGCTGTCCAGGCGGCTGACGAGGGCTCTCATCGGATCCTCCCGGTGGTGCCGTAGGCGGCCTCGACGGGCCCCTCGTCGGCAAGGCCGGGTCCGAGCGGCAGCCGCCCGGACAACATCGCGCGCACGGCGGTCGGCAGATCGCGTGCCACGTGTTCGGCAGCCGCTGTCTCCTCCGGCCGGGTCTGCGCGGTGGGGACGAGGACGCCGAGGGCGCCGGCCCGGCTCGCGGCCTCGACGTCGGCGCCGATGTCGCCGATCACGGCGATCCGCTCCGGCGGGGTGCGCAGCCGGTCGGCGGCCCAGAGGATCATGCCCGGGCGGGGCTTGCGGCAGTGGCATCCGTCGTCGGGGCCGTGCGGGCAGACGGCCCACACGTCGAAGGGTCCGAGCAGCGCGTCGATCCGCTCGTTGACCCGGCGGACGTCGGCGGTGGAGAGCAGCCCGCGCGCGATGCCGGACTGGTTGGTGACCACGCCGGTGCCGATCCCCCGGGCGCGCAGCAGGTCGAGCGCCTCGTGGGCGTCGTCGACCGGGCGGACCAGGTCGGGGTCGCCGTTGTAGGGGACGTCATGCACGAGGGTGCCGTCGCGGTCGAACAGCACGAGGTCGATGTCGTTCACCGCGTCACCTCCGGCCAGGGGGCGGCGTCGCGGTGGCGCCACAGGCCGCTCGTCCAGTGCCAGGTGGCCGCGGGCGGGATGAGCACGCTGGTGGCGAGCATGGTGTCGACCTCGTGCCGGGTGCGCGGGCCGGGAGCGATGCGCGCCCAGGCGAACTCGCCGGTACCGGCGGCCCAGCCGAGCGCGGCGGCCGCGGCGGCCCGGCGCCGCCCGGCCACGGCGAGCGCGCAGGCGGCCAGGCCGGCGGCCGTGATCGCGAGGTGGTTGCGCAGCCGGCCGCGCGGCGCCAGGGCCCGGTGCCACCAGTCGGGACCGTGCAGGCGCCGCATCAGGGCGTCGTCGGCGTTGCCCCGCTGGGCGCGCAGCGACACCCAGCGGTCGGCGGGCCGCACCGGATGCCGGGTGGTGCGCCGCCCCTGTACGACGCGCCATCCGGCGTCCAGCACCCGTAGGGCGAGATCGGCGTCCTCGCGGAAGGCCCGCCGGAACCGCTCGTCGAAGCCACCCACCTGCTTCAGCGCCGTGGCGCGGAAGGCCATGTCGGCGGTGATCCAGCGCGCCTGCGCCAGACCGGCGGTGCCGCGCTCCCAGTCGGTGGGCCGGCGCTCCCCAGGAAGCGGTACGGCGATGACGCCCTGCACGCCACCGGTCTCGGGGCCGGCTTCCGCCAGGTCCTGGGAGAGCTGGTCGCACCAGTGGGGGCCGACCTGCACGTCGTCGTCGAGGAAGGCGACCCAGGGCGCGGTGACCGCGCGCGCCCCGCTGTTGCGGGCGGCGGCGGGCCCGCGCCCGCCACTGTGGATCACCAGGGTGCGCTCGCGCAGCTCGCCGAGGACGCTCAGCGGGTGCTCCAGCGCGCCGGGGTCCGGTTCGGGCTCGGGCCGGTCGTCGACGAGGACGATCTCCTCGGGCTTCGGACCGGTCGCGGCGGCCAGCGCGGCGAGGCAGTCGGCGAGCGTGTCGCGGACCAGTGTGGGGATGACGACGGCGTACGCGGTCATACGTCAGGCCCTCCCGAACATCGCGCCCCGGCGCACCGCGAAGGGCCCGATGGCGAGCAGGTCCACGGGAGCGGAGCCGAAGCACTCCAGGGCGTCGCGCGGATCGTCGACCATGGGCCGGCCGGCGGTGTTGAGGCTGGTGTTGACCACCACGGGCACCCCGGTGCGCTGCTCGAACGCGGTCAGCATGCGCGCCACGAGAGGCTCCTGGCGGGGGTCGACGGTCTGGATGCGGGCGGTGCCGTCGACGTGCACGACGGCCGGAATACGGTCGCGCCACTCCGCGGCGACGTCGTGCACGAACAGCATGTACGGGCTGGGCAGCGGGCCGCCGGAGAACAGCTCGTGGGCGCGTTCGGCGAGCACCATGGGCGCGACCGGCCGGAACTCCTCGCGGCCCTTGACCCGGTTCAGCCGCTCCAGGTTCTCCGCCCGGCCCGGGTGGGCCAGCAGGGAACGGTGGCCGAGGGCGCGCGGCCCGTACTCGCTGCGTCCCTGGAACCAGGCGACGACGCCGTCCCGGGCCAGTTCCTCGGCGACGGCCTCGGCGATGTCGGCGGGCTCCTCGTACGGAACGCCGGCCTCCTGGAGCCAGGCGCGGATCTCCTGGTCGCTCCAGCCGCGGCCGAGGTCGGCGCCGGGCATGGGCTCCGGGTTCTCCGCCAGGTGCAGGGCACCGCCGAGCGCGGTCCCGGCGTCCCCGGCGGCGGGTTGGACCCAGACGTTCCGGTACGGCCCACGGGCGGCGATCTTGGAGTTGGCGACGCAGTTGAGGGCGACGCCGCCGGCCAGGGCGAGGGTCTCGCCGCCGGCCTCGCGGTGCAGCCAGTGCACGAGGTCGAGCAGGACTTCTTCGAGGACGGCCTGGGTGCTGGCGGCCAGGTCGGCATGGTCCTGGTTCCATGGCTCGCTCTTGCCGCGGGGCGGGGCGAGGGCGGCCCAGTCGACGCCGTGGGCGCGGAAGCCGCCGTCACCGGTGGCGTGCACGTACTGCCGCAGCTGGGGCAGGAAACGGGGCTTGCCGTAGGAGGCGAGGGCCATCACCTTGTACTCGTCGCTGCTGCGCAGGAAGCCCAGGTGCTGGGTCAGGTCCTCGTAGACCAGGCCCAGCGAGTCGGGCAGCGGCTGCGTGAAGAGGGTGTCGAGCTTGCCGTCGTCGTAGCGGCCTGCCAGGTGGGAGGCGCTCTCGCCGCGGCCGTCCAGCACGAGAACGGCGCTGTCGGGGTGCGGGGCGGCGCGTCCGGCGGAGGCGGCGTGCGCCACGTGGTGCGGGACGAAGACGACCCGCTCGGGGTCCAGGCCCGGCAGCGCCTCGGCGAGGAACTCGGGGGCGCGGCGGGCGTAGTCCTGGCGGACCGGGTCCCAGGGGTCGTCCAGGCCCATGTCGGCGGCGGGCCGGGCGAGCTTGGGGTCGTAGGAGTAGGTGACGGCGTCCAGCTCCTCGGGCCGGACGCCGGCGTGCTCCAGGCACCAGCGGGCGGACAGCTCCGGCAGCTCCCAGGCGGAGAACGGCACCGGCCGTTTGCCGTGCTTGCGGCGGCTGAAGCGCTCCTCCTCGGCGGCGGCGACCGTGCGGCCGTCCACCAGGAGGGCGGCGGCGGGATCGTGGAACAGGGCGTTGATTCCAAGAATGCGCATAGGTGCTCCGTCCCGGGCGGCGTCCGACGTCATTCCGGTCTCAGCGAGTGCCGCACTGCAGTTGTCTCAAACATGTAGAGACAACTCATCCGGTGATAGGCCAGACGTCCCATGTCAAGTAGTCGTTTGTCACGCAATGTGCTGACACGGCAGAGGCTGCGTTCAGGCGCCAAGCGCTGCCTCAGGCGGCCACGGACCGCGAGAACCAGCCGATCGTCCGCTTCAGGCCCTCGGTCCAGTCCACCCTGGGCTGCCATCCGAGCCGCTCCCGAGCCAGCCGGGTGTCGGGGCGGCGCCGGCCGGGGTCGTCGACCGGACGTTCGACGAAGCTGATGCGGGAGGAGGAACCGGTGATCTCGACGATGCGGCGGGCGAGGTCGAGCATGGTGATCTCCTCGCCGCCGCCGATGTTGACCGGGCCGGGTTCACCGGAGGCGGCCAGGGCCAGGACACCGTCCACGGTGTCGGCGACGTAGCACAGCGAGCGGGTCTGGCTGCCGTCACCGGCGACGGTCAGCGGCACGCCGTCCAGGGCCTGCGAGATGAAGGCGGGGACGGCGCGGCCGTCCCCGGTGCGCATGCGCGGGCCATAGGTGTTGAAGATGCGGACGACGGCGGTGTCGGTGCCGTGCACCTGCCGGTGTGCGGTGACCAGGGCCTCGGCGAAGCGCTTGGACTCGTCGTAGACGCTGCGCGGGCCGACCGGGTTGACGTTGCCCCAGTACGTCTCGCGCTGCGGGTGCTCCAGCGGGTCGCCGTACACCTCGGAGGTGGAAGCCAGGACGAGGCGGGCGCCGTCGGCACGGGCCCGCTCCAACGCGTGGCGGGTGCCCGTGCTGCCGACTTCCAGCGTCTCCAGCGGCAGCCGCAGGTAGTCGACGGGCGAGGCCGGGCACGCGAAGTGCAGCACCAGGTCGAAGCGGCCGGGCAGTGCCCGCCAGGCCGCGGGGTCGGTGGCGTCCGCGTGCACGAAGCGGAAGCCGGACTGCTGCCGGAGTTCGGCCACGTTGCTCCGGGAGCCGGTGGCCAGGTTGTCGAGGCACACGACGTCACATCCGGAGTCGAGCAGCCGACCGCACAGATGGGATCCCACGAATCCGGCGCCGCCGGTCACCAAGGCCCGGCGCCAGGTCTGTCGGCGCATGGGACCCTCCTCGCTCTTCGGTTCACTTGCGTGGCCGCTTGAGTAACCGGACCCGACGGTTGCATGCGTGGAACCGACGGGTGTCCCCCGCCGCCGTTCGGGCACCCGGCCCGAGACCCCACGGGACGAATGAGGAGGAAACGTGCAGCTGTCATTCCTGGAACCACTCTTCGACCGGCCCGGCCCCTGGGCCACCGTCTACTTCGACCCCGGCGAGAACGACGAGTCGGGCGCCAAGCGGCGCGAGCTGTCCGCACGGGACGTCTGCCGGACGCTGGAGGAGCAGGGGGCCGACGCCGAGACCACCGGGGCGCTCCACGACGTCCTGAACGGCATCAGCCCCGCCGGGGACCCGGCGGGCCGGGTGGTATTCGCCACCGGTGGCGAAGTGGTGCTCAGCCATCGTCTTGCCCGCCCGCCGCAGCGACACCTCGCGTCCTGGGCTCCACTCCCCCGGCTGACGCCGCTGCTGGAACTGTGCGGCCAGGACCCCGTCTGCCTCGTGGCGTACATCGACCGGACCGGCGCGGACTTCGAACTGCGCGGGGCGGCCGGGCCGCGGGACGCCGGGCGAGTGGAAGGGCGGCAGTACCCGGTGCACCGTACGGCCTCGGCGGACTGGTCCGAGCGGCATTTCCAGCTCAAGGTGGAGAACACCTGGGAGCACAACGCCGGCGAGATCGCCGAAGCGCTGAGCACGGCGTACGAAGAATGCGGCGCCGAACTGGTGGTGCTGGTCGGCGATCCCCGGGAACGGCCGGCGGTGCACGAGAGGCTCCCCGACGCCGTCCGCGCGGTGACGGTGGAGACCGAGCACGGAGGCCGCGCCGCCGGCTCGTCCTCTCCCGCCCTGGAAGAGGCCATCGAGCAGGCCCGGCACCAGCACACCCGCCGTCGCGTCGAGGAGGCGCTGGACCGCTTCCGCGCCGGACGCGTGGGCACCGACCGGCCGACGGACGCGGTCGAGGGCGTCCCGGCCGTGGTGGAGGCGGCACGCGAGCACCGCATCGACACGTTGCTGGTCCGGCCCGACGGATCCGACCTGGACCGTGAGACGTGGGTGGGCGAGCGACCCGACCAGGTCGCGGTGCGCCGGACCGACGCGCAGACCCTGGGCGAGAGCGATCCCGTCTCCGTACGCGCGGACGACGCGCTGCTGCGCTCGGCCGCGGTCACGGCCGCCGACGTCCTGGTCATTCCCGCTGTGGATCCTCAGGACACCTCGGACGGTTCGGACGGTTCCGAGGCGTCGGGGGAAGACGCCGACATCCCGGTCGGCGGTCTCGGCGCCCTGCTGCGCTGGACGTACGCGCCCACCGCGGGGTGACGACGGCAGACGGGGCCTTCCCGGCCGACCGGCGGACCGTAATGGACGTCCTGGCGGCGCACCACGCGACCGGCCCCGTGCTGGAGGCGGCGCGCAGCCTGCCGGACAGCGGCTCCTACGCGAACGTGACCGAGATCGGCGACGCGCTCGGCACGGGGCGGCGAACAGGCTGAGACGCGGGATGTCTCACGCCCCGAGTTTCGACACCATGATGTTCAAAGTGGCGGCCAGGGCGTCGAGTTCGCGTTCCGAGCGGGCGCCCGGCGTCGCCTGGCGGGTGAGTTCCTCGCCGAAGACGACCTCGAGGGCACCGGCGTAACGGTCGGACCCGAGGTCGTCGGCGGGCACCACCTGGGCCCGGCCCTCCACAACGACGAGGGTCGACCCGTCGTCACACGCCTCGAGCGACTCCCGCACATGCTCCCGCCTGACCGGCCCGGTGCCTTCGCCCCCCTGTGCGGCCTGCGCGGACTTCTGGACACCGGCAAGAGGGTCGTCCCGCGCCGTTCCCGTTCCGCTCGGCGACGGGTAGCCCTCGGCGGCACTCGCCGTGCCCGGCAGGACCCGCTCCCGCGCCTGGCTCTCCCCACCGGAATGAGCCCCCGGCTCCTCGTCGCTCCGCGCCCGGGCCTACCTGTCCGGCTCTTCCGCGGAAGGCGTCTGCTCGCTCATCGGTTCATCTCCTCCCTCGGAGGCCGGGATGCGGCGGGGGTAGGAGAAAGGAGGTGCGCGCGCCGGCTGAGCACTGGACGGGAGGCCGTGCACCGTACGAGGCGGGACTTCCCGCACGGCAGGTGCGTCCAAGGAGGTTGGAGTGCGTCTTCATCACAGCCGTCCCACCGACCCCGGCTACCGCCGCCTGCGCCACGGACGCGGCTTCCGTTACGTCGACGCCCACGGTGAGCCGCTGCGTGATCCCGAGGAGCTGGTCCGTATCCGGGAGCTGGTCATACCGCCGGCCTGGCGGGACGTGTGGATCTGCACCCGGCGCAACGGGCATCTGCAGGCCGTCGGCACCGACGCGGCCGGACGCCGCCAGTACCTGTACCACCCGCAGTTCCGTGCGGCGCAGGAGCAGGCCAAGCATGAGCACGTGCTGGATGTGGCCGAGTCCCTGCCCGCCGTACGGGAGGCGGTCGAGGGGCATCTGCACGACCGCGGACTGACCCGGCGGAGGGTCCTCGCCACCGCGGTGCGCCTGCTCGACCTCGGCTTCTTCCGCATCGGCAGCGACCGCTACACCGCACTGAACAACAGCTACGGCCTCACCACGCTGCTGCGAGAGCACTCCCGCTGCCAGGCCGGCGCGATCCTGTTCGCCTACACCGGCAAGCACGGCAAGGAGATCATCCAGACGGTCGCGGACCCCGCCGCCTGCCGCAGCCTCACCGCGCTGCTGCGGCGCCGGGGCGGCGGTGAACGGCTCCTGGCCTACTGGGACCGGCAAACCTGGCACGACGTGAGCGGCCATGACGTCAACGCGTACCTCAAGGAACTCACCGGTCTCGACATCACCGCCAAGGACTTCCGAACCTGGCACGCCACCGTACTGGCCGCCGTCGCGCTGGCCGTCTCACAGCCCGTCGCACGCAGCGAGACCGCCCGGCGCCGTGCCATCGCCCGGGCGGTGCGCGAGGTGTCCGGCTATCTCGGCAACACGCCGGCCGTCTGCCGGGCCTCCTACATCAACCCGCGGGTGGTCGAGTTGTACGAGGAGGGCGTGACGGTGGCAGCCGCGCTGCCCCATCTCGGCGACGAGGGCGCGTACGGCGTCCCCGCGACCCAGGGACCCGCCGAACGGGCTGTGCTGCGCATGCTCCGCAACGGACACGCACCCGAGGGAGCGTAAGGAGCATGGCCTTTTCCTTCCCCCGGCTCTCGGCCCGATGTCCGCCGCGGCCAGCGCCGGCCGCCTGCAGGGACCGCCCCGCCCCTTCCGGCTCGTACCCGGATCGCCGGCCGAGGTGACTCGGTGGTCTCGGGCACCCGTCTGCCGTCGGAGCCGGACACGACAGCACCGGCAGGGGCCGAGCCCAGGGAGGTAACCTCGCGGTCCAAGTGCGTGTGGCGTTACGGCTACGACTCACTCACCGGCACCCTGGTGGCTGCGTGCTCGGTCGTCAAGGCTGCTCGTTGCGTTCGACAGGACCCCATGGCCCGGGCTGCTCCTCGATCACCCTCGTCACCTCTTCGATGACCACGTCGGCGACCCATGCCAGCGGCTCGACGTGAGTCACCAACGGCTCATTGTCGGGACCGCGCCCGTTTTCCCGGCCTCGCAGCAACCATGGCCGTACGCCATCCCCTCGGTGACGAGGCAGGTGACAGTAGTCGTACAAGCGGCGAGCGACCCAGATGCGCACCGGCCGGTCGCGCCACCAGGGCTCGACGTCCAGCGAATTGGCGGACAGCCCGGGAAGAGACACACCTGTGAGCTCGTCCCGACTGGAGGTGTCGCGCAGGTCCGTCTCCGGTCCAAGTGACCAGCGGACGTACAGGCGGTCTTGCCGACGGACCCTTTCGGCGACCTCGTCGAG
Source organism: Streptomyces sp. NPDC088157 (assembly GCF_044741545.1). Taxonomy (NCBI): domain Bacteria; kingdom Bacillati; phylum Actinomycetota; class Actinomycetes; order Kitasatosporales; family Streptomycetaceae; genus Streptomyces; species Streptomyces sp. NPDC088157. Next base: position 894,454 of record NZ_JBIUSU010000003.1, read on the forward strand.
CGTGTGCAGAGTGGTCAGCGCGGTGATCATGCGCTTCTCGCGCAGCGCCCGTACATGGCCGACACTCTCACCTACTGAGGGTGGTCCGGACGTTGCGCGGGCGGTGTGCCACCGCCTTCGCCGCCACCTTTGGCACCCCGGTCCGTTCCGTGCACCCTGCCCCCGTGCACCGACTCCTGCGATGCCTCGAGCTCCCGGCTGTCCTGTGGGGTGCTCGCACCTTTGTCGCTACGCCGTATCTCTGGTTGCTGTGGATTCGACATCGCGCTCCGTCCTCGTTCTTTTTCCGGTATCGGCGGACATCTCGCCCTGCCGGCCAGTGGTCCGGGTAGCCCAGCCCTTCCGGTGGCAAACGTCAGAGGCACGTGAGGTACGGCGGCGCAGTGGGGCGGCGGAGCCGGCCCGCAGGGTGGGTCAGCAGCTCACGCCCGCGAGCGCGCCATGGCCTGACGGTCCACGACGCCCGGCCGCAGATCCAGGAGCGATCTGATCGCCAGGCCGGCTTCGCCCTCGCCGTCCTCGAAACGTCCGCGCCGTCCGCGCCGCCGACGTCGTCCCGGCCGACCTGTTGGCCGAGCGCCGGCCGTCCGGGACAGCGGTTCCTCGAAACACCGGAAAGGACACGCTCCCGGCCCGCCCCGCCGGGGACGAGCCGGCCGAATGCTCAGAGCACGGTCGCCCCCGTCATCCCCGGCTGGTCGAACTGCGTCCGGTGCAGTTCCGCGTACCGCCCGCCGATCGCCAGGAGTTCCTCGTGCGTGCCGCGCTCCACGACGATGCCGGACTCGACGACGAGGATCAGGTCGGCGGCGCGTACGGTCGACAGACGGTGGGCGATGACGACCGCCGTACGGTCCGCGAGGGCCTCGGCCAGGGCTTCCTGGACGGCCGCCTCGGAGGTGTTGTCGAGATGGGCGGTGGCCTCGTCGAGGATGACGACGCGCTGACGGGCCAGCAGCAGCCGGGCGATGGTCATGCGCTGGCGCTCACCGCCGGAGAGCCGGTAGCCGCGTTCGCCGACGACCGTGTCGAGGCCGTCGGGAAGGGAGCGGACGAGATCCTCGAGGCGGGAGCGGCGCAGCGCGTCCCACAGTTCGTCCTCGGTGGCTCCGGGGCGGGCGAGCAGGAGGTTCGCGCGGACGCTGTCGTGGAAGAGGTGGCCGTCCTGGGTGACCATGCCGAGGGTGGCCCGCAGGGAACCGGCGCTCAGATCACGGACGTCGACCCCGCCGATACGGACGGCGCCCGCGTCGACGTCGTACAGGCGCGGCAGGAGCTGGGCGATGGTCGACTTGCCCGCGCCGGACGAGCCGACGAGGGCGACGGTCTGCCCGGGGTCGGCGCGGAAGGAGACGCCGTGCAGGACCTCGGCGCCGCCGCGGGTGTCGAGGGAGGCGACCTCCTCCAGGGAGGCCAGGGAGACCTTGTCGGCGGACGGGTAGCCGAAGCGGACGTCGTCGAACTCGACGGAGACCGGGCCCGGGGGCACCTCGCGGGCGTCCGGCTTCTCCGCGATGAGCGGCTTCAGGTCGAGCACCTCGAAGACCCGCTCGAAGCTGACCAGGGCGCTCATCACCTCCACGCGGGCCCCGGCGAGGGAGGTGAGCGGGGCGTACAGGCGGGTCAGGAGAAGGGCGAGGGCGACGACGGCGCCCGGTTCGAGAGTGCCGTTCAGGGCGAGACGGCCGCCGAGACCGTAGACGAGGGCGAGGGCCAGGGCGGAGACGAGGGTCAGGGCGGTGATGAAGACCGACTGGGCGGTGGCCGTACGGACGCCGATGTCCCGGACGTGGGCGGCACGGGCCGCGAACTCCGCCGACTCCTCCTCGGGTCGGCCGAACAGCTTGACCAGCGTGGCGCCGGGCGCGGAGAAGCGCTCGGTCATCCGGGTGCCCATCGCCGCGTTGAGGGCGGCCGCCTCGCGCTGCATGCCGGCCATCCGGCTGCCCATGCGCCGGGCCGGGAGCACGAACACCGGCAGCAGGGCGAGCGCGAGCAGCGTGACCTGCCAGGACAGGGTGAGCATCACGGCGAGCGTGAGCACCAGGGTGACGAGGTTGGAGACCACTCCGGAGAGGGTGTTGCTGAAGGCGCGCTGGGCGCCGATCACGTCGTTGTTGAGTCGGGAGACGAGCGCACCCGTACGGGTACGTGTGAAGAACGCGACCGGCATCCGCTGCACATGATCGAACACAGCCGTGCGCAGATCGAGGATGAGTCCCTCCCCGAGCGTCGCCGAGAGCCTCCTGCCCAGGATGCCGAGCGCCGCCTCCAGCACCGCGATGACCGCGATGAGCAGGGACAGCCGGACGACCGCGTCCGCGTCGCCGTGCGACACGATCGCGTCGACGACACGTCCGGCGAGGACGGGCGTGGCCACGGCCAGCAGCGCGGTCAGCACCCCCAGCAGGACGAACAGCGCGATGCGGCGGCGGTGCGGGCGGGCGAACGCGCCGATGCGGCGCAAAGTCACCGGGTCGAAGGGGCGGCGTTCCTGCTGGGCGTTCATGACGCTGTACAGCTGCGTCCAGGCGGTGCTCTCCATGCTCATGGGAACGACCGTAGAACCTCGAGCAACCTTGAGGTCAAGATTTTCCCCACATGCCCGTCGAAGACGTCCTCGGTGACAGTGGCGTCGACGGCGGCAAAGTCGACGTGCCCGGTGACAGAGTCGACGTGCCCGGTGACAGAGTGGTCGCGCTCGGTGACAAAGGATCAGACGAAGGACCCGATGACCGTACGTAATGTTCCGTCCCCGCTTCCGCAACCCGCAGTTGGCACCGTGCGGAGAGCCTCTTCGAGTGTGACAACGGTTCCTGTTCCCGTACCCGTACTCGTCCCCCTTCCCCCGGGCAGGCCGGGCCGGCGCGTGCCGGTGCGCCGGATGCTGTGTCTGCTTCCGCTTCTGCTCGTCACCGTGGTCGCGGTGCGGCACCGGTCCGTGCTCGTCGAGGGCTTCGCACAGTTGCGGAGCGCCGAGTGGCCCTGGCTGCTGGCCGCGGTCGGGGCGACCTGCCTGACGTGGGTCGCGGCGGCCGTCACCCGACAGGGCGCGGTGGTGGAGCGGCTGCCCGCACGGCGGCTGCTGGCCGCGCAGTTCGCGGCGGGCGCGGCCAACCACCTGCTGCCGACGGGACTGGGCGCCAGCGCGGTCAACCTGCGGTTCATGACCGTGTGCGGGGTCCCGCTGGCCCGCTCCTCCGCGGCCCTCGCCCTGTACGTGCTGGCGGAGGGCGTGGCCCGGGTCGGGCTGCTGGGTGTGCTGCTGCTCGTCTTCCCCGACGCGCTGAGGCTCGGCTCCCTGCTGCCCGACGGGGCGCTCGGCCCGCTGCTGGGCGGGATCGGGGCGGCCGTGCTCGTGGTGGCGGGCGCGCTCGCGCTGGTGCGGCGGCTGCGGTCGGCGGTCTGCTCCTTCCTGCGCACCGCGCTCGGCGAGGCGCGCTCGGTGCACTCCCGTCCGGCCCGGGTGCTGGCCCTGTGGGGCGGCTCGCTGGCCTTCCCGTTGCTCCAGGCGGCCGGTCTGGCCGCGGTGGGACAGGCGTTGGGGCTGCCGGTGCCGGTGGCGCACGTGGCGGTCGCGTATCTGGCGGCGACGGCGGCGGTCGCGCTGGTCCCGACGCCGGGCGGGATCGGCTCGGTGGAGGCGGCGCTGATCGTGGCGCTGGTGGCGGCGGGCGGCCCGGTGGCGATCGCCACGGCGGTGGTCCTCGGCTACCGGATCATCACGGTGTGGCTGCCGCTGCTGCCGGGAGCGTTGACGCTCGGGGCGCTGGTACGGATGAAGGTCATCTGAGGCGGTCACCGACGTGGGCGGCCGCCCGCCCGCGTACGCCGTCCCGGCGCTGCCGCATCAGGGCGCCCGGGCGGTTTCCAGCCACCCCGGCCCGCCCGTCGCGCTCGCCCCCGCCCCGCCCCGCCCGCCCGTCGCGCTCGCCCCAACCCCCGCCCTCGCCCGACGGGCCCGCACCACCGCACGCGCGGAACGCGCCGCGCCGCCGCACCGTCCCACACCGGCCCGACGGCGCTCGCACCACCGCACGCGCGGAACGCGCCGCGCCGCCGCACCGTCCCACACCGGCCCGACGGCGCTCGCACCACCGCACGCGCGGAACACGGCTCCGCACTCATCCCTCCCCGGCCCGACGGCGCCCGCACGTGCGGAACGCGCCAACGCGCTCGCCCCACCCCGGCCGCGGCTCCCGCCCCGCCGGTTCCCGTACCACCGCTCGTGGCGGACGGCCGCGAGCGCGGCCCCGGATCGCACGCGGTGTCCGCGGTTGGCCGAATGCGTCGCCCGAGCTGCGGGATCCCGCCATCCCGGCCGGATCCTCGGGTACGAACTCCCGTGCCGGATACGGCAGGATGGACGGTCGCGCCCGTTCTACGGACGGGCGCGACCGCACACCCCGGAACGAACAGGTGACATCGTGACGAGACTTCACATCCGGCCGTCGGCGGCGGCCCCGTGTGCCGCGGATCGACTTCCCGGAGGTGACCGGTGAACCGCGCCCTGACCCTGGACGACGGAGTGATCGCCGGAATCGCCCTGGCGACCGGCCTCCTGGCCGCCTTCCTGTCACGCACACTGCTGCGCTGGCTGGCGAAGCACGCCAAGCGCACGAGGTGGAGTGGCGACGACGTCGTCGTGGACGCGCTGCGCACCGTGGTGCCGTGGTCGATGATCGCCGGTGGCGCGGCGGCCGCGGCCGCGGTGCTGCCGCTGACGAAGGCCGTGCAGCACACGGTCAACCAGTGCCTGACGGTGCTGCTGATCTTCGTGGTGACCGTGTCGGCGGCGCGGGTCGTCGCCGGGCTGGTGCAGTCGGTGACCTCCTCCCGCTCCGGCGTCGCCGGGTCGGCCACGATCTTCGTGAACATCACCAGGATCCTGGTCCTGGCGATCGGCTTCCTGGTGATCCTGCAGACGCTGGGCATCTCCATAGCCCCGCTGCTCACCGCCCTGGGCGTCGGCGGTCTGGCCGTCGCGCTGGCTCTCCAGGACACCCTCGCCAACCTCTTCGCGGGCATCCACATCCTCGCCTCGAAGACCGTCCAGCCCGGTGACTACATCAAGCTGAGCAGCGGCGAGGAGGGCTACGTCGAGGACATCAACTGGCGTCAGACGACCGTGCGCGCGCTCTCCAACAACCTCGTCGTCATCCCCAACGGGCAGCTCGCCAAGACGAACATGACGAACTACATGCGTCCCGAGCAGCAGTTGACGATCCTGGTGCAGGTGGGCGTGGCCTACGACAGCGACCTGGAGCATGTGGAGCGGGTGACCTCGGAGGTCATCGCGGAGGTCATGACGGGCGTCGACGGCGCCCTCCCGGACCACGAACCCGCCATCCGCTTCCACACCTTCGGCGACTCGCGGATCGGTTTCACGGTGATCCTGGGCGTCGGCGAATTCAGCGACCAGTACCGGATCAAGCACGAGTTCATCAAGCGCCTGCACCGCCGCTACCGCGAGGAGGGCATCCGGATCCCGGCGCCCGCCCGCACCGTCGCGTTGCAGTCGGGCACGGTCGTCATCCCGCAGCAGCGGACCGGCGACGGGGTCGTGCAGGGCGAGCTGCCCGCCCTGCACGACTGACGGAGGCCGATCCGCTCAGAGGGTGGCCGAGTTCTCGTGCCACCGCGCGCCCGCCAGGCGGCGCGGGGCGGTGAGGGACGGCGTCACCGGGGTGACCGTCCAGTCCGGATGGCCGGGCATCCTCGGTGTCGTCGTGCCGTACAGCCAGTCCCGCAGGAAGCCGGACACGTCCTGGCCGCCGGCCTGGGAGGCGATGGCGATGTAGTCCTCCGTCGACGCGAAGGAGTTGCGGTGGCGGGCCAGGAAGGTCCGTTCGACCTCGTGGAAGGCGTCCTCGCCGATGAGTTGCCGCAGTGCGTACAGGACGAGGACGCCGCCGAGGTAGCGCTGGCTGTCGAAGAGGTTGGCCGCGTTGGGCGCGGCGACCGGGCCGGACGTCTTGCGCCACTGGTCGCCGCGGGCGTAGGTGTCCTTCATCCGGGCCTCGAACGTGGTCAGGCCCAGGGAGTCCGGCCAGCCCCGCTCGTAGCGGTACAGCAGCCCGTAGAAGTCGGCGTGGCCCTCGTTGAGCCAGAGGTCGGCCCAGGTGGCGGGGCTGACGCTGTTGCCGAAGTAGGAGTGGACCAGCTCGTGCATCATGTGCGAGCCGATCTTCGGCTCCGCCTGGAGCAGGTAGTTCGGCTTGTAGAGCGTGAGGGTCTGGGTCTCCAGGCCCGTGAAGTCGAAGGCCTGCGGGTCGTCGGAGTTGCAGGGCAGCAGCCCGTACGTCTCGAAGGGGTAGGCGCCCAGCCGCGCCTCGATCCACTCGACCAGGCCCGGGGTGAGCGCGAGGGCGGGCTCCAGGGCCTCGGCCCGCGCGGTCGGCACGACGTCGCGCAGCGGCAGTCCGTGCGGGCCCCGGCGCTCCTTGACGACGTAGTCGCCGACCGTGATCTGCACCAGTTCGGTGGCGATCGGTGAGCGGGACCGGTAGGTGTACGCGGTCCGGTCGCCCGCCAGGTTCTCCGTGCACACCAGCGAGCCGCTCGCGACGGCGCGCAGGGTGGCGGGGACGGTGATGCGGAAGGTGAAGTCCGCCTTGTCCGACGGGTGGTCGTTGCAGGGGAAGACGGTGTGCGCCGAGTCCGGCTGGGGGCAGATCGCGAACCCGTCCGCCGTGGGGACCCACGCGGTGTGGGCGAGCGTACGGCGCGGGTCCGCCGTGTAGGTCACGCACACGGTGACCCGGGCGCGGGCGGGCAGGGCCCGGACCGGGGTGATCCGCAGCTTTTCGTCCACCTGCTCGAATTCGGCGGTGCGGCCGTCGACCCTGACCGTGTGTATCTCCAGACCCAGGGCGTCGAGCGAAAGACGGGTGAGGTCCTGGGTGGTGCGCAGCTCCAGGGTCGCCGTCGCCTCGACGAGGGCCGTCGACGGGTCGTAGGAGAGGTCGAGGTGGTAGGCGCCGACGCGGTAGCCGTCGTTGCCGAGGGTCGGGAAGACGGGGTCGCCGAGGGTCTCGGGGGCCGGGGCTGCGTCGGTCTTCGGGTTCGCGTACGCCGTGTTTCCCCCGGCCAGGACTGCTGCCGTGCCGATCAGCGCGGCCGCCGGGGCCGTCACTCTGGTGCGATATCTCATGGTCCGCTTTCGCTCGGGCGGCCGAGTGGTCGGTCCGGCCGTCGGATCAGGTCGACGATCTACCTGCATGACCACGAAAAGCGGAACTTCGGTTGCACCGAAAATGAAACATGTACATGCCGAGACAGGAGGACACCCCTGTCGAGCCGATCCCCGTCACGAGATATCTTGATGTCGAGCAATGTTGCAGACGTGGAGCGGAGCACCCGGTGACTGACTCGACCATCATCTATACGCACACTGACGAGGCCCCGGCCCTGGCGACGTATTCCTTCCTGCCGGTGGTCCAGGCCTACGCCTCGCAGGCGGGTGTCGCGGTCCAGACGCGGGACATCTCGCTGGCCGGGCGCATCATCGCCGTGTTCCCGGAGTACCTGGCCGAGGACCAGCGGATCCCGGACGCGCTGACCGAGCTCGGCGAGCTGGCCAAGACGCCCGAGGCCAACATCATCAAGCTGCCGAACATCTCGGCGTCGATCCCGCAGCTCAAGGCCGCGATCGCCGAGCTGCAGGCCCAGGGCTACGCGCTGCCGGCCTACCCCGACGACCCGAAGACCGACGAGGAGCGGGACATCCAGACCCGCTACGACAAGGTCAAGGGTTCCGCCGTGAACCCGGTCCTGCGCGAGGGCAACTCCGACCGCCGCGCCCCCGCGTCGGTCAAGAACTACGCGAAGACCCACCCGCACCGCATGGGCGCCTGGTCGTCGGAGTCGAAGACCAACGTCGCCACCATGGGCGAGAACGACTTCCGCTCCACCGAGAAGTCGGTCGTGATCTCCGAGGCCGGCACCCTGCGGATCGAGCTGGTCGGCGACGACGGCTCCACCAAGGTGCTGCGCGAGTCGGTACCGGTCCTCGAGGGCGAGGTCGTCGACGCCTCCGTCCTGCACGTCGCGCCGCTGCGCGAGTTCCTCACCGCGCAGATCGCCCGGGCCAAGGCCGAGGACGTGCTGTTCTCCGTGCACCTCAAGGCCACGATGATGAAGGTCTCCGACCCGATCATCTTCGGTCACGTGGTGCGCGCCTTCTTCCCGAAGACCTTCGCGAAGTACGGCCAGACGCTCGCCGCGGCCGGCCTGACCCCGAACGACGGTCTGGGCGGCATCCACAAGGGCCTGGAGTCCCTGCCGGAGGGCGCCGAGATCAAGGCCTCCTTCGACGCGGAGCTCGCCGAGGGCCCGGCCCTGGCGATGGTCGACTCCGACAAGGGCATCACCAACCTGCACGTGCCGTCCGACGTCATCGTCGACGCCTCGATGCCGGCCATGATCCGCACCTCCGGCCACATGTGGGGCCCGGACGGCCAGGAGGCCGACACCCTCGCGGTGCTGCCGGACTCCTCCTACGCCGGCGTCTACCAGGCCGTGCTCGACGACTGCCGCGCCAACGGCGCCTACGACCCCTCGACCATGGGCTCCGTCCCGAACGTCGGCCTCATGGCGCAGAAGGCCGAGGAGTACGGCAGCCACGACAAGACCTTCGAGATCCCGACCACCGGCACGGTCCGCCTCGTCGACCAGGCCGGCAACGCGGTGATCGAGCAGACGGTCTCCGCCGGCGACATCTTCCGCGCCTGCCAGACCAAGGACGCCCCGATCAGGGACTGGGTGAAGCTGGCCGTCACCCGCGCCCGCGCCACCGGCGACCCGGCGGTGTTCTGGCTGGACGAGACCCGCGCCCACGATGCCAACCTGATCGCCAAGGTCGAGCAGTACCTGGCGGAGCACGACACCGAGGGCCTGGACATCCGCGTCCTGAACCCGGTCGAGGCGACCAAGCTGTCGGTGGAGCGCATCCGCCGCGGCGAGGACACCATCTCGGTGACCGGCAACGTGCTGCGTGACTACCTCACCGACCTGTTCCCGATCCTGGAGCTGGGCACCAGCGCCAAGATGCTGTCGGTCGTCCCGCTGATGGCGGGCGGCGGCCTGTTCGAGACCGGCGCCGGCGGCTCCGCGCCGAAGCACGTCCAGCAGCTGGTCAAGGAGAACTACCTGCGCTGGGACTCGCTGGGCGAGTTCTTCGCGCTCGTGCCCTCCCTCGAGCAGTACGCCGACTTCACCGGCAACACCCGCGCCAAGGTCCTCGCCGACACGCTCGACCGCGCCACGGCGACCTTCCTGAACGAGGACAAGTCCCCGACCCGTCGCGTCGGCGGCATCGACAACCGCGGCAGCCACTTCTTCCTGTCCCTGTACTGGGCGCAGGAGCTGGCCCGGCAGACCGACGACGCGGAACTGGGGAAGGCCTTCGCCCCGCTCGCCGAGACGCTCGCCGCGAACGAGCAGACCATCGTCGACGAGTTGCTCGCCGTCCAGGGCAAGCCCGCCGACATCGGCGGCTACTACCAGCCCGACCCGGCCAGGGCGGCGGCGTTCATGCGCCCGTCGACCACCTGGAACGAGGCCCTGGCGTCCCTGAGCTGACGCACGGAAGCACTCGACCGCAGCCCCGACCGCACCCGCCGGCCGGGGCTGCGGTGCGTTCCGGCCCGTCCGCAGGTGCCCCCTCCGGGGGAGTTCGAGGACGAGGCCCTTCGGGCCGAAAGCGGGTCCGGGGGCGGCAGCCCCAGAGGCGATGAGCCCCCGCTCGAGCGAAGCCGGGAGCGGGGGAGAGCAGGGCGGCGGGGGTGGGGGGAGCAGGGCGGCGGGGGTGGGGGGAGCAGGGCGGCGGGGGTGGGGGGAGCAGGGCGGCGGGGGTGGGGGGAGAGCAGGGCGGCGGGGCCGAAACACCACGCTGACCTCAGCAGACGCCGCCAACCCCCTTTCGTGAACGTTGCGTTGCACGCCCCGCCCGCCGCTGGCCCACGCCGGAGCGCTGTGCTTACCTCAAATCCATGACCGTGCTCGTGACCCGCCGCCACGTCGACTACGTGCGCGTCACCACCACGGGTTGTCGCGCCGCGAGCTGACCCGCCCCGGCCGCCCACCCCACTTCCGCGCCGCGTCCTCGCACGCGCGCTCAGTCACGCCCTTTCGCACGAGGAGCACCATGAGCCAGCCCATCGACTCCGTCACCGCCGGTCACACCCCCGACGAGCCGTCCGCCGGACCCGACACCTCCGCGTGGTCGTTCGAGACCCGGCAGATCCACGCCGGAGCCGCGCCCGACCCGGCGACCGGCGCCCGCGCCACGCCGATCTACCAGACGACGTCGTTCGTGTTTCGGGACACCCAGCACGCCGCCGACCTGTTCTCGCTCGCCGAGCCCGGCAACATCTACACCCGCATCCACAACCCCACCCAGGACGTCTTCGAGCAGCGGATCGCCGCACTGGAGGGCGGGGTGGCGGCCGTGGCGCTGGCGTCGGGGCAGGCCGCGGAGACCCTGGCCATCCTGACGCTGGCGAGCGCGGGCGACCACATCGTCTCCAGCACCTCGCTGTACGGCGGCACGTACAACCTGCTGCGGCACACCCTCCCGAAGTTCGGCATCGAGGTGTCGTTCGTGGACGACCCGGACGACGCCGAAGCCTGGCGGGCGGCGATCCGCCCGAACACCAAGGCGCTGTTCGCGGAGACCCTGGGCAACCCGCGCGGCAACGTGCTCGACGTGCGGGCCGTCGCCGACGTGGCGCACGCGGCGGGCGTGCCGCTGATCGTGGACAACACCGTCCCGACGCCCTATCTCCTGCGGCCCCTCGAGCACGGCGCGGACATCGTCGTGCACTCCGCGACCAAGTTCCTCGGCGGCCACGGCACGACCATCGCCGGTGTGGTCGTCGACGGCGGCACCTTCGACTTCGGCGCGCACGCCGAGCGCTTCCCGGACTTCACCGAGCCCGACCCCAGCTACCACGGTCTGCGGTACTGGCCGGCGCTCGGCCCGGGGGCGTTCGCGATCAAGCTGCGGGTGCAGCTGCTGCGCGACCTCGGCCCGGCCCTGTCCCCGCACTCCGCGTTCCTGCTGCTCCAGGGCGTGGAGACGCTGAGCCTGCGCCTCGAACGGCACTCCGCGAACGCGCAGGCGCTTGCGGAGTGGCTGGAGCAGCGGGACGAGGTGGCCGCCGTCCACTACCCGGGCCTGCCGTCCAGCCAGTGGTACGAGGCGGGGCAGAAGTACCTCCCGCGCGGTGCGGGCGCGATCGTCTCCTTCGAGCTGCGGGACGGCGTCGAGGCGGGCAAGCGGTTCGTGGACGCGGTCGAGCTGTTCAGCCACCTCGCCAACATCGGTGACGTCCGCAGCCTGATCATCCATCCGGCGTCGACGACCCACAGCCAGCTGGACGAGGAGCAGCTGACGGCGACCGGCACCTCGCCGGGGCTGGTGCGGCTGTCGGTCGGCATCGAGAACCTCGCCGACCTCAGGGCCGACCTGGAGGCCGGTTTCCGGGCGGCCAAGGGCGCGTCGTCCTGAACGCCGTACCCGCCCTTCCGCATACGGGCGTCTCCCTCCCGCCGGCCTCCGGGGCCTGGCGGGAGGGGGACCCGCCGGGGCGCCGGCAGTGGTACGCGGCGCGGGAGCCGCTGCCTTTGGAGGCGGGCGGTGAACTGCCGGGCGCGCAGCTGGCGTTCGAGACGTGGGGGCGGCTCGCGCCGGACGGCTCCAACGCCGTGCTCGTGCTGCACGCGCTCACCGGGGACAGTCACGTCGTGGGTCCGGCCGGGCCCGGTCATCCGACGCCCGGCTGGTGGGACGGGCTGGTCGGGCCCGGCCGGCCGCTCGACACGGACCGGTGGTTCGTGGTCGCGCCCAACGTGCTGGGCGGCTGCCAGGGCAGCACCGGGCCGGCGTCGGCACGTCCCGGCGGACGGCGGAGCTGGGGCGGCGCCTTCCCGTTCCTGACCCAGCGCGACCAGGTGGCGGCCGAGGCGGGGCTCGCGGACGCGCTGGGCATCGACCGGTGGGCCCTGGTCGTCGGCGGGTCGATGGGCGGGATGCGGGCCGTGGAGTGGGCGGTGTCGTACCCGGACCGGGTCGAGGCCCTCCTCCTGCTCGCCACGACGGCGGCGGCGAGCGCGGAGCAGATCGCCTGGGCCGACGTCCAGCTGCACGCCGTCCGCGGCGACCCGCACTGGCGCGGCGGCGACTACCACGACGGCGGCCCGGGGCCGCACGCCGGGCTCGGCATCGCCCGGCGCCTCGCCCACATCACCTACCGCAGCGAGTCCGAGTTCCGGATCCGCTTCGGCCGAACGCCCCAGGACGGTGAGGACCCGTTCGGCGGCGGCCGGTACCAGGTCGGGTCCTACCTGGACCATCACGCGGCGAAGCTGGCGCGCAGGTTCGACGCGGGCAGTTATGTCGTGCTGTCGGAGGCGATGAACGCGCACGACGTCGGCCGGGGCCGGGGCGGCGTCCGGGCCGCGCTGGGGCGGGTGACCGCGCGCACCCTGGTCGCCGGCGTCGACTCCGACCGCCTCTACCCGCTCGCCCAGCAGGCGGAGCTGGCCGCTCACGTGCCGTCGGCCGACCGGCTCCGGGTCATCGAGTCGCCGTACGGGCACGACGGGTTCCTGATCGAGACCGAGCAGGTGGCGAAGCTGGTGCGGGAGGTTCTCGACACCGCGAGTCTCGACACCGGGAGACCCGGCGACCGCGGCCTCAGCACCGGAAACCCCCGCACCGACCCCCTCGGCACCGGAGGCTGAACGACGGCGAACCCGGCATGACCAGTCCCCGCGGCGGACTCGGCGCCGGGCGCTCCGCGATGACGCGCTCGGCACCGGGGGCCCGGGGGCTCGACACCCCGACAACCGCGGCCTCCGCACCGGGCTCCGGCGATGGCGTCACGGCACCGGAGGTCTCGGCCGGGCGGACGATGTGGCACCTTGATCACACGCCGCCGACCGACCCTCCAGGAGTTGCCCCGATGTCGTCCTTCGCCTTCCTGCCCGGTGCTCCCGACTCACCGGTGATCCTGCATGTGCCGCACTCGGCACGGGAGATACCGGCCGGGGTGCGGGCGGGCATCGTACTGGACGAAGGGGCGCTGGAGCGGGAGCTGGACCACATCACCGACTCGCACACCGCGGAGATCGCGGAGGAGGCGGCGCGGCTGGCGGGAGTGACGCCCTGGCGGTTCGTGAACCGGCTGTCCCGGCTCGTCGTCGATCCGGAACGGTTCCCGGACGACCGTGAGGAGATGCGGGCCGTCGGCATGGGGGCCGTGTACACGCGGACCACGCACCGTGAGGTGCTGCGGCCGGAGGAAACCGATCCCGAGCCGCTCGTCGCCCGCTACTTCCGGCCGTACGCGCGGGCGATGACCGACGCCGTCGCCGAGCGGCTGACGGCGGTCGGACGGGCCGTCGTCGTCGACGTGCACTCCTACCCCGTCGAGCCGCTGCCCTACGAACTGCACGGCGAGGGACCGCGGCCGCCGGTCTGCCTCGGGACCGACGCCTTCCACACCCCGCCCGGACTGCTCGCCGCCGCGCGGAAGGCGTTCGGGGAGGTGGGGGAGATCGGGTTGGACAGCCCGTTCTCCGGGGCGTACGTGCCTCTGGCGCACTATGGGAAGGACGCGCGGGTCAGCGCGCTGATGGTGGAGATCCGGCGGGACACCTACATGACCGAGCCGGGCGGACCGGCCGGGCCCGGCCTCACCGTGCTCGCCTCGGCCCTGGCGGCCCTCGTGGACGCGGCCACCGGCTGACCACAGGCGACCGGGCAGGCGAGCGGGGCGGGCGACGGCGGGCGGTGCGACGGCGGAGACCGTCGGGCGACCGGACGGGCCCGGGCCACCGGCGACCCCGTGCGCGCCGGCCACCGCCGGATGCCGGGGCTGCGACTCGCAGGTCCCGGACGGCAGGCCGCCTCATGGAGGAAGACCAGGGTCCGGGGCCGCGACACCGGCCCCGGCGCCTGGGACCTCAGGCGCGCAGCCACTCCGTCACGACCACCTCCGCGCCGGTCCGCAGCCGCAGGGCGAACGGGCCGCTGGGCGGCGCGTCGCAGGCGAAGCGGCCCAGGTCGTCGGCGGTGAGCGCGGTGCCCGCCCGGGGGCCGTGCAGGACCTCGATCGAGGCCGACTGGGGCGGCAGCAGCTGACCCAGCAGTCCCTCGTCGGTCACCTCGACGTCGACCGTCAGCCCGCCCGTGTGGAAGGTCAGCATCCGCGGCACGTCCACCGCGCCCCGCACCGGGATGGCGTCGACCAACGAGTCGAACGTCAGCTCGGCGATCCGCGCGTCCAGGTCGTGCAGCGCGTAGGCCTCGATGGCGGCCCGTCGCAGCTCGGCCGGCACCGGGTCCAGGATGGCGGCGGCCTGGCGGAGTTCCTCCTCCAGCCGGTCGTGATCGAACTCCTCGTCGACGAAGGGGACTTCGCCGAAGATGTCGTCGCCCTCGTCGTCGTTCATACCGTTCATGCCGTTCACAGAGCTCCCCGTGCGTCGAGTCGGGCGCGCAGGCGGCGCAGACATCGCTGGCGCATCGGTCCGATACTGCCGACGGCGATGCCCAGGGCGGCCGACACCTGCTGATAACTGGGCGGCGGCGAGGCGATCAGCACCCGCAGCAGTTGCCGGCAGCGCTCACCGAGCGCCTCGAACTCCTGCCACAGGAACCGGACACGCTCGCTCTGCGCGGCCGCCTCCTCCGAGTCGAGCACCCACTGCTCCGGCGTGCGGTCCTCACTGGCCCGGTCGAGCAGCAGGGGATCGTCGGTCGGGGTCAGTCGCCTCAAGCCCTTGATCACTTTCAGGCACTCGTTGCGCGCGGTGCTCGCGAGCCACGAACCGGCCTTGTGCGGCTCGCGGATCCGCCCGAGATGCTGGGCGAAGCGGAACCAGACGGTCTGGTACACCTCGTGTCCGTCGGCGTCGGAGAGCCGGTGTGCGCGCACGACCGACCACACCAACGGGCTCAGCCCGTCCACCAGCGCTTTCCAGGCCGCCGTGTCACCGTCGACGGCGGACTGGACGAGCGCGCCGACATCAGTACGGTCCACGGCCCCACCCCTCGTGTACGGCCTGTCATCGTACGCCGCGGCGGGGCCCCTCCCGGACGTCATGCCGCCCTCACGCCGGACCGACCGGGACCGGTCGCCAGGTGGGCGGAAGCAGTGCCGGGACGTGCGCACCCCGCACCTCGGCGAACTCGGAACGCTCGGCGAGCAACCGGCGGGCGGCGGCTCGCGGATCGCTCACCTGGTTCGCGGTCATGTAGGCCGCGACCAGCCCGGCCACCACCGGAGTCGCGAAGGAGGTGCCGCTCCAGGACGCCAGTCCCTCGAACATCACCTGGTCCGGCTTGCCCGGCGGGACCTGCTGCACCTCGCTCAACACGCCGACGTGCCGCGGGGAGCGGCAGGTGCAGGCGTAGGCGAAGCCGTAACGGCAGGCCTCGTAGGTGGAGTGCTGGTAGACGTACGGGACGGGGGTGTCGAAGCCGGTGAGGGCACCGATGAGGCGCTCGCCGGGGGCGTAGACCTTCACCCAGGCGCCGTGGTTGCTGAAGCAGGCGCCGAACTCGCCGTCGCCGCGCAGCGCGCCCACCGACAGCACCGCGTCGGCGTACTCGGGCAGCGAGGCGTACGCGGCGGGCCAGAAGGGCGAGGCGCTGCCGTTGTTGCCGGCGGCCGCGACCAACAGGGTGTCCCGGGACTGGAGTTCCTCCATGAACGCGGCCACGCCGAGCAGACCGTCGACCCGGCCGTTGGAGGTGCCGGCGGAGAGGCTGAGGATGTCGGGCCAGCCGTCCTGGACGGCGTCGAAGAGCCGCTCGCCGAACTCGGACTCCAGGATCGCGCCCGCGTCGTTGAGGGTGCCCCGCACGGTGACGTCGGTGTGCGGCGCGACGGCCGCGACGAGTCCGGCGATGAACGTGCCGTGGCCGACGTACTGCTGGAGGACCCCGTCCTCGTCGGTCTCCCTGACCTGGGCGTCGCCCTCGGTGCGGGCGAGCAGCGGATAGGAGCGGTAGTCGTGGGTCAGGCCGGTGTCGACGACGAGCACCTCGACGGCGTCGGCGCCCCCCGGGTCCTGAGCCGCCTGTACCGCGGCCGGGTTGGGCTGCGCGCTGCGCGGGGCCGGCACCGGCTCGTCACCGGGGCAGGCGTTGACCGCGATCGACACCAGGTGATTGCGGCTGACGAGTCGGCGGCCCGCGCGGCCCTCCGTCTCCCGCAGCGCGCTCAGGGCCCCCGCGACGGTGTGGTCGGCGCCGCGGCCGCCCTCGCCGGGATCGCCGACCCGGATGCGGGTGATGCCCGAGCGGTTGGTCTGCGGGCCCGCCCGGCGCACGTGCTCCGGGACCAGGCCCTCGGTCGCGGTGAAGTGCGAACGGACGGCGTCCTCGACGACCCGGGCCTCCTCGCCGTCGCGTGCGAGAACGACGCCCTTCTCGTAGATGAACTCGGCGGAGTCGTCCGGTCCCATCGCCAACGGGACGTCGGGCAGCGCGCGTTGGAGGTGATCGAACTGCTCGTGGAATCGCTGTGGTGCCATGGGCGTGTCCTCCCCTACAGCCGGTGGTCGTCAGCAAGACCCGTGAGGCGGTCGTCTGATACAGGTGGTGCGACGGCGGATGGGGGTGGTGCGGTTGCGGCCGCACGCCCCCTCGCGACGCCGAGTCCGTTGACGCGACGTCCAATTGTTACTGGTGGATACGGTGCCGAACCGGTGTGGCGTGCAGGCCGGAGCACTACCATCCGTGGAGTGACAGCGGGAAACGACACGGTTCTCGAACTGCTGCCGATGGTGTTCGCCGCCCCCAACGAAGCGTTGTCGCGGGCGGAAGGAGTGCTCGACACCGATCCGACGCCGCTGCACGCCTCGGTCGCCCACCAGGTGATCGGCATCTGGCAGCGGGACTGGGGCGACATGCGGCTCGCCCTGGACCATCTGCGGCGCGCCCGGGATCTCGCGGCGCGCTCGGACTCGGCCGAGCGGGAGGCGGACGTCCTCGGCACGCTCGGCGTGGCGCTGGTGCACGCGGGCCGCACCCGGCAGGGGCTGGCCGCGTTCGAGCGGGGGGTCGAGCGCGGGACCGGCCATACCCGCGCCCGCGTGCTGTACCGGCGGGCCTACTCCCTGTGGGTCCTCGGCCATCATCGCGAGGCGCTGGAGGACGTACGCCGGACCATTCCCGTACTGCGCCAGGCCGACGACGTCATCTGGACGGCGCGGGCCCTCACCCTGCGTGCCACCGTGCATCTGGCCCTCGGGGCGGTGGACCGGGCCGAGGCGGACTTCACGGCGGCCGAGGCACTGTGGGACACCACCGGCCAGGAACACGACAAGGCGGACGCGGTGGAGAGCCGGGGACTGGCCGCGTTCCGCTCCGGGGACGTCCCCGCCGCGCTGCGACTGCTCGACGAGGCGGAGGAGCGGTACGCCAAGCTCGGCACGCCGACGTTCATGCTCAACATCCGGCGCTGCGAGGTCCTGATGGCCGCCGGTCTCGCGCCCGAGGCGCTGGCCGAGGCGGACGCGGCGATCGCGGTGCTCGACGGCATCGGCGGGCAGTCCACCCGCAAGGCGGAGCTGCTGCTGGCGGCCGCGAGGGCGGCGCGGCTCGCGGGCGATCCGGGGACGGCCATCGCGCGCGCGGCGGTGGCCGAACGGCTCTTCGCGGCGCAGCGGCGCACCTGGTGGGAGGCGCACGCCCGGCTGGTGCTGATCGAGGCGCGGGTCGCCACCGGGCGCGGCTCGGGACGACTGGTCGCGGACGCCGTACGGCTCGCCGAGCGGCTCGCCGCCTTCCAGGCGTCGGCCGCGCCGGAGGCCTGGCTGCTGGCGGGCCGGATCGCGCTGGACCTGAACTGGAGCACCGACGCCGAACGGTATCTGCAGATCGCGGCGCGCAGCCGGCACAGCGGGCCGCCGCTGGCACGGATGACGGGCTGGGCGGCGCAGGCGCTGTGGGCGCGGGCCACCGGTTCGGGCCGGGGCGTGCTCGAGGCCTGCCGGCGCGGGCTCGACGTCCTCGACGACCACCGGACCACGCTGGGCGCCTCGGAGCTGCGGGCCCGGGCCACCGCGCAGGGCGCGGAACTCGCCGCGCTGGCCCAGGAGGTCTCTCTGGAGCGGGGCGGGCCGCGGCAGTTGCTGGTGTGGAGCGAGCGGTGGCGGGCCACGGCGCTGTCGACACCGCCCACCCGGCCGCCGGCCGACCCGGCGCTGCTGAGCGGACTGACCGCCTTCCGGGTGATCGCCGCCCGCGCGGAGGCCGCCCGGATGGACGGCCGGCCGGTGCCGACACTGGAGCGTGAACAGCGGCGCCTGGAGCGGGAGATCCGCTCCCGCACCCTGCACATCCGCGGGGTCACGCCCTGGGGCGGCGACCGGTTCGGCGGCGACCGGTTCGACGCGGGACGGCTGCTGGAGCGGCTCGGCGAGGGACGGTTGGTCGAACTGGCCGTACTGGACGGGCGTGTTCAGGTACTGCTGTGCGGGGACGGGCGGGTGCGCCGCTTCGCGGGCGGGCTGCTGGCCGAGGCGGAACGGGAGGCCGAACACGTCCAGGCCGGACTGCGGCGGCTGGCCCACCCCGGCGCGGAGAGCCGGCTGCCGGTGGTGGAGGCGGCGGGACGGAAGCTGGAGGAGCTGCTGCTGGGCGACGCGGCGCGGCACCTGGGCCCGGGCCCGCTCGTGGTGGTGCCGCCGGCCCGGCTGCACCGGGTGCCGTGGGCGCTGCTGCCGTCGCTGCGGGAGCGCGTGGTCAGCGTCTCGCCGTCGGCCAGCGGCTGGCTGCGCGCGCGGGAGACCGAACCGCCCCCCGGCGGTCGGCAGGTCCTCGTGCGGGGGCCGGGGCTGGCGTCCTGCGGGGCGGAGGTGCCGGAGGTGGCCGGGCGGTACGGCAGGCCGATCGTGCTGGAGCAGGAGGACGCCCGTGTCCCGCGCGTGCTGCGGGAGTTGGACGGAGCGGCGCTGGCTCACATCGCCGCGCACGGCACGTTCCGCGGCGACAGTCCGATGTTCTCGTCGCTGCGGATGGCGGACGGGCCGCTGATCGTCCACGACTTCGAGCGGCTCGCCCGCAGTCCGTACCGGATCATCCTGTCCAGCTGCGACACCGCGCGGCTCGCCTCGGTCGGTGCGGACGAACTCCTGGGCCTGGTCACGGCGTTGCTGCCGCTGGGCACCGCGGGCGTGGTGGCGAGCAGCGCCCCCGTCAACGACGCGGCGGTCGTCCCGCTGATGCTGGCCCTGCACAAGGGCGTCAGCGCCGGGCGCTCCCTTGCCGAGGCCCTGCGGGACGCCCGGGCCGCGCTGCCGGGCGACGCGCTGCATCAGGCCACGGGGTGGGCGTTCACGGCGTTCGGCGCGGCGTGAGCCGTCCGCCGGCCCGGCCTGCTCACGCGGGCTGCTCCACCAGCCGCGGGAGCGCTCCGCGATCGCCGGCGCCGAGCCGGGTGTAGGCGCTGTAGAGGTGGTTGCCGACGGTCCGGACGGACAGGGTGAGGCGTTCCGCGATCTGCCGGTTGCTGAGGCCGGCCGCGGCGAGGGTGACGATCTGCCGCTGACGAGCGGTGAGTTCGCCCAGCACCAGGCCGGACAGGGCCGGGGTACGGGCGCCCTGGCAGCGCCGGGCCAGGGCGACGGCACGGGTACGGGCGGTGCGGGCCGCGCTGGGGTCACGGTGGACCCGTACCGCCTGCGCGTACGCCTCGGCAGCGAAGAGGAGGAAACCGCGCTCCTCCAACTCGGCGGCCACCAGGTCCAGTGCGGGCCCGTCGCCCCGGGCGAGCGCGCGGGCATGGCGGGCGAAGAAACCGTCGGACGGGAGCAGCGGGACGGCCCGCTCGGGCACACCGAGGCGCACGGCGTCGTAGACGGTGTAGGGGTCGGGTGCCGCTGGGGAGCCGTGAGCCGTGCCGGAGTCGTGGGCTGCGGCGCGGGGGTCATGGGTGGTGCGTGCGTGGCCCGTGGTGGGGCGGTCCTGGATCGCGTGGACGTCGTGCGTGCTCGTGCCGTCGCCGGAGCGGGTACGGGCGCCCATGCCGGTGCCCGTCATGGCGAAGGCGCGGGTGGTGCCGGTGCCGGTCGTACCTGTGCCGGTGCCGGTGCCGGTGCCGCTGCCCGTCGTACCGGAAGCCGCCGTGCCGATGTCGCTGCCCGTCGTACCTGTGCCGGTGCCGGTGGCCGTACCGACTCTGGTCGCGGCGGTGGCAGCGCCGGTGACACCGGAGCCGGTCGGGCCGGCGGCGGTGCCGGCACCGGTCGGGTCGGTGGTGGTCTCGTCGAGGGTTTTCAAGGCCGTGTCGAGGTCTCCGCGGGCGGCCGGTGGCCAGGCGGCCGTGGTGGGGTGGTCGGCGAGGAGGTCGATCGGTGTGCCCGCCTCCCCCGACTGGGCGGCGCACAGGGCGAGTTCGGTACGGCAGTTGCGGTCCTGCGGGGCGGCGGCCAGACCCTCTCGCGCCCAGGCCGCCGCCTCGCGCAGCTCTCCCCGCAGCCGTGAGAACCGCGCGCGGACGGCGGCGTACCGCGGTGGTACCGGTTCCCCCTCCGCGACCAGCCACTCCCCCACGGGCGTGGGCGTCGTACGGACGTCGGCCCGCTCGATGCGGCGGGTCAGCCCGGCCGCCTCGGCGTCGAGGGCGGAGGCCGTGGAGCCTCGGCGGCCGGTGAGCCGCCTCGTGCGCAGCCGTCCGGCCGCGGCGCGCAGGACCGGGCCGTGCAGGGGGTGGGCCAGGCGGACGGTCGTGTCGTCGTCGACGTCGAGGAGGCCGTCCGCCTCAAGGCGTTCGAGGATCCGCAGGTCCAGAGTGTCCGCCGCCAGCGGGAGGGGTTCCGCGAAGGCGAGGCGGTCGAGGATCTCGCGTTCGTCGGCGCGGGCGCGGGCGAGGACGGCGCCGCTACGCTCGCGCAGGGCCGGGGTCACCGGGACCCGGCCGCGCCACATCAGCTCGTCTGTATCCGCGCGCCTGGTGAACAGGCCCTGCTCGCGCAGCGCGTCCAGCAGGTCCCGCAGGAGGCACAGGTCGCCCCCGCACAGGCGGTGCAGACGGTTGACGGTGAGGGGCTCCACAGGGCCGCCGGCGCCGGCCGTGAGGAGGGGGACGGTGTGCTCACGGGGCAGGGGTTCCAGGACCAGACGGGGCAGCAGTTCGCCGGTCCACAGTCGGCAGACGGCGTCGGGCGCGAGGGCGCCGTCCGTGACGAGGACCAGCAGACGGGTGCGGCCCTGGACGGCCAGCTGGTGCAGCAGGGCGGCGGAGGCGTCGTCGAGCAGATGCGCGTCGTCGACCAGCAACAGCCGTACACCGGAGAGGAGTTGTACCGCGCGGTGCAGGGTGACGCCCTCCGGCAACAGGTGGGCGAAGGCGGCGAAGGGCAGGTCGTGGGTTCCGGGAGTGCCGGCCACCCGGGCGCAGTCGGCGCCGCGGACCGCCTCCGCGGCCAGGCGGGTGCGGCCGCAGCCCGCCGGTCCGGTGATCACGATGCCGGGCCGGCCCGCCGCCAAGGAGCGGCGGACGAGCCCCAGTTCCTCGTCCCGGCCGGTGAACGGCCATGGCAGTCGCAGGGTTCCCGCTGGGGTCTCGAACGTCGTCACCTCAACTGGAGTCGGCATACTCACTCCTGATACAGGGCGACTTGAGTAGCCCCCGACTCAGGCCCCGGGGTGGCCGTGCAGGGCAACCTGGAGCCCATGACCGCCCGTTACTGCTCGCTCGCCCAGCAGTCGGCCCCCGCGTTCGCCCCGGGGCTGGCCGTCGAGCGGCTCGACGCCCTCCTGAGCGGGCGGCGGATGTGGGTCAACGGCACGGTGCTGCACTACTGCTTCTTCGACGGCGAGAGCGACGGGTCGGTCATTCCCGTGCCGGGGTCCGGGGAGACCCGCTGGGTGTCGTGGGTCGGCGGCGAGGACCAGCGGGAGGTGGTGCGGGACTGCTTCCGCGAGTGGCGCGACCTGGGCATCGGGGTGGTCTTCACCGAGGTCGCGGACCGTTCGGAGGCGGAGCTGCGCATCGGCTTCCAGACGGGCGACGGCTCCTGGTCGGCGGTGGGCCGGGACGCGCTGTCGGCCGGTCTCAACGAGCGCACCATGAACTTCGGCTGGGACCTGACCGCGTCCGGGGAGCGCGCGACGGCCCTGCACGAGATCGGGCACGCGCTCGGCATGCAGCACGAGCACCAGAGCCCGTTCGCCGGTCTGCACTGGGACGAGGAGGCGGTGTACGCGGATCTGGCGGGCCCGCCCAACCACTGGAGCCGGGCCAGGACCTGGTTCAACATCCTGCGCAAACTGGACCCGGCAGAAGTGAACGGGTCGGTGTGGGACTCACAGTCCGTCATGGAGTACCCCTTCTCGGCGGGTCTGATCCTGGAGCCGGAGCAGTTCCGCGGCGGCGTGCATCCGTCGGGCGGGTTGTCGCCGCTGGACAAGGAGTTCGTCCTCGGCTGGTATCCACCGGCCGAGGCGCCGCGCCCGCCCGCGCTGGTGCCGTACCGCTCGGTGGCGCTGTCACTGGGGCCGGGCGGGCAGGTCGACTTCACCGTCGAGCCCCGGGAGACCCGCGAGTACACCTTCGCCACCTTCGGGGAGAGCGATTCGCTGGTCGTGGTCTTCGAGGAGCGGGACGGCGAGCCCCGTTTCCTCGCGGGGCACGACGACGGAGGTGCTCCGCACAACGCCACGCTCAGGGCCCGGCTCGTCAGGGGTCGCCGCTACTTCGTCCGCTTGCGCCTGTACTCCGGCTGGGGTTCGGGCGAGACGGCGGTCATGTGCTGGTGAGCCGGGGAGTCGCGTAGAGACCGCAGTCCGGCGCCGGGGGAAGCGCCGGGGACACGTCGCCTTCGGGGGAGGGGGGCGTGTCCCCGGCCACACCGGCTCGGCCGTTCGCGGGCGGGTCCGGACCGCGTGTCCCGATCACGTGGTTCCCGGCGTTGCCGACGTGGCCGGCGTTCACCCGACGCGAGCAGCGTGCGGGTGGCACTGCACTCGTATGAACAGCGCGCCTGGCCCGGGACGATCCGGCAGGATGAGCGCATGCTCGTCGTCCTCGGCGGTCTGCCCGCCTCCGGCAGGACCGCCCTCGCGCGCCTTCTCGCCGCGCGGACCGGCGCGGTCCATCTGCGGGTCGACACGATCGAGCGGGCACTCGTCCGCTCCGGCCTGACCCGGCATCCTGTCGGACCGGCTGGCTACGTCGTCGGGTACGCCCTGGCCGAGGAGCATCTGCGGCAGGGGCTCACCGTGCTCGCGGAGTCGGTCAACCCGCTCGGCGTCACCCGCGACGCTTGGCGCGACTGCGCCGTGCGGGCGGGGGTGCGCTGCGTCGAGGTGGAGGTGGTCTGCTCGGACGCCGACGAGCACCGGGAGCGGGTGCGCTCCCGGACGGTCGACGTACCGGGTCTGCCGCTGCCCGGCTGGGATCAGATCACCGGCCGGGAGTACGAGGTGTGGGCCCGGGATCGTGTCGTGGTGGACACGGCCGGCCGCACACCCGAGGACTCGGCGGCCGCGCTGCCGGCGGTGATGCGGACGGAGGAGGTCCGCCACCCCGCCCAGCGTCACTCCACGACCTCACCCACGGAGGGAACAAGCCATGATCACCGGATACGTCATCGGCGAAAGCCTGCGCGCCGGAGCCGAGTTCGCGCCGCCGGGGCTGCGGCTGCGCGGGGTGCGCAGGCTCGACGTGTCGGCGAGCGCCGAGACCGGGCAGCCGGGACTGTGGACGCTCGTCGAGTGGGCGAGCGACGATGACGACGTGGCCGGGATCGCCGACGCGCTCGCCGCCGTGCTCGAGCCGCACCTCGGCTGGTACGCCGACTTCACCGCGGGTGAGGAGAGGGTCGTGGTGTTCGCGGGGAAGGTGTTCCGCCATCGGCGCGGCGACGAGGCCGGCCGCGCCGAGGCGGTCGCGTACGGGCGGTCCGTGGGGACGCCCGTGCATCAGCTCGACTGGGCGGAGTGACCCCTGCGGCGCCACTCCCCGGCGAGGAGCTCGTAGGAGCGGACCCGGTCGGTGTGGTCGTGGGTGATGGTGGTGACGAGCAGTTCGTCGGCGCCGGTGGCTTCCTGGAGTTGTTCCAGCAGGTCCGCGACCCGGGCCGGGGAGCCGACGAACCGGGTGTCGATCCGGTCCTGGACCAGCGAACGGTCCTCGTCGGTCCAGGTGTGGGCGCGTGCTTCCTCCGGGGTCGGGTACGGGATCGCGCCCTCGGCGGTGCGGATGCTGCGCACCCACGGGCCGTAGCCGGTGGCGAGTTCGCGGGCGCGGGCGTCGTCCTCGGCCACGACGACATCGGCGGAGACGCTGACATAGGGCGCGTCGAGGGAGGCGGAGGGCTTGAAGCGGGCCCGGTAGCCGTCCACCGCCTCCAGGACGGTGGCCGGGCTGACGTGGTAGTTGGCGGCGAAGCGCAGACCCCGGGCGCCGGCGACCTCGGCGCTCTCGCCGCCGCTGCTGCCCAGGATCCACACGTCGACGTCGGCGCCCTCGCCCGGTACGACATGCGCCTCGACGCCCTCCGGGGAGCGGTAGGTGCCGGCCAGCAGGGCGAGGATGTCGTCGATCTGCTCCGCGTAGTCCGGCGATTCGGCGTTCGGCAGGAGGAGGAGCCTGCGTTGCAGGGCGATCCGGGGCGAGCCGAGGAGGCGTTCGAAGGAGAAGCGGGGCGGTATCAGCAGGCCGTTCGGGGCACGGCCGTCGACGACCGGGGTGACGGTGGACGGCCGGCTCGGCCGCTCCCCCGGCGGACGGCCGCCCGAGCGGCCCAGGCCCAGGTCGAAGCGGCCGGGGTGCAGCGCGTCGATCAGGCCGAACTCCTCCACCGTGGACAGGGCGGTGCGGTGTCCGAGCTGTACGGCGCCGGAGCCGAGCCGGATGGTGGAGGTGGCGGCCGCGGTCAGCGCCAGGACCACGGCCGGGGACGTGCCCGCGACGCCGGGGTTGAGGTGGTGTTCGGCGAACCAGTAGCGGGCGTAGCCGAGGCGTTCGGTCTGCCGGGCCAGGTCGATGGAGTTGCGCAGGGCGTCCGGGGCCGTCGATCCCGAGGAGATCGGGACCAGGTCGAGAACGCCGAGGGGGATGTCAGACACGGGCCGGCTCCTCGGTGGACGACGGTGTCGGAAGCACCGGCGCCCAGTCGAACGGCGGGTCCGGTATCTCCTTGCGCAGCGCCGACGCCACCTCCGACTGGAACAGCTCCAGCGAGTCGCGGTGCCGGGTTTCGGTGAGGCCGCTCGCGTCGGCGTGCACATGCAGGACGGTGTGGCCGAACCGCTCGTGGTAGCGGTGCACCTTGTCGATGACCTGCTGTGGGCTGCCGATCAGGGCGGAGCTGCGCTCGACGAAGTCCTCCAGCGTCTCGAAGACCACGGGCAGCCCGGCTTCTCTCTGGAAGGCGAGCGTGCCCTCGAAGATCGGCCGGTATGCCTCGACGGCCTCCTGGGAGGTGCGCGCCACGTACAGTCCGGCCGAGCCGGCGCCGACCGCGAGGGCGGCCGGGTCGTGGCCGTAGTGCTCCCAGCGCTCCCGGTAGTACCGGATCAGCTCGGCGTAGGGCTCGACGGGGTGGGTGACGTTCGCCGAGAACAGCGGGTCGCCGTAGCGGGCGGCCAGGTCGACGGACTCCTTGCTGGTGGCGCTGCCGTGCCAGACCCGCACGGGCTGCTGGTAGGGCCGGGGCCAGACTTCCGCGTCCGTCAGCTCCGGGCGGAAACGGGTGGCCGCGGTGACCTTGTCGTTGCGCCAGATCCGCCGGAACACCTCGTAGCTCTCGGCGTTGCGCTCCCACTGGTCGTCGGGCGTGACGTGGAACAGCTCGCGCTGGGCGGCGCCGTTGCCCTTGCCGATGATCAGCTCCAGGCGACCGTCCGAGAGGTGGTCGAGGGTGGCGTAGTCCTCGTAGGCGCGGACCGGGTCGAGGAGGCTGAGGGTCGTCACGGCGGTGAAGAGGCGGATGCGGCGGGTGAGGGCGGCGATGTGGCTCAGCACCACCGGCGGCGAGGAGGAGATGAACGGCCGCTCGTGCCGCTCCCCCACGCCGAATCCGTCGAAGCCGAGTTCCTCGGCGAGCAGGGCGTTGTCGAGCACCTCTCGGAAGCGGTCCCGGGTCGGCTTGCGGACGCCGGTGACCGGGTCCGGACGGTGCACGATCAGGGTGATGGCGAGGAACTTCACGAGGCCACCCGCGCGGTGCTGTCCGCCTCGTCCGGCAGGGCGAGGCCGAGGTGGTCCCTGAGCGTGGTGCCCTCGTACTCGGTGCGGAAGACGCCCTGTTCCTGGAGGAGCGGGACGACCTCGTCGGCGAACCCGTCGAGGCCGCCCGGGGTGATGTGCGGGACGAGGATGAAGCCGTCGGCGGCGTCGGCCTGGACGTACTCGTTGATCGTCCGGGCGACGGTGGCCGGGGAGCCGACGAAGTTCTGGCGGTTGCCGGTCTCGATGACCAGGTCGCGGATCGACCAGTTGTTGGCCTCCGCGAGCTCGCGCCATTCGCGGGCGGTGGCCAGCGGGTCGCGGTACATACGGACCTGGGCCCGGCCTCGCGCGATGTGGTTCTCGCCGAGGTCCGGGTCGATGTCGGGCAGCGGGCCCTCCGGGTCGTAGCCGGACAGGTCCCTGTTCCAGACGAACTCCAGGTGCTTGAGGGCGGTGGCGCCGCTGACCTGCTGGCGCCGCACGTCCTTGGCGATCTCCTCGGCCTCGGCGTCGGTGTCGCCCAGGACGAAGCTCGCGGCGGGCAGGATCAGCAACTGGTCGGCGCGCCGCCCGTACTTGGCGAGGCGTGACTTGACGTCGGTGTAGAAGGCCTGTCCGGCGTCGAGGGTCGCGTACCGGCTGAAGATGGCGTCGGCGCTGGAGGCGGCGAACTCGCGGCCCTCGTCGGAGTCCCCGGCCTGGAAGATCACCGGACGGCCCTGGGGGCCGCGCGGGACGTTGAACCGGCCGTGGATGTCGAACTGCTCGCCCTCGTGGACGAAGGCCCCGGCCTTGGCGTCCTGGAGGAAGGTGCCGGTGCTCTGGTCGGCGACGATCTCGTCGCCCTGCCAGGAGTCGAAGAGCTCGCCCGCGGTGGCGAGGAACTCCTTGGCACGGGCGTAGCGCTCGTCCTGCGGGAGGAAGCCGCCCCGGCGGAAGTTCTCGCCGGTGAAGGCGTCCCAGGAGGTGACGACGTTCCACGCGGCGCGGCCGTCGGAGAGGTGGTCGAGGCTGGCGAACTGGCGGGCCACCTCGTAGGGCTCGTTGAAGGTGGAGTTGATCGTGCCGGTCAGGCCGAGGCGTTCGGTGACGGCGGCGAGCGCGGCGAGGATCGTGAAGGTGTCGGGGCGGCCGACGACGTCCAGGTCGTAGATCTTTCCGCCCTGTTCGCGCAGGCGCAGCCCCTCGGCGAGGAAGAGGAAGTCGAACTTGGCGCGTTCGGCGGTCCGCGCGAAGTGGGCGAAGGAGCTGAACTCGATGTGGCTGCCGGCCTGGGGATCGCTCCACACGGTGGTGTTGTTGACGCCGGGGAAGTGCGCGGCGAGGTGGATCTGCTTCTGGGGCTTGCTCATGGTGGGGTTCCCTTCCCGCTCAGGCGGTGGCGGTCGCGTAGCGGTTGGCGGGGCGGGACAGGCCAAGCAGGCCGCGCAGGGTGTCGGCCTCGTAGGCGCTGCGGAAGGCGCCGCGGCGCTGGAGTTCGGGGACCAGGCCCCGGGTGATGGCCGGCAGGTCGTGTCCGGCGACGGCGGGGCGCAGCCGGAAGCCGCTCAGGCCGGTCGCCTGCAACTCCTGCAACAGGTCGGCGAGTTGGGAGGGCGAGCCGGTGAAGATCCGGGCGTCGCTCCGGTACTCCTCGCCGGCGAGGGCGTCGAGGCGGTCGCGACGGGCAGCGGCCTCGGCCGGGTCGTCGTCGAGGAAGACGACCAGGTCTCCGAAGATGTGCAGCGGCTCGGCGGCCCGCCCTGCCCGCTCCTGTTCGGCGCGGATCTCGGCGACGATCGCACGGGCCTGGTCGCTGTCGTGCGGGGTGACATGGCCGACGTCGGCGGCGCGGGCCACCAGGCGGTAGGGGACCGTGTCGTGCGCGAGGGCGGTGACCAGGGGCTGGCCCTGCGGCGGGCGCGGGGTGATGGAGGGCCCCTTGACGCTGAAGTGGCGGCCCTCGAAGTCGATGTAGTGGAGTTTGTCGCGGTCGATGAACCGGCCGGTCGCCACGTCCCGGATCTCCGCGTCGTCCTCCCAGCTGTCCCAGAGGCGGCGGACGACCTCGACGTAGTCGGCGGCCTCGTCGAAGAGGTCGCTCACCAGTTCCTGGGTGGCGGGGGCGTCGTAGGCCTCGATGCGGGGGATCGTGCGGCGGCCGAAGTGGGCGGCCTCGGTGGGGCGGGCGGTGATCTGGACCCGCAGGCCGGCGCGGCCGCTGCTCACGTAGTCGAGGGTGGCGATCGCCTTGGAGAGGTGGAACGGCTCGGTGTGGGTGGCCACCGCGGTCGGCACCAGGCCTATGTGCCGGGTGAGCGGGGCGATGCGGGAGGCGACGAGGACGGCGTCGAGCCGGCCGCGTACCTGGTCGGTGCGGTCGTCCGGGTCGAGGAAGTGGGAGGACTGCGGGCCGAGGCCGTCCTCGATCGTCACGAAGTCGAGCAGTCCGCGCTCGGCCTCGGCGACCAGATCGGCCCAGTATCCGGCGGTGAACAGCTCACGGGGTCGGGCGACGGGCTCACGCCAGGAGGCGGGGTGCCAGCCGGTGCCGTCCAGAGCGACGGCGAGATGCAGCGGGGAGGAGGAGGTCGAGGACACGAGGGTGCCTTCCTGGAGGTCCGTACGAGAGCGCCGGCCTGCGCGCAGGGGCTGCGCGGGCACAGGGCGGGGGCGAGCAAGGCGGAATGGAGGCGCCCCGGGCCGAATGCTGAGGGAGGGTCAGGAGCGACAGAGCGCGCCGGCCACGCGCTGGAGGTCGATGTGGGGCCGGGAGTGGAGGTGCACGGCGTGGCGTATGCGGGTCACGTCCACTCCCCCCTCTTTCCGGGCGCCGGACGGCGCCTCACACATCTCGTCATGAGTCAGAACGCCCCGGTCTCGTCGGATGTTCCCGGTGTGCGCACCGAGACGACGGTCGAGCGGCGGCGCAGGGCGAAGCCCAGGGACTGGTACAGGCGGATCGCCGGGGCGTTGTCGGCGGCGGCGTGCAGGAACGGGGTGTCGCCGCGCTCGCGGATGCCGTCGCCCACCGCGCGGATCAGCCGGGTGGCGAGGCCCCGGCCACGATGGGCGGGGTCGGTGCAGACGGCACTGATCTCGGTCCAGCCGGGCACGCGCAGACGTTCGCCCGCCATGGCGGTCAGGCGGCCGTGGTGGCGGATGCCGAGATACGCGCCGAGGGCGATGGTCCGCCGGAGGAAGGGGCCGGGCCGGGTGCGGGCGACGAGGTCGAGGATCTCCGGCACGTCGTCCGGACCGAGGCGTACGGCCTCGGGCGCGGGTTCGGTGCGGAACCCCTCGGTGGCGACGAGCTGCACGCCCTCTCCCCCGCCGGTGATCTCCCAGCCGTCGGGAACCCGGTCGACGGGCTTGATCCGTACCGTGGTTCCGGGGCCGACGAGGGTGTGCAGGTCGGCCCAGGCGGCCGGATCCCCGGGGTCGGCGAGGGCGGCGAAGGCGTAGACGTCGGCCGGGTACCGTGCGGCCCGGCCGACCCGCTCGGCGAGGTGGGCGTGCGGGCCGCTGAGCGCGGCCCAGACGGCGTTGTCGAGGGGGTGCGGGTGGGCGGCGGTCGGAGCTCCGCCTCCGCGGAGGTCGATCGGGGTGGCCACGGAGGCGGAGTCCCTTCCTGTTCGCTTGCTGCCGTTTCTAACTCAACCCGCTTCTTGCGCCGCTGCGCTGACGTAGCGTCAGGAGTTGTCCAGCGGCAGACCGGGCGGGTTGATCTCGGACTTGGCGACGGCCTCGTTGGAGAGGTTGTAGGCGGCCAGCCACTTGGCGTACTGCCCGTTGTCGATGAGGTGGTTGATGGCGTCCGCGAGCGGCTTGGCGAGGCCGCTGTCCTTCTTGGCGGTGGCCGCGATCAGGCCCTGGAGCGTTTCGCCGGCGCCGGAGAAGGTGCCCGCGCTGCGCGTCGCGTTGGTCGTGGCCGCGGTCTTGGCGACGTTGTAGGCGATACCGGGGTTGGGGCCGAAGAACGCGTCGATCTTGCCGCTGCCGAGCGCCAGGTAGATGCCGTTGCGGTCCGGGTAGTACTTGATGGTGAGCTTCTTGCCCTCGGACTCCAGCTTCTTCTTCCACTCCAGGAGGATCTTCTCCTGGTTGGTGCCGGAGCCGACGGTGACGGTCAGGCCGGCGAGGTTCTCGTAGTTGCCGTCGAAGTTCCACTTGTTGGACTTCTTGACCTCCCAGCCGAGGTTGTCCTGGCGGTAGGAGGCGAACTCGTACTTCTTCTTGCGCTCCTCGGTGTCGGTGACGTTCGAGAAGGCGACGTCGACCTTGCCGCTGTCGATGCCGACGAAGAGGTTCTCCCAGGTGAAGTTCTTCGTCTCGGGCGTCAGGCCGAGGACCGCGGCCACCAGCCGGCCGAGGTCGGGCTCGGCACCGGTGAGGGTCTTCTGGTCGTCGCCGACGTACGCCAGCGGGGCGAAGCCGGAGGGCAGGGCGCCGATGCCGATGTTCAGTTTGCCGCTCTTCCTCACGGCTGCGGGCAGTTCGGCGCTGATGGACTTGACCTCGGACACCTTGAGGGTGGTCTCCTTGGCGGCGCCGTTGGACACCCGGCCGACGGTCACACTGCCGGCGGCGGCGCTGTCGGCCTCGGTGGCGGCCTCGCTGTCACCACCGCAGGCGGCGAGCCCGGTGGCGAGGGTGGCGACCGCGGTCGCCGCGGTGATGCCGCGAATCAGGCTGCGTCGGGTGAAGTGGGCAGACATGGCCGTCCTTTGTGACTGGATGAGAGAGGGTGGCGTGGGGGAGGTCGTGGGGCGCGTCGGCGCGCGGTGGCGTCAGAGCACCTTGCTGAGGAAGTCCCGGGTCCGCTCGTGCCGGGGCCTGTCGAGGACCTCGCTCGGCGGGCCCTGTTCGACGATCCTGCCGCCGTCGATGAAGACGACCTTGTCGGCGACCTCGCGGGCGAAGCCGACCTCGTGGGTGACGATGACGAGGGTGGTGCCGCTGGTCGCCAAATCCTTGATGACGGCGAGGACTTCGCCGACGAGCTCGGGGTCGAGCGCGGAGGTCGGCTCGTCGAAGAGGATGACGCCGGGGCGCAGCGCGAGGGCGCGGGCGATGGCGACCCGCTGCTGCTGCCCACCGGACAACTGCCTCGGGTAGGCGGCGGCCTTGTCGGCCAGGCCGACCCGGCCGAGGAGTTCGCGGGCCAGTTCCAGGGCCTGGTGCTTGGCGAGTTTCCCGGTCGCGACCGGCGCGGCGGCGACGTTGTCCAGCACGGTCAGGTGCGGGAAGAGGTTGAAGTTCTGGAAGACGAAGCCGATCCGGCTGCGCTGGGTCAGGATGGCCCGCTCGCTCAGCTCGCGCAGCCGGTCGCGGTGCCGGCGGACGCCGATCGGCTCGCCGTTGACGCTGACGTAGCCGATCTCGGGCTTCTCCAGGTGGTTGACGACCCGCAGCAGGGTGGACTTGCCGGAGCCGGACGGGCCGAGGATCACGGTGACCTCGCCGGGCCGCACGGTCAGGTTCACCCCGTCCAGCACCCGGTGGGCGCCGTACCACTTGTGCACGTCGTGCACCTCGACGGCGGCGGGCACGACCCCGGCGGTCTCGGTGGTCTGCACGGTCTCGGTGGTCATACGGCGGCCTCCCGGCGGATGCGGGCCCGCAGGTCGGCGAGACCGGTCCGCAGCTTCTGCAACGGCGTCGGCGGCAGGGACCGCGTGGCGCCCCGGGCGTAGTACCGCTCGACGTAGAACTGGACGACGGAGACGAGGCTGGTCAGGATCAGGTACCAGACGGTGACGACCAGCAGCAGCGGCACGATGTCGCCGGGGTAGGTGGAACCCATGGTCTGCGCGGTGCCGAACAGGTCGAGCAGCGACACGTAGAAGACCAGCGAGGTGGACTTGATCAGGCCGATCAGCTGGTTGACGTAGTTCGGGGTGATCGACCGCAGGGCCTGCGGGAAGACGATCCTCCAGAACTGGTAGCGCTTGGGCAGGCCGAGCGCGGCGGCCGCCTCGTGCTGGCCCTGGTCGACGGAGAGGATGCCGCCGCGGACCACTTCGGCGGCGTAGGCCGCCTCGTTCAGGCTCAGACCGACGACGGCGATCACCATGTCGGTGGCCAGCCGGGACTCGTCGAAGCGGAAGAACGCCGGGCCGAAGGGGACACCCACGCTCAACGTCTGGTACAGGGCGCTGAAGTTGTAGAGGAAGAGCAGCACCACGATGAGCGGGATGGAACGCAGCGCCCAGACGTAGGTCCAGCTGACGGCGCGCAGCACCGGGCTCTTCGAGAGGCGGGCGAGGGCGAGCAGGATGCCGCCGAGGAGGCCCAGCACCGCGCTGTAGGCGGCGACTTCCAGGGTGATCAGCAGTCCGTCGAGGATCACCGGCCGCAGGAACCAGTAGCCGAAGCGGTCCCACTGGTAGAAGGGGTTGGAGACCAGTCCGTGCGCGAACTGCGCCACCAGGACCAGCACCACGGCGGTGGCGATCCAGCGGCCCGGCCGGCGCAGCGGCTGGACCCGCTGGGCGGTGAGCTTCTCGGGCGGGGTGTCGATGGCGGGTGCGGCCTCGGCGAGGGTCACGGCGCCTGGGGGTTCACTCATGAGGGGCTCCGGCGGGAGTCGGACACCCCGGGGCACGGCAGACGTGGGCGGCGGTATGCGCTTCGGCGGGGCGGCGGGGACCGCTCGGCGGCAGCGAACAGGGCACGGCGCACGGATGCGTACGGAAGACCGGGGTGGGGCGGACAACGGCACACCGCTCGGGCGGTGTTCGTCAGGAACGCGGAGGCGGGGCTGCGGGGTGAGGGGGTTCGTTCAGCCCCGACAGCGGGCACGGCCCGGTGCGGTACACAGTGCGCTGTTCACACGGAGGAGGTCGACGGCGCGGTTGGCGACGAGGATGTCGAGATACGGCCGTACGCAGCTTCGGGGGCGACGGGGCGCCGTCCGAGGAGCTGCGTACATGTCCGTCACCATCACTGTTCCGGCCCCCGAGGGGCCCTCGCGCTTACCGATGCGTCATTACCGAAACGTCGGTCCGGTCGTCACCTGGGGCACCCCACCGCGGAGCGAGGGTTGCCGGTCAGCTAGCCAGGGCTTGTCGCTGACGCTCATGACCGTTCTGGGCCGTAAGTAAGACAGTTGCCCGAACGAATGTCAACGGCGGTCCAGTGGATGGACCGGGTCAGGGCCGCCTGACCTGCGGTCGGACCGTCGTACCGTCCGACGCGTGGGTCTCCCAGTCCAGGATCTGGACGGCGGCGCCGGCGGCCTCCAGACCCTGGCAACGGGCGTGGTGGCGGCGGGCGATGGCGTCCAGGTCGAGGTGGGCGCCGAAGGCCGGGTGGGCGGCCAGACGGCGGGCGTAGGCCCACAGGGCGGGGTGGTCGGCGATGCGGTGCACGGCGGCCGCGTCCAGGTGGTAGCGGTGCACGGTGTCGAGCTGGACCAGTGCGACCCACAACTCCACGTCGGCGGCCGTGATCTGATCGCTGATCAGATGTTCGTGGGCTCCGAGCCCCCGCTCCAGCACTCCGAGCGTGGTGAGCAGCGTGTCGAGCGCGGCGGCGCGCTCCGCCTCCTCCGTGTCGGCCGCTCCGGCGCGTTGGGCGGCCTCCTCGATGCCCTGGGCGCACATCCGCTCGACGGCCTCGATCTGCGACTCGGCGCCGCACGGGTACAACGCGGCCCGGCCGCCACCGAACCTGCGGGCGAGGTCGCGGGCGATGTCGGGGCCGTGGCTGCTGACGATGCGGCCCGACCAGTCGTCGCTGAGCACCGGCGCGAGGGCCGGCCCGGTGTACCGGTGCGCGCTGGCGTCGTACAGCGGGCGCAGCGCGGAGTGGCCTCCGTCGGGGCAGTCCGGGACGGCGGGCAGGAAGGTGACCGGGCAGGCCCTTTCCAGGCCGAGGAGGCTGTGGGTGACGGCGATGCGCAGACAGTCGGGGTCGGCCGCCGCCAGATGGAGGCGGTAGCGGCGCGGCACCGCGTAGTGCCCGCTGCGCGCGTCCCGGCCGATGCGGCCCCGGAAGGCGGGGGCGGGGCGGGCGGACAGGTGGGCGGCCAGTGGTGTGACGGACATGACTCTCCCCGGGGGCGGGACGCACGGCGGACGTGCGCGCGGCGGATGCGACGTCGAAGGAGGAGGTGCGGACCTCGTCCGCGCGTGCCGGGTGCGGCCGCGTCCAGGGGACACCGCCGGTGCGGTTCGGCGCGGGACGGACCCGGCTCAGCCCTGGGGCCTGATCGCGCTGGCAACGCGCTTCAGGTCGATGTGACGGCGGGAGGTGAGAAGGGGCGACGACCACGCCGTGCGGCTCGCGCGGCCGGTGATCGGCTCCTGTCGCCCCATTGTTTCCCTACCCGTTCACTAGGATTCCCGGATCGAGTGTCGATCCGCCTCGAGCCTCCGTCAAGGGGGCGTCCACCAGGTGAGTACCGGGCGGATGCGGGGGGTGCCCGGGACGAGCCCCGAGCGGCCCTCGGCGGAACCCGGGACGGGGCCGGAGTGTGACACCCGGACGGGGCCGGGGGTGGGACCCGGAGGGGGCCTGGGTGTGACACCTGGACGGGGCCCCGGGGTGGGACCTGGACGGGGACCGGGGTGAGGCCCCGACAGGGACGGGCGGGGCCCCGGACAGGGACAGATCAGGCCCGGGCGGGAACGGGGTGAGGCCGACGACCTGCTCCTCATCCGTGTCGGCCACCACGCACAGGCACACCAGGTCACCGTCGGCGGCCGGTTCGGCCGGTGAACCGGCGGTCCCGGCGGCCGTGTCGGCGAGGGGTTCGAGGCCGGCGGGGCGGCGAGGGGTTCGAGGCCGGCGGGGCGGCGGGCCCCCAGAGTGGTGGCGAAGCCCGCCTCTACGACCCGGCGGGCCAGGGCGCGCCCTGGCCGCCCGGTCCGATGAGACCCGCGCGCATGGGACGCCTCCTCAACTCTCCTTCCGCGGGCGCCAGAACACGGCCAGCAGACCGGCTGTCGCGACGACACCCACCCCGAGCACCACACCGGCGCCCGTCCATCCGGTCACGGCGATGTCCGCGGCCTCGTCCATCGAGTAGTCCCCCGGCCCCCACGCCCCGAGCGCCACCGTGAGGACGCCCAGGACGAGGACGTACTCGTACCCCTCCTTGAACACGAAGAAGCCGTTGCGGCGGTGCGCCAGCAGACCCGCGACCAGCATCACGGACAGCACGGCCGCGCAGGCCAAAGGCGTGAGGAAGCCGGCCAACAGCAGGACTCCCGCGCCGAGTTCGGTGAGGACGCTGAGCCAGGCCTGGAGTCTCGGGCGGGTGAGTCCGAGCCCGCCGAACCAGCCGGCGGTGCCGGATATGCCGCCTCCGCCGCGCCAGTGGTTCCAGCCGTGCGCCACCATCACCAGGCCGAGCACGAGCCGTACGAGCAGCAGTGCGGTGTCCGATGCCTCACTCATGGCCATGTCCCCTTCTCCGTCGGAAGCGCCCGCACCCCCGGCGCGCACTCCTCGACGAAGGCGAGCACGTGCCGGTGGTGGGCGAGAGCGGTACGGCCGACGCCGGTGTGGTGACCCGCGCCCGCCTGCTCGTGGCGTACCACCCGCCGGGCCCCGGTGAACATGGAAGCGAGGACCGCGAGGCTCTCGGCTCCGTTCGCCCCCTCGCACTCGGCGAGGGTGAGGCGCACGGCTGCCGGGACGCTCGCCGCGAGCCGGGCGAACTCCTCCTGTCCGCCTTCCCGTTGGCCCTCGTAGGCAGGCGAGGCCGAGCCCATGCCGCGGCGGCCGTCCACGTCGGACGGTTACCCGCGTGGCCGATGCCACAGCGCGCGGCGGGGGTCGGGCCGGGTCGCGGCGTCACTCCTCCCTCGCCCGTGCGGCGGCCGGGTGACGGACGCGGCCCAGGCCGCCCACTTCCATCCCGGGCAGCCGGGCGCCGCGCGGGTCGCCCTCCATCCGGACGGTGGTTTCGCAGCCCGCGAAGTGCGCCCGCCCACGATGGTGATCCGGGCCCGGGACCGGGCCGGCTTCGTGGTCGACGCCCTCCTCGTGCGCCGGGAAGGGCGACCGGGCGTCATCTCAGGTGCGGGGCTTCGTCGTCGCGGCGAAGGCGTCGGCGGCCGTGAGGTCGAAGTCGCCGTGGTCGCTGCCGAGCCCCTGCGCGACGAGCGCCGCGGCGGCGCTGCCGAGGACGGCGGCGTCACCCGGCGCCCGGCCCAGGCTCACGCCCCGCAGATAGCCGGCCGAGAACGCGTCGCCGCACCCGGTGGTGTCGACGACGTCGACCACGAAGGCGGGGACCGGTTCCGCGCCGTCCGCGGTCACCACGAGCGCGCCGTCGGCGCCGCGGGTGACGGCGACGACGCCCGCACCGGCGCCGAGCAGCTTGCGCGCCGCCGTCAGCAGGTCGTTCTCGCCGGTGAAGCCGAGGACCTGGTCCTCGTTGGGCAGCAGGTGGTCGATGTAGGGAAGGGCCGCCTCGATCTGCTCGAAGCTGCCGAGGACCCCGGGGGCGAGCAGGTCCACGGAGGTGACGACCCCGTGCTCCCTGGCGAACGACAGGATGCGCGTGGCGACGTCGACGCCGATCAGCTCCGGCCCGCCCAGGTGCAGATGGTCGGCTTCGGCGAGGGCCTCCCAGGGCACGTCGTCGAGGCCGTAGGTGATGTTGGCGCCGAGCAGGTGCAGTGAGGGGCGGTCGCCGTTGGGCCGGATCGGCAGGACGCTCGCGGAGGTGGCGGTGTCGGTGCGGCGGACGAGGAACTCGGTGTCGATGCCCGCCCGGTCGAGCAACTGCACCAGCATGTCGCCGGTCGGGTCGGAGCCGATGGCGCCGGCGCTGCGCACCTGCGCGCCCAGCTTGGCGAGGGTGAGAGCGGTGCCGCCCGCGGTTCCCGCGGCGGTCATCCGGATGTCCTCGACCAGCGTCGCGCCCTGGCCCTCGGGTATCTCCTGCACCGGCCGCACCAGTACGTCCAGGACGTGCACGCCCATGGTGAAGATCCTCATCGGCTTTCCCCCTTCATCGGCCTTCGGCCTCATCGGCTCTGTTCCTGCGTGGGTGCTACGGGGTGGGTGGTGCCGTAGTCGCGGGCGATCGCGGCCTCGATCACAGCGAGTTGCTGCTGTTCGTCGAGGAAGCGGGGCCGGCCCATGGCGGCCGCGCGCTGGTAGACGCCACAGGCCCATTCGAGGAGCAGCGCGTTGTCGACGGCCTTGTCGAGGGTCGTCCCGTGGGTGACCGCGCCATGGTTCGCCAGCAGGGCGGCGCTGCGGCCCTCGAGCGCGGTGAGCACCGAACCGGCCAGTTCGGGGGTGCCG
Source organism: Streptomyces sp. NPDC088157 (assembly GCF_044741545.1). Classification (NCBI taxonomy): domain Bacteria; kingdom Bacillati; phylum Actinomycetota; class Actinomycetes; order Kitasatosporales; family Streptomycetaceae; genus Streptomyces; species Streptomyces sp. NPDC088157. Next base: position 931,899 of record NZ_JBIUSU010000003.1, read on the forward strand.
AAGGTGGCGTAGGGCGCGACGCGCACCGTGCCGCCGAGGGCGAGCAACTGGTAATGGACGCAGGGCAGTTCGTCGAGGACGCAGGAGACCGCGGTGGCCATCGGAGCGTGGGTGTGGACGACCGCGCCGGTTCCGTAGCGGCGGTAGACCCCGAGGTGCAGGTCCAGTTCCGAGGTCGGCCGCAGGCTTCCGGCCACGACCTCGCCCTCGAGGTCGACCACGGTCACCTGGTCCGGGGTGAGTTCGGCGAGGACCGCGCCGGTCGCGGTGATCGCGACCCGGTCCTCGACGCGTACGCTCACGTTCCCGGCCGTGCCGATGAGGAGGCCTTCGGCCCCCAGGCGCCGACAGGCGTCCGCGACGGCGGCCCGCTCCTGACTCAGCGCCGAGCTTGAGGCGGTCATGGGCGCGAAGGTAGCGTAAACGTGAAACAAAGTCACGTTCAGATTTGGAGGCAGTTCCTTGGTCCACGCGACCACGGGTCCCGACGGTGGCGCTCCGCTGCGCCGCACGCCCCGGCAGGCGCGCAGCAAGGCTCGTCTGGCCCTGATGCTGGAGGCCGCCGAGCGCATCCTGGTCGGCGAGGGCGTCGAGGCACTCACCACGACGCGGGTCGCGGCCGTGGCGAAGGTGTCGGTCGGCTCGCTGTACCAGTACCTCCCCGACCGTGACGCGATCATCGACGCGCTCGCGTCGGGCTACTTCGCGCGCCTGGAAGACGTCATGGACGACCTGGTCCGCACCGCGGCGCGGGAGCGGTGGGCCGATCCGGTGGGCGCGCTCATCGACACGTTCGCCCGCGTCTACCGCACCGAGCACGGCTTCCGTGCCCTGTGGTTCGGCAGCGGGCTGACGGAGCGGACCCGGGCCGCGGACCGTGAGCACAAGCGGCGGATGGCCGACGGGATCCGCCGGGTGCTGCTCGTGCTGGGCCTCGCCCGCGACGACGAGAGGCTCGCGAGGGCCTGCCATGCCGCGATCCTCGCTGCCGACGCCCTCGCCCAGGAGGCGTTCCGCCGCGCCCCGGAAGGCGACACGGACCTCCTCGACGAGGCGAAGGCGATGCTGCGCTGCTACCTCACCGAGGTCGTCGCACGCTACGGGCGGCCGTAGCCGAAAGTCCGTGGCCACCGCTGCGGGACTGTCGATACCGTCGGGACCCGCAACCGACCGCGCCGGCGGTCGCCGCACCCGGAGAGCGAATCCCATGACCCTGACCAGGCAGCACCGAGCCACCACGACCCTGTGGCGGCCCACCGGCCCGAAGGAGCTGGAGTTGGTGCGTGAGCTCGGCATGCGTGCCTGGCCGCCCCGGTTGCCCGAGCAGCCGATCTTCTACCCGGTCCTCGACGAGGACTACGCCGTCCGGATCGCCCGGGACTGGAACGTCAAGCACGACGGCGCCGGCTATGTCACCCGGTTCGAGGTCGACTCCGAGTTCCTGCGCAGGTATCCGGTCCGGCAGGCGGGCGGCCGGACCATCCTGGAGCTGTGGGTGCCTGCCGAGGAGCTGGAGGAGTTCAACGCTCACCTCGTGGGCGAGATCGAAGTGGTGCACGTCTTCTCGTGACTCCCGGCACATCGGGGCCTCCGCGGCGTTCGCCGGCTGGGACGAGGCCTGGGGTTCCCCGGTCCAGCTGCTGCTCGACCTCGTCCAACTGATCGCGGTCGGGACGGGCACGCTCAAGTGCCGGCGGGCCGTCCGGCGCCGGGTGCGCGAGCGCCGGCACGGGCGCACGGCCGGGCGGCCGCGTAGGACGGGCGGACCGCGTAGGACGGGCGGACCGCGTAGGAGCGGTTCGGATGCCGTCGCCGTCGTCCGGGCATCCCCGGCCGGGCGGGCGGGCGCCGCACCGAGGTGCGGCCGCGGGTGTCCGATGCTGCAATGAAATCCGAGGACAGCGGGGGTTCGGACGCCGTGACCACCCAGGGGTGAAGCCGTGAGCGATGAATTCGTCGAAATGGGACCGATCGACTACGTGGTCGTCGAGTTTCCCGGGAACCGCATGACCGGCGAGGGCTTTCCCCTGCTGGTCGATCTGGTGGACCGCGGCCTCATCCGGATCCTCGATCTGATGTTCGTCAGGAAGGACGCGGACGGATCCGTGGTCGGCCTGGAGATCGCCGACCTGACCGGCGACGGAGCCCTGGACTGGGCCGTCTTCGAGGGCGCCTCCTCCGGCCTGCTGGGCCAGGACGACATCGAGGAGGCCGGCGCCGCGCTGGAGCCCGGCAACGCCGCGGGAATCCTGGTCTACGAGAACCTGTGGGCCGCGCCCTTCGCCACCGCCCTGCGACGCGGCGGTGCGCAACTGGTCGCCTCCGGGCGGATCCCGGTACCGGCCGTCCTGGCCGCGCTGGAGGAGACCGACGACGATCGGCCGCCGACGGCGTAGGCACTCCGCCACGGCGGATCACGGCCCGGGGCGGCCGCCCGGGTGACCCGCCCGCCGCGAACCGCCCGCCGCCCTTGCGGCCTGTCGGTCACTCCTGGCGCCGGGGGCCGGCGCCGGGGCCCGAGGACATGCGGGGAACATCCTCCGGTGGTCCAATGAAGGTGTCCGGTGCGCGCCCCGCGCGCCGGCAGGAGATGCCGTCTTCTTCGCGTCCTCTTCACGTGCCTCCGGCGAGAAAGGAAACCACCGTGCCAGGTCTCCTCCGCGGGGTCGCCCGCACAGCCGTGGTGGCTGGAACAGCGACCGCGGTATCGAACCGTGTATCACGCCGCCAGCAGGGGCGGTGGGCCCAACAGGAGCCTCAGCAGGCCCCTGAGCAGGCCTATCAGCAGGCCCCGCCGGCGCCGACCGCCGAGCAGCCGCCCGACATGAGCAGCAAGATCGACCAGTTGAAGCAACTCGGGGAGCTGAAGGCCCAGGGTGTCCTCACCGAGGCCGAGTTCGCCGACCAGAAGCGCAGGATTCTCGACTCCTGAAGCGAGGAGGCTGTACCGGAACCCCGGTACAGCCTTCCCTCTGCGACTTCGAAAAGTCGGGACGACAGGATTTGAACCTGCGACCCCTTGACCCCCAGTCAAGTGCGCTACCAAGCTGCGCCACGTCCCGAGGCGTTTCCGCTGCGGTGAGCTGCGGGAACGCGCAGGCCGAGCTTACCGCACAGGGGTGGGTGCGGCGGTCGTCACCTGGTGGGCGGCCGCGTCCGGCAGGCGGGTCGCGCGGCGGGCGGGGACCAGCAGGGCGGCGAGTGCGGCGCCCAGGCAGAGCACCGCGAGCAGGGTGAAGCCGTGGGTGTAGCCGGAGCCGTAGGGCAGACCCGACGGCTGGAGGCGGCCGGTGACCAGGACGCCGGTGACGGCGGCGCCGATGGACCCGCCGATGGTGCGGATGTTGGCGTTCATGCCGGTGGCGGCGCCGGTCTGGGCAGCGGGGACGCTGCCCACGATCAGGTTCGCCATCGACGCGAAGGCGAGACCGATCCCCAGGCCGAACACGCCTGCCACGAGGGCCACCTGCCACTGCGCGTCATGCCAGAGGGCGAGGAAACCCAGGGCGAGCGCACCGAGCGCGGCGCCGGTCGTGAGCAGCGCCTTGGCGCCGACGCGGGGCTCGAGACGGCCGCTGAGCACACCGGAGACGAACATCGCGAGGAGCATCGGCAGCATGAGGAGCCCGGAGGCGGTGACGCTCGCGCCGAAGCCGTACCCGGCCGTGCTCGGGGTCTGCACGAACCCGGGCAGGAAGGACCAGATCGCGTACATGCCCGCGCCGAACAGCAGGGCGGCGAGGTTGGTGGTCCACACGGCCGGCAGCCGCATGATGCGCAGGTCGATCAGCGGCGTTCGGGAGCGGGCCTCGGTGAACAGCCACAGCGCGAACAGCGCGACGGCCACGGCGAACAGGCCGATCACCCGGGCCGAGCCCCAGCCCCAGACGCCCGCCTGGCTGAGCGGCAGCAGCAGGGCGACCAGCCAGCCCGACAGGAGCACCGCTCCGATCCAACTGACCTTGCCGTCGGCCCTGTTGGGCGACTCGGGCACATAGCGCAGGGCGATCAGCGTGGCGGCCGCGACGATGCCGACGGGGATCCAGAACAGCCAGCGGTAGTCGAGCGCGGAGACGATCGGTCCGGCCGCGACCATGCCGACGCCACCGCCGGCGGCGATCACGGCGGACAGGTTGCTGATGCTGCCGGGCACCCGGGACGCGGCGAACTCGTCCCGGATGATGCCGAAGGAGAGCGGGAAGAGCGCTCCGCCGATCCCCTGGACCACCCGGGCGAGGATCAGGACGCCGATGTTCGGCGCGAGCGCGGCGAGCAGACAGCCGGCCAGGACGGCGAGCAGGACCCCGACGAGGGTGCGCTTCTTGCCGATGAGGTCGCCGACCCGGCCGAGGATCGGCGTGAACACGGACGCGGACAGCAGATAGGCGGTCATCACCCAGGTCGCGGTGGACTGCGAGGTGTGCAGCGCGTGCTGCACGGTCGGCAGGGCCGGCGCTATCAGCGACTGGAGCATGGAGAACACGCCGGCACCGGTCGCGAGGACCGCGAAGGTGAGGCGGGTGGACGTGCGGGGCATGAGGAGCCTCTCAAAAGGACTCTCGGGAAGCGGAGAAGGGGCCTCGGACTGCTAAAGTGGAGGCACCCCTCCACTGTAGCGGAGGCATCCCTCCGTTTCAACGAGTCACGCCCAGGAGGCAGCACGTGCCGGCTCAGCAGTTCCCCGTCAGCGAGATCGTCGCGGCCCAGCGCCCCGTCCGTAAGGACGCGGCCCGTAACTACGACGCACTGCTGGCCGCCGCGCGCGAGGCGTTCGCCGAGCACGGCTCCGAGGCGTCCCTGGAGGACGTCGCCCGGCGCGCCGGCGTGGGCATCGGCACGCTGTACCGGAACTTCCCGACCCGCCGGGCCCTGTTCGAGAGCGTGTACGCGGACGAGGTCAACGCGTTGTGCCGGTCGGCGGAGGAGTTCTCCGGCCTGGAGCCGTGGGAGGCGCTCACCGCCTGGCTCGAGCGGTTCGCCGGCTACATGGTCACCAAGCGGGCGGTGCGTGAGGCGCTGGAGGGCGAGTCGGAGATCTTCCAGGCCTGCCGTGAGTCGATGTACGCGGCGGGCGGGCCGCTGTTCGAGCGGGCCCAGCGGGCCGGGGCGGCCCGGGGGGACATGGACTTCGGCGATCTGCTGCGGATGGTCGCCGGCATCACCGCGACGGCCTTCGTGGACGACGCCCAGCGCGACCGCGTTCTGGCCATCGCGCTGGACGGGGTGCGCGCCGGGCGCTGATCTGGAGCGTCAGCCGGACAGCGGGTGCCGCGGGTCGAGCAGGTCCGCGATCCGTTCGGTGACCGTCTGGGCGGTGTTCCCGGCGGGGGCGTCCGGGCCCACCGTCGTGGACACCGCGATGGACAGCCGCTTGTCCGGCTCGTACGCCATCACGGCCGCGTAGCCGAAGAAGGACGGGTTCTGCACCACCCAGCCGTTCTTGACCACGACCCCGAGGCCGAAGTGGAAGTCCTCGGTCATGGGCAGGCAGACGGTGGCGGGGCAGTTGGCGGTGGGGTGCCCGAGACCGACCGTGCCCGGGTCCAGCTGGGTGCGGAAGGAGCGCTTCGAGAGCAGTTCGCCCGAGCCGATGGCCTGCCCGGAGCGGGCCAGGTCACAGATGTCCTGGGTCAGCACGGCGCCGGGGGCGGTGGTCCAGGAGGGGTTCCAGTAGGTGGACTCCTCATAGGTACCGCGTTCGTCGTCGTAGGCGTGCAGCACGGGCGGCGGGATGAGCGCGGTGTCGTTGTTGCGGGTGTTGCGCAGCTCGAGGGGTTTCATGACGCGTTCCCGCAGGAGGCGGTCGAGCGGGGTGCCGGAGATCTTCTCCAGGGCGCGGCCGAGGAGGACGAAGTTGGCGTGCGAGTAACTCCAGTTGGTGCCCGGCCGGTACCACAGGGGGTGGCTGAGGGAGATTCCGACGACCTCCTCGGGGGCCCAGTGCTGCCAGGGGTCGGCGTAGAGCCTCTTCAGGAAGGCCGGGTCGGTGACGTAGTCGTGCAGGCCCGACGTCGAGTCGCCGAGCATGCGCAGGGTGATCTCGTCACCGTGCGGCAGGTCGGGCAGCCAGCGGGAGACCGGGTCGTCGAGGCGCGCCTTGTGCTCCTGGACGAGCTGGAGCAGCACGGTGCCCATGAAGGCGATGCCGACCGAGCCGGTCCGGAAGTGCATGGCGGGCGTGGCGGGCACATCCGTGAGGGACTCGCCGTCCGCGCCGGTGACGAGTTCACGCCCGCCGACCGTGACCTTGACCAGGGCGGCCTTGAGACCGAGTTCCTTGCGGGCGGCGCGGACGAGGGCGAGGACCTCGCGCGCCTGGCCCCGCGGATTGCGCGTGGCGGCGCAGGCCCGGTCACGGGGACCGGGGTCGACGGCCGCGGCGGCCGTCTGGAGGGTCGAGGCGAGGAGTGCGGCGGCGCACAGCAGCGCCGTACGGGTACGCGTCATACGGGCACTATGGGCTGATCGCCACATCGACCCCGCGGGCAACACTCCCGGGCGGTGCCACCCCGGACCCGGACGGCCCTCAGGCACCGGAGGACGGTGAGCACGGAGGACTTCTCCGGTCGGCCGGGGGTGCGCCGGGTTCAGCACGGGACAGGCGCTCGGGGTGGGGCGGGGGCTGCCGCGTGCGAAGCGCCCCGAGCACAAGCATTTCCCGGTCACTCCGGGACCGACACACAGAATTTTCCCCGCCGGCCGCCCGACGCCGGGAATGTGCGTTCCGATTCGGACATGCGGTCCAGAGGAACCCATTTCCTGCGTTCGTTCATGTTTCTACGAGGTGAGTGGAGGGTGAACGGGACCGGCCCCGAAAGGAATTCATCCCATTTCCTACGCCTCGGCCCTCCGCCCACGACTGACCGAATCACTGCGGCTGGATACCGGCCGATCGTTCGAACGTTGACCAGTGAGTAATAAGCGCACTACCTTTCAACGCGTTTCGAGCACGCGCTTCAGAACGGCGTTCCGCGGTGTACCTCTGCCCGCTGGAATGCGGTGAGCCGCCTTTGCTGTCCCGAACCCCCCACCGTGCAGTCTCACCTTGATTCGGAGAATCATGACGTCCGCTGTGCGTTCCGAGGACATGATCATCGGCATCACTCCTTTCGGCGAACCCGATGCCGGACTCGCCCTGGCGGTCGCCCGGGCCGGCGGGCTCGGCGTCCTCGACCTGGGATCCGGTGACCGAAGATCCCGCGAGGCCCTCTCCCGGCTGCGCCGCGCGTCCCCGGGCGCCTTCGGGGTCCGGGTCGGCGCGCACTGCCGGCTCGCCCCCGCCGACCTGGAACCCGACGGCCCGCACACGGTGATCCTCGGCTCGCAGGCCGCACAGCCCTCGACGGCCGCCAACACCGAAGGCACGCGCTGGCCGATCGCCGACCTCGCGGCGCGCCACCGCGTGCTGGTCGAGGTCACCGACCTGGCAGGCGCGCGGGCCGCGTTACACGCCGGGGCGCACGGCCTGATCGCCCGCGGCGCCGAGTGCGGCGGCCGGATCGGCGAACTGAGCACCTTCGTCCTGCTCCAGCAGCTCCTCACCGCCCCCGAGGTGACCTCTCCGGTGTGGGCGTGCGGCGGAATCGGCCCGCGCACGGCCGCCGCCGCGGTGGCCGGCGGTGCGACCGGCGTCGTCCTGGACAGCCAGCTCGCGCTGCTCGCCGAGTCGGCGCTGCCCGAACCCGTCGCCGCGGCGCTGCGCACCCTGGACGGCTCGGAGACCGTCGTCCTCGCCGGACACCGTGTCCTGCGACGGCGCGGCCCGGACGCCCCGCGGCTCGCGGAGGGCGCGGGACCGCGGGCGGTGGCGGCGCTGCTGGGCGCGCGGGATCTGGGCGCCCAGCTGCTCCCGGTGGGCCAGGACGGTTTCCTCGCCGCCCGGTTCGCCGAGCGCTGGGGTGACGTACGGCGGACCGTGCGGGCAGTGCGGGACGCGGTTCTGGACGCGGTGCGCGACGACACGGCCGTACGGGCGCTGCGGGCCGGGTCGCCGATGAGCCGGGCGCTCGGGACGCGGCTGCCCGTCGCACAGGGGCCGATGACCCGGGTGAGCGACGGGGCCGCGTTCGCCGCGGCGGTGGCGGCCGACGGGGCGCTGCCCTTCCTCGCCCTGGCCCTGGCGGACGGTGCGCGGACACGGGACATGCTCGCCGAGACCCGGGACGCGGTGGCCGGCCGGCCCTGGGGTGTGGGGGTGCTCGGCTTCGCGCCGGAGGATGTGCGCACCGCACAGCTGGAGGCCGTACGGGAGCTGCGGCCGACGCACGCGATCATCGCGGGCGGACGGCCGTCCCAGGCGCAGGCGCTGGAGCGGGACGGCATCCGGACCTTCCTGCACGTGCCGTCGCCGGGGCTGCTGCGGCAGTTCCTTCAGGCCGGGGCGCGCCGCTTCGTGTTCGAGGGCTCGGAGTGCGGAGGGCACGTCGGACCGCGCGGCAGTTTTCCGCTCTGGGAGGCCCAACTGGCGGTCCTGGAGGACTTCTTCGCGCTGCACGAGGCCGACGGTCTCGAGGTGTTCTTCGCGGGCGGGGTCCACGACGAGCGGTCGGCGGCGATGGTAGCCGCGCTCGCCGCGCCGCTGACCGCGCGCGGAGCGTCCGTGGGCGTGCTGATGGGCACCGCGTATCTGTTCACGGAGGAGGCGGTGGCGCACGGCGCGATCCGGCCGCTGTTCCAGCGGCAGGTCATGGCCGCCGAGCGCACCACGCTCCTGGAGTCGGCGCCGGGTCACGCCACCCGCTGTGTGCCGAGCCCGTTCGCCGCCGGCTACCGCGACCAGGAGTCCCGGCTGCGTGGCGAGGGGGCGGGCGACCGGCAGATCTGGGAGGCGCTGGAGCGGCTCAACGTCGGCCGGCTGCGCATCGCGAGCAAGGGACTGACCCGGGACGCCGACGGCTCCCTCACCCCCGTCGACGAGCGACGCCAGCTCGCCGAGGGGATGTTCATGGCCGGGGAGGTGGCCGTGCTGCGCTCGGCGACCACCACGGTCGCGGCGCTGCACGAGTCCGTGACGACCGGCGCGGCCCAGCATCTCGTGCTGCGTGCCGCGGAGTTGGCAGACCGGGACCGGGTGCGGGAGCCGGCCGCACCGGTCCCGCTGGACATCGCCGTCGTCGGCATGGCGTGCATGTTCCCGCAGGCGCCCGACCTGCCCACCTTCTGGGCGAACGTGGTCGGGGGCGTGGACGCGGTCGGCGAGGTGCCGGCCGACCGCTGGGACCCGGCCGTCCACCACGGCCGGTCGACCCCCTCGAAGTGGGGCGGCTTCCTGCCCCGCATCCCCTTCGACCCGTTGCGGTACGGCATCCCGCCCACCTCCCTCGGCAACGTCGAGCCGGTGCAGCTGCTGTCCCTGGAGGCGGCCCGGCGCGCCCTGGAGGACGCCGGATACGGCGAGGGGCAGCGGGAGTTCGACCGCTCCCGGACCTCGGTCGTGTTCGGCGCGGAAGCGGGCAGCGACCTGTCGAACGCGGCCACGCTGAGGGCGGTGCTGCCCTCCTACTACGGCGAGGTCCCGGCGGGCCTGGACGAGCAGCTCCCCCAGCTCACCGAGGACTCCTTCCCCGGCATGCTCGCCAATGTCATCTCCGGGCGGATCGCCAACCGGCTCGACCTCGGCGGCGCCAACTACACCGTCGACGCCGCCTGCGCCTCCTCGCTGGCCGCGGTGGACGTCGCCTGCAAGGAACTCGTCGGCGGCACCTCCGACGTGGTGCTGTGCGGCGGCGCCGACCTGCACAACGGCATCAACGACTACGTCCTCTTCTCCTCCGTGCACGCGCTGTCCCCGACCGGCCGCTCCCGCGCGTTCGACGGTTCGGCGGACGGCATCGCCCTCGGCGAGGGGGTGGCCTGCGTCGTGCTCAAACGCCTCGCGGACGCCGAACGCGACGGCGACCGGATCTACGGCGTCGTCAAGGGTCTCGGCTCCTCCAGCGACGGCCGTTCCCTGGGACTCACCGCGCCCAGGCCCGAGGGTCAGCGTTCGGCCCTGGAACGCGCCTACCGCAACGCGGGCGTCTCGCCGGCCGACGTCGGGCTCGTCGAGGCGCACGGCACCGGGACGGTGGTCGGCGACCGCACCGAACTGCGCGTCCTGAGCGAGGTGTTCGGCGAGGCAGGGGCGAAACCGGGCGGTTGCGCGATCGGCTCGGTGAAGTCGCAGATCGGACACACCAAGTGCGCCGCCGGACTCGCCGGCCTGATCAAGACGGTGCTGGCCCTGCACACGGGTGTCAGGCCGCCGACGCTGCACGTCGAGGCACCCAACGCGGCCTGGGAGGCCGGGGAGAGTCCCTTCGCCTTCCATACGCGGGCACGGCCCTGGGCGGCGCCCCCTGAGGAACGCGTCGCCGGAGTCAGCGCGTTCGGCTTCGGCGGCACCAACTTCCATGTCGTGCTGAGTGCTTACGCCGACGGCGTGCCGCCCGTGCGGGGACTGGACGCCTGGCCTGCCGAACTGTTCGTCTTCCGTGGGCGCGACGCGGCCGCGGCCCGCCGTGCGGTGGACGAACTCCTCGAGGCCGCCGAGGCGGAGGGCCGGCCGTGGCGCCTGCGGGACCTGGCGCTCGGCGCCGCGCGCCGGTCGGACGCGAGCGGCGACCCCGCACAGGTCGCGGTCGTGGCGACGGACGTGGACGACCTGGTCGAAAAGCTGCGGCGGGTGTCGGCCGATCCGGCCGGACACGACCCGGCGCGGGGGATCCACCGGGCCCCGCAGGACGACCCCGGTGACGGCAAGGTCGCCTTCCTCTTTCCCGGCCAGGGCAGCCAGCGCACCGGCATGCTCGCCGACCTGTTCGTCACCTTCCCCGAGCTGCGGCCCTACCTGGAGCTCGGCCGCGCCCACGCCGACACCCTGTACCCGCCGGCCGCCTTCGACGACGCCGTACGCGACCGGCAGCAGGATGCGCTGACCGACACCCGGGTGGCGCAGCCGGTCCTCGGCGTCGCCGGGCTCGCCGCGCACGCCGTGCTCGGCGCGGCCGGGGTACGGCCGGACATGGCCGCCGGACACAGCTACGGCGAGCTGGTCGCCCTCTGCGCGGCCGGCGCCCTGGGCCCCGAGACCCTGCTGGAACTGAGCGCGGAACGGGCGACGGCGATCCTCGAAGCGGCTGGGGTCACGGGGGCCGACGGGACGACCGGACCCACCCCGTCCGCGGCATCCGCCGGAGGTGATCCCGGCGCCATGGCCGCTGTCGCCGCCGGTGCCGAGGACGTGGCGCGGGCACTCTCGGCGGCGCAGGCGCCCAACTCCGTGGTCGTCGCCAATCGCAACTCGCCCCAGCAGACGGTGATCTCGGGTCCCACGGACGCCGTCACCGAGACCGTACGGCTGCTGCGCGAGGCCGGGTTCGGGGCCAAGCGGATCCCCGTGGCCTGCGCCTTCCACAGCCCGCTGGTCGCCGGTGCCGCCGACCGGTTCGCCGGGGCGCTCGCGGTCCGGCCGGTGCACGCCCCCGAGTTCCCGGTGTGGTCCAACCGCACCGCCGCACCGTACCCCGCCGACCCGGACGCGGTACGGGCCCAGCTCGCCGCCCAGATCGGCGCCCCGGTCGCCTTCGTCGAGCAGATCGAGGCGATGTACGAGGCGGGCGCGCGCGTCTTCGTCGAAGCCGGTCCCGGGTCGGTGCTGACCCGACTGGTCGGGCAGATCCTCGGCGACCGTCCGCACCACGCGGTGGCCTGCGAGCCCCGCCCCGACGGCGGTCTGCGCGACTGGCTCGACGCCCTGGCCCGGCTCGCCGTCGCGGGTCTGCCGGTACGCGCCGGGTGGCTGCTGCGCGGCCGCGACGCGGTCGACGCGGTACGGACCCCCGCGCCGAAGCGGCCCGGCTGGACGGTCGACGGACAGTTGGTCCGCACCGCCTCCGGCGCCCTCCTGCCGGGCGCGCTCGCACCGGCCCGACGAGTCGTGGCACCCATCGAGAGGACTGAGGCGACTGTGACGACCAACCCCCCGCACGGCGTCCCGTCCGACCGGGACGCGCTCATCTCCGAGTTCCTGCGCACCAGCCGGGAGATGGTCGCCGCCCAACGGGACGTGCTGCTCACCTACCTGGGAGCCGCCCCGGGCGCGCAGCCCGTCCCGCCCGTGGCGGCCGCACCGCCGTTGATCCAGGCGGTGGCCGAACTCACCACCGTGCGAACGACGGTGGTGCCGGCGACGTCCGAACCGGCTCCGGAGTCCGCTCCGCCCCGTGCCGCCGGGCCCACGGACGTCCAGCAGGTCGTGCTGGAGATCATCAGCGAGCGCACCGGCTACCCCGTCGACATGATCGAGCCCGACCTCGACCTCGAGGCGGACCTCAGCATCGACTCCATCAAGCGGGCCGAGATCGCGGGCGAGTTGGCCAGGCGTCTGGGCGCCGGGGCCGGTGCGGATCTCACCTCGATGGACGACGACGAGCTGGAGGAGCTGGCGAAGGCGCGTACGGCCGCCGCGGTGACCGACTGGCTCACCGCCAGGCTGACCGGACCGGCCGCACCCGACCCCACTCCCGCAGCCGCACCCGCTCCCCCGGTCCCGCCGACCGTCGCGGCCGCGGCGGCCTCGGAGTCCGCAGCGCCCGCGGAGGTGACGTCGGAGGTGACCGGCGAGCCGCCCAGGAGGCATGTACTGCGACCGGTCCTCCTCGACGGCGGGACCGACGACCGGGCCGGCGACGGCAGCGGCGACGATGCCTATGCCGCCGCCCTCCCCGCCGCGCTGTCCGGCACCCGCTGGATCCTTCTGGGCGAGGCACCCGAAGTGGCCGCCCGGCTGCTGTCCCACGGTGCCGACGTCGACGTACGGGCCCGGGACCACGTCCTGTCGGAGGCGGACGGGCCGGTGGACGGGGTGCTGTATCTCGGAGCCCTCTCGGGCGCCGACGACAGCCCCGTGCTGCCGGACGCGTTCCCCGTTCTGAAGGCCGCCCTCGCGCGCGGCCCGCGCAGGCTGCTGGCCGTCCGCCGCGCCGACGGCGAGACACCCGACCCCCGGACCGCGGGGCTGCGCGGCCTGTTCCGGACCGTGGCGCGCGAGTATCCGGAGACCGTGGCCCGGGTCGTCGACCTCGCCGACGTCTCGCCGTCCGCCGTGGCGGACGCCGTGGTCGCGGAGGCCGTCGCGCCGGACCGCGCTCCGGTCGTGCTGCGGACGGCGGCCGGCCGGCACGGTTTCGAGCTGGTGGAGGCGCCGCTCGGCGCGCTCGGCAGCACGGGCGCCGGACCGGCCGGGGACGGGGCCGCCGAGGCCGCCGCACTGGGACTGGAACGGGATTCGGTGGTGCTGCTCGTGGGCGGGGCGCGGGGCATCACCGCGCAGTTCGCCGCCACGCTCGCCGGTGCCGCCCGCTGCCGGCTGGAGCTGCTCGGCCGTACTCCCGCGCCGGACGGTCCCGAAGACGCCGACACCGCGGCCGCCCGCACCCCTGCCGAGCTGCGTGCCGCACTCGCCGCCCGCGGCGCCACGAAGCCGACGGAGATCAACCGCGCCGCCGAACTCCTGCTGGCCCAGCGGGAGATCACCGCCACCCTGAGCGAACTCGCGGCACTCGGCAGCCCGGCCCGTTACCGCTCCGTCGACTTCCGGGAGCCCGGTGCGGTGCTTCAGGCGGTGAAGGAGATCCACGCCGAACACGGCCGGCTGGACGGTGTGGTGCACGCGGCCGGCGTGATCGAGGACCGGCTCGTCGCCGAGAAGAGCGCCGAGTCGTTCCAGCGGGTCTACGCCACCAAGGCCACCGGCGCGGACGCCCTGCTCACCGCGTTGGAGGAACTGCCCGCCGCCCCCGCGTTCACCGTGCTGTTCGGCTCGATCTCGGCCGTGCTGGGGAACCGGGGCCAGGCGGACTACGCGGCCGCCAACGACGCCCTGGAGACTCTCGGCGCGGCCTTCGCCGCCCGTACCGGGCACCGTGCGGTGACCGTGCACTGGGGTCCGTGGGCGCCCACGGCGGGGCATGCGGGCATGGTGGGTGCGGAGCTGGCCCGTGAGTACGCCCGGCGCGGCATCCGGCTGATCGATCCCGAGGAGGGGACCGCGGCGCTGCTGCGGGAGCTCGCCTGGGGCGAGGAGTCGGCCACCGCCGTCGTCTACACCGCTTCGGGCTGGTGACGGGCGCGGTGACGTCACCCCGATCGGTCGCCGAACGGTCGTCGGTGACCACCGGTCAGGTGCCGGTCGCCATCGTCGGCATGGCGGTGCTGCTGCCGGGCGCCGCGGACCTGGACGCGTACTGGCGCAACCTGCGGGACGGCGTGGACGCGATCGGCGACGTGCCGGAGGGGCGCTGGGACGCCTCGTACTACCGTCCCGGCACGGCGTCCGACCCGGCCGTCGCGGACCGGGTGTACGCGCGGCGGGGCGGGTTCGTGGACGGGCTGGCGGAGGTGGAGGTCACCCGGTTCGGGATCACGCCCCACTCGGTGGCCGGGACCGAGCCGGACCAGCTGATCGCGCTGCATGTGGCCTCGGCCGCGCTCGACGACGCGGGCGGCCCGGACCGGCTCCCCGACCGGGGGCGGGTCGGCGTCGTCCTCGGCCGGGGCGGCTACCTGACCCCCGGTCTGGTCCGGCTCGACCAGCGGGTCCGGACGGCCGGCCAACTCGTCCGCACACTCGGGGAGTTGCTGCCCGACCTGACGTCCGACCAACTCGGGCGGGTGCGGGCGGCGTTCACCGAGCGGCTCGGCCCGGACAGTCCCGAGTCGGCGATCGGACTGGTGCCCAATCTCGCCGCCTCCCGGATCGCCAACCGGCTCGACCTGCGCGGTCCCGCGTACACCGTGGACGCGGCCTGCGCGTCCTCGCTGGTCGCCGTGGACCAGGCGGTGGGCGCACTCGCCTCCGGCCGCTGCGACCTGATGCTCGCGGGAGGCGTCCACCACTGCCACGACATCACGCTGTGGAGCGTCTTCTCCCAGCTCCGCGCCCTCTCCCCCAGCCAGCGCATCCGCCCCTTCCACCGGGAAGCCGACGGCATCCTGATCGGTGAGGGGACGGGCGTGGTCGTCCTCAAACGGCTGGCCGACGCCGAACGGGACGGCGACCGGGTCTACGCCGTGATCCGGGGCACGGGGGTGGCCAGCGACGGCCGGGCGGCCGGGCTGGTCAACCCCGACCCGGGCGGTCAGGCGCAGGCCGTGCGGCAGGCGTGGCGGGCCGCCGGGCTGGACCCGGCCGAGCCCGGCTCCCTGGGCCTGCTGGAGGCGCACGGCACCGCGACCCCGGCGGGCGACGGAGCCGAACTGGCCACTCTCGCCGAGGTGTTCGGACCCGGCGACGGCGAGGCCGAGGCCGTACTGGGGTCGGTCAAGTCGATGATCGGCCACACCATGCCCGCCGCCGGGGTCGCAGGCCTGGTCAAGGCCGCGCTCGCCGTCCACCACGGCACGCTGCTCCCGACGCTGCACTGCGACGACCCGCACCCCGCCCTGGCCCGCACCCGGTTCCGCACCCTGGAGAAGGCTGCCGACTGGGAGACCACCGCACGGCAGCCGGTGCGCCGGGCCGCCGTCAACGCGTTCGGGTTCGGCGGGATCAACGCGCACGTGGTGCTGGAGGAGGCCCCGGGGGCACACGGATCACGCGCCACGGTGCCGTCCCGTCCGGTCCTGTCGGTCTCCGAACCCGAGCGCGTCCTGCTGCTCGCCGCCGACTCCCCCGCGACTCTCGCCGCGCTCCTGGACGCCGACGACGACACCGTACGGGCCGCCGGGCTCGCCCCCTCCCGGCCGCACCCGGACGCGGGACCGGCCCGCCTCGGCATCGTCGACCCGACCGCGAGGCGGCTCGCTCTGGCCCGCCGCACGGTCGCCGGGCAGCGTGCCTGGCACGGCCGCAGTGACGTCTGGTTCCGGCCGAGCCCCCTGCTGGGCGCCGACCGGGGCGGGTCGGCCTTCCTGTTCCCCGGTCTGGAGGGCGACTTCACCCCGCAGGTCGACGACGTGGCCGCCCACTTCGGTCTGCCCGCGCCTTCCGTCGCCGGGGACCGGACCAAAGACGTGGGCCGCCACGGTTTCAGCGTCGTCGCCGTCAGCCGGCTCCTCGACGCCGCGCTGCGCCGCAGCGGCATCGTGCCGGACGCGGTCGCCGGGCACAGCGTGGGCGAGTGGACGGCGATGGCGACGGCCGGACTGTACGCCGGGGACGAGGTCGACGCGTTCATGGCGAACTTCGACCCGGACTCGGTGTCGGTTCCCGGGCTGGCCTTCGGTGCGATCGGCGCGTCCGCCGAACGCGTGCTGGCCGCCCTGCGCGACGAGGGCGGGACCGCGGCGGGCCTGGTGCTCTCCCACGACAACGCGCCCGGCCAGTCGATGGTGTGCGGCCCGGAACCGGCGGTGGAGGAGTTCGTGCGGACCTTCCGCGCGCGCGGAGTGCTCAGCCAGGTGCTGCCGTTCCGGTCGGGCTTCCACACGCCCATGCTGGAACCGCATCTCGGCCCGATCAGGGAGGCCGCCGACGGTTTCCGGCTGCATCCGCCGCACACCCCGGTCTGGTCGGGGACGACCGCCGCGCCCTTCCCCGAGGACGAGGCGGGCATACGGTCCCTGTTCGTCCGCCATCTGCTGGAACCCGTCCGCTTCCGGCAGTTGACCGAGGCGCTGTACGCGGCCGGGCACCGGGTGTTCGTCCAGGTCGGCCCGGGTCAGCTCGGCTCCCTCGTCGCGGACACCCTGGGCGGCCGGGACCACCTGGTCGTCGCCGCCAACTCGCCCCACCGCACCGGCCTCGCCCAGCTCCGCCGGGTGGCGACCGCGCTGTGGACGGCGGGGGCGGCGGTGGCACCGTCACCGGCCCCCGTCGCGGCGGCGCGGACGCGACGACCGCCGGTGCGGCTGGATCTGGGCGGCGCCCTGGTGTCCCTCGCGCCGCGGCGGCTCGCCGAACTGCGTGCCGAGGTGCGCTCCCCCGCCCGGGCGGCCGGGTCCGTCGGTCCGTCGCCGTTGGACGCCCTCGTCGGGGATTCGCCGATGGCCGCCGAACTGTCCGCCCTGCTCCGCGAGACGGCGGACACGGCGGCCGCCCTGATGACCGCGAGGGCCACGGCTCCCGAGGCCGCGGCGCGGGTCGGCCCGTGGCAGACCAGCGTCCACGTCTCCCCCGACACCATGCCCTACCTGCTGGACCACTGCTTCTTCCCCCAGCGGCCCGGCTGGCCCGAGGTCGCCGACCGGTGGCCGGTCGTCCCGGCGACGACGATCGTGCAGCACATCGTGGACGCCGCGCAGCAGGCCGCCCCCGGCAGAGTGCCGGTCGCCGTGCACGGGGCGCGGTTCGAGGAGTGGCTCACCGCCACGCCCGCCGCCGACGTGCCGGTGACCGTGACGCCCGAAGGCCCGGACCGGCTCGCCGTCTCCTTCGGGCCCCGGGCCCGCGCGACGGTCGAGACGGCCGCCGCCCACGCCTTCCCGCCCCCCTCCCCGTGGACCGTGGACCCCGGCGCCGAGCGCGTCCCGGACCACACCGGCGCCCAGCTCTACGACGAACGCTGGATGTTCCACGGCCCGGCGTTCCAGGGTGTCACCGAACTCACCGCGATCGGCGACCGCCACGTACGCGGAGTGATCACCACCCCGCCCGCACCCGGCGCGCTGCTGGACAACGTCGGCCAGATCCTGGGCTACTGGATCATGGCGACCCGTACGGAGCGGACCGTCGTGTTCCCGGTCGGGATGCGGGAGATGCGCTTCTACGGGCCGCATCCGGCGCCGGGGAGCGAGGTGCGGTGCCTGGTGCGGATCACCGCGCTCACCGACGCGTTCCTGGAGGCCGACGTGCAGCTGACGGCCGGGGGCGGGGTGTGGGCGGAGCTGTACGGCTGGCAGGACCGCCGCTTCGACAACGACCCGAAGACCCGGCCCGTCGAACGTTTCCCGGAACATCACACCCTTTCCGAGACCCGGCCCGGCGGCTGGCAGCTGCTGCACGAGCGGTGGCCGGACCTGGCGTCCCGCGAGCTGATCATGCGCAACTCCCTGGGCGGCGTGGAGCGTTCGCGGTACGCGGAGCACGCGCCGCGCGGACGCAGGCAGTGGCTGCTGGGCCGGATCGCGGTCAAGGACGCGGTACGGCGGTGGCTATGGGACCAGGGCGAGGGCCCGGTCTTCCCGGCGGAGCTGCGGGTGTGCAACGACGAGGCGGGCCGGCCCTACGTCACGGGCGTGCACGGCCGCGTCCTGCCCCCGCTGGACGTCTCGCTGGCGCACTGCGCGGAGGCGGGCGTGGCGATCGTCCGGCCGCACACCCCGGGCCCCGGCCCGGGGATCGACATCGAGGAGGTCACCGACCGCACCCCGCAGACCCTCGCCGCCGCCCTCACCGAGGCCGAACTACGGCTGCTGCGCCGCCTGTCGGCCGGGACCGGTGGCTCCGAGGCCCTGTGGTTCGCCCGCTTCTGGGCGGCGAAGGAGGCCGTCGCCAAGGCGGAGGGCACCGGCTTCGGCGGCAGGCCGAGGGACTTCACGGTGCTCGACGCGACCCCGGCCGGCGACCGGCTGACCGTCACGGGCCGCCTGGAACGCGCCTACCCCGTGCACTGCGCACCGGCCGCCAACCCGCCCCGGCTGCCGGACCGTTCGTACGTAGTGGCCTGGACGACGGGACACCCGACCGCAGAGGAGTACGACGCCCGATGACACCCCCCACCCCCCGCACCCCCGCCACCGCCCCGGTCGGCGCCGACGAGAAGTCCGTCCTGGCCGATCTCACCGGCATGCTCGCGCGGCTCCTTCAGGACGAGTACGGCCTCGACGACTTCGAGGTCGACATGCAGACCACCTTCAACCGGGACCTGGAGCTGGAGAGCATCGACCTGGTCACCCTGGCCGGTCTGCTCCAGGAGCGGTACGGCGACCGGATCAACTTCGCCGAGTTCCTGGCCGGCATGGAGTTCGACGAGATCATCGAGCTGACCGTCGGACGGCTCGTCGAGTACGTCGTGACGAGTCTGAAGGCGGCGGAGGCGAGCTGAGCCATGGCGATGGTCGACACCGGCGCGGTCCGGTTGCACGTACAGCGGCTCGGCCCCCGGCAGGGGCGGCCGGCCACCACCACCGTGGTGCTGGTGCACGGTCTGCTCACGGACAGCCTGGCCAGCTACTACTTCACCGTCGCCCCGGCGTTCGCGGCCGCGGGCCTCGACGTCGTCATGTACGACCTGCGCGGCCACGGTCGCAGCGAGCGGCCCGCCCGGGGCTACACGCTGGACGACAACGTCGACGACCTGGCCGCGCTGCTGGACCGGCTGGCGGTGACCGGCCCCGTGCACCTGGTCGGCAACTCCTACGGAGGCACCATCGCGTTCGGCTACGCGGCCCGTCACCCCGGGCGGGCGGCGAGCGTCAGCCTGATCGAGTCCGAACCGGCCACCGCGGCCTGGGCGGTGAAGCTCGGCGGGATCCTGGACCGGGTCGTGAACCAGCTCGCCCACAACGAGTCCGACGCCATCGCCTGGATCACCGCCAACCGCAGCCACAACACCGCCCGGCTGGCCAGGGGCGCGGCCCGGCTGGCCCGGGAGACCACCCTCGGACGGGACATCCCGGCCAGCCGGGTCCTGACGGACGAGCAGATATCGGCGGTGCGCTGCCCCGTGCTCGGTCTGTACGGCGCCGACTCGGATCTCGCCGAACTCGCGCCCTGGCTGCGGGCGGTGCTGCCGGACTGCCGGACCGTGGTGATCCCGGGGCACGAGCACTCGGTCCTGGTGGAAGCCTCGGGGACGGTCGGCGGGCACATACTCTCGCTCGTCGACGGGGCCGGGCGGGTGGCGGCGGAGGCGGCCGGGTGAGCCGGTTCCTGTTCGTCGTACCGCCGTTGGTCGGTCACCTCAACCCGGCCGTCGGCGTCGCCGCCGAACTCACCGCGCGGGGGCACCGGGTGGCGTGGGCCTGCGCCGATCCGGAGCTGGTGGTCCGGCTGGCGGGTCCCGGGGCCGGAGCGGTCTTCGCCTGCGGCGGGGCACCGCGGGGCGAGCGGCCCGCCGACCTGCGGGGTCCCGAGGCGCTGAAGTTCCTGTGGGAGTGGTACCTGCTGCCGCTCGCGGAGGCGATGGCGCCGGGTGTGCGGGCGGCCGTCGAGGCGTTCCGGCCGGACGTCGTCGTCGCCGACCAGCAGGCCTTCGCCGGCGCGCTGGTCGCGGAGCGGCTGGGTCTGCCATGGGCCACCTCGGCGACCACCTCGGCCGAGTTCACGGATCCCCTCGCCGGGCTGCCCAAGGTCGGGGAGTGGCTGGACCGGCGGCTGGCCGGCCTGCGGGCCTCGATCGGGGCTCCGGCGGGCTGCGCCGACCCCCGCTTCTCGCCGCATCTCGTCCTGGCCTTCAGCACACCGGAGTTGGCGGGTGACACGCACCGGGGTGTCCGCTGGGTCGGCCCTTCGATCACGGCCCGCCCCTCCGTCGCCGGATTCCCCTGGGAGTGGCTCGACGGCGGCCGCGCCACCGTGCTGGTCACGCTCGGCACCGCCAACACCGACGTCGGCGGGCGGTTCCTCGACGTGTGCCGGAGCGCGCTGCGGGAGCGGGCCGACCGGGTGCAGGGCGTGATCGTCGATCCGGGCGGCACGCTGGAGACCCGGAGTGAAGACAAGGACGTACTGGTTCTGCCGCACGTGCCTCAACTCGCCCTGCTGGAGAAGCTGGAGAGGGGAGCCGGCGCGGTGGTCTGCCATGCCGGGCACAACACCGTGTGCGAGGCCCTGTGGCACGGCGTTCCTCTCGTCGTGGCGCCGATCCGCGACGACCAGCCGGTCGTGGCCGGGCAGGTCGCGGACGCGGGGGCCGGGGTGCGGGTGCGGTTCAGCCGGGTCACCGCGCGGCAGCTGGGCGCCGCGATCGACTCCGCCCTGGACGAACCCGGACACCGCGCCGCGGCCGACCGGATCCGTACGGCGTTCCGCGCCGCGGGCGGTCCCGCCGCCGCCGCGACCCATCTCGAGGAACTGGCCAGGGAGTTCACATGAGCGAAGAGACCAAGCCCACCGCCGAGCGGATCGCCGAGCTGCGTCCCGCCTACCGGGCGGACATCGCGGCCGGCCCGGCCCGCTTCTTCGAGCCCCGGCGCACCACCTGCCCGTGGTGCGGCTCGGCAACGCTGACCACCCGGCTGCGCACCTCCGATCTGCTCCAGCACAAGCCGGGCCGCTTCGTCCTGGACCGCTGCGGGGGCTGCGGGCACACCTTCCAGAACCCGCGGCTGAGCGCCGAGGGCCTGGAGTTCTACTACCGGGACTTCTATGACGGGCTGGGCGAGAAGAAGCTCGGGGACACCTTCGGGGGCCGTACGAAGATGTACCGGGGGCGGGCCGAGTCGATGCTGCCGCACGACCCCGGGCCGAAGACCTGGCTGGACGTCGGCACCGGGCACGGTCACTTCTGCGCCGCCGCCCGGGAGGTGCTGCCCGGGACGACGTTCGACGGACTCGACTTCACCGACGGCGTCGAACTCGCCGAGCGGGAAGGCCGGGTGGAGCACGGCTACCGGGGCGGATTCCCGGACCTCGCGCCCGAACTCGCGGCCCGCTACGACGTGGTGAGCATGTTCCACTATCTGGAGCACAGCACCGACCCGGACCGCGAACTGCGCGCCGCGCACGAGACGGTACGGCCCGGTGGCCATCTCCTCATCGAGGTGCCGGATCCCGAGAGCCGCTACGCGCGGCTCCTGGGCCGCTGGTGGCTGCCCTGGCTCCAGCCGCAGCACCTGCACTTCGTACCGGTGGCCAACCTGCGGGAACGGCTCGCGGACCTGGGCTTCACGGTGGTGGCGGAGCAGCACGCCGAACCGCACGACCCGGTCGACCTGCTGGCCGCCGTATGGCTGGCGCTGGACCACGCGGCGCCCCGCGAGGACGCGCCGTGGCTGCCCGAGCCGCCGAACGCGCTGCGCCGCACGCTGCGCGGGGCGCTGCTGGTCGCCGGGATCCCGGCGCTGATCGTGGGCACCCTGCTCGACCGGTTCGCGGTGCGTCCGCTGTCGCACCGGCTGGGGGTGTCCAACGCGTACCGGATCGTGGCCAGGCGGGACTGACGGACGAGTGCGCCCGCGGGTCGCGCCGTGCTAGCTTCGCCCCGTTCTCTTCATCAGGAATCCTGGCGATCGACGGTACGGCTCGACGAACGGAACCCGCATGTCCATCCTGGCCAGACCGGCGGTGGCCGCCCTCGCGGCCAAGACGATGCAGGGCCTCACCCGGCTGGCGAGCCGTCGGACGAGCGGCGCCGGGTCCGCCGCCTCCTGGCAGGCGCGCTTCCCCGAATACCCGCGAGACGTACAGGAGTTGACGGTACCGACCTCCGTCGCCCCGGCTGCGGTCACGGTGTACGCGCCCCCGGCCGGGACGGCGACGCGTCCGCCCGTGCACGTCAACTTCCACGGCGGCGGGTACGTCATGTCGATGCCCGAGGTGGACGACGGCCTCTGCCGCATCCTCGCGGCGCAGGCGGGGGTGGTCGTGATCAACGTGAGGTACGTCGTCGCCCCGCAGCACCCGTTCCCCGCCGCGGCCACCCAGGCCCACGAAGTCGTCCGCTGGGTCGCCGAACACGGCGCGGAGCACGGCTGGGACGGCAGGCGTCTGAGCGTGGGCGGCCAGAGCGCGGGCGGCGGGCTCGCCGCGGCCGTGGCCCGCCAGGCCCTGGAGCAGGGCGGCCCGTCGATCGCGCTCCAGGTGCTGCACTACCCCCCGCTGGACCTGTCCACGAGCGCCAAGGACAAGAAGGCCGCCGTCGCCAGGCCGCTGCTGCGGCCATGGCTCGGCGACATCTTCGACTCGTCCTATGTGCCGGATCCCCGCGAGCGTGCCCACCCGCTCGTGTCGCCCGCGGGCGCCTCGGACACCGCCGACCTCAGGGGCATCGCCCCGGCGCTGGTGATCACCGCGGAGTACGACCTGCTCAGGAACGAGGCCACGCGGTACGCCGAGCGGCTGGACGCGGCCGGCGCCCTCGTGGAGCACCACGACGTCACCGGAGCCGACCACGGCTACGACACCAAGGACGACGAAAAGGCCAGGACGACCTATGCCCTGATGGCACGTCACATCAGGCAGGCCACCAACTCCGATACGCAGCAAGCCTCTTGAGGCGAAGGCGACCGGGACGCCGCGGCCCCCGTGTCCCGGAGGCCGTCGGAGGGACGCGGGCGCCCGCTCCCTCAGCCATTGTCCGAGGCTCGGCCGAAAGCGGCCTCGACGATGTGCTCGGCGATCGCCATGGAGGCCGTGGCGGCCGGCGAGGGCGCGTTGCGGACGGCGGTGACCCGGCCCACCCGGTGGATGCGGAAGTCGTCCAGGAGGGTGCCGTCCCGGTCCAGGGCCTGGGCGCGCACGCCCGCTCCGCCGCGTACGACGTCCTGGACGCCGACGCCGGGGACGTACAGTCCGGCGTCCCTCATGAAGGCCGACGCCGAGAAGGATCCGCGGTACTCCCTGATGCCCGTGCGCCAGTGCCGGGCCGCCATCTTCCAGGTGCCGGGGTAGGCGGCGAGACCCAGCAGGTCCTTCGGGGAGATCCGGGTGCGCGTGTACCCCTCCCGGGCCAGGGCCAGGACCGCGTTGGGGCCGACCTCCACCGAGCCGTCGACGCGAGGCGTGAAGTGGACGCCGAGGAACGGGTAGCGGGGGTCCGGCACCGGATAGATCAGGCCCCGCACCAGGTCCGTCCGCTCCGGCCTGAGCAGCATGTACTCGCCCCGGAACGGGACGATCCGCGGGTCCCGCCGGTCCCGCGCGAGCCCGGCCACGGTGTCGGAGTGCAGGCCCGCGCACAGGATCAGCCGGTCCACGCGCACCTGTTCCCGCGCCGAGGCCACCTCGACGGCGCCGGGCGCCTCGGTGATGCCGGTGACCGCGAAGCCCGTCCGCACCTCTCCGCCCGAGCCGACGACGTCCTCGGCGAAGGCCCGGGCGATCGCCGGGTAGTCGGTGATCGCGGTGCGCGGGGAGTACAGGGCGGCGACGCCGCCGGCGTTCGGCTCGATCTCCCGGATCTCCTCGCGGGTGACCTTCCGCAGGTCGGGCACATGGTTGTTCCTGGCCCGGTCGTAGAGGGCGTTCATCCGGCCGAGCTCGTCCTCGCGGACCGCCACGACCAGTTTGCCGATCTCGCGGTACGGCAGCTCGCGGTCCTGGCAGTACGCTCGCAGCAGAGCCACCCCCCGCACCGTCAGGTCGGCCTTGAGGCTGCCGGGCGTGTAGTAGATGCCGGCGTGTACGACGCCCGAGTTGTGGCCGGTCTGGTGGAGCGAGACCTCCCGCTCCTTCTCGAAGACCACGACCCGGGTGCCGGGCCGGCTCAGGGCGATCTCGCGGGCCGTGGCCAGACCCACGATGCCGCCGCCGACGATGCCGATCGTCTCGTCAGCCATCGGCACCTCCTCTCTCTGTCTCGCTGCTCCTGATCGTCAGCCGCCGAAGTGCCCGGCGACCGTCCTGACGCGCGTGGAGAAACGCAGGACTTCCCCGCCCTGCTCCTTGCGGGCCGTGCCGGAGTCGTGGAACCCGCCGAAGGACACACGGATGGTGAAGCCGTGCGGTGCCAGGTGAAGGTACCGCCGATCCCGGCAGCTCACCCGCCTCGGAGCGCAACGTGCGACTGGACGCCGGAGGCCCCCATCGGCCACACGACGAACTGACGTCGTCCGACCGTGCGCCCGAGTGCTCAGTGGGCGCCCGCCAACTCCCGGTCGGCGTTGCGCGGGGCGGCCGGGCGGGAGCTGCGCAGCGCGGCGACGCCGATGAAGACCATGGACGACAGGCCGGCGACGGCGAACGCGGTGAAGCCCCGGTCGCCGTGGTTCGAGGCGAGCAGTTGGCCGCCCAGCCACGGGCCGAAGACGGCGCCGAAGCGGCCCATGCCGGAGGTCCAGCCGACGGCGGTGGCCCGGTTGTCCGCTTGGGAGCGGATGGAGACGGTCGCGTAGATCATCGTCTGGGCGCTGTTGAGGAAGACGCCGGTGAAGAAGACGACGACCATCGTCACGGTCATCGGCATGTGGACGCTGAGCAGGAACACGCCTGCGGCGGTCAGCGCGAACCAGATCGCGGAGATGCGCGGGGCGCCGAACCGGTCGGCGGCGCGCCCGGCGACCAGCATGCCCACGATGCCGCCGAGGTTGAAGACGACCACGAAGGACAGGGCCGAGCCGAGCTCGTAGCCCTCGGCACGCATCAGGGTGGGCAGCCAGGTGGCGACGCCGTAGACGAGGAGGAGACCACCGAAGGAGGCCAGCCAGTACAGCAGGGTCTGGGTCCACTCACCGCCGCGGAAGAGGTCCTTCAGCGCGTTCCAGCGGTCGGCCGCGCCCTGCTTGCCGGACCTGGCGGCCGGCAGCTCGACGTCGTAGCGGGTGGCCAGCTCGCGGGCCTCGTCGGTGCGGCCCTTGGCGACGAGGAAGCTCAGCGACTCGGGAAGCAGCTTCGCGAGCACCGGGGCGAAGAGCAGCGGGAGCACGCACACCCAGAACGCGGCGCGCCAGCCGACCGGGTCGATGAGCCACTTGGCGACGTAGGCGGAGAGGATGCCGCCCGCGTGGTGGGCGGTCATGAGCAGGCCGATGACGAGGGCGCCGCGGCCGCGCGGGGCGTAGTCGGAGACCATGCTGATCGCGGTGGGCAGCAAGCCACCGAGGCCGACGCCCGCCAGGGTCCGGCCGAGGCCGAAGACCTCGACGCCGCGCGCCGTCGCGCAGACGCCGGAGGCCAGCGAGAAGAGGATCACGCAACCGACCATCAGGTTCTTGCGCCCGACGCGGTCGGCGACGGTGCCCGCGGTGAGCGCGCCGATCAGCATGCCGAAGGTGGCGTAGCTGCCGAGGTCGCCGGCCGTGTCCGGGGTGAGGCCGAAGGTCTTCGTCTCCAGCAGGTGCGGCAGCACCGAGCCGTAGATGAACATGTCGAGGCCGTCGAAGAGCACGGCCAGCCAGCACAGACCGACGACCAGGAGGGCCAGTCTGCTGCCACGGGCGGACAGCGCGGGGGAGGAGGACATCGTTGTTTTCCTCTCGTCCAGGAGGCGTTCCCTGGAGGGGACGAGTGAAGAGGGCCGGCGCGGCTCGTGCGGCTGGCCCGGTGTGCGCAAGACGCTAAGGACCCCGCCCCGGGAGAGTCAACAGTTTTGTCAACAATCTCATCGACAGTCCGTCGGGGCTGTGGAGGGCCGCCGAAAGTGCACCGGAGGGTCCCGGAAGGTCCCCGCTTCCGCGCACTCGGAACAGGCTCGGCGGGCTCGGCGCAAGAGCTCGGTGCACAGGCTCAGCGCACGGGCGGTGTGCCGTGCGTGTGGAACGACTCGATCGTCCTCAGGCCCCAGGCCTGCCCCTTCTTGCGCTCCTCCTCGGTCCACGTGACGAGCGGCCAGTCGGGGGCCAGCACCAGGCGCGTGAGCGGGTTGCACAGTTCGATCCGGTTGCCGCCGGGCTCGTAGACGTACAGGAAGAACGTCTGCTGGATGGCGTGCTTGTGCGGGCCCGTCTCGATGAACACCCGGCTGTCGATGGCCAGGTCGGCGGCCCGCAGGATGTCCTCGCGGGTGTCGGTCGCGAAGGCGATGTGGTGCAGCCGCCCGGAACTGCCGGTCCAGTCCGAGGTGTAGACGACGTCGTACGACTTGTTCGTGTACGTCAGCCAGCGCGCCGCGATCTTCCCCGTGTCGAGGCGGATCTGTTCGGTGGGGCGGGCGCCCAGCAGGTTCTGCTGGAACTCGGAGTTGGCGAGCACGTCGGCGGCGAGGAAGTTGACGTGGTCCAGGCGCCGTACGCCCACGCCCCGGTTGGGTTTGGCCTGCGGCTGGTTCTTCAGCGCCGGCTTCAGCCCGTCGGGCGCCCGGTAGTACTCGCTCTCCCAGTACAGGGCGTGCTCGTGGCCGTCCGGGTCGGTGGTGACGTACAGCTTGCCGAGGCCGGGTTCGTCCTCGGTCCAGTGGCCGGTGCCGCCCGCCGCCTCGATCGCCGCGACCCGGCGCTGAAGGGCCTCCTCGCTGGAGGTGCGCAGGGCCAGCCGGCCGAGGCCGGGCTCCGCCCGGGCGGTGAGCACCAGGCTGTGGTGCTCGTAGTCGTCGAAGGTCCGCAGCTGGACCGTGTCGCCGTCCTGCCCGTTGACCGTGAGCCCCAGATAGTCGGTGAAGAAGCCGACACTGGCGTCCAGGTCCGGGGTGAAGAGCTGGGCGTGGCCGATGTGGGCGATGTCGCCGAGCGGCGGAGTCATCGTTGACCTCCAGGGGAGCGTGCGGGCAGGGGGGCCGTCTCGGCGGACCTGGGGAAGACGGTGCCGTCGAAGATCTTCCGGGCCGTGCGCACCACGGCGGTGCGGCGGGCGGAGGGCAGGCCGTCGGGGGTCGACCCGAGGCTGCTTTCGATGTCCAGGAATCCAGTGGGGTGTTCTATGCGAATTCGGTCGCTTCGGGCGTCGACCCTCGCCAGCTCCGCCCCGACGCTGCCGTCGATCCGCAGGCCGGCCGCGACACTTGCCGCGCCGAGGACCCCGATCGAGGGGTGGCAGCGCACGGGAATGAAGGTGCGGGTGGTGACCGCGCCGCCGTCCCGGGGCGCGGCGAGCAACGTGAGCTTGGGCACGGTGGCGTCCGAGACGTCACCGAGGCCCATCAGCCGGCCCGCCGCGAGGCGGATCGTCCGGAGGCGGTCGGCGAGCGCGACGTCCTCCTCCAGGTCCCTGGGCGGCTCGTAGCCGGTGACCTTGAGGGAGGCGGCCGCGATGAGCACCGTGGGCATCCCGTTGTCGACGCAGGTCACCGCCACACCGTCGATCTCGTCCCGGACGTTCCCGGTGGGCAGCAGCGCGCCGGCGCCCGGCGGGAACTCGATCACCACGGGCGCGGCCGTCCCCGGCACCCCGGAGATCCCGGCCGCGCCGGTGTAGTCCACGCGACCGCCCGGCGTGGGGAAGGTCGCCGTCGCGTAGTCGTCGGAGTTGACCATGCGGATACGTACGGTGGTCTCCGCCTCCCCCGCGGCGACGAGTCCGCGCTCGACGGCGAACGGGCCGACGCCGGTGAGGAGGTTGCCACAGTTCTGACGGTCGCTCACTTCGGGCCGTTCGACGGCTACTTGGAGGAAGAGGTAGTCGACGTCGGCGCGTGCGTCGGTTGACGGCGAGACCACGGCCACCTTGCTGGTGAGCGGGTGCGCGCCGCCCAGGCCGTCGATCTGGCTCGGGTCCGGGCTGCCCATGACCCGCAGCAACAGCTCGTCGCGCAGGGCCGGTTCGGCGGGGAGGTCCTCGGCGAGGAAGTAGGCGCCCTTGGAGGTGCCGCCCCGCATCAGCAGGCAGGGCAGTTCCTCGGGATCGCGGGTCACGACGACTCCCCCAGGTACTCCTCGTACGTCCTGTACTCGACACCGAGCCGTTTCAGGGTCTCCCTCAACCCGTAGCGGTCCAGGCCGAGTTCGCCGTCGAGGAAGGCGGCACGGGAGCGGGCCTCCTTGGCCTCGCGGGCCTCGGACGCCTCCGCGGTGGCCCGGGCCCGCTCGCGCGGGACGACCACGACACCGTCGTCGTCGGCGAGGATCACGTCGCCCGGGCGGATCACCTGGCCGTCGATCGCGACGGGCACGTTGACCGAGCCGCCGGTGGCCTTGACCGTGCCCTGCGCGGACACGGCCCGTGACCAGGCGGGGAAGTCCATGTCCCGCAGCTCCTGCGTGTCCCGGATCCCGGCGTTGGTGACCAGGCCGCGTACCCCGCGCTGTCGGAGCGCGGTCGCGAACAGCTCGCCGAACATGCCGTCGGTGGACGGGGAGGTGGTGGTGACGACGAGGACGTCGCCCTCGCCGCACTGCTCGACGGCCGCGTGGATCATGAGGTTGTCGCCGGGCCAGCTGAGCACGGTCACGGCGGTGCCGGCCACCCGTACGCCCTGCTGGATCGGGCGGATCGCCGGGCCCAGCAGACCCGTTCGGCCCATCGCCTCGCCGACCGTGGCCACCCCGAAGCCGGCCAGCGCGTCGACGTCCGTCAGCTCCGCCTTCGGTGGATTCGTGACGATCACGCCGCTCACACGTCCTCCTTCCGCGCGGTTCCGCTTCGCTCCGCGGACTTCCGGCCTCCGCTGTACGTCGGCTCGCTCACGCCAGCTCCTTCGCGATCTGCGGGTAGGGGCGCATGTACGCCTCGGCCATGGTCCTGTGCGCCAGGCCCAGGTTCGGTCCCGCGTTGCGCTTGAGCTGGACGCCCCGGCGCACGGCGAGGTCGGTGTAGTAGTCCCACAGGTGCTGCTGGGCGCCGAGGCACTCCATGGCCTTGCGCTTGGTCTCCCACACCTCGGTGATGTCGAGCAGCACCTCGGGCCTGAAGCCGCTCATCTCCGGCTGGTGCGGCTCGAAGTAGAAGACGGGCGGCGCGCCGATGATCTCGCCCTCGCCCGGGTAGCCGATGGCCTGGGCGAGGACCCTCGCCTCCAGCGCCATCCGGTTGGCGGCCGGATGGTCGCCGTTGTACGGGTCCTCGGTGGGATGGGTCAGGACCACGTCGGGCTGGGTGTCGCGGTAGACGGCGACCAGCCGGTCGGTCAGTTCGGCGGTGGCCACGAGCGGGTAGTCGCCGGCGTCGAAGAAGCGGACCTCGGCGCCGAGGGTGGCGGCGGCGCGCTCGGCCTCGTCCCGGCGTATCGCCTTGATCTCGTCGAGCTTCCTGCCTTCGCGCCACGCCTTGGCGGACTCACCTCGCTCGCCGAAGGTCAGGCACGCGATGGTGATCCTCTCCCCGCGGGAGGCGGCCAGGGCGATGGCGCCTCCCGCCCGCCACACGAAGTCCCCGGCGTGCGCGGTGACGACGAGGGTCGATCGTGGAGGGCCGGCGGGCGCGTTGGGCTGGGTCATTCTCTGATCTCCTTGGTGACAGGTGGGCGCCCGCCCCGCGCAGCCGTGATCAGTTGCGCAGCGCCTCGATCACGCTGGTGAGGTGGGCGCGGACGGCCGTCTCGGCCGCCTGCGGGTCCCTGGCCCGGATCGCTTCGATCATGGTCAGGTGCTCGTTCAGGGATTGCTGCGGCCGGCCCGGCCTCAGCGCCAGCTGGAAGCGGTGGCGCACCAGTTGGGCGTTGAGCCGCTCCAGCAGCTCCTGCGCGGTCTGCTGTCCGGAGAACTCCCGGATGCGGACGTGCAGTTCGTGGTTCAGGTCGGAGTAGGTGACCGGCTCGCCGTCGGCGACCGCCTTGGTCATGGCCGTGCCGAGGCCGGTCAGCTCGATCAGCTGGTCGTCGCTGGCCGCGACGGCCGCCTTCGCCGCGCACAGTCCTTCGAGGACCATGCGGCACTCGGTGATGGCGACCGCTTCGTCCACGGTCACCACCCGCACCCGCGAGCCGCGGTTGCGGATCCGTTCGACGAGTCCCTGGGACTCCAGATCGATGAGTGCCGCGCGGATGCTGGCCCGCGTCACACCGAACTGCTCGGCGAGCTCGTTCTCCACCAGCCGCTGGGCCGGTGCCATCTCGCCGTGCAGGATCGCCTGCCGCAGCTGCGCGAGCGCATGCTGTTTGGCCTGCTCCCCGGTGCTCGGACGGGCTTCGTTCGGCATGGTTGCCCTCCCTGGGTGAGTGCCTGTCGAACCTAAATCTAGCGAAACAAGATTGTCAACAATTTTGTCCGCCGTATTGCTGCCGCGTGGTCGTGCTCATGTTCCCACCGGGTGGCACGGCAAGGGCCCACGCGGGTGCGCAGGCGTCGCGCGGGCGGGTCTGCGGCGGCAGGGGACCGCGGGTTACTTGATCACCGCGTTCGCCACGACCACGATCACGCCGAGCAACGCGTCGACCGCCCCGATCAGCACCGCGACCGCCCACGGGCGGCGCGACCGGCGGGCCGTGACCAGGCCGAGGGCGAACAGCAGGGCGATGTTCAGGGCGAACGCCGCGTACTCCACCCCGTTCGCCGGCCACCAGCCCCAGCCGGCGCCCGCGAGGATCAGGACGGTGGGCAGGACGGCCACGACGAGGGGCCACTCCTCGGCGAGGGTGCGCAGCGCGTCCCCCCGGCGGTGCGGGGAGCGCTCGGCGATGTAGTGGGCGTAGCCGTGCGCGAGCGCGGAGGCGAACGCGGTCACCAGCAGCCAGGCGGCGTCGTAGCGGCGGCTGTCCTGGGAGGTGTGCCCGTACTGGCTGAGCGCGGCGACCATCGAGCTCGCCAGGACCGCTCCGTAGACACCGCCGAAGAGAAGGGCCTCGCGCGTGTCATGCCGGTGCGGCGCGGGAGCCGTCGCGGTGTCGTCCGCCATGGCTCCACGATCACCCGGCCGCGCACCGGCCGCCAGTCGTGACGAAGTGTCCTTTCACCTGGGCCGACAGCCCACACAATGTCCACGCCCGACGGACGTACGGCCTCGCTAGGGTCGCCCCCATGAGCACCGACAGCCCGAGCCGGCATGACCCCGACGGCCCCGACAGCGCCGCCGGCCTCGCGAGCCCCCTGCCCCACAGCTTCGTCGTCCACATCCCCGACGCCGACCTCGAGTCCGAGCCGCTCGATCCGCGGCAGATCGTCGCCGGAGCCCCCGAGGTGACCGGCAAGGTGGTGTGGGAGTCGGCGGACGGCCGTCTGATCAGGGGGATCTGGCAGATCACCCCGGGCGTCGTCACCGACATCGAGGCGGACGAGCTGTTCGTGGTGATCAGCGGGTCGGCGACCATCGAGGTCGAGGGCGGTCCCACGCTGACCGTCGGCCCCGGCGACCTGGCGGTGCTGCGCGAGGGCGACCGGACCACCTGGACGGTGCACGAGACGCTGCGGAAGGCGTACGCGATCACCCTGTGATCGCGGGTGGGCGCGCCGTCGTCCCGCGGACCTCCAGGGTCGGCGCGGCCAGGTGCACCCTCCCCTCTCCGCCCGGCCGTTCCAACCGGTCGAGCAGGCAGCGGGCCGCACGGCGGCCGACCTCGTGGCCGGCGCCGTCGACGGTAGTGAGCCACACATGGCGCAGCCGGGAGATGCTGGTGTCGTCGTAGCCGACCACGGACAGGTCGCGCGGCACCCGCAGGCCCAGTTCCTCGGCCGCCGACAGCACCCCCACCGCCGTCATGTCGTTGACGGCGAACACGGCCGTGGGCCGCTCGGCGCGGGCGAGCAGCCGCACCGTGGCCCGGTAGCCGCCCTCCTCGGTCAGGTCGCCGGCCTCGACGAGCGCCTCGTGGCCCGGTCCCGCCGCCCGCATCGTGGCCTCGAAGCCGCGTCGGCGCAGATCGGCGACGGCGCCGTAACCCGCGAGGTGGGCGATGCGGCGGTGGCCGAGTCCCACGAGATGTTCGGTGACCAGGCGGGCGCCGTGCTCGTCGTCGTTCGCCACCAGGTCCACCCCGGCCGGCACCGGCTCGCGGGCCCCCGCGACGACGACCGGCATCCGGGCGGCGACGGTCTCCAGCGCCGCCGGGTCGGGCAGCGTGCCGACCACGACCAGTCCGTCCGCTCCCAGGTCCAGGAAGGGCCCGGCCGGGTCCTGGCCGACGCGCCGGTGCAGCCGGGCGTCGGCGAGCAGCATGCGCAGACCGCTCGCGTGCAGCAGCGAGTTGAGGCCGTCCAGGAGGTCGACGTACCAGGGGTTGCGCAGGTCGTGCAGCAGGACGCCGACCATGGGGGTCCCGGTCCCCCCGCCCGAGCGGGTGGGAGCCTCCGGGAGGGTGCGCCGTTCGCCGAGGCTGCGCGCGGCCGCGTTGGGCCGGTAGCCCAGGTCGCGCACGGCCCGCAGGACGGCCTCCCGCTTCTCGGCGCGCACCTGGTCGGAGCCGCGGAGCACCAGGGAGACCAGCGACTTGGACACACCGGCCCGGTCGGCCACGTCACGGATGGTCGGGGGTCTCATACTTGGACCGTTCCATGTGACGCCGGGGTTGTCAAAGGGCCCGGACGGCCTTGACAGCCTGGGGAAAAGGCCCACAGGGTGGCCTGGTCAGAAGATGGAGCGGTCCAAGGAAGGGCTGTGGTGGCTGCGATGGTGGATGCGCTGGGAGTGGCCGTCGTCGGGTTCGGCTGGATGGGCCGGGTGCACACCCAGGCATACGCCCGCGTCCGGCATCACTACCCGCGACTGGCCCTGATTCCGGAGCTCGTGACCGTCGCGGAGGAGGTGCCCGGGCGGGCCGAGGAGGCCGCGGACCGGTTCGGCTTCGCCTCCTTCACGCGCGACTGGCGCGAGGTGGCCGCCGACCCGCGCGTGCGTGCCGTCAGCATCACCGCGCCGAACTTCCTGCACCGCGAGATCGGTGTCGCGATGGCCGAGGCCGGCAAGCACATCTGGATCGAGAAGCCGGTGGGCCTCACGCCGGAGGACGCCCGGGCAGTGGCGGACGCGGTGGCCGCGGTCGGCGTCCAGGGCACGGTCGGCTTCAACTACCGCAACGCGCCCGCCGTGGAGACCGCCCGCGACCTGATCGCCGCCGGTGAACTCGGCTCGGTCACCCACGTCCGCGTCCGCCTCTTCAGCGACTACGCGGCCCATCCCGACGGCGCCCTGACCTGGCGCTACGAGCGGGAGCGGGGCGGCA
This sequence comes from Streptomyces sp. NPDC088157, assembly GCF_044741545.1. NCBI lineage: Bacteria > Bacillati > Actinomycetota > Actinomycetes > Kitasatosporales > Streptomycetaceae > Streptomyces > Streptomyces sp. NPDC088157. The sequence goes on from NZ_JBIUSU010000003.1 coordinate 965,381, forward strand.
GCGGAGTGCTGGGCGACCTGGCCTCGCACGGCGTGGACCTGGCCCGCTTCCTGCTCGGCGACATCGTCTCCCTGACGGCCGACACGGCGGTCTTCGTCCCCGAGCGGGCCCGCCCGACGGGAGCCACGGCGGGCCACAGCCTGGCCGTCGGCGGCGAACTCGGGCCGGTCGAGAACGAGGACTACGTCAACTGTCTCCTGCGCTTCGCCTCCGGCGCCCGCGGCGTGCTGGAGGCCTGCCGGGTCTCCGTGGGCGAGCAGAACAACTACGGCTTCGAGGTGCACGGCACCAAGGGTGCCGTCTTCTGGGACTTCAGAAGGATGAACGAACTCGGCGTCAGCCGCGGCACCACATACCAGGACCAGCCCGTGAGCACGGTCTACGTCGGCCCCGGCGACGGCGAGTTCGGCGCCTTCCAGCCCGGTGCGGCGAACGCCATGGGCTACGACGACCTCAAGGTGGTGGAGGCCCACCGCTTCCTGCGCTCGGTCGCCGAGGGCATCCCCTACGGGGCGACCCTCGCGGACGCGGTGCACAGCGCGACCCTGCTGGAGGCCATGGCCCGGTCCGCGCGGAGCGGCTCCTGGGTGGACGTACACCCGTAGGGGTGGCGGTAGGACCACCCCCGATCCGGCTCCCAGGCCCAGGGACCGCGCGCCCCGGGAACGGCAGGCTTCAGGGGTCGGCAGGCGCGAACGCGAGCTCGCGGCCGCCGGCCCCGAATCCGCCTCACCGAGCACCCGGGGGATCCCCATGTCCGAAGCCTTCGCCCGGCGCCTGACCGGCCTCGCCGCCGTCGTCGCCGCGGTCGCCCTCATCGTCCAGGTACCGCTGTACTTCCTCTACTCGGGCCCGCCGCCGGACGCGAACGTCCTGTCCCGGCTGCTCATCGGGATCGTCGCGCTCGCCTCCCTGGTGGTGTTCGTGACCGCGTTCCGGGAGCTGGTCAAGCGGGTCGGCCCGGCACATGAGTGGACCGGCTCGATCGCCTTCGCCACCGGCCTCGTCTACGCCACGGTCACCCTGGTCTCGATGGGCCTCGAGGCCGGCGCGGTCATCGCCGTCGACCACCCGATCGACCCGACCATCGACGTCAGCGGCACCTACATCCTCTACGGGTCGATCTCCCGGCTCATGCTGGCGCTCTTCCTGACCGCGCTCGGCCAGGCCGTCACCCGTACCCGCCTGCTGCCGCGCTGGATTGGCCGCTCGGCGTACGTCCTGGCCGGGGTCAACCTGGCCTTCGTGCCGTCGCTGTTCTTCGGCAACGACCCCGCGTTCTTCTACGCGGCGAACGGCTGGGCCACGACCGCCCTGACGGGTGCCGTCCTCAGCTACTGGCTGCTGGCCCTGGGCGTCTGCACGTACCGCAGCGCGGCACGGGTCGCCCCGGCGGCCGGGACACCGGCGCCGCGGCACTGACCCGCCCGCGCGGTCCGCGCCCCGAGTGGCGGCCGGTTCAGCCGGCCACCACCCGGGGCGGCATGTTGTACGGAGTGACCACCTGGATCGCCGACGGCAGCGTGGGGCCGGCCGGCGGCAGCGCGCCGTGCGCCCGCATCACCGTGTGGCACGCCTCGCGCACGTCGTGGCGCAGATCGTGGTGCAGGACGGCGGACAGCCGGTGGCCGCGCAGCAACCGGGTGTTGTCGTGGTCGAGGTCGTGCGCCACGAACACGGCGCACTCCCGGCCGACGTCGGCGAAAGCGCGCAGGGTGGCGTTGTTGCCGCCGCCGATGGAGTAGACGGCGCGGATGTCCGGGTCTCGTTCCAGCGCGCCCCTGACCAGCTCGTACTGGGTGACGTCCAGCCCCTGCCCCTCGGCGATCTCGACCAGTGCGCGCTCGGGATGACGGGCCCGCATCACGCTGCGGAAACCCATCTCGCGCTCCTCCTCGTTGCGGAAGAACCCGCTGCTCAGACTGGTGAGCACATTGCCGGGGCGGTCGCCGAGCCACTGGCCCATGAGGTAGGCGGCGGTGGCCCCGGCGGCCCGGTCGTCGATGCCGACGTAGGCGAGGCGGGCGCTGGCCGGCAGGTCCGTGACCAGGGTGACGACCGGGATCCCGGCGGCCACCAGCCGACCGACGGCGGCGTTGGTCTCCGGGAGGTCCGGCGCCTTGAGGACGACCCCCTGCGAGCCGCGCCTGGCTATCCGGTCGAGCGTCGCGACCAGATCCTGGACCGGTCCGGTCTCCCGGAAGTGGAAACGGGAGCGCAGCACGGCCGGGTGCAGGGCCGGCAGCTCGGCCTCCAGGGCGGCCCGCACGGCGGTGGTGAACCGTTCCGGCGCCTGCATCACGATGTCGACCATGAAGGTGCGGCCGACGAGTCTGACCTGGGTGCGCTGCCGGTCCAGGTCGGTGATGGCGCGCCGCACCTCCAGCACGGTGGACTCGCGCACCCCGCCCCTGCCGTTCAGAACCCGGTCGACGGTGGCCTCGCTCAGACCCGCCTGACGTGCGATCTCTCGGATGGGGAAGGGGTGGCCCACGGAAAGCTCCCAGGGAATCTGCTTGAGGGGTTTTTGATGGCCGCCTGCTGGTTGTTCGACGGGTTTGTCATGACAAGAATGGCAGGGCTGAGCCGCCATTGTCATCGAAGGGACGACGATGTCCTTCACCTCCGTGCGGGGCCATGCCTGGCTGACCGAGCAGGACTGCGACCTCGACACCTTCCGCGCCCTCGTCGAGCGCACCACCGGCCTCGCCGACTTCCCGCACGCCACGGCGGTCGAGGGGAACGTCCTCGTCTACGACAGTGAGCGCCTGCGCGCCGCCGGAGCGGACCTCACGGTGCGCTCCGAGCTGGTGCGGGCCCTGAGCGACGGGCCCGGTGTGGTCGTCTTCCGCGGCGCCTTCCCCGATCCGGGGGTCGTCGACCGGACCACCGCCGTCTTCGACGCGCTCATCGCAGCGCAGCGCGCCTCGGGCTCGACCGCCGGCGACCACTTCGCGAAGCCCGGCGCCAACGACCGCGTCTGGAACGCCCTGGAGAAGGCCGCCCTGCACGACCCGGAGGCGTTCGCCGACTACTACGCCAACGACATCCTCGCGCTGGTCTCACGCGCCTGGCTCGGTCCGGGCTACCAGGTGACGTCCCAGGTCAACGTGGTCAACCCGGGCGGCGCGGCACAGAGCCCGCACCGCGACTACCACCTCGGGTTCCTCTCCAACGACGCGGCCGCCGCCTATCCGGCGCACGTCCACCGCCTCTCCCCCGTGCTCACCCTCCAGGGCGCGGTCGCGCACTGCGACATGCCCGTGGAGTCGGGGCCCACGCTGTACCTGCCGTACTCGCAGACGTACGAGCCCGGTTACCTGGCCTGGCGACTGCCCGCGTTCCAGGAGTACTTCGAGAAGCATCACGTCCAACTGCCCCTGGCCAAGGGTGACGCGGCGTTCTTCAACCCGGCCGTCCTGCACGCCGCGGGCACCAACCGCACCACCGGCGTACGCCGGACCGCGAACCTGCTCCAGGTGTCCTCGGCCTTCGGGCGCGCGATGGAGACCGTGGACCGGGAGGCGGTGGCCAACGCGGTCTTCCCCGTGCTGCTGAAGCGCCGGGCGCAGGGCGCGGACGAGGAGTGGCTGGAGCGTGTCGTCGCCGCGAGCGCCGAGGGCTACCCCTTCCCCACCAACCTGGACAGTGACCCGCCCGTCGACGGTCTCGCCCCGCCCAGCCAGGCGGACGTCGTACGGCGGGCGTTGCGCGAGGAGTGGACCCCGCGGGCGCTCCGGGACGAGCTGCGGGCCGGCGCCGTGCGCCGCGCCGGCTGAAAGGATCTTTCTTACATGGGACTTCTCGACGACAAGGTCGTCCTCGTCAACGGCGGCAGCCAGGGGGTCGGCGCGGCCGTCGCGCGGGCCGCGGTCCGCGAGGGCGCGCTCGTCGCCGTCACCGGGCGGCGGCCGGAGCCGGGCGAGGCTCTGACGGCGGAGCTGACGGCCGCGGGCGGCAAGGCCGTGTTCGTACGGGCCGACCTCTCCGACGCCGGGCAGGCGAAGGCGTCCGTGGCCGAGACGGTGGCCGCGTACGGGCGCGTCGACTGCCTGGTCAACTCGGCGGGGCTGACCTCCCGGGGCACCCTGCTCGACACCACGCCCGAGCTCTTCGACCAGCACATCGCGATCAACCTCAGGGCGCCGTTCTTCGCCATGCAGGCGGCGGTAGCGGACATGCTGGCCCGGGAGGCGCCCGGCACGGTCGTCAACATCATCACCTCTTCGGCTCACGGCGGTCAGCCGTTTCTCGCGCCCTACGTCGCCGCGAAGGCCGGACTGATCGGCCTCACCCGCAACGCGGCGCACGCGCACCGCTTCGACCGGGTCCGGATCAACGGCCTCAACATCGGCTGGACGGCCACCGAGGGCGAGGACGCGACGCAGAGGGCTTTCCACGGCGCCGGGGACGACTGGCGCGAGCAGGCCGCCGCACGGCTGCCGATGGGCAGGCTGGGCCGGCCGGACGAGATCGCCGACTTCGTGGTGTTCCTGCTGTCCGAGCGGTCGGGCGTGGTCACCGGATCAGTGATCGACTGGGACCAGAACGTCCTGGGCGGCCTGGACTGAACACATCAACCCCACCCAGGCATCCGGAGCCCGCGTTTCGAGCCCGTCCGGCGATCGAGGACGAGCCCGAAGGGCGACGGGGCCCGGGACAGAGCCCCGGCAACAGACAGCAACCAAAAACCACCAGGAAAGCAGCGGAGCGCATGCGCATCGGAATCCTCGGCCTCGGCCGCATCGGCGCCTTCCACGCCGAGACCCTCTCCGGACTCGACGCCGTGGCGTCGCTCGTCGTGGCCGACCCGTTCGCGGAGGCCGCCAAGAACGCCGCCGAGCGGTTCGGCGCCGAGGTCGCCGACTCCCCCGAGGCGGTACTGGCCGCCGGGGTGGACGGCATCGTGATCGCGGCGGCGACGGACGCCCACCCGGGCCTGATCCTGGCCGCTGTAGAGGCGGGCATCCCCGTCTTCTGCGAGAAGCCCGTCGCGAAGACGATGAGCGAGGGCGTCGAGGTGCTCAGGGCGGTCCAGGGCAGTGCCGTGCCGATCCAGATCGGCTACAACCGCCGCTTCGACGCGGGGTTCGTCGCCGCGCGGACGGCCGTGCGGGCGGGCGAGCTGGGCAAGCTGCACACGGTCCGCTCCACGACGCTCGACCCGGCCCCGCCGCCGGCCGCGTACGTCGCCGCCTCCGGGGGCATCTTCCGGGACTGTTCCGTGCACGACTTCGACATCATCCGCTGGGTCACCGGCCGTGAGGTGACGGAGGTGTACGCGGTCGGCGGCAACCGGGGCGCCGACTACATCAAGGAGGCGGGCGACGCCGACACCACCGGCGCGATCCTCACCCTGGACGACGGCACGATCGCGGTAGTCTCCAACTCCCGCCACAACGCCCGGGGTTACGACGTCCGGATGGAGATCCACGGCTTCACGGACTCGATCGCCGTGGGCTTGGAGGACAAGCTGCCGCTGCGGTCGGTGGAGCCCGGGGTCACCTTCCCGGCCGGTACCCCGCACGACTTCTTCATGGACCGCTTCACCGCCGCCTACCGCGCCGAGCTCACCGCGTTCACCGAGGTCGTGGCCGGCGCCCGGACCTCGCCCTGCACGATCGAGGACGCTCTGGAGGCGGGCTGGATCGCGGAGGCGTGCACGCTGTCCCTGCACGAGCACCGGCCGGTGACGATCGCCGAGGTCCGGGCCTCCTGAACCGACGGACCCCTGAGCCCGCGGCCCTGGTGAACCGCGGGCCTGCCGAACCCGGGGGCGAGGGGCGGCCGGGGGGAGTGTTCCCCGGCCGCCCGTGGTCCCCGGCCGCCCCCACCGGTTCACAGACCGTAGCGGACCGCGAACTCGTCGGGGTCGTAGGCGTCCCGCGCCGGGTCCCGGGGGGTGGCCGGCCGCTCCTCCACCATGTCCTGCGGGCGCACCCGCTCGGGCAGGGCGCCGAACCGGGCCCGGCGCCCGGCCTCCGCGGTGCCGGCCTGCTCTTCTTCCTGCATCTCACCCTCCCCGTCCACGACTGCACACACCCTGCATCTGTCTGAACGTCCTCACCTCGCCGCTGGTTCCGCCGGCAGGTCGAAGACGTGGTCCGGGGAGATGATCTTGGTGATGGCGTCGCCCAACAGGGTGCTGGGTTCCTCGTTCCTGTAGTTGATGTCGGTGTTCAGCACGACCACGAGGGTCGCCCGCGCCGACGGCAGGTAGATGGTCAGGGACTCGTAGCCGGGCAGCGAGCCGTTGTGGCCGATCCAGCCCTGCACGTTGAAGATGCCGAGACCGTATCCGGCGCCCGGAATGGGGGTCGCCGGTGTGATCAGGCGCTGCTTCTGGGTGGCGGGGCTGATCATCCGCCCGCCGTCGGGGAGCACCCCCGTGGCCACGGTGCGCGCCCACACCCGCAGGTCCGCCAGCCGGGAGATCATCGCGCCGGCCGCCCAGCCCCAGGACGGGTTCCAGTCGGCGCTGTCCTCGACCTTCCCGGTGGCGGTCTGGTTCGTGTAGCCCTGGGAGTGCGGGGTCGGGAACTCGTTGCCGGTCGGGAACAGGGTGTGTTCCAGACCGGCGGGGTCCAGGATGTGCTCCTGGACGTAGTCGTCGAGATGCCGGCCGCTCAACTGCTCGACGACCAGACCGAGCAGGATCAGGTTGGTGTTGCAGTAGGAGAACTGCTCACCCGGCGGGAACAGCACGGGGTGCTTGAAGGAGTAGTCGAGCAGCTGCTGCGGGGTGAACGGCCGTTGCGGGTCGGAGGTAAGCGCCTTGAAAAAGTCCTCGTCCGCCGAGTAGTTGAACAGTCCGCTGCGCATGCCGGCCAGCTGACGCAGGGTGATCCTGTCGCCGTTCGGCACGCCGTCGATGTACTCGCCGATCGTGTCGTCGAGGCCGATCTTCCCCTCGTCGACCAACTGGAGGACGGCGGTGACGGTGAACGTCTTGGTCTCGCTGCCGATGCGCATGTAGAGGCCGGGGTCCATCCCCCGGCCGGTGCTCTTGTCGGCGACGCCGAAGGACTTCACGTACTCGCCCTTGCCGGGCGTCCAGATGCCGACGCTCACGCCGGGGATGCCCGCCTGCCCCATGACCCGCTGTACGGCCTCGTCGACCTGCTGCCGTACGGCCGGGGTGAGTTCGACGACGCCGTCCCCGGAGGAGGACGGCGAGGGCGGTTCGGTGCCGGTGGTGACCGCGGCTGCCGAGGCCGGCAGGGCCGTCGCCGCCCCGCCCACGGCCGGCACCACCAGGACCCCCACCGTGGCGGCCACCGCCATCCCCCTGCGCAGTCGAAGGTACGGATGTGTCATGGGCTCGCTCCCGTATGAGGAGGTTCCGCCGCAGGCCACAGCCGCACCATGGGGCACGGGCCGCATGCGGCCCATCACCCTCACCATACGAGCGCGGGCGCGCCGTCGCCTGTCGGCGACGGCGCGACGCGCCTGGTGACCCGGTCCCCGGGTCAGGCCCCGCAGGAGCGCGGGAAGTTCCGGGAGCGCACCGCGACGGGCAGCCGCCGGTCCGGCTCGCACGGGTACGTGTCCTGCTCCAGAATCGCGAACGGCTCGACGCCGAGCCGCCGCGCCGCGATCAGGACCGGCTCCGACGCCGGCACTCCGGACGGTGGTTCGCACATCGCCCCGCGCCGCACCGCCGGACCGAACGGCACCTCGATCCCGACCGCGTCGGCCAGGACGGCCGGGTCGACGTCGGAGGCCGAGCCGACGCGGGTGCGGTCGAGGGCCCGCGCCATGTCAGGGTGTCCTCTCGCCCGGGGTCGCCACGGGCGCGGTGAGGTCCTTCTCCTCCGGGAGCTCGTCGACGTCCACGCCCCGCACCTGCGCCAACTCGTGTTTGAGGGCCGCGAGTTCGGTGCCGCCGGCCATGTGGTTGGTGAGTTCTTCGAGGCTGACCTGGTCGCGGGCGGCGGAGAGCTCCATGGTGCCCAGACGCAGGACGCTGAAGTGGTCGCCGACCATGTAGGCGTGGTGGGGGTTGTGGGTGATGAAGATGACGCCGAGGCCGCGGTCGCGGGCGGCGGCGATGTACTTCAGCACGACGCCGGACTGCTTCACGCCGAGGGCGGCGGTGGGCTCGTCCAGGATGAGGACGCGGGCGCCGAAATGGACGGCGCGGGCGATGGCGACGCACTGACGCTGGCCGCCGGAGAGGGTGCCGATGGGCTGTTCGAGGTCGTCGAGGACGATGCCCATGTTGCGCAGTTCCTCGTCGGCGGTCCTCTTCATCTTCTCGATGTCGAGCCGGCGCACGGGCCAGGGGCCCTTGGTCAGCTCGGAGCCGAGGAAGAAGTTGCGCCACACCGGCATCAGGGGCACGGTGGCGAGATCCTGGTAGACCGTCGCGATGCCGCGGTCGAGGGCCTCACGCGGCGTGCTGAAGCGCACGCCCTGGCCGTCGACGAGGAACTCGCCCTCGGTGTGCTGGTGCAGCCCCGAGACGATCTTGATGAGGGTGGACTTGCCGGCGCCGTTGTCGCCGAGGACACAGGTCACCCGGCCGGGCTGGACGATGAGGTCCACCCCGTGCAGGGCACGGATGTTGCCGTAGGACTTGCCCGCGTTGCGCAGTTCGACGAGCGGGCTGTCCCCGCCCTCGGGAACGGTGTCCGCGAGGATGGCGCCGTGCGTGCCGGTTCCGTCGGTGGTCATTGAGGTCACCTCCGGGTGGCCGTGCGCTGGACCCACAGATTGATGAGGACGGCGCCCAGGAGCATGACGCCGAGGAAGGCCTTGAACCAGTCGGGGTTCCAGCCGGCGTAGACGATGCCCTGCTGCACCATGCCGAACATGAACGCGCCGAAGACCGGGCCGATCGCCGAGCCGGCGCCGCCGGTCAGCAGGCAGCCGCCGATGACGGCCGCGGAGATGTAGATCAGCTCCTGGCCCACGCCCTCGCCGGACTGCACGGTGTTGAAGGTGAACAACTGGTGCATCCCGACGAACCAGGCGCCGAAACCGACCAGCATGAACAGCGAGATCTTGGTGAACGTCACGGGCACGCCGACGGCCCGCGCGCTCTCCTTGTTCCCGCCGACCGCGAAGATCCAGTTGCCGTACCGGGTGCGCAGCAGGATCCAGGTGGCGATGGCCGCGAAGACCAGCCAGTACACGATGGTGATCTTCACCTGGACGCCGCCGACGTCGAACGACGAGGCGAAGACCTTCTTCGCCTGGCCGAAGCCGTCCATGTCACTGATGTCGTCCGTGGCCACGTTGGTGGTGACCAGCTTGGTCACCGCGAGGTTGACACCCTGGAGGATCAGGAACGTGCCCAGGGTGATCAGGAAGCTGGGCAGCCCGGTCTTGACGACCATCCAGCCGTTGAGGAAGCCGATCCCCAGCGAGACCAGAAGGGCGACCACCACACCGACCCACACGTTCATGGTGAGTTGGTAGCTGAGCATGCTCGCGGTGAGCGCCGAGGTGATGACGGCGACACCGGCGGAGAGGTCGAACTCGCCGCCGATCATCAGCAGCGCCACCGGCAGCGCCATGATCCCGATCGTCGACGACTGGTACAGGATGTTGGCCATCGAGCTGCCGTCCCGCACCGGCGGGGCGGTGATCAGGAAGAACACGTACACCGCGACCGCGCCGAGGAACACGCCCACTTCGGGGCGGGCCAACAGCCGCAGAGCCAGCGGGCGTTGTTTGGTCCGGCCGTCGCTCTCCTTGCGGCCGGGGGCCGGCGGTGTGGTCACCGCCGGCTCGGCATGGTGGGTCATGCTCATCACCGGGTGCCCTTCGCGGCGAACGAGGCGACCGCGTCGACGTTGGTCTTGTCCACGAAGGCGGGACCGGTCAGCACCGGCTGCTCGCCGCCACCCATGTAGTTGCCGTTGTTCTTGTAGAGCCACAGCGAGTCGATCGCCAAGTAGCCCTGGAGGTAGGGCTGCTGGTCGACGGCGAACTCGATCGTGCCCTTGTCGATGGCGCTCGTCAGGTCCTTGTTGAGGTCGAAGGTCGCGATCTTGGCCTTGCTGCCCGCGTCGGACTTCGACTGCACCGCCGTCAGCGCGAACGGGGCGCCGAGGGTGACGACGTAGTCGATGGCCTTGTCCTGGCTCAGCTTGGCGGTGATCGTCGACTTCACCGACGGCATGTCGGTGCCGTTGACGTACAGGGTCTCGGTCGTGCCCTTGAACGTCTTCTTCACACCGGCACAGCGCTGGGTGAGGCCGATGTTGCCCTGTTCCTGGATGACGCAGACGGCCTTCTTGGCGCCCTCGGAGTTGAGCCGGTTGCCGAGGGCCTCGCCGGCCACGGTCTCGTCCTGGCCGAAGAACTCCATCAGACCGAGGTTCTTCCACTCGCTGACACCGGAGTTGAGGCCGACCACCGGAATCTTCCCGGTCTTCGCCTTGGCTATGACGTCCTTCAGGGCGTCCGGCTTGGCGAGGGTCACCGCGATGCCGTCGACCTTCTGGTCGATGGCGTTCTGGATCAGGGTGGCCTGGTTGCCGGCGTTCGGGTCGGCGGAGTAGACCAGCTTGACGTTGTCCTTGGCGGCGGCCGCCTCGGCGCCCTTGCGGACGATGTCCCAGAAGGTGTCGCCGGGCGACTGGTGGGTCACCAGCGCGACCGTCATCTGCGGGGTACTCGCCTTGCCCGCGGAAGCGCCGTCCGCGCTCTCCTCGGACTTCTTGCCGCCGGAGCTGCTGGAGCAGCCCGCGAGGGTCAGGGCCGCCGCCGCGGCCAGGGCCACGACCGGGGCGATTCTGCGCGAGCGGAAGGGAGAAGAGCTGTCCATCTTTCCTGCACCTCACTGTGCGACGGAGAAAACGACGGGGAATTCGGGAAAAGTGGAGGCGATCGGAGGGTTCCGGGGGCCCGTTTCTACTCAGATTGGGGCCAGGGGGCCGGGTCCGCGACTGTTCAGGTGTCTCGGACCCGGCCGTGCGCTGCTGGGACGGGATCCAATCCCTTGCCGGGCCCACTGTCAATACTTTGTTAAGACATCATTTCACGATCAGGTCCGAATGTAAGTACAAACTCTTGACAGTGCGGGTCCCCGGGACCTACACCTGGGGGACGCCAGGCCCGCCACCACCGTGAGGAGCGTCGCACATGGCCGAGTCGGCCCCGCCACCGGACCTGATCACGACGGGCCCGTCGGAGTCGATCTCTACCCTTTGCGCCCGGACGTACCCCTCGCGCGCGGACGGGGACGTCCGGACACCCCCGCCCGACCCCACCGACCCGAGGAGGTGCCCCGATGGCGAAGACCGGCGACCGTTCCCGTGCCGTGTCCGGCTCCGCGCTCGACCTGCTGCATTTCGCCCTGGACCGCGCCAGCCCGGTGCCCCTCTACTACCAGCTGGCCCAGCAGCTTGAGGCGGCGATCGAACAGGGGGCGCTCGCCCCGGGCAACCTCCTGGGCAACGAGATCGACCTGTCGACCCGCCTCGGCCTGTCCCGCCCGACGGTCCGCCAGGCCATCCAGTCGCTGGTCGACAAGGGACTCCTGGTGCGACGGCGCGGAGTCGGCACGCAGGTCGTGCACAGCCAGGTGAAACGGCCGCTGGAACTGAGCAGCCTCTACGACGATCTTGAGGCGGCCGGACAGGGGCCCACCACGCACGTCGTGCGCAACGAACACGTGCCGGCGACCGCCGACGTGGCCGCCGCGCTCGGCCTCGCCGAGGGCGGCGAAGTCACCCTGCTGGAGCGGCTGCGCGCCACGCACGGGCAGCCGGTGGCCTTCCTGCGCAACTACCTGCCCCCGGCCCTCCTGGACCTCGACACGGAGCGGCTGGAGTCGACCGGCCTGTACCGGCTGCTCCGCTCGGCGGGCATCACCCTGCACAGCGCCCGGCAGACCATCGGCGCCCGCTCCGCCACCGCCGAGGAGGCCGCCCTCCTCACCGAGAAGGAGGGGGCGGCCCTGCTGACCATGCAGCGCACGGCGTACGACGACACCGGCCGACCGGTCGAGTACGGGACGCACATCTACCGCGCGTCCCGGTACGCGTTCGACTTCCAGCTCCTGGTCAGACCCTAGGGACCTACCTCGGGGCCATCCGCAGCGCGCCGTCCATGCGGATGGTCTCGCCGTTGAGGTAGTCGTGCTCGACGATCGCCAGAGCCAGCTGCGCGTACTCCTCGGGCCGGGCCAGGCGGCGCGGGAAGGGCACGCCCTCGGCGAGCGAGGCGCGGAACTCCTCCGACACCGTGGCCAGCATCGGCGTCTCCACGATGCCCGGGGCGATGGTGCACACCCGGATCCCGTACTGCGCGAGGTCCCGGGCGGCGGGCAGGGTCAGGCCGACGACACCGCCCTTGGAGGACGCGTAGGCGGCCTGGCCGACCTGTCCGTCGTACGCGGCGATGGAGGCGGTGTTGACGATGACGCCCCGCTGGCCGTTCTCGTCGGCCTCGGTCCCGGCGATGGCCTCCGAGGCGAGCGCGAGCACGTTGAAGGTGCCGATCAGGTTGATCTGGATCACCTTGGCGTACAGGCCGAGGTCATGGACGCCCTTCTTGCCGAGGATCCGCGCGGACGGGCCGATGCCGGCGCAGTTGACGACCGTGCGCAGCGGGACCCCGGAGCCCGCCGCGGTGGCGACGGCGGCGCCGACCTGCTCGGGGTCGGTGACGTCGGCGGGCACATAGGTCACGCCGGGCACCTCGGGCGCCTTGTCGGTGCCGTCCTTGAGGTCGAGGGCGAAGACCCGGGCGCCACGCTCGGCGAGGGCCTTCGCGGTGGCCGCGCCGAGGCCGGACGCACCGCCGGTGACAAGGGCGGCGGTGTTCTCGAGCTGCATCATCACTCCTTGCCGAGGACGGTGAGCACACCGCCCTCGTCACGGTCCAGCGCACGGGAGATGATCATGCGCTGGATCTGGTTGGTTCCTTCGAAGATCTGCATGACCTTGGCCTCGCGCATATAGCGCTCCACGGGGAAGTCGCGGGTGTATCCGTATCCCCCGAGGACCTGCACGGCGTCCGTGGTCACCTTCATGGCATTGTCCGTGGCCACGAGTTTGGCGATCGACGCCTCCCGTGTGAAGGGCAGGCCGAGATCCTTCAACCGGGCGGCGGACAGCGTGGTGGCCCGCGCCGACTCGATCGCGGCGCCCATGTCGGCGAGCACGAAGGCCAGGCCCTGGTGCTCGATGATCGGCTTGCCGAAGGTCTCCCGCTCGCGCGCGTAGCGCACCGCGTGGTCCAGGGCGCCCTGGGCGAGGCCGGTGGCGACGGCCGCGATGCCCAGCCGGCCGCAGTCCAGGGAGGCGAGCGCGATCTTCAGCCCCTGGCCCTCCTCCCCGATCCGGCGCTCGACGGGCACCCGGACGTCGTCCAGCCGCATGGTCGCGGTCGCCGAGCCCGTCAGGCCCATCTTGCGCTCCGGCGGGTCGGCGCTGAGCCCCGGGGTGTCCGCCGGGATCAGGAAGCAGGAGATGCCGCGCGCGTGGTCGTCGGACGTGCGGGCCATCACCGTGTAGAAGTCGGCGTGACCGCCGTGCGTGGTCCAGGCCTTGGCGCCGTTCAGCACGTAGGTGTCCCCGTCGCGGACCGCGCGGGTGAGCAGGGCCGCCGTGTCGGAACCGGCGTGCGGCTCGGACATGCAGAACGCGCCGAGCAGGTCACCGCCCAGCATGTCCGGCAGCCACTTGCCCCGCTGTTCCTCCGTACCGAAGCGGGCCAGCGGGAAGCAGGACAGGGCGTGCACGGAGATGCCCACGGCCACGCTCGACCAGACGGCGGCGACCTCCTCCAGGACCTGGAGGTAGACCCCGTACGGCTGGTCCGCCCCACCGTCCTCCTCGGCGAAGGGCAGCCCGAGCAGGCCGCTGCGGCCGAGGGTGCGGAAGACGTCCCTGGGGAACGCCCCGTCCGCCTCCGCGTCGACGACCCGGGGTGCGAGTTCCTTGGCGGCGAGGGTGCGTGTGAGCTGAATGAGCTCGACGGCTTCCTCGGTCGGCAGGGCACGAGTGGCAGGCATGGTGACCTCCACGTAGGAGTACAGGTAAGTACTGGAGCGACACTTGAATGATACTGGAGTGTGTACGAACGTATCATTCCCAGTACGGCGCACGGGTATCGCACGGCATCCGAACGCGGTCCGGGATGTGCGCTTCAGGAAGAGACGGCGTGCACGATGAGCGACGCGAGCTGTTCGTACGCCTCCGCGTCGGTCAGCCCGGTCCGCGTCTTCAGTTCGCCCTGCTGGATCTGGCGCATGGTGGCGGCGGCGACCTCGCCGACGAACGCGGTGTGCACCTCGCGGAAGGCGCCGTACGAGACGCCCTCGGCGATCAGCCGGCGCACCCGCTCCGCGGCCATCCGCGTGTTGGCCTCGTAGACCTCGCGGGCGGGCGGGAAGTCCGCCACGTCGTCGAGGAACCGCCGCGAGAGCGGGCGCAGCTGTTCGGCCACGGCGGTCAGGTACACGCGGACGCGGTCCGAGGGGTCGACGGTCTGCGCCACCCGCTTCTCGACGGCCTCCGTCGCCCCGCGGAAGTAGTGCTTGACCGCCTCCACGACCAGCCCCTGCTTGCTACGGGCGAGCTGGTACAGGGTCGTCTTGGAGCAGCGCAGCCGCTCGGCGAGGTCGTCCAGGGTGAGGTCCGAGAACCCCTCCGCCGTCAGCAGCGCGACGAGACGTTCCAGCAGGTCGGCCTGTCGGGCGGTGCGGCGGAGGGACGGCATGATCCCAGCGTAGCCTCCGGGTTACTCCCGGGTCACCCCCGGCCGTCGGCGCACGGCGTCCGGCCGGAGCGCCGGTCCGCGACCGGCTCCCGGCCGACGGCGGCCGGGCTTTTCCGGGCGCGGCACCGACGCCCCGGCCGGCGGTTCCCCGCTCAACTGCCGAGCGGGCACGACCCGGTCGACGCCCGAGCCGGGCGCCAAGACGGCATCGGGCCGGGCCCCGAACGCACCGAAGCCGCCTCCTCGATGACGAGAAAGCGGCTTCCGACCCGCTGTGAAGCTGGTCGGGACGACAGGATTTGAACCTGCGACCCCTTGACCCCCAGTCAAGTGCGCTACCAAGCTGCGCCACGTCCCGGTGCGCTTCGCACGGTGTCCGCCGTGTGATCGCGCGAACAGCACTTTACCCCACACCGGGCGGTGCGCCGAAGGGGGCCCGGACGCGGGACAATCGCCGTATGGACCGTTTGGACAGCACAGGAGGTACCGGCGGCGGCCGGACCGCCGGTCCCCGGGACCGGGACGACGAGGGGCGGGCGCGCAACGCCCGGCCGCGGGACGGGCTCGGCCGGCCCCTGCCGTACGGCGCGACCGGTGTGGAGCGGCAGCCGGAGGGGGTCGTCCGCACACCCGAGGAGACCGTCACCGAGGCGCAGGCCCTGCTGGACGCCGGGAAGCCGTTCCACGCGCACGAGGTCTTCGAGGACGCCTGGAAGTCCGGCCCCGAGTCGGAGCGCACCCTGTGGCGCGGGCTCGCGCAGCTCGCGGTGGGTCTGACGCACTCGGCCCGGGGGAACCTCACGGGCGGGGCGAGGCTGCTGCGGCGCGGCGCCGTGGCGGTGGGCGACTGGGCGGCCGGCGCGGGGGAGGACCGGCCGTACGGGATGGATCTCGCCGCTCTGGCCCGCTGGGCGCGTGACGTGGCGGACACCGTGGAGTCGAGCGGCGCCGCCGTCGACGCGCGGACCCGGGCGCCCCGGCTGCGCTGACCCGGCACGGTCACGGCCGGTGGCGTACGGCAGACTCGTGGCGTGCGAATGATTCATGTCATCGGTATCGGCGCGGGCGACCCCGACCAGCTGACCCTCCAGGCGGTCCGGGCGCTGCGGAGCACGGACGTGTTCTTCGTCCTGGACAAGGGCGAGGTGAAGAGCGACCTGACACGGCTGCGCCACGACATGCTCGACACACACCTGCCGCAGGGGGCGTACCGGGTGGTCGAGGCCCGGGATCCGGAGCGGGACCGCGGGGCCGGCGGCGCGGCCTACTCCCCCGCCGTCGGGGACTGGCGCAGCGCCCGCGCCGAGATCTACGAGCGGCTGATCACCGAGGAACTCGGCGCGGACGAGTCCGGTGCGTTCCTGGTCTGGGGCGACCCGGCGCTGTACGACAGCACGCTGGGCATTCTTCAGGAGGTGCTGGCCAGGGGCGCGGTGACCTTCGAGTACGACGTCGTCCCCGGGATCAGCAGCGTCTCGGCGCTCGTCGCCCGGCACCGCACGGGCCTGAACCGGGTGGCGCGTCCGGTGCAGATCACGACGGGCCGGCGGCTCGCCGAGGGCTTCCCGGAGGGGGTGGACGACGTGGTGGTGATGCTGGACGCCCACCAGACCTTCCGGCAGTACGCCGAGGACGACGTCGACATCTACTGGGGCGCCTACATCGGGACCCCGGACGAGATCCTCGTCTCCGGTCCGATCGCCGAGGCCGGTCCCCGCATCGAGCGACTGCGCGCCGAGGCCCGCGAGCGCAAGGGCTGGATCATGGACACCTACCTGCTGCGCCGCGAACCGGGCCGGGAGTAGTTCCGGCCGCTGCCCGGGCGGCCCCTTCCGCGTGCGCCGAGGGAGTGGCGGTCTGACCGTGATCTCGACGTGGCCGACGCCTGGGCGGCGATGCAGGTCGAACGGTTCACCCGGATGGTCGGCCACACGAACCTGGGACTGGTGGCCGCCCGTCGGCGGCTGCCGCCCGAGCTGCTGCTGCCGGTCTTCGACCGCATGGTGGACGAGGGTTCCCTGACCCGTCACGGTCCCCTGCTGTCCCACACGGAGGCGGGCATGCGCGAGGCCCGGGTGATCACCCACGCCTGGGGGAGTGGCTGGAGGAGCGGGTGGCGCAGGACATCGGCCGCCCGTCGGGCAGCGACTGCGGGCGGCGGCGGACACCATCGCCAAGCGGATCCTGGTCGAGGACCTGAACGACGGCCTGCCGCGACGCCCTCCGGAACCGGAGCCGGCGGCCGTGGCGGCGCCCTGAGCACCGTCCACCCGGGCAGTAGGGCTAGCGCAGCAGCAGTTGCAGGCCGCCCACCACGGTCGCCGCGATCACCAGTCGCTCGAAGAGCCGCTGGTTGATGCGGTGCACCGCCCACTTGCCGAACAGCGCGCCGGGGACGACGAACGCGACGAGTGCGGCGTCCAGGAGCAGCGAGTCGCCGTCGATGAGTCCGAGGCTCGCGCTGAACGGCACCTTCGAGACGTTGACGATCAGGAAGAAGAACGCGGAGGTGCCGAGGAAGCCGAGTTTGCGGAAGC
This sequence comes from Streptomyces sp. NPDC088157, assembly GCF_044741545.1. Taxonomy (NCBI): domain Bacteria; kingdom Bacillati; phylum Actinomycetota; class Actinomycetes; order Kitasatosporales; family Streptomycetaceae; genus Streptomyces; species Streptomyces sp. NPDC088157. The sequence goes on from NZ_JBIUSU010000003.1 coordinate 982,597, forward strand.
CGGCCGAGAGCAGGTACATCGACATCACCGGGCCGCCGGCGTTGGCGACCATGGTGGTGAAGCCGCCGAGGACGCCGTAGGAGCGGGCCTTGACCCGGCCGGCCCGGGTGACCACGCCGTCGGGTACGTCGTCCGCGTCGGCCGTGCGGCGCCGCCACACCGTGACGCCCGCCATCAGCAGCAGGGTCGCGCCGATCGAGGTGCGGACGATCCCGTCGTCGGCCCACACCAGGAACACCGTCCCGAGGACGACGCCGGCCGCCACCGCCGGGAACAGCCGCCAGAGCGTGGGCCAGTGGGCGTGCCGCCGGTAGGTGAGGACGGCCAGGACGTCGCCGGCGATCAGGATCGGCAGCAGGACGCCCGTGGAGGCACGGGCGGGCAGGATCGCCGCGAAGATCGCGAGGCTGACCGTGTTGGCCCCGCTGACGGCCGTCTTGGAGAAGCCGACGAGCAGGGCCGCGAGAGCGAGCGCCGCGAACTCCCAGCCGGTGATGTGCCACAGGTTCATCGTGTTCATGCGGAGACCGATGCTACGCACAGCTATCCGATGGCCAGAGGGCCGTCTCGCCTGATGGCCGTTCTCGCCCGGCGGCCCTGCCCGAAGCGCCGAGTCAGTGCCTCTCTGTAGACCCCCGTCCGCCCCCCTGGGAAGATCCCCGGAAGCCTTCCCCGACGCGGCTGGAGAAGCGATGCCCGAACACGTCCTCACCGGGACCCGAGGCGCGATCACGCTGCACGAGTGGTCCTGTCCCCGACCCCGCTGCCTGGTCCTCCTGGTGCACGGCTACGGCGAGCACGCCGGCCGCTACACCGCGCTCGCCGACGTGCTGACCGGCCACGGCGCGGCCGTCTTCGCCCCCGACCACATGGGGCACGGACGGTCGGCGGGCGAGCGCGTGGTGATCGAGGACTTCGAGGACGTGGTCACCGATGTGCACGCCGTGGCGCGGCTCGCCCGGGCCGCGCACCCGGACCTCCCGCTGATCGTCGTCGGGCACTCGATGGGCGGCCTGATCGCGGCCCGGTACGCCCAGCGGTACGGCGGCACGCTCGCCGCACTCGTCCTGTCCGGCCCGGTGATCGGCGCCTGGGATCTCCCCGGGCGGCTGCTGGCGCACGAGGAGATCCCCGACGTCCCCGTCTCCCCCGGCGCCCTCTCCCGCGACCCCGCGGTGGGCGCGGCGTACACGGCGGACGAGCTGGTCTGGCACGGGCCGATGAAGCGGCCGACGCTGGAGGCGTTCGTACGGACCCTGGAAACCGTGGCCGAGGAGGGCGGCATCGGCCCGCTGCCCCTGCTGTGGCTGCACGGTGACGACGACCGGCTGGTCCCGCTGTCCGGCAGCCGGACCGGCGTCGAACGGCTCGCCGGGGGCACGCCGACGGAGCGGATCTACCCGGGAGCCCGGCACGAGGTCTTCCACGAGACGAACCGCGCCGAGGTGTTCGCGGACGTGACGCGCTTCCTGGACGGTGTGCTCGCCGCCTGAGACGGATCGCGGGCACGGCTGTTTGCGGTGGTGCGGCCTGGGCACCCGCGCCCTCATGGAGTGGTTGCGCAGTGCCGCCTGCGTGGGCGAGGACCCCGAGCTGTTCTTCCCCGTGGGCACGACAGGACCCGCCCTGCGGGACGTCGCGGCGGCCAAACGCGTCTGCGGCCGCTGCCCGGTGAGCACCGAGTGTCTGTCCTACGCCCTGGCCATCGGACAGACCTCGGGCGTGTGGGGCGGGACCGGCGAGCAGGAGCGCGCGGAACTGCTCCGCGGCGCCGGACGCGATGCGCTGACCACGACGCGCTGAGCACTGCGCGCCGAACGACGCGACGAACACGACGCGATGAGAAGGAGCACCGTATGACTGTCGTGAAGAGTCCCCTGCCCGAACCGGCCCGCCAGGTCACCTTCGAAGCGTTGCAGAGCACCCTCGTGGATCTGCTGGGCCTGTCCCTGATCGGGAAGCAGGCGCACTGGAACATCGTGGGGCCCCGGTTCCGCTCGATCCACCTCCAGCTCGACGAGGTGGTCTCGACGGCCCGTACGTACGCCGACACCGTCGCGGAGCGCGCGGCCGCGCTGGGCCTGCCGCCCGACGGGCGCCCGGAGACCATCGCCTCGGCGTTCACCCTGCCGTCCCCGAAGGACGGCTGGGTACGCGACGAGGACGTCGTCCAGCTGATCGCGGAGACCCTGGGGGCGGCCATCGGACGGCTGCGGGAGCGGATCACGGTGACCGCTGAGGCCGATCCGGTCACCCAGGACCTGCTGATCTCCATCACCGCCGAGCTGGAGAAGCAGCGGTGGATGTTCGAGGCGGAGAACTGGCCGCACGAGAGCTGACCCACGAAGGAAAGCGACCGCACCGAAAGAAAGGAGGACCGCCATGGCCGACGCACTCGAACTCGACGCGCTGTGGGAGGACTTCCACCGCGTGGTGAACATGACCTCGCAGGAACTGGCCGCCTGGCTGCGGGTGCGTGACGCCGACGAGAACGCCGAGCCCCTGCCCGAGGAGGCGGGGACTCCCCTCGGGCAGCATGTGCTGGCGATACTCCAGAAGCGGCGCACCGACCTGACCGACGACGACGTCCGCGTGATGTACCGGGTCGTGGACACGGTCACCGCGCGGGCGGACCTGGAGAACGAGCCCAGGGCCGAGGACACCCGCGAACGCCACCGCCTGATGACGATCGGCCACGATCCGCTCAAGCCGTAGGCCCCGAGCAGTCGGCCCCGCCTCAGCCGGTGAGCCGGGAGAGCGCCGCCGACACCAGCGTGCGCACTCCCGGCATCAGCACGGAGAGGTCCGGCGCGAACAGCGCGCTGTGGTTTCCCGGCACGGCCGCGAACTTCTCCCGCAGCTCCTCCCCCGGCGCCGCCTCCCACACGGGCGCCGGGGTCGAGGTCACGTACCAGTAGTCGTACGGCACGCCCGCCGGGGCGAGCAGGGAGAAGTCCTCACTGCCCATCGCCTGGCCGAAGTCGAACACCGTGTGCTCGCCGAAGAGTTCACGGTGGACGGCGGCGATCTCCCCGTCCAGGAAGGCGTCGTTGACGGTGTTCGGGCAGCCGGGGTGAACCGTGACCTCCGGCGGGACCGGGCAGCCCGCGGCGGCGCACTCCCCCTCGACGACCCGCCGGATCGCGGCGAGGACGCGCTCGCGCACCAGGGCGTCCTGCGTGCGCACGTTCACCCCGAGCCGGGCCTCGGCGGGGATGATGTTGGAGCTCGTGCCCGCGTGGAACCTGCCCACCGTCAGCACCGCCGACTCGCTCGCCGCGACCTCGCGCGCGGCGACGGCCTGCAGCCTGGTCACGATGTACGCGGCCGTCACGACCGGGTCCACCGTCGACTCGGGCCGCGAACCGTGCCCGCCCACGCCGTGCACGACGACGTCGACGTCGTCCGAGGCCGACAGCGTCAGGCCGGGCGTGTGCGGGTAGAACCCGGCGAGCCCGGGCGCCACATGCTGGCCGAACAGCACGTCGGGGCGCGGGAACCGGGCGTGGATCCCGTCCGCGACCATCGCCGCCGCGCCGCCCCCGGCCTCCTCCGCGGGCTGCCCGACCACGACGAGCGTCCCGGACCAGGCCTCACGGGCGCCGGCCAGCGCCTCGGCCGCGCCCGCCAGCCAGGTGACATGCAGATCGTGGCCGCAGGCGTGCATCACACCGTCGACGGTCGAGGCGTACGGCAGACCGCTCGCCTCCCGCACGGGCAGCGCGTCCATGTCGCCGCGCAGCCACACCACGGGCCCGTCGCCGTTGTCGAGCACGCCGACGACGCCGGTGCGGGCCACCCCCTCCGTCACCGCGTACCCGGCCGCGCGCAGCCGCAGGGCCAGCTTCGCGGCGGTGCGGTGTTCCTGGAAGGACAGCTCGGGGTGGCGGTGCAGGTCCTGGTAGAAGCCCTCCAGGTCGCCGGGTCCGAATCCCGAGGTGATCTCCCGGGTCAGGGCGGCGACGACAGCCGGTTCGGTCATACCGCGCAGCCTACGAGAGCGGCCCCGGCGACCGCAGGCGGCGAGGCCGATCGGCCGAACGGTCGAGGAACCGGCGCGTGAACCCTGGCCGTTCGGCCGAGGTGCGCACGGGCCCGAACGCGCGAAGGTGGAGCCACTTCCCCACCGGCCCGGCCCAGCACCAGGAGTTCGCGATGCAGTCCAGGAAGTTTCATCGGCGCGATCGGGGGCGCCGCCGCCGTAGTGGCCCTCGGCGCCCCCGGTACCCGTCTCCTCTCGGCACCGAGTCGACCACCGGGACGGCGAAGACCCACCTCTCGAGCGTCCAGCTCGAGCTGGGCGCCCGCAACCGCGTCGAGATCGCGGCCTGGGCCCGGCAGCACGGTCACGCGCGGCCCCGCCCGTGACCCGTGACCGTCCGGAGAGTCAGAGGTCCAGCAGCCTCGCGACGGTGCGCAGCACCCCGTTGTCGTTGTTGGAGGGCGCGAGGTGGCGGGCCCGGCGGACGACCTCCGGGTGGGCGTTGGCCATGGCGAAGGACCAGTCGGCCGCGTCCAGCATCTCCAGGTCGTTGAGATAGTCGCCGAACACCATGGTCTGCGCGGGCGTGATGCCCAGCTCCCGCTGGAGCACGCGCAGCGCGGCGCCCTTGTTGGCGGTGCGGTTCATGACGTCGACCCAGTGCTCACCGGAGACGACGACCTGGTGGGTCCGCGCGAAGGCCGCGAGCGCCGGGGCGGTGATCTCCTCCACGGACCCGAAGTCGAAGAGGGCGACCTTGACGATGTCGTCGTCGACGGCGGTGACGTCCTCGACGACCCGGTGCCGGAGGTAGTACCTGCCGACCTCGGCCAGGAAGGCCTCGTCGGCCCGCTCGACATAGGCGGACCGCTTGCCGCACACGACGGCGCCCACGTCGACGCCGTCGGAGGCGAGCCCCCGTACGGCCCGGGTCACCTGCGCGACCACGGCGGGCTCCAGCGGGTCGGAGCTCAGCTCCTCGCCGTCGCGGACCACGTAGGTGCCGTTCTCCGCTATGAACACCATCCCGTCGGCGACCTCGGCGAACTCCGCGGCCAGGGTGGCGTACTGGCGTCCGCTCGCCGGGGTGAACAGCACCCCGCGCTCACGCAGCCGCGCCAGCGTCTCCCACAGGTCCGCCGGCACCTTCTTGTCGTCGTCGAGGAGCGTGCCGTCCATGTCGGTGACGATCAGCCGGATGTCGAGGGGGCCTGTCGCGGGGTCGGACGCGGTCGTACGGGGGGCGTGCGAGTAGGGCATGTCCTGCTTCCTGCTACGGGGTCACCGGAATTTCACCCTACCGGGGACAGCGTTGATCATCCGGCGGCACAATGGCGGACGAAGGCCCGGGGACGGGCGGGACACGAGAAGGGGCGGTCACGTGAGCGGGTCCGCACGGCTGAACACCAGCGTGGCGCACAACGCGCGGGTGTGGAACTACTGGATCGGCGGCAAGGACAACTACGAGGTCGACCAGCGCGTCGGCGAGCACGTCGCCGGGATGTTCCCGCTCATCCGGGAGATCGCGCGCGCGGACCGCTGGTTCCTGGGGCAGGCGGTGCGGTTCCTCGCCGAGGAGCGCGGTGTACGGCAGTTCCTCGACATCGGCACCGGACTGCCGACGGCCGACAACACCCACGAGATCGCGCAGCGCGTCGCGCCCGAGTCACGGATCGTGTACGTCGACAACGACCCCATCGTGCTGGCACACGCCCGCACGCTGCTGACCGGCACCGCCGAGGGCGTCACCGACTACATCGACGCGGACGTGCACGACCCGGCCGGGATCCTCGAACGCGCGGCGGGCACCCTGGACTTCACCCGGCCGGTCGCGGTGATGATGCTGGGCATCCTGAACTTCGTCCTGGACTTCGAGGCGGCCCGGGACATCGTCCGCAAGGTCATGGCCGACGTCCCCGCCGGCAGCTTCCTGGTCCTGACACATCCCACCCACGACAGCGAGGTGGGCGGCGAGGGCCAGATCCCGGCGATGAGGTTCTGGAACGAGAACGCCACCCCGCCGATCACCGCGCGCGGGGGCGCGGAGATCACCGCGTTCTTCGACGGCCTGGACCTGCTGGAGCCGGGCCTGGTGTCCTGCTCGCGCTGGCGCGGCGAGGCGGACTCCCTCGCGGTGGTGCCGCAGTACGGCGCGGTGGCCGTGAAACCCTGACCGGCGTACGGCACCGCACCGGACATACCGACCGTGGAGGACGTATGACCACCCTTGCCGATCCCGTCCCCGGCGGGCGTCCCGGAGAGGTCGAGCGGGCCACCGCGCTCGGCGCCGAGCTGTCGCTGGGCGGCGTGCACGGGATCGTCCTGGCCTACGTCGACACGGCGGGCGTCGGCCGGGTGAAGACGATCCCCACGGCCGCCCTGGCCTCGGCGGCGGCCTGGGGCGTCGGAATGTCGCCGGTGTTCGACACGTTCCTGGCGAACGACCACATCGTGGCGACCGAGGTACTCGGCTCCCCGGACGGCGACCTGCGCCTGTACCCGGACCTGGACCGGCTCGTCGCCCTGGCGGGGCAGCCCGGCTGGGCCTGGGCCCCCGTCGACCGCCTCAGCCAGGAGGGCGAACGGCACCCCGGCTGCTCCCGCACCTTTCTGCGCCGTGTCGTCGCGGACGCGGCCCGCGAGCACGGTCTCGCCTTCAAGGCGGGCATCGAGATCGAGTGGTCGGTCGGCCTGGACTCGGCTCCACCGGGTGAGTTCGTGCCGGCGGCCACGGGACCGGCGTACGGCGCGACCCGCCAGGTCGAGTTGAGCGACTACACCGCCGACCTGCTGGCCGCGTGCGCGGCGCAGGGCGTGGACGTCGACCAGGTCCATCCCGAGTACGCGCCCGGCCAGTTCGAGATCTCCGTCGGCGCGCTCGACCCGGTGGCGGCCGCCGACCGCAGCGTCCTCGTCCGCCAGACGATCCGCGCGCTGGCCCGGCGCCACGGCCTGCGGGTGTCCTTCTCTCCCGCCGTCGGCGCGGAAGGGGTCGGCAACGGCGGGCACGTCCACCTCTCCGCCTGGCGGGACGGCACGAACCTGCACGCGGGCGGCGAGCGGCGGTACGGCATGACGGCCGACGCGGAGGCGTTCACGGCCGGTGTGCTGGCCCGTCTCCCCGCCCTGACGGCGGTGACCGCGCCGAGCCCGGCGAGCTATCTGCGCCTCAAGCCGTCCCAGTGGGCCGGGGTGTTCACCGCCTGGGGCCTGGAGACCCGCGAGTGCGCGGTACGCCTGGTGCGCGGTACGGCCGGCCGGCGCGCCGAACAGGCGAATATGGAGGTCAAGCCGGTCGACCTGGCCGCGAACCCGTACCTCGCCCTCGGCTGCCTGATCGCCGCCGGGCTGGACGGGCTCGCGTCGGGCGCCGTCCTGCCCGAGGAGACGGACGGGGATCCGGCGCGGCTCGGTGCCGAGGAGGCCGCCGCCCGGGGCGTGCGCCGGCTGCCGACCTCGCTCGCCGGGGCCCTCTCCGAGTTCCGCGCGGACGCGGTGCTGCGGGCCGCCCTCGGCCCGGTCCTCGCCGACGCGGTGAGCGCCGTACGGCAGGGCGAGATCGACGCCGTCGACGGGCTCGACGACGAGCGGGTGGCCGCGGCCTACCGCTGGAAGTACTGAGATGGCCGGCGGAACGGTTCACGAGGCCCTCGCCGAGCTGGAGTTGGTGGACCACCACTGCCACGGCGTCGCCACCGACCCCTTGGACGGACCGGACTTCGAGGCGCTGCTCACCGAGGGCGACCGGTGGCCCGGCTTCTCCGCCTTCGACACTCCCGCCGGCGTGGCCGTACGCCGCCACTGCGCTCCGCTGCTCGACCTGGAGCGGCACGCTCCGGCCGACGTCTACCTGGCCCGGCGCGCCGAACTGGGCCCGCGGGAGGTGAACCGGCGCTTCCTCGGCGCCGCCCGGACCGGCGTGTTCTGCGTCGACACCGGGTTCGCCCCGCACCGCGTCACCACGCCCGCCGAGCTGGCCGGGGCCGCCGGACCGGCGGTGGCCCACGAGGTCGTCCGGCTGGAGTCCGTCGCGGAGGCCGTGGCCAGGCGGGGTGTCGAGGCCGACGGGTACGCCGACGCGTTCCGGGCGGCCGCCCTGGACGCGGTACGGCGGCCGGGGGTGGTGGCGGTCAAGTCGGTGGCCGCGTACCGGACCGGCTTCGACCTCGATCCGGCCCGCCCCCCGGACGCCGACGTCACCCGGGCCGCCCGGCGCTGGCTGGCGCGCGGCGGACGGCTGGCGGACCCGGTGCTGGTCCGGCACCTGCTGTGGACGGCCGTCGACCTGGGGCTCCCCCTCCAGCTGCACACCGGCTTCGGCGACAACGACATCCGGCTGCACCGGGTGGATCCGAGCCTTCTCACGGACTGGCTGCACCTGACGGCGGGCACGATCCCGGTGCTGCTTCTGCACTGCTGGCCCTACCAGCGGCAGGCCGCCTATCTGGCCGCCGTGTTCGAGGAGGTGTACCTGGACGTGGGGCTCACCCTGCATCACGTGGGTCCCCCGCGAGCGCGGGCGGTCCTGGAGGAAGCGCTGGAGATCACACCGTTCCGCAAACTGCTGTACAGCTCCGACGCCTATGGTGTTGCGGAGTTCTACCGGCTCGGCGCGCTGGCGTTCCGCCGGGGCCTGGGGGATCTGCTCCAGGACCGGGTGGACGCCGACGAACTGAGCCTGCCCGACGCGCTGCGCCTGGCACGCTGGGCCGGAGCGGACAACGCCCGCCGGGTCTACCGGCTTCCCGACGGACACTGAAAGTATGATCAAGCAATGTCTGACTTGACCGAAACCACGCCGGGTTGGCTGAGCTCCGACGAGCTCGAGATGGCCCGCGCCCGTATGCCGATCCTCTACGTCGAGGCGGTGCCCGTGCGCGTCGACGACAGCGGCGAAGTCACCAGCGTCGGCCTCCTGCTGCGGATCGGACCGGACGGCAATGTCAGCCGGAACCTGGTCTCCGGCCGGGTCCTGCACCACGAGCGCGTCCGGGACGCCCTGCTGCGCCACCTGGAGAAGGACCTCGGCCCGGTGGCACTGCCCCGGGTGCCGACCTCGCTCCAGCCGTTCACGGTGGCCGAGTACTTCCCCACGCAGGGCGTCACCCCGTACCACGACCCCCGTCAGCACGCGGTGTCGCTGGCCTACATCGTGCCGGTGACCGGCGACTGCCGTCCCCGGCAGGACGCGCTGGACCTGCTGTGGTTCAGTCCGCAGGAGGCCGCGTCGCTCGCCGTGCAGAGCGAGATGCCGGGCGGGCACGGATTCCTGCTGCGGCAGGCCCTGGCCCACGTCGGCCTCTCGGCCTCCTGAGCGTGATACCCGCGCCGGCCGGCCGTCGCGCCCTGGTCGGCGCCGCTCGCGGCCGTCCCTGCACACTCGTGGTGTGCAGGGGCTGCTGCTGCGGCGACGCCCGCAAGCACCCCGGCTACGACCACGACTGGCAGCTGGAGCGGCTGCGGACGGCCGCCGCCGACTCCGCAGGCGCCTTCGAGGTCCGGACCACGGACTGCCTCGGCCCCTGCGACCAGGCGAACGTGATCGTCGTCCAGCCCTCGGCCGGCGGACGCCGGGCGGGCGGCCGGGCCACCTGGGTCGGCTTCGCCATGGACGACGACTGTACGGACGAGATCCTGGCGTGGGCGGCGGCGGGCGGCCCGGGGGTCGCGGCACCGCCGGTCACCCTGGAGCTTCAGTTCATCAGCCCACCGCGGGCGGGACGGGTGCGCGGCCGCCGGTGACCACCGAGCCAACGGCCGTCACGGGCAAGGTGGTTGGGGCTCGCTGATGGCGTAGGTTGGCCCGATGGGGGCGACAGCACAGCGGCAGGACGCGGAACACAAGGTCGGCAAGGGCGGGGCGGCCCGCTCGTCGGTGCTGATGGCGCTGGGCACGATCGTGTCCCGGGCGACCGGGCTGATCCGCCAGGTACTCCAGGCCGCCGCCCTGGGCACCGGTCTGCTGGCCAGTACGTACAACACCGCGAACACCGTGCCGACCAGCCTCTACACCCTGCTGATCGGCGGCGCGCTGAACGCGGTGCTGGTCCCGCAGCTGGTGCGGGCACGGGCCACGCACCAGGACGGCGGGCGGGCCTACGAGCAGCGGCTCGTCACCCTGGTCGTGTCCGTCCTCGCCGTGGGGACGGCGCTGGCGGTGTGGGCTGCCCCGCAGATCGTCTCGGTGTACCTCCGCGACACCCCGGACAACCACGAGGCGTACCGGCTCACCGTGGTCTTCGCCCGGTTCCTGCTCCCGCAGATCTTCTTCTACGGCCTGTTCAACATCTACGGCCAAGTCCTCAACGCCCGCGAGCGGTTCGGCGCGATGATGTGGACGCCTGTCCTCAACAACATCGTGCTGCTGGGCATGTTCGGCGCCTACCTCGGCCTCATGACCGTGCCCACGCGGGTGGCGGACATCACCGACGCCCAGGTTCGGCTGCTGGGCCTCGGGACGACGGCCGGCATCGCGGTGCAGGCCCTCGCGCTGGTCCCGTTCGCCCGGGCCGCCGGGTTCCGCCTGCGGCCGCGCTTCGACTGGCGTGGTTCGGGCCTGGGTTCCGGTGTGCACGCCGCCAAGTGGACGCTGTTGCTCGTCCTGACGAACCTCGTCTCGCTGACGGTGGTGACCAACTACGCCAACCTGGTGGACCAGAGGCTGCCGAAGGCCGGCGCGGGCTACACGGCGTACATGTACGCGCAGACCATCTGGATGCTGCCGCAGTCGGTGGTCACCGTCTCCCTGGTGACCGCGCTGCTGCCGCGCATGAGCCGCGCCGTGGCCCAGGGGAGGATCGCGGACGTGCGCGCGGACCTGTCGCGCGGGCTGCGGGTGAGCGGGGTGGTCGTCGTCCCGGCCGCGTTCCTGTTCCTGGCCCTCGGTCCGCGGATCGCCACCCTGCTGTTCGCGCACGGCGCGGCCGACGCGGCCTCCGCGCAGCCGCTCGGGCACATGCTCCAGGCGTTCGGTCTCGGCCTGATCCCGTTCTCCGCGCAGTACCTCCTCCTGCGTGGCTTCTACGCCTTCGAGGACACCCGCACGCCGTTCTTCATGGCGGTGTGGATCGCGGCGGTGAACATCGCCCTGGCGACCGCCTGCCATCTGCTGCTGCCCGACCGGTGGGCGGTGACCGGCATGGCCGGGGCCTACGGCCTGTCCTATCTGGCGGGGCTGGCCCTCACCGCCCGGCGGCTGCGCGGCCGGACCGGCGGCCGCCTGGACGACGGCGCGCTGCGGCGCACGTACACGAAACTGCTGGGCGCGGCGGGCCTCGCCGCCGGCGCCGGCTGGGCGGCCGACGCCGGGTGCGCGGCCCGGCTGGGCGGTGGCACGCTGCCGACCGCGACCGCCCTCGCGGCCGGCTCCCTCACCCTCGTCCTGGTCTATCTCGGTCTGGCCCGGCTGACGAAGGTCGATGAACTGCGCGGGCCACGGGGGCTGCGGCGGCCGTAGGGCCGACCGTCTCGGTGAGCCGGCCGGCCAGGGTGGCGCGGGCGCGGGCCACGCGCGAGCGGACGGTGCCGACCGGGCAGTCGCTCACCTCGGCGGCCTCCGCGTAGGGCAGTCCCAGCAACTGGGTCAGCACGAACGCCTCCCGCCGGTCGTCGGGCAGCGCGGCCAGCAGATCCAGCAGGACGACCCCGTCGTCGAAGCCGGGCAGCCCGCGCGGCTGGGCCAGCTCGACGGCCCGCTGCCAGTCGGCCTCGTCCGACAGTCGCGGGCGGACGGCGGCGGACCGGAAGCTGTCCATCACCGCCCGGCGCGCGATGGACAGCAGCCATGTCCGGGCCGAGGAACGCCCCTCGAACAGGTGCAGAGCGCCCAGCGCTCTCAGGAAGGTGTCCTGGGCCAGATCGTCCGCGGCCTGCGGATCGGCGCTCAGGTGGGCCACGTACCGCACCACGTCAGGGTGCAGGGCGCGGACGAACCCCTCGACGGCGGCCACGTCCCCGCCCCGCGCGGCCAGCGCCAGCGCGGTCGTCGACTCGTCGGCCGGTGCCGCCTCGCCGGCGCGTTCGGCGCGCCCCGCGCCGCGTGGGGTGCGGTGCTTGTCGGCCTTGGCGGTCTCATGGAGCCTGCGGTGCTTGTCGGCCTTGCCGTGCCCTGCGGTCATGGCGCCCGATCCTGGCAGCGGGGCCGCGCGCGGTACTCGGAGTTGGGTGAATCCACAGGTTGTCCGGCCGACTCACAGCGGGGAAAGGCCGGCGCACGTCACTGGAAGGCGGCGCGTGGAAACGACGAAGGCCGCTTCCACATCTGCGTGGAAACGACCTTCCGACCTGCGGTGAAGCTGGTCGGGACGACAGGATTTGAACCTGCGACCCCTTGACCCCCAGTCAAGTGCGCTACCAAGCTGCGCCACGTCCCGTTGCCCGTCTGACCTGGGGTTTCCCCTGGCCGAACACGCATGGAAACCATACCGCACTCGGGTCGATGGTCGCGCACCCGTTTCCCGCGCCCCGGCCGCCGGACACCGTCAGTCCCCCTGCGCCGACCCCAGTTCCGGGTACTCCTCCAGCAGTCGCGTCGGGGCGGCCTGGCGCCATGAGTCGGCGAGGATGTCACGTAGCTCGTCCTCGTCCTCCAGGGCGGCGAGGCGGGCCCGCACCCAGGCGAACTGGGCCTCGTGGTCGGCGATCCAGAACTTCCCGGGTTCGGCGAGCACCAGTTCGTCGCGCTCCTCCTTGGGGCAGCGCACGGCGAGGGAGGTCTCCTCCTCGGGCAGGGTGGCGAACATCTTCCCCGCGACCCGGAAGGTGGGCATGTTCCAGGAGATCTTCTCCGTGGTGTCCGGCAGGGACAGGGCGATACGGCGTACGTCTTCGGCGTCCGGCATGTTCCGCACCGTAACCCCTGCCACTGACAGTCACCCGACGGCGATGTGTTTGTAGTACAGGGTGGTCGCACGGAGGATCCCGGCCGGGCTCGCCGCGTAGTCGGGGATCACCCCGGCCCTGGTCCACCCGGCGCCGCGGTAGAGGTGCTCGGCGGGGCTGTCGGTCTCGGTGTCCAGGTGGAGCAGGGTGACGCCGATCGCTGCGGCGGTCTTCTCGGCGGCGGTCAGGAGGGCGCGGCCGAGTCCCTTACCGCGGACGTCCCGGTGGACCATCAGCTTGACGAGCTCGGCGCGATGGCGGCTGTTTGGCTTGTCGGGGAAGGCCAGGCCGACGGTGCCGACGACACGGCCCCCTTCCTGGGCCGCCCAGACCGCGAGCCGCCCGGCGGCCACCCCCGCCGCCCGTTCCCTCCACCAGGCGGCGGCCTGCGTCCGGTCCAGCGGGGCGAGGAAGCCGAGTGAGGCGCCGCCGTCGACGGCGTCGACCAGCAGGTCGGCCAACTCCGCCGCGTGCTCATGCAGTTGGGGGGCGTCGAGTCGGGTCACGGTCACGGCAGCACCACCGCCAGCACGTAGCGCGCCTCCGCGTCGCCCGCGCACCGGAACCGGGTCGGCCCCCACACCCGCAGGCGCAGACAGTCCCCGGCGCCGAGGTGATGCCCGGTGTCGTCGGCCGTCACGTCGAGGGCGCCCTCCAGCACCCAGATGTGCTGTTCCAGGCCCGCCACGGGCGGCCGGTCGTAGGCGATGTCCGCGCCCACGGCGAGTCGCCCCTCGACCAGTTCGCCGCGCAGCGCGGGGTGCGGCGGCGACACGGAGCGTCGGACGAATCCGGCGGCCCGGTCCTCCCAGACGGACTGCTCGTCGGCGCGCACCAGCGGCGCGGGCTCCGCCTCCACCTCGCTGAGCAGCCGGGACATGGTCCGCCCGTAGACGTGGCAGAGCCGGTTGAGCTGCGAGGCGGTCGGACTGACCTCCGCCCGCTCGGCCCGCGACAGGGTGGACCGGCTCACTCCGCTGCGCTCCGCCAACTCGCCGAGCGACCAACCGCGTTCGGCCCGCAACTCGGCCAGTCGCCCGGCGATCCGTACATCGACGGGGTCCGGTGAACCGGCTGTCTCCGCCCCGCCCGCCTCGTGTCTCATATCAGGGAATCTATCCCGGACATGAGACGACAGCGTTTCGGGCGGCTCACACCCTGGCGGCTCACGCCCCCGGACGGCTCACACCCTGGCGGCCTCGCCGAGCGCCTCCAGCACGGGCCGGATCAGCGGATGCTCCTCCGCTCCCCGGCGGACGGCCGCGAAGACCCTTCGGGTCGGCGCCACCCCGTCGACCGGCCGGACCACCACACCCGTGAGATCCATGCCGCGCAGCGCCGAACGCGGGACGAGCGCCACGCCCGCGTCGGCCGAGGCCAGGGCGACGACGGCGCGGAAGTCGTCCGAGGAGTGCTCAAGGCGGGGCTGGAAGCCCGCGCTCTCGCAGGCCAGGACGACCACGTCATGGCAGGGGTTGCCCGGGTAGGGGCCGATCCAGGGGTCCTTGGCCAGCTCGGCGAGCGGTACCTCCGGTGCGTCGGCCAGGCGGTGGGTGACCGGGACGACCGCGTCGAAGGGCTCGGCGTAGAGCGGGACGTGCGCGAGCCTCGGGTCGTCGGCGGCCGGGGCCCCGCGGTACTCGACGGCCACGGCGACATCCACCTGCCGGTCGAGCACCATGGGCAGGCTGGCGTCGCCCTCGGCGTCCTGGACGCGGATCCGGATGCCGGGGGCGGTGCCGGCGAGCCGGGCCACCGCGGGCGCCACGACCAGGGCGATGCCCGTCGCGAAGGCGGCCACCGTGACCGTGCCGGCCGCTCCGGAACTGTAGGCGGCCAGTTCCGCCTCGGCCCGCTCCAGCTGGGCCAGGACGGCGTTGGTGTGGCCGAGCAGGATCTCACCGGCCGGGGTGAGCCGTACGCCCTTGGCGCTCCGTTCCACCAGCCGGTGGCCGGTCTCCTGCTCCAGTGCCGTCAGCTGCTGGGACACGGCGGACGGGGTGAGGTACAGCGCGGCGGCAGCCGCGGTCACCGTGCGGTGGTCGGCCACCGCACGAAGGATGTGGAGCCGCCGCGCTTCGATCATGGATCGATTATCGCAATATGTCCGGGCCGCTCGAACCGTGTCCGGCTCGCACGCCCCGGGCCCGGATCCGGCTCAGACCGCTTCCAGCTCGGCGCGCGCCGCGATGAACGCGTCGACCGCGCGGTCGACGTCGTCCGTGGAGTGCGCGGCGGAGAGCTGGACGCGGATGCGGGCCCGGTCCTGCGGAACGACCGGGTAGGAGAAGCCGATCACGTACACCCCGCGCTCCAGCAGCAGTTCGGCCATCCGGCCCGCCTTCGCCGCGTCGCCGATCATCACCGGCGCGATGGCGTGGTCGCCGGGCAGGACGTCGAAGCCCGCGTCCGTCATCCGGCGGCGGAACAGGGCGGTGTTCTCGGCCAGCCGCACGCGCAGGTCGTCGGCCGACTCCAGCAGGTCGAGGACCTTCAGCGAAGCGGCGGCGATGACCGGGGCGAGGGTGTTGGAGAAGAGGTACGGGCGCGAGCGCTGACGGAGCAGGGCGACGATCTCCGCCCGGGCGGCCACATAGCCGCCGGACGCGCCGCCCAGCGCCTTGCCCAGGGTGCCGGTGATGATGTCGACACGGTCCATCACTCCGTGCAGTTCCGGGGTGCCGCGGCCGCCGGGGCCGACGAAGCCGACCGCGTGCGAGTCGTCGACCATGACCATGGCGTCGTAGCGCTCGGCGAGGTCGCAGATCTCGGCGAGGGGGGCGACATAGCCGTCCATGGAGAAGACGCCGTCGGTGACGACCAGCCGGCGACGCGCGTCGGACGCGTCCTTCAACTGCCGCTCCAGATCCGCCAGATCACGGTTGGCGTAGCGGAACCGGCGCGCCTTGGACAGCCGGATGCCGTCGATGATCGAGGCATGGTTGAGAGCGTCGGAGATCACCGCGTCCTCGGGGCCGAGCAGCGTCTCGAAGACGCCCCCGTTGGCGTCGAAGCAGGAGGAGTACAGGATCGTGTCCTCCTGGCCGAGGAAGGCCGAAAGCCGCGCCTCCAGCTCCTTGTGCACCTCCTGCGTCCCGCAGATGAAGCGCACCGACGCCATGCCGTAACCCCAGCGGTCGAGGGCCTCGTGGGCGGCGGCGACGACCTCGGGGTGGTCGGCGAGACCGAGGTAGTTGTTGGCGCAGAAGTTGAGGACCTCGCCGGGCCGGCCGCCCGCGGTGACGGCGACCCTCGCGGACTGCGGGCTGCCGATGACGCGCTCGGGCTTGTGCAGACCGGCGGCACGGATCTCGTCGAGGGTGTCGCGCAGGTCGTCGCGCACGGAGTCGAACATGGAAAAGCTCCTAGGAAGTGCGGATGGCTTACGCGGTCCAGTCGAGGATGACCTTGCCGCCGCGGCCGCTCGCCGCGTCGGCGAAGGCCGCCTCGAAGTCGCGGTGACCGTATCGGCCGGTGATCACGGGGGCGAGGTCGAGGCCGCCCTCCAGCAGCACCGACATCGCGTACCAGGTCTCGAACATCTCACGGCCGTAGATGCCCTTGATCGTGATCATCGAGGTGACGATCCGGGACCAGTCGACGGGGAACTCCTCGGCGGGCAGCCCCAGCATCGCGATCCGGCCGCCGTGCGTCATGTTGGCGATCATGTCGCGCATCGCCGCGGGCCGGCCGGACATCTCCAGCCCGATGTCGAAGCCCTCACGCAGCCCCAGCTCACGCTGCCCGTCGGCGACGGACGTCCGCGACACGTTCAGCGCGAGGCTCGCGCCGATCTTGCGCGCCAGCTCGAGCCGCTCCTCGCTGACATCGGTGACGACGACGTTGCGGGCACCCGCGTGCCGGGCGACGGCGGCGGCCATCAGCCCGATCGGCCCGGCACCGGTGATCAGGACGTCCTCGCCGACGAGCGGGAAGGACAGCGCGGTGTGGACGGCGTTGCCGAACGGGTCGAAGATCGCCGCCACGTCGAGGTCCACCGGCACCCGGTGCACCCATACGTTGGACGCGGGCAGGGCGACGTACTCCGCGAAGGCGCCGTCCCGGCCGACGCCGAGCCCGACGGTGGCCCGGCACAGATGACGGCGACCGGCGAGACAGTTGCGGCACTTGCCGCAGACGAGGTGCCCCTCGCCGCTGACCCGGTCCCCGATCTGGATGTCGGCGACGTCACGACCGGTCTCGACGACCTCGCCGACGAACTCGTGCCCGAGCACGAGCGGGGTGCTGATCGTCTGCCGCGCCCAGCCGTCCCAGGACCGGATGTGCAGATCGGTGCCGCAGATTCCGGTGCGCAGAACCCTGATCAGCACATCGCCGGGCCCGACGGCCGGCTCGGGGACGTCCGCGAGCCACAGCCCGGGCTCCGCCTTCTCCTTGACCAGCGCCTTCACGCTACGGCTCCTGTGGTGAGGGCCCGGGCGAGCAGCCCGAAGGGCCCCGCGTCCGGGAAGACATGTGGATTCGCCCAGCAATCTGCCGCACTTCGCCCGGCCGGGTCCATCGAGCTTTTCTTAAGCGCCGCCACAGCTCTGCTTCACACGGGTGGCCCCGCCCGTCCGCACCGGCTTCCCGCACCCCACGGTGGGGCGTGTCACCCTGGACCGCAACCCTCGCAAGGCCGGCCGACTGACGTGGAGCCCTTGATGACCACAGCACGAGACCTGATGCTCATCGCGATGGACGTGACGCCGGTGCGCCCCGTCGGGCAGGGCGATCTGTCGCTCGCCCTCGCGGGCGCCGAGGTGATCGATCTCGTCGGGAGCGGGGCGGTCACCCTCGACGGTGAGCGGCTGGTGCCCGGCCCGCCGTCCGCCCCGGGAGATCCCCTTCTGGCCGAGGCCGCGTCGTCGCTCGTGCGGGTGGCGCCGTACGAGTCGGTCGAGGACTGGCTGTGGCGCCGCGGGCAGGGCCTGGCCGCCGCCTACGCCGCCCGGCTGGAGGCGGACGGCCTGGTCGGCCGGCCACGCCACCGCCGGCTGCCCTTCCGGTCCGGTGGGACGGAACCGCTCGACTCACCGGCCCGTCGCCGGGCCACCGAGCGCTGGGAGGCGGACGAGCCGGTCCTCGCCGTACTGGGCGCCGCCGTCGGCCTCCGCGAGGAGCCGGCCGACGGCTTCCCCGATCTCCCCGGCGACGCGGCCGGGACGGCCCTGGCGGCGGTCGGCGACGCGGTGGCGGAACTCGAGGCGGTACGACAGCGGCGGTCCGTCGAGAACGCGGCCTTCGACAACATCTGGCGGGCCCCCTGACGGGCGTGATCCGCACTCAGGGCACGGGGAACCCGTCCGCCTCGCGCCGTTGCAGCCGGTCGGCGAGTTCGGCGGCCGTCGACTTGATCGTCTCCAGGCCGGCCCTGCCCCAGGGCCGGGGCGTGAGGTCGGCGACGCACACCGTGCCCAGCACCATGCCGCTCGTGTCGATGAGCGGGGCGCCCAGGTAGGAGCGGATGCCGTACTCGTCGACGACCGGGTTGCCCGCGAAGCGCGGGTAGTCGCCCACGTCCTCCAGGACCAGCGCCTTGCGCCGTACGACGACGTGCGGGCAGTAGCCGTAGTCGCGGGGCAGTCGGCGGCCGACCTCGGGTTTGCCGCCGCGGGCGGCCCGGCCACCCCGCGGAGTGTGCAGCCCTGCGAAGAACTGCCGTTCCTCGTCGAGGAAGTTGACCATGGCGTACGGCGCTCCGGCCACCTCGGCGAGGCGGTCCGCGAAGGCGTCCAGCGCGGGCTCCGGCTGCTCCCCCAGGCCGAGTCGGCGCAGCCTCCGGGCGCGGGCGGGAGCGTCCCGGTCCTCCGGAGTGAGCAGCAGACGTCCGGCCGGACGCGGCGGGTCGTAGCTCATGGCCGGGCTCCGTCGCTGTGGACGTACGTCATGTGCGGCTCCGGGGCGTTGGGGGCGGGGGTCACATGTGGGCGCCGCGGCTCGGCTGGGGTGCGGCCGGCGCGTGGGCGATGAGGTGTTTGACGAGGGTGAGCAGGGTCTGAACCCCGGAGGCGGAGATACGGGCGTCGCAGCGCACGACGGGGACGTCCGGGGCGAGGTCGATGGCGGCGCGTACCTCCTCGGGGTTGTAGCGGTGGGAGCCGTCGAACTCGTTGACGGCGATGATGAAGGCGAGTCCGCGTTCCTCGAAGAAGTCGACGGCCGCGAAGCACTCCTCGAGGCGTCGGGTGTCGGCGAGGATGACCGCGCCGAGGGCGCCCTCGGAGAGCTCGTCCCACATGAACCAGAACCGCTCCTGGCCCGGCGTGCCGAACAGGTAGAGGACGTGACTCGGGTCGAGGGTGATGCGGCCGAAGTCCATGGCGACGGTCGTCTCGACCTTGTTCTCGATGCCGTCGAGGTTGTCGGTCGCGGCGCTGACCGTGGTGAGCAGCTCCTCCGTGCTCAGCGGCGCGATCTCGCTCACGGCGCCGACGAAGGTCGTCTTGCCGACCCCGAAGCCGCCCGCTACCAGGATCTTCAGAGCTGTGGGAAAGGGATCGGAGCCGCCGCCGTCATGGGCGCCGTGCTCGCCGTGCTCGTCGTACGCGTCGTACTCAGAGCTGTCGTCGTAGTCCATCGAGCACTGCCTCCAGAAGGGCCCGGTCGGTGGGGATGTGGTGGTACTCGGGGGGCTTGGTGGTCAGCGCCCCGCAGTCGAGAAGGTCCGACAGCAGCACCTTGGTGACCGCCGCCGGCAGCTTCAGATGGGCCGCGATCTCGGCCACCGACACGGGTGCGCTGGTCAGGTGGAGCGCGGTCGCGTGTTCGGGGCCGAGGTAACCCAGTGGGGTCGCCCCGGTGGCTCTCACCTGCGACATCAGATCGAGGGCGACGCTGGGCCTGGTCCGGCCGTTGCTGACCGTGAACGGGCGCACCAGCCGCCCGGCCGCGTCGTCGAGCCAGGGCCCGTCGCCGGCCGCCGCCACGCTCAAGGCCCCATCACCGACGGTTCGACGGCGTGCTGCCGGGGCGCGGTCATGAGATACGGCCGGACGCTCTTGACGAGCATCGCCATCTCGTAACCGAGCACGGCCGCGTCGGCCTCACGCCCGGCGAGCACCGCGAGGCACGCGCCCGAGCCTGCGGTGGTGACGAACAGCAGCGTCGAGTCGAGTTCGACGACGACCTGCCGCACGTCCCCGCCGTCGCCGAACCGGACGCCGGCGCTGCGCCCCAGGGAGTACAGCCCGGAGGCGAGGGCGGCCATGTGGTCGGCGCTGTCGGGGTCGAGGCCGTGGACCGACTTCACGAGGCCGTCGCTGGAGAGCAGCACCGCGCTCATGGTGTGCGGTACGCGCTGCACGAGGCCGCTCATCAGCCAGTCGAGATCGGATACATGGACGGTCGGCGCATCGCTCGCCATGGTGGATCGACTCCTTGGGGTACGAAGGTCTGCGGGAGCGCCGGGGGTGGGGGTGGGGGTGGGGGTGGGGGTGCCAGTGCTCATCCGGCTGGTGCGCTCCCGTCGTGCCGGGCGGTGGATCGGTCGGGGCCGGGCGGGTCCAGCGCCTCGCGCGCGCCGTACGCCTCGGGCGGCGTGGCGTTGTGCGCGGGGCGCGCCTGCGGTATGCGGGACGGATGCGACGGTCGTACGTCGGTGGAGAGCGGCCTCGGCGGCAGTGGACGGACCCCTTCCGGCCCCTCGCCGGAGATGTCGCCGACGACGGCACCGTGCCCGTCCGGTCCCTGGTCCTGGTCCTGGTCCGACGCCGGGAGGGCGGCCGGGCCGAGCCGGGCGTCGAGGGGGGCGGCCGACGGCTGCGACGGGGCCTGGTCCAGGCCGTCCGCCTCCAGGCTCTGCTGGGCCTCGGCCAGGCCGATGCCCCGCTGGAAGGCCGCCATCAGACCGGGGTCGTGGCCGACGGGCTGCTCGGTGTCCTGGCGCGGGGCCGGGCCGCCGCGCAACTGGGGCACGATGTGCTCCTGGGCGCGGCGGCGGGGCAGTTGGGGCTTGCCCATGGTGCCGCGCACCGTGCCGACGCGTGGGGTGGGTGCGATGCCCGCGTTCCCGTCGACGACGGACCGGTCGCCACGCCGGATGCCAGGCACGGCCTCGGCCGGATTGGGCCGTTCCGCGCGGGCCCCGCGAACGGGCAGCGGCTCCGGCGCACCCACCCGCGGCACGGCCGCCCCGACGGACCCCGCCGTCCCGGCAACCGCCTCGGACCCGAGGTGCGGAGGTACCGGTACGCCCGGCCGCGGCGAGGCCGGCTCGACGCGTTCCGCCGACCCCGCGGCGGGAGCGGACCCGGGGTGCGGGGATGCGGGGGCGGTCGTCCGCCGCGCCATCGGCTCGACGGGTCCCGCCGGTCCCCCGGCGGCAGCCGACCCGAGGTCCAGGGGCGCCGGTGCGCCCGGCCGCAGCGCTGTCCGCTCGACGGGCCCCGTCGGCGCCGTGGGCCCCGCGACGCGGTCGGAGCCGGGGTGCGGGGGCGCGGCCGGGCGGAAGGCGTCCGAGCTTCCCGGGTCGCCCTGCGGATGCGGGAGGACCCGGGGCATGCCCGAGCCGGGCATGCCCTGCGCCGAAGACGGGGACGGGGACGGGGACTGGGACTGGAACGATGTCCGACCCGCGCCGGAGACGTCCCGCGCTTCGGGCGAGCCGGTCGAGGGACCGGGGCGCGCGGTGCCCCGCATCCGTAGCGGATCGAACGACCGACCCGCGCCGTCGGTGTCCCGCACCCCGCCGAACGACCGACCCGCGCCGTCGGTGTCCCGCGCCGGGGACGGAGCCGGAGGACGGCCCGTACGCGCCGCGTCCAGCGGGTGCGTGGAGCCCGGTGTCCGGCCCGCGTCTGCGGTCCTCAGCGGGTCGGGCGGCTGTGCGGGACCGGGCGCCGGGCCCGCCCCGGGTTGCGCGGCGAGTGGCAGGGGTGGCCGTCCCGGTTGGGCGGGGGCGGGAGGCGTGGCGGGCACGAGGGGCAGGCCGGCGCCGTTCGTCTCCGGTCCCCGCGGCTCCGCTCCGAGGATGCCCGGCGCGGAGCCCAGCAGCGCCTGCGGCACGACGAGGACGGCCTGGACACCGCCGTAGATGTTGCCCTGGAGGCGGACCCGGATGCCGTGCCGTCGGGCGAGCTGGGAGACGACGAACAGCCCGATGCGGCCGTCGGCGAGGAGACGGCCGACGTTGACCTGGTCGGGGTCGGCGAGCAGGGCGTTCATCCTGCTCTGCTCCTCGACGGGCATACCGAGACCACGGTCCTCGACCTCGACGGCGAGCCCGGAGGTGACGAGGTTGGCGCGCAGCAGCACCTGGGTGTGCGGGGCGGAGAACACCGTGGCGTTCTCGACGAGTTCGGCGAGCAGATGGATGACGTCGGCGACCGCGTGCCCGCGCAGTTCGCCGTCGATGGGCGGGACGAGTTTGACCCGCGAGTACTGCTCCACCTCGGCGATCGCGGAGCGCAGCACCTCGGTCATGGAGACCGGGTTGCTCCACTGCCGCCGGGAGACGGCCCCGCCGAGGACGGCGAGGTTCTCGGCGTGGCGGCGGATGCGGGTGGCGAGGTGGTCGACGTGGAAGAGGCCCTTGAGCAGGTCGGGGTCCTCGATCGCGTTCTCGAGCTCGTCGAGGATGGAGATCTCGCGGTGCACCAGGGACTGAAGGCGCCGCGCGAGGTTGACGAAGACCTCCAGTTTCTGTTCGCTGCCCGCCTGGCTGGAGAGCTGAGCGGCCTGCACGACGGCGGTGACGGCCCCGTCGTGGGCCCGCGCCAGGTCGGCGGCGAGCAGCTCGAAGTCGTCGGCGTCGCCGGGCGGGCCGCCGCGCGGCGTGCGCTGGGGCGGGACCTCGCCACGGCGCAGCGCCTCGATGACGGTGCGCAGCTCGGCCTCGCCGCGTGCGCTGCCGCGGCGCAGCGCCGCCACGCGGTCGCCGACGGAGCGGGCGGCGCGGTCCGCGGCCACGGCGGCGATCACGATGCCGAGGCCGGTCACCGCGACGGCGCCGGCGAGGACCGCCCACAGGGTCGCGCCGGGCCGGACGCCGGTGGAGCGCACGGTGAACAGGACGACCGCGCAGGCGCTGAGGGCGACCGCCGTCGGTGGGAGCACGGCGAGCCTCAGCAACTGGGGCCGTATGTGTGTCTCGGCCGACGCCGGTGCGGGGCGGGCTACCGGCCGCCCGTGCCGCCCGCCCTCACGGCGGTCTGCGCGTGCGGCGGGTGCGCGGAGGTGAGACATCGGTGTCCTCGTACTGGTCCGTCGAGTTTGGCTGTCGGTCGGGAGAGCCGAAGAATTCGGCCCGGTGTCGCCCGACGGCCACTCACAGTAGTCGGCAACGCATCAGGTGCGGTGGGCAGTTGACAAAGTCCCCCGGCGTGCGTCCCGCTCTGGTATGACGCTTCGCACGGCAGACCGATATACCCACACCGTCCAGGAGGCAACACAGAAAGTTCTCGATCAGACCTGTTCAGAGGCGCTCCGGAAACGACCGTGCGGGTCGGGGAGTTCTTCGCTCCCCGACCCGCACGGTCGAACATTTCCGCCCCCCGGTCAGCCCGCCGGGATCGCCTCCGGCGCTTCTCCGCCCTCGACGACACCCTTCGCACCGTCACCCTCGGTATCGGCTTTGGCCTTGGTTACCGTCTCGATCAGGGGCCTCCAGCCGGCGGCCGGGGCGAGTGCGACCTCGCGCCACCACGGCTCCCCCGGGAAGGTCTCGGCGGTGGGCTCGAAGGGCTCGCCGGGACGGGGCAGGGCGGCGCGTGCCCCGGCCGCCCGCGCGGCGGCCAGCGTGCCCTCCCCGGGGTCGGTCCACGCGTGCGTGGCGAGGTTGAAGGTGGCCCAGTGGATGGGCAGCATCACTCCGCCCGGGCCGCCCTGGAGATCCAGGTGGGCGCGCATGCCCTCCTCCGGGGTCATGTGGATGTCGGGCCAGAAGTCCGAGTAGGCCCCGATCTGGATCATGGTCGCGTCGAACGGGCCGTGCGCGGCGCCGATGTCCTTGAAACCGTCGAAGTAGCCGGTGTCGCCGCTGTGGTAGATCCGGTGCTCCTCGCCCGCGACCACCCACGAGGCCCACAGGGTGTGCTGGGTGTTGCGCAGGCCGCGGCCGCAGAAGTGGCGGGCCGGGGTCGCGGTCAGGGTGAGTCCGCCGACCTTCGTCGCCTCGTGCCAGTCCAATTCGCGCACCCGGTCGGCGGACACGCCCCAGTGCTCGAGGTGGGCGCCGACGCCGAGCGGCACGGCGAACAGGGTGTCCGTGTCCGCCAGCGCCCTGATCGTGGGCAGGTCCAGGTGGTCGTAGTGGTCGTGGGAGATCACGACCACGTCGACCGGGCCCAGCGTGGCCAGCGGCAGCGGGACCGGGTGCAGCCGCTTGGGTCCCGCGAAGGGGAACGGGGAGCAGCGCTCGCCCCAGACGGGGTCGAACAGGACGCGCTGCCCGTCGATCTCCGCGAGAACGCTGGAGTGCCCCATCCAGGTCAGCCGCAGCCCCGTGGCCGGCGGCTCGGCGAGGTCGGCGAGGGTGGTCGGGTGCACCGGTACCGTGCCCGCGGGAGCGCGGCGGGGACGCTGGTCCTTGTCGAAGAAGACCTTGGCGAACTCGAGCATCGAGCCCGAGGGCCGGGTGCTCGCCAGGCCGCCGGGGTTCTGGAAGACCCCGTCCTTGAAGTGGGGCGATCTGCGGATGCGCGCCAGGCGCTCACCGCTCGGATCCGCGCCGAAGGCCGCGGGCTGTAGAGCGCGGAGCCCGGAGCTCAGGGAACGGAAACCGGACACGGTACCTCCAGGGGAGTCGCTGAGGCGTTCCATTATGGCCGCCCGCTCCGACAACGCCGAGGTCACCCCGGTCATTCCACCGCGGCGTGCTTTGACACGGCGTCCCCGCGTTCCGATACTGACCCACTGTTCAGTACCAGCCGCTTCAGCCGTACCGGCCCGCCGGTCGAGGAGTCCGTATGACCGCCCCCCACCTGTCGCTCACCTGGACCGATCACGTCACCGGGCGCCAGGGCCATCTGGTCGTCGACGGGCTCGTGCGCGGCGTGTGCAGCGGCGGACTGCGGATGCGGGCGGGCTGCACCCTGGAGGAGGTGACCGGGCTCGCCCGCGGCATGAGCCTCAAGGAGGCGCTGCACTACGACCCCGAGGCCCGCTACGTCCCGCTGGGCGGAGCCAAGGGGGGCATCGACTGCGATCCGCGGGACCCGGAGGCGTACGGCGTGCTGGTGCGGTACCTGCGGGCCGTACGGCCGTACGTGGAGAGCTGCTGGACCACCGGCGAGGACCTGGGACTGTCCCAGGACCTGGTGGACCGGGCGGCCGCCGAAGTCGGGCTGGTGTCGTCCGTGCAGGCGGTCTACCCGCTCCTGGAGGACGAGTCCGCCGCCCGCGAGCGGCTCGCGGCCGCCTTCGCCGTCGAGGTGGACGGCATCGGTCTGGACGAGCTGGTCGGCGGCTGCGGGGTCGCCGAGTCCGTGCTGACCGCCCTGGACCGGGCCGGGGTGGCGTACACCGGGACGCGGGTCGCCCTCCAGGGGTTCGGCACCATGGGCGGGGCCACCGCGCGGTTCCTCACGCGCGCGGGGCTGACGGTCGTGGCCGTCGCCGACGTCAAGGGCACGATCGCCTGCCCGGCCGGGCTCGACGTGGAGGCGCTGCTGGCCGCGCGCGACGCCCACGGCACCGTGGACCGCGCGGTACTGCGCCCCGGGGACCTCGAGTTGCCGGGCGACGCCTGGCTGTCGGCGGAGGCGGAGGTGCTGGTGCCTGCCGCCGTGTCGTACGCCGTCGGGGTCGAGGAGCAGGCGAAGATCGGCGCCCGGTGGATCGCCGAGGCGGCCAACATGCCCGTCCTGCCGGAGGCGGAGGAACTGCTGCACGCGCGCGGGGTGAGCGTGCTGCCGGACGTCGTCGTCAACTCCGGGACCAACGCCTGGTGGTGGTGGACCCTGTTCGGCGACATCGGCGCGGACCCGGAGGAGGCCTTCGCGTACACGCGCCGCTCGATGCGCGCTCTGGTGGAACTGGTACTGGCCCGCGCCGAGGCGGACGGGACGACACCGCGGGCCGCCGCGCACACCATCGCCGCGGGACGGCTGCCGGTGATCGCGGAACGCTTCGGCCGCCACCGGCCCGTTCAATGAGCGTCCGCGCCCATGGGCCGGTCCGGCGGCCCTCACGCCGACGGATTAGGGTGACGGCGTGGCGAGGGTCCGGTTGAGTGTGGCCGAGCGGCGCGAGGAACTGCTGCGGGCGGCCATCGAGCAGATCGAGGCGCGGGGCGTGGCGGCGGTCAGGATCGCCGACGTGGCCGCGGCCCTCGGTGTGAGCAACGCGCTGGTGCTCTACCACTTCTCGACGAAGGAGAAGCTCGTCGCCGACGCGTTCGCCTACGCGGCCGAGGGCGACCTGGCACGACTGCGCAAGGTGACCGGCCGCCGTACCACGGCACTGCGCCGGCTGCGGTCGGCGGTGCGCTGGTACGCGCCCACCGGCCAGGCCAAGGGCTGGCGGCTGTGGATCGAGGGCTGGGCGGTGTCCCTGCGCGAGCCCGCGCTGCGGGAGGTCGCGCGCGATCTCGACAAGGAGTGGAAGGCCGCGCTCACCGAGGTCATCGCGGAGGGCGTGGCCGGGGGCGAGTTCTCCTGCCCCGACCCGGCCGGCGCGGCCCTGCGCCTGACGGCCCTGCTCGACGGACTCGCCGTGCAGCTGACGTCCTACGCGGGCACGGTGTCCCGGACCCGGGCCCAGGAGTGGGTCGACGAGGCGCTGGCCCGGGAACTCGGGCTGAGCCCCGAGACGTTGAGCGCCCAGAAGCGCTGAGAGACCGGCCGCCGCGCGAACCCGGAGCAGGCCCAGGGGGCTTGAACGGCATGCGGGGAACGGTCCTCGGAGGTGCCGAGGCGGAGCCAGGCGCGGGTGCGGTCGTCCCGGCCTCCGCGTCCGGCCCCGCCCGGGCGCCCCATGCGATCACCTCACTGGTGGAGCGGCCGGCCGCACCCCGTCCGCGGCCGGCCACCGGTGCACACGGTCGGCGGCTCAGGCCACGGCCGCGATCCGCATCCTGATGTCGTCCGGCGACAGCGTGCCCTTGGCGGTCACGTGGTCGCCGGAGGACTCCCCGCGCAGCCGGCGTCCGATCCACGGCACCAGGTACTCGCGCGCCCAGTGGACGTCGTCGCGCCGCACGTCCAGCGTGCCGCGCGGCGGGAGCGGCGGCCAGGGCTGCTCCGGGTCGGCCGGTACCTCGAGGCCGAGGACCTGTCCGGCGCGCAGTGCCACGCGCGTGTGCCCCTCCGGGGAGAGGTGCAGCCGGTCGCCGTCCCAGGCCCTGCGGTCCTGCACGGACTTCAGGGACCACAGGTCGAGCACCGGGCAGCCGTACCGGTCGGCGACGGCGCGCACGTGTCCGTTGTAGGTGGCGATCTTGCCGCGCAGGTGCTTGAGCACGGGGATGCCACGGGTGTCGAAGCCGGTCGTCACCATGACGGTGCCGGCTACGGCGGTCAGGGCCGAGATCGCGCGCTCGAAACGCTCGGCGACCTCGTCCGGGTCGGTTCCGGGACGGAGGATGTCGTTGCCGCCCGCACAGAAGGAGACCAGGTCCGGGGCGAGTTCGACCGCCCTGGCGAGCTGGTCATCCATGATCTGGTCGAGGAGCTTTCCGCGGACCGCGAGGTTGGTGTAGTTGAAGTCGCCCTCGGGCTGCCGGTCCGCGAGGAGTACCGCGAACCGGTCCGCCCAGCCGACCAACGCCCCATCGGGGCCGGGGTCGCCGACGCCCTCGGTGAAGCTGTCCCCCACCGCCACGTACGACCCGATCACTGATCTGATGTCACTCTTCGAATCGTCTGCCACAGCAGTTCATCATTCACCTTCGAATGTGACCTACGCGATCGTAGGAAGGGGTTGACGGGCGGTGAGATAAGACACCCTTAAAGAATTTGCCAATCAGGGAATAAGGGACCACGCCCGGAAGTCGTTGATCCGGAAATGACTCCAGGTGGTGCGGAAGGCGAAGTGCCCGCCCGTGTAGGGCTCCGGATCGGTGTGGTCGAAGACGAGCCTGCCGTTGTTCCACCAGCGGACGGTGGAACCGTCCGAGACGATACGGACGTGGTTCGGCTGGTTGGCGACCAGCAGCGGCTCGGTGTAGTCGTAGATGAGGGGGCGCACCCCCGCCTCGCCGACGTAGCGGCGCAGCCGGGTCGTGGTGTTGGTGTTGGCGCCGTAGCCGACGTAGTACGTCTTGAGGTAGTCGTACTCGGCGAGGGCGCCGCCGCGCGGGGTGGCGAAGAGGTTCTCCGGGGAGCGGACGTCGACCGCGTTCCAGAAGTTGTTGAGGTCGGAGACGCGGTCGTTCACCCCGCCCGCGGAGACGGGCGTGGCGACGTACTCGAGGACGTACGGTCCGTGCAGCGGCCGCTTGAACCAGATCGTCGCCCCGGCGGGCACGTCGACCTCCAGGGTTCCGCGGGAGGCGGTGACCGTTCCGCCCTTCTCCAGTTCGACGGCCCACTGGCGCAGGCCGTGGCGGAAGTCGTCGTGGGCGAGCGGGCGCCGGTGGCGGGGCCGGGCGCTCGCGGTGGTCGCGGGGGCCAGGGCGGTCAGGGCGGCGCCGGCGGCGAGGGCTCCGAATGCCCTGCGGGTGGTCGTCATGTCGGTCGGCTCCTTCAGTGCGCGGGGGTGGTGAGGGACGGCTTGGGGACACGGCGCGTCTCGGTGCCGAGGTAGTAGTCGGTGTACGTGGACTGGAGGTAGCCGCGTACGGTCCAGCCCAGGCGGTACGCGGGGTTCTGGGCGAGGGTGTAGACGCGGGTGCCGGTCGGCACGGTGGTGGTGTAGAGGCGCAGGGCGGTGTGGTCGGCGGTCTCGGCGAGGATCTCCTCGCGCCAGTCACCGAGGAGGTCGCCGTAGAAGGGGGTGGCGTTGCGGGCTCCGGACACGACGCCGGCCGGGTCGAAGACCGTCGTGCTGGTCTCGGTCGCCGGGTCCCACTTCTCGACCCGGGTGAAGTCCAGCAGTTCCGACGCCTTGTCACCGTCCCACCAGATACGGAAGTTGACGCTGGGGGTGGTGGTGGAGACCTTGCCGTCCTGGACGCTGAAGACGCCCGCGCCGGGCCGGGTGACGTCGGCGGTGGACGTCCAGTACTCGTAGCCGCGGTGATTCGGGTCGATGTCCGCCGCGTTCCCGCGGCCGGTGTCGAGGTCCGCGTCGCTCACGGGGCCGGTCGGATGCGAGCCGGTCACCAGCCGCTCGCCGGTGTCGGCGTCGTAGTAGTACCAGGGGAACGCGGAGACGACGCCCAGCTCGGACTGCTGGATGGCGAAGCCCTCCAGACCGGGCCGGTCGGGGTCGAGGTCGGCGATGTCGAAGCGGTCGCCGTGGATGGCGCCGTCGACGACGTAGCGCAGCGTGCCGTCGCTGTTCACGACGTAGTTGCCGTCGGCGATCTCGTCCCTGCCGTCCCCGTCGACGTCGACGGTGCGGATCTGGTGGAAGCTGGTCGCGCCGGTCGCCGGGTTCACCACGTACTTCCAACGGCGGGTGAGATCGGTGCCGTTGAAGTCCCAGGTCTGGAACAGGACCCGGAACGAGCCGCGCTTGGCTCCGGCCCGGGTGACCAGCTTGGTGACGAGGCTGGGGTGTTCGCCGTCGAGGTAGGCGATGCCGAAGTGACCGCCGGAGGGGCCGTCGGCCACGAAGTCGTCGGGTACGGGCTGCCGGGTCCGCTCGGCTCCGGTCGCTCCGTCGATCACCGACACGAACTGGTTCGCGGGCGAGGCCGCGGTGACCCGGGAGCCGTCGGCGAAGGTGGTCCCGGCGGCGGTGTGCGCCAGCACCTCGGCCCTGCCGTCGCCGTCGAGGTCGTAGACGGTGACGTTGTCGTCGTTGCGGTAGCCGCCGATCGCCGTGGAACCGCTGATCGCGGCGGGCGCCGGGTCGTTGGCGCCGTTCCCCCCGACCTGGGTGTAGGAGCCGGGGCCGAGGTCGACCCGCCACAGCCGCTCGCCGGTGAGCGAGTACGCCTCCAGCAGGTCGGGCCTGTCGCGGGTCCCGGACAGTCTGCTGACGACGAGCTCGTAGCGTCCGTCGCCGTCGAGGTCACCCGGCCAGGCGTGCTGGACGGTGTAGCCGTCGGCGGCGGCGAGGGGGATCTCGGCGTAACCGTCGGCGAAGTACAGGGCGGGCGAACTCGCCTTCAGCTCATGCCCGTTGATGACCGAGCGCACGGTGTACGTGCCCGTGCCCCGGGAGTTGTCCTGGTAGGTCGTGGACTTGCGGACCGGCTCGCGGTTCAGCCGGCGGCCGTTCTTGTACACGTTGAAGGCGATCGTGGTGTGGGGGAGGGCGTACTCGGTGCCCAGCAGGCGCCAGCTGAGGAAGGTGCCTTCGCCCGAGGGTACGGCGACCAGGCCTCGGTCCAGGTTCTCGACTATGCGGCGCGGGGTGTCGGTGGCGTGGCCGGCGGGCGCGGAGCAGAGGCCGGCGAGCAGGGCGGCGGCGACGACGGCGACGGTTCTTCGGCGGCGGTTGGTGTGCACTGATGCTCCTTGCTCAGAAGGCTGATGAGTCGGTCGGCCACCTTGCGGTGACCCTGGGCGCTCGGGTGGACGCTGTCCTGGAAGTCCCCGTCCGCCGCCGAGAGCCAGCCGGTCGTGTCGACGAACTCCGTGTGCTGATCGCCGAGTTCTCCGACGACGGCGGCTATGTCGGCGGAGTGCGACCCGTCGAGGGGGCGCAGCGCGAGGACGCGGGCATGCGGTGCGGCCGACCGCAGGCGTTCGAGGTAGGCCCGGTAGGCGGTGCGGAACTCGGCCGAGCCGTAGGCCGTGTCGTTGGTGCCCTGGTTGACGACGATCACGTCGGCGGTGCGGTCGGAACGCGCCGGTGCGCCCGCGTGGTTCCAGCCGTACGCGTCACCGGCGGCCGGCACTCCCCCGTTGCCGGTCCGGATCACCCCCTGACGGCCGAAACCGACCTGGGTGAGCGAGGCGTGCAGGGCGTCGGCGACGAGGGTGGGGTAGGCGGCCGTACCGTCGGCGCAGTCGGAGGTGTTGACCTCGCACAGGGCCAGGACGCCCTGGGTGACGGAGTCGCCGTAGAACACCAACTCCTGCTTCTTCGAGGCGCGTTGGCTCAGCAAGCGACCCCGGATCCCGGTGAGCGTGACACCCGTCTCCAGCGGCGGGGTCCACCGGTTCACCCGTGAGGAGACGTCCTTCACGGACAGCTCGGCCGTGTGCGGTCCCCGCCCGGACGCCGTGATCGCGAGGTCGGCGCGGTCGACGGCGTACGACTGCTTCGGGCCGCCGTCGACGGACACGTAGATCTGCGCGGGCACGGTGACCGAGGAGACGTCGAACAGGGCGTGGACGGCGCTCCCCGCGAACCGGAACCACAGCCGGGAACCGGAGTTGACGGTGACGGCGGCCTCGGCCGTACGGCTCCAGTGCCCCTCGTAGGCGATGCGCCGGTCGTCGGGGCGCACGGTGCCCGCGCCGGCGGACGCGGCGGCGGGCGCGGTGGCACCGGCGACGAGCCCCAGGAACACCACCGCGCTCAGCGCCCGCCGGGCCGGACGACTGATGACGGTGCGTCGGTCGACGCCGGACACGGGACCTCCGAAGAGCGATAGAAAGCGCTTGCTCGCTGACGGAGATCACTGTGTCCCGACTCTGCCCCGTGTGTCGATGGGACAGAAGGGGCTGCCACAAGAACGCAATAAAACGATCATGAACGAGCAAAGCCGAACTTCGACCTTCAGCCTTCCACCGGCCGGCAACCGGCCGGCGCCATCCCCCCGCCCACCCATCCACCCGTCCACCCGGCCACCCGTCCGCCCGCCCGCCCGGACATGAGACATGCCGAAGGCCGGACCCGGGGATCGGGGTCCGGCCTTCGGCCGCGTGTCAGGCGGGGAGTCGTCCGAGGGGGGGTCGGTCAGCCGACGGAGACTCCGTGCGAACGCAGGTAGGCGATCGGGTCCACGTCGGAGCCGTAGTCCGGCGTGGTGCGGATCTCGAAGTGCAGGTGAGGGCCGGTCACGTTGCCGGTCGCACCGGAGAGGCCGAGCTGCTGACCCGCGGCCACGCTCTGGCCCGCCGAGACGGAGAGCTGGGACAGGTGGGCGTACTGGGCGTAGTAGCCGTCGGCGAGCCTGATGACGACCTGGTTGCCGTACGCGCCGCCCCAGCCCGCGGAGACGACGGTGCCCGCGCCCACGGCCTTGAGGGACGTGCCGGTCGGGACGACGAAGTCGGTGCCCGTGTGGTAGCCGCTGGACCACATGCTGCCGGCCGTGTGGTACGCGGTGCCGACGGTGGCGCCCGCCACCGGCAGGACGTAGCCGCTGGAGTTCCCGGTGCCGCTCTCGGCGGCCTGGGTGACCGCCTTCGAGGCCGAACCGGACGACGAGGAGGAAGAGGACGAAGAGGCCTTGCTTCCGGACGTCTTCGACGAGGAGGACGACGACTTCGAGGCCGAACCGGACGACGATCCGGTGCCGCCGGTCGCGGCCTTCTTGCCGATCGAGAGCTTCAGCCCGGGGTGGATCAGCGACGGGTCGCTGCCGACGGCCTGACGGTTGTCCTGGTACAGCTTCTGCCAGCCACCGCTGACGTTCTGCTCGGCGGCGATCTTCGAGAGATAGTCGCCGGACCGCACCGTGTAGCTCTTGGCGCTCGTGGCGGTGGCCGTCTTCTGCGCCACCGGAACGGACTGCACGGCCTTCTCCGGGACGGACTGGGAAGCCGACTGCACGACGGACTGGGCCGGGGCCGCATGGGCGCCGGCGGCGCCTATGAGCGGAAGGGCGAGCGCGGCGCCGCCGGTTCCGGCGACGGCGATGGAGCGAGTGAAGCGCTGAGTCTTCGGACGGCGGTGCTTACCCTTCGCGGGCATGGCGAATTCCTCTCCGGCGCCTGCG
Source organism: Streptomyces sp. NPDC088157 (assembly GCF_044741545.1). Classification (NCBI taxonomy): domain Bacteria; kingdom Bacillati; phylum Actinomycetota; class Actinomycetes; order Kitasatosporales; family Streptomycetaceae; genus Streptomyces; species Streptomyces sp. NPDC088157. The sequence goes on from NZ_JBIUSU010000003.1 coordinate 1,015,341, forward strand.
AGGTGAGCTGTCGGGTGCGGACTGGAGATGCCCGGCCGCGCCGAGGCGCGGCTTTACCCCAAAGCCTGTTCCGGAGACCGGAACAGGCGGTTCTACCTGTGGGTCCCCCGCTCCTGCCATGTACGGGTGAGTGTGCGGGATCCGGGCGGTGGCAGGATTCGGCGTCCGTCCGGATTGGTGTGGAACGTAAGCGACCCGGACGCACAGGGACAAGCAGAGGTTGCGCTGTTGACGCCTTTCTCTTGATCCCCTGTGAGAATCACCGATCACACTCCGTGAATCGGACGGGCCGAATACCACCAATCACCCTTGAAAAGCGTGCGAATTACGTGAACATGACGGACGACGTACGGTCACGAATATGACGCTGCTCACGTGACAGCTCTCCAGGTTCCTTTATTCCGGAGCGAGTTGGAACGAAGGAGCCAATTCGGGCAGATGCCTCAGATGCGACGCAGCCGGATAACCGTCGCATCGAGGTCGCCCCGCAGCCCGACATGGAGCCCGTGGTGCCGCAGCACCGCACCCCGGTGAACTTCGCCCGTTTCACGGCATTCGTACGATGCTGTCGGGTCGAGCCCCCGCAGTCTGAGCGCCGGAACGGGTTCACCGAACCGCTGCGCCTGGAGCCAGGCGAGGACGACGGTCTCGTCGCCGCGCACGTACTGGACGGCGCTCAGGCCGCCCGCCGGGGGCCGCAGCCGGTGGAGGTCTCCGTGCTGCACGACGGGCCGGATCTCCTTGTAGAGGTCCACCCACCGGCGCGCCTCGGCGAGCTCCTCCTCGCTCCACTCGGAGAGGTCCCCGCCGACGCCGAGCACCCCGGCCATGGCACTGACGAACCGGAAGCGCAGCGAGCTGACCCGGCCGTTGAGCTGCGTGTTGGGACTGTCGGTGACCCAGGCCGCCATGACCCGGGCGGGGTGGATCTGACTGAAGCCGTGCTGGATGTCGAGCCGGTCGAGCGGGTCGGTGTTGTCGGAGGTCCACACCTGGTCGGTGCGGCTCATGATCCCCAGGTCGATGCGGCCGCCACCGCCCGAGCAGGACTCGAAGGCGACCCCTGGGTGCGCCTCGCGCAGCCGGTCGAGGAGGGCGTACAGGGCGCGCACATGGTCGACCCAGAGGCGCTGCGGGTAGGGGTCGTCCGGCCAGCCGGCGTCGGTGAAGCAGCGGTTGAAGTCCCACTTCACATAGTCGACGGGCGCACTGGAGAGGAGCCCGTGAAGCTGCTCCCAGAGATACTCCTGGACGTCCTCCCGCGCGAGGTTCAGTACAAGTTGATTGCGGAACTCCGTCCGCTTTCGTCCTGATTGGAACTGCACCCAGTCGGGGTGGTCCCGGTACAGCTCACTGTCCGGGTTGACCATCTCCGGCTCGACCCAGATGCCGAACTGCATACCGAGGGCGTGCACCTGGTCGGCGAGGGGCTTCAGCCCGTTCGGGAAGCGGTCGGGGTTGGGCCGCCAGTCTCCGAGCCCGGCATGGTCGCCGGTGCGCGCCCCGAACCAGCCGTCGTCGACGACGAAGAGCTCCACGCCGATCGCGGCCGCCCGTCGGGCGAGCGCGCCCTGCTGCTCCTGGGAGATGTCGAAGTAGGTGGCCTCCCAGGAGTTGAACAGCACCGGCCGGTCCTGCTCGGCGTCCGGGATGATGTGCGCGCGCTGATAGGCGTGCCAGGTGCGGCTCGCGCCGCCGAAGCCGGCGTCGCTCCACAGACCGGCGAAGACGGGCGTGGTGAAGGACTCCCCCGCGGCCAGCCGCAGCAGCCCGGAGTCGTCGTATCCGGCGCCCCCGGTGACCTGCACGCGCGCGTCCGGGAGTTGGGCCACCGCGATCCGCCAGGAGCCCGACCAGCCGAGGGCGCAGCCGTAGACCTCGCCGCGCTCCTCGGTCGCGTCGGTGTCCAGGGCGACCCACGGCAGGTGCTGGTGCCCGGTATGGCCGCGGCGGCTGCCGATGATCTTCTCGCCGTAGGTGAGGGGGGACCGCGTGAGCCGGGACTCCGCGGCCCAGCGGCCGTGCAGCTGCGAGAGCCGCCAGTCGTCGCGCTCGGGCAGGGTCCAGGTGGCGGAGTCGGCGCGCAGCAGCTCCAGCGGCCGCTCTCCCTCGTTGCGCAGGGCCGTCCACCGCTCGACGACATCGCCCCGCATCCGGTAGTGCAGGGTGACGGCCAGCCCGGCGTCCCGGAACCGCAGCCGCAGCTCGTCGCCGTCGGCCTCGAAGTCCTCGTAGGACCATTCGGTGCCGCGCCGCTCGTCGGTGCGCACGGACAGGGCGGGCCGGACGAAGCGGGGGCCGCCCTCGACCGGGTACTCCTCGCGGCCGTCGAGCGGGGACTCGAACGACGCCCCCCGCTCCGACGCGGGGCGGGCGGCGAGCGCCTCGGCGTCCGCGAGCGCGATGCCCGGGCCCCAGTGCAGGTGGACCAGCTCGTCGGCCTCGGTGAGGTGGAGGGCGTAGCTGCTCGTCGGCCCCGAAAGGAGCCAGGTACGGCCATTGTCGGCGATCTCGGGCATCAAACCCCCACTAATTCGAACAGGTGCGATCAAGCACCAACATCATCGAATGCGGTCGGCCCGCCGGGCAACTTTCCGTGGACAACTCTTCACCTGGACGGACGTCGGGAGCACCGGCCTGTGGACAACTCGTTGCCCCAGGAATCCATGTCGTATGGTCGAGGAGTTGTCCCGTCGGCCCACCGAGCCACGCCGACGCAGACCCGACAGGGGGAGCTTCCGTGACGCAGCAGGTCCCGTCGACCGAGCCGGAGCTGGCCGGTGTGCGCAACTTCCGGGATGTGGGCGGTCTGCCGACCGTCGACGGCCGGCGGGTGCGGCACGGCGTGCTGTTCCGCAGCGGCCATCTCGCGCACGCGACCGACGAGGACGCCGCCTTCCTCTCCGGCCTGGGCCTGCACACGATCTTCGACTTCCGCAACACCGCGGACCAGAAGCTGGAGGGCCCGGACGTCGAGCTGCCGGGCGTGCGCAATGTGAACCTGCCTCTGTCGGACCCGGCGGACGGCGCCGAGTTCTGGAAGATGGTGCGGGACGGCGAGATCGACCAGCTGCGCGGGATCCTCGGCGAGGGCAGGGCGGCCGGCCGGATGATCGCCTCCTACCGCTCGATCATCAGGACGCGCACGGCCGAACACGCGCGGGTGCTGCACTCGCTCGCCGAGGACAGCGTCCCGGCCCTGATGCACTGTGCGGCGGGCAAGGACCGCGCGGGCCTGTCCATCGCGGTGACGCTGCTGTCCGTGGGCGTCGAGCGCGAGGCGATTCTCGCCGACTACCTGGAGTCCAACGCCAAGCACCGCCGCTACCGGGTGCGCCGCGGCACGACCTCCGCCGCCGCCTACTCCCCCGAGGTCATGGAGTTGCTCGGCCCCCTCTTCGACGCGCGCGCGGAGTACCTGGCGGCGGCCTTCGAGACCATAGAGCAGACCTGGGGCGGCGTCGACGCCTACCTGGAGGAGGGCCTCGGGCTCACCCCGGAGACCCGTGAGCGGCTGCGGGACCGGCTGCTCGACTGACGATCTCGCCCCCGAGGCTCCCTCGGCCCGCGAGGGGGCGCCGGGGCAACGCTCCACCGGGCTCTACTGGTTGGCGCCCACCTCGAACAGCAGCCACAGGAACGCCGCGAAGACGTGCCCCACCGCGATGTAGATGATCAGCCGGATCCAGAGGGTGCGGGGGAACTTCTCCTCGATGTCCTTCATGGCGTCTCTCCGATGTCCGAAGGGGTGGGGCCCAGGCACAGCGTGGCCGTGGGGCTCTGCAGCAGGGTGTGGACGAAGAGGAGCTCGACCCCGTCGTCGTCCTGGGCGGCGATGCGGTGCGGGGTCAGCGAGTCGAAGTGCGCGCTGTCACCGGGACCGAGGAGGTGCGTGGTGTCCCCGAGGCGCAACCGCAGCCGTCCGCTCAGGACGTGCAGCCACTCCTCCCCGGGGTGCACGCGCACGACGTCTCCCTGGGAGCCGTACGGCACATGGACGCGGAGCGCCTGCATCCCGCGTCCGGGGGCGCCGGCCTGCCAGTACGTCCAGCCGCCCGCGTGGGTCGGCTCCATGTCGGCGGCGCGGACGACGGCGTCCCGTTCGGCGACCGTCTCGCCGAGCAGTTCCGAGACGGTCGTACCGTAGACGCGGGCGAGTGCGAGCAGCATCGGCAGCGAGGGCTGGCGCTGCCCGGTCTCCAGACGGGAGAGATGGGCGGGCGAGAGGCCGGCCGCGCGGGCCGCGGCCTCCAGGGTGAGGGTGGCCCGGCGGCGCAGGGCGCGCAGTTGGGGGGCGACGGTGGGAAGAGCCCCGGCTTGTTCGGCCGAGGCCTCGGACTCGGGCGGGCTCATGCGTCCATTTCACGCCCGAATTGCCTCTGCGGCAAATTTGTTGCCCCAGAGGCAAAATCCGCAGGGTCCCGAGGTCGCCCCACAGGCGGAATCCGGCAGGCCCGGACCGTCACCCGCACAGTGCCGAGCTGATCAGCGGTGGGCCACCGCCTGCTTCACCAGTGTCTTGCTGAAGTCCCACATCAGCCCACCGCCGCTGTGCGCGTCGTCCATCACCTCGGTGAAGGCGTCGACGAACCGGTCCACCTCCCGCTCGCCGATGATCAACGGCGGGATCAGCTTGATCACCTCCAGATGATCACCGGAGACCTGGGTGAGGATCCGGTGCCGCTGCAACAACGGTACGACCACCATCTGCGCGAAAAGCCCCTTGCGTGCCGCCTGGAGCATGGTCCACCGGCTGCGCAGCTTCAGCGACCTGGGCTTTCCGAACTCGATGCCGATCATCAGACCCCGGCCGCGGACGTCGGCCAGCAGCTCGTACCTGTCGACCAGCGCCGCCAGCCGGGACCTGAGCAGGTCGCCGGTGACCCGGGCGTTGGCCACGATCTGTTCGTTCTCCAGCACGGACAGCACCGCGAGCCCGGCCGCCATGGCCTGCGCGTTGGACCCGAAGCTCGCCGAGTGCACGAGCACCCGGTCCATCGACGAGTAGACCTTCTTGAAGATCCAGTCCTTGCCGAGCGTGGCGCCGACCGGCACATACCCCCCGGACAGGGCCTTGGCCACGCACACCAGGTCCGGCTCGACGCCCTCCTCGTGCTGGTAGGCGTAGAAGTCGCCGGTCCGGCCGAGCCCCGTCTGCACCTCGTCCGCGATCAGGAGCGCCTTGTGCCGGTGCAGCAGCTCCTGGGCGGCGCGCAGATAGCCGGGCGGCGCCTCGTGCACCCCCTTGCCCTGGATCGGCTCGACGATCAGGGCCGCGACGTCGCCCTTCCTCAGCTCACCGGCCAGCGCGTCGAGATCGCCGAGCGGGACCGCCGTGTCGGGCAGCAGGGGCGCGAACCCGTCCCGGAATCCCGACTCGCCGTTCACGGACAGCGCGCCCGTGGTGAGGCCGTGGAAGGCGTGGTCGCAGTACAGGACCCTCGGCCGGCCGGTGACGTACCGGGCGAACTTCAGCGCCGTCTCCACCGCCTCGGTGCCGCTGTTGCCGAAGAACACCCGGTCCAGGTGCGGGCTGTGCGCGAGCAGCCTCTCGGCCAGCAGCCCGGGCAGTGGCTGGCAGTCGAAGCGCGTCAGGTCGGCGAGCTGGGCGTCGAGGACGTCATGCAGCGCCTTGCGGACGACGGGGTGGTGCCGGCCGAGACCCATCACCCCGAATCCGGCGAGCATGTCCAGGTAGTCGTTCCCGTCCGCGTCCCAGAAATAGGCGCCCTCACCGCGCTCGTAGACCTTGTCGAAGCCGATGGTGTGCAGCATGCGCGGGAGCTGGTGGTTGAGGTGTCTGCCGTGCAGCTCGTAGCGCTCGGCTCCGCGCTCGGCCAGGAGGGCGCCGAGGTCGAACTCCGTGGTCATTCCGCTTTCTCCTTGACTTCGCCGGCCGCCGGAGCCTCGCCGGACCTGACGTCCCTGACGGTCAGGCTCGCGCTGATCCGGCCGGCCACCTCGACTGGCGTGAGGCCGATGTCGGCGAGCAGCTCGCCGCGCTTGGCGTGCGCGAGGAACTGCTCGGGGATCCCGAACCGCCGTACGGGCACGTCGACTTCGGCGTCGCCCAGGGCGAGCGCCACCGCCGATCCGACGCCGGCGGCACGGCTGTTGTCCTCGACGACGGCCACCAGCCGGTGCTCGGCGGCGAGGCCGGGCAGCGCCGGGTCGACGGGTTTGACCCAACGGGGGTCGACGACCGTGCAGGCCACGCCCCTCGCCTCCAGCAGCTCGGCGGCCTGGAGACAGACCGGCGCCATGACGCCGACGGCCACCAGGAGCACCTGCGCCCGGTCGCTCCGGTGCAGTACGTCCATGCCGCCCACCCGGCCGACGGCGGGCACCTCAGGACCCACCGACTCCTTCGGGAAGCGGACCAGCGTCGGCGCGTCGTCCACCGCGACCGCCTCCCGCAGCTGCGCACGCAGCTGCTCGGCGTCGCGCGGGGCCGCGATGCGCAGACCGGGAACGACCTGGAGCACGGACATGTCCCACATGCCGTTGTGGGAGGCGCCGTCGACGCCGGTGACGCCGGCCCGGTCCAGTACGAAGGTGACGCCGCAGCGGTGCAGGGCCACGTCCATCAGCAGCTGGTCGAAGGCCCGGTTGAGGAACGTGGCGTAGACGGCGACGACGGGGTGCAGGCCCCCGGTCGCCAGGCCGGCCGCGCTCACGGCGGCGTGCTGCTCGGCTATGCCGACGTCCCACACGCGGTCCGGGAAGCGCGCGGCGAACTTGCCCAGCCCCACCGGGTGCAGCATCGCCGCGGTGATCGCCACGACGTCGTCGCGTTCCTCGCCGATCGCAGCGATCTCGTCGCCGAAGACGGACGTCCAGGAGGGCCCGCCGGCGGGCGTGAGCGGCTCGCAGGTGAGGGGGTCCATCGCGCCGACGGTGTGGAAGTGGTCCTCCTCGTGCGCGAGGGCGGGCTCATAGCCGCGCCCCTTCTCGGTCAGGCAGTGCACCAGCACCGGCCCGTGGAAGCGCTTGGCCCGCCGCAACGCGGACTCGACCGCCTTGAGGTCGTGCCCGTCGATCGGACCCACGTACTTCAGGCCGAGGTCCTCGAACATGCCCTGCGGCGCGAACGCGTCCTTGAAGCCCTTCTTCGCTCCGTGCAGCGACTCGTAGACCGTGTGGCCGACGACCGGGGTGCGCAGCAGTACGTCCTTCCCCCAGGCCAGCACCTTCTCGTAGCCGTCGGTCGTGCGCAGCGTCGCCAGGTGGTTGGCCAGTCCGCCGATGGTCGGCGCGTACGAGCGTTCGTTGTCGTTGACGACGATGATCAGCGGCCGGTCCTTGGCCGCCGCGATGTTGTTCAGCGCCTCCCAGGCCATGCCGCCGGTGAGCGCGCCGTCGCCGATGACCGCGACCACATGGCCCTTCTCGCCCTGCACCTGGCGGGCTTTGGCGAGGCCGTCGGCCCAGCCGAGGGCGGTGGAGGCGTGGCTGTTCTCGATGACGTCGTGCTCGGACTCCTCGCGGGAGGGATAGCCGGACAGGCCGCCCTTGCCGCGCAGCTTGGAGAAGTCCTGACGCCCGGTCAGCAGCTTGTGCACATAGCTCTGGTGGCCGGTGTCCCACAGGATGCGGTCGACCGGCGACTCGAAGACCCGGTGGAGTGCGACGGTCAGTTCGACCACGCCCAGGTTGGGCCCCAGGTGTCCGCCGGTCCTGGCGACCGCGTGCACCAGGAACTCCCTGATCTCTTCGGACAGTTCACCGAGTTCCGCCTCGGACAGCGCCTTCAGGTCGCGTGGTTGCCGGATCTTCTCCAGGATCGTCACGTCGGGCCCCCTCTCGGTCCGTGCCTTGCTCAACTCACCGTCACTGCCGGTTTCCCCGTACCGCCGGGGGTGCCGGAAGCGGCGCCGTCCCGCTCCATCCGCTCGGCGATCTTCATCGCCTCCTCGATGAGGGTCTCCACGATCTTCGACTCGGGGACGGTCTTGATGACCTCGCCCTTCACGAAGATCTGGCCCTTGCCGTTGCCGGAGGC